>JAXGNB010000004.1:0-358828 GCA_040768265.1 Anaerolineaceae bacterium
TATCCTCTTTGGAAGATGGCAGAGGCATTGTCTGGTTCGCGCTCTATTGCTTCTGAGAAATCCTCAATGGCTTGGGGATAATTCTCTTTTTTAAAATATGCGTTTGCCCGATGTACGTATGTGTCAGCAAAATCTGGGTCAAAACCGATGGAAGCGCTTAAGTCCTCGATAGCCTCATCATATTTTTCCAGATATAACCTGGTCTCGCCGCGGCTAAAATGGGCGTTGTCGTCATCAGGAGAAATTCGGATAGCTTCGCTAAAATCTTTTTCTGCCTCTTGATATTCTTCTCTTGCCCCAAGTGCTTTTCCACGAATCGTATAGGCAAGCGTTAAGTTGGGATCCAACTTGATGGCTGAAGTGCAATCTTTGATGGTCCTTTTATAATTTCTTTGCTTGAAATTGCCCCAGGCGCGATTTACATATTCTTCAGCAGAATCAAGCGCTTTGTAGATCTCAGGAACAAATTCATGCCCACAGGAATTGCACTTGTAAGTATCTGTATCCCAATTGAGTACGTCGGTATTCTTTTTATTACATTTTGGGCACCTTATTTCTGGGATTTCTTCACCGTCTTCGTCAAGGGTGAAGGAGAAGGAGAGACCTCCACTACCGTCATCTTCGAGTGGTGTGACTGAGCCGTCAGAACCGAATCCAAAGCCGACGGAAAATTGCTGACCATCGCTCTCGTCATCATCATCTTCGTCATCATCGTCATCATCGCTGCTCACGCTCGCTCCCCCGAATAAGCTTGCCAGGAAACTGCCCAGATCTACACTCTGACCATCACCATCTTCCTCATCTTCGTCGTCATCGTCTTCAGTGTCGTTCTCAAAGATTTCGTTTTCACCCTGGTTCACTTCGCTCAAAATGTTGTAGCTTAAGAAACTTGAATTGTGATGAATCTTGCATTTGTCAATCGTAACAGTGTTTTGCCCGTTAACATTCACCGCAACATTATTCTCAAAAATTTCATTTCCGATGATCTGGGCTTCAGCAGTGTCATCCAGGTAAATTCCGGCGTCATTGTTTTCATAAATCTTATTGTCTGTGAGTGATGTTTTAGCCTGCTCCGCGATCTCGAAACCGCTATGAGAGTTTTGATAACATTCACAGTCCTGAACTTCAGATTGCGAGTCGCCATAAATGGCAAAGCCGCTATAGGCGTTTGAATAGCTTTTGCATCCCTTGATTGTGACCTGTGAGCTATCGTTAATAAAAAACCCATGGTATTGGTTCTCAAAGCATGCCGTATTCTCAATCGTACCCTTGGCATCAAACAAGAACCCGATCCCTTGTTTATTGTCGTGACTCGAATCCCCGGCGGAGTTCAGATTAGCGTTGTCATACACCATCACGCCGGTTTCTGCGTTATTTTCAAACTCGTTGCCCTGTAATTCTCCGTGAGCCTGATCCCTCAATACAAGACCATACCCACTGCGCGAAAAATTGCACGCTGTAATCTTTGCAAAGGAATTTCCCTGGAGGGAAGCTCCTAATATGCACCCCGAAAAAACCGAATTGGAAACAGCAGCAGTTGCACTTCCCAGTAGCAACAAACCCGCTCCGAAGTCACGTCTGGTACCTTTGGGATCAAACGCCCCACCAACACCGCACGCGTCCATTTCGAGGCTGCCAGACCTCACGACGATCACGTTACTCTGGATACTGGAGTTCCCAATACCAAAAAGAACGCCGGTTATTGTTAACTTGCCATTCCCTGCAAATGTCAGCAAATTGGTCAGATTCTCGTTCTTAATAACGGCTTTACCGGAATTCCTGGCCACAATCTTGAGCGGTCTATCGATTAGGATAGGCTCGTCTGGCGTATAGAGCCCATCCTCGAGGATGAGCACATCCATCGGCGCAGTTTTGGAGCTTAATCCCTGATTAATCATTTCATTCAGATTGATGCTTGCACCGTATGACGGTGGTGAAACAACAACTTCGTTACTTTTAGATTTATTATTGTTGGAATTTTCGGTGATGATATTCTCCTCCTAAGATTATCTAAGCTCTAATCGGTAGTGACAAACTCGTAAAAAATGCTCTTTCAGGCGATACTAAGAAATTCTGATGTCTTTGTCTAATTTTTTGTGATAAATCGGTGATATCTTCGCTCAAATTACCCTCTCATCAGCTTTGAAGAATTCTTATAAGTAAAAATTAAGAAGATTAATGCGAATTTGATTCTATCCCAATCCTGACGATTGTGATGATAAATGCTCAATAAAGTTATCAACGCGGATAATAAACTCAGGAACAACACTCTCTCAGGAATCATCTTCATCCTCGCTAATCTCCCACTCAGCATTATCCTCATCCTCATCGTCGAAACCAGACGCGCCAGGGTTTGGTTGGTTGACGTGGAAGAAGAACATAAGGATCGGCAGAAAGTCGTCCCCGAAAGGAAAAAGACAGCCTGAGTTGTTGTTCTGGTCTGAGGTCATTTTGTTTTTTCAACATCCCTTACTGTATATTGAAGGTCTTGCGCAAAGTGTTTCTGACCTTGAATGACTTGACAAAGTTTTGCAATTGACGATTGCAGGCTTCGCCCTCTGCTACCAGGGCTTGCAGCATCTCCTCCTGGTTATCGACCTTCTTGTTCAGCAGGGCGTGCACCAGTTCGTTCCTGCTGGCACACCAACCTTCTATTCTTATCAAAGTGTCGATTATCTGATCCCTGCCGGTAGTTCTGTTAATCTGCTTGCAGAGATAATCCAGATAGTTGAGCATGGGTTCATTGACCGTGTAATCCGTTGACCACTCCAACAGCTCCTTGATTAATTTAATTTTGGCACTCACATTACAGATACTAGGTTGCTTGGTGTTCAGTACTGTGAGCGTGCTATCCAAGTAAGGGCAAACCTTGCCATTCCTGGTGATCTTTTGCCTCGTCGCGTTGGTGACCCCAGCATGGAACAAGAACGCGGAAAGGCGGTCTTCCATCAATGCGTAGAGGATGAAGATCGCTTCGAGGTGGAAGCCACCTGCCCTGGCGCGCTTGAACCGCTCCATTTGGATCTGGTAGGCAGTCTTCTTTTCCAAATTCGATGTAACTGGAGCAATCTTTGGTGCCATACTCACCTCGCATCCATTTCTAATTGTCTAAATTCGAGCTTCTCATCACTTGATCTGTGTACTTTCTCACACTTCAATCAAACTGACTTCGCCCTGGTCGTCCAGGAAGCACAGCTGCCCTTGAATTGATGTGTCCAGCTTGGATTCCACGATTGCTTTGTAACGTCTTACCTGGGGAGCGTACTCCTGGATCAAGTGCTCTTTTTGCAAAAATGAATCGATGGAATCTGTCTTGAAGTCGATGATGTGCCAGCCGTTGGCATTCCGATAAAGCAGGTCGATGACCCTGTTCTCGACTTTTTCATTGATGAGGTAGGAATACGGCAATTCTGAGTAACGCTCAAGGGCTGCATCCACCTCGTTCCACAGCCGATTCGCGTGGAAACGCGCTAACAATGCGTTGGCACGCGCGATGACCTCCTGCCTGGTTGTTTCCGTCGCCAGGCCTGCCCGCCAGGATTCTGACTCCAATAATGCGTCCAAAGCCGGATTCCCCGGGAAGAGCCAGCGCTGCAGGGCTTTGTGGACAATTGAACCAAGCACTTTCCCAGAAACCCGCCTATCTGCCCGGGTGGCACGCCAGGATTGGAGTTGAAGATCTCTCTCGGGATCATCTGGCAGTGTCGTTTGCCCAAAGCCCTCAACCGGTTGGTAGAGCGGAGGAAAATCGCTCATGGAGGCTGACTTTTCAATTGATGCATCTTGCTGAACTGCTGAAAGCGGGACCTCCCCCATCAAACACCAAACTCTTACGGGGTAATTTGACTGAGTTTGAACCACGAAAGGTTGTCCGCGTTTTTCTAAAACATCCATAGAGGGTAGGCCAAGGGCGTCATCAACATCTTTAGCCCACCCGGTCAGCTTTATGGCGCCATCCTCCAACTTCGCGTGACCGCTGATGATGAGCTTGGACTGCGCGCGCGTCAGGGCTACGTAGAGAATGCGGAAGGCTTCACATTTTTCCTGGTCCTCATCCTGGAATTTTGCGAGGTTGTAAAGCATGGATGCGGGTTCCGTCTTAAAGGTTACTCCTAGATCATCAGAGAGGAAATAGCTGTTCCTGCCAGCCCTCTCCTGCCGCCCAGCGTCTGCCAGGACTACGACTGGAAATTCCAGCCCCTTGGACCTGTGGATCGTCATCAATCGGACGGAGCCTTCAGCTTCCGCCGAGGCTTCGCCTTCACGCGCGCCAGCATCGTTTAGCGTTTCGAGCATTTCCAGGAATTCTCTGACCGTGGTCGCTTTGCTCAGTTGCGTATCAGCGATTAGTTTGTCGAGGTTGCGCCAGAGGCGGCCAGCAGCTTTGATGGACTGCCCCTGCTCCAACCTGACATCAGCAGTCGCCAGGATCGCGCGGTAGTCCAGCTCATCTACAACCCGCTTCAAGAGTTCAGCCACCGGCACCCTGTCGACCAGGGGAATCAGTTTGTCAAGAATGATCAAAGCCCGCCTGGCACTGGCCTGGTCTTGCTCACTCAGCAAGCTCAGGTCTCCACGTAAGGCTTCGAAATACGAAAGGTTGGATTGACGCAGCAAGAAGAGAGCCGCATCGCTCAAACCAAAGGCCGGAGAACGCAATAATCCTGCAAAGGAGAGGTTGTCCAGGGGATCAGCAATCGCCCTCAGGATGTTCAGCAGATCGCGGATCTCAGGGCGATCATAGAAGCCTTTACCTGCCACTGTAACAAAGGCGATGCCGGCTTCTTCCAGTGCCTGTTCATAAAATGGATACGCTGTCGTAGCCCGGAAAAGCAGTACAACTTCATCCCATTTGTCTATTTGTCCCTCATCCTTTAGCTGTTGCAAACGGGCTGCCAACGCGCGGGCGGCTTGCAGTCGTCCTGCAGCGGTGTCTTCCCCTGCCCCTAAGACAAACTCGACGTGGGGAGGACGAACTGGATGTTTTGGATCCTTGAAATTTGCCACAAGCGGGGTGTATGGAACATAATACTTTTTCAGCGGATCTTCTTCAGTCCCAATGATGTGAGAAAGAAGATCTCCGGTGGCATTCAAAAGCTCTTCGTGCGCCCGGTATGTGCGATCCAGGTCGACAACCAAACCAGCTTCATTCTCGATGCGTTCCTGCTCTGCTCTGAAAACAGTGACATCCGCGCGGCGGAAGCGATAAATGGACTGGCGCATATCCCCAACCATGAAGAGGCAACCACGATCCCCTGCCAAGGCGTTGACAATGTCGCGCTGGCGCGGATTGGTATCCTGGTACTCGTCCACCATCACCACTTTCAGTTCATCCCGCCATCGCTGACGGACTTCGGGGAGGGCTAACAATTGCTGAGCATGAAATTCCAGGTCGTCAAAGTCCAAAGCATGCCTGAGCGTTAATTGGTCCACATATGCTTGCTGAACGCGATCAAATGCTAAGCGCAACAGGGGTAGAATTTCAGCAAACTTTTCTTCTGCCTCCCTGGTAGGTGGCGCATCTGTAGATTTCTCGCCTCCGGTCAGGGGGTCGATAATTTCTGCAAAGAAATGCCTGAGTTCCGCGATAATTGGCTTAACATAGCTTGTCTTTTTTCCCACATTCATTGCCATGTAATTTCGCCTGGCGTTATACAGGTGCATGGCACAAGCAATGGGATCGTTCTCTGCTAGCGCTTTTTCAGCTGACGACCAAGAGCTCAACAAATTTTGTACCATTCCCGCCAAACCTGCACCCGCGTCTTCCAAGAGATCCCGCGAGTCAATGCCCCTCAACTCACTGATCGGATGAGTGATGAGAGGCAAATTCAGGCGTGATCTCAATTCGTCCAGCAAACGGGAATTGTTGTCGATCTCTAAATTAAAGGTTTCCTGGGTTTCGAGCCGGCGTTCCAACATTTGTGCGAGCAGTTTGGAAAGATCGGCGACCGGGATGTTATATAACAAAGGCAGGAAGCGTTCTTCCTCCACCATCCTGGCCATTTCCTCTTCGACGACTTTGGCTTTAATCGCTTTTGAAAGCCCTTCATCTATCACATCAAAACGTGGATCCACGCCTGCTTCGGCAGGGTGATTGCGAATGATCTCTGCGCACAGGCTGTGAATGGTGCCAATGCGTGCCGAATCAATCTGCGAAGAGAGTTTTAACCAATAGAGTCGCTCTGACTCGTCAATGGCCTTCTCTTCCAATTCCATCAACTCTAATCGCACGCGCGAGCGCATTTCCTGGGCAGCCTTGATGGAAAAGGTAATCGCGGCGATGCTGCGGGGTTTGGTTCCGTCCGACAAAAGGCATGCATAGCGCGCCACCAGCGTGGAGGTCTTGCCGCTGCCTGCTCCTGCAGTGACCACTACGTCCCTGCCCCGTTCAGTCGCAGCAATTTGCTGTTTTTTGTTCAGTGTAAATAGTTTCAAAACCTGTTCAGTTCTGTGATTAGTCATGGTTAAAATCCCGCTTTGTAACGCCAACACCAGGAAATTGCCGGGCAGTAGTCTGGGCAGCCGCCATCGGGAGTTTTTGGCGCAAAATTGCCCGCCCTGGTGCTCTCCAGCACGTCTTTGATGTGCTCACTTACTAATTTGTAAGCTGCATCAGGACCTTTGATGTCACCGTATTTGAAACTGGAAAGTTTGATGGCGCTGGCTTTAGCATCGTTGATACTCCAATAAAAGCCTTCCTCAACCACCCCCATCTCTAAAGCATCCTGGGCTGCCAGGGCATAAATGGGCAGTTGTAGGCGCGAACCGTTTAACAGGTCTAACGGAGATAAATGAGAACTGCCAGATTTGTAATCAATCACACGCAGCCGGCCTTCCGGGTTTTTGTCCAGGCGGTCGATTAGCCCGTGGATCTGGACAATATCTCCATCGATGTCAAACTTAAGCGGAGGTGCCTCTTTATTGCCAAAATTTTGCTCGAAGCCAAACGGCTCCCATGAACCTTTTCCCTTCTCCAAAGCCTCCACTGTTTTATGCAACTTCTCAAGTAGTTCAGCCTTTTCCACCTCCCAGAGTGCTGAAGGCCGAAAATCAAATTTGCCAGGAGCTTTAGCAAACTCCTCAGCAGCAACCTCATCCAGGATGTCCGATGGGGATATGCCTTCCAGTTTCACACGCGTATAGACCAATTCCAGCACCAGGTGGTACACGCTCCCTCTTTGAGCGGCATCCAACCCCAATACTGGCGATTTCTTTGGTTCAAGCTTCAGTGTTGCATCCACAAAGAACCTGAATGGGCAGGCTTTGTAGGTTTCCAGGCGGGAAGCGCTCCAAACATGATCTGAAGAATACTTTGACGCAAGTTGATCGGAAAGCGCCGACAGATTGCCTTCATAATTCCCTTGCGCAAGTTTGGCACGCCGTTGGTCAAGCACCTGGTGGGCTTTTTGTAGTCCCAACCAGCGGTTGGTTAGTTCGGCATCCTGGGAATATCGCAGACTTTGCTGCTGGACTGCCCAGAAAAGCAGTTCCTGGGTTGAAGCCGCTTCAGATTGAGGTCGCGGCTTGGAGGGGTTTACCTTCGTAACAGCACTTTTAGTGAAGAGTTTTCTGGTTGACTCCCAGTAAACGGAAGCTTGCCAAGTCTCCCCTTCCTCGGTGAGGTAAGGGCGCGTCAGCAGCAGGTGTGAGTTGGCACGGGTAAAAGCCTGGTAAAAGGTACTGGCCTGGTGGCGGCCTATGCGAGGTTCAAGCCCCAAATCCTCGCGCAGGTCTTCGTCCAGGAAAGGATCGGGGTTTTCCACGATCGGAAATAGTCCTTCCGAGAGACCCAACAAGACCACAGCCTCGTAGCGAGCACCACGTGCTTCCACCATCTTACCGACGAACACATGGTTCCGGCGGGCTTCCCAGGGCTCCATCACCTGTGTGCCCGCCAAAGTTCCCTGCAGGTCGGCGATGAATTGAGCATAATCTACCTCTTCGGTCCCCGCCACGCTTTCGCTCAGGACCAAGGCTCTCAGTGCATCCCCAAGCGAATCGCAGGCCTGCCGGTCTCGCTCACTCGAGATCCTCTCGTAGAAGCCTAAACCATTAAGCGTGTCCTCAAGCCATCCCACCCACTCGGTTTGCGAGCGGCTGGTCTCAATTTGGGAGAACAAAAGCCAAAAGTTTTCCAATCGTGCCTGCAAAGCGGGGAGGTCGATGCCCGCCAAGAGTTTTTTCCGCCGACGTTCTTCGTCCGGGTGTTCTTCAGCGTCCTTTTGCGATCTCTGCAGCATCGGCCAGGCTTCATCCCACTGCTCCTTGCCGCTGACAATGATCGCCTGCTGGCTGGCGTTTTCCAGGTCTTCGAGGTCTTTGGGCTCCAGACCAAAATCAAAATAAGGAGATCGAAGCGTGTTGAGCAGGTTGCGAGTTGGGTAGTCCTCCAGTGGCAGCCGCAACAGCGAAAGCAGAGCGAGCACTGCTGGTGATTCGCTGAGCGGATCAGCTTGCGAGAAGTGCACCTTGATGCCAAATTCATCCGCGGCCGAGCGCAGCAACGGCTGATACATCTCCATATTGGCAGTATAGATTGCACATGCGCCCAGAGGAACCTGCTTGCGGATGTGCAGCTGCTTGATCCAGCGCAGGGCTTCGCGCGCCTCATCGGCTTGCGAGCGAGCTTCAAGCAGAAAAGGTTTTGGCGTGTCCTGCTGCTTAACAGTACCTGGATCCAGTACGCGCTGCTGCATGTGCAGAATTTCCGCAGGTAAGCGTGGTTGCTCGTTGAGTTCGAGCACCTCGGGAGAGAGGTCATCTTGAAGTTCTTTGAACACTGCGAGGGATCGGCCATCCACCTGGCGGGTAGAACCCACTTCGCCTGTGAGAGTGATGACGAGCTTGCCTGCCTGCTGGCCAAGCAGTTTGAGGAATTGCCTTTGGGCTGCGGTGAAGGAGGTGAAGCCGTCCGCGATCACGACGTTCAGGCGCGAAGCCAGGTCTGGATTGATTTTGAGAGCCTCGATCGCCTGCCAGGCTTGTCCTTCAGCGTCCACCCAGCCGAGCGTCTCCAATCGGGCAAGGAAGCGATCGTAAAGGATTGCCAGCTCACGTCGGGCAGGAGAGGCTCCGCGCGTGTACTCCAGGAAGGCTGATGGTCTCACCATCGCGCTGCGCAGCTCGGCGAAGGCATCCCTCAGGACAGAAAGGAAGCCAGGCTTATCTTTGATTGCCGCGTAATGCGTCAGTTCGCCGGCGGCATAGGCTTTGCGCACAGTTTCCTGGATCAGGCGGTGCGAGAGCGCTGGGGTAATCACCGGCGCGAATGAGCCATTTTCTTCCAGGATTTCCTGGTAGAAATTGCGGAATGCCCCCACCCGGACACCCATTCCCCCGCCTGCTTCAGCCAAACGATATTTGAAATACGCCGCCTTTTGCGGGTTCGGCACCACCACCCACACCTGGGCAAGCGGACGCTCTTTATGGATTGCCAGAATTCGGTCGATGCTAGCCGCGGTTTTGCCAGAAGCAGGTGGAGCGATGATGAGGTTAGTTGTCATGGTTTTTTCATGTTTTCATTAGATGAAATGTGAGGAGCAAAATATAAAATCCATGATCATCAACAGCTTGATTGCAAAAATTCTTGGACTTGGAACTTGAAAGTTAATATGCTCAGAAAAAATGTAAGAATACCCACCAGCAATATAAATATATTCTTTCTACTTTGCATATAGCTCTTTGCTGTTACAAAAATTCAGCAAGAATTGTTTCTACATTAAACGGGGTAAGATCATCAGATTCTTCGATCCCAAATCTCATTCCTGCTTTTTCACGGGTATCAACTAGTTCCCCACGAGCTTGGACATTCAATAAAAGGAGGTCGTATAAAGTCGGTTTAATTAGTTCTACCATTGCTTTTGAGATGAGAACGACGTTATTAACATTAACCTCGATATTATTTACCCAGTTTGGATTAGATCGTAAAGCAACATCCATCCAAATTACCTTCATTTCTTCAAGGTCAAACAGAACAGGTAGGCATATTGTTGTTGGTGAGGCTAAATCCACTTTATTGATGACAGTCTTAGGTTCGAAAATCTCTCCAGATCCAGGCTTTTCTCGATCCATCCATCCAAAAAAGCATTCTGGGATTTCATTAAAACCTTGTTCGGTGTAAGAATAAACATTAAAGACTGCATATCTAACTTTATTTTCTTGTAATACTTTTACATCCATATCGATAAATTCACTAGCACCCGTTGGTGCATCAACAATATCTCCACTATGATAAAGGCCAAAAATATTGTCAGATCGAAGGTTAGTATAAGAAATGTGTTCGATATAATTCCACTCAGCATCATACAACCCAAGGGATAAATCAATATCAGTTCTTATTTGCCTTGATAAATTCTGAGAACCGGACGGATTGCTTAAATTCAGAACATCTCTCCAATCTCGGATAGCATCATTATTCTCAGTTTCCCCTGTATCCTCTATTTCGAATAATAGTGCTTCATCAGAATCAAAATCGAAATCTTCTTGTGCCTCTTGATTGCGATATTCACTAAAAGTATTTTCATCTACTAGTACGTTTTTCCAATGGATGAAGGCACGAATTGTCTTATCACTCTTTCCTAGTTCAAACCTTGATCCGCGAGCATAGGTTTTTAAAGATCGGCCTGAGGAACGCTGGGCTAAGGGTACAAAAATTGTTTTAAGAACCGGATCGAGGTAGACCTTACCTAGAGGCGGTTTCATTTTGAATTGTCTGATCAATTCTGTTTCACAAATAGATACAACTTGATTGCAAAAATCCTCAGATAAGGGCGACAAGGACTTTTCTACGACTTGAACTTTAGCAATATTCCCCTTGGGAAAAAACGCTCGGGCATTTATTTCTTGGTTTCGGTTTTTAAAATGTGCTAACAGTTGTAGTAAAACTTGTGAAGAAATCTGGCTCGCGATAGTAGAAAAGGATTCGATGAGAGTATTATGTTTTTGAGGGTATGCTCGGCCAAGGTGATCCAACCTCCTCGCCATTTCCCCTGGGCGCTTCTCTAAAAGCTGTAAAACTCTCTCAAAATTGTCTTCTTTCAAGGCTTTTTCTACTTCGCTAGCAAATGAATAAAGGACATCTCCTTTACGAACTTTCTTGAATGCTTCGTATGCAACAGGATACTGAGTGGAATAATCGCCAGGGTGCAGTCTTTCCCCTATGCGAATCCATTTGCCTGGGTATCTTCCCATATCCTCTTCTATGTTTTTGCATCCGTTCAATAGAGACAAAATCAGTCTACGCTCAGGGCGGGTGAAACTTCTAAAACGAGTATTGCTGGCTAATGATATGTCTCCATCTGACATTGAGGTAACTAATCGTAAAACGTCGGTTGCAGTTTTGATGTATTTTGTTACTAGATCACGTTTATCAGCATGAAATTCCAAAATATTGCTAATAATCAAGCTCAAAGTTTCTTTTGTTGGGATTGTTTCTGGTAATCGCTCAATAAGATTGTCTGAATCGGCCTTTTGTATGTACCACCCTAACAAATTCTGATCATGATTAGAAAGACTACCTCTTCCAGCTGCCAAATCAATAAAAATTTGGTCAAAATCACTAATTGAGCCAATATTTATTTCGCGAATTTGAAGATTGCCTTCATTCATTGGAAATCTTGATTGAGTAACATACTCTGGCATCCATTGGCCATTAGTCCAATAATGGACAAGTGCATTCATATATAAATCAAGTTCGGATAACGATGCTAGTTGCTCAGGGAAATTCTTATAGAATGGCTTATGCTCAACATGAGAGCCCACCATCTTGGCTAGAACAGAAACTAGTTGTTTGTATGATTCTACAAGGTGGTCATTTGATTGATATTTTAGGGTGTCGAATAATTCTCTGGAAAAAACGAATCCCAAATCCTCAACATTTTTGCACATAGACAGAACAATCTGAGAATTATCAACAGAGGAAGACAGGCTTTCATCAACAAAGTACCGAGATTTCTTTTCTAACAAGACTTCATTTATTTCTGCGAGTGAAAAACTTGAGTTCAGCATTTTGCTCCCATTAAGATAAGATGACAGTTCAACTTTTAATTGATAGTTGAATATCTGCCATCTCATAAGGTATCAGGAGATCTAAAAACCTAAATACGGGATCATATGATCAATGTGTGAGAAGGAAGGTTTCTAATAGCCTGATACAAAAAAATTATACATCATAAGGCACGCTTGTCAATTCCTTTTCTTAAAATATCATTGTTTTGGATGTCTTCGTCCATTTAGTTCTCCTATTTTTGTCTTGGTCATCCTTCGTCAATATATGGATAATCATCTGGGTCAAAATCCAGGGTAGTACCAGCCATGAGCAGTTCATCATTCCGCCGGCATTCGTAGCCAAGTTTCACAAGCTCAGCCACGATCTCATCCATCTGCTTTTCCTTCAACACTAGGATATCGCCCTCAGGAACGTTCATATCCATGGCAGAATAGCTCATCTTGCGGCCAAACTTGGCTTGAATCTCCTCCGGCATCCACTCCGACATTTCAATCTCTGGATAGGCCGGCAGGGCATCATACGTCACAACGTCGTTGGGGGTGAAAGGCGTCTCTGGGGGTATGTCGTAGGGCATGTAATCGCCATCTTCGGGTTCGTCTGGACCTTCGTAAAAGGCTGAGTTGACCAGGTAGAATTCATACATTTCCTGTGACACAAGCGCCTTGAACTCCCCCCAAGTCTTGGCAGTCAGCAAAGCTTTGTTGCTCTCCGCCAGCTCCTTCGCTCGGCTTTCGGGGACAAACAGTAACCCCAAGTTGGTTTTTCCGTAAATGATTGATTTTTCTTCCATGACTCTCCTCCCAGCAAATTAATACTTCAATTCTATCATTCAGCGGCACGATCGATGCCGTAACGTTCGGACAGCTTTTTGATCTCTTTGGCGACGTCTTGCCTGAGCTTGTCGGGTTTAAGTACCTCCGCCTCATCCGCGAACTGCAGCGCCCAGTTGCGCACTTCCACCAAACCACCGGTATTCAGATGCAGGATGAGGCTGCCATCAGGCTGCTCCTCGATTGTTTGGCTGGGGTGCCACTTGCGCTCGCGGATGAACTGGGCTTTGTTCGGGCTGAACCAGATCTCCACGTCTTCCGCCTCTTCCCCTGCGTGCAGTTGGAAGCCGCTGCCGATCCAATCCTCCGCCGAGAAATTCTCATCCCAGGCGAACTTCTCTTTGAGCAACTTCATCTCCTGGATACGCCCAACCAGGAAGAGCCGAAAATCGCCGCGGAAGGTATCGAAGGCTACCAAAAACCAATCCCCCTGGAAGTTATGCAGGTGATAGGGATACACAACGCGTTCCGAAACTACGCCCCGGTTGGCAGAGTAGTAGCGCATCCAGACCTGCTGGCGGTTGAGGATGGCTTGGTGCAGGTCGATCAGCAATTGGGTATCGACGCTGATGGTGTTGAATTCGGAAAAGGTGTAGTGGGACCGCAGGTCGTCGATCTCCACGCTGACCGGACCTTTGACCGCTTTGGCTATCTTATCCACGGCAGAGCGGAGAGGTGACTCAAGGTCAGTTCCGATGTAGCGCCTCGCGATCTCCAGCGAGAGAAAGAAGGCCATCAACTCACCTTGAGTCACATATATCCCCGGCAAGGACCACGCCTTATCGGTGTAAAACCAACCGCCCCGCTCCCGGTCGAACTCAATTGGCGCTCCCAAGCGATAGATCATGAAACTACGGTCATTGAAGATAACCCGCCTGCTGACCTCCAGGGATTCCGCCAGCTTTTCCGCGTTAGGGTATTCCCCCTCCCGAATGCGCCTGTCAATTTCCATGATTCGTTCCAACTGCTGCCGTTGGGACATGGCCACCTGCCTTTACTGGAAGTGAGTGTACCAAACCCCAGTGCACCCAGTGTGCACTGGGGGGATTGGTTATGATTTTACTTGGAATTGGGTGGGTATGTGTTCTTCTTTTCCTCGCAGTAGGGATTCGTTGTTGCAGGTACCATACCAAATAGCTCCAACATAAGGATGGAAAAATTGGCTGTGAACAGGTATTCATAGCCAATAAAAATCTATATCAGTTTACAGTCTTCTTCTGGTTAGCTCTTAAAGTGATCTTTTGAATAATTCATAAACTCACTCATGGAAAGAGCAATACTTGAAGGTCCATGGCGAATGTAGAACTCATCTTGTCTTTCGTTATCCTTGAAAAAAACTGGCTCGTCACTGCGGTGACAAATAGCCCTAAATATATTTTTTCCCTCAACCTCAACTATTTGGTAATCAATGTACTTACTAAATTCTCTTCCAATTTTGTCAGCAAATAAATTTCCAAAATGGAGCAGGAATTTATCATTATTTGGAAAGTGATCTTCTTCAATTCCCAATAATTCCCCACTATCGTGGACGCCGATGTAAAGTGTGCCACCGTCTGAATTCATGAAGGCTACCAGGGTTTTTAGTGAAGATTTTTCAATTTTCGAATCCGACTGATTTGTATGAATATTCCATCTGAGGGCAGCCTTAAATTCGACAAACTTATTTTCACCCTTTTGGATGATTTCAAGATCATTAGCCAGGTCAGGCATCTCCATTTCATTGTCGGTACCTGAACTACCTTCATCTAGATCGTTTGCAGGATGTTGATAATAGTGTTGAGGGTATTCTTGCTCTTCGAGGGTTTGAACCGCATGATAGCTTCCTGTCATATCTTCATAACCAAAATTTACCATGTCAAAAGTTGAATCAATTCGAGATAATTGATCCTTGACCCGCTTTCGCCCCTCAATCGCAAACACCAATATCTCTTCCATCTCCTGTTCGTTCGCGTTACCGTCAGGGAACAGGATTTTCAACAGACCAGAAAAAGTCTTGTTGATCCCATCGCGATCCCGTGTAGAAATTTCGGTTGGGAGAAAGGTGAACTGACAGTTCGCCGTCAACTCACCAAAAAGAAGGGTGGGGGATTCGAATTGACTTCTCCTAAGACTAAGGCAGGAATTCGACAGATTAGCTTAGGAAATAATGCTTTGGATATATTACGCGAACATCGAGAAGCGCAATTAATGGAAAGGCAAGCTGTCGGTGAAAATTGGCAAGATCAGGGTTTAGTTTTCCCTTCCAGTATCGGTACGCCAATTGATCGTAGTAACATGCGTTGGTTGTTTAAAGCGTTGCTCAAAGATGCTGGATTACCTGATATCCGTTTTCACGACTTGCGTCACACTGCCGCATCTCTCATGCTGAATAACGGCATTCCGCTAATTGTTGTTTCAAGACGTTTGGGACACGCTCAACCCAGCATTACTTTGGATGTTTATGGGCATCTCATTCCAGGGAAACAACAAGAAGCCGCATCTCTTATGGATGATCTTCTGACCCCAATTCAATTCAAATTGGATAATTGATTTCACCCGGTTGCACCACGGTTGCACCAGAAATGATAGACTGACTCGAAAAACGGGTGGTTAGCCGGCATATATGGGCATATTGATTGGGATGACCCCTATATATAGGTGCCCCCGGCGTGATTCGAACACGCAACCGACTGATTCGAAGTCAGGTACTCTATCCATTGAGCTACGGGGGCGAGCGAGGACATTATACCGCAAGCGCGAAAATTTGCGCGACTGCAGTTATTCCAGATTGTAATAGTTGTAAAACGCGCCGGAGAGGTTGGCGAAAAGCAGGTTTGCGCGGTCAAAGATCACCTGCACCGGGTGGTGAATGAATACTGAAAGGACGTAATTCCCGCCGGGGGTATAGATAATGCCTGCGTCTGCCATGGTGTGCACGTAGCCATCCTGAACCTCGTTCGCCCAGCCGTGTTTGTGCGCTACTTGCGTACCGGCAGGCACTCCGGCTTCAAACAGCACGCCGATTTTGTTGCGGGAAAGGTAGGTGACCATCATCTGGCATTCCGTTTGGGTGATGGCTCCCTCGAACGCCACCGGGATTGAGCCACCGTAGTTCTCGGCGCAGTAGTAAATATCCTCTAAGAGCAAGCCCATGTCCAGCGGGGTGGTTTGACCATAACGGTCGGGGTCGGTGTCGTAATCAGTGCGCTGGTTGGCGGGGGTAGAAAATTCTTTGAGGAGAGGTGAGCCCAGCCCAAAGAACCCTCCCCAAAAGGTGTTTTCCAGCCCAAGCAATTGAGCATCCTCTGTGATACGCAAGGGAGCAAGGTTGGGCTCAATGACCTTTTTCGCCACCAAGTCAGTCGATTCATTGCTGGACATTTCCACCATCTTCTCGATCTCATCCAGGATTTGCGGGTCATATGGGGCTTCGAGATTTTTAAAGAGCGTGATCAGGGTCGGGATCTTGATCGTGCTCCAGGCGGAGTAGGCGATGTTGACGGGGTAGTCCGTGTCCCCAACATTGCTTCGGGCGAAATGCAGCACGAAACCGCTCTGCAGGTCTTTGAAATAGAGCTCCACCACGCCATCGAAGGCGGACTGGTTGATGATATCTGTCAGCATATAATCCAGGATCTCGAAGGAGGGCTTGGCTGGGTTTGTACGCAGCACTTCCAGCCTGGCGCTGCGCCGGGAGTTGGAGGAAAGCGCATTGATAATGCGGTCTATGGAGGTTTCATAGTCGATTTCAGTGCCAGCGACACCCGTTGAAAAACCACTTTCGCCGGGAATCGGCATGGGCGGAGTGGAAGGTTGGTTGTAGCGCACAGAAATCTCGGTCTCGAGATAGCTTCGCAAGCGTGCTTCATCGAATTTTGCCTGCAGAGGAATATCGATGCTGGTGATCGGCTGGTTCCAGATGTATTTCCAAAAACCGGTCCAAAAGGGCTCGCCGGTTCGCTGCTTATCGGCAGCCGCGAGCATGTTGTTAACTTGCAGTTCAAAGCCGATGGTGGCAGGGCGCACCTGGATACGGGCGGACTGGTATTGCAGTTCGATGGGGCTCATGTAAGCCTGCACCAGCCGCTCGGCGGCGGTCTCGTAGGTGAGCCCTCCGATTGGGATATCTGCAACCGTCAGTCCGGTGGGGAAGGTTGCGCGAATGCGACCGTAGTCCACCAGCTGAAGGATCAACAGAAAGCTTGCCATGAGGATCAGCCCCAGGGCAGCCCAACGGATGAGTGAAGTTTTACGGCGCATGGGTGAATTATAGCCAAATTTGGGAAAAGCCTTGAACAAGTCTTGGGTGTAGGGCGAAATTGACTGCGACGAATGTTTTTTTTTCAAGGAAAACAACGAAGCGCGTTCAATCCGCCGTTAAAGGAGTTACGATCTGCAAAGATCAATTGTTCAAGATAGTTGGTTGGTTTATGGCGAATTGGAAGCACGCCAGTATCTCTGCTTAGTAATTCTTGTAGTGCTTCCAATTTCGCCCTACATGTTTTTTAACCTAAGCAAAAACTCATTTTCAATCGGTGGGTTGGCGTAAAAATGTATTGGAATCTAAAGAGCCTTTAAAAGCCAACCCACCCTACCGACCAAAAGGTTAAGCGCCTAACTTTTAGGAAATTTTTCTCACCGGAAGCATCTCAATGTACCCTCGCCAGCCTTCTGGTGCGAGCTGCATACGCGGGGCAAGCTCCAGCGCCCACTCATAGCCGTAAACCTCCGGATTGAAGCGTTTGATTTGATCCATGCACAATCCCACAGCTGTTTGAAAATCTTTATCATCATAGGGTTCGCCCTGGAAGACCATCATCTGGCAGGCGGGCAGCTCTATGATCTCAAAATTTTCAGGAATTTCGCCGTTGAAGTCCTCCGGCACCTCAACACCATGCGCGTAGACTCCCGTCTCTGCGGGGCGCATGTTCTCCGGCAGCCAGATCCCCACCGGCTCATAAAGGGCCTCCTTAATTTGGGTCAAAACGTCCCAGGCTGCTGAGGCGTTGCTCTCACCGCAGCCAATCTCGCCGCAGTAGTCAAAGTAATTGTCGGCTGATTTGGCGCGTCTGAGGATCAGTTTTCGAACCGGACGGTCGACAATTTGGGTAAAAATTACAGATGCTTTGTTCATATTCCATTCCTCCAGATTGTTGTTGGATCGATCGAGATAACTGAAGGGGATCAGCCATCCCTTAGGTGTGGGGCGGGTGGCATACTTTTTTGGAGAAATGCCAAACCCGTTGGTGAAGGCTCGTGTAAAACCTTCGTGCGTGTCGAAGACGAAATCCAAGGCCACGTCGAGAACTTTGCGCTTTCCCGAACGCAGCACGCGGGCGGATGCGGTCAGCCTCTCACGCCGGATGTACTCGAAAGGTGCCAGTCCGGTCCCGGCTTTGAACACCCTGGCAGCGTGAAACTGCGAGTAACCCGCGGCTTTGGCCACATCGCAGGCGGTGATGGGCTGGTGCAGGTTCATGGAGATGAATTTTTTCATCCGTTCCACTGCTGCTGATGCTTCGCTTTTATTCCCGTTTGTCATTCGTTCGCCTTTCTGGAGGGGATTATAAAAACAATTCTAAAAGATTTCTTGACCTGGAGTGCGGAGTTATAACGAATGTTAAATTGAAAAATTCCCCCATCATTTTCTTTAGGAATTATTCCCGTATTTAGCCAGGGATTACGACATGGAGAAACTCCTCGATCCGGAATTTGATCGCATCACGAACCATTCGGGTTTGTGCTAAACGCTCATCATGGCTTCCAGAAAATGAAGCCGGATCACGGAAATCCCAATTCCAACTAATCCTCGCTCCTGGAAAGATTGGACACTGCTGGGCATTAGACTGATCACAGACCTTGATCACGTAATCGTATTTGCGGCCTTCCTTGAAGAAATCAAAGACGGAATCGGTTTGATTTTGGGAAATATCGTATCCCAACTCTGCCATGGCTTCCACCACGACAGGATTTAGAATACCTTTTTCCAATCCCGCACTTTCGGCTATAAACCTGCCTTTTCCCAAGTCATTCAGGAAGGTTTCAGCCATCTGACTCCTAGCAGAATTGTGGGTGCAGACAAACAAAACTTTTAACATAAATACGTCTCCTGG
The DNA here is from genome assembly GCA_040768265.1 of Anaerolineaceae bacterium. GTDB lineage: Bacteria > Chloroflexota > Anaerolineae > Anaerolineales > Anaerolineaceae > Mesolinea. Next base: position 18,930 of record JAXGNB010000004.1, read on the forward strand.
GTGCATTCTTTAAGCATTTTTCATGTTTGACCAAGTATAGTATTTAAACTATGACGATAAGGTTATGAGGTTGTTAAGCCTTGCATAAATTCCTGTAATAGCAGGTTAACAGATGGTTTTAATCTGATATCTGTCTAGGGATAGTGTGGTAAAAAATTTACAAGAATGACCCTTATCATTACACGGATATTTTGACCGGGGAAGCCCAGGTTGTGTCTATCCAGGAATGTTAAGAGAAAATTCATGTGCCCAGATTTGAGGAGAAGGTATAATTGCAAGCGGTTGTCCAAAAAAAAACCGGGAACACGACCCGGATGGCAAAGGAGAGGTAAGCATGAAAGCTATTTTGACCGGTTCAATCGCCTTTGATTATTTAATGCAGTTTCCGGGATTATTTAAGGATTGCCTGATTGCTGAACATCTGGACAAGGTTTCTCTGTCGTTCTTAGTGCATGAGATGATCAAGCAGGATGGAGGGGTGGGCGCAAATATTGCCTATACGCTGGCGATGCTGGGCGGAAATGCCTATCTTTTCTCGACCGCAGGGCAGGATTTTGGCGATTATGCACGGCGGCTTGAGGGTTGGGGGGTGGATACCAGCGGCGTGAAGATCATCCCCGAAAAGTTTACTGCTTCATTTTTTGCCACGACCGATCGTTCGAACGCACAGATCTCCACCTTCTATACTGGCGCGATGGCGGACTCTGCAGATCTGTCACTGGCGGAAGCGAATTATGAGATGGATGACTTCGTGATGGTTTCGCCAACAGATCCGAGGACAATGCAACGCTACATCCGTGAAGCGCCGGAACTGGGGCTCAGGATGCTGTTTGACCCTGGTCAGCAGATCATCAGCCTGGAAGCTGATGTTTTGCGAGACGGGGTGGAGCATGCCCATGGCATGTTCATCAATGAATACGAGTTTGAGCTGCTGCAGAAACACACCGGCTGGAGCTCGGAAGAAATTCTGGCAAAAGCAGTGTTTACAGTGGTAACATTAGCCGAGCACGGCGCGCGCGTGGTGGCAGAAGGGGTGGACTGCGTGGTGCCGGTGATCAGCGGGTTGGAGGTGAAGGACCCGACTGGAGTAGGGGACGCCTTCAGGGGTGGTTTCTTGCGGGGCTACATGGCTGGTTTGCCCTTGAAAGTCTGCGTAGAGATGGGCAATACTGCTGCGGCTTACTGCATCAGTGAGGTAGGACCTCAGTGCCACTGTTACAAATGGACTGAGTTTGTCGCATTTTACCGCGAGCACTTCAATGATGAAGGCTTGCTGGATGAGATTGAATAAAAAAATTATTGGAGAGGCAATGGAGAATTACAACATTAGAGATTTAAACCTGGCAGAAGGCGGACGCCGCCGGATGGATTGGGCGGCACGCGAGATGCCTGTTTTGGCAACTCTGGAGGAACGTTTCCGACGCGAACGACCCTTTGATGGAATTCGTATGTCGTGCTGTATGCATGTGACAACTGAAACAGCCAACCTTATGCGGACGATGCAGGCCGGCGGCGCGGATATTGTGCTGACGGCTTCGAATCCGCTTTCAACGCAGGATGACGTGGCTGCCGCATTGGTTTCGCATTACGAAATCCCAGTTTTTGCGATTAAGGGCGAAGATGACAAAACTTATTACAAGAATCTACGTGCCGCACTCGACCATGCACCACACATCACCATGGATGATGGCGCGGACCTGGTGAGCACGATTCACAAGGAACGACGCGACCTGATCCCCGATATCATCGGTGGCACGGAAGAGACCACCACCGGTGTAATCAGGTTGCGCGCAATGGCAGCGGATAAAATGCTGGCATTCCCGGTGATGGCAGTCAATGACGCCATGACCAAGCATTTCTTTGATAACCGTTATGGCACCGGACAGTCGACGATTGATGGCGTCTTGCGGGCGACGAACGTACTCCTGGCTGGCAAGACCTTCGTGGTGGCCGGTTATGGTTGGTGCGGTCGCGGTCTGGCGATGCGCGCGAGAGGTATGGGCGCGAATGTGATTGTGACCGAAGTGGATCCGATGGTGGCGCTTGAAGCCGTGATGGACGGTTTCCGGGTGATGCCAATGGCGGAAGCTGCACCAATTGGCGATATTTTCATCACCCTTACAGGCGATCTGAACGTGGTCGACAAGCACCACTTTGAGGTAATGAAAGATGGCGCTTTGGTCGGCAACTCCGGTCATTTTAACGTCGAGATCAACATCCCCGCCCTGGAAGAGATGGCTGTTTCCAAGCGGCAGGTGAGGCCATTTGTGGAGAGCTACCAGCTCAAGGACGGACGTGTCATCAGCATTCTTGGCGAAGGTCGCTTGATCAACCTGGCTTCGGCAGAGGGACATCCAGCGTCTGTGATGGACATGTCTTTTGCCAATCAGGCGCTTGGAGCAGAGTATATGATCAAAAATGCTGACAAACTTGAGAAGAAGGTTTATGATGTTCCGGAAGAGATTGACCGTGAGATCGCACGCCTCAAGCTTGATTCGATGGGTGTGAAGCTCGACATATTGACCGAAGAACAAGTGAGATACCTGAGTTCATGGGAAGAGGGAACATAGGTCTTTTGTTTTAGAAAAACCAAGGAGCTGATGAAAATCAGCTCCTTTTTTGTGATTATTGTTGTACATCGTAATCAGGAATCGCCGTCGCTATCCTCATCTCCGCTATCGCCTGAAATATCGAAGGTACCGCTGAGCAGATCAGTGTTTGCAAGAGCACGGACGGAATCTTCTATTTCCTGCATGATTTCCGGGTTCTGGACAAGGTAATTTTTGCTTGCTTCGCGTCCTTGCCCCAGGCGTTGATCCTTGTAGGAATAGAAGGAGCCGCGTTTGTCAATCACCTCAAGCGAAGTGGCAAGATCAAGAATGTCTCCAGATTTAGAGATACCTTCGTTGTACATGATGTCGAATTCAGCGGACCGGAATGGGGCGGAAACTTTGTTCTTCACCACGCGCACGCGCACACGGTTGCCGACAATTTCAGCTCCAACTTTGATGGACTGAACACGGCGAACGTCGAGCCGGACGGAAGCATAGAACTTGAGCGCCATGCCGCCGGTGGTCGTTTCGGGGTTGCCGAACATCACGCCGATTTTCTGGCGCAGCTGGTTGGTGAAAACTACAGCGGTTTTGGTCTGGTTAATCGCGCCCGAAAGTTTGCGCAATGCCTGGGACATCAAACGTGCCTGGACGCCCATGGTGGGGTCGCCCATATCGCCTTCGATCTCCGAGCGCGGCACGAGGGCAGCGACCGAATCGATTACAACCAAATCCACTGCGCCCGAACGCACCAGGGTCTCAGCAATTTCGAGCGCCTGCTCGCCAGTGTCGGGCTGGGAGATGAGGAGTTCGTCGATCTTTACGCCGCATTTGGACGCGTAAACAGGATCCAGAGCGTGCTCCATGTCGATGAAAGCCGCAGTACCGCCGCGTGCCTGGCACTCTGCGACGATGTGCTGGCAAAGGGTGGTCTTGCCGGATGACTCAGGACCGTAAATCTCGGTGATGCGAGCTTTGGGGATGCCTCCGACGCCCAAGGCCATATCCAGCGAAAGCGAGCCGGTTGGGATGGCTTCCACTTGCATTTGATGGGCTTCGCCGAGGCGCATGATGCTGCCCTCGCCGTATTTTTTGACAATGTCGTTTAAGGCGCGGTCGAGTACGACCTTTTTTGCCTCTTCCATGTTTTGGTCAGTAGCTTGTTGTTTGCTTGATGTTGATGCTTTTCGGGCAGCCATTTTTTCTCCCAGATCTATTTATTCGGATAGGTTAAATATAGCACACTTGTTCGAAACGTCAAGGTTTAATTTTTCGACATTCCATGTAAAAGCGCTTATCTTTTGCATGGTTCATTGAGAAGGTTTTTCGCGGCAGGGCACCATCGACGATCACCGACCTGAAAAACGAGTGCTTGCTGATCGGCGGCAGGAAAAATCCAATGTTTCCTGGCTTGCGCCCCAGTTCGTCGACCGTGTCATCCCCGTGGACATAATCAATTTTGGTGTCGGGATGGCTTTTGAGGTAGAGGTCTAGGAACTGCTGCAGGCTGCCGGCTGGCAGGTTGTGAATCGGGTGGTCAAGCGCGATCAGGGTGTAGGAATCGGGTTGGATCATGCCAAACCGCTGTTGGCTGGATGTGGATTTTGCAACCTCGGCAATGAGGGCGGGCATATCTGCGCTGGAGTGGAGCGTGAGCTTTTCAGCAAAAAACAGTTGCAGACTCGTCTCAAAATCTTCTCCGGGATTGAAAAGCACACGGTGAATGGGCTCGAAATTGAGCGAAGGATCGTGTAAGTTTATCAGCTCAACGAGCGCGTATCGTGAAGGATGGTCCGGGCTGACGTCTGGTTTGAGTTCCTCCCAGATGGCTTTGGCAGTCGCAAGGGAGTGGTTTCCATCGCCCATAGCGAAAAGCAGGGGGGATCCCGAATCTGGCAGGTCATATTTTTGCGCGTAGGTTGCGGGCTCTATGAGAGACGCCAATCCATTGAGGACACTTTCGATCAGGGATTGTTCTTGAATCAGTCGACCAGCCAGATGACCGCTGCCAGCCATCAGTTCAAAGTCGTAGGCGAGAGGGAGTTCCTGCTTGCGCGCGAGAATTTCAGAAAGCACGACACCTTCCGGGTCATCGTAGAGCACGAGGATATGCGGGGCTTCCAGCAATGCGTCGCGACGAACTTCCATGCGGGGAGGCAGTCGGTCGAGGATGGTGCCTTCGGTGGCGCGAATGAGCGTTTGGGAGCCCTTGTTGTAGTCGTAACATTCCAGGTCTAGCGCCACAACCAATCCCGACTGGACTTTGTCCCCAACCTGGCGTTCAACGAAGACAAACCCTTTGTGGGGTTCCAGGATGCCGTTCTCGAGATAATCCTGCATGGCCTGCTGGCTCTTAATGATGCGCTCCTTTACATCCGGACTGTGAAGCCAGGCTTCCGGGAGGATCAGATGGAAGGTGGAAGGGGAATCCCCAACAGTTTGGGCGACTTTTTCCCAATACTCCGGCTGCGAGGTGAATTGGTCGCAGGCAATCACCGCCCACTTATGGGGGTCAACCCGCTTAACCGGCAGGAGAACTTCAGGAACATGGACACCAATTTTTTCAGCAATTGACATGACGTAGGTCCTTTTCTTCAGGTGAGTTGCCCTTATTGTATCAAAACAAAAACGAAAAGGCTGGAAAACAAACAGAGCCTGAATTTTCAGGCTCTGTGGGGGGTAACAAGTTTGAGTCAAGCTGTTTTTGCGGGAATATAGACAAAGCCAACAGCACCGGGTCCGGCATGCGCGCCAATCACAGGGCTGATGAGACCCACAAATTCGTTGCGCACATGAAAACGCTGGTGCGCCTGGGTTAGGAATTCATCCCCAATTTTTGGCACATTCGCGGTAACAACCCCAAGATATTCAATAGTACCTTGTTTACCCAACTCGGCTTCAGCCACCTCAAACACACGCTCGGTTGCCTTTTTGAAGGTACGGACTTTGTCAAAGGAGTCAATTTCTCCGTCCTTGATCTCAAGAATGGGTTTCATCTTCAGCGCTGTGCCAATCAGACGGGCTGCTCCGCCAATTCGCCCGCCTTTATGAAGGTACTCGAGCGTGTCAACGATGAACATGGTACGCACCCGCTTGCAGAGGTCTGTAGCGAGGTTGGTGCACTCCAGCAGCGTCGCGCCGCGTTGGGCAGCCTGGGCGGTCATCAACACAACCAAAGAAAGCGGCATCGATGCCTGAAGGCTGTCGACCACGGTGATGCGGTTTTTTGGAAATTCTTCCAACGCCTGGATCGCTGATTGGTAGGTGCCGGAAAGCTTGGAGGATATGACAATGGTTAGAATATCATACCCTTGATCGATCAGTTCCTTGTAAGTTTCAACGAACATTCCAACGGAAGGCTGAGAGGTTGTGGGGATCGTGTCAGTTTTGACCAGTTGCTCGTAGAACTCCACGGGCGTGATCTCGATCCCATCAAGGTAAGATTTTCCATCCCAAATGAGATTAAGCGGGACGACCGTAAGATTGTGTTCCCTTGCAATGTTCTCGGGGATGGCTGTGGTGCTATCAGTTACTACTGCTACTTTGTTCATCGCAAATCTCCGTTTTTGTTTCTTAGTGTAAGAACACTTTCAAGTCTGTTAAGTTTCGTAATTGAATTAATCTGACCATTTACATGGAAAAATATTGCACCTGAGTCTGTTTTGAAAGCAGCACAGTTTGCGGTATGATAGGGGATTGATATTAAAAAGTACCTGACAGGATTTTGCCATGTTTGAGAATTTGACCGACAAACTGACCGCTGTATTTGACAACCTACGCCGGCGGGGTAAGCTGAGCGAAGAGGATGTTGAAAAGGCGATGCGCGAGGTACGCCTGGCACTGCTTGAGGCGGATGTAAATTACGCCGTCGTGAAGGCTTTTACCAACCGCGTGAAAGAGCGATCGATCGGGGCGGAAGTCTCAAAAGCGCTCAACCCTGCCCAGCAAGTCATCAAAATCGTCAACGAAGAACTCATCAAAACCCTGGGGCAGCCTGCTCCGCTTAATTTACGAGGTGAAAAGCCGCATGTGGTCATGCTGGCCGGTTTACAAGGTTCCGGTAAAACGACAGCCGCAGCCAAACTGGCAAAACAACTGCGCCACAAGGGTGAGAGAGTAATGCTGGTGGCGGCTGATATCTATCGCCCGGCTGCTATCAAGCAGTTGCAGACCCTGGGCGAACGGATTGATGTGCCAGTACACAGTGTGGAAGGCGCAAAGCCGGTACAAATTGCAAAAAGCGCCTTTGAGATGGCGAGGAAGGGCGGATATTCGGTCGTGATTTTGGATACCGCCGGGCGTTCGCAACTGGACGACGCCCTGATGGATGAGCTCAAAGCCCTGAATGAGGCTGTACCGGTAAAAGAAATCCTGCTGGTGGTGGACTCGATGATCGGGCAGGAAGCGCTGAATGTTGCTAAAGGCTTTGTCGGCGTGATCCCGGTCAGCGGGCTGATCTTCACCAAGATAGACGGTGATGCCCGCGGTGGTGCCGCAATCTCCATCCGGGAGGTGACTGGCATCCCGATAAAATTCCTGGGAACTGGCGAGGGCCTGGATGCCATGGAAGTGTTCGATCCAACCCGAATTTCATCCCGGATTTTGGGGATGGGCGACATGCTCGGCCTGATCGAAAAGGCGGAGGCAGCTTACGCCGGCGAGGTGGACGTCAAGGAAGCCGAGCGGATGCTGACCGGGCAATTTACCCTGCAGGATTTCGCCAATCAATTACGTCAGCTTAAGAAAATGGGTCCGATCTCGCAGGTGTTGGGGATGCTGCCGGGTCAGTTCAGCACTGTGGCAAAGTCTGTCGATCCACACGAAGCTGAGGATCAGCTCAAAACGGTGGAGGCGATCATCAACTCAATGACTCCGAAAGAACGGCAGGATCCTCGCATTCTGAACGCGAGCCGGCGGCGTAGGATTGCGGCTGGCTGCGGCAAAGATGTGCAGGATGTTAACAAATTAATGAAACAATTCCGGGATATACAGAACCTGATGAAAAGGTTCCAAAAATCCGGTGGACGTGGTAATATTAATAGGTTATTTGGTTAATCCTGAGCATAGGAGAAGGAAATGCCCCTTCAGCATTCTCTCAGCCTTTGACGGAGCCAGGAAGAAATAGATTATAGGTCAAGGAGTATTAGTAAAAAATGGTACGTATTCGTTTACGTCGGGTGGGTTCAGCTCACCAGCCTCAGTATCGTGTGGTCGTAGCAGACAAAGAAAGCCCCCGCGACGGGCGCTTTATTGAAATTGTTGGTCAATATAATCCCCGTACAGAACCCGGGACAATCGTTTTTGACGAAGACCGCATTTATCACTGGTTGAGCGTTGGCGCCCAACCTTCTGACTCTGTACAGAAACTCTTCAAAATCGTCAAACTGGATGATCGTTATACGCGGTTCAAGGCTGGGGAAGACAAGGTGGCTTTATTAGCTGAGGCTAAGAAAGTTTACAGCGATCTGACCACCCATCCAAAAACCACCCATGCCCCCAAGGCATAACGAGGTAAGTGATGAAAGAATCCAAACTGCATGAACTGCTGGAGTTTCTGGCGCAATCAATCGTGGATGACCCAAAACAGGTCTTTGTCGACGAGTATCGCCAGGGGAACACCATTCAGCTGGATCTGCAGGTCGGCAAAGCTGACATTGGCAGGGTGATTGGCAAACACGGACGCGTGGCAAACTCCCTGAGGGCTATCCTCAAGGTTGTTGCTGCACGATCTGGCAAGCACGTCACCATGGATGTGGTAGATTTGGGTTAATGCCTGAGATGGCAGATCAATATCAAAACACAGCAGGCTCGATCGATCCGGTTGAGCCTGCTTATGTATTAATTGGCAGGCTGCAAAAGTCTCATGGAATCCATGGTGAAATCACCATGCGGGTGATCACAGATTTTCCTGAAAGGATCCGCAGAGGTAAGGTTATCTATGTTGGCGCTGATTTTCAGGCTCACAAAATAACCGGCAAACGCTGGAAGAACGATCTGATACTATTGAAACTGGAAGGATTTGAGAACCCTGAGAGCCTGCGCGATCTGGTGGGCAAAGATGCCTTCTCAGCAGTCAAAGACCTGCCGCCTCTGCCTGAAGGCAAGTTTTACCATCACCAGCTAATCGGATTACAGGTTTTTGAAGGTGAGGAATATCTGGGTATGCTGGCGGCCATCATGGAAACCGGCGCGAATGAGGTCTACATCATCGATCAAGCCGATGGCAGCGAACTGCTGATACCCGCAATTCCGGAAGTGATCCTGAAGATTAACCTTGCGCAAAAGCGCATGGATGTGCATCTGCTGGAAGGACTGAGGGGGTAATGGAGCAAGCCGGATACTGGCTGGCGTTCAGTTACGTGAAAGGAATTGGGGCAGTCAGGTTTCGCAAACTGCTGTCTTTTTTTGGCGAGTTAAGTCGCGCCTGGCAAGCTGGGTCAGCTGAACTGGTGGCGGCAGGATTGTCGGAAAAGAATGCCGCCGATATCCTCGAAAAACGCAAAACTTTGGATCCTCTTGCGCTGCCTGAGCAGTTGAAAGCCAAGGGGATTGCTTTTTTAACCTGGCAGGATGACGCTTATCCGCGTTATTTAAAGGAAATTGCTCAACCCCCGCCCGTCTTGTTTTACAAAGGCAGCATTATACCGGCGGATGACCTGGCGGTTGCGATTGTGGGAACGCGAAAGGTGACCTCCTATGGTAAACAGATTGCCCGGGATACGGCGGAATACCTGGCACACAATGGTGTGACTGTGGTGAGCGGGCTGGCAAGGGGCGTGGATGGCCTGGCGCACCATGCGGCGATCGAGGCAGGGGGCAGGACAATCGCCGTGTTGGGCAGCGGGGTGGACATCATTTATCCTCCTGAACACCGCAGATTGGCGGAGAAGATCCAGGAAAACGGAGCGATTCTTAGCGACTATGCGCCCGGGACGAAGCCTGATGGGATCAATTTTCCACCTCGCAACCGGATCATTTCGGGTTTGAGCCGCGCTACGATTGTGATTGAGGCGGGTGAGAAAAGCGGGGCGTTGATCACGGCAAAATTTGCGGTTGAACAGGACCGCGAGGTTTTCGCGGTGCCTGGCTCAGTGCTTTCGCCGATGAGTCGCGGGACGAATGATTTGATCGGCGAGGGGGCGATGCCGATGACCAATCCGAAGTCGGTTTTGGAAGCGCTCCGGATTGAAGAGGGTAGTAAAGCGCCAAAACCACAGGAACTGTCCTTGAGCGACATGGAACGCACCGTTTTGCGGATTTTGGGTCAGGATTCGCTGCACATTGATGAGATCTGCGTCCGGATGGACATGAGTGTTGAGAAGTTGACCGTGACCCTGACCATGATGGAATTGAAGGGTTTGGTGGTGCGCGAGCAGGGGATGACCTACCGCCAAAATGGCCGGTGGATGTAGGGAGAAATCCCGCGTTTTCATAGGCGGTCACGGCATGCCGTGACCCTACCGATATGCTAATAACAGAGATGTTTTTGTAGCAACCTTCTCAAAAGGTAAAATATTGAAATGACATCCAGCAACTCAATCCCACATCGACGTAATCATCGTCTACATGAATTTGATTATTCCCAACCTGGGGCATATTTTGTGACAATTGTGACCCAAGTTCGGAAAACGTTGTTTGGGAATATTGTTAATGGAGAAATCGTTCTGAATGATATTGGAAAGATGGTGGATGAGTTGTGGATTGATATACCAAACCATTTCCCAAGTGTTGAGTTGGGCGAATTTGTGATCATGCCAAACCATATCCATGGCATCATCACCATCAAGGTAGGGGCACGGCATGCCGTGCCCCTACCGGAGATCTAACTGAAAACAACCCTATTTGGATCACTTGCCTCAATAAAAATTTCACTACTTGCCTACAATCCCAACCCTTGACAAAAATTTGGTTATGGTATGATAGGCGTGCTATTTTTTAGCCATACCTATCAAGGGAGTCATTTTGGAAGCATATTGTTTTAAATGTAAAGAAAAAAGAGAAATCACTCAGGCGCAGCCTGGGTTTACCAGCCGTGGAGCCGCCATGACCACCGGCGTTTGTGGTGTCTGCGGTACCAAGCTTTTCCGCATGGGCGTAACACCCGCGCATGAGGGTCTGGAGAAACCTGCGGTTATTCCAACAAAATCCCCAGCAAAAAAATCGGGCAAGGGCTCGAAGAAAAAGGCTTCATCCAGGAAAACCACCCGCAAGAGCACGAATGGAAAAAAAGCTCCTTCGGGTAACGGTAAACCTTTGGTGATCGTGGAATCGCCGGCGAAGGCACGCACGATTGGCAAATTCCTGGGGAAAGATTACCAGGTGCTGGCATCGGTGGGGCATGTGCGCGATCTGCTAAAATCGCAGCTAAGTGTGGATGTCGAAAACGATTTCACACCCAAATATCGTGTTCCCAACGAGAAAAAAGAACTGGTTGCGGAGATTACCGCCACCGCGGAGAAAACCAAAAAGGTCTACCTGGCAACTGACCCTGACCGCGAAGGTGAGTCAATTGCCTGGCATGTGATGGATTCAGCCGAGATTGAACCGGAAAAGGTGGAGCGGGTTGTCTTCCATGAGATCACCAAGGAAGCGGTTGCAGCTGCCTTTGCGCAACCGCGCGAGATTGATATGGACCTGGTGGACGCCCAACAAGCGCGCCGTATCCTTGACCGTTTGGTGGGGTATGGGGTGAGCCCGATCCTGTGGGCCAAGGTGAAGGGGCGCCTTTCTGCCGGTCGGGTGCAGTCCGTGGCTTTGCGTCTGATTGTGGAGCGTGAGCGTGAGATAGACGCATTTGTTCCGGTGGAGTACTGGAAAATATCAGCTCTGTTTGAACCTGATGGTATCAACAAACAATACAAGGCACGTCTATTTAAGGTTAATGGTCTTGATCCTGACTTACCAGACGAAGAAACTACTATGGTGCTGGTTGAAAAGTTGGAGAAAGCAGCCTATAAGCTTGATGGGATCGATAGCAGCACCAGGAACATTCGCCCCGGCGCGCCTTTTATCACGAGTACTTTGCAGCAGGAAGCTTCCACACGGCTTGGTTTTCTGACCAGGAAGACCATGGCAGTGGCCCAACAATTGTATGAAGGCATTGATCTTGGTGGCGGCGATGAAACCGGTCTGATCACTTACATGCGTACCGATTCGGTGCACGTCTCGACGCAGTCAGTGAGAGAAGCGCGCGAATACATCGTGCATAAGTTCGGAGAAAGTTATCTGCCGGAAAAACCGCCGGTATATCGCACAAGGGCTGCTTCAGCGCAGGAAGCCCACGAGGCTATTCGACCCACATCCGTAAAACGCAGCCCCGAGAGCGTAAAAAACCACCTGAGTAACGATCAATACAAGTTGTATAAATTGATCTGGCAGCGTTTTATTGCCAGCCAGATGGCTCCGGCGTTGATCGAAACCATTACCGCCGAAATTAGCGGCACGATGGGTGAAGAAAACTGCCTGTTCCGTGCAAGCGGCAGCAAGACTGTTTTCCCTGGTTATCGTGCGGTGTATTCTGCGGTCAGAGGCGAAGACGAAAAAGAGGATGAGGATGAGACTTTGTTGCCACTGGAATCGCTGGTTGTGGGCGAGAGGCAGCATTTGGTTGAGTTAAAGCCAAGTCAGCATTTCACCGAACCACCCCCGCGCTTCACGGAAGCCTCACTGATCCAGGTGCTGGAAGAAAACAAAATAGGCAGACCTTCCACTTACTCCGCGATCATCACCACGATCCAGGCGCGAGGTTATGTGACACGCGAATCGAAACGCCTGATTCCGACCGAAATCGGATTTTTGGTCAACGATCTGGTGGTGGAGTATTTCCCTTCGATCGTGGATGTGGAATTCACCTCCAGCATGGAAGATAAGCTGGATGAAATAGCCCAGGGAGATATTCAGTGGGTTGAAGTGATCCGGGACTTTTATACCCCGTTTAAAGACAGCCTGGATCATGCCAAAGCAAACATGCCCAAGACAAAGATAAAACCAGAATCAATCGGAAGAGAATGCCCGGAATGCGGCGGGGATCTTGTGCTGCGGACAGGCAGGTATGGGCGGTTTATCAGTTGTTCGAACTTCCCGAAGTGCAAGTATACTGAGCCCTGGCTTGAAAAGATCGGCGTGAAATGCCCGGTATGCCATGAAGGCGATGTTGTCGAGAAACGCAGCAAGAAGGGAAGAGTGTTTTATGGCTGCTCACGCTACCCTGAATGCGATTATGTTTCCTGGGATAAACCTCTGACGAGGGCCTGCCCAAAATGCGGCGGCACACTGACTACAAAGAACGGCAAACAGGCTGTCTGCAGCGATTGCCACTCGCGATTTGAGATGGAAGACGGCGAGCTGCAGCAGTAGGAGTGACTGGTATAAAACCTGCACCTTAAGGAGTGATAAATACTTTCGTTGAGGTGCAGGTATGGAAAACACACTGAATTACGTAAAAGAGAAACTAAAGGTACCGAGAAACCTGGCAATCGCAGCTGCGTTTGCTGGTTTGGTACTTGGTTTGATCATCGGGTATGTCATCCTGCCTGTGCAATGGACAGATGCTTCAGCTGAACATTTGCGGGCAGATTTGCGCCAGGATTATCTGCGCAATTTGATCACGACCTATACCTTGAACGGCGACAAAGAAAAAGCGATTCAACTCTATGGGGAATTGGGCGAGACGGCTGAGTCTACGCTCGCAGAATTATTTGCCCAGCCAGGATTTCTTTCCACAGAGCAAATCACACGCTTCACAACCGCTCTGGGCATTGCCATACCTGAAACAAGTGAGGGGGCAGCCAACCCTGCGCCCCTGACGCTTGAGGATGGCACGGAAATCAAATTAGATTCTGGTGATGCAGTTGAACCGCAGACAAAATCCAACACCCTTTTGTGGCTGGGTTTCGGCTTACTGGCAATTCTTGGTGTGGGTGCGTACCTTGCCTATCGTTTTTATTTCAAAGAACGACCTGTGGAGGAAGGTAAACCCCTGGCAGAAACTTCTGAGAACCGGGTGACCGCTGCAGCAGCAAGGCAACCCGCGGCGGTGCCAATGCGACCGGCAGCAGAACCAGCGCCAGCAGCAGTGCCTGCGCAGAGCCAGTCAGTTTTTAAACCGTCTTTCTTTGGCAACGGCAAGCAATCGAATGGAACAACCGTACAAAAACCTGTTGCACAGTTTATGTCAACTTATGTTTTTGGAGATGATCGTTACGATGAGTCTTTTACCTTCGATGCGCCAAATGGTGAATTCCTGGGGGAATGCGGTGTGAGCATCTCGGACATCATCGGCGTAGGAGAACCCAAGAAGATCTCTGCTTTTGATATCTGGCTTTTCGACAAGAATGATATTCAGACAGTGACCAAGGTATTGATGAGCAAGCATAGTTACGAGGATCCAAATACGCTGCAGCGTTTGGAAATCAGAGGTGAACCAATTTTGGCAGAACCCGACAAACAGTTTGTGCTCGAAACAGCGACATTACGCCTGGAAGGCAGAATCGTGGATATAATCTACGGCGAGATGCCCCTGCCGGAAGACAGTTACTTCCAGCGTAGTACAGTGGAGCTGGCAATTTACCGAAAATAGGTGATAGCTCTCAGCTGACAGGAAAAAATAAAACGGGTCGCTTTACAGGACCCGTTTTTTTTTGATGATGAGAATTTACTCTATTTTGAGAATCTTTATTTTAAGGGTGGAGTTATTGGGGAGAGTAACCTCAACAGTTTGCCCTTTTTTATGCCCCATCAGGGCAGAGCCCATGGGGGACTCGTAGGAAATTTTGCGTTCTCGCGGGTTGGCTTCGTTGGCTCCAACAATGTGGTAGGTCTCTTCAGGTTCATTTTCTTCCTGAACGGTCACGGTATTGCCGATTTGGACGACGGATGTATTGATGTCTGCCTCCTCTACCATCGTGGCAGAGTAAAGAATGGCTTCGATTTGTTGAATTCTTCCTTCAAGGAAACCTTGATCTTCCTTGGCGGCATGATAATCAGCATTTTCGGAAAGGTCACCCATTTCGATGGCGTGTTTTAAACGGCGGGCAATTTCCTCGCGACGAGGTCCTTTGAGTTCAGCCAGTTCTTCCAGAAGTTTTGCCTTTCCGGCAGGGGTTAAAATTTGAGGTGCTAAAGCCATGATTTGTGTATTACTCCTAAGGTAAAGTTTGTGCGTCGAAGAGGCGCAGGTGTTCGTCAATCGCAAAGCGGTCGGTCATCCCGGCGATGTAGTCACAGATGGTACGCTCGACACCACGCTGAGGAATGAGCTCCTGGACCGCTTCGGGCAAAGCGGAAGGTGTACTTTGATACATGTTGAAGATATCCGTAATGATACGTTCCGATTTATCCGACATGCGCACAACGCGATGATGGCGATAAAGTTTGTTGAAGAGGAAATCTTTCAGTTCGCGGTTGCGGCGGTACATATCCTCACTGTAACCAGCTACGTTGAAAGGCAGTTTTTGAAGATCGAGAGATGAGCTGACCTTGCTTTTTCGCAGATAGCGGTCGATGGACTGGACCAGATCGGTGATCTCGAAGTTGATCAGGCGGCGGATGATCTGATGCCGCGAGAGGTCATCAAGCGTTTCACTGCGTCGCCGTCCGATACTCTCATTGACTATTTCCCAGAGGGCGATCCCGTCCAGTTGCGAGGGCGTGATCATGCCGGAGCGCAAGCCGTCATCGAGGTCATGAGAGGTGTAGGCCAGTTCGTCTGCCACGTTGGCAATCTGGGCTTCAAGGCTGCCGCGCAACTCTGGGTCATAATCCTGCGCATCCGCGATATCGTAGTCAGTTTCGTGCTTAACCATACCCTCCAGAACTTCCCAACTGAGGTTTAGACCCGGAAAGTCAGGATAACGATTTTCAAGTTCTGTGACAACACGCAGAGAATGCTGGTTGTGATTGAAACCACCGTGTTCCTTCATCAATCGTGCCAGGGCAGTTTCGCCGGAGTGACCAAAGGGGGGATGACCAATATCGTGGGCAAGGCAAATCGTTTCCACAAGATCTTCATTTGCGCCCAAAGTGCGGGCAACCGAGCGTCCGATTTGAGCGACCTCAATGGAGTGGGTCAGGCGGGTGCGGTAATAATCACCTTCGTGATTGATGAAGACCTGGGTTTTGTACTCAAGCCGGCGGAAAGCGGTGGTGTGGATGACGCGTTCGCGATCGCGTTGGAAGCGGGTGCGATAGTCCGCCTCTTCTTCGGGGTACTTGCGACCGCGTGAGTCCTTACTGCGAATGCCATAAGGCGCAAGAGTTTGCTCTTCGAGTTCTTCAAGTTGTTGTCTGCTATAAATCATTCAATGCCTCTTTGGCTATTATACGAGTAATTTACGGTGGCTGTTCAAATTAGTTGATTGTTGTACCAATGGCGGCGCCATCAAGGGCAAGCTTGAGAGCTCCTGGTGAAACCGCCGAAAAGATCTGCGCGGATAGCCCGGGAAATTCACGGCAGAGAGCCTGCATTGATTGCACTTTTGTGATCATTCCTCCGGTAACATCCTGGCTGGCTGAGCCATGCAGGTATTTTGAAACGTCGGAATGCGCTGAAAGATGGGGCAAAAGGTGTTCATTAGCAGGAAAATCAGTGTAAACGCCTTCAATTTTGCCCGCGAGCAGGATGCGATCAGGACGCAGGGAACGAGCCAGGTGGACAAAGAGGTTCTCGGTTGAGAGGATTGTAGCGCCGAGCGTGAGGTCAGAAACGACATCCCCATAGACGAGGGGTGTAAAGCCCAAATGGAAGCTCTGGATCAGTGGTTGTAGATTCCAACCTTCGATCTCGTGATTATGAGCCGTGACGCAGGCAGATGGGGGAAAAGACATCAGAGGTAGGTTCAGTGACTGTGCTTGTTCAACGATGATCTGGTTGAGCTTGCGGGCGCTATACCAAACCCGTTGGAAACCTAAAGCGTCCTCAAGACTTAGAACACCCTGGGGGGTGCCGTATTGAGCGGCAGCATGATGGCCAAAAGAACCTGAACCATGCCCAAGCAGCAGCCAATCGGAAGGATTATCCAAACGCCATTCAGCGATCTGAGTCAAAAGACTGTTGATCTGCTCGATCAGGGCGGTTTCAGGCTGATCTTTGTCAGTGATCAACGAGCCACCCAGTTTGAGGAAAGTTACTCTCGGAAAACGCATGTTGATCTAATCCATGGGAAGGAGGCGGGTGCTAAAGACATTTGGCGAGCCGGCTGAAATCAGGCCTTGTACGACAGCAGTTTCAGTTTCGGGTGTAACGAGCGCCACCATGTGACCGCCCATACCTCCGCCGGTGAGTTTCGCGCCGAGAGCGCCAGCCTGCCTGGCAGCAAGGATCAGAACGTCCAGTTCGGGGCAGGAAAGCCGCAGTGCAGAGAGGTGATCCTGGTTGGCGTTCATTGCTTTGCCAAGTGCTTCGATATCTGCTATTTGGCACGAGCGTTTGCTCCGCCGTACTATTTCAGCAATGGCATCCAGGTGGGGTTGAATCGCGGCAGGATCTGCCTCAAGGTCCTGAGCCAATTGGCTGGTTGATAGCCGGGTGGATTTACGTACGCCGGAATCAGCGAGCACAAAGGTAAACTCACTGATTGGCTGGATGAATTCGATCACCTCTCCACGTTGATAGTAAATCGGTTTTTCGTAAGTGATGACGGTATTGTCAATGCCGGATGGGCGACCGTGCACGGCTTGTTCAGACTGGAAGGCCAGGGTGTTAAGTTCCTGGGGTTTTAATGGATGACCCAGAAAAGCCGACATGGCGCGCAGAAGTGAGACTGCAATCGCGGCGCTGGAGCCCAAACCCCCTGCAATTGGAAGGTCGCAGGTGATGATGACGCGGCAGGTGGGTAATTGACGCAGACCTAAGAATGAAAAGAGCAGGTTCAGGATGTACGCCAGAAAATGATCTTTTTCAAGTTCATCCAGGTCCTTGTTGATACCAAGCGACGCAGCCGTGATGTGGATCTTGCCTTGCGGCTGACCAATGGCCGGCTCTATGGTGGTGCGCACCTCGAGACCGGTCAGGGGAATGGCAATCGCTGGACTGCCATAGACGACAGCGTGTTCACCAAAAAGAATCAATTTTCCACAAGCGCTTGCGGTTATTGCGGGCATGGTTTACCTCAGTTATTCAGATAAAGAATCAGCATGACTGCCAGACCCCAAAGGAGAATGGCAGCCTGAAGTGGGCGATCTTTTAGCAATATTTCTTCGGGGGCAGAGGCTGTGTTGAAGTTTTGGATCAGGTACATGTAGCGGAAAATGCCGAAGAAGACGAAGGGAATGGTGAGCATCATGGCATAGGAAGGACCCTGCGGATGGGCGGAGAACGTGTAGAGCATGTAAGTAATGAGAATTGAAGCAAGCATCACGATCAGGTATTGGTTCAGTAGAGGGATTGAGTAGCCGTTGAGCACCTTTCGGAATTCGCCAGCGCTGCCTTCCAATAACCTGAGTTCGGCAAGGCGCTTTCCAAATCCCAGGAAGAGCGCCAGGAGGGCGGTCAGGATGAAAAGCCAGGGGGAGAAGAAAGTAACAGTGATGACGCTGATACCAGCAAGAACTCGTAACAAGAAGCCGATTGCAATGATCATGACATCAACGATCATGATGTGTTTAAGCCATTTGGAGTAAGCCAGCATGAGCAGCGTGTAGCTGATGCAAATAACGCCAAGCTTCCATGACAAGAAAAATGCCAGGCTCAAGCCGACGAGCGCAATGATGATTGCCTGGATAACTGCAAACTTGATCGGAAGACGACCGGAAGCAAGCGGGCGGTGACATTTTTGAGGATGCTGACGGTCCGCTCTGAGGTCGATGATGTCGTTGATGGTATATGTTAGCCCTGAGACCAGGCAGAAGATGATGAAGGCCCCCAAAACGCGCAAAGCAGGCAGCTTTGAAAATAGCTGCGCGTCGAAGATGAGACCAGCAAAAATTACAAGATTTTTCGTCCATTGTCGAGGACGAAGGGTTTCAACCAGGTTTTTCAGCATATGTTTTATATTACCATAAGGGGTGAGCAGGTGATGGGTGATGGCTAATAGTTGATAGGTGATTGTTGGGCAAAAAACGGCATCCTGTTGAGGGCAGTGTTGTGCATCTGAAAAGGTATAATAAGCTATACTGAGAGGCTTATGGAAAGAATACGAAATTTTTGCATCATCGCGCATGTTGATCATGGTAAATCCACCCTGGCGGACAGGATGCTGCAGATGACCAACACGATTGCGGACCGCGACATGACGGCGCAGGTCTTGGACTCAATGGACCTCGAACGAGAGAAAGGCGTGACCATTAAAGCTTCGGCTGTGCGGATGGTCTACAATGCCAAAGATGGAAAGGATTATGAGTTCAATCTGATCGACACACCCGGGCATGTGGACTTCAACTACGAAGTCAGCCGCGCGCTGTATGCCTGCGAGGGGGCAGTGTTGGTGGTGGATGCAACCCAGGGAATTGAAGCCCAGACCTTGGCAAATTTATACCTGGCGCTGGACGCCAACCTGGTGATCATTCCTGTTATCAACAAAGTCGATTTGCAATCGGCAGATGTCGAAGGAACTAAACGTGACCTTAACATTTTGCTTGGGGTTGATGAGAATGAAATTATTCCTATCAGCGCTAAAACCGGCTTGGGGGTCGAAGCGGTTTTGGAAGCAGTTGCGGCGAAGATACCCGCGCCGGAACGCTCCGATGAGAAGCCCCTGAGAGCCTTGATTTTTGATTCTCACTACGATTCTTATAAAGGCGTGATCGCTTATGTCAGGGTCTTTGATGGAAACCTGACCGCCAATGACAAAATTGCCATGATGGCGACAGGAACGAAAGTTGTGCCGGTGGAAATCGGCATCTTTTCCCCGAATTTACTGCCGATTGATAAACTCAGCGCCGGAGACGTGGGATACATTGCCACCGGGCTGAAAACGGTGTCGGAATGCCGGGTTGGCGACACGATCACCAATGCCGCAAAGCCGGCCGAGTCACCTCTGCCCGGTTATCGCAAGGCAAAGCCGATGGTATTCGCTGGGGTTTACCCGGTGGATGGGGAAGATTATTCCGACCTGAAAGAAGCCTTGGAGAAGCTGCAGCTGAATGACGCCTCATTGACCTATGAGCCCGAGTCTTCAGAAGCGCTTAATTTTGGCTTCAGGTGCGGCTTCCTTGGGCTTTTCCATATGGAGATCATCCAGGAACGGATTGAGCGCGAGTATAACCTGGATGTGGTCTTTACCGCACCTTCGGTGGAGTATAAAGTTGACCTGAGTGATGGAAGCACCATTATCATTGATTCACCCGCCGATCTGCCGGATGAAGGCAGGATTAAAGAAATCTATGAGCCGTGGATGTCGCTGGAAATCTTCAGTCCGACGGAGTACTACGGCGTGATCATGGAGATGGTGCGCAAGCGTAGGGGGGTCTACGTGGATCAGGAGTATCCTGCGGCGAATCGGGTGCAGCTCAACTTTGAGATTCCCTTGTCAGAAATTATTGTGGACTTCTTTGACCTGCTGAAATCTAACACACGTGGCTATGCCTCGATGGATTACCAATTCCTGGATTATCGCGCAGGAGATCTGGTGAAATTGCAGATATTGTTAAACGAAGAGCCGGTGGATGCCCTGACGGCAATTGTGCACAGCCAGGACGCTTACCATAAAGGCCAGGCGCTGGTGAGCAAGCTGAAAGGAATCATCCCGCAGCAGTTGTTTACCATTCCGATTCAGGCTTACGCAGAGGGGCGGGTGATATCCCGCGCGAATGTGAAAGCCCTGCGAAAAGATGTCTTGGCAAAGTGTTATGGCGGTGATATTACCCGCAAGAAAAAACTGCTTGAGAAGCAAAAAAAGGGAAAAAAGCGCATGAAAATGGTTGGGAGTGTCGAAATCCCCCAGGAAGCTTTCATGGCGATTTTGCGGCTGGAGAATTGATGACAGAAGCAAGTAAAGGCTTTCACGCCGGCGATACTACGCGGGTGGCTTTGGCGCTGCTGATCAGCGGCGTGGCAATCTGGCTGCTGGTAAGACAGATAGATTTGCAGGCGTTTTTGACTGCCTTAAAATCCTTGACGCCGCTGGCGATGCTCTTGATCATTGCTTGTTTTACGGTCGGTTTATTTGTCAGGGGTTTGGTCTGTCGGCTGATCCTTGGCAAGGAGTTCACCTTTTCAGCCGCATTCTGGGCAATGAATGTCGGTTATTTGCTCAACAGCATTTTACCGCTTAGGCTTGGGGAAGTAGGCAGGGCTGTGTTGCTGGTGAGACACGGCAAAGGCAGGCATAACTACCCCAAAGTGTTTGCTGCGATTGTGACTGAACGGTTGATGGATCTGATGGTAGGCTCACTCTTCTTCCTGGCAACTTTGCCGCTTATGGTCGGAGAAAGCAATCTTAAGCGCGTGGTTATTATCACTGCTGTAGCTTTACTCATTGTTAGCGTGATCATCTTTATCAGCGCGAGGCGCAGAGAAAGCCTTATTGGCTGGCTTGAAGAGCGTTTTGGATCAAAAAAGCTGGTTAAAGATAAAATTCTGCCAGCTCTGAATAAATTGCTGACTGGTTTTCAAATTTTCCTGAAGCCAAAACTATTTTTAACTGCCTTCCTGCTCCTGGCTGTCAGTTGGGCAATGTCTATGGTTGAATTTGGCATTTTGCAGCATGCAATCCTGGATCACGCGCAATGGTGGTGGCCGCTCTTGATCACGCCCGCGAGTGCTTTTGTAAACGCGCTGCCTTCAGCGCCGGCAGGTTTGGGTGTGTTTGAGGCCGGGGCAGTCGCCGCCTATTCGCTGGTGGGCGTGGGGAAGGCTGATGCGCTGGCAATGGCTTTGGTGGTTCACGCCGTGCAGGTCATCATCCCGATATTCCTGGGCATGATCGGAATTTATCTGATGGGCGAGAACCTGGGAGATCTGGTGAGGACCGCGAGAAAACATTTAAAGGGCAGTGAGCTTGAATGAAAATTTTGATCACGTCCACTTACTTTCACCCCTACAGCTCCGGCTTGTCAGTCTATGCCCTGAGGCTCGCGCGCGGTTTGGTGGGGCTGGGGCACGAAGTGTGTGTGCTCACCTCGCAGTACGACAAAAAACTGGCATCTGAAGAAAACCTGGATGGCATAAAAATTGTGCGAGTGAATGTGGGGATGAAACTCTCCAAAGGTGTGCTGATGCCTAGCCTTTCAGCTCAGGCGAGAAAGTGGATTGCCTGGGCGGATGTGGTGAACACACACATGCCGCAGTTTGAATCCTTTTTGTTCGCCCGCCTGACGAAGAAGTCGAAGAAGCCCCTGGTAGTTACCTATCACTGCGACCTGGTGATGAGCGGAGGCTGGTTCAGCCGGCTGGCAGGTTGGGGAACGAACTTGATGGGCAGACAAGCATTGAATCAAGCCCAAGTGATCGTGCAGAACACGCTGGACTACGCCAGGCATTCGAAAGTATTACAGCCTTATCAGGATAAGGTGGTTGAAGTTCCCACACCGGTCGTGTTTCTTGAATCGACTCCGGATGAAAAACATGAATTTCGAAAAAATTATGGCCTTAAAGAAACTGACAAAGTGCTTGGTCTGGCAGGCAGAGTAGCCAGCGAAAAAGGTTATGAGTACCTGGCGCAGGCATTGCCCTTGGTTTGGCAAAAGTACCCCACAGCCAGAGTGGTGCACGCCGGCAGTTGGAAAGGCGTGATTGGCGAGGAGGCTTACCTGGCAAAGGTGGAGGAGATGATCCGACCCTTTGGTGAGAAATGGAAGTCCCTCGGATTTCTTTCAGATGAAGACTTCATGCGCTTTTTTGCTGCATGCGATCTCCTGGTGTTTTCGAGCCTGAACGCGACCGAGTCCTTCGGGATCGTGCAAATCGAAGCGATAAGCCAGGGAACGCCCGTGGTGGCATCTGACTTGCCGGGAGTGCGCCAGCCGGTTTTGCAAACCGGGCTGGGGCGGATCGTGCCGGTCAGAGATCCAGTCGCTTTGGCAGAGGGAATCCTCTCTGTTTTGGATGAGGGCGATGAAGCGCGTATAATCCCTGGGTCTTATTTAAAACAGTTCAAACAAAAGAAGGTAGCCGAACGCTACCAGGAAATTTTTGCGTCTTTGGTTTAGACTATGAGTGAATTGCGGAAAGAACAATTGGATGAAATCTGCGAACGGCAGTTGTTTTATCTGCCTTATTTTCGCGGTATGCTGCGGGCTGTGGAACAAAGTCAGTATCCACAGGACTTGCTCATTGAGCCGATTCTGGACCTTGGCGCAGGCGATGGGCATTTTGCCTGGGCGATGCTGGAGGGGAAAGTCGTGGATGGGATCGACCCCTGGATGGCACCTCTCAAGGAAGCAGAAGCCTGGAAGGTCTATCGCTCGCTTGCCCTGGCTAAGGGGCAGGAACTGCCATTTGAGAATGGTCAGTTCCCGACTGCCATCAGCAATTCTGTGCTGGAACACATCCCCGGCGTTCAGGAGGTGCTGAACGAAGTCGGACGCTGTCTGC
This sequence comes from Anaerolineaceae bacterium, assembly GCA_040768265.1. Classification (GTDB taxonomy): domain Bacteria; phylum Chloroflexota; class Anaerolineae; order Anaerolineales; family Anaerolineaceae; genus Mesolinea. The sequence goes on from JAXGNB010000004.1 coordinate 41,952, forward strand.
AAGCAGGCGGGCATTTTCTCTTTGCGGTGCCAAATGAGCGTTTTAGAACTGACCTGTGGGGTATGGAAGTATTTCACAAGTTGGGTTTGCGTTTTCTAAAAAAACCTTATTCGAGGTTCTTTAATTGGGTTTCACGGCATGTCAACCTGGATGCGCCCGAAGTCTGGGTGGAGCGGCTGCGGATTGCCGGGTTTGGCGAAGTGCAGCACTGGAATTACTTCCCCAAAAAAGCCCTGCACCAACTGGAACGCGGACATGCTGCCAACCTGCCAAATCTGCTCTGGAAAAAGCTGTTCGGCAAGTGGGTCTTGTTTAAGAGCAGGAAGAATCCTTTCATTCATTTTGAGCGCATTCGCCGCCTGGTCGAGTCACCCTTGGATGAGAATGGCTGCTGCACTTTTTATGTCGCAACGAAGGATTCCTGAGCGTAAAAGGTCGCTAAGCGGCACCTGAACCAGGATTGGAATAGAATATCAGCATGAATCCAACTGAAAGCCTGCCAGAAGATGATGACCTCACCGTACTGGAATATGTGAGGCATTGGATCGACGCACAATTTAAGATCAAAGGAAAATCTGCTGAAACTGTAAGCGAGCAGGCCTATATTTTTGAGAGTTCTGGTGGGGTAAAACCTGTTTTTTGGATCGGTTTGACCCTGACGCTGATTGGACAGATCCTGCTGGGGCTGGAAAGGCAGTCTGTACCTGTTGCCGGCTTGTTGGTGGTCCTGAGCGGATTGATTTGCTTGTGGTTCGGAATTCCAAATAAAGGTGCAAACTGCGAAACCCACTCCCCGGACGACATCGAAGGCATCAAGTTCTACCTGAAACCCATCTGGTTATTGGCGACCCTGGCAATGACAGCAGTCTGCTTTTTGTTGTGCAGCGAGAACCGCTTTGGCTGGCTGCAAACCTTGAGCTGGCTTACAGCGATTGCCTGCGCTTTGTATACCTTCTGGCCAACGAGGGATTCCGGGCAAATCGAGCCAAAACTGAAGTGGATATTCTGGCAAAATTGGCAGAACGACCGCGTGTTTTTAGTTTTGGTGTTGATAATTGCTGTGATTGGCATGATTTTTCGATTGAAGGATCTAGCAGGATTGCCGCCGGAAGTGATCAGCGCGCAGGTTGAGACCTATTATTCCGTGAGTGAAGTCCGGCAGGGGGCAGATTACATTCTGTTTTCGCGCAACACAGTACCGGAGCCGCTCAATTATTATTGGGCAAACATGGTGGCACATTTTTCAGGAAGAATCCTCAAAATCGAAAGCATCCGACTGGCAAATGCCCTGGCGGGTTTGATTGGCATCGGATTTATTTACGCTTTGGGTAAGACGATCGGCAACCGCTGGGTTGGCTTGGCGGCCGCAGGATTGGCAGGAGTGAGTTTTTGGTTGATTTTGCAGGAAAGAGCAGTCATTGGTGGCGGTTTGGTGTTCCCGCTGATGGCAGGCGCAATTTTTGGGCTGGTAAAGGGGCTGGATGAGCAGGATGGGCGATTTTTCCTGCTTTCAGCCGTTGCAGCAGGGTTGGGTTTGATGAGCAACAAGATTTTTCTGATCTTCCCGCTCGTCACAGTTGTTGTCATCCTTCTCTGGAAAATTGGTCAAAAGAGACTCAAGCCGGTCCGCATCTTTAGTTTAATTGGGATCAGCTTTTTGCTAATGCTAATCACGGCGATGCCCTTGCTGAGGGCGATCAGCCTTGAGCCTATCAGTTATTTTGCGCCGATTTTGGCACGGGTAGGTGAGTTTGAAGTAGCCTACACTGCGAATCCGGTCTTGATATTCCTGGGGAATTTTTTCAAAGCGCTTGGGCTTGCAAATTGGATCAACCACGGAAGCTGGGTGGACAGCATTGCCAACCGGGGGGCGGTGGATGGGCTGACGGCCGTCTTTTTCCTGGTTGGAATTGTCAGCCTGATAAGGCAATATCGAACCAACAGGGACTGGAAAATATTGGTGCTTTTACTGCTTTATCCGGTATTATTGCTACCCAGTGCTTTATCTTTGGCATTTCCAAACGAGAATCCATCCATGACGCGTGGAGTCGGCGCAGCAATTCCTGTATTGCTGACATCAGCTTGTGGCATGGTGGTGGTATTCAGGATCATCGCAGCAGCCTTCAAGCGAAAGTCCCTGGCAGTAGTACTGATAACCGGTCTGCTCATGTTTGGACCAATTGTGGTCAGCAATTACAATCTGATTTTTAAACAATATGCCAATAACTACAAAAATTCTGCCTGGAATGCAAGCGAAATCGGCGAGGTTATCAACCGATTTTATTCATCGGGCAAAGAAGGGCTCAGTTACCTGATCAGTTATCCCTATTGGATTGATTCGCGTGCAGTGGCGATCAGCATGGGGCGACCTGAACAAAATTTAAATTTACCCGCAGCAGAAATAGCAAATACGCAGAGCGTCACCCTCCCAAAATTGTTCATCCTCAATCCGATGGACAAAAACAGCATTGCCGAGTTGCAGGCGGTCTATCCCGATGGCGTCATCAGCACCTATCAGAGCACTAATCCGGACAAGAACTTTATAATTTTTATTGTAGGTCAGTGATTGTATGAATGTAGAAACTGAACAGAAGGTTCAAGAGACAAAAAAAATCGATTGGAAGTCCATCCTGGTGGTCGTCTCTTTGGTGACGATCCTATTGGCAGGCTGGTCCTTCCGAAGCATGAACAACAACTGGGATGAATCGCGGCATCTGCATCCGGATGAGCGCTACCTTTCGATGGTGATCAATGCGATTGAGCCGGTCTGGAAAGCACGGGAATACTTTGACACCGCCGCATCACCTCTCAATCCGGGAAACAAGGATTTTGGCTTTTTTGTGTATGGTACTCTGCCGGTCTTCATGGTGCGATACGCGGGCGAATGGACCGGGCAGGTAGGATACGACCTGAACACGCTGCTGGGCAGGACGATGTCAGCAGTGATGGATACGATCACCATCCTGCTGACTTTCTTTGTTGCCAAAAAACTTTTCAACCGCTGGGTGGGATTGATCGCAGCCGCATTGTACGCGTTCGCGGTGCTGCCAATCCAGCTCGCCCATTTCATGACGGTTGATTCTTTCACCAACACCTTCGGCGTGCTGACCGTGCTGATAGCAGTAATCATTTTAAAGCGAGCGGCTTTGGTGCTTGCGGATGACACATGCAAAGCAAAACGCATCTGGCATGAGATCTGGACATACCTGGCTTTTGGGGCGGCGCTTGGCATGGCAACAGCTTCCAAGATCAATGCCATTTCCCTGGCCTTGCTGTTGCCCCTGGTGGAGGGGGTGCGCTACTACAGGTTGGAAAACGCGGGCAAAGAGCAGCCTTTCCTGCCGATAGTTGGCAAGGTTGCTGTGGCTGCTGTCATGAGCTTTGTGGTTTTCAGGGTCTGCCAGCCTTACGCTTTTGAAGGACCTGGTTTCTTGAATTTTTCGATCAATCAAAACTGGTGGCAGAGCATGCGTTCGCTGCAGGCACAGAGCACCGGAGAAGTAGATTTTCCGCCGGCGCTGCAGTGGGCAAGACGCCCCTTATGGTTTGCCTTCAAAAACCTGGCATTGTGGGGAGTGGGCTTACCTTTTGGGCTGGCAGCACTCGCAAGCATTTTTGCAATGGGCTTCAATATAGCCCGAAAGAAGAACTGGGAGATCCTGCCCTTGCTGGCCTGGACTCTGATCTACGCTGCCTGGCAGGGACTGGCATGGGTAAAGTCCATGCGCTATCTGATGCTGATCTATCCACTGCTGGCAATTATCGCGGCATGGGGGCTCTGGCAGTTGATTTCATCAGCACGCGATTTCCGATGGAAAAAATTGAGCATTCCAGTCAAAAGCTTGCGCATAATCGGTGTAGTTTCTGCGGTGTTGGTATTGCTTGGGACATTTACCTACGCTTATGCCTTCAGCCGGATTTACACCAGACCGGTCACGCGCATCGAAGCCTCGGAATGGATCTATGACAATATCGACGGTCCGCTCAATTTGATGGTTGAGACTGCTGACGGCGTCTTTTCACAGCAGGGGCAGTACCGCAACCAGGTGACCCTTCTCCCGGGCGAGACTTATTACAGCACTTTTCTGGCAGACCGGGACGGCATGATCGAGAGTGTCACCTTCCCGGAAGTGCAGGACCTGATGCTGTCAGTCGATCCGATCCTGTACACGCTCGACATTCGCGAAGCAGTTGGCGGGATTTCGATCCTCCCAGGACTATTAACCAGCACACCAAATGGCGGCAATCAGCTCAGCAGTCTTGAATTCTATCTGAGTCAAAGCGTAAGGCTGGAAAAAGGAAAAACTTACATCCTGGATTTGGGATTTTCATCTGAGAATTCTCAGCCGCATCTTACCGGCGTGCCGGTTATCACTTATGTTAAAGAAAATGGCAGCCTGAACAAGCAATACCTGCCCAGGATCAGTCAGCAGGTGACCGCGGAAAACCCCTTCAATCTTCGGATATTAGTTACGCAACCTGGCGTGATAAGCCGGGTGGTGATACCTCAACTTGTGGACGCTTCACAAAATCCTGAGCCTAAAACCTTGCGGGTGACCCTGACCAGCACGGGAGAGGATCCACAGCAATCTGTCGGCTCCGAAATCAGCGGGACCTTCCTGAACATGGGGCAGGGACTTGGCAGCGAGGTGGTGTTTGACCTGCCGCAAAGCCTGATCTTGAGCCGCATGCAGGATGTGGAACTGACCCTTGAGGTTGTCTCCGGTCCGGCGCAAATCGCGGTCAACACGGTTGGCGTGGTCCACGAAACTGCCTGGGATGATGGCTTGCCGCTCATGATGAACGGCTATATCCCCTATGATTCGACCTACGGGATCTTCCGCGGCGATCTGAACCTGGATATGTACGCGCAGGACGATCAGGCTAAGCGGGACCGCTTCTTCCAGATGTTGAGCCAGGGTGAGTACATCTTCATGAGCTCCAATCGCCAGTGGGGAACCATCCCGCGCGTGCCTGAAAGGTATCCGCTCAGCACGGCATATTACCGCGCCTTGGTGGGCTGCCCGGAAGAAATGGACAGCGTGACCTGCTACAACCTGGCTGAACCGGGCAGGTTTGAGGGGCAGCTCGGTTTCGAATTGGTTGAGACCTTCACGTCCTATCCGAGCCTGGGGAATTGGGAATTTAACGATCAATTCGCCGAAGAAGCCTTTTCAGTTTATGACCACCCGAAAGTAATGATTTTCCGCAAAACGGAAGACTTTGAACCGCAAGAGCTGGCTGCTTTTCTTGATTCAGTGGATATCAGCCAGGCTGTTTTCCTCACGCCCAGACAGGCTTCGCAATATGAGTCTGGCAAGCCGAGCCTGATGCTCTCGGAGCAAGACCTGGAACTTCAGCAGGAAAACGGCACCTGGTCGGAGCTGTTTGACAGAAATGGTTTACTAAACCGCCATCCGGCTTTGGCTGTGCTGGCATTTTATGCTTTTTCGCTGCTCTTGGGTTTGTTGGTTTTCCCCTTGCTGCGCCTGGCGCTGCCTGGTTTAAAGGATAAGGGATACGGATTTTCAAAGATTATCGGATTCCTGCTTTTTGCATACCTCGCCTTCATTTTCGGATCGGCAGGTATGGCAGTCAGCCGAGGTTTGCTTCTGGGTGTGCTTGGCTTGATCGCATTGGCAGGTCTGCTAACAGCCTGGCTGACAAGGCACGCACTGCTGAAAGATTTGAAGGGGATCTGGAAACAATTGGTGGTGGAAGAAGTCATTACCATCCTGATGTTTGCTTTCTTCCTGTTGATCCGCTGGCTGAACCCGGACCTCTGGCACCCCTGGCGCGGCGGCGAGAAGCCGATGGATTTCTCCTATTTGAACGCGGTCATTAAAAGCACAGTTTTTCCGGCTTATGACCCCTGGTATGCCGGCGGATACATCAATTACTACTACTACGGGCAAATATTGATCGGCTTGCCGATAAAACTGCTGGGCGTGATCCCGGCAACTGCCTACAACATCCTGCTGGCGCTGTGGTACGGGATGCTTTCGGTTGGGGTTTTCAGCCTGGCATGGAATATCACCAAAGCCATTTTTGGCAGGGATGCGCCAGAGGAAAAAGTTAGGATCTTTGACCTGGCTTTTTGGGCAGGTTTGACGGCAATGCTGGTGCTTGGTTTTCTTGGCAACCTGGGTGAAGTAAAGCTGCTTAAAGATGCGATCAGCACGCTTGGATCTGGCGGTCAGGCAATCGCTGACGGTAACTTCGTGCAAAAGATCCAGTGGCTGCTGGCTGGGATTGGGAAGGTCTTTCGCGGAGAAATTCTGCCCATCAGCGCGGGCAGCTGGTATTGGAACCCCAGCCGCACCATCCCGGGAGAGCCTATCACCGAATTCCCGTTCTTTACATTTTTATACGCAGATTTTCACGCGCATCTGATCGCTATGCCAGTGGTAGTGGCAGCAATGGCATGGGGGCTTTCGCTGCTGATGAGCAATGGACGATGGCACGAAAAGCCGCGCCGTAATACAGCAGGAATAATTCTTGGATTCTTGTTGGGAGGATTGCTGATTGGAGCATTGAAACCCATCAACACCTGGGATTTTTACACCTTCATGATCCTGAATTTCGTCATCCTGGGCTCCGTGGGCTGGCGTTACGTGCCGGCGATGCGAAACCGCTGGCTGTCACCGAAACTGACCAAAGCAGTTCAAATCTTGCTGGGCATTGTGGCGCTCTATTTGATTGCCAGCTTGCTTTATCAGCCGTTTAACCGCTGGTTCTACCCGGGTTATGGGCAAATTGGCATCTGGGATGGAGACCGGACGCCGTTAAATTCGTACTTCACGCACTGGGGATTGCTCCTGTTCCTAATCGTTTTCTGGTTTGGTTGGGAAAGCTATCAGTGGATGGCGGCAACCAGGGTCGCCAGTTTAAAGCCTTGGAAGGGAGCGAAAAGCTGGATTATTGCCGGCTTGTTGGCGCTTGGGGTGATCCTGGTTGGTTTACTCCTGATGAAAGTGCAGATTGCCATCGTCGCCCTGCCGCTGTGCGCTTGGGCTTTGGCACTCTTACTTGCCCCGGGGCAAGCGGACGGCAAAAAGCTGCTCTTCTTCATGGCAGGCACGGGCTTCTTGCTGACGATCGTGGTGGAACTGGTGCACCTGGTGGGGGATATTGGCAGGATGAACGTGGTCTTTAAGCTGTATCTGCAGGCATGGATGCTGCTCGCACTGGTGGCAGGCATCGGGCTGGCGATTACCTGGCGTGATCAGAGCCAATGGCGCGGAAAGTACCAGGTTTTTTACCAGGTGCCGCTAATCCTGCTTTTGACAGGTGCCTTAATGTTCCCGATATTTGCCACGCGTGATAAGGTGACTGACCGGATGGATCCAAACGCGCCCCACACGTTGGACGGGATGAAATATATGGAAACCTCCCGCTACCAGGCCAATGGGGTGGACATGGATCTGGGCGAAGATTACCGCGCGATCCAGTGGCTGCAGGATAACGTGGAAGGCTCGCCGGTGATTTTGGAAGCGCAGGCTTATGAGTATTACTGGGGTAACCGCTACACCATCTACACCGGTCTTCCGGGTGTGGTGGGCTGGAACTACCATCAGCGTCAGCAACGGGCAATCACTGGTTCGGACAAGGTCCAGGCGAGGGTGGACGAGGTGAACGCCTTTTTCATGAGCCTCGATGAAGATTTCATCACGGATTATCTCAACAAGTACAATGTGCGTTATATCATTGTCGGTCAACAGGAACGCGCGTTTTATCCTGCGGAAGCTTTGATGAAATTCCCTGCGTATAATGGAGTTTTGTGGGACGAAGTCTACCGTGAGGGCAGTACCGTGATTTATCGGGTCAGGTGAGCATGATTGGAGTTTTTAGCTGGTACGTGTTTAGCATGGTGTTGGCGGCGATCAACCTTCCGCTGGCATATGCGGCGCTGAAAAAAATGCCTTCCCGGGGGCTCTTCTTGCTGCGCCCGTTGGGATTGCTGCTCTGGGGGACTATTTTCTGGTGGCTCACCTCCATCCAATTACTGCGAAATGACCTGGCATCACAGGTCACGGCACTGATGATCCTGGCAGGGCTCAACCTGGCGGTGCTGGCGAAAATTGATCGGAACAATTTTTTCGCTTGGATCAAAGAGAACAAAAAGCTGCTCATCCGGGCAGAACTTATCTTTTTGCTTGGATTTATCCTGATGGCGGTAATCAGGGCGGCTAACCCCGAGATCATCAACACCGAAAAGTTCATGGAAATGGCCTTCATCAATGGGATATTGAAATCCCCTGGATTTCCTCCGATGGATCCCTGGCTGTCCGGTTTCAGCATCTCCTATTACTACTTTGGTTACCTTTTGTCTGCCATGCTGATCCGCATCACGGGGGTCAGTTCTTCCGTTGGCTACAACCTGGTGGCAGCGTTCTGGTTTGGCATGACTGCCGTAGGAGCTTACGGGATCCTGTGGGATCTTCTCGGCTTGCGGCAAAAAGCGGCTAAGTCTGAACGGACCACAGGATATTTGAAAAAACATAAAGCTTTATTGGCTCTGCTTGCGCCTCTGATGATTCTGGTGGTGGGCAACTGGTTCAGCGGTCTGGACATGCTGCATGCCAGGGGCGTGCTGCCGGAACAGGCCTGGGTGCAGCTGGATATCCCTGAGCTGACGCGCGAACCGGGTGCCATGACCATCAAACCGCAGCGTGGGGGATGGTCCTGGTGGCAGGCAAGCCGGGTGGTGCAGGACCGGACGCTGGACGGTAGGGCTGTGGAAGTGATCGATGAATTCCCGGCATTTACCTTTTTGCTGGCGGATATTCATCCCCACATGCTTTCGATGCCATTGGTACTGCTGGCGATCGCCCAGGCTTTGAACGCCTTGATGGGAGGCTGGGAAGGCTGTGTGCGCTTGGGCAGGGCCATCATCCCTGCTTCGGGGCTGAGCATCGCGCTTGGCGTATTCACGCTGGGCGGGATTGCGTTCCTGAACACCTGGGATTTCCCATTCTATTTGCTCTTGATGGGCGTCGCATTCATGCTTTATCGGGCGAGAACTGCGGGCTGGTCCGGCAGACGATTTTGGGAACTGGTCGTGTTTGGAGCGGTTGGCGGCGTGTTGAGCATTGTTGCTTACCTGCCTTTTTACCTCAGTTTTTCTTCCCAGGCCGGTGGGGTCATCCCGAGCCTGGCTTTCTTCACCAAGGGCAAGTATTTCTGGATCATGTTTGGACCTTTGCTGCTGCCGATATTTGGCTTCTTGTTCAGCAAAATCAGGCGGATTTCCAAACCTGCTTTGCTCAAAGGATTATGGGCCACGATTTCGCTTTTTGTGGTGTTATTTGTATTTGCTTGGGCTCTTGGATTGCTTGGTACCCGGATTGAGATGACTAAAGGCTTATTGTTAGGTCTTCATGGAGCCAGTTCGTCAGGTCAATTGCTGGCGGACAGCCTCATCAACCGGCTGCTTGCGCCAGGAACCTGGATTACCTTGTTCTTATTAATCTGGATGGCACTCAGCTTGCTTTTGGAAAGGATCCGTACTGTTAAATCGGAAGACTTGCCTTTGGAGGAAAGAGTTCCAGAAAAATTCAGCCTGACAGATCCCTTGCCGTTTGTCCTTATGATGGTGCTGCTGGGCGGGATTCTGACCCTGGTGCCGGAGTTCATCTATCTGCGCGACCAGTTTGGCTGGCGCATGAATACCATTTTCAAGTTTTACTATCAGGCATGGATTTTATGGTCGTTGGCGGGGGCTTACGGAGTGGTGATGCTGTTCAAACCCAAGCTAGATGACGGGAAGCAGGACCAATGGTGGCTGTTGGCTTTAATTTCAGCGAGTTTGCTGGCAGGCACGCTGATCCTGAGCGAATTTGGCGCGCAGGATCTGGGCAAATACGGCACTTCCGTCCTGGATTACCTGATGCTCCTGCCCCTGGTGATCGCGTTGGTGTGGGCGATCCTGAAGGCTTGGCAAAAAGACTGGAAAAAGGTCTTTGGCGTGCTTGCGGTTTTTGGCGTTTTGGTAGGCATGGCTTTTCCGCTGCTTGAGGGCTGGAACAAGACGAATGGTTTCAACCCGAGCAGGGGATTTTCGCTGGACGGAAAGCGGGATTTCTATTTGAATGCCGGCGACGAAATGAAAGCCGCGGAATGGCTGGCAGAAGCGCCGGTTGGGGTTATGACCGAGGCAATCTCCGACACTGGGGGCAGCTACACCACCTACAACAGCATCTCCACTTTTTCAGGGATGCCGACCGTTTTGGGTTGGGTGGGGCACGAAGCCCAGTGGCGCGGAGGATACGAGGAGATTGGCAGCCGGCAGGCTGACGTGAAAGAGCTCTACAGCACCAGCAAGTGGGAACGGGCGCAAGCTATCATCGACATGTATAATATTCGCTACATCGTGGTTGGAAACACCGAACGAAGTACTTACCAGGTCGATCAAAACAAGTTCGATGAGCACCTGGAAAAAATGTTCGAAAGCCAGAGCGTAGTTATCTATGAGGTTTTGCCCTAACATGCAGACGGAAGTAAAAGAACAAATTCGCGAAAAGAAACATTCCCCCTTTACCTGGTTCCTGCTGGCTTTCCTGGTTGGATTAGGGCTGAGGCTATGGGGATTGGGTGAGATGCGTTTTACCCTCGCTGAAGCGCGGATAGCCCAGAATGCCTGGCAGATGGCGCTGGGGGATGCGGCTGGGCTGCCGGGCAACATGAGCTATGTGGGTCTGAGCGCGCTTTTGTTCGACCTTTTCGAGCCGGGTTTCTTTTTTGCCAGGCTGCTGCCAGTTTTGTTGGGCAGCTCGCTGATCCTGGTTCCCTGGTTTTGGCGGAAAGAGTTGGGGGAAAAGATTGCGCTCGTGCTGGCATTTGGAATTGCGATCGACCCAATTCTGCTGAGCTTTTCGCGCCAGATCGTGACGCCGATCTTTGTGTTGGCAGGTCTGGCTTGGGCTGTCACGGCACTGAAACATAAGCGACCCGTACTGGCAGGGTGCATGCTCGCGCTGGCATTTTTGGGCGGATACAGCTTTTGGGTGCTTATGCTGGTTGGAATAGCAACGTTCCTGGTCTGGCGAAAACGCGCGAATTTTGCATGCATGAATGACTCATACAGGGCAAAAGCCTTCTGGCTGCCGCTTCTGACAAGCCTCGCAGTCAGCCTGGCGCTGATCAGCAGCGCTTTTCTGCTGAGTACAGAGGGTCTGGGGGGAATCGGCTCCGGATTGGTGGAATTTTTCCGCCTTTTTGGAAAGAGCTACGAAATCAAGGTTTACCAGCCAATAATCGCAGCCATTGCGTATAGCATACTGCCTTTACTTTTCGCAATTTGGGCTTTGGTGGAGGATTTTCGCCATAATCAACCCCTGAAGAACCTGCCATATCTAATTGGCTGGGGTTTGAGCGTCTTGCTGGGCCTGTTGCTCGGCAGGCAGGATTTGGGGATGCTGGCTTTTACCGCAGTGTTTGCCTGGTTGGGAGCCGCTGAGAGTATTTCACGGATCATTGAGCAAACCTTCGAGCGGCGTGAAGTTGTATCTTGGGTCACGCTGTTTCAGCTCGTGATCCTGGTCTACATCCAGATGGTCAGCGGGCGATTGACCAACGCAGCTCCAAACACGCAGGGTTACAGACTGGCACTTCTTGCCGTGTTGGCTGGAATACTGCTGCTGGTGATATCCACCATTCTGGTCGGGTTGGGTTGGTCGCGCCACGTCGGCGGGCAGGCACTGCGCAACAGCCTCCTGATCATGCTGATAGCACTCACGCTTGGCATCAGCCTGCGTTCCATCAGGCAACAGCAAGAGTCGATGAGTTTAAGCTTACTGGCAGGTCCGATCCTGCTGCCCAATAACGATGTTGAGGTGGTTGTCGATGAGATCGATCGGGACGGGCGGGCGGATAAAACAGAGCTCACCTACGATTTGGGCAAGTTGCAAGACCAGTTTTCCTGGTTTTTCAGGGAGCAGGTCAACCGGGAAAACACCCAAAATGTCCTGCAGACGGATTTAGTACTTTCTGAGACTGAAACCGAATTTTCCGTTACGGATGCCTACCGCGGGAGAAACGTGGTGCTTTTTAGACAAATCGACCAGGAAGTGGTAAAACCAGGTGATTTCCTGAAGACTCTGCTTGGAGAGCCCTTGCCCTTGGTCTCACAAAATGGCGTCCTTTGGGTGCGATTAAATCTTTTTACGGGAGCAAATTGACCATGTGCCAGCCAAAAATTCAAACTTTGCCAAGAAACATTGCTATTGATGGACCGGCAGCCTCGGGTAAAACCACCATTGGAACCATCGTGGCGAATAAAATCGGTTACATGTGCCTCGACACAGGCATTATGTATCGGGCAGTCGCATTTCAGGCTTTGAAAGAGGGAATTGAAATTCGCGATGAAGCAGCAGTGACAGGTTTGGCTGAACGCATTGAGATCGATATTCTGCCCGCGAGCAGCGAGGATGGACGACAATTTGACGTGATGATCAACGGGGAAGACCACACCTGGGATATCCGCACCACAGCTGTGAACGCGACCGTTTCGGAGGTTTCGGTATACCCGGGCGTGCGCAGGGCGATGACTGTTCAGCAGCGTAGAATCGCTGAAAAGGGCAAGATTGTGATGATCGGGCGGGATATTGGCACGGTGGTGCTGCCTGACGCGGAATTGAAAATTTATCTGGATGCCTCCGTCGAAGTCCGTGCTCAACGCCGCTACGTGGAGGACCTCAGCCACGGCAAAGACGCCTGCCTGGAAGATGTGATTGAGTCGCTGCGCCACCGCGATGAGATCGACTCGGGCAGGGCAATCGCCCCGCTGAAGCCGGCGGATGACGCCGTTATCATCGATTCAGACAAGATGACCGTGTATGAAGTTGTAGAATTTGTGATCGGGCTGCTCGAAAAGCGAGACCTTTAGCCCTGGTATAAATTAATAATCAATGTTGTATCTGAATAGAAAAACGCTTAATCGCTGGTGCAGGCATGCTATAATTTATGCGACATGTTTCTGCCAGCATTTACCCTCACCAATTCTCTAATCCAACTGCCTGCTGCTGACGCGTGGGTCGTGTGGATTTTGCCTGCCTTGCTGACTGTTGGCTTGGGTTTCGCGATCTGGAAGCTGCAGAAAAGGGATTTCCGCTATTCGCTATGCGAGCTCAAGTGGTTCGTTTTCCTGGCTTTGCTGGTATTTCCGCTGAGTTTTTTGAATTTCAGACCTTTTGATGGGCAACTCCTCACACTGAACGGAGAGATTGCCCAACCTGTCGTAATGGTCCTCAGCGCCCTGCCAGTCTTTCTGGCGGTGGGGCTGGTGGGACCCTTGCCGGCGGTGATCCTTGGCTTGGGAACGGGTTTGGTGCAATATTTACGGCTGGGTCAGGACCCGATGGGGATGTTTTTCTATGCCAGTCTGGCAGTTGCTTTTGCCTGGATACTGGCGCGCGAAAAGTCCCAATGGCATAGCGACTGGAAGCAACACACAGTTTTGCAGGTCATTTGGTCCTTTTTGCTGAGTACGGCAGTGATCGTTCTGGTCCAGTTTACGCACGCACTGATCCACAGCCAGCGCAGCCTTGTGGCGATATTGGAGCAAATCCTGATTCTGGTGGTCAGCCATTTGCCTGAAATTTTGATCAGTGCCTCTATCGTTTGGGCTTTTGTTTACTGGTTGAATTCAGATTGGCATCCGAAAGATTTCATCAAGGCTCGACCCTCCACAAACCCCTTTGACAAAGTGATGGAACGCATCCAGGAGCTGACCAGGGGTGATTATGAGGAGCAAATCCCGCCTGCAGTACTTTCTGGCAATGAAAAAGCGCTCTTTATGGCTTTGGAGAAACTGCGGGCAAACCTGCAAACGCGCAACGATACCCAGGCAAGGCTGCTTTCGGTGGACCCATCGCACTATTCGCGAGAAGGTTTTGACCTGATGCTTTCCTCGATCTTGCGGGCAGCCCTCACACGCGACGCTTCCTCTGCGCGATTGATCTTGCTGGATAAATCGCCCGAAAGCCGACGGGGCGAGATGCGCCTGCGCCTTGGGCAGGGAGAAAACACCCGGCTTTATGCCTACCTGGATATGCTCATCATCGAAAAGATTGGCGATCAGGACCAGTTAATTTTGAGCGATCTCAAGGTGGATCAATACTTTGGGCTGACTTCAGGCACGCCGCATCCCCAATCGATTGCCGCTCTGCAACTGCGGGGAGCTGGAGATTCGCAAGGGGTGCTTTGGGTTGGGTTTGAGCAAAACCATTGGTTTGACCAGGAAGATATCCAGTTTTATCAGCAGCTGGCATACCGTGCTGCGGCAGCTTTGAGCACTAAATCACAATTCTCCAAGATACAGAACGACAAAGGCTGGCTGAGCCTGGCGTTCAATGCATTTTCTGACCCCATTCTTGTGATCGATCAGGATGGTCTGGTTCAATTCAGTAATCAGGCAGCTAACACTGCGAGTGAGCACGGCAAGGCACTGATTGGGAAAAAGGATGGCGCGGTGCGCGTGGCTAATGAGGAACTCAACAGTTACCTGAATGGCGATAAGAAAAGCTCTGATCTGAAAACCCTGCAGTTGGATGGAAAAAAGACTTACGAAGTGATGCGCTTTCCTTTGGAAGGAGATCAGGAACGGCAGGGTGAAGTGGTTTTGCTGCGGGATATAAGTTGGCTGCAGCACTTGAACAACCAGAAGAATGAATTTGTCAGCAATATCAGTCATGACCTGCGCGCGCCGCTCTGGTTGATGAAAGGTCATACCAAGCTTCTATCCAATATCGGCAAGCTGAGCACCGAACAGCGCAAGTATGTTGAGAAAATTGATGCAGGTATCGACACAATGACCCGCCTGGTGGACAAAGTCCTGAATCTCGAGAGATTGGATGGCGATGGACTGCTTGTCTATACCACCTTCAGCATCCAGGACACGATCGATGACACAATCAAGCTGCTGGCTGTCCAGGCACAGCAGAAAAAAATCAGCCTGAATGTGGATTATGGCGGTTTGAAGTCGCCCAACATTTCGGCTGACCAAATTATGGTGCAGCAGGCACTTTATAACCTGATTGAAAACGCTATCAAGTTCAGTCCAAGAGGAGAGAGCGTTTTGATCAGTGCCGAACGAGATGCCAGCTGGATGCACATCGCGGTCAAGGATAATGGCAAAGGTATTGCTCCGTTGGACCAGCCCAAGCTCTTTACCCGTTTCTTCCATGTGGACGATGAACTGGCATACGAAAATCGCGGGCAGGGATTGGGTCTGGCAATTGTAAAATCCGTAGCCGATAAACACGGAGGAAACGTTAGCGTGAAGAGCACACTGGGTGAGGGCAGCACCTTTTATCTTGATCTGCCATTGCATAAGATCTAAGCGAAAAAACTTGACAAAATAGCAGGTTTGTTACTATAATAATCATTTGCGTGAATTATATCTGCACTACAAACTAAGAAACACTGGAAATCTGTTTTCCGGCGGTTTTTTGTGTCTTAAAGCCCTCGTCGAATTCAGGAGGTATGAGTGGAAACAAACAGTATGAAAGCCCTTCGGATCAACCTTGCGTCACCAGAAGTCATCAAAAGCTGGTCTTACGGAGAAGTTCTTAAACCTGAAACAATTAACTATCGGCGTTTGCGCCCTGAGAAGGATGGTTTATTTTGCGAAGCCATCTTTGGACCAACGCGCGACTGGCAGTGCTACTGCGGTAAATATAAGAACCCGCGCTATAAGGGCATCGTCTGCGATAAGTGTGGTGTGGAAGTTACACGGTCTTCAGTACGCCGCGAACGCATGGGGCATATTGAATTGGCTGCCCCGGTGGCGCATATCTGGTATACCCGCCGGATCCCATCTTATCTCGGACTGCTGTTGGATATCTCCCGCCGCAATCTGGACCGCGTGTTGTACTTTGCGCAATATATCATCACTTATGTGGATGATGACGGTCGCCAAAAGGCACTCAAGAGGTTGGAAGACGAAATCAGCCTTTCTGAACGCGAACTGATTGCCAAGGTAAATGGTGAAATTGCTGAAACCAAAAAACAACGTGATCGTGAGCTGAAGGATATTGAGTCCCAGATTGAACAAGTCAACCGGGAATATGACGAAAAAGTCGCCAGTCTGTTTGAACCTGTTATTCAGCAAGGTCAGAGTCTGGAACGCGAACTGCGGGAAAAGATGGGTAAGACCATCCGCAAGGCGATCAAATTTGATCTGGATGGCGGTGATCAGACTATCGTGGAAGTTGGTGAGGAAGTCGCAGCCAAACACATCTCCCGTGTTCAGAAGGTCGTGAAGGAAAGGATGGAAATCCTTGAAACCGATCTGAAGAATGAACGCGCCGAGAAAACCGAACAATTTAAAGTTCAGAAGGACGAAATCCGCGCCAAAGCCGACCTGGTTATGGAAGACCTGCGCAGCCAGTTGGATGACCCGGATGCGGTTGCCAAGACCCAAAACGCGCAACAGCGGGACGAATTATATGAATTGCAGCCCTTCACTTTCCTGAGCGAAGCGCGCTACCGCGACCTAAAATCCCGCTGGGGAAACATCTTTAAAGCCGATATGGGTGCGGAAGCATTCTATGACATTCTGCGCCGGCTCGATCTGGACGCGCTTTCTGAGCGTTTGTGGCAGGAAGCCCGTACCACCAAGAGTAAACAAAAACGCAAGAAAGCAACCAGCCGCCTGAAGGTGGTTGAAGCTTTCCGCCGCTCAACTAACAAACCGGAATGGATGATCATGACGGTGTTGCCTGTAATCCCTCCTGACTTGCGCCCGATGGTGCAACTGGACGGCGGTCGTTTTGCCACCTCTGACCTGAATGACCTTTATCGCCGCGTGATCAACCGCAACAACCGTCTCAAGCGCTTGCTTGAGCTTGGGGCTCCGGATGTGATCGTGCGTAACGAAAAACGCATGCTCCAGGAAGCAGTTGACTCCCTGATTGATAACTCCCAAAGAGGGCGCATGCTCTCACGCCGCGGTCGCCGCGAACTTCGCTCGCTTTCAGATATGCTGAAGGGCAAGAAGGGCCGATTCCGCCGCAACTTGTTGGGTAAACGCGTGGATTATTCCGGGCGTTCGGTTATCGTGGTAGGTCCCAATTTGAAATTGAACCAGTGCGGTTTACCCAAATCGATGGCGCTGGAGCTCTTCCGCCCCTTTGTGATTGCCGGGCTGGACAAACACGGCTACACCTCCAACATCAAGGGCGCAAAACGTTACATTGAACGCAACCGACCAGAGGTTTGGGAAGTGTTGGAAGAGGTCATCAAGGAACGCCCTGTGCTGCTGAACCGCGCGCCAACGCTGCACCGCCTTGGTATCCAGGCGTTTGAGCCTGTGTTGATTGAGGGCAGTGCCATTCAGCTGCATCCCCTGGTGACCACCGCTTTTAACGCGGACTTTGATGGCGATCAGATGGCTGTGCATGTGCCGCTTTCGAGCAAGGCAGTCGCAGAAGCGCGGGAATTGATGCTGGCAAGCAAAAACCTGCTGAAACCAGCCAGTGGTGAGCCTATCATCAGCCCAGGAAAGGACATGGTTTTGGGTGTTTACTACCTGACCATGGAACAGAACCTTCCTCAGAAGGGAGATGGTCGCGTTTTTGGCGATATCAACGAAGTTCTGTTAGCCTATCAGCTTGGACAGGTGCACGTGCACGCAAAAATCAAACTGCGCGTTGAAACGATTTTTGATGAAGAAAACAACAGGTTAACAAAGCCTGAAGTTCGGATTATCAACACCACCGTAGGTCGGGCAATTTTTAACGACATCCTGCCGGCATCCATGCGGTTTACCAATATTCCGCTTGATAAAGGTGGCATTCGTGATTTGATTGAAGATATTTACTATTCTGACGGACAGGAAGTGACCACCCAGGTAGCTGACAGCATCAAGGATATTGGTTTCCGTTACGCATCGCAGTCCGGCTCAACCCTGGCTGTCGCCGATATCACCGTCCCGCCTGAGAAAGCTGAGATGATCCAGGAAGCACTGCTCGAAGTGGAACGTGTCCAAAAAGAATTTCGACGCGGTTTGTTGACCGAGCAGGAACAAAATGACCTGATCATCGAGGTTTGGCAGGATACCACCAAGAAGGTTGGAGAATCTGTGCGCAAGCATCTCGATCCCAACGGCAACCTTTCAACCATGGCAGTTTCGGGTGCGACCAAGGGTGGATTCAGCCCCATTTCCCAGATGGCTGGTATGCGCGGTCTGATGGCAGACCCATCCGGACGTATCATCCCGATGCCTATTCGCTCCAACTTCCGCGAAGGTCTTTCGGCATTGGAATACTTCATTTCCACGCACGGTACCCGCAAGGGTCTTGCGGATACCGCCATCCGAACCGCTGATGCTGGTTACCTGACCCGGCGTCTGGTGGATGTTGCGCAGGATATGATCATCAACAATGAAGACTGCGGGACAGAAGAAGGCATTTGGGTTTCTGCTGAGGATGATGTGGCAGGGCAGCCTTTCAACGAGCGTATTTATGGACGTTTGCTGGCTGAACGCGTGATTGATCCCGAAACCGGAGAAGTAATCGGCGAACATAACGACATGATCAACAAAGACCTCAGCCGACGGATCACCAAACTGGTTGAGAAGGGCGTAAAGAAGATCAAGGTACGCTCCCCATTAACCTGTGAACTCGTTCACGGCATCTGTGCCCGTTGTTATGGTATGGATCTTGGCAGAGGTAAGATGGTCAATCTTGGCTCAGCGGTGGGTGTGGTAGCGGCTCAGTCAATTGGTGAGCCTGGTACTCAGCTGACGCTGCGAACCTTCCACACTGGTGGTGTGGCTGGTGGTGGAGACATCACGACAGGTCTGCCCCGCGTTGAAGAACTTTTTGAAGCCCGGCGCATGCCGCGCGGTGAAGCTGTGATCACACAGATTAACGGCAAGGCTCACATCAAGGTATCAGATAAGAATCCTGACATGCGCTCTGTGGTCGTTGAAAGTAGTGAAATGGTTGGTCAGCGTTACGCCATTCCTGCCGACTGGGAAATCAAAGTTAAAGACGAGGATGAGGTAAGCAAGGACACCGTCCTGGCGACTCACGAAGAGACCAGCATCACCGCTGAACATGCCGGAAAGGTCCGGATTGAAGATGGCGAGGTTGTGGTTTCTTATGAAGATCGCCTTAGTGAGGAATATGAAATTCCCTCGACCTCACGGCTTCTGGTCAGTGAAGGTCAGATGGTAACAGCTGGCGAGCAACTGACGGAAGGGTCGCTCAATCCCCACACCATTCTTAAAATTAATGGCACGGACGCAACTGAGCTTTACTTGCTGAAAGAAATCCAGCAGGTTTACCGCACACAAGGTCAGAATATTAACGACAAGCACTTCGAAGTCATCATCCGCAAGATGTTGAACAAAGTGCAAATCACCCGACCCGGTGACTCCGAATTCCTGCCACAGGACCTGGTGGACCGACTTGAGATTCGCAAGATCAACGAGGATCTGGTAGCTCGCGGTTTACGTCCAGCGCGTTATATAAACGTTTTGTTGGGCGTTTCCAAAGCTTCGCTGAGCACCGATTCGTTCCTCTCGGCATCCTCCTTCCAGCACACCATCAAGGTGTTGGCCGGGGCGGCTATTTCCTCCAAAGAAGACCCCCTTTATGGTCTCAAGGAAAACGTCATCATCGGCAAGCTGATTCCCGCCGGTACAGGCTTTGTTCCAGGTCGCTTTGAAGACCAGGTGATGGAAGCAGAACCAGGCAACCCGGAGATTGCGGTTGAACAGTTGGATATATTTAACGATGACTCCGAACAAACTGACGGTTTGTATGATGACTTGGATGACAATGATTCTGAAGGATCGGATTTATACGATGATGAAAGCTTCGAAGATGACGAAGATCTGACGGACGATGAAGAATAGTCCAACGCGGAGAAAATAATGGAAAAGACCCGGAGTGGACAATCACTCCGGGTCTTTTTATGCTATAGTTGGTGAAAATTGAAAAGAACGACGACTGAGTCAGAGAAAGAGCGGAATATGGCCACGACCGCCTCCCCAAAGATCAATATCAATGCCGAAATGCAGCAATCCTATCTGGATTACGCGATGAGTGTGATCGTTTCGCGAGCCCTGCCCGACGCGCGCGATGGACTGAAACCTGTCCAACGCCGCATTTTGTACGCGATGTACGACATGGGCATCCGGGATGACACGCCGCATAAAAAATCAGCACGTATTGTGGGTGAGGTATTAGGTAAGTATCACCCCCACGGAGATACCGCTGTTTATGATGCCATGGCAAGAATGGCTCAGGACTTTTCAGAACGTTACTTGCTGGTCGACGGGCAGGGGAACTTCGGCAGTGTGGATGGTGACCCGCCTGCTGCCATGCGCTACACCGAAGCTCGCCTTTCTTCTCCAGCTATCGAGATCCTGCGCCAGCTGGATATGAATACCGTGGATTACATCGATAATTTCGATGGCACGCTTAAAGAACCCGAAGTATTGCCTTCATCCATCCCCAACATGCTGGTCAATGGCGCGTCGGGTATCGCGGTGGGCATGGCAACCAACATTCCTCCACATAACCTGGGGGAAGTGGTGGATGCGCTGGTAATGATGCTGCAAAACTGGGACGGGATTGAAGACATCACCGTCGAAGACATCATGCGATATATCAAGGGACCTGACTTCCCAACAGGCGGCTTGATTTTGCAGGATGAAGGATCTATCCCTCTGACGACAATCTACGGTTCCGGTAACGGTACGATCAAAGTCCGGGCTCGCACACGGATCGAAGAGATGTCCCGCGGACGTTTGCGCATAATTGTCACCGAGCTGCCCTACATGGTCAACAAATCTTCATTGATTGAACGAATCGCGGATATTTCACGCGAAGGTGGCTTGGAAGGCTTGTCAGATTTGAGGGATGAATCCGACCGGCAGGGAATGCGGATCGTGATTGACCTGAACAAAAATGCCGATCCGGAAGAGATTTTGGCGACTCTTTATAAGCGCACCCAAATGCACAACACCTTCGGCATCAACATCCTGGCTTTGGTGGATGGCAGCCCACACCGCCTTACGCTGAAACAGGCACTGCGGGTTTTCGCGGAACACAGGCTGGTGGTAATTCGCAGGCGCAGTGAGTACCTGTTAAAGAAAAATGAAGACCGCCTGCACATTCTTGAGGCTCTGAAAGTAGCCATTGATCACATCGACGAAGTCATCCGTTTAATACGTAAATCGGCTTCTGTTGATGATGCCCGCACCAATCTGATGAATAAGTACAAGCTGGACGAAATCCAGGCGAATGCGATACTGGAGATGCCATTGCGCCGTCTGGCATCACTGGAACGTAAAAAGATCGAGGAAGAATATAAAGAAGTAGCAAAAACGATCGCTCAGCTAAAGGCTTTGCTGAATTCCCCCAAACAAATGCGAAGTGTGGCAATTGAAGAACTTAAAGCCATCAAACAAAAATACGGGGATGCGAGGCGAACGCAAATTATTCAGCTCGGAGAGGGCGAAAAAGCCTCTGAAATGTACACAATGACTGATGTCATGCCCGTTGAGAACTTCTGGATAGAAATCAGCGAAAATGGGCTGCTTTCGCGAACTGACGGAGACAAGCCAAATCGTTTGGGTGGGGATGGCGCGCCCTGGAGCATGATCCGGACCAATACTCACCAGACAGTTTTCCTGGTGACCACCGATGGCAAGGCGGCTGCCATTTCATCTTACTCTGTTCCCTTGCAGCGGGCTGAAGAGGAAGGCGTGCCTGCCTCCAAGGTGGCACCGCTCCACCGGAATGACATACTCGAAGGTATTTTTGCGGTACCAATCAGTCTTGAAGAAAATCAGGATCGATATGTGATCACTGTTACCCGCCAGGGAATGATCAAACGATCATCTGTTAATGACCTGCCGGGTGCGTCTGCCAGTGCTTTTACGCTGGTCAAAATTAACGAGAATGACGAATTGTTTGAGGTACTGTTGACCCGGGGTGATCAGGATATCCTCCTGACCACTGCTTCTGGCATGGCAATTCGATTTAACGAAAATGAAGTCAGGTCTATGGGTCTTGTAGCTGCCGGTGTCAATGCGATCAAGCTCAAGCCAGGTGATTATGTGGTAGGGGCTTCCGCCCTTGAAGATAAAGATGAGGTCGCCCTGGTTACCCGGAAGGGGCTGGCAAAACGCACGCCTGGTTCGGAGTTCCCCGTCCAGGGCAGGTATGGACAAGGCGTGATCGCATGGAAGCTCGAAAAAGATGACCAGGTGAGCGTAGCTTTGGTGGGCAAACTGACCGACAGGGGCGTTTGCCACTTCCGGAAGAGTGCCAGCAAGGTCTTCACAATCACAAACGCTGTCAGCCGGAAGCGGGCTTCAAGTGGACAATCGGTCTTTAGTATAAAAGCAAATGATGAGATTATTGGTTTTACGAACCTGGACGACTACGTAGAATTTTGGGCTTAATTTCAATTCACGGCGTCCTGGAGACTTAAACTACCTTCCAAGTCCAGATCTTTGGCTATCTTGCGCATAGCATTTATAGCAAAGTCAACGTGTTGCCATAGATCCACGCCAAATTCTTCAGCACTCTGAGCCATCATTTCCCGATCTGCTCCAGCCGCAAAGGACTTATCTTTCCATTTTTTGCGCACCGAAGACGCTTTGAGGTCATAGAGTGAGCGACTGGGTCTGACCAGGGCAACTGCTGTGATCAGACCTGTGATTTCATCAGATGCGTAAAGTGCTTTTGCCAGGAGACTTACACGGGCGATACCGGTGTGGTCGGCATGACCTGCAATTGCTTCCAATACAGTTTCAGGCACTCCAGCTTTGCGCAGGATGGGCAAACCTGCCAGGGGATGCTCTTCAATGGTGGGGTGGATTTCCCAGTCAAAATCGTGAAGCAATCCGGCTAAACCCCACAACTCAACATCCTCATCAAGAGTCTCAGCATATGCACGCATGACTGCTTCAACGCTTAGCATGTGCCGGACGAGAGATTCATTCTTGACATATCTTCTGACGATTTCGAGTGCTTCTTGACGTTGCATAATCACCTCATGGAGTAAAAATAGGTTCTGGAGACCCCAGGATTGGTTCAGGTTTCAGGAAGTAGATATCGATATAGGCTGCCAGAGTGGCAAGGACTTCCCGCATCTTCCAGAACAAATAACGGTTGGGTAAATAATTGGATTGTTCCACCGGGATCCCATAAGTGTTGAGCCCTAATTGATCACAGAGAAAAACCATACGCGGAAGGTGGTATTGTTGTGTTGTGATGATTACAGTTTCCAGCCCGAAAATTTCTTTTGCGCGATAGCAGGTGTCGTAAGTACGGCGCCCGGCAAAGTCCTGGACAATATCAGACTCAGGGATGCCCTGCTGGATGGCATAATTTGTCATAACCCCGGGCTCATTGTAGTAGATCGAACTGTTATCACCAGACATGAGGATCTTTTGAACCTTACCGGCACGGTAAAGCGCAATGGCTCCATCGATCCGATCGCGCAGCGCGAGGGTCGGGCGATCATCAGCTGTGATGCCAGCCCCAGGCACAATTGCCACCTGGGCGAAAGGAACTGAAGAGATATCAAAAGTTCTTTCTTTAGCGCTTATGATCATCGCAATTCTGGCCAGACCCACAAGCAGCAGGGTGACACAGGCGCAGACAAGGATAAATTTAATAAAATTCTTCATGAATTTAATTGTTCAGCAAGTCAGCAAGGCGAACTCCGCTGGCTTTGAGCAGGTCACGCAGCGGATTGTAAGCGAAATCGGGCAAGGGTTCGAGTGCCGCCACTTCGTAATTTAGTGCAAGGCTGAGCTGTGCTTTACCGGCATCCGAGCGAGCATGATCGCGCAGAAAGTCAGAAAAACGTGATTGCAGGGTGAGGTCCACCTGGGGGCTGAATGAAAGATTGAGGTTCGGGATGACTGGCGGAGAAAGCCAGATTATCGGAAGTTTTTCGATTACGTCAGGCAGTTCGGTGATCACTTCTGAGGAAGTACGTGGGTCTGCAGCAATTGCGTAGGTTGCAGCGAAACTGCACACGCCTTTGATGTACAGCGCGCGAATGCTGGCGCTGTAGGAATAGGTTTGGACCGGTTCAAGGGTTGGAATATTCTCAATGTTCAGATATCCGAGTGGAACCCAGTAGCCGGCTAATGAGTTATCTTCGGTCAGGCAGGCGCGCAGCCCTGAAAGCTGAGCCAAGGCCACCCTGGCGTCAGCTGTTGAGCTGTGTGTGCCGACGTTGAAATAAGTCTCAAAATTGCTGTCACTATGCCCCAGAAACTGCACGCCGTATCCAGTTACACCCAGATGATTGGTGACCAACAAAGCGGTGGCAAGCCCCTTTTGAGAAGCAAGCAGGTATTCAACCGGCTGAAGCCAGGCAAAATGCACTTGTTGGCGTTGCATCGCAAACTCGAGTTCCTGATAACTGTTATAGAACCGAGCGACAACAGTCATTTGAAGATGCGCGCCAAGCAGGGTAGCAAGCTCACTGAAGGCGCTTTGTTGTTCAGCTGAAGGAGTGGGGCTGACCCTCGCAATCACGATCGGGTTCTCAAGCGACCCAAGCGCCGCCGGGGTAGGCGTAAAGGTAGGCATGGCTGTCGGGAAACTGGCAACCGGGGTAGAAGTCCTCAGGTCCTGTGAAAGGGTAGGAACTGGTTTGACACCCACACCACACGCAGTGACTGTCAACAATCCCACCATGATCAGCACCAGAAATGATTTGCGCAAGTCAGGCATTTCTGAATTTTACCCCAATTCAAAAACAGGATTGCTTGAGCGCTATGTTTAAATCAGGAAAAAGCATGGAGTACTGCAGAATTGATACATTAACGCTTCACATAAAGAAGGTGGTTGTTTCAGGTGGGTTGGCTATTCCGACGTTAAGACAGGTCAAGATCCTGTGACGCCAACCCACCCTACCAAGAAAGGGTGTTTATTTAAATAAGTTTTTCTTATCGCGGTAGTTGGCAATTGCTTTTTTAGGGAAAACGATTTATGCATCGGATTGATTTTTTAATTCATGGCCAGGCTTGTAGTATTGTTATTACGCTATGTTAAAATCATGAAAAAGCATGGAGGTCAGAATGGAAATTACTCTTGTGAAGGTTGAGAAGCCTGAAGCGATTAATTTCGTGCTTGGACAATCACATTTTATTAAAACGGTGGAGGATATTCATGAGGCCTTGGTGAGCACCGTACCGGGGATCAAGTTTGGGCTGGCTTTTTGCGAAGCTTCGGGAGAATGCCTGGTGCGATGGACTGGCACGGATGAGGAAATGATCAAGCTGGCGAAGGAAAACGCCCTGGCGATTGGTGCCGGACACAGCTTTATCTTGTTTTTGGGGGAAGGATTTTACCCTATCAATATTCTCAAGACCTTGCAAAATGTTCCTGAAATCTGCGGTTTTTACTGTGCCACAGCCAACCCAACTGAAGTGATCGTTATGCAGACTGAACTGGGTCGCGGCATCCTGGGCGTGGTGGACGGTTTTGCGCCGAAGGGCGTTGAAGATGAGGATGGGATCGCCTGGCGCAAGGGTTTCCTGCGGATGATCGGGTATAAGGCTTAGCTTAGACCTGGCGTGGTGGAAAATCCAATTGCGCGATCAAGCCCAGGGCAGCTTTGCCGCGGTGACTGAGTCGGTTCTTGGCGGCAGGTTCGAGCTCAGCCATGGTTTGGTTGGTGCCGTCAACCAGGAAAATTGGATCGTAGCCGAAGCCGTTCTCCCCGCGAAACTCAGGAATTATCTGCCCTTTGCAGATCCCGTGGCTGGTCAAAACCGAACCCTGGCGCGTAAGCAGCACCACTTCGCAATGAAAGGCGGCGCGCCATGGACGGGGGAAATCCTTCAGACGTTCGAGCAGGTACAGGCAGCGGTCGTGGCTGGTGGCGTTCGGATCCGGCAGGAAACGGTGCGAGTGGATGCCAGGCGCACCCTGAAGGGCTTCAGCCTCAAGCCCGGAATCATCCGCAAGAACCTGATTTTGCCCGTCCTGCCAGTAAGCCTGGGCTTTGAGGGAGGCATTTTCAAGGTAAGTTTTCCCGCTCTCAATGACATCATTGAACAGCCCGAGATTGGCAGGAGTTTGCAGGACTAAGTCGTATGGCAAGAAAATGGATCTGAACTCTTCCACTTTGTGGGGATTATTGGTCGCAAGCAGCAAGGTGTCCGTCATGGTCTGTACGCAAGATTCTAAGGGCAAAAAAATCCCGAAATGATATAATCTCAATAAGATTTGTGAATTGTAACTTACTATGGAAAAAACACATCACCCCCTGCGCACCAATGTTGGATACTTTTTTAATAAACCTATCGGTTTTTCCCGTGATTTCACAGTGGAATATCCGGAAGTATTCATCGAACCTGATCTGCACTTATTTAATTTAAGCGGAAAGTATAGCTTTTCACGCACCCGCGAGGGTCTTTTGTTGCGAGGAGAGTTTAAAGCAGAGATAGATAGCCGTTGCAATCGCTGCCTCGATCCTTTCCGGGCAAAACTCTCGACAGAATTTGAGGAGCTTTACGTTTTTGGCAGCCGTACACAAGAAGAGTTTGACGAAGAGATCGTGCCTGAAGATGGCTATATTGACCTTGGAACGCCAATCAGGGATTACCTGCTGCTGGATCTGCCGATCAATGTAGTTTGCAAACCGGATTGCAAGGGTATCTGCGTGGAGTGTGGCGCCAACCTGAACCGGGAAACTTGCGAGCATACTAATAGCCGGATCATCTTTGACTAAGACAACCAAACCTTTGCTTTGCAACGGTGGATGATAAAATATTCCATTGATTTTTTTATGAGGAGTTTTGTTATGACTGAGAATATACTGATTGCCATTGCCTGGCCTTATGCCAATGCGGATATCCATGTGGGCAATATCACCGGCTCGCACTTGCCGGGGGATATTGTTGCCAGGTATCATCGCTTGCGTGGTCGCAATGTTTTGATGGTCAGCGGCTCCGACTCGCATGGCACAGCCATCACAATTAAAGCTGATCAGATGGGCAAAGCTCCCGAAGATATCTACAAACACTATCATCCCCGCTTCATCCAGCTGTTCAAGAAACTCGGAATCAGTTACGATATTTTTACCTCTACCCATACTGAAAACCACTTTGATGTGGCACAAAAGGTATTCTTGACCTTGCTTGAAAATGGATATCTCAAGACGATCGTTTCCAGGCAGTGGTTCAGCCCTTTGCTTGGACGTTTTTTACCGGATCGCTACGTGGAGGGTACCTGCTACATTTGCGGCAATTCTGAAGCCCGCAGTGATCAGTGCGAAAAGTGCGGCAACGAACTGGAAGCCGAAAAGCTGATAAATCCACGCTCAAAAGTGGACGATTCAACACCCGAACTGAGAGAAACTGAACACTTTTTCCTGGATTTATCCTCATTGGAACCCCAGATCGAGGCTTTTTTGAAAGCACGCGAGAGTTATTGGCGTCCGAATGTGCTCAGACAGTCGCTTGGAACGATCCAATCCGTGGGGCTCAAACCCACTTCGATCACCCGCGATCTCGATTGGGGCATCCCGGTGCCACTGGAGGACTGGAAGGGCAAGAGTCTCTATGTATGGTTTGAAGCCGTGATGGGCTACCTTTCTTCGACGATTGAATGGTCCAAACTGACGGGGAATGATGGCGCCTGGCGGGATTGGTGGATCGACCCGGACGCGAAAGCTTTTTATTTCATCGGAAAAGACAATATCACCTTCCACGCCGTTACCTGGCCGGCTGAACTGCTGGGGATGGGCGCGGGCTTTGACGAGCGGATGGGGACGTCAAATCCGCAACCACTGGTGCTGCCCTATAATGTGCCGGCAAACGAGTTCATGAACTTGGAAGGCAGGAAGATCAGCGGCAGCCACAACTGGGCGGTTTGGGGTTTGGACGCCCTTGAAAGGTACGACGCCGACGCTATTCGCTATTATCTGACAAATGCAATGCCCGAACAACGCGACACCGACTGGGACTGGGAGGAGTTCTTCCAGCGCAATAACAACGAGCTTGTTGCCACCTGGGGCAACCTGGTGAACCGGGTTTTGTCTTTTACGTATAAAAATTTCGAAGGAAAAATCCCCAACCCCGGGCAGTTGCGTGTAAGTGATGAAGAGCTACTGCAGCTGGTCAGGGCTGGTTTTGAGAGTGTGGCAACAAAACTGGAACAGGTGGAACTGAAAGCAGGTCTGGCGGAAGTGATGGCGCTGGCTGCAGAGGTTAACAAGTATCTGGATGTGCATGCGCCGTGGTTCGAAATCAAGACCGATCGCGATCAGGCTGCAAAATCGCTCTTCACTGCGATCCAGGCGATTGAATGGATCAAAATTATGAGCGCGCCTTTCCTGCCCAATACCAGTGAGACGCTGCACAAGATCCTGGCGCAGGATGAGCCTTTGTTCGGGAAACAATTCTCACGTTTCGAGCAGGACGCGCTCGGCGAACATGAAATTCTGGGTTTGCAAACAGACAAGCCGCGTCAGGATACCTGGATTCCGGTTGAGCTGGAAGCAGGCAGGGAGTTCAATCAGCCTGTGCCTTTGATCAAGAAACTGGATCACAAAATTGTGGAGGAAGAGCGCGCCAGGTTGGGTAAACCGAGCGAGTAGTTTACGAAAAGCCGGATTGAACCCCATTCGCTACTCTCAGGGGCAGGTGCTACGTAATCCGGATTACGAACAGACGCTGTTTTCAAATTTTGGAAAGATGTAGGTCAGGTTGTGCAGCCTGCCCCGTGTATTTTGTGGGGTTCAACCTGACGACAGAAACATCCTTTGTTGAAGGTATTATTTGCCAGCATTTGTGATGTCAGGTTCAACAGAAGAACCTGACCTACGCGTTGATGTTCTTTTGTACAGGAATGTGGAGACCGGAACGAACGGGAACGAATCCGCCGGATTGAACCCCATTTGCTACTCTCAGGGGCAGGTGCTACGCAATCCGGCCTACTTCAAGAGGTAGTTCATAAATTCCGCGAAGTAAAAGGGCAAATCGGTTAGGATTTTGCCCATCAGTTGAGCGAGGCGGGAACGCCAGAGCTCAAGGCTGCTGTCGGTTTCTGAACCCTGGGGAGAAACAAGGTCGGAGACTGCCCTGAGAGCGAGCCAGGGAGTGTGATTTCGCGCAGCCACCCAGGCAAAAGCACCCGTTTCCCAATCCGCGGCATCGGCCTGGTAAGTCTTGGTCAGAAGATCAAAGGCTCGATAGTCAATGTCCTGGTCGGCAGAAGCAATGCGAGCCCGGCGGGTTCCTTCAGGAAGTGGATTGGTGATCCAGGAAGTATCATTCGCCGTTCGGTACTTGTTCAAAGCCGCAACGGGATCCCCCATGCGTTCGACAATATCGTAGATCAGTGTCTCGGTGACCAAGAGCACTTCACCCATCTTACTTGAGCCAGCAAATCCGCCGCAGGTGCCGATGTTGATGATCAGTTCGGGTTGGTATTGATAAATAACGTACTGCGTTGCGGCGGCGGTGGAAATTTTACCCCAGCCGGAATGGAAAAAGAGGCAGGGCTGACCTTCAAGATCGATCTTAAAATATGCGCCTAACGGGCTTTGCTGGATCACAGTTGGCTGAAGGATGGCTTTGACTGCCTCCCATTCACCATTGGCACTGACCAGGACAGGAATTGTTTGAGAAGGCATTCTCAGGCTGCGGGTAGTTTCTTGCCGACTGAAGCCATGTAGGCCATGAAGCGTTCTTTGCCATCCAAATCAAACACCTTTGTAGCGAGTTCATCGTCAAAAGCGGCAATCGCGCAGACCCCGTAACCGATCGATTCAGCTGCCAGGTAAAGATTCTGGCAAACATGACCCGCATCCAGGTAGATGTAGCGGTAGGCACGCATGCCGTAACGCCAGGAGGTGCGATAGACCTCTGCCTCCCAAAAGAAGGTCACAGCCGAATTTAGAACCTGTTTCTGGTTGTAGGTGCTTGAATGAACAGCTTCCAGAGCCTCTGTGCCGGATTTCCAAAGTTCAAGCGCGTGCTGCTCGGGCAGATAGTGATAGATGCCAGGTTCGAGATCTTCCACACGCTGGATGGCAAGGTAAGTTTCAAACGGATGGCGGGAGCCGGCTGAGGGCACATAGCGGCGGGTGAGCTTATGCGTTTGTGACCCTTCGCGCAAACCTTGTGTCATGGAAAGCAAGTAGCCCAGTTCCGCATGGGAAAGGATCGCGTCAGTGTCATAGCGGCGATGACTGCGGCGTTCAAGCACAAGTTGCTTAAAGTTATTTTGAGGTGGTGTGAAGAGTACAGGATCGGGAAGTTGCACTTGCGGCAGGCTTGGGTCTGGTTGCACCAGATACTGCGGGAACGGTTCCCCAAGTTCTTCTGGAGATGGGCCCATATTGGCATTGCTGCTGGCTTGCTGGAAGGCATCACCGGCAATTTCGTATTTTGGCATTTTACCTCCTAAAAGCGAATCATCGAAAGGATCATCGCCAGGACGATGATGATAGCCAGTACAGCCATCAGGATGTTGTAAGTTCGACCTGAATTTTTCGTGTTTTTTGACATTATTACTCCAATTGTGCTTTGATCGCGTGGGCCATTTCCGGGGAAACGCCCTTGATTTGCGAGATTTCATCCACTGAGGCGGCAAGGATGCCATCGATTGAGCCAAAGCGGTTAATCAGCTCTTTTCTGCGTGCTGGACCTACCCCAGCGATCGCATCCAGCCGTGATGCCAAGCCGATTTTACCACGCTGCCTGCGGTGGGCAGTGATTGCAAAGCGGTGGGCTTCATCGCGAATTCGTTGGATCAGATAAAACCCCTGGGAATGATCGTCCAGGCGGACGGAGTCCGATTTGCCGGGCAGGAAGAGTTCCTCTTCCTGCTTTGCAAGGCCGGCAATTGTGAATTGACCCTGAAGCCCTAATTCTTCAATAATTTCAACAGCCTGACGCAGCTGACCTTTGCCGCCATCCACGATCAAGAGGTCAGGGAGCAGGGAAAAGGCAAGGTCGGGTTTGTATCCGGGTTTGTCTTTCTCTTCCTGTTCGGTGATGTAGCGCGTGAATCGCCGTTTAAGCACTTCACGCATCGACGCAAAATCATCCGGGGTGAAAACGGATTTAATGTTGAAGCGGCGGTAATTCTTTTTAGCAGGCACACCCTGTTCAAAAACGACCATGCTGCCCACGCTGGCTGTGCCCTGGGTGTTGGAGATGTCGTAGCATTCGATCCGGTTGGGAGCTTCGGGCATGCCTAAAACCGCTTGAATCTCACCCAGGGCTTGATGCTGGCGGTCTTTATCCGCTTTCCAGCGAATTTCAAGTGATTTGAGGGTCTCGCGGGCATTTTCAGTCGCCATCTGTACTAGTTCCTTGCCCTGCCCGCGCTTGGGCACGGTGAGCTGGACTTTTTCGCCTCCTCGTCGCGTGTTCAGCCATTCCTTGATAATGCGGGCTTCTTCAACTTCCTCAGGGAGCATGACCTTGTTCGGCACGTAAGCTGCCTGGGAATAAAACTGCTTGACGAATTCCTCGAGGATCTCCGAGTTTTCTTCCGCTTCCGTGCCCTCAAGGATGAAGTATTCCCGCCCGATCAGTTTACCGGAGCGGATAAAGAAGACCTGCACACAAGCTTCACCCTTGGAACGCGCCATGGCAATCACATCCGAGTCTTTGCGTTCATTGGAGATGATCTTTTGGCGTTCCACCACGCGTTCAATTGCCTGGATCTGGTCCCGATAGATGGCTGCTTTTTCGTAATCCAGAGATTCTGAAGCTTTTGCCATGGCTTCCTTCAGGCGGCTCATGATCGGGTCAGTGCGCCCTTCGAGGAAGCGGCACAGATCGTCGATCATCTGGCGGTATTCTTCCTGGCTGACAGCGCCAATGCAGGGCGCGGAACAGAGCTTGATGTCGTAATACAGGCAGGCGCGTTCGTCTTTGCCGGTGATCTCGCGCGCGCAGGTGAGGTAGGGGAAGATTTTTCGCAGAATGTCGAGGGTCTGGTGTACTGCCCAAACAGAGGTGTACGGTCCGAAGTAGCGCGAGCCGTCGTTGACCATGTTGCGAGTGACAGTAAGCTTTGGGAAGGGATCCGTCCAGTGAACCTTGATGTAGGGATAGCGCTTGTCATCCTTGAGGCGAACATTGTAGAAGGGACGGTGCTGCTTGATCAGGTTCATCTCGAGGATCAGCGCTTCGAGTTCCGAAGCGACCACGATCCATTCGATGTCCCGGATTTTGCGGACCATCTGGCGCGTCTTATAACTATGGTCTGCTGATTCCTGGAAATAAGAACGGACGCGGTTTTTGAGACTGATGGCTTTGCCAACGTAAATGATGGTTCCGTCTGCATCTTTCATCAAATAGCAGCCGGGCTTATCCGGCAGGGTGGCAAGGATGCCTTTGATCTTTTCAGTACACGCCATAAGCAAATTTTAACAGATAAAGGTTAGCAAAGAATAGGAGATTGAGTAGTGGGTTGGTATAATCCTCAGCAGAGGAAATATGGCAATAAGAATCCTGCCCGAAACGATCGCTTCCCAAATTGCCGCCGGTGAGGTGGTGGACAGACCCGCCTCGGTGGTTAAGGAGTTACTGGAGAACGCGATCGATGCCGGCGCGCAGCAAATCGAGATTGAGATAGAGCAAGCCGGCAGACGCCTGATCCAGGTGACGGACAACGGGTCTGGAATTCCCGCAGATGAGGTCGGGCTGGCAGTCTGCAGGCATGCCACCAGCAAGCTGAGCAGTGCTGAGGATTTGTTTAATATTCGCACGCTGGGATTCAGGGGTGAGGCGCTGGCTTCAATCGGATCTGTCTCCCGACTGACCTTGATCACCAACACCCGGCAGGAACCTCTTGGCGCGAAATTGACTGTGGAAGGCGGTGACTCGGCTGAAACTTCTGCCATTGCTGCGGCAGCAGGAACGCGCGTCAGCGTGCAGGATTTGTTCTTCAATCTGCCGGCGAGACTAAAGTTCCTGAAATCTGATACGACTGAAAGCCGCCATATCACTGGCCTGGTCACCCGCTACGCGCTGGCTTATCCGCATATCCGCTGGTCTCTGATCCAGGATGGAAAACCCGTTTTTCAAACTACAGGAAGCGGCGAACGATTTGAGATCCTGCAGGCGCTGTTTGGTCCGACCGAAGCAGGAAAACTCATGCCGGTCAACTTTGAGGAGCGACACCTCAGGCTTGAGGGTTACATCAGCAGCCTCTCGTTGACTCGTTCCAACCGAAGGGACATCACCATATTCGTAAACGGACGCTGGGTGCAGGACCCGATGCTGACTTCGGCGGTGATCCGGGCTTATAACACCATGTTGATGGTGGGGCGCTACCCGGTCGCGGTATTGTTCATCACTATTCCACCGGAACTGGTGGATGTGAATGTGCATCCTGCCAAGGCGGAAGTACGCTTCAGGGATCAGGACGCGGTTTTCAGCGGCGTACAGCGGGCGATCCGCCGTGGTTTGCTGGCGTTTACACCCATCCCCGATCTGAGCGCGACCCGATTGTGGGGCAGGAGCTTGCCGGAAACAGATGGGCAAGGCTGGCCGCAAAGCAATTTGAGCGTCGAAGGTGGTCAGAATGAAGCAGTCAGCGGGCGAGAGTTTGGGACTGGATCTGAGTTTGAAACCGCAAAACCGCAGCCAGCCTTACCGGGCAGCCATTTGCCTTTGTTGCGCCTGGTGGGGCAGGTGGCATCCACATACCTGATCGCTGAAGGTCCGGATGGACTTTACTTGATTGATCAACATGCCGCGCATGAGCGTGTGTTGTTCGACCAGATGATGGCGCAGTTCAACGCCAAAAGCATTCCCTCACAGGCACTGCTGGACCCGGTCACGATTGAACTGACTCCTGAAAAAGCTGGCATTCTGGAGCAGCAGCTCGAGGCCTTATCAAGCCTGGGGTTTGAGATCGAACCCTTCGGACCTAATACGTTTGTAATTCGTTCGATTCCGATTGTGGTGGATAGAAGCGATCCGCGTCTTGCGGTGGAAGCGGTGGTAACTGCTTTTGAAGAAGATGAAACTCCGTTAATGGCGGAGGTGGAAGCACGCGTGGCGGCGCGGGTTTGCAAGCGCATGGCGGTCAAAGCCGGGCAGATTTTGACAGAAGCAGAACAGCGCAATCTGCTGCTTAACCTTGAAGCCAGCCAGTCACCGCGGACCTGCCCGCACGGACGACCGATCATGATCCACCTGAGCGTCAATTTGCTCGAGAGGCAGTTTGGCCGTACAGGGCCCTTATAGCAAAGAGACTTGGGTCGGAAAAAAAACTTAGTTTAGATTTTTTTTCTTGGTTTTTGGATATCCCTTTGGATTGCTCAGTTTAGTCCAGATCTTTGGTCGTGATTGGTGGATATGCGCGACAACGTTTGACCTTATTGCGATGCTAATGAACTGATAAATTGCCAGGCGGATGGATACGAGGCCCATCCCTACCTTGGCGATTTCTTGTTCTCGCCGGTTTTCTTATTCACACCAATTTGTTGCATCCACACGACAAACGAGGATATTGACATTCAGGTCTCGTCTTGTTGACGTGAGTCCTATTGGTCATCCGATTATTGCTTGATATGCTCCATGGATTTTTTTTGTGTGTTTCCATTCCAAATATTACGTAGATAACTCAAGGTATAAAAACATGAAATGATGTGACTACATTTTTTACATCGGCTTTAATTGCTTGGCAATCAAGGCTTTGCAGCTAAATTGAGTAGGACTTTACAAGTAGCATGATCAGTCTACTAGTTTGGTTGAAAATAGTTCTTTTATCATATAATCAGAAAAATCTTTAGGAATAATTTTCAACTGGGAGAAATGTCTTCATGAATAAGAAATCCTTATGGAAGGCAAAGTTAATTTATAGATTAGATTGCTTATTTTCTAACGGCACAAGTGCAATGATATTGTTTTTAGCCGTTGCATCAATCTCCATAATTATCGTTGCTTCAATAATAGCTGTAGTATTCCACGTTGCTCCGCAAAATTCAGAGTCACTTTCTTTCTTCGAAGCGTTTTGGGCAAGCTTGATGAGAACATTAGACCCCGGGTCTA
The DNA here is from genome assembly GCA_040768265.1 of Anaerolineaceae bacterium. Classification (GTDB taxonomy): domain Bacteria; phylum Chloroflexota; class Anaerolineae; order Anaerolineales; family Anaerolineaceae; genus Mesolinea. Next base: position 76,966 of record JAXGNB010000004.1, read on the forward strand.
TGGCTGGCGATGATGGTTGGTCTTTTCGAATCTTAATGCTATTTGTAACCTTAGGTGGAATTTTCATCATAAGCGCATTGATTGGAGTAATAAGTAATGGATTAAATGGCAGGCTCGAAAATTTACAAAGAGGACGCTCATTCGTTGTCGAGGAAAATCATACTGTGATTCTTGGTTGGAATGAGAAGGTCTTTACTATTATAAAAGAATTGTGCATTGCTAATCAAAATAAGAAAGATGCGTGTATTGTTATCATGGGGGAAATAGATACAGTTAGCGTCATTGAGTCAATTAGCGAAAAGCTCCCCTCAAAATGCGCCACCAGGATAGTTTGTAGAAATGGCTCACCCATTGACCAAATTTCATTAAATCTCCTTAATTTAAACGCTGCAAAATCAATTATTGTTATATCCCCCCAAATTGATGACCCGGATGCTGAAGTAATAAAGACTTGTCTTGCAATTATTCGTAACCCGAATCGGCACAATAAAGATTTTCATATAGTAGCTGAGTTACGCGAAGCAAAGAACTTATCTGTAGCAAAAATTGTCGGCGGTAATGAGGTTGAATGGGTTCTGTCAGAAAATATTATCGCTAAGATGATTGCTCAAACTTGTTTTCAACCAGGTTTATCAACAATTTTTACTGATCTCATGGACTTTAGTGGTGATGAAGTGTATTTTTATGGCCACCATGGTTTGGTTGGAAAAACTTTTGGGGAGACACTCCATCTATTTGAGAAAAATGCCGTACTTGGAATATTGAAATCCAATGAATCACCAATTCTTAATCCACCAATGGAAACAATTATTGAAGATGAGGACAAAATCTTTCTACTCGCTGAAGATGATGACCAAATATTCTTGAGTAATTTTACAAAGGATCTTATTGATTTCGGCAGCATCAGGAATTTCAATAGTTTCTCTGATAAACCTGAAAAAATCTTAATCTTAGGGTGGAATTCACGGGCAAATCAATTATTATTTGAGATGGACCATTACTTACCCAAAGAATCTCAAATTCAAATACTTGTTACCAATTCCCTTGTTTCTACCAGTGACAATATAAAAGATCTAAGGCTGGAAAATGCCGCTGTAAAAATTCTGAGTGGTATTACTACAGACAGGAACTTATTAGATAGTTTAGATCTCTGTAATTTTGACCATATTATCCTGCTAAGCTTTAGCGACCGATTATCCCAACAAACTGCTGATTCCAAGACATTAATAACATTGCTGCATTTAAGGGATATAGCCAGTAAAGTTGATGGCTGTCATTACTCAATATTGACAGAGATGTTGGATGTTAGAAATTTAGAACTTGCAGAAGTGACAAAAGCTGATGATTTTATTGTAAGCGAAAGATTTATAAGTCTGTTACTGAGTCAAATTTCAGAAAAAAAAGCCCTTGGCGGTGTTTTTGAGAATATTTTCAATTCAGATGGGTCAGAAGTTTATTTGAAGTCAGCTAGTAATTACGTTGAAATTAATACAGAAGTAAATTTTTACACAATTGTTGAAGCCGCAAGAAGAAAAAATGAGGTGGCAATTGGCTTTAGAACAGGTAAAGACGCAACAAACCAAAAGGCGAATTTCGGAATTGTTCTAAACCCTCATAAATTGGAAGTGAAATCATTTTCAGATGAAGATGAAATAATTGTCCTTTCTGAATCTTTCAAGGAGTAAAAAGCTTAAGATTTGAAGTAAAAGCATGCTATAATAGGCATCCGCGGGGCGTGGCTCAGCCCGGATAGAGCGCACGGTTCGGGACCGTGAGGTCGGCAGTTCAAATCTGCTCGCCCCGACTTGTGGTCACATGGTTCGCAGGGATCACGTAACCGTGAGGTCAACAGTAAGCATTTTCCGCCATATTTGGAAAATTGAGGTGTACTGATGACGTCACGGTTTTTTTTATCCAATTCGGTTGAATTCTTTACAATCACATGCCAGGCACGGCGATTGTCCGTTCATACAATTGCCGATTATGCCAACACTTTGCGCAAGTTTATCGCCTTTGTTGGTGACAAATCTTGCGACCAGGTTACCAGATTTGACATCCGTTCTTTCTTTGCTGGACAGACGGTTTGCAACAAAACCTTGCTGAATTACCATGTGGGTTTATCGGTCTTTTTCAAGTGGCTGATCGCTGAATCCATCCTGACAGAAAATCCAATGACCGGCATTGAACGTCCACGGCCTGAAAAGCGCGTCATTGAACCGATCCCATTTGACCACGTCAAAGCCATCCTGGGAGTGACCGACAAAAGCGCAGCATACCAGCAAAAGTCAAAGATTGTACAAAATGACTTGAAGCTACAAAATGACCGCAATCGTGCCATGATCCTTTTCCTGTTGGACACCGGCGTCCGTGTTGGTGAATTGGTGACCATCCTGAAAAACAAGGTCGACCAAAAGTCAGGCAGCGTCAAGGTGATCGGCAAAGGCAACAAGGAACGCGTGATTTTCTTTTCAGCAAGGACCGCAATGGCGATTTGGAAATACGCGTCAACACATAATAGCAAATACCTATTTGCAACATTGGACGGCCGGCAAATGGAACGCAACAATGTGGCACGGATCATCAAGCGCATGTGCAAGCGTGCTGGTGTGCCATCCTATTCACCGCATGATTTCCGTCACACCTTTGCGGTCAATTACTTGCGCAACTATCCAAATATTTATGCCTTGCAGCAAATGTTAGGTCATTCCAGCCTGGACATGGTCAAGCGATATTTGGTGTTATCTGAATCGGACTTGAAAAACGCGCATTTGCACGCTTCACCGGTTGAAAATTGGAATTTGTGACTATAATTGACCAAAGGCGGTGAATATGGACGATGATGTGGATTGGTATGAAAAACTTGCCGCAAGAATCAATGATGAAAATGTAGAACGTTTTCCAAAACCAGCAAAGTGGAATCGGAAGGGATGTGAAAAATCCACCGAAATCTTTGCCAGGTATCGATTACATTACTTTGCTGAAATGGCTGACGAAATTGATCCTGAAAGGAAACTATTCAATCCGATCCTGGATTATTTCGTCAAAGAATATCCATTACCGATTGGTTTGAGTGCAATTAGTGAATGTTACACGCGGAATGGGTGGGATGATGGACCGCGTGAAATTATACCGTCACCGTTTGTGGAACGGCTTGATGCATACGCTGGATTAGCAAAAAGGTTTACAAGTGGAGATACCGTTGGATGGTTTTTGGGATTGGTTAAGCCTTATAACCTTTTCACCGTGTCAGAAGAAGAATTTGAATCGCTTCCAGATGAGGAAAAATTTTATTGGGCACATCACATGGAGTTTATTTTCATCGATGGAATTGTCCTTTTGGAAGGCAAGCTGGATGATGATTTGGTGAATATACCGTTGAAAGAATATATAAAGTATTACAACAAAAACATCCTGGGGAAGGTTGTCACAGGAAGGCCATTTAGCAAAGAAACCGATAGCATTATTCAAGCGGCCAAAATAGCGATCAAGCAATATCCGTTAGACAAACAATTGATGATTGCGAATGAGATCGGCATTCCTGAACGTACTTTGCAATTTCACATCAAAAGGTCAAAATACAAAAACTGGAAAGGACTTCATGATTCTGTAATAAAAGGGGAGTGAGTTACTTGCGTCTTTATTGCATGTGACGCATTGTTGGATTTGTTATCCTTCTGACAGATCAACTATCAGGAGGTTGAATGCGAATCCAAATTACACTTGACGAACCAACCAGCAACAAATTGGTTGACCTGGCGGTGCAGGAACGAAGGGCCTTTGCTTTGCAGGCCGAAGTTCTGATCATGCATGCGCTGGGAACATGGACGCCGGATCACATAACAGCCGGTCAACATGCCAAATCCAAATTTCCAAAACAAAAGAATCCAGGAGGGACCATGAAGCATGAGTGACCATAATGCAATCACGCCTGACGGCCAGGTCAAGCGTGATCAAGAACAAGCGCGTGAAATATCACGCAGTATTGAACAATCAGAGTATAGCACAAAATCAGCCGCAAGCCTGGCGTTGGAATTCACCAATGGTCAAGACGAAACCAGGTCAACCATCCAGAAGTATATCGACACTTGCGATCCGGAATTCCAGCGTGAATTCTTGAAATTCGCAAATAATCCGGCATTGATTCCACTTGGAACACGCAAGATCACAACCTGGACGGTGAATGATCTTTTGGACGCCAAATTTTCCGATCCATTGTGGTTGATTCGTGACCTGATCCCAATCGGATTGGTGTCACTTGCCGGGAAGCCGAAGGTCGGCAAATCGTGGTTGGGTTTGTACCTTGCAAAAGCCAATGCAAGTGGTGGTTACTTTTTGGGGACAAAAGTCGATCCATCACCGGTGATTTATTTGGCATATGAGGATTCACCACGGCGATTGAAAAGGCGTCTTGAAGCGATGGGAATCCAGCGTGACACGCCAATCACTTTTCACACAGAATATCGTTCATTGAACGCAGGTGGCCTGGATGATTTGTACCAGGAAATTCAATCCACCAAAACAAAGCTGGTGGTCATTGACACTTTTGGTCGGTCGGTTGGACGCCATGAGATCAAGGATTACAGCGAAAACGTGAACCTACTTTCACCGTTGCAATCGATGGCGCAAGAAATGGCCGTCACGATCCTTTTGGTGGACCATCACAGCAAGGCAACAAATGATGACAATCCAATCGTTGACCTGATCGGGTCCATTGGCAAAGCCGGCACGTTTGACACGCTTATGGGACTTTACAAGCAGCAAGGCGTGGCAGGTGCAAAGCTGATCGTGGTATCCAGGGACGCTGAACAATCTGAAATCGCGTTGGAATGGAATCCTACTGACAGCTGCTGGCAGGCGATCGGAGATGTGCGATCCTTATTCCAGCAATCCGTTTTGGACATGATTTCTGAATTGACGTCCAGCGGTGAATTGGCAACTACCAAAAGAATTGCCGTTCAACTTGATTCGGATCAGGGTCAAGTGTCACGTGCTATTTCCAATCTGATCAATCTTGGCAAAGTCCAAAAAATGCCGAAAAATGGCGTTGAACAGCCGTATGAGGTGATTACATGACCGACCTGGATTTGTCAAAATTTGGAGTCAATTTGCTTGACCTGAATCCAGGTATGAAGCGAGTGGCCAACACCAATGGCGGTGAATACGCCGGTCCGTGTCCGTTTTGCGGTGGCAAGGATCGGTTCAGAATCCAGCCAAAAACAAATCGATGGTATTGCCGGCAATGTGGCGGTGACAAATGGCATGACGTCATTGATTTCATCATGCGGCGTGACGGTTGCACCTTCACCGAAGCGACCAAAAAATTGAACATTCCAATGCAAGTGAAGTTCGTGACCGAAGTCAAAAAGCAAATTAATCAACAAAGGCCGCCTGATCAGGAATGGCAGGAAATGGCACGCCAGGTGGTCGATCGCTGCCAATCCTTGCTATTCAGCAAGACCGGCGATCGTGGGTTGGATTACTTGCTTTCCAGGGGATTGTCTTTACCAACAATGGAACGTTATCACCTGGGTTATTCGCCATCCATTTGGGTTGGAAAAGTGAAAATCCATAAGGGGATCATCATTCCGGCAATTGTTGGAGATGTGTTTTGGTACATCAAAATCCGCAGCTTGCCAAATGCCGATGGACCGCGTTATTTATGCGTGCCTGGCAGCAAAACCAATGCCGTATTCGGCGCGGATGACATCAATGGTGAACCGTATTGCCTGATCAGCGAAGGCGAATTCAATGCCATGATCCTGAACCAGGAAGTCGGTCACTTGATTTCAACTTGCAGCCTGGGAAGCGCAGCCAATAAGTTGGACATGTTGACCTGGGGAAGGTTTTTCCTATCCCAAAGCACGGTCATGTGTCTTTTCGATAATGATCCCGCAGGGGAGAAAGGATTTGAGAATATGAGAGAAATGCTGGGAGATCGTGCCAGGCGATTGCCTTTGCCTGGCAACGGTGACGTGAATGATTTTCACATTGCCGGTGGAGATGTTGAAACTTGGTTTGAACCATATTGGAAGGAGTTACATGACACCACGAAAGAACAATAATTTGAAGCATGGCGGCGCAGCAGCCGTCCAGGCATTGACAACCGGTGCGGATTTCACCGGCCTGGCAGCCGAAGCGCAAAAAGATGTTGAAGCTGATTTGGTCATCAAAGGCCAATCCGCAATGATCCTTGAAAACGCAACCAGGATTCAAGCAGCCGCCAGGTTGTATTGGAACGCGATCAGCAAGGCGATGAACGATGGCAACCTGGAAAATCTTGACCATTACATCGCAAGGTTTGGATGGTTGGTCGGTGTTGCAAATCGAACCTGGGATCAAGCCAGAAAAGATTTGCCGATCAAAAAGCGTGTTGACGTGATCGACCTGTTGAGGGGTGACAATGAGTCAAGTTGATTACAGCCGCGATTTTTCAGCCTTTTTTGCTGACATGATCGCCGTTGAAGGTGCATTTGGACCGCGTCCAATCGTGCCGTCTTTTTTGGATGAGTGGCTGAAAATCGCTTTTCCAGGACCTGACGGTGATCCGAAGGCACGCAATGTTGGTGATTTCAGGACCAAAAAAGAAGGCAAATCCGCATTGGCCGGCGCGGTTGCACTATACATGGCAAGCCGTAAGGCATACAGCGAAGTCGTGATCACCGCGTCCGATAAGGACCAGGCAGCGGATCGTGTTTTGCGTGCTACGAAGTACGCGGTCGAAAAAGGTCCATTGGCTGATCACGCCAAAGTCTATAAGGACGTGATCGAATTGGATAATCATTCCACCATTTTGGCCATGCCAAATGATTGGCAGGGTGCAGCCGGTGGAAACTATTCATGCGTGATCTTTGATGAATTGCACGCCTGGATTCACGAAGGTCAAAGGCGTCTGTTTGATGAGATGGTCATTCCACCAACACAGCCAAATGGCGTGAGGTGGATTGCAAGTTATGCCGGCTGGGAAGGCGAATCCATGCTGCTGAAAGAATGGTGGGATCGTGCCTTGCTGGGGGAAAAGATCAGCCGTGAATTGCCAATCTATTTCAACAGCAAGGCGTCATTGCTGGCATTTGTTGACACCGGTGAAAAGTCCTGGCGTATGCCGTGGATGACGCCTGAATACATTGAGGAAACGCAGCAAAGTGAACGGCCAAATACATTCAGGCGTATTTGGCTGAATGAGTGGGTCACCAATGAATCGCAATTTTTGCCGGCCGGTTCTTGGGAAGCCTGTTACAGTCCGGAAGTCAAGCCGATCGCACCAGGTGAAAATTCCAAATTGGTGCTGGGAGCTGACGCGTCCACCAGCCGTGATTTCACCGCGTTGGTGGGGGTGCAATACAATGAATCCAACAACACCAGCGATGTGCGCCTGGTTCGAGTCTGGAAGCCAAAATCAGGCATTTTGCGAAGGGGAAAGCCAACAATTGACCTGGACGTTACCATCGGTCAAAAGGTGTTGGATTTGCATAAGCAAGGCCAGGTCCAGGCGGTGATTTGCGATCCATATCAGTTGCATTCATTGATAGTGGAGTGGGAAAAAGCCGGAATCAGGGTGATCGAATTGCCGCAATCCAGCGGAAGGGTGGAGGCCGATCAGGCCTTATATGACGCCGTGATCGCCAGGTCTATCCGGCATTACAACGATCCTGAATTGAACCGTCACATCCAAAACACCGTGGCCATTGAAACACCGCGTGGATTCAGGATTGCAAAAGAAAAGACCAGCCAAAAGGTGGACGCGGCCGTTGCCTTATCGATGGCATTGCATGGTTCATTGGACCAGCAAAAGTCAGGCCGTTATGAAGCCAAAGCAATTCCAAATCCGTTCTATGAATACAACGAACCGGAATTTCCAGATGGGTTCATTCCAACCGAATCGATCCAATCATTCGGTCAATACGAAAACTTTACACCAGGACAAATCGCTGCATGGCGGCGTGATCAAGCTGAAAGAGATCGCTTGCAAAACACAGTCAAATTATTTTGGAAATCAGTAAAAAGAGAGATGGAGAACAAGTAATGAACAATTTCGTAAAACCACAACAATTGAATAGCTGGAATGACGACCTGAAAAGGATCAAGGCAGCACGTGAAAAGCTGGATCGCGATCAGGCAATCATGACGCCGTGGGAACGGCAGGAAAACGGACAAAGCTTGCGTGATCAAATGCACAAAGCCTATCCGAAGGTTTACAACGGATTGAAAGCCGATCTGGATGAAAAGATTGAAAAATACCAGCAAGCCAAAACCAACACAGCAAAAGCAAAGGCACGTGAAATCAATGCCTGGGACATGGCAAAGCTGGAAACCGAGATCAGGGTATTTCAAAGCATGGTCACATCGGCATTGGATAACGCCGGAGATCCATTGGCCGGCGTGGCAGGACCAGCAAAGCGGATTGAGCAGCTTTACCAGGAAGCCGTGGCAAGCCAAAATCCGGTCAAAATTCGTGCTGCTGCTGATGTGCTGAATACTTTGTCATTGTCCAAATTGCCAACCGATGAAGCGGTTGCAATCCGCATGACCGCCAGGGAAGCGGCAATCGCAACGGATAAAATCCGCAAAACCGATTACATCCAGGCGGCTGAAAAAGCCGAATCAGAGGCTGCCTTTGAATTGGTCCAGGTGCGTGACATGGTCCATGAAGCGGCTGAAATCCTGGGTGAACCACCGACCAATATCTTTGCCGTTGGTGGACTTGGAAAGCTGGCAAAGACGGTCCAGGTCGATCGTGACGGCGTGCTTAAGATATACAGCCTGGACGATCCGGAAGTCACCGGAATTGATCTGTCAAATGTGAATTGGAATCAGGTCGACAGCGACCAGGAAGGAATGGCATGACAAAAATGGATTGGAATGAACGCAGGGCAAAGAGAAAGGCACGTCAAGAACCGCGTAACAAGTGGATCAGGGAAATGACAATGGTCGAATTGAACGCTGCCAGGGGTGGGGAAGTGCCTGACAATGAATATGTTGGTGAAGCCAATAAGCGTGCTTATTGGCAGGCATTGAACCAAAAGGACCTGGAATTCCAGGCAACCTTTGATCCGTGGGCTGCGGTCGAATTACGCCGGCGAAATGGAGAATTGCCGCGTTAGTTTGAACGTGAATGATCAGGCCGTCAGCAATGGCGGCCTGGTTATCATGACCGCGTAGGATGGCGCGTGCTGAAAATGCGTGACGAATTCCAGGATGGCAAAAATGGCACAAATCGACAAAATCAGGCAAAACGTTATACAACACGGTCCAATTCAAATCGCTTTTCAGGTCAAAAATGACCTATTCAGGCCGGTTGAAGTTGCAAAAATCAATGCAAAAGACAGGATTACTTATGAGAATAAGGATTCGGTTAAAGAATAATCGATATTCTCAAAGGAATTTCCAGCAAAAAATAAGCCTGGATCGCCTGAAAATGGCCAAAAACCTTGTTATTTTGTTTGAATAGAAAGGATGGCTGCCTGGCAGGGACTTGACCTTGACCTTATGATTTCCAGCAAAGGGAATCTCATAAGTGAGTCAATATAGTCAATAATATCAATAATAACAACATGGTCAATATGGTCAATAATAATATTGACTTATTGACATTATTGACATGCTTATTTGCTGGCAAGGGTCAATAATGCAGTCGTGCCACTTGACAGGACTGGAATCCGTGCTTTACAATGCGAATCAGAACATTCACACATGGAAAATTGCTACTGGTGATCGCATGGTTCGTGTCCAAAATATGGCTACTATCGGCGTCACGGTTGGCAACACGCAATGAACCGTGAGAACAGAAGTGGCTACATCGACAGATGACGGTTCGGGACCGTGAGGTCGGCAGTTCAAATCTGCTCGCCCCGACAAACCTCCTCAGGGAGGTTTATTTTTTAACCGGGGGTTGTTTGTTACAATACTCCCAGTAAATAGTGAGGTGAAGCAATGCCGTCAGATACTCAGGTAATCTATTCAATGATGCGGGTGGGGAAGATCTATCCCCCCAACAAGCAGGTCTTGCGGGATATCTCGCTGGGGTTTTACTATGGCGCCAAGATCGGCGTTCTGGGCTTGAACGGCTCGGGAAAATCCAGCTTGCTGCGCATCATGGCAGGCATTGACCAGGATTACGTCGGCGAAATCGCCATGTCAAAAGGTTACTCTGTGGGGCTGCTCGAACAGGAACCACAGCTGGATGAATCGAAAACGGTGATTGAAATTATCCAGGAAGGCGTGCAGCCAATCGTGGACCTCTTGGCGGAATACGACCAGGTCAACGAAGGTTTCGCTGACCCTGAGGCGGATTTTGACAAATTAATCGAGAAGCAAGCGCGTTTGCAGGAAGAGCTTGACAGGGTGGATGCCTGGAATCTGGACAGCAACCTGAAACTGGCGATGGGCGCGCTCAATTGCCCTCCAGCTGAGACGCCGATCGCGGTCCTATCCGGAGGCGAGCGGCGGCGCGTGGCGCTGACCAGGCTGCTGCTAACCGAGCCGGACATCCTGCTATTGGACGAGCCGACCAATCACCTGGACGCGGAATCGGTCGCCTGGCTGGAGCATCACCTGCAAAATTACCAGGGGACAGTAATAGCTGTCACACATGACCGCTACTTTTTGGATAACGTCGCTGGCTGGATCCTGGAGCTTGACCGCGGCTATGGCATCCCCTGGAAGGGGAACTACTCCTCGTGGCTGGAACAGAAGCAGGAACGCTTGCGCGTAGAAGAAAAGACCGAGAGCAAGCGCCAGCGTACCTTGCAGCACGAATTGGACTGGATCCATATGTCGCCAAAAGCGCGCCAATCCAAGGGGCAGGCGCGCGTAACGGCATACGAGAAGCTGCTGTCGCAAGAACACGAAAAAGTACGCAAGGATCTGGAGATCTACATTCCCTCCGGGCCGCGTTTGGGCGATATCGTGATTGAACTGAACGGCGTTTCGAAAGGCTTTGGCGAACGAAAATTGATAGAAAACCTTGATCTTTCCATTCCACCGGGCTCGATCGTAGGCGTTATTGGTCCGAATGGCGCGGGCAAGTCAACTCTGATCAAAATGATCGCGGGCTTGGTGGAGCCGGATGAAGGCAACCTCAGGCTGGGCGAGACGGTCAAGCTGGGATATGCCGACCAGTCGCGCACGCTCGATCCGCAAGCAACGGTTTTTGAGACGATTACTGGCGGCGCGGATAACCTTCAGCTCGGGGATATGACGGTTAATGGCAGAGCCTATTGCGCCTCGTTTAACTTTACCGGCTCGGATCAGCAGAAGACGGTGGATACGCTCTCCGGTGGGGAGAGGAACCGCGTTTTTTTGGCAAAGACCCTGACGGTTGGGGCGAATGTGCTCCTGCTGGATGAACCGACCAACGATCTTGACGTAAACACGCTTCGTTCGCTGGAGCAGGCACTGGAGGAATTTGCCGGATGCGCCGTGGTGGTGAGCCACGACCGGTGGTTTTTGGACCGGATCGCGACTCATATTTTGCCGCTTGGCCATGACGAAAAGCCGCGACTTTACCTGGGGAACTGGTCGGACTATGAAGAGGGGCAACTGAGCCGGGGAAAGAATGTGGGCGTGAGCCGCAAGGATGCCCGCCGGGAGTTGAAACGCGAGTAGGTTTACGCACCGCTTCGTGCTGTTGTCATTCTGAGCGTCAGCGAAGAATCTGGATGAAAACGGGTAAGATCCTTCGTTCCTCAGGATGACAAAATACTTCTTCTTGTTGTTGTCATTCTGAGCGTCAGCGAAGAATCTGAATGAAAACGGGTAAGATCCTTCGTTCCTCAGGATGACAAAAATCAATGTGTCATTCTGAGCGTCAGCGAAGAATCTGAATCAAAACGAGTAAGATCCTTCGTTCCTCAGGATGACAAAATACTTCTTCTTGTTGTTGTCATTCTGAGCGCTAGCGAAGAATCTGGATCAAAACGAGTAAGATCCTTCGTTCCTCAGGATGACAGAAATCAATCTGTCATTCTGAGCGTCAGCGAAGAATCTGAATCAAAACGAGTAAGATCCTTCGTTCCTAAGGATTACAAAAATCAATGTGTCATTCTGAGCGCCAGCGAAGAATCTGAATCAAAACGGGTAAGATCCTTCGTTCCTCAGGATGACAAAAATCAATGTGTCATTCTGAGCGTCAGCAAAGAATCTGGATGAAAACGGGTAAGATCCTTCGTTCCTCAGGATGACAGAAATCAATGTGTCATTCTGAGCGTCAGCGAAGAATCTGGATGAAAACGGGTGAGATCCTTCGTTCCTCAGGATGACAGAAATCAATGTGTCATTCTGAGCGCCAGCGAAGAATCTATTTGGTATAGCGATAAGATCCTTCGTTCCTCAGGATGACAGAAATCAAGATGGAGTCGGGTCAAAGAACCTTCGTTCCTCAGGATGACAGAAATCTGGATGAAAACGGGTAAGATCCTTCGTTCCTCAGGATGACATCACAAAAAGAAACAGGCTGAGCACGCTCAGCCTGTTTCTGAATTTACGGGTATGACTTACTCGAGAACGCGAACGTCCTGAGCTTGGGGGCCTTTGGCTCCATCTACAACACTAAACTCGACAGCCTGATCTTCTTTCAGACTCTTGAAACCGTCGCCGATGATGGCGCTATAGTGAACGAAAACGTCCTTCTCGCCACTCTTGCGGGCAATAAACCCATAACCTTTTTCGCCATTGAACCATTTAACGGTTCCGACTTCTCTTTCTGACATGTCTTGATATTCCTCTCTGAAATAACTAATAAAATTTTTTGTCCTGGGGGTTTACTATCGAGAAAGTGTTGACTTTTCCTACTGCAAACTACCACGTACAGCGAATATATTACACCTATTTTTATGGCTTGTCAATGTTTGTGGCAGGGGTCTGTGTGAGTAGGTCAGCACATGGTATACACTTTTTAGATAAGTCATACGAGTTGTACCGGGATCGATGTCTGGAGTTATGGGGGATAAGATATGAAGACATCGAGGTGTACATTGATCAAAGCTATAACCCACTTAGACTACCAAGAGTTGAGGCAGATTAGTCCGGAGGCAGCCAGACGAGCGATCCTACAGGTTTTGAAGGCACACAAGGGGAATGTGACAGCGACAGCCAGGATCTTGAGTGTCAGCCGGGCGACAATCTACAAAGCAATCCGCAAGAGTGAGGCGGGGGATTTGAAAGATGGATCAAAAGCGCCACACCGGGTACACAACAAAACGAGTGCCGGGATTGAAGCCAGGATCCTGGAGCTGAGAGAAAAGACCCGCTATGGACCTGTCAGGCTGAAAGATGAACTGGAGGCGCTGGATGGTTTGACGATGTCTGAACACACCATCCGCAACATTCTCAGACGCAACAGAACTCACTCGAAGCTGAAGCCTCACAAACCCCACAAAAAAGGCTCCCGTCCTTATGTGGATTGGTATCAGGCCAAAGCATTTGAAATTGTGCAAATTGACCTCAAATATGTCGTGGACCAAAAAGCGCTGACCCTGGAACAGATCCGCCACTTCCACTCGAAACAGTTTCCTCTCTATCAGTGGACCGCTTTAGACGTTAACTCCCGCTTCAAACTGATGGCTTACTCTGATCAGAAAAGCTGGACCAATGGCCTGACTTTCTTTCTGTGGGTGCTTTCCTGGCTCAGAAGTCACGGTGTCTCGGTGCCCATCGTCTTTACTGTGGATCGGGGTGAAGAGTTTGGGGGGAAATCCTGGCTTAAACTCATCGAACTCAGAAAACTCCTGTCTGGATTTGGCTGTTCCATTATCCAGAACCATGCTGCCAGCCCTCAGGAGAACGCGCATGTTGAACGCTCCCACCGTACCGATGACGAGGAGTTTTACATCCCCAGATTGCTTTCCATTCATTCCCAAAAGGACTTCTTCCTTGAAGCGATGCATTATCTCTATTACTACAATGCTGTCAGAAAACATTCATCTCTACAAAGACGTTCCCCCTGGGAGCATCTGCTCGCTAACTCTCCTGATTTAGATGCTAAAATCAGGTTTGTTCCACCCATCCTTCTGGACAATATCGCTGTCCAGCTCGGTGACTGGAGTGGATACCATCTGCTGGCTCAGTACCTGTGGCAGGGGTCTGCATTGGAACGATAGCAGTTCTTCGTCTTGTTTATAGCCACGAAAAGGAATGTTGCAAGATCGCTCTAATCCTGTTTTCCGCCTTCAAGCAGTTCAACCAGGCCAAGCAGCATCAAGAAGTAGGCGAGTCCTTCATCCAGGTTACCAATGAGGGGGAGATTGTCCGGGATTAGTTCAAAAATGCCAAAGGTGGGGTTGAGCACGTACACCAATCCGAGAAAGGCCAAGCCAAACACGAGCCAGCGCGGCCAGCCTTTGGCTGAAAGCGGTTCAACCATGCCGCGCGTGAAGGCTGAACGGAGGTCATCCGCATTGCGGGGAGCTTCGCCAATATCAATAATTTTGGGATCTTTCATGGGGTTTCCTCTTTAACAAAAAATTGTGGTAAAAAACGGGCTGAATTGAACAAAATTCGTTCGAGAACGTCTTCGGCCTGGTCGAGATCGGTGATGTTGGGGTCAAGCAGGAGGCTCTGCAATGCCAGGGTGCGGTCGCCTTTTACGACGGAATCAATACAAAGCTGGCTGGTGACCACTTCGCGTTGAAGCAGGGCTGTGATTCCACGAGGCATAGAGTCAATTGGCTGCCCATGAATGCCACTTTTGTTGATGACTGCGGGCACTTCCACGATGGCATCCTCCGGCAAGCCTTCAATCAGACCGGCATTTGGGATGTTGACTGCTTCCCACAAGAGATTGGAATCCGTCAGGATCGCCTCAATGACCTCGATGGCACCTTCCGAATGGGCGCAGGTATAAGTTTCTGAAGGAGCACCTGCGAGAATATCCTGCTCAAGCTGCTGCCACATCAGGTCGCGATGCTCAGCAAAATAATCCCAGTCGTAGAGAGAGATATCAAACTTTTGCCAGGGTTTTGCTACAGTGTCAGACATCCAGGGCAGATACTCGCAGAGGTGTTCATCGCCCGGAATCGGGAAGAGTTCAAAGGCGTCAAAGATGCGGCGGGTGAGGGGCTCAAAGCTTTCAGGGAGTTGTGACCATGCCTGGCGGAAACGCGGATAAAGATCTTCCCCAGTTTTGCGGTCGCGGAGTTCGAGCAGCCAGGTGAAGTGATTCAGCCCGGCAGCCTTAATGGCAAAATGCTCGAAACCCTGGGTTGCCATATTTGCCATGGGCTTGTCGTTGCAGGGGTCGGCATGAGTGCTGAGGAAATCGGCGGCTCCCGAAAAGTGATATTGGGGCGCAAGGGCTTTGGCAACCATCGCGTAGCCAGCGGCAAGCTGGTGGCAGAGTCCCACCACTTTGATTTTTGAATATTTGTGGATCAGGTAGCAGATGCGGTGCATGGGGTTGGTAAAGTTGATAAACCAGGCATCCGGGCACTGCTCTTCCATGTCGTGGACAATTTCCAGGATGGTATTCACGTTGCGTGCCGCGTGGGCGAAGCCGCCAGGTCCGCCGTTTTCGGCGTAGGGCTGGCGGATGCCAAGCGGCAGCGTGCGCTCGAAATCTTCGCGCCAAAGCTGCTCACGGGGCTGTACTTCGACCGCGGAAATGACAAAATCCGCGTCTTTCAGGGCGGTTTTGTGGGAAATGTGGCTGGTAATCGTTTTCCGGCCGTTCCAGGCGGAATTGAGCCAATTTGCGAATTTGGTAATAATGGCAAGCGACTCGGGGTTGGTGTCCACCAGGGCGAGTTCAGCGCCATTGAGCACTTCACTTCGTAAAAGGGTGATGAGGGTGCTCTGCCCAAAGGATGAACTGCCGGCTCCCAGGCAAACGATGCGGGTCATGCCTGTGCCTCCAAACCAAATTGCCTCATGATGCTGGCTGCGGCTTTACGGCCAGCACCCATAGCTTTGATGACCGTCGCGCCGCCCGTGACAATATCCCCTCCGGCATAAACGCCCGGGATTGAGGTCTGGGAAGTGTCGGGGTCAACCAAAATGTGCCCCCACTTGTCCACATTTAACCCTGGGGTAGAACGATGGATGATGGGGTTTGAGCCATTGCCAATGGCTACAACAGCAATTTCGAGATCAAGCTCATATTCGGAACCCTCAAGCGGAAGCGGTCGGCGCCGACCGGATGCGTCGGGTTCACCGAGCTCCATTTTTTGCAGCCGAACGCCTCTGAGGCGACCATTCTCGTCGCCAAAAAATTCCAAAGGCGCGCTCAGATAGGCAAAATTGACACCTTCAGCAATGGCGTGCTCGATTTCTTCTTTACGACCAGGCATTTCAGCCTGGGTGCGGCGATAGATGATGGTGACTTTGGCAGCTCCAAGGCGCAGGGCGACGCGGGCAGAGTCCAAGGCAGTGTTGCCGCCACCGAAAACGCCAACAGTCTTATTAAGCATGTTAAGAATGGGCGTGTCAACGTAGGGATATTCGTATGCCTTCATCAGGTTGACGCGCGTCAGAAACTCATTGGCAGAATACACGCCAACCAGCGACTCTCCTTCAATCCCCAGGAAATACGGCAAACCAGCACCGGCTCCGATAAAAATCGCGTCAAAACCCTCCTTGTTTAGTAGCTCATCTATGGTGAATGTTGCGCCGATAAGCGTGTTTGGCACAAATTTGACGCCCGCTTGTGCCAGGGAATTGACTTCCTGGCTGACTATGGACTTGGGCAGACGGAATTCCGGAATGCCATAGCGTAAAACACCGCCGTAATCGTGGAAGGCTTCAAAAACCGTCACCTGTACGCCAGCATGCGCGAGATCCCCGGCGCAGCTAAGGCTGGCTGGTCCGGAACCGATCATAGCGGCTTTGAAATCGGTCTGATTTATAGCAGGCTGAACTTCAGGCTCAGCAGCGGCAAGCGCATCCGAAACGTAACGTTCGAGCGCGCCGATATTGATCGGTTTGCCCTTTCGAATGAGGATGCACGCGCCTTCACATTGATCCTCCTGCGGGCAAACACGTCCACAGACGCGTGGGAGGGCGTTGTCTGTCTTGATCAAGCGGCCTGCGCCAACCGGATCGCCATCTTTGATCAACTGGATAAATTGCGGGATTTTTACCGCAACCGGACAGCCTTCCACGCAGAGTGGCGTGCGGCATTGCAGGCATCTTTCAGCTTCAATAAGCGCTTGCTCGGGTGTGAGTCCGAGGGCAACCTCCTGGAAGTTGCGCACACGTTCGTGGGCAGGCAGCTCAGGCACGATCTGACGTTCTTTAGCTGCCTGGGGCGCTTGTTCTCCAAGCAGGTAAATTTCAATGTCGGCTATTTTTTCATCAAGCCGGCAGTCTTCAGGGTCATTGTAAGTACGGTTGCGGTGGATGACTGTTTCAAAGTCTACCAGGTGTCCATCAAATTCAGGACCGTCGACACAGGTAAATTTGACCTTGTCGCCCACCTGCACCCGACAGCCGCCGCACATACCAGTGCCGTCAACCATGATGGTGTTAAGGCTGACGGTGGTTTTGATTCCATAAGGGCGGGTCAGTTCCGCGACAGCACGCATCATGAAAAGCGGTCCAATCGCGAGCACATAGTCGAAATGCTCACCCTTATCCAGGAGCAAGCGCAGTTGATCTGTGACGAAACCGTGAAGTCCGAAGGAACCATCGTCGGTGGTGATCAGCAGACGATCACTGACCTGTTCAATTTCATGTTTCAGGATGATGAGATCCTTGTTCCGGGCACCAACAATGGATGTGACCTGATTGCCTGCTAATTTGAGGGCTTTGGCGACCGGATAAGCCACAGCCGCGCCGACACCACCGCCAATCACAGCAACTTTGCCGTAATTCTCGATTTCGGAAGGGTTGCCCAGGGGCCCCAGAACGTCATGAATGGTCTCGCCCGGCTGTTGGGCATCAAGCATCATGGTGCTCTTGCCGACAGTCTGGACGATCAGGGTGATAGTGCCTTGGTCGGCATCATGGTCCACAATCGTCAGCGGCACACGTTCGCCATCCTCGCTGAGGCGCAGGATCACAAATTGACCAGCTTTGGCTTTGCGCGCGATGTGTGGGGAATAAATCAGGTACTGGTTGATTTTTTCTGCAAGCAGCTTTTTCTCAATAATCGTGTTTAATTCATGCATCTGGGTTGCCTGTGGGGAGTATTTTTGGCTTGGTATCTAAGCGAAAATCAGTTAATAATTTTCAGACACCAATAAAGAGACTCGGTATCTTCGGGGTTAAATTTTAGAACAAGACAATAGCGCCCTGGCGTCAATTCCTGGGCAGGCTCGACCAGCTGTGTGTTGTTTTCGGCCGGAGTTATGCTATAGGGTATCAATTCAGCATGCTCGTTGTAAAACTGTAACCGTTCCGGGGTAATGAAAGACTCATTAATCACGATGGAAGGTTGCTTGTCTTTTAGTTGGGGAATGCCTTCTTCCGTCTCTGGGACAACGTCATACAGTTTCATCTCGGCGTACATTCCTTCGACCAGAGCAAAAACGCCATCAGAAGGCGGTTCGCTTAAAAGAACCGGAGCAGGTTGGGAAAGGAAAGGTATCTCGACATTCAAGAGGGTGGTACCGATCAGAATGCCGATGATTATAAAGACTGTCAGGGTCAAACCATAAAGCAAAATATCCAGCCAGGGGCGACTTGCGGCAGGGGCGGGTCTTGGAGCGGCGACTGGTTGTGGGCTAATGGGGGCAGGCTGCGGTTGCGGTGCGGGGCGGTCCGCATGGGCAGAAGCGGAAACGTTTGCGGCAGCCTGGGAGGGGGTTTTGAACACGCCGATTGGCTTGGTGTAATCCGATAGCTTTTCACCGGGTTTGGGGGGGATGTATTTTTTGCGTTCGATGAATGCCAGCCCGCGTTGGGCAGGGCGGTTTGATGGGTCGATCTCAAGCGCTTTTTTGAGGAAAATTGTTTGCTTTTCTTCATCTTCAATAATGGCGGAGAGCCAGACCCAAACATTGGCGTTTTCGGGCTCCTCAACAATCGCATCCTTAAGATGCGCCAGGGCTTGTTCCATCATGCCTGATTTTGCTGCGTCGATACCTTGTTGAAGTGATGAAGTCATGTCGGGTTCTCCTGTCAGACTTAAGGATTGCACATTTTATACCAGCTAAAGTTTACCACAGTGAGCTTTAAGTTGGCAGATTATAATTGCCTCTCAGAAACGGAGTAACATATGCTAATTGGCTTGATCAGTGATAGTCACAATAACCGTCCCAACCTGCGTTATGCACTTGATATTTTCAGGGAGTTGGAAATCAAGATCATCCTGCATGCGGGGGATTTGATTTCGGCAGAAATGCTGGAAGAACTCAAGCAGTTTTGTCTGTTTTTTTCGTTTGGCAATGGCGACGATCCTCTCTACATTACCACCAAAGCGAGGGATGTTTCAGATACCTTCGTTTGTGAGGAAATGCTTGATTTAAACCTGGCAGGCAAGCATATCTTTATGATCCACGGCGATCATAGGTCAGAGATTGAGAGACAGATTGCCTCCAAAAAATACGATTTTGTGATCCATGGACACTCACATCGTTTTCGGGATGAGCGGGTTGGCTCGACCCGTGTGATCAATCCCGGCGCGTTGGGGGGCAGGTTTGTGGAAGACCGCTCTTTCGCCACGCTGGATCTTGCCAGGAATGAATTGCAGCGCTATTTCGTGCCATAGGTTTTTTTTGGTGAAATCCGGACTGTTGCCGCAGAAAAATTAACATTAGGAGAGGGGAAAGCCAAAACCCTTGCGAAAAGACGTGGGTGCATGTATAATGCTTTTTCTACGGGGCGTGGCGCAGTCCGGCTAGCGTGCTTGCATGGGGTGCAAGAGGTCGAAGGTTCAAATCCTTTCGCCCCGACAGAAAAGACCCTTGGGATTTCCCCGGGGTTTTTTGATTCCAATAATTTCCAAAAGAAGATTGGTGAAATCAATATGTGTACATGTAGGGGCGAAGTAACCTTAAAATGGACAATGTGGTGAGGCAGAATAATTTATCGGGATGCTTCTCCCCTACGACAATGGGGCAATGATGAATTTTGGAGACCTGACGGTCAGATACCTCGCACGGTCCCACAGGGAGGCTATGCACTGAGGACACCGGCGAGAACATAAGAACGCATTTTGTCATCCTGAACGAAGTGAAGGATCTTATCAGTCAGGCAAAGATTCTTCGCTCCGCTCAGAATGACCAGAAGTTAAGAAAGAAATAAATAATCCAGTTTGCAAAGACAATGAAGCTGCGTGCCACCGTATTTCCCATGCTCAGGAGCAGTTGCTGCGGAACACGGCCTACAGAGGAAACGGTCAACCACAAGGGTTGACCCTACGGTGAATTCAAAGAACGGATTGAACCCGTTTTATGACGTGTTGGGCAGGGGCGAAGCAACCTAAAAATTCCTGATCTGGTACGGCAGAATTTATGATCGGGCTGCTTCGCCCCTGCGACAGGACTATTTTCAATTTTCCGATAATGACCAATTGAAGTAATTTCTCGTTTAAACATCAAGCGTTCCAGCCTACAATCGAGATGGCAAATTAATCTTTGTTATTCTCGTTATTCGAAGCAAAAAGGTGGTTAGATTTTTTTGTCTGGCGCTTAATTGGGTGAAGTTGAATAATACCGGGCAATGAACGTTATTTGTTTTCTCGAGCCGCACTCAACACCATATCTTCAAGGGTAAAACCCAGGGGTCTGGAAGAAAAGCCGCCACGATTAGGCGGAAAAAGCCGGGGCAGGCAGTTGTACAACGCGTCATTCTTATAAACAAAGGCATCGGATGTGTACTTGCTCAATCCACCAAAGCCAATATCAATCCCAATTTCATCCAGCGCTACTAAATCCCAGGCGCAAGATTCATGCGGCCAGGTTATGGCATAAACATTCAGACTGGTGTTTTCGCGTATCTTTGTGATGGATATCCCCAGGTCTTCTTTCAGAAAATCGACGCTCATAAATTCAAATTGTGGATGAGTCTCTGAGTGGGTTCCGAAAGTGAAATAACCGGTTTCTTTTGCTCGTAGAAATATTTCCCAGCAAGCGTTGTTTTGACATTCGGAATTTTCCGCGGCGGTCATGTGCTTTGTCCAAATGTAGGATTGCATGTGCGGTTTGTAACCGTAAATGGATTCCAATTCGCGGAATTGAGCCGTTATGCTCTCAAAAGATGCTTTTGAAGCCGCACCTGAATCAGTTGTCAGAATTATGGAGCGTTTTGGCAAATCCAACCAACCCTCCAGAAATCCTTTCAGCTCATGAATGGTGACAAAATGGTAGTTATTTTCCATCAGGTATTGCATTTGCTTGTAAAACGCATCGGGGTCCAGGGAGTAAGCTCCATCAAAAAAAGTGTAGCTGTTACCGTGATATTCCAGGGCAACCATCCTCTCTGCCACACCAAACTCCTCTATGCGATTATGAAGAGTTGACCAGTATTCCTCTGTCAGATAATACTCTTCAACAAACCCATAATCCTGCATAATTGATCTGATGCCGTTTATCTCAGAATTCCAAACTGATGTGGGTGTTGGTATTTGTGCAGGAACTGGTGTTGGAGTTGGATTTGGTGTGGGGGTAGAGGTTGATTCAAGAACCCCGGAAATTTCAGCATGGACTTCGGTGCTTGTGGAAATAAGATACAGATCTTCAGATGCCTCAGAATTTTCTGATTTGGAAAGTTCTGTTAAGCCCCCTTCAGCCTGATCATTTTTTGTAGGAACAGCCATGGCACAACTGGTCAAGATAAATAAGATTAGTATGAGAACAGAGTAAAACCCTTTTTTGTTCAACTTTCCGTTTTCCTGCTCAGGTCTTTGATTGAGCCCATTATAACTAATAATTAGCTAAGAAAATAAACCTCATAGAGATAATTGGAGCGGAAGGATTGCTTGATTTTTCGATTGAATTTTCAATCATTCATCTTTGGAGACCAATAATAAGCTCAAAGCATGATGGGTCGGGGCGAAGCATCCTTAAATTTTCTGATTTGGTGAGGAAGACTTATTAATCGGGATGCTTCGCCCCTACGACAGCATTCCTGAAAATTTCAATATTTGTTTTCTTGTAAAGATTAAATTATTGGAGACCTGATGGACACAAGCCTCGCGCGGTCCCACAGGGAGGCTACGCACTGAGGACACCGGCGAGAACAGAAGAATTTCTATTCCCCGGTGATAACCAACGGGATGTAGAAATCAAGGAAGACTGGTTCTCCGACTTTGGCGACTGCGCAATTGGATAGCTGCGAAAAGCAGACCGCACCGGTTTCGGCGGCCTGGACCATATAGTAATAGGTGTGTCCAAAGTCGATGTCTGTGTCTTCGTAATTATTGGCGGTTACCTGGGCAATCTGGGTAAAAGTGCCCTCACAAGAGGTATCGCTGCGGTAGACGTGGTAAACATCCGCGTCAACAAGCTCCGGCCAGGTAAGCTGAATTGAATTTGTCAGGGCTATCGCTGAAAGATTTGGATCCGTCGCGAAGCATCGTCCAATCGGCGCTGCAAGGCTGGCGGCCGTACCAATGCCAGCCTGGGCGATCGAAAATGTGGCGGGCAGATTCATATTCGCGATTAAGTCAGTGGTCTTGTGGTAATTTGGATTTCTGTCCTGCCCCACACAGCCCTCCGGCAAATTATTATCGAAAAAGTTTTCAAGAACTTCAATGGCTCCAACGCCAGCAGACCAAAATGGGGCATGGTCAGAAGCACCAGTCGCTCCGGTGGTTAGATAATCGTAAGTCAGATCAAGCTCATAGTTGTTGATGACATCCGTGAAACAAGTGCCGACCACGTTTGAATCCGCGCGTGTGCCCACATGGAGTTCAAAGCAGCGGTCGTTATCACTGTCGTAGCCAAACATGTCCAGGTTGACGACACCTACGATGTGCTCCATCTCTTCAGGATGATCTGCCACATAAGCTACGCTTCCCAGCAAACCCTGCTCTTCGCCGGTAAAAAAGATGATCTTGATGGTGCGATCGAACTTGTAAAAACGGAACAAACGGGCGGCTTCCATCAGAGCAGCAACACCGCTTCCGTTATCCTCCGCGCCAGGTGCGTTAGTGTTTGGCGCGGTGGAGATACTATCCATGTGGGCAGTCATCAGGATAATCTCGTCAGTATTGGGACCGTGCCCTGGGATGATGACGACCTTGTTTTTCCAGGATAGGGCTTGGTCAGGAAAGAATGAGGTTTTATTTTTCAGAAACAGCTCATCATCAATATCAGCAGGCATAATTGAAGAACCTGTGGTTGCCGTTGATACTGATTTGTAAGGGGAATAAACATGGTCTACCAAGAAAGTGCCTTGGTCATAGCCCATGCTTTCGAGTTGTTCGCTGAGGTATGGATATGCCAGGGCATCGACGTTCAAGTTGAACAACTGGTAGGAATAGCGGGTGAGGATACTTCTTTCAACTCCGGAAATGATCACAGAATCTTCGCCGCTGAAGTTGCGGATCCACTGGGTTATGGCACCCTCTGTAACCTGGTTCAGGATCTCCTGGGTGGTTGGATTCGAAGGACAGGTTGAGGACTGACTGGTAGCTGACTCGGTGGGAGTAATAAAGAGCAGACCAAATAAAACAACAAGCAAAACCAGTCTTGACTTTTCCATGCGAATCCTTTGCAAAGAGACACTAAATTTTAGCGGTTTCTAAACCATTCCGTAAGCGTAAAAGGTCGGAATGAAGACAGTAGATTCCCCAGCCAGCCAGGATTCGAGTGCGCGTTCCTTCATGTCGAGAATCTCATCAACCGGAACCATGCCGCCGAGATCAAAAGCGATGATATCCCATTCGTGATCAAAGACATCTTTTTCGGGGTAGCGCCACTGACCGGCGAGCAAGCCAAGTCGGACATCTTTCAAGCCAATTGTGCGAAAGAGGTGCCCAAGTTTTCGCCCCATACCGAGATCAATTCCCTGAAAGGCAAGCGACCGATTCTGTATCTTACCGATGTCCGCGAAAACCTGCGGATAATCAATGCGGGAGTTGTAATCCGGTTCGGCAAAGGCGATGACGAAGCCGCCGGGTTTGGTGACGCGCGCCATCTCAGCAACAACGTGGGCTGGATCTTTGACCCAAAGGAGGACGTAGTGCGTCACAGTTAGGTCAAACTGATGTTCCTTAAATGGCATGCAATGGGCATCAGCATTGAAAATGGTTGACTTGGAGGGGTGAAGGTTGGCAAACTGGCAGTTCTCAAGGTCGATATCCAGACCGGTAACCCGCAACCCGCGACCTGTGTATTCGTCCAACAAAGCCCCGGTACCTACCCCGACATCCAAAAGATTTTGCCCGGGAAGCGCGTTTACTTTCCCAAAAACGAAATTTCGTAAATCTCGCGTCCAGGATGACTGGAGCTGATAGCGTTCATGCCAATCGGAAATTTTCAAGCTGCGCCTCCAGAGAGCACCCGAGACCAGATGCCAGGCCATTCTTCACGCAACAGGTTGCCGTAATTTTCCTGGCTGCCAGCATGTTCTGCCAGGCTACCATCAGGTTGAATCACAAGTTGTTGAGAAGGCTGTGAGTCTGGATCCCAGAGACTGAAGAGAGGTTTGGTTTCGTGGACACGATAGGTGAGAGGCATTTCATCCACGAAGGTGATGCCTTTCTCGCTAAGTTCGTTTTGCAGTTGGCTGGCGTGGGCGTGGGAATATTCATCATCCGGCAAAAAGTGGAAGGCATTTGCACCCAGATCCTGCAATTCCTGAACCTGTTCGTGATAATCGTGACCGGAATGGATAGGCAGTCTGAGGCAGGTAAAGAGATCCTGATCCAGGATATTCTCCAAACCTGGCAGATCCTGCGGGTTTGTGGGATCCAGGCTGAAAGTGAGATGATCCAGACCGGCTTCAATCAGGGGTAAGAGGTTAGCAGGATTCTTGAGATCGGGATCTGAGGATACCAATCCACTGACCAGCCCAAGCTGCTCAGTGAAAGCCATAAGCTCCAGAAGGTCATCGCGCAGGGTTGGTTCCCCGCCAAAATAGACAACATGGGGGATGCCCGCGTTGTAAAGCTTGGTGAGGAGTGTTTTCCATTCTTCCGTCGATAATTCATTCGCTGCCAATAGGTGATTGTCACCGCCAAGGAAGGTACGATGAGTGAGGCAGCAGTCAATGCGCAGGGGGGCGGTCAGGTTTTTATCGAAGACGTAAGGCTCAAAGCCGATCGTGGCAGAAGGCGAAAGATCGTTCTGGCGACCCAGGTAAAGAATTTGATCGATGAACAGCTGCACATCGCGCATCAGGACTTCACGTGTGACATTATAGCGCTGAGACATAGCGTCCACAATTTCAACGCTGTCCTTACCTTGAATCAGATGATAGGCAAATTCTGTGGCAGTTTGGTTGAGATGCAGTACTGTGGCGGCATTCACAACCAAAACCCCTTCGCCATCAGGCTCCACACGCAGATGAAGACGAAATTGGTCTGGCGACTCAGCTGCGGTGTGATAGGTGTAAAAACCAGGAGGTAATAATTTAAATGTTTCACTATTTGCGCGTAGGTTAGTCTTATTTGCGCCCATGTCAGCTCCTTCTCAGCACAAGATCGCGGTAAATCGACTGTGGGTTTTGGTGTTCACGGGCAAGCGGACAGCCGCCACCGCATTCCGTGAAAAAATCGCAAGACCTGCAGGCTTGCGGTACATCTTTGCGCAGACGTAAAGAAAGCGCGAGGGGGTGTTCCCAGATAGCAGACCACGGGGATAATAAGAAGTTTCCCAGGACTTCGTAATAAGACTGGCAGGGTATGACCTGACCATCCGGTTCGATGCACATATTGTAATAGGCAGCGGTACAGCCCTTGATTCCCAGTTCCAACTGCAGGGGGTCGAAGTGACAATACTGTGTGGGGGTATACCAAATCAGGCGCTGACCGCTTTGCTGTGTGAAGCTTCTTGCTATCTCGAGCAGGTCAGGCAGGTCTTCTTCTTTTAGACCGGTGTTGACCGTGCTGCCTTTGCCCGAGTAGATCAGAGCATTTAAGCCCACTGTGGGAACACCGATTTCCCTAAGGAAGGTCAGCAGTTCAAGAAGGTAAGCTTCGTTGTTTTCAAGAAGCGTGGTGTTGGTCATCATGTAGAGCTTGCTATTGACCGCGTTTCGGATACCCTGCACGGTCTCCTTCCAGGCACCCCTGGAACGAACCATTTTGTCGTGGACTTCGGCCCGGTTCGATTCGAGCGTGATCTGGACATGGTCAAGACCAGCTTCAACGAGAGCATTGACATATGCGGGGTCGGATAGTTTTCGCCCGTTGGTGTTGAGACCTGCCACAAGTCCGGTTTGTTGCGCATAAGCGACCAATTCCGGCAAATCATGGCGCAGGGTTGGTTCCCCTCCGGTAAAGACGACGTGTGGAATTTTCAGGCTCCAGATTTTGTCCAGGATGGACTTCCAGCTTTCAGTTGGAAGCTCCGGATAGTTGCGCGTACGGGCATTGTAACAATGGGCGCAATCGTTATTGCAGCGATAGGTGATCGCGAGGTCCATGCGATAAGGCGCACTCAATTCAGAGGTAAACGGCAAATCTATTTCAAGTCCGAGATCACAAACCGGGCATAAGCCTGATTTTTCGTCGATCAAGGCTTCGACACGGGCTTTTGTGGCAAGGAAATCCTGCTTGAGTTGCCTTGAAGGGGCATTAAAGCGATCTCGCAATGCTTTAAGCGCAGCCTTCTCATCCACTTTTTCAAGTGTGAGAAAAGCCATGTAAAGCGCGGTCGGGTTTAGATGGATAACGCGTGAAGCGTTGATCACCAACAGACCACTCAGGTCCGGATCAACCCGCAGGTGGATGCGCGACTTGGAGTCGGCATCCGCGATGTCGTATTGGTACATTCCTTCACTGAGCGAATTGATCATCAGCATAAGGTCGCTTGAAGCGTTATCGACCACCGCCAGCACAAGCACAAGCGCAACCAGCGCAAGCACAGGCACAAGCGCATGAAGAACCCCCGCCACTACCCCGGAAACCTCCACTGCCGCTGCGGGAAGTGGTGACGGGGATGGGATTAGTACGGGAGGTTACGCCGGAAGTGAAGTCGGTTACATTGCCAATCACACTTGCCGCCATGTTGGAAGCGCCGGTTACCATTGATGCGGCAAAGTCGGAGCCAGGTAGACTGGGTAAATTTATCGAGGGTCGACTACCCCCAGAACTGCTGCTGGCCGGAGTTGGAACTGCCATACCGCCACCGCTGCCACCACTGCTCACAACCGGTCGATAGGTTGGGTCATAGCGGGGCCACCAGCGCGGCACAAATACCGGCGTACCGGTAAAAGTGCGCTCGGTGCGGTCGTTGAACTCTTTGTCGAGCATGGTCCATTCGAGCGTATGGTCGTATTGAGCACTTTTGATTTCAGGAGTCTGGGCAGTCTCCACTGCTTGCCAGGCGCGGCGAATGATATCCTGATAGTATTCTTTGGTTTCTTTGGCGCTAAAGCCCTTCATTTTGTCCGCAACCGATTTAACCAGATCGATCATCAGGGATTTGATCCCGGCCTGTCGTTTTGCTTTATTTGAATCCAGGAAAGCGATCAGGAAGGCTTGCTCGTAAGGATAAAGTCCTTCAGGCATGGATTCTACTTTGTCGATCTTCAAGGGGTCCCGATTAATTACCGTAATTGCTTCTTTTTTCAGCAGTCCGAAGAGGATCATGGTCAGAACTTTGTCGAGCGGTTGTTCGAGCAGAATGCCTGCTTCAACGGCAGTGAGCCCGCGTTTGATACCCTTACCTTCAACGGAGATTTTTGGAGGCAGGTATTGCATCTTGCGTTTATCGGTTTGCTTTTTACTCTGTACCAAGCCAAGAATTGTTAAACCAACGAAAAAGAGCGGGAAGAAACCACAACTAACGACCCTCCAAATTCTGGAAAACAAACTTGGTACAGGTGAAACAGTGGAACCACCATTATCAAAAATCGGTTTCTCGGTGACGAGTATGCCTTCTGGAATTGCGGAAGCAGGAAAAGCAGCCCCAAAAAGATACTGGCTGTGTACATCCGCGTTGGTGGTATACCAGGAATAATTAACACGTCCATCGGTGGTGAGGGTGGCTTCTGGTTCGCTTGATCCGGGCCAGCCAGAAGGTTCGTACCAGACGCCTTCTTCGGCACCAACCGCAGGAGGCAGGATTATGGTCATGCGATATTCGGTGTTTTTTGAACGGTCATACTGGGCGCCAAAATAGTTTGGAGTGAAAAGAAAATTGGCATAATCCGTACGATCGCCACTATCATAGGGGCTTAATACACCTTTGACGCCATAGACCCAGGCTGTGACAACGCCGGATTGCCCGGGCTGGATGGCGTATTCTCCAAGCGCTAACTCGGCGCCATTCACATAAGCTGAGTCATTGACTTCGGGCATTTCCATCCCATCAATTTCAGCCTTGATGTCAGAAAGTTTGTATTGGGTGGTTGGCAAACCGAGGTCAACAAAATCAATTTCGTGTGCAGAAGGCTCGTTTTGAAAAGCCATGTAGTAATACAGGGTCAGTGTGCCGTCGGCTTCGAGATATGCCTCAACTTCATAAGCGGTGAGCGAAAAGCGGTACTCCTGCGCCTGCACGGATCCAACCGGAATCAGCAGTAACAGGAGACTGAGAAGTAAGAATACACGTTTTAGATTGTTCATAGGCTTACCACTTTGGTTCTTCAGTAATCTGATAGGTTGTACCGCAGCTGTGACATTGCACAGTGACGGCGCCATTGACAAGTTTCATGTCATCCGGAGCAAGCGGAGCACCACAGGATTGGCATTTGATGGTGTCCATTTGCACATTTCCCGGGAGATCGACATTGAGAGTCACATTCTGGACTGTCTGTTTGGATGCTGCTGCCAGGCGAACGCCCGCAAAAATTAGGACAAATCCCAAAACAAGACCAATGATCCCATAGATGATCCAGGAAGGGGAACCGCCTTCACCACCTGCTCCCAGCAGGAGCAAAAAGGAAAAAATGATGAAGATTGCTGCAAGAATGTAGGAAATTACGCTGCCAGCTTTCATTGGAACTCCTTAAATATTTGTTTTTAATCAGCATAACACGATGCAAGCGACAAAACCCTATATAATATGTTGAACACTATGATGATATCATCAAAGATGATAATTATCTTTATATTATAGTAAATTTTGCTTGAGGGTCCTATGGAAAAAAAACCGATTCCAGAAGTAGTTGTGGCAAGACTGCCTGTATATATTCAAAAACTTAACCAATTGATGAGAGAAGGTCAGCAGTTTGTTTCATCGCAAGAGATGGCTGATTATTTGGGTGTCACATCTGCTCAAATCCGAAAGGACCTGTCATTTTTTGGCGGATTCGGTAAAAAGGGCAAAGGTTACGACGTCATAAATCTGCTAGAGACGCTCAGGAGCATCTTAAACCTCGATCAAATTTGGGAGGTGGTGTTAGTGGGGGTCGGCAACCTTGGGCAGGCTCTGTTGAGTTACCAGGGTTTTTCCCGCCAGGGTTTTGAGATTGTGATGGCCTTCGACAATGATCCCAAAGTCGTTGGTCAGACTATAGCAGGAATAAAAGTACGGGATGTGACCGAGATGCAGAATTTTACCTGCCCTCGTAAGATTCCGATTGCAATTCTCACCGTTCCAGCCGCTAATGCACAGGAAATGGCAGATAAACTGATCCAATGTGGGGTAAAGGCTATCCTTAACTACGCGCCAGTGACACTTAAAGTGCCCGAAGGAATTAAACTTGCCAATATCGATCCGGTTTTGAGCCTGCAAACCTTCACTTATTATTTGCTATAGGCGCTTTTATCGTCCCTGGTTGCGAAGGATTACCTCAAGAATTGAGAAAGCTTTAGCTGTCCCTTCAACGGTGCAGGTAACGGGGTTTTCGACAACATATGCCGGGATGCCCAGGGCGACCGTCAGGTACTTGTCCAAACCTTTCAGAAGTGAAGTGCCGCCACAAAGTGCCACACCGCGATCGATGATATCCGAGATCAGTTCAGGAGGTGTTTTCTCGAGAACCCGACGGATAGCCGCGACAATTTCCTCCAGCGGAGGCTGTAAGGCTTCGACGATCTCGTTGGTGGTTAAACTGGCAGGTTTGGGGAGACCGGAAACCTGGTCCTGACCCTGGATTTCCATTGTCTTTTCTTCCTGGGTGGGGGTGGCTGCACCAATATTTAGTTTGAGTTGTTCAGCAGTTGGCTGACCGATAATGAGACCATATTTTTTTCTGACGTAATTAATAATCGCTTCGTCCAGTTTTAGGCCGGCTGTGCGGTTGGTTTCCGCGCTGACGATTCCGGTCATGGAGATCACGGCTGCCTGGGTGGTGCCCGCACCAAGGCAAATGATCATATTGCCGGTGGGGGTGTTGATCGGCAGGTCAACGCCCAGTGCGGCAGCCAAAGGCTGAGGAATGATATTCACCTCGCGACCGCCAGCGCCTAAACCAGCTTCAACCACCGCGCGTTTTTCAACGCTGGTAACGCCGTAAGGCGCCGAAATGAGCAAGCGGGGTTTGAAGAAAAGGGTCGGCCCGGTGACTTTTTTGATCATCTCACGCATAAAGATTTCGGTCAGTTCGTATTCAGCAATCACACCATGACGAAGGGGACGGATAACCTCGATCGATTCAGGCACACGCCCCATCATGCCAAGGGCTGTGGTGCCATACTCGACCAGTTTCATTTCATCTACAATGATTGCCACAACAGTCGGTTCTTGCTGAAGGATCTGATTGCCTTCCGCAATTTGCGTGTTGAATGTGCCCAGATCTATGCCTAATTCCCTAGAAAGTCCCATGTTTTATCCATTTGATTAATGATTTCAAAAATAAATTTTACCATCTATGTGATTGGAAAAACCAAGCTTAGAAATGGTCAAAATACTGCAGCGCGACGCGAAGTTTTGTTTCAACGTCATCCGGAGTGTCTTTGGGAATGGTCTGCAGAGCAGTCTGAGCCTCCACGACGCTGTACCCAAGAGAAATCAGGGCGTCGACCACGGCATCATCCACATCTGTGATGCTGCGGATTGCCAAACCATCGCTATCTGGAAGTTTTCCCTGCATCTGGATGATGATCTTCTGAGCAGTTTTCTTGCCAATACCGGGAACGCGGCTGAAATAATCCGGTTTTTCACTCAGAATAGCCGAGCGGATATTGTCGATGGAAAGGCTTGAAAGGATTGCCAGCGAAAGCTTTGGACCTACGCCGCCAACCGCCAGGAACTCAAGAAATAATCGCTTTTCTTCAAGGCTGCTAAAACCAAAAAGCGAAATATTATCCTCCCGAACGAGCATGTAGGTGTAAAGATAGAGTAAATCGCCTGTTTCGGTTTCAGAAAGAAGCGATTTTGGAACAAAAACTTCAAAACCCAGACCATTGATGTCGATGATGACTGTTTCTTTGCTAATGTTGACGACTTTGCCGGATATTGACGCGATCATGATGGGCTCCGTTGGGGGTTTCGGTGTTGGTAAATTTGGTAGAGCATGATGCCTGCAGCAACAGAGATATTAAGGGAGTCACAAGCCCCTTCCATCGGTATTTGCAGCATTTGGGAGCAGAGAGAGACGTAAGGGTCTGAGAGCCCCTGCCTCTCGCTGCCCAAAAGCAGGAGAACTGCGGGAGGAAACTCGACCTCAAAAGCCGAAACAGCAGCCTTATCGGAAGTGCCAATCACCACCAAATCAGTGCTGCGGTGCAAAAAAGCCTCAAAATTGCTGAAATCAGCACGGAAGTGAGGTACGGTAAAAATTGACCCCATGGAGGCTTTTACAGCGGCGGGATCGTAGGGGTCGGTGGATTCATCCAGCAGGATCAAGCCGCTGACTCCGACGGCGTCGCAAGTGCGCAGGATGGTGCCGAGATTGCCGGGATTTTGGATGGACTCAATTGCAACCCAAAAGGAGTGGGAAGGAGCAGATGTTGAGCTGATGTCTGACCAGTTTTGGCTGATAAGTGCCGCAATCCCCTGGGGTTTATCTTTGCGGGCAAGTTTGCCGAATACGGATGCACTTAATTCCAGGATGGGAATGCTTTCTGCCTTTGCACGTTCTGTCAGAGATAGACCATAATCACTGATGAGCAGCTCGGGGGAGATCAGAAGCTCATGGATGTATGCTTCGGAATCAAAAGCCTGACCAACAGCCTTAAGTCCTTCAGCCAGGAAGTTTCCGCTTGAGCGGCGTTCTTTGGCCTGTTCAAGTTTGCGAAGGTCTTTGATATGGTTATTTGCGGAGCTGGTTATCATGCCTTTACTCCATCAGACTGCGGAAATTAAGATGGCTGGCGTGGCAAAGCGCAACAGCAAGCGCATCTGCAGCATCATCTGGTTGTGGAATTTCACTCAGATCCAGAAGCATTTTGACCATGGTCTGCACTTGCTTTTTATCTGCCCGTCCATGCCCTGAGATGGATTGTTTGACCTCGTTAGGTGTGTATTCAGCAATCGGCAAGTTATGGCGGGCAAGACAGAAAGTGGTCACTCCCCGTGCCTCACTGACTGACATCGCAGTCGTGATGTTGCGTTGGAAAAAAAGCTTTTCCATGGCGCATTCAGTCGGCTGGTAGGTCTCAATCAGAGCAGTCAGGGTGTCATAGAGAAAAATCAAACGGCTGGAGGTTGAGCTCTCAGCCGTTGAATCTATGACTTCGTAGTGAACCAATTCAGGTTCATTGCGCTCGTTGAGGCTGATGAGTCCGATACCCGTGCGAGTTAGACCTGGATCGATACCCAAAATCAGCATTAAAGTTTAATCTTCCTCCAACTTCTCAAGATCCTCGTTGGTGAACTTAAGGTTAGAGTAAACATTCTGCACGTCGTCACTTTCCTCGAGGGCAGCGATAACTTTCAGAACAGCAAGAGTTTGATCCGGACTGAGTTCGATTTCTTGTTTGGGGATCATGCGCAAACCAGCATCTTCGGTGTGCAGACCAGCGTTTGCAAGACTGTCGTGGATGGCTTTGAAGGTTTCGGCAGGTCCGATGATCTCGATGTAGCCATCTTCCTCAGTCACATCATCAGCGCCAGCTTCAAGGGCAGCCTCAAAGGCTTTATCGAAGTTTTTTCCATCTGATTTGACGGTATAGATCGCTTTACGATCGAACTGCCAGGTGACTGAACCGTTGCTGGCCAGGTCTCCGCCGCCTTTGGAAAGGATGTGACGAAGATCAGCAACCGTACGATTGCGATTTTCGGTGACGCATTCAATGACAGCTGAAGCACCTTTGCCGAGATAACCTTCATAAGTGATCTCCAGTAATTCGGCGCCTTCTTTATCTCCACCGGTACCTCGTTTGATAGCACGTTCGATGCTATCTTTGGGCATGTTGCTGGCTCGGGCGCGATCAATGGCAAGCTCAAGTGAAACGTTCATGGAAGGATCGCCTCCACCGTTACGTGCGGCAAGTGCGATTTCGCGGGCGAGTCGGGTGAACATGGCGCCTTTTTTGGCGTCGGCGGCACCCTTTTTGCGTTTGATCGTGGACCAATGGGAATGTCCTGACATAAAAATACTCCTTGAATAAGAATGAAAAACTAAGCGATTTAGTATATCATGAAGTTATGCCTTGAGGGGAGATCAGAGGGTGTGCATAAATTGGAATTCCTTTGAAAGAAAGAGCGTCACAATTCATGTTTTCTTATTACTGTTTGTGGTTTTTTTTGGCACCCTGTCAGATTGCGCAAGATACTCAATCTCGCGGCATATCACTAAAAAAGAAGCCCTGCGAGAGCAGGGCTTCTTGTGCTAAATTCCTGGTCCTTTATTTAAGCATTAAGGGCAGGTAGAGGTAGAAGACAGGGATTTCTCCAACGACATGCAATGTCACAGGCAGGTTAATCGTGGGAGATGGCGCGCCCTTGACACGCAGGGTGGCAAAGTAATCTCCAAGAGCCAAACCAGTGGCATCGTAGGTGATCGTGACATCTGTAGATTCACCAGCAGGAACTACGCCAGCGGTTGGATCTTCAAATAACCACAACACGTCTCCACCAGCTTCCAGTTGGAGTTCGACATCATCGAGGAAGAAGTTGCCACTGCCAACTGTAACGGAGTCGAACTTGATCTCGTGTGTATCGCCATCGGCGAAGTCCGAGACATCCAAGACGATCTCGCGATAAGCAGCTGTGCCGCAGGCGGGATCAAGACCATCGGTGCGCCAGACTTCGGTGCCGTCGATTGAAAGTGCCATGTAGTTGCTGGCACCAGCATCTCCGCAAACAGCCTGTTCGGCCCAGAAGGTCATGACCGCGGATCCGGGATTAATCACAACATCCTGAGAGACATAACCAATATCCCCCGCACTTGCGCCGCCAAACCAAGTCCAGGCTATTCCAGTGTTAGGTCCGGAGCCACCACCAAGACCACAGTCTGCCTCAGTACACAGTGGGGTCCCGTATGATGATGAATATTCATCCCAATAAGGATTGGGTGTGTAGGCTTCGAAGCTTGGATCAAGGATCAGCTGCTCAGCGTGAGTAACGTCTACTGGCAGCTCGAAGAGTTCGAAGATGCCTTCAGCGGCGCCTATGTTGGTCAGCCTAAGGATCTGGGTGCCAGTTGTGTCGGGGAGTAAGTACTTCTCGAGTTCATCGGGCATTGCTTGCAGACAGGGAGCCATAAGGCGGAGAGTGAAATCTTGAACAGTTTCTTCTCCGGCTGTGATAACCAAACCTTCTACTGTTTGGGTTTCATAGCCTTCAATTTCAACTTCAAGGTCATAAGTGCCTTCCGGAATGGCGGTTATATAGTAACCTTCACTGTTCGTTAGGATTGAGTAAACAACCACACCATCCTGAAGGAGCTTAACTGCAGCGTTGGCAGCCGGGGCTGGGTTCACATTGCAGATTTCGAGTGCAAGGACATGGCCCTTAACAAAGCCATAATCGGCAGGTGCGAGGATCCTCAGTTGGACTGGAAGGTTACTGGTTACTTCCTTCGGGCTGTTCACACGGAGACTTCCGAAGTAATCGCCCCAGGTGAGACCAGTCGAGTCAAATGTCAGGGTCACATCAACAGCGCCGCCATCTGGATCAACAATACCAGCGGTCGGATCTTCAGTCAGCCAGACAATATCTGTCAAACCGGCAGAGCCCAAACCACGGATCATCCAGTTACCAGCAAAGCCTGCGTCATCGATCAGCAGCCACTCTGTATCAGGAGGAAGTGTTGGTTCGGCGGGAACCGCACCAGACCACCAGCCAGCCCATGAGCGCTCTTGCGAGGCGTTTTGATCAATGGAAGCAGGGAAATAAGAAGTGCCAGGTACTTCCAGGAAGATCGCGCCGATGAGAACATCGCCAGGACCTGAAAGTAAGACTGGTTCGTCCAAAACGTAACTGTTCCAACCTGTAGCATTACCAACCTCAGCATCCTGTTGATAGAGCAATTCTGAACCAGGAGCTGGATCCGCGGAACCAGTGGTGTTTTGGTAAACGACGATTCTAAAGGCATCGCCGGCGACTACTTCGCCACTTGCCTCAAAAGAGATATCCACTTGTTCAAGCATGAAGGGGAACTGGTCTTCAGCAGGTGTGAAGCGGTTGACAACGATGAATTCAGCTGTACCACCGATGCCAATGGCATCTTCGGCAGTGCCGTCATCCAAAACTAATTCAACATCCCAAGCCTTGCTGTAAGGAACTGGACCAGCGCCAGGACGTTCACTGATCTCAAACGGAGCTTCAAGGGCGCCGGTGTTGATCAGGGTCATCGTCTGGGTAGCGGTCTCATCGGGGTTGAGTTCCTGGTAGAAGGACTCTGGGTCAATGGACAAACAGGACGAGTTAAGACGGAGAGTGACATCATCCAACATTACATTTGCGTCCCAACCAAGGACTACGTCTGTAACGGTCTGGCTGACATAACCTTCCTTTGTGATTTCAACGTCGTACGTGCCGTTAATCAGCGCGTAAGTGAAGTATCCCATCTCGTCGGTAAGCGTGTGGTGGACAAGTTCCCCGTTTAGATAGAAGTTAATCAAAGCATTTTCAGCCGGTGCGGGATTTATGTCGCATTGTTCGTAAGCATATACATTACCCTTGATGTTACCGAAATTAAGCGGGCGGATAACATGCAAGGTAACGGGTACTGGTGCAACCTGGAAAGGTGTATTCGTTTTAATATCCAATTGAGCGAAGTAGTCTCCAGGCTGGTCAATACCGTCCACACTGAATTCGATTTCAACTGGGAAGGAACCGTGAGCCGGAACAACACCCTCAATTGGGGTTTCGCTCAGCCACGGAACGGCGTCACTTCCGCCTGCTGCGATCGCAAACGAGTCAACCTCACCCTGGGTGAAGTTGCCAACTGGAACAGAAGCGCCAGTGGTGATGTCGATGATGCGGAGTTCAGCAGCGGTAGTGTAGGCTGCCCAGTATAGGATCTTGTTTTCTTCGTCGTAGTCCATACCCTGGGCGTAGTTGGCATCCGCGCCGAGGTCACCGACAGTGGTATCAACACCGGTCGCGGGATCGATGCGGTGCAGCATGTTGGAGACCAGGTCGACACCATAAAGCATGCCGTCATCGGGCACGTATGTGATGTCGATCATACAAGTGGAATTTGGCAGAATACCAATGGTAGTGGTTTCACCAGTGGTGATGTCCAATTCCACGAGAGTTGAGGCAACATTGCATTCGGTGGCCATACCGTACATAACACCAGGACCACCAGCCAAACCACTGAAAGTGCCGGTTGGAGGAGTGGTGGTGCCGATCATGGTAGCTACACCGGTTGCAGTGTCGATGGCGTAGAGGTTGTCGTTGTCGTAGCTGACTGCATAGAGCGTGCTAAAATCACCGCCCATGAAATCGCCAGCAAACAATGAGGTGGCAGCCGGAGAACCGACCAGTGTGGATGTACCCGGAACTGATGCGTCGGGCCAGTTGTACATTAGGTCTGAAAGCAGATCAATGCCATAAGCTGGGGGCGCAGCGGTAATGCCGTAGCGACCACTCAGGGAGTTTAGTTCCAGACCTCCAAGAGTTGCAGCCGCATTGGGATCGCGTAACATTGAAGCAGGCTCTGAACTCTGAGTAATCTTGCCAGTAAAGGCAGGGATGCTGTAGGGTTGGAAGCCTTTGTCTTGTTCACGGATCGAAAATTCAGCGTCGAGATCACCTTCGTTAATGAGAGTGAGGACAGTGATTTCAGGATCGTCATACAAATTGATTGTTCTTTCGAGCGCTAGTGGATCAGTAACGACAAAACCAGCGCCGAGTTCCCAGTCTTTTCGATTGATATCATTTATCTTCACATGAACCGGTTCGGTCACGTCTGCATACTTCGGCATCGACGCAGTGAAATCAAAGGTTTCAGAATATTCTGCCAGTGGGATACTGGCTTGTGGTTGAGTGAAATCATCACAAGGATTTGCAGCCATAGAAGCAGGGGTATAGTTATCACTGCTGCAAGGATTGTGAGGGGTAGCACCATAGCCGTCACCGTCGTAGTACCAGGATGCTTTAGCTTCGGGAATCCCGGTTCCAGGAGTCGCTGTGACACAATAGAAAATAACGCAGTGATCCGTGGTGGATTGGCTCCGAGTATTCGAAATTTTTACTTCATAAGGTGAAGTTTCGAAAGTCCAGTTGAATGTAGTGCTAACCGACCCATTATCACAATAAGGTGTGCCGGTTTTGGCAACGTTTGTTACTATCCAGTCTGACGGAAGCTTCAGCCAATCTGTGTAAACGTATTCCCAGTCATTTGTGAATGTTTCTGACTTAAAGCAGAATGTTCCGGGAACACCTGGAGTGTAGGCTTCATCGCCACCGACAGTGGGATAGAATTCAACGAAACTACCGCTAAGGCTCTGAACGGCTGCCGCAGGTGTGCTTTCTTCACCAAAATCTAAAAATGGTTGGAAGAGCCAGTAAATGCCATCTCCGACAAGGCTATCAGGTTGCGCCTGAGTGATGGCAGAAGCCTGCTCACTTTGAACAGTGGCCCCGTAGAGTTTTGTATCCTCTACCATTTTGTCATAAACATAACCAGTCACAACTCCACCAGGTATAGTGATACATGGAACTGCGATTTCGTAGGGCTCTGAGACCGAGATTTCCACATCATCAATGTACCAACCAGGATATTGCCCTGAGGTATCAGAGCGCATGAAAAAGCGGAATTGGAAATCGGCTACCGCATATGAGGGGTCAAGAACGATGCTTTTTGGTGACCAGGACAAAATGTCGCCAAATTTCTCAAGAACGACTTGCCAGGTGGTTCCACCATCTTTCGTAACCTCAACGGCTCCCCAGTCCCAGGTATTGGACTCTGAATCCATCCAATGCCAGAAGGAGAGCGAAGGTGCCAGACCAGCATGAGCAGACAGGTCAATTACCGGGGAGGTGATGTAAGATAGTTCACTGACATTGTAGCTGCCGGTCAGGTTGGTTGCCCATAGATTCGGGGCGGAATATGCACTGCCGGGTCCAGGTGTGGCTGAAGGGGCGCCCCATGCCCAGGAGGGGTTTGTACCGCTGGCTACGAAACCGCCGTCGGTAGTGTCAAAATTCTCAAAGTAAACCACAGTTGGCGCGGGTATGGGAGCAGCGGCTATGCCGACGTCATCCACATACCAGCCTTCGTAATTCACAGAGCTATCGCTCTTGAATTTGAAGCGGAGCTGGAAGTCGGCAACATTGTATGTTGGATCCAGGGCAATGGTAACTTTGTTGTAAGCAGTGTCTGTGATGCCGCCTACAGGACCATAAAAAGCTGTCCAGGTTGTGCCCCCGTCCTTGGTGACTTCAACGGTGGCATTGTCGTAGGTTGCGCTTTCAATGTGGCGCCACTGCCAGAATTCAATCACGGGAGTATCCGTGCCGAATCCAGTCAGATCGATTACTGGCGAGGTCATGTAGCTCAACTCGCTGGCGTTGTAATTGCCAGTCGGGTTGGTAGCGATGACGTAACTGCCACTGTGGGCTTCGCCAGGACCATTGGTTGGGATACCGCGAGCCCAGCTGCTGTTCGTGCCGCTGGCAACGAAACCTTGATCTCCAGTTTCGAAGTCGTATTTGATTTGGTATTCAGGACTATAGCCAGGAGCTGAGCATGCAACTTTATCAATGTTCAGGTAGTAGTCTTGTTCGTAGACTGCAACATCGTCGGGAGTGATGGTTGTTTCGAGAACTTCGTAGCCAGATACCAAAGCCTCAACCCGGACATCATATTCCTGGCTGTTGTATAGCACGATTTCGTACTCACCCGTAAATGGATCTGTTATGACTGTTTCAGAGAAATCAGTCATTGAGAAAGTTAGTTTGGCATAGAGTGGGTAGCCATGAGATGCGCCATCTAAGATGCCATCATCATAAACAACGCCAGTAACCAGGGTGCTGGGAAGTTCTGTCAAAACGAAGTCCTGCATGACGGTGGCTGCGTCACCTACCACAACGCCGGTGGCTGTGGCATTTTCAAAGCCAAAAGCGGAGGCTGTCATGTCGAAGGTGTCTGCGTTAACATAGGTTGAATATTCTCCAGCAGAATTGGTAAAAATAACGCGGTTATTGACCGGATCAGTACCGGTAATTTCAACCCTGGCAGCGGAAATTGGTTCTGCAGAATCTGAGACGACCGTGCCGTAAAGCACGCTGTTTCCGCACATACCCGAGGCCAATTGAACAGCAGCGAGGGCGTCAATTTCGCCCCAACCGGTAGCAAAGTTCGGGAAATCTGTGGGGGTGAGAGGTGAACCGTCGCTGTAAACCATATCGATAGCGGTGCTCTCAATGATCGTCTCAACGGCAGCGTAATCACCGACAAGGCAGGGGGCAGCCTGCATGATCATGGCAACCAGGCCGGTTACATGAGGAGCAGACATGGAGGTACCTGACCATCCGCTCTGATAAGCAGTGTCACTGCCAGGTGTTGACGAGCGGATATTCACACCAGGAGCAATGACCTGGGGTTTCAGCATTTCAAAGCCCACCACCGGGTTAACTGTGTCGGGATTGTCGGTTGGACCCCAGTTGGAGTGGCTGGCATATGTGCCAGTATCTCGGCTGGAAGACCCTACACCAGTTACATTACCAGAGCGGGCAGGGTTACCCACAGTATTGAGTCCGGGAGGAGCAGGATAGCTGCAGTTGGATGCGTTGCCATTGGAGAAAACAGGATAAACACCAGCAGCGTGCCAGCCATCAATGACCTCTTCAAACCAGGGATCATAGGTCTGACCGCAATCACCCCAGGAGTTGTTGACCACATTAGGGCGCATGTCTGGATCGGCATTTTCACCGTTCAGATCAGTTGGTGCGGCGATGAATTCACCGCAGCCAAGCAAGGCAACATCCCAACAAGAGCCATCCGGGCAGCCGGCGCAGGCCATCCACTCAGCACCAGGAGCGATGCCGATTTGGTTTGCGCCGCCGTCATCACCGACCATGGTGCCCATGGTGTGGGTGCCGTGACCATTTCCGTCACGGGGAATGTTGTCCGAAGGATCATAGGGGTTGTACCAGTTGTAGTTATGATCAAAGGTACCGTCACCATTGTTACCCCGGTAAGAACCAACCAGGGCTTGGTGTGAGTAGCGCACACCGGTGTCGATGTTGGCGACAATCAGCCCAGTACCGTCATAACCAAGCGCCCAGGCGTCCGGAGCATTCACATGAGTGATGTTGGGTTCGATCCCTTTGGGTTCGTTTGTGAGCTGTGCGCTTTTGGTTTCATCTGTAATTTCTGCTTTTTCAGGTTCGTAAAGAATGTATTCTTTCTGAGCAGAAATAGAGATGACGTTGGGGAATTGTTGCAGACTGGTCAATACAGTTTTGTCAGACTGTTCAACCAGGATGCGGTTTGCAAGCCAGAAGGATTTATAAGTGAGACCGGTGGTCTCGAGGTAAGCAATCGCCGCAGACTGAGTTTTCTCAGCCTGTTCCTTCAGGGTCTCATAAACAAACCAGCCTCGCTCACTCCAGTCCATAAAATAGGCCTGGGAGAGGTCGGCTGTGTTTTTAAAATCGACCCAGTAGGTAGCGACACCGTTCTTGTTGATTTCGTCCAGGACGGCATTCTCAACAGTAACGGCTTCTTGGTTGACAGCGGTCTTTGCAGCAGCATTTGTTGGAATGTAACTGATGAGCATTCCTAAAGCCAATACGACTGAAAGGACTTTTAGTAGTCTTTTACTTTTCATGTCACTTCCTTTTCTAATGTGGTTTTAACTTGCTTTACTACAATCGGTTCTTTATAGATATACTCGTTTGCACCTCCTGTTGTTAAATAATGGCTGTGAAATTACAAATATAATTTACGTATTGCGTAAATTGGTTTGGCAGGATAATTAAAAAATTCGTAGCCTTGATCAATTTTGCCCACACAAAACAGTTTCAATTCGAAGAACCAAGACAATTCATCCCATTATACTAACTTTGAGCTAAAAGCGTCAAGGTAAAACTCCATCGTGTTACAGTATCAAACTTGCATAACTTGGGAAATTAGCACACAAAAAGGAGAGTTCCATCCATAATTAGTTTGCCAACAAAAAAGGAGGAACTCTCACATGACAGGACAATCTGTCTCCATCATTATAACTTTAGTTGTCGGCCAGGAAAGGCAAGAGATACAGCGGTCAATTGAGCCAGAGCGACTGGAAGAAACGATCAGGGAATTCAGTCAGGAAATAGGACAAGCTTTGCTGCAAACGGCATTAGATGTATTGGATGGAAGTTTGAGAGCGGAAGTGCCAAAGGGTTGGAGAAATGTTGGCACGGCCAGCCGGACTGTTGTATTTGAAAGCGGACCGGTCAAGTATCGAAGACGGGTCTATCAGGATGAACACGGGCGGCGATGGAAGCCGTTGGATTTATTGTTGGGCATCGCTCCTTTTGCACGAACCAGTCTGAAAGTACAGGAAATGGGTTGTGTTCTTGCCAGCCGGAGCACTTATCGCAACGCATCGGAGATGCTGGCCTATGTGCTCAGGACAGCCATCAGCCCGAGCAGTTTGCAGCGGATGGTCAAACGTTTTGGGGAACTGATTGAAGCCTATGAACTAGACTGGCGTGCAGAGACAGAGCCGGGCAGGATTCAAACTGATACGCTTTATGGAGAAAGCGATGGGGTATGGGTGCATTTGCAGCAACAGGATCAAAAGCGTGCTGAAGTCAAAGTAGGCCTTTTATATAGTGGCAAGAAATGCATCGGAATGGGCAGGTATGCCTGTGAAAACAAAGTGGTGATGACCCAACTAGGCGGTTCCAACGAGGAATGGCAGATCAAAGTGCGCGAATTGGCTGATCGCCATTTTGATCTTTCTGAAGTAAAGCATCTGGTGGTCGGCGGGGATGGCGCTCCCTGG
Source organism: Anaerolineaceae bacterium (assembly GCA_040768265.1). Lineage (GTDB taxonomy): Bacteria > Chloroflexota > Anaerolineae > Anaerolineales > Anaerolineaceae > Mesolinea. The sequence continues at coordinate 119,231 of JAXGNB010000004.1, forward strand.
GTCCGGCATGCTTTTGACTTGCTCAATCTGCCTCAGGTGCCTGTCTTGGATCGTTTTCACGTCTGCCGGGCAGTTCACCGCAGTCTTGGAAAGATGCTCAACAGCTGGTCTTTATTGGATCGCTTATTCACCACACCTTTCGAACAGATAAAGCCTGAACTGCTGGCTTTGCAGGCTAAGGTCAGGGGAAAACAGGCTCTAGAGATCCAGCATCTGATCCGATACCTTGAGCACAATCAGGATGCCCTGTTGGACTTGGACAAGCGCGGTCTCCCTGACCTCAAACCGGCCACCCTTGGCGCTGCCGAAGGAAATGTGGACAAACTGGTCCGACAAAGAATGCGCGGCCGAGGTTTATCCTGGTCACCCTCCGGAGGACAATCTTTGCTAACTATCTTGAGACATAGAGACACCCTGGCTAAGGATGCCTTCATGCTTCAATCTGCTAAACCTGAAAGCCAACACATAAAGACAAAAGGAAAGACCGGGGTTTACAAACCAATATCAGCTTCAATCCCATTGTTTAGGTCTGTTGATAATTTACAACCATGGGTACAATTGCTGAAGAACAGGATGAACAAAGAGCTCTCCTTAACTGCTCTTTTCTAAAATCTATGCAAAATTGAAACAGTATCAAGTAATACTTAGCGCAAAAAGGGCTGCCTCGGAAAGGCGTTGCCCCTGGCGTGTGAGGAAGGCTCCTGGATAAACTGGAATTTACCTCTAGTCACATTCTTCAAACTCGATTAGGCGTTCCAAACGCTCAGGAACTTTAGATTCAATGCGTAATTCAAAATCACCATAAGGTGTGGACAAAACATTAGATGAATCTTTAAAAATAAAGAAAGCGACTCTACAAGGCTTTATATGTTCCTTAGGCTCTTCATATGTTTCACAAATCTTTTTAGTACCATCTATATTTAAATATTGCTCCATGTACGGTACTTGCCAATTCTCTTTATTTGTTCCATGTTCTGGAACAAATATAGTACTCCAATCTATCTCAGAAGTTGAAACATCCAATATCAGTTCAATCAAATACCATTCTTCATTGTAATCAAAGCAACCATAATGTTTCACAATATCCAATCTGATTATTCTCCTCTCAATATTATATTTCCGCTTTGTCTTACGAACCAATCTACTAAATAGGCTGCTCAACCACACTTTCTGATCCTCCATACTTGTTCAAGATTTGTTATTGCTGGTTTTACTTTTCCGAATTTTAATCTCAAGACGGAATTTACGGTGCAGAAGCGAAGCGGTTAGAGTTTTTTCCATGGATAACTCCAGTGCTTGGATTGTGTATCGCAGGGCAGAGTCATAATCATAAAGGTGATGTTCGCAATACTTGGCTAATTCGATCATCGCCTCTAGCGATACTCCGGATGCGGCTTCCTGCCATAATCCGCTGGCTTCCTCAAGGTTCCCTTTTCGTTTTTGAAGTTTCGCGCGTAATAGCAGGCTCTTCTGGCGATCTGTCTCGGATAATTGCCGGAGGCGATCTGAGGCATAAACTTGTTCTGCAAGGTGTTCGCGTTCTAAAATCTCCAGGACCCGTCCTACCGAAATCAAATCACCTGGGTCCGTGAAACGGTCGTCGGATGGATCCTCGAGAATGGCTGCCAGCCAACTAAAGAGGGCAGATAGGCTGAGTACATCGATTTCATTATGGTAAAAAATGCCTGGCATTTGGGTGGCATCACCTGTAAAGAGATACTCACGATAAAAGTCGGGTACGAGGTATCCAGGAATGTCCTCCTGCTCCCGCTCGAATCCAAGCACGTGCCGCTCAATATTGCCAAGATTGCATTGACCCAATCGGGATTTCCAGATCCGCCGGGTATATGGGAGTAAGTCAAAGTGGGTAGCCGCAGTGAAAGGATTGGAAAGGCGCTGCATGATGTAGCGCGTGTTGATAATTGGCAGGTCAAAGGCTTTGCCGTTGTAGGTAACGATACCCTCCACACCTTCAACAAACTCCGAAAGAGCAGCGAGTTGGGCTGTTTCCTCAGCAGGGTTGCGGACAAAGAACTGCTCCACCACAAATTGATCTTCGATGAAGCGACCCGCGCCGATCATGAAGGGCATGGTACCCGTGCCCCCGGAAAGGCCCGTGGTTTCCGTATCGAGGAAGATCAGTGATTCGAGGGCAGGCGTGGAAGGCGCTTTGGCCCACTGTGCCAGCCAATCATGAGCGGTGAGAGGTTTGAGGGGCAGGTGACCGTGCTGCTGATGCCCGGGGTAAGTGTGATTAAGCGAAAAAATCTCGCCGAAAATGGTATGTAGATTACGCCCGGGCACAAGTTCTTCCAGAGGTTTGGTTTTTTTTATGGAGCTTTCCTGCAGGGGTTGAGAGATGCCAAGTTGGACTCCAAGTCGCTTTAATCTGTCGGAGAGGCTGTTCCAATCACTCATTGAGCAGTCCTTTCAACAAAGCAAGCGATTCGCGCTTACTGCCATAGCCTTCCTCACCAAAAGGTCCCACGCAGGCAGGGCAACCATCCTCGCAGGGGCAGTCTCCAATCATTTCAGCTGCTCGCGCCAGCCAAAAACGATTATCTTTATAAAGTTGATCGGAAAGTCCCACGCCACCTGGGATGGTGTCGTAAACGAGAATGGCTGGTTGACCGTTATTCAGGATTGATTTTGCTTCGGAGAGCATGGCAATATCGGCATCGTCGCACATGATGAGCAGAGGAGCAATGTTGCGCAGGGCGTGGCGCGCGCCAGCCATACCCGAGATAACCCGCACACGGGTTTCAACGATGGCATGGCAACGCTGACAAAGGGTGGCGAGGTTGTTTGGCGCGTTAGCCAGAAGCGGATCGGCAAAGGTTTTAAAGGGTTGAATGTGGTGAACATGAAGCTCAGCAGGAGAAAAGGTTTGATGGCAGGCAGCACACGCGTATTGATCGCGGGTGAGTATTTTCTGCCTGAGGGCAGGCCAGCCTGGACCATAGTCATTTGGGTCCGAATTCCACAAGGCAAGTTCTTTGAGGTGGTTTACCAGGTTTTCACCAATCGAAAACCAGGCCCCTTCAGTTTCCAGTCCGCGGGCTGGTAAATCGAGCGGCAGGCGTTCAAGCGTCTCGTTGGTCTGCCAGCGGATCTTCCTGAAGCCCTCCACCCTGATTGAAAGTGATAGTGGTCCACTGCTCACCTTTGATGAACCGATAGTTTGACTTGAAAGCTCCCGAAAGTTTTCAATGGTGGTTTTGATGGTTGGAAGGGTATAGTAATCCGGTTGAGCAGGTTTGAGCCTGCAAACGCCATTAGCCAGGTCGAGGTCTTCCACAAGGTAAGTTTCGGCTTCATGCAAATATACAGCCTGGGGATGGACCAGCCATTCGGCACTGTGGGTATCCATTTGACCTATCATTGTGGGTTTATCCGGTCCATCCACCAGCAGGGATACGATATTTGGGGTGGAGGACCGCAAGGAGATTTCGGCAGAGGGGTATGCGTCCGCGACCCAAAAATGGCTGTCATTGCGGTTCAGGACTTCGCCGGAAGAGCTCATAACCTGGAAGATTTCGTTCAGTTTATGCGAGTCAATCGAGCCAAAATTTTCGTCAGGCGCAAAGGGAAGCTCAAAAGTCGCGCAGCGCAGGTGCTGATAGAGGATGAGCAGATTGTTCGGATCCACAAGGGCTTTTTCGGGGGAGTTGCCCAGATATTCCGGATGATTCGCAAGATATTGGTCCATTGCGTCGTTCGTGGCGACCAGGAGAGCAAGGGAATCTTGCTGTTTCCTGCCAGCACGCCCTGCGCGCTGCAAGGTGGTGGCAATGGAACCGGGGTATCCTACCAGGATAACAGATTCAAGTTCACCAATGTCAATGCCGAGTTCAAGCGCTGAGGTGGCAACCACGAGGCGGATGCTGCCATTTTTAAAGCCGTGTTCGATCTCGCGACGCTCGCTCTTTAGATAACCGCTTCGATATCCCCGCACCTTTGAGCGAGATTGATATGGCAGCTTTTCGAGCAGGTACATCAGTAGCATTTCCACCGTGCGACGGGTGCGGGCGAAGAGCAGCGACTGATGGTTTGTTTCGAAAAGCGAGAGTCCGAGATTCACGCTGGTTTGCAGGCTGGATTTTCGTATCCCCAGTCTTGGATCTGTCAGGGGCGGATTGTACAGAAGGAAGTGCTTCTCGCCCTGTGGGGCGCCGCTTTTGTCAATCAGGCTTACGTGGTCGTCAATCAGGACTTCAGCCAGCTCAACCGGGTTGGCGATCGTGGCTGAAGTCAGGATGAACTTGGGAAAAGCGCCATAGAAAGCGGCAATCCGCTTCAGGCGGCGGAGGAGGCTGGCAAAATGCGAACCGAAAATACCGCGATAGGTGTGCATTTCGTCGATGACCACCAGGCTGAGCCCTTGGAAAAATGACTGCCAGATGGCGTGGTGGGGCAGAATGCCCTGGTGCAGCATATCAGGGTTGGTGAGAAGGAATACCGACTGTTTACGCATCGGGGAGCGCATATGCTGAGGCGTGTCGCCATCAAAGATGTTGGCAGGCATTGGTTTTTTGGATGGCACTGCTCTCAGGAACTGATCCAGGCTGGTAAGCTGATCCTGGGTGAGGGCTTTGGTGGGAAAGAGGTAGAGGATGCGCGCATTGGGATTGGCAAGCGCTTGCTGAACCGCAGGCAGGTTGTAGCAGAGAGTTTTGCCACTGGCAGTGCCGGTGGCAATGACGAGGTTCTCTCCGTTGTGCGCGCGTTCGATTGCTTCAGCCTGATGTGAGTAGAGCTGATTTATTCCGAGCGTGTTTAGTGCACTGATCAGACGCGAATCAAGCAGGCTTGGAATGGGGGTGCTAATAGCCTGGTGAGAAGGCGTAATTTGCCAGTAGGCAAGGTTTTCGCGAAATTCCTGGTCCTGCTGCCAACGATCAATCAGAGAGCGGATGCCAGCACCATCCTGGTGCTGCCGTAGGTCATTTGTCAAGTCGGGCTTTCTTTTTTGCCGCTTGTGAAATCAAGAGGTCCATAATTGGGTTGAATAAATTGCCAAGCCGGGTGGCTAAAAAATAGGTTAATTTCGCGTTAAAGCCTGGGACTACTTTGTATCGACCCCGGGCAACCGCCTTTAAAGTCTCCCCGGCAACTATTTCTGGTTGGATAGGCTTATCGGAATTTGCCAGTACACGAGTCTCAAACGGTTTGTATTGATCCTCCCAGGCGAGTTGCGGGGTATCTGTGTCCGGAGGGTAGACGATACTAACTTTGATGCCTTTGGGTTTGAGCTCTGCCCGCAGGGCATCGCTGAACCCTTTTATCGCGAATTTTGCGCCTGAATAAGCCGTGTAGCCGAATACACCAATTACTCCTGCAATGGAGGAAAAGTTTACGATATGTCCGGAACCCCGCTCGATCATTCCTGGCAAAAGAACTTTGATTGTGTTCACAGTTCCATGGTAATCAATGTCCATCGTCCATTTATAGACATCTAATGGTATTTCTTCAACATAACCCGGGCGCGCGACACCGGCACAATTTATCAGGATATCCGGTGTATCGTGGTTGCGAACATATTTTTCGTGCAGTATTATGAGTGTCTCAGCATCCGTGACATCTGCTGAGACGAGTTTCACTTTAGCTTTTGGATTTTTCGAGAGGATTGATGCCTTTGCTGCTTTAAGTTTTTCGTAATCTCTTGCCAGGAGGATAACGATGGCGTCCATTTCAACAAGGGCTTTGGCAATGGCAAAGCCGATCCCACTCGATCCACCTGTGATCAGCACAGATTTGCCGCGGAAATAGTCAGCAGTTTTCATGAATGACCACAGCTTGAGCAATTACCGGAGGTACAGGAATTGCAGGAGTTATTTCCAGTGAGGCTTCTTCCTGAACTGAAGGCATTGACCAGCGAAATTTGCCGCCTGACTTCAGTTTTACCGCATCTCGGGCAGGGGATGGGTTGATCTGCCTGGCTGAAAGAACGCAGTGTTTCAAAAGCTTGTTGGCAGGATTGACATATGTATTCGTAAAGGGGCATAAGTTTTCCTTACTTAGCTATATCGGGCTCTAATTGCCGGTGTCAGATATTCAGAAAAAGCGCGGTCGCAGTCGTATTCTGGCTGCCAATCCCAATCCTGGCGGGCGGCAGTGTCATCAATATCTGCTGGCCAGGAATCCACGATGCACTGACGATGGCAATCCGGCTCGAAGTGTATATCCGCATTGGGAAATGCATGGAGTGTCAGATCATATAACCCCTGGGCGGTAGGACTAAAACTGGTGACGTTGTATACAGTTTGGGTCAGAGCATGGCGAGGCGCTTCCTTTAGCATGATCAATGACCTGATCGCATCAGGCATAACCATGAAGGGCAATTGCGCGTCGGGGCGAACGAAGCAGTTATAAGAGATACCTTTGGCCGCGGCATGCAGCATCTCGGGACCGTAGTCGCTGGTGCCGCCTGTGGGGACTGTTTCAGAGCTGATCAAACCCGGGAAACGCAGCGCGCGAAAATCAAGAAGTTCATCGGGGCTGGAATTGCACGCGAGTTGTTTATAGCATCTGCTATAGTAGCGTCCCAAGTTTTCACAATAGAGCTTGTTGATACCGTACATTGTTGTGGGACTCGTGAATTGATCTTCACGAACTTTTCCGGCTGCCTGTTTTGTTTTGAGATCAGGCAGGCAATAGGCTGCAATGGAGCTGGGATAAATAAATTTTACCGGCAGACCGTTCTTTCTGGTTTGGATTTCGGCCAAGCGCAGCAGATTTAGGGTTCCTTCAACGTTGATTTTGTGGGCAAGTTCGGGATTTAACTCGGCTTTTGTGGAGAGGATTGATGCCAGATGGAAGACGACACTGAAATGGTACTCCTCAAAGAGCTTTTCAAGCAGCGCGAAATTGAGAATGTCACCAACCTGCCAATGGCGGACAAGCGGCTGTAGCACTTCATCCAGAGGATTGAGGTCCAACGCGACGATAGCTTTGTTTTGGTCAGCAAGGTGTCGGATGAGACCGTGACCAATCTCTCCATTAGCTCCAGTTATCAGAATAACTTCTTCGTGCATAAAACCTCTCCTCTAATTTTGGTCAAAGATCGGAAAAAATACACATTCCCGCCGGATATTGGTGGAAGGTGTGGGTGAGATTCGTACAACCGTAACTGTCATGTCATCCTGAGGACGACCCAAATCCTTGTTGATTGCCTGGTTCAGGATTGCGTCAGCGATTTCCTGGATGACTGGTTCATCATCCTCAAAAAGGGATTCAACCGAAATCCGCAAGTTCAGGGGCTGTTCATACTGAGATCCTGCCTGGAGGATGCCATCGGATACCAAAATAAAATCCCGCCCCTCCTCGATTTCAAACTGAAACACGGAGGGAGTCAGGGCGTGGTCATCTTCGTCTGTATCGTCAAATCTCAAATATTCTGCCGTTCCCTCGAAAACCGTTATAACCGGGGTTTTGTTGTTTTTTGTGATCACGATTGTCTGGGAATCGAGATCGCAGGAAATGATACTCAGGCTGACCTGTGCCTTCCCCTTATATTCATTCGAGATTTCTGATAGAACAGATCTTGAAGCGGCACCGTCGTGCAATCCTCTGGCAATCAGGCTCATGATTGAATGGACAGCCTTCATGGCGATGGTTCTTGAACGACGACCATTTAGTTTGCCTTCAGCCATGATGATAGATAGTCCGCCGCGGGGACGTTCGATGATTTCCACTTTGTCACCCTGCGCTGCTGAAGAGTAGCGATCCACTTTAGAAATAGTTGCCTGAAGTTCCATAACTTGATTTTATCGCATTCCAATGGCATGAACACAAATGAGTCCCAAATCATGTAAAATTACTCACTGTTACTATGGAGAAAATTGTGAAACGTGCTCTGATCATCATTTCTTTATTGCTTCTTTTGGCGGCTTGCACTGAACAGACGCCCGTCGCTTTACCTACTGAGAACATCCCTTTACACATAGATGAGAATGAGACCCCAATCAGTGCTATCCAGGGCATCACGCATCGATCTCCGCTTGAAGGAAAGACGATCGAGAGAGTTAGCGGAGTGGTTACGGCAGTCGATGGAGAAGGTTTCTACCTGCAAAGCCTGGTATCAGATGGAGATGAACGCACCTCTGAAGCAATTTACATTGACCTTCAGGCATATGTCAAAGTAGTGCCTGGGGATCTTGTGCAAGTTGAGCAAGCCAAAGTGCGGGAATGGAACCCAGCGGGTTTGGGGGAAAATTCTTTGACGATTACAACACTGGTTGCAAAAAATGTAACTGTCCAAAGCCAAAATCATACCTTGCCTGGGCCTGTAATCATAGGGCAGGGTGGCAGAATGATCCCCAACCAGGTGATCGAAAACGATGTAAAGGGGTATATGGGGCAAAGCAAAGTGCCTATAGACCCCCTTGAAGATGGCATGGACTTTTTTGAAAGTCTTGAAGGCATGCTGGTGCAGATTAATAATGCCATGGCAGTCTCAACGCGCAATCGCTACAACGAAGTCTCAGTGGTTGCGGACCGTGGGCTGGATGCCGGCATTTTTTCCCGGGAAGGCGTATTGGTGCTGCGAGAGACAGACCCTAATCCTGAGAGGATCATGCTGGATGACGCATTCATCATGATGCCAGAAATCCATGTAGGGGCAATCTTCAGTGAACCGATTGTGGGCGTGATCGATTACGATTTCGGCAACTATCGTGTCCAACCTTTGAAAAAACCTGTCTTGGGTCAAAACAGCCCATTTATACCGACCGAGGCAAGAGAGGTGCAGGAAGATTGGCAGTTGTCTATAGCGACTTATAATCTTGAGAACTTCAACAGCTTGCAGGATGTGGAACGCTCGAAGCAGATTGCTCGGGAAATTGTCGAATTGTTAAAAGCACCGGATATCCTGGTTTTGCAGGAAATACTGGATGATGACGGCAGCCTGGACTCGGGACAGGTGAGTGCTCAACGTAACATTGACAGCCTGATTGATGATATTGTCGACGCAAGTAAGGGAGCAGTAGTCTACAAAGCTTTGAATATCGACCCAGCGAGCAACACGGATGGGGGGATCCCGGGTGGGAACATCAGGACCGTCATTTTGTATAGAACTGACCGTGGTCTGAGTCTGCCTCCTGCTGCGATTGGGAAGGCGGATGAGGAGGTCGGCATACGGGATGAGAACGGGCGCGCCATGCTCGATCTGAACCCGGGCAGAATCTGGCCTGGCAATTCCGCGTTTTTTGATAGCCGCAAACCGATCATTGCCCAGTTCGTGTTCAATGGGCAGGACCTCTATGTGATAGGAAACCATTTCAACTCCAAGGGTGAAGATGGACCGCTTTTCGGCGACCAACAGCCTCCCCAAAGACCCAGTGAACGGCAGAGGATCGCGCAGGCTAAAGCGGTAAATGGCTTTGTCAGGGATATTCTGGACATCAATTCAATGGCTCTCGTCGTTGTGCTCGGAGACTTAAACGACTTCCCCTGGAGTGTGAGCATGCAAACCCTGGAAGGCGGGTTGCTGGAAAACCTGGCTTTGACATTACCTGAAAACCAGAGATTTACCTATTTACATGAGGGAAATGGCCAGATTTTGGACCAGATATTGGCAAGCAAAGCTATGGCACCCAGGCTGGTGAGTTACGAAGTTGTTCACCTTAACAGTCTCAGCTTGCCGCGGGATGCCTCGAGTGACCACGACCCGGTGGTCGCGGTATTTGATTTGAGCGCTTATAAATGAATCTTGGGAAACGAGCCAATAATTTTATAGTTATCATTTTAATATTAAGCTTTACTGCGTGTAGCAATAACTTCTTACTTGAACCAACGGAAACAACTCCGACCCGTGAAGCGGAAGGATTGGGAGCAGAGGCAGACTTAACAGTAACTATCGATGATATAAGCGCGACTGAAAAAAGTAACAATCAGTCATTTCTTGAAGAAGTTGAGGTTATTCCGCTAAAAATTCCTGGAAGAATTCAAGCTCCGAATTTTGAGTATTCCGGGTTGGCATGGTTTGGGGAAAACCTGGTCTTACTGCCACAATTTCCGGCTGGGAAGGAGTTCTCTCGCGACGCAAATTTATTTGCCATCAACGGCAATGACCTTCTGCTGGCCATAGACGATCCGGATTTGGAGTTAGGTGTGAGGGATGTTCCGATAATCAATTCGGATCTACGGGATCAAATCCAAGGCTTCGAGGGATTTGAATCGATCGTATTTGTTGACCAGATTGCCTACCTGACGATCGAAAGCCGGGCTGGAAGCCCAATGATGGGCTATCTTATCCGGGGAGAAGTCCAGGGGGAGCTTGAGAGCATCACGCTGGATATCAATTCTCTTACGGATCTGGTTCCATTTTCAAGCGAGAGTAACGCAACTTTTGAGGCGATGACATACTGGAATGGCAAGCTTTACATAATATATGAGCATAACTCAATGCAAGGCGAAAGGATGCCAGTTGCTTATCGATACAACCTGAACCTGGAACTTGAACGGCAAATACCGTTTGCAGTGATGGATTACCGCGTTACCGATGCAACAATTTGCGATTCAAACGGCAGGTTTTGGGTGATGAATTACTTTTTCCCAGGCGACACCCATCTTGCAGTCGACCAGGATCGCCTGGTTGAGCAGTATGGGGAAGGGCAAACTCATGCGAGATACGATCCGGTGGAAAGACTGGTGGAACTTCAGATTAAAGATCACCAGGTTTCCCGGATTGATCAGCCTCCAATCTATCTTGAGTTACTTGAAAACAATGTTGCCCGGAACTGGGAAGGGGTTGTTTTGCTGGAAGATTTGGGCTTTATCGTAGTGACCGACACTTTTCCAGGTTCTATCTTGGGATTCTGCCCGATCTTAAGGTAAAATTGTTTTATCAGGTGCAAGAATTTAGATGACTCAGATTCTCGCTGAAAAATAAAGTAAAATGACTTGTTGGTAAAACTTGTCATAAACAATCACGTTATAGTTAAGTTCTGAGGTGCTATGGAATCTACCGGGAAACTCATTTCAACCAAAGGTCGAAACGCATTTAAACAGCAAGAGTTGAAGGATCAAATTACCGGTATCCTTTTCACTCTTCCCGCGCTGCTGATAATTTTTATTTTTGGCATTTTTCCAATCGGCTACTCAGTCTATATGAGCCTGTTCAACTGGCAGGTCACCAAGGGACCCTATATTGGCGGTGCTAATTACTTGCTCATATTCGGGTCGTGGGGTAATTTGTTAGTACTTCTGGCAGGTTTGGGATTGTTTGTTCTCGGTTTCTTTGTATGGAGAAGAGCTTTCCAAAATATGAATAATGGTTCGCGTATTGCTCATATTCTCGGAGCTGTGGTTCTCATTCTGGGTGGTGTGATTTTTCTCACGGGGTGGGGACTGATGTATGAAACTGGAAACCAAAATTTCCTGAATTCGCTGATTGTGACTATCTATTATGCGTTGGGGACGGTTCCGGCGGAAATTATTATTGGCCTGGTACTGGCATACATACTTTATCAAGACATACAAGGCAAGCAAGTTTTCCGCATGATCTACTTTTTGCCGTACATTACCCCTTCAATCAGCACCGCGGTGGTTTTTCAGATTATCTTTTCCAGCAGGGAAACCTCGCTTGCGAACCGGTTGATTGGCTTTTTTGGTATGGATCCGTTGAGATGGCGCTTTGAACCCAAGCCGGTTTTGAACCTGCTTGGACTTGACGTTTCAGGTCTTGCGGGCGGACCCAGCCTGGCGCTTTTGACAATTATCTTTTTTGGTATTTGGTCGTTTGTGGGCTACAACACCGTCATTTTTCTTTCGGGTTTGGGGAATATTCCAAAGGAAATCTACGAAGCCGCAGAAATGGACGGAGGGTCCAAATGGGACCGCTTTTGGCATATAACAATTCCGATGATCTCTCCGGTCACTTTTTATTTGACCTTGATTGGTTTTATTGGCACCTTCAAAGCCTTCAATCACATCTATGTTATGCGCACACCCAGCGCGCAGAATACGGTAGTTACAACCAGTCTGTTGGTGTTTGATCGTTTTTACAAAGCAAATCAGTATAGCGTAGCCACGGCTCAGGCAATTGTTTTATTTATCATTATCCTGGGATTGACACTGGCACAAAACAAGTTAATGGGAGAGCGGGTCTTTTATGGATAATACATTGGCACAGCCTACCCTCAAAAAAACCGAGGTAATCAACCGCACCGGCAGGATTCTGGGTAAAGCTTTTCTTTATCTGATACTGATTGGTGGCGCACTTATTTTCATCTTTCCGTTCTATTGGATGATATCGAATTCGCTGATGACATTAGGCGAAACCATTACCCGCAAGATGTGGCCGGCAGTGCCCCAGTGGATAAACTTCATACAAGCCTGGGATCAAGCGAGTTTTTCAAAATACTTCTTAAACAGCGTGCTGATTACGCTTGGCACTCTGGCTGGTCTTCTTTTTACTTCAATTCTTTCTGGCTATGCCTTTGGCAGGATTGATTTTAAGGGTAAGAATGTTATTTTTGCCATTTTTCTGGCTACAATGATGATCCCGGAATCGGTCACATTGATCCCAAACTATCTTCTCATCCGCGGCACCATTATTCCGCTGCCGGGGGGCACCTGGATCAATACTTACTGGGCTCTCACTGTGCCTTTTATGGCAAATGCTTTCAGCATTTTCTTGCTGCGTCAGTTTTTCGCGCAGATCCCAAAAGAATTATGGGATGCGGCGCGCATTGATGGCTGTGACCATTTACGTTTTCTCATCCAGGTTGTGATGCCGATCAGCAAAGCACCGATTATGACTGTGCTTTTGTTTGGTTTTACCGGTGCGTGGAACGCCTTCCAGTGGCCTTTGCTCGTTACAACCAGGGACACCTGGCGCCCGTTGATGGTGGGCCTACACGGATTTGTGCAGGAAGCCGGACCCCAGACGCATTTGTTGATGGCTGGCGCAGTGATCACTATTATCCCTATCCTGATTGTCTATTTCCTGACTCAAAAGCAATTTACACAGGGAATTGCCACAACCGGCTTAAAGGGTTAAAATATACAGGATATTACGGGAAATAACCCGATATCAATCACACTATCTGTTCAAAATGGAGGTTTTGACAAATGAGAAGAAAATTGTTTGGTCTACTTGCAATCGTGATGATTGCGGCAATGGTACTGGGTGCCTGCGCCAAACCGACTGAGGTTCCCGTAGTTGAGGAACCTGTTGTTGAGGAACCCGTAGTTGAAGAACCCGTAGTTGAGGAACCTGTTGTTGAGGAACCCGTTGTTGAAGATCCATGGGCGGGTGTTGAACCAGCCAAGGAAATTGTTTGGTGGCATCAGCACACCGGTTCTGCACGTGAAGCAGCGATTGCCAAGATCATCTCCGACTTCAATGCTACCAACGAGTACGGTATTACCGTTGTAGCGGAGTATGCTGGTGGTTACGGCGACATCTTCAACAAGATGCTCCCCATCCTGAATACGGCTGATGTACCAGATGTTGTAGTTGGCTATCAGAATCAGGTTGCCACCTATCAATTGGCGGATGCCATGTTTGATATGAACGAACTGATCGATCATCCAGTTTATGGTCTCTCCCAGGAAGAGCAGGACGATTTCTTCCCCGGCTTCTTCGCTCAGGATGTGCTTTCCCTGTTCGACAATCAGCGCCTCGGCCTGGCTCCTAACCGTTCCATGGAAGTTTTGTACTACAACATGGATTGGCTGAATGAACTTGGTTACGATGCCCCACCCACCACTCCCGAAGAGTTTAAAGAAATGGCATGCGCAGCTGCTGCGAACCCATTCAGTGGCGCTACCGAAGGCGCAGCCTCACCGATCGGTTATGAGTTGAGCATCGATACTTCCCGTTTTGCCAGCTGGACCTTTGCTTTTGGTGGCGATATGTTCGATTACGAAGCCAATCAGTTCACGCTCAACAGCGATGCCGCTGTGGAAGCCTGGACCTTTATTCAGGATCTTTTTGAAGAAGGTTGCGCTCGCCTGGTCACTGAAAACTACGGCGATCAAACTGATTTCGGTAATGGAACTCTGCTCTTCACCGTTGGTTCTTCCTCCGGTCTGCCCTACTACGGGGACGCTGTTGCAGCTGATGGCACTCCTTTTGAGTGGTCCGTTGCCGCCATTCCCCACACCACCCCAGATCCTGTGATGAACATCTACGGTGCGTCAGTTTCAATCCCCAAGTCGACCCCCGAACGTGAATTGGCAGCCTGGCTGTTCGTCAAATACTATACCAGCGCCGAAGTGAACGCTGCGTGGGCTAAGGCTTCCGGTTACTTCCCCGTGAAGGCAAGCATTGCAGACGAAGTTACCGCAGAATTTACTGGTAACCAAGAAGCATATGCGAGTGCTATCTCCCTGCTTCCTTACGGCGTTTTCGAACCCCCAGTGCCTGGATATGACTTCGTTCGCGACAACGTCGTCGAAGTAGTTATGACCAGCATTGTTGATGATGTGAACGCAGATGTCAAGGCTCTGCTTGATGAGGCCAACGTTGCAGCGAATGGCATCCTCGCTGAGCAATTGTCTCAAATTCAATAAGTAAAAAATAAGCTTGTAAAAGCCCCCTCAGATTTACCTGGGGGGGCTTTTGTGCTATAATTTGCATACCGGGGATGCCAGGTCTCGACGGGAGAGGCTGGTTCCGGATTGCGAGCCGAGAGGTACCGACCTCGTAAAATCAGTACAAAAAAACAAGTGCCAATCGCACAAGTTACGCAACCCTTCCTTTAGCTGCATAAGCTAATCGATTGGAAGCTGACCTCCTTAGATGAGGTCACGTCTCCTGGGACCGTTTGCCTGATCGGGACCAGTAAAGGCGTCATAAAAGTCAGGATGCTCTGGATCGCGCCGTGAGGTTCAGCTAAGAGGACTTTCGGGTCCAAGCGGATAGTCTGGATGCAGTTCGGTCAGTTGACCTGCAGACGGACGAACCTGAACAACTGACTATGCTCGTAGAGATTGAGAGTCTAATCTTTCGGACGCGGGTTCGATTCCCGCCATCTCCACCTAAAAAACCGCCCAGCTTTTACTGAGCGGTTTTTATTTTTAACTATAATCTCTAACCCGATATCTTCGTAGGGTGTGGTTGGCGTCATCATTTCTTCCCCATCTCAACTTTGATATAGCCAACCCACCAAAACAAGATTATTCCGTGTGTTAGCGTAGCGTGGCGATCTGCTATTGCCGCGGTGGGTTGGCTATAACCTGATCTCTTCATTCAAGCGCTTTATGACGCCAACCCACCCTACCCGCTTCGTCTTGCCCTACAAAAAAACCAGACATCTTATTTGAAGGTCGAGCACTTTCACAAATAAAATAAAAAAATTATACAGAGGTTCGTAATGTCAGGTTGAAAAGAACAACCTGACTTACGCGAAGGCTTGTTTTTCATGTTTATTTTTAGAAAGGATGTTTGTGTAGGTCAGATATCTTCGTAGGGTGTGGTTGGCGTCATCATTTCTAGTATTATCTGAACTTCGAAATAGCCAACCCACCAAAACAAGATTATTCCGTGTGTTAGCGTAGCGTGGCGATCTGCCATTGCCGCGGTGGGTTGGCTATAAACTGATCTCTTCATTCAAGCGCTTTATGACGCCAACCTACCCTAGCCGCTTGACGTGACGAGCGTTTGAAAAAAAAGTTAAAAGAATCATAAAGAGATTTTCGATGTCAGGTTGAAAAGAACAACCTGACCTACGCGCAGGTTTGTTTTTCATATTTGTTGAAAATTGGGATATATGTGTAGGTCAGGTTCCGCCGCACCTGCCCTGGGATTCTTGTCTCAAGGGTTGAACCTGACGAGACGAGCGCTTGATACATCCAATAAAACAATGAAATTGAGGTTCGTGATGTCAGGTTGAAAGGAACAACCTGACCTACGAGGATGCTTCTTTTTTCATGAAGCGACGAGATCGTGCAAGACGAGCGCTTGATACATCCAATAAAACAATGAAATTGAGGTTCGTAATGTCAGGTTGAAAAGAACAAACTGACCTACGAAGATGCTTCTTTTTTCATGAAGCGACGAGATCGCGCAAGTCTTGTTCTGAGATTATTGGCACACCAAGCTGACGGGCTTTGTCGTACTTGGAGCCAGGATCGGCGCCAAGCACCAAATAGGAGGTTTTGGAGCTAACCGAACCTGAAACCTTACCACCGTTGGACAGGATGAAATCCGAGATCCCGTCGCGGGTGAAACCTTCCAGGGTGCCTGTGACTACAAAGGTCAACCCCGTTAGGGGGAGTTCCTCCGAGGCAACGCTGGTGCTCTCAACCGGCCAAAGCCCGAGCTCTTTTAATTGTTTTAAAGCCCGTTGGTTACTTTCAAGCTTGAACCATTCCACGATGGACTCCGCAAGGTTGGGACCGATACCTTCCAATTGTTGCAATTCGTCAAAATTTACCTGTGATATCTTTTCAAGGTCGCCATATTTTTGGGCTAATTTTCGCGCAGCAACCTCGCCAATACCTTTGATACCCAAACCAATGATCAGGCGTTGAAGAGACTGTGATTTGGAAGCCTGGATGGCTGCCAGGAGGTTTTCAGCTTTCTTATCGCCAAATTTGTCAAGAGTAAGAAGTTGATTTTTGGTCAATCGGTAAAGATCGGGTAAGTGTTTCACCAGTCCGCTTTCAACTAATTGCGCAACAATCTGCTCACCCAAACCTGTGATATCCATCGCCCCACGCGACGCAAAGTTTTCGATGTGGCGGGTCAGTTGGGCGGGGCAGGCGGCGTTGACGCAATACCAGGCAACTTCGCCTGGAACTCGCTCAACCTGGGATCCGCAGGAAGGACATTTGGTCGGAGGTGTATAGACCTTCTGGCTGCCATCGCGTTTTTCTTTGAGAGCAGCCACAATGTAGGGGATGACCTCACCCGCTCTTTTCAGTAAAACATGGTCGCCGATGCGCAGATCTTTTTCTTCGATAAAATCGAAATTGTGCAGCGTTGCCTGCTTCACAACTACTCCCCCGATATTAACCGGTTCCAGCAGCGCCAATGGCGTAAGAACGCCTGTGCGACCAACATTAACCTGAATGTCGAGCAGGGTAGTCTCCACCTCTTCACCGGGGTACTTATAGGCTAGGGAACCACGCGGATCTTTCCCTACGTAACCCAGATCATAATAAAGTTGCAGGTCGTTGATCTTGATCACAATTCCATCCGCATCATATGGCCACTCATGTCGGTGTGGACCTTCTTTTTCGCAGGTTTCGATCACCTCGGTGATGTTTTGGGCATGCCATCTGAGCGGATTGACCGGCAGACCGAAGCTGGCAATGTAGTCCAAAATGCCGGATTGGGTCTGGGGAAGGGGATCAGATGACTCCAGTACCTGGTAGAGATAAAGTTTCAGAGGGCGGGTTGCGGTGATGCCTGGATCGAGCTGGCGCAAAGAACCAGCGGCTGTGTTGCGGGGATTGAGGTAGGTTTTCTCGCCTTTTTCCTCAAGCTCGGCATTCAGAGCCTGGAAATCCGCTTTGCTAATAAAAACTTCTCCTCTAAACACAATCTTTTGCGGCACGGGATTATCAGATGGCACAACCGGAATGCGCAAGGGCAAGCTGGAGATGGTGCGTAGGTTGTTGGTGATATCTTCGCCGATGCTGCCATCGCCCCGGGTGGCGCCGAGCGTGAAGACTCCATTGGTGTAATGCAGTACGACTGTCAAACCATCAAGCTTAGGTTCCAGCAGAAAATCCGTTTGAGCAACGCGCGAATCAAGGCGCAGAATGCGTTCGTACCAGGCTAACGCATCCTGGCTGCCAAAACCATTGGCAAGGCTCAGGATCGGCGCAGGGTGACTGACCTTTTGAAATTTTTCGGAGATTTGACTGCCAATTTTCTGGGTTGGAGAATCCGGGGAGATGAGGTCGGGATGTTCCGCTTCAATTGCCTTAAGACGGTTAAATAGCTGATCATATTCATAATCCGAGATCTCGGGCTGATCGAGCGTGTTGTAGAGGTAACTGTGATAGTTGATTTTCTGCCGAAGTTCGGCAAGTTCCTGGTGAAGTTTTTCATCGCTCATAGTAGGCTCCTTGAGTGAGTAAACCTGATGCGTTAAACAAAAATGTTTCCGGTGGGATTCGAACCCACATGACTGGCTTCGGAGGCCAGTGCCTTATCCATTAGGCCACGGAAACAGGATTTCACATTATACCATCGCATACTTACTACTCGATCAACAATCGCTCTTATTGTAATGCTTCAATCATCTCCTCAAATCGATCACTAAGGTCCGGACGGTGGAACCTGGGGAAATTGTTGCCATCGTCTGGGTAACGCGGCAAAATGTGAAAATGGAGGTGAAAAACGCTTTGTGAAGCAAGACGCCCTGAGTTATTAAAGACGTGCAAGTTTTCCAGCCCAAGTTTTTCTTTATAAAGCAGGCTGACCTGGCGGACGGTTTCCATTGTGTCTGCAAGAATTTCCTGGGGGACTGTGAACATGTCGGAATAATGGGATTTCGGGATAATCAGCGTGTGATACAACCCGACCGGGTGGGCATCGAGGAATGCCAGAGTGGATTCAGTTTCAAGAACTTTCCAGGCACGGGTATGACCAGCAACGATGGAGCAAAAAACACAATTTTCTTCCACTATTCCTCCTCAAAAAACAATTTTGTGCGGGTAACCAGGCAGTCCGCCGGGTCAATCCCGAGAAGCTCCAAAAATTCATCCGGACGACCATTCTCCAGTGGGCTTGATTTCATCGATAATTTTAGAATTTTTTCCAAATTATCGCTGATAAGTTGCCACTCAAGGACGAGATTTTTAATGTCCACAGTTTTTTTGCGTCGCTGTACAGGCAAAGATTCCTGAGCAAGCAAAGAGTTGATTTGAACTTCAAGGGTCTGTGGGTCGACATCGCCAGGAAGCAAAATCTCGTACTCACTGGAGAGCAGCGATGCCTGGAGTGAAGGCTGCTGATTATCGATCACTTGCAGATCTTTGAGGATGAGTTCTTCCGGCAGTGAGGCGCGCAAGCGTTTTTTGATCTCTTCCAGGGCAACTTCTTGATCCAGCCAGAAATCCATTTGTTCGGCTTGACCGATAAAGCCGAGCGGCAGAGCTGAAGCGAGGTTGATCCTCATGTGGGGACTGAAGCCCTGAGTATAGCGCAAGGGGAGATTTGTGCGGCGCAGGGCGCGTTCAAAGAGGCGCTGCAGGTCAAGATGCCCGACAAAACGCAGATTGCCCAGCTTGGCATAAGTCATGCGAATGCGAACTGTTTGGTCGCTCATGGGCACCCCCAATACACAAGTGGAGCAACAGGTCGTTCTTTTCCAAACGCGTCAAGAATGCCGCAGGCGTAGCACTGCTCACGGCAGTCCTTGCGGGTTTTGCCGAGTCTGCTCCATTCAAGATCGCGCTTCAGGAAAGCCTTGGTAACGCCGGTGTGGATGTGATCCCAGGGCAGGATCTCATCCAATTCACGCTCCCGGTAGGCATAGAAGTCAGGATCAATGCCAATTTCATCAAAAGCCTGGCGCCAAAGAGGCATGTTATTGTTTTCACCCCAGGCATCAAATTTTGCTCCCAATTCCCAGGCGCGCAAAATTACCTGCCCAAGGCGTCTGTCCCCACGGGAGAGCCAGGCTTCGAGGAGAGAATTTTCGGGGATGTTATAGGATAGCTTCAAACCGGTGCGGCGTATACCCTCTTTCAGCAGGTCCAGCTTAGCCTGTAATTCATCGATGGAGTTCATGGGATACCACTGGAAGGGTGTGTGAGGTTTTGGGATAAAGTTGCCAACCGAAAGGTGAACTCTGACCCGGTTACCGCGGATCTGGCGCCCGATAGCAAGCACTCGCTTGCCGGCATCAAGAATTGCCTGGACGTCTTCCATTGTCTCACCGGGTAAACCGATCATGTAGTAGAGTTTTAACGAAAGCCAGCCATGTTCAAATACGGTACGGACGGTTTCTTCGAAAACTTCATCTTCAAGCGGTTTGTTGATGACTGCCTGCATGCGAGAAGAAGCGGCTTCAGGGGCGAGCGTAAAACCTCCACCCGGGCGCAAATCGCGCAGCTCATCCATCAGCTCAACAGAGAATGAGGCGATGCGCAGTGATGGCAAACTGACAGAAACCTTACGGTCATGAAGTTTCTCATAAACGGATTTGGTTAATTCCAGAATTTGGGTGTGATCTGAGGAAGAAAGCGAGAGCAGTCCAATTTCCTCATAACCTGTGGCAGCCAGTCCATCTTCGATGATCTGTAAGATTTCAGCGACGGGCCTTTCGCGCACAGGGCGATTAACGATGCCAGCATGGCAGAAGCGACAGCCGCGAGTGCAACCGCGCATAATCTCGATCGATAGACGGTCATGAACCGTTTCGATGTTTGGGACGATCAACCTGGTTGGGTGAGGTGGCAGCTGCGCGACGATGCGTTTGGTCACAGTGGCAGGAACCCAGGGTTCTGCAGGCGTTAATTCTGAAATAGTACCATCCTGCGCGTAGCTTATATCATAAAGAGAAGGTACATATAAGCCAGGAATGCTGGGTAACCGTTCCAAGAGGGCTTTGCGGTCTGCTCCGGTTTGTTTCAACTGGTCGACCATCCGAATCACTTCCAGGGTGACCTCTTCACCTTCGCCAATTACAAAGGCGTCGATGAAATCTGCCATAGGCTCTGGATTGAAACAGGCCTGACCACCGGCGATGATCAGGGGATGCTCGCTGCCGCGTTCAGAAGCCAACAGCGGTATCCCTGCCAGGTCAAGAACGTTCAAGGCATTGGTGTAAAGGGATTCGTAAGGAAGGCTTAAACCAATGATGTCGAATTGTGCCAGCGGGTGCTTTGATTCGAGTGAGAACAAGGGGATACTGTTTTCACGAAGTTGCGCTTCAAGGTCATGCCAGGGAGCAAAAGCGCGCTCAGCGAGGATGTCTGACTGCTGATTGAGGATATCGTAGAGAATCGCCAAACCCAGGTTTGGTTGTCCGATGTCGTAGATGTCCGGGAAAACCAGGCAAACGTGCGTGCGAACAGAATCCCAGTCTTTCAGGACTTGATTATGCTCACCGCCCACATATCGCCCCGGTTTTTCGACATGGTATAGGATTTTTTCAAGTTGATTCAAATTTATTGTTTGCAATATGACCTGCTATATGTAGAATTCGTTTTTGACTTCCGTGAGGTTGATATCACGAAAATCGCTTTCGATCAAAGTTACAAGCTGTGCAAGATCGCGATCCAATTGAGCACGGTTTTGCCCGATTTTCGCGATCTGAAGCTCAGCAATCTGCCAGTTGTCCTGGTGGGAGGCTTCAATAACGGATAGATTGTACCTTTTCAGACGGGAAAGTAAAGGCGAAAGGGTGGCACGCTTTTGTTTCAGGCTCTGACAGCCTGGCAAAAACAAAGACAAGGTGGCAATGAACCAGGGCACAATTTAACCTTGAGCCGCTACCGGGTTGACGAGCGTGCCAATGCCGTCGATGTGCACACTGACTACATCTCCCGCCTGAAGTTGTCCAACCCCGGCGGGTGTGCCGGTGAGGATCAGGTCGCCAGGATTCAGGGTCATGACGGAGCTGACATACAGCATGAGTTGCTGTACGCTGAAGATCATTTCCCGGGTGGAGCTCATCTGGCGCAAAGTATTGTTGACATGGCAGTTGATGAGGGCATCGGTTGGGTCGAACTCTGTCTCAATCCACGGTCCAACCGGGCAGAAGGTATCAAAACCTTTCGCCCGGCTCCACTGCCCGTCTGTTTTCTGGAGGTCGCGGGCGGTTACGTCGTTGGCAATGGTGTAGCCGAAGACCGCATCAAGGGCGTTTTCCATGGTCAGCCAGCGCGAAGACTTCCCCACCACGACCGCCAGCTCAGCTTCATGGTCAACACGCTTACTCTGAGGAGGGAGAATAATGCTCTCACCATTGGTAATGAGCGATGAAGGCGGTTTGAGGAAGATGAGCGGATAAGTTGGGATGTCTTTATTCATTTCTGCGGCATGGGCACGGTAGTTCCTGCCTACGGCAATGATCTTTGAGGGCAGGCAAGGCAGCAGTAGTTTAACCTCGGAGAGTTCATAGCTTTCTTCGAAGCGGCGGAACTCGCCAAAGGGGTCGCCCTGGATAACGCCAACTCTGCCATCGCGGATCCAGCCAAATTGGGGGGGTGTATTTTGTGTTTTGAAACGTATGATTCTCATTTTTCGTTTATAATATGCTTTCGCGGGCGGATAGCTCAGTTGGTCAGAGCGCATCTTTTACACAGATGAGGTCGCAGGTTCGAGCCCTGTTCTGCCCATTTTTTATTTAATTATAAGCCATTGAGGCACCTTAGAACCCGGCTTGATCCACCTCAGTTTTTTTCTGCATTTCCGAAAGTCCAATCTCAAACCAATCATGCAAGGCTTCTTCATCCCCTTGAGCGTTGCTTCGGGCGCAGTAACTTTGATATTCACAATACGCACATTTTTTTATGTTAGTCGTGCGCTCGAACTGCTCAACTTTAAGAGAACGAATATGGGTGATCAGATCCGTGATGGTTTCTTCGTACTGTTGTAATTGGGCATCCCCAATTTCAAAAATGATTGGCTGATCAGGGAAACCTGCTTCCCAGTAGTGCATGCTAATGGATCGGGGAGCCTGAGGCAGCGCGCGGGCAGCAACCAGTGCATAGACCATAGTCTGGATGTGTTCCTGGAGGAATTGACGCTTTGGCATCGTTCGGGAGCTTTTCCAGTCACAGATCTGAACAGCATTGTCGACAATGCTGATAAGGTCGAATTTTGCCAGCAGCAGGCTGCCATTCAGCGTGATTTGCAGGCTGTGCTCGGGAAACTGATTGCCTATGATGCTTGCATAGGAACTTTTCAGGAAATTGTCAAACCAGACAGAAACTCTGACGTCAGGGAAATTCTGTGCGCAGGATACCAAAACCTCAGGATCAATTCCAAGGAAATACTGGTGGATTAATGCATGCAGCGTGGAACCGGCAAGCAGGTCCTTTTCAAAATCGCTGCTTCTGGCAGCGAGTGGCGCAGGCCAGGGGAGCTTCTTGATGTAACGCAAGAGGAAGCTGAAGCGGCAGTTCTGAAAAGCCCGGAGGTTACTCTGATGGAAAACGAAACCGGCGGGGATAAGGTCAGTCATTTTCTTCCTCCTGCAAAAGGGCTTTGTAGGCGACTGCTGGAGTGAGGTTGATACCGGTGTTGTAGCTGATGGTCAACGAAGATTTCGCGCGCGTGATCCCAACGTAAAGCAGGCGCAGACGGTCGCGAATCAGTTCATTACGGGCATCAATTCTGCCTATTCCGGGGTGTGCAACATCTGAAGAGTCATTGGATGTCAGGAGGTTCAATTCCGCCAAAATTTCTGCCTGCAGATTGCGCCGGTCGAGGATGTACCATTTCTCACTGATATATAAATCTTTGTCCGCTCCGGATGGATAATCGTAATTGTTGACCGAAGTCAGAAAGACCTTGTCCCACTCCAAGCCCTTGGCTTTGTGGCAGGTGCAAAGAACTACTTTGCCTTTATAGAGTTCCGGGTTAAAGGAGTCCTGGTTTTCGCTGACGCTAAAGAAATTGCGTTCGTTCTTTGCAATTTCTGTCAGAGCAATTATTAATTCTTCGGGGGTCCATTCGGGATGATTGTCCATCTGGGTTTTAATGAAGGAAGAAGCTTTGTGGATGGTTGCCAGCTCAAAAGGCTCCAGGGGCAGGTCCTGGGAAATCACCAGCATCAACTGGTCAAAAGGCAGATAAGCGGCCTGATGCCAGCGCAAAACGGCTGCACGGAAGTCTGCCAGCAGGCTGGCTGTGTCGGGGTCGTAAAACGAGAGCTCTTCAAGAGGATCAGTTTCAACCGGGTAGAAGAAATCTTCAAGCAACTCCAGGCTCTTGAACCAAATACTGGCGGTCGATAGGGCTTGCGAAAGCGCGTCATCGCTGCGAAAATGGCGGTAGAAGACCTGCAGAGCTTTTAAAGCCATTTTTTGGTCGAGTGGATAGAAGATGAGTTTCAGGAGGTTGACTACTGTACCGATGGTTTCGCGGGTTTCTCGCGGAACTTTCATCAGAATATCCACATAGTCGATTTTATTGTCTCTTAGTGCGCCGGCAATTTTGTTAACCCGCGCGTTCACCAAAGCAAGCACCGCAACAGTATCCTGAGGATGGTTTGCCAGCCAGGCTTTGGACTGGCGGACGATAAAATTGAGCTCTTCATCCGAGGAAAATGCGGTGGTCACCAACTGGACGGAATCAGTAGTGCAGCCAGGATTTTGCTGCGGGTCGTCAGGCTGGGTTGGAACGATGAAGGGCCTGGTCAGCGCGTCCCGCACAGCCTCGTTGGGGTGGCTGGTTTGAACCCAGCTATTCAGACTATTGGCAAGGTCGATAATTTTCTGGCAGGATCGCCCGGACTCGGGCAAATCAACCGATCTTACGTCTGGTCGGGCAATAAACTCTTTAAGTAAGCGCGGATCTGCAGTGGTAAAACTCTGGTAAATAGCCTGGTTTGTGTCTCCAACACGCACCCAATTGCCTGTTTGTTCCGCCAGGATCTGCAAAATTGCCTGCTGTTGTTTGCTGGAATCCTGGGCTTCGTCTTCGAGGATGTAAGGCCAGCGATGCGCGAGCTGACTCACCAGGTTGGGATCAGACTTGAGGCACTTCCATGCGAGGTAAATGAGATCATTAAAATCAACGACACCAAGCAGCTTGAGACGCTCCTGGTAAGCCTTGTAAATATCAAGGCAAATCTGAAAGAGAGGTGTTACAGGCCGGGATTTTTTAAGGTTTATCAGGTCAGCAGGCAGTTGCCCGGCGTTTTTGGCTGAGCTGATAAAGCTATTGGCGAGATCTTTAAGCAGGGCAGGCATGCCACCCTTCACATCCCTCATGATTTTATCGACTTCTTTGGGGCTGCGTCCGGAACTTATCAATTGGTGAAAGAAGTCTTCGTGAACCTTTAATTGGTCAAAAGAAAGTTCTTCAAGAATTTCATAGGCATTTTCATCATCGAGGATCCGAAAATCGTTGCCAAGCCCGGCCAGTTCAGGGCGTTCGCGAATGATATCGCCTGCCAGGCCGTGCAGCGTGCGCACACGGTAGCCATATCCCTCAAGCAGCCCATAGCCGCGCACGAGAGAGCCGATGCGACTGGTGAAGTTATCCACCGCCGAATTGGCAAAAGTGACCACCAGGATCTCCTGCTCTGGCTCAAGCTCAACGGTGAGCAAAAGTTTTGCTGCCAGTTGAGAAAGCGTCCAGGTCTTGCCGCTGCCGGGCACAGCAGAGATGCCCATCCAGCCTGAACGATATTGCAGGACTTCGGCCTGGGATTGGCGCAGGGCAGGTTCAGTCATTCTGTTCCTCACGTATGGCTGAGCGGAAGAGATTCTGAGACCAGGTCAACAGCAAACCTCTTTCCTCAGTACCTGATTCGCCATAGTCCGAAGTGCAGAGGTGCACCTGTGCGCTGCAGCGGCGCAACAAGCCCAGCAAAGTCCTTTCCAGGTTGAAGCGCCCCAAAGCAATCTCATCATCAGTGGTCCACTTTTTTCCCGGTTTCCACTGTCGATTGAGCACATATGGGTGAGTGAGAGGTTGTTCGAGCCGCTCATACCAACCCTTGCTGCCCAGGTTGAGCCAAAACTGGTGCTGTACTGAATGGTTTTGCATCAAAAAGGTCATCACAGGGGCAATCAGGATGCCTGGTTCTCCAATGACCTCCTCGTCGGGCAGATAAAGCGCCGAAAGCAAGCCCTGGCTGAGGGTTTTGTAATATTCCCTCCCGAGATATGCGGCATCAGCGCTTGGGTCAGCTGCAAGCGGGCGTTTGAATTTTTGATAACTTTGGATCAAGCGGGCTATGTGTTCGCCGGCTTCCTGGTTTTCAGCGAATCCGTATCCTGGCTGTGAGAGTATTTCTGAGAAGAGACGGCTGATGAAGTAATCCAGCGGTTCATCAGGATCCGTGGCGTCAAGCCAGAGTCGCAGCTTTTCCACCTGCCACAATACATCGCCCGGGATGCGTTTCGCCAGGTCCTCAGGAAGGGTCTCGATTGCCGGTAGGGCAGTCACGCTTTTGTTTGGCAAGATTTGTTCAAGGATCAGGCGGGCACGCAAGGGATCAAGCCTGGGGATGGCTGTTGAGAGTACGGATTGAGCCTGATAAATATCGGGCGCCTGCTGCCAGTCTGGATGGGCGAGGGCTGCCAGGGTGAGAACCGTCTGGATGTACGGGTTGGATTTCAGTGCAAGAGAAGGGCGCAAGCTTTGGGTGGGGATGCCAGCTTTGGAGAACCGGCGTGAAAGTTCAAAGACCATCGGGTCGCTAAGGAATGGAGAAAGGACAACAATTTCCTGTGCTGGCGTGCCGTTGAGGATCAAGTCGATAATATCATTGCTGATTGACTGCAACAGTTCCGGAAAGAAACGGGGTTGTTTGCTGGTAATAATCAAGGCCTGTGAAATTGTGGAAAGAGGAAGCTTTTGCGCATGGGAAGATTGCATGTGGCCCAGGAGGGTTTCTATGGCAGGCGGACTGACGTAATTCTGTTCAAATTGGAGGCGTGTCTTGAAATGTGAAGCAAGCTTTGCGGCTGAAGTTGGGTCAGCTCCCAAAAAGCTGCGCAAGCCGCCGCCTTCGTCTATGATGATCAGAGCAGATTCCAGATTTTTAAGCCAGGAAGCGACGATGTCGTGGACATATGGGGGATCCTCTTCGGCATTGTCATAGATCAGATGCTGGTATTGGTTTTGGAAATATTTCTGAAAGGTAGCGTTTGGCCAGACGTAGTCCCGGAAAAGCTCCACTTGCAGGGAAAAATCCAACAAATTGTGCTCCAGGCAGAACTCGCGAAAAGCGTTTACGGCAAGCTGAACATCATCGTAAACTGTGAGTTGCGACTGATCCCCTGTCCAGGCAGATTTAAGTCGGCTGGCGAGTTCCGTATGGGAAAAACCGACGATGGCGGACTTGTTGAGATTGTCCAGGAGCTGACTGAAAAGGCGGTTTCGCGTCAGGGTAATGGTCGCGAAATGCCCGCGGTCAATCAGAGGATCGACTATTTGCGCCATGTAATATTGCGCTGTTTCCAGGGTCAGGAAGCGGGGCGGTTCAAAAGGATGCCTGAAAACCTGACGGCTGGCAATTAATGGCCAGAAAAGGGCGATCATTCTGCGCACGATGCTGCTCATGGTTTGAATGCTGACCTGCTGGGATGCATTCAAATTGAAATTGCGCAAGAAATCCCAGTATGGCTCTGCCAGACTTCGCTGCGGCACAAGAACAAGCGTGGAAGATCCGTAAGTTTCCGATTCAGAAGTCAGAATCTGCTGCAGACGCAGCAATGCCGCGCTGGTTTTACCAGAAGCGGCTGGTCCACTCAGAAAAATATGCGGATAGCTCGTGAAATCAGCTGTTTGTTCTTGCAATTTACTGGGCGTGTTTGACAAGAAGTCATTCATAACAAGAGAATTATAAATCATGCTTCAGGCTTCTCCCCGCAAGACCGCATTCTCTTTGTGGGAGTTGGTATAATCTTTCTGACAAATATTCAGGAGAGAAAAATGCCATCATCACTCACCCCATTTTTTGATGCCAAAGGTGTTGCCATTCTTGGCGCATCGACCAACCCCAAAAAACTCAGCTACGGAATTCTGGAGAATCTGGTGAGCTTTGGTTACGAGGGCGAAGTCTATCCGGTTAACCCAAACGCAACGGAGATCCTGGGCAAAAAAGCATACGCTTCCATCGCGGATGTGCCAGATCCGGTTGAATTAGCGGTTGTGGTGCTGCCTGTGACCGTGATCATGGAAACCATGAGGCAAATTGGGGAGCGAGGCATTAAAGCGGTGGTTATCATCACTGGCGGTTTCAGGGAACTTGGTGAGGAAGGCGCGAAGGTGGAGCGGGCTGTAAAGGAATTGGCGGATTCCTATGGAATGCGCGTGGTTGGTCCAAATTGCGTGGGAACGATCGATGTTCGCACCGGTTTGGATTCTACTTTCATCAAAGGTCTGCCTCCTGCGGGACCGATCGCATTTATTTCCCAATCAGGGGCGGTTTGCGGCGGTGTGATTGACCTGATCATCAACTCCAAGATCGGTTTTTCCCACTTTGCCAGCCTCGGGAACGAGATGGACGTGACTGAAGCAGATATGCTCGAGTATTTTGCTGAAGACGAACACGCAAAAGTGATCGCGATGTATGTTGAGGGAATCCAGGACGGGCCGCGTTTTATGGAAGTGGCCAGGCGGGTCTCGCGCAAGAAACCAATTGTTTTCCTCAAAGCCGGGAAAAATGATGCCGGCGCGAAAGCAGTCAGCTCGCATACCGGTTCGCTGGCGGGTTCATATGCAGCCTACCAGGCAGCACTTGCGCAAGCCGGAGTGATCGAAGTCGAGACTATCAGCCAGCTCTTCAACGTGGCATGGGCATTAGGCACCCAACCGCTACCAGCCGGGAAGCGCGTAGCGATCGCAACTAATGCCGGCGGTGCCGCGGCACTTGCGGCTGACAGCCTGGCGTTTAATGGCTTTGAACTGGCAAAAATTTCACCGGAAATCCAGGGAAAATTGAGAACAAAATTGAACCCCAGCGCTCAGGTTTCGAATCCGGTGGATATGCTTGGTTCGGTCAGCCCGGAGGATTACCTCTGGAGCCTGGGCAATTTGGATGCCGACGCGGGTGTGGACGTGTTGCTCCCAATCCTGGTGCCGCAATCTTTGGTAGATACCCTGGGCGTGGCAAAAGCCTGGGTTGAGATCGGCAAAAAGACCGATAAGACTTTGCTGACCTGCCTGATGGGCGAACGCAGCACGCTCGAATCGGAACAATACCTGAATACTGCGGGAGTGCCCGTTTATGCCTATCCAGATGAGGCCGGGCGGGTTTTGAGGGGGATGGAGCAGTATAAACAGCTTCTTAAAAGAGACAACTTTCAACCAATTGTTGTTAAGGATGTTGATAACCACAAGATGTCTACGGCTTTATCTTTGGTGAAGCAAGCAAAAGCAGCCGGAGAGTACGAAACCAGAATTATGCTGGAAGCATATGGCATCCAGAATGTTCCGGGAGATCTGGCAATTGATATTGACGAAGCCGTTAAGGTTGCTGAAAAGGCTGGTTATCCGGTCGTGATGAAGATTGTCTCAGAGGATATCCTGCACAAATCGGATTCGGGTGGGATTGCTTTGAACATTCAGAATACCGAACAACTGCGCGTAGAATATGAAGCCATGATGTCTCGAATTGCCAAAAATGAACCGCAGGCAACTATCAGCGGCGTGATGATTGAAAAAATGGCACCAAAAGGTTTGGAAGTGATCGTCGGTATGCGGCGGGACCCTACTTTTGGACCTTTGATGATGTTTGGCTTGGGCGGCACGATGGTGGAGTTGCTCAAAGACATCAGTTTCAAGGTGGCACCCCTGACAGAGGAAGATATTGAAGAAATGATCGAGGGAACGCTTGCGGGTAAATTGCTCAAAGGCTATCGCGGATCAGCAAAAGCTGACATCCAGGCAGTGAAGGACACCATAGCGCGCTTGAGCCAGTTGGGTTTGGACAATCCCGAGGTATCAGAGATTGAAATCAATCCCCTGATCGTCTATGCAGAAGGAATGGGTGCTGTATCACTCGACAGTCGCGCGATCATGGCAAAATAGCAATTTGATTACATCACAAGCGAAAGAAAGGAATGGAAGGATATGATCTCGTCTGACGAATTTGGAGGGAAAACAGTCTTGGTTACAGGCGGTAGTCAGGGTATTGGTCTTGAGGTTTGCAGGCAATTCTCGGAATTGGGGGCAACTGTGATTATGGTTGCTAGAAATCGAGAAAAGCTTGAAGCAGCAAAGGCTTTGATTGTTAATAACGCTGATGTGCATGTCTTTCCTTGTGATCTATCTCAGGAGACAGAGATTGAGGGTCTCTTCACGTGGATCAGAGAGCGATTCCATAAGCTGGATATCCTTGTCAATAACTTAGGCGCGTATTCCGAAAAGATCGAATGGAACGCGATTGATCATGACCTGTGGATTAAATCCTTCGAAACTAACGTGCTCAGTGCATATTTTTGTATGGTTAAGGCCTCTGAGATCATGATCGAAAAGGGAATCAAAGGAGCGATTGTAAATCTTGGATCTTCCAGCGCCTTACAACTTAAACGGGGAAGAATGCATTACAGCGTTTCAAAGACATCCATCCAAACCCTTACTAAAGTCGCAGCATTAGATTTGGCGAAAAATCAAATCCGGGTCAATGTGGTTTCTCCCGGTCCCACCGCCACCGAAATTGTTCAAAGCAGGATGGGAGATCCTGTTCAGGTACTGCAGGAAGCCGAGAGACTGAAGAAAATTCCACTTGGCAGATATGCTAATACCATTGATATAGCCAATGCGGTTGTTTTTATGAGTTCTTCCATGGCTGAGTTTATCACCGGCGCGATCCTGCCTGTGGATGGCGGGTACACTATCGGCGAGACTGTGTAGAAAAGTAAAGCTGAAGCCCTAACAAGGGTGAGTATTAAATAAAAAGAGCCAACGAAGGGAATCGAACCCCCGACCGGACGCTTACGAAGCGTCTGCTCTACCGACTGAGCTACGTTGGCGTGCCCGCGATTATACCAGAATTTTTCGGTAGTTGTTGTGATTTGAATGTCTTAGGACATTAGGTTTTCTTGTCCAAAATTGATCATGCCGTGGGGGCAAGCCCCCACCGTACGAGTAATTTTCAAAAAATAGGGGCATGATAATCGGAATTGACACAGGCAGGAATGAGGGACAACCCTAACCTGGAGTTTCCAGATATTTCCTACGATTTAGGTTCTTTCTTACCCGGTTTCATCGAGCTGGCGCGTATGATGATTTCCCTGCCATATTTGTCTTTTAGTGTGTCCAATGCCTCCATCAGCTGGGTTTTCTTCTGTACAGAGTTGTCCCACAATGAGAGTTGGACGGCAGGTTCTTCCAATTTGGTGACGCCGACGCCCAACAGGCGCACTTCCCGACCAACTGTTAGATGGCTTTTAAGAAGTTCCGTTGCAGCAAAGAAAATCTCATCATCCAGGTTGGTAGGCTGCTGCAGCATCTTCTGACGCGTGATGGTAGTGAAGTCCGAGTATCGGATTTTGATTTGGACGCAACTACCCGCCAGCTGTTGCTTGCGTAAGCGGTATCCGACCTTGTCTGACAGCCAGCGCAGGGTATTGGATATCTGTTCCAAATCGTCGGTGTCAGAGTAGTATGTGGTCTCGTTACTAACGGATTTTGGGTCATGTTCGCTATCGTAAACCGGACGCGAATCTATTCCCCTGGCACGATCAAGGATCTCGGGAGCTTGGTTGCCAAAAAAAGCGTGCAATTCCGGCTCGGAAAGTTCATAAAGCTGCCCAATGCGAAAAATACCTCTTTCGCGCAATTTCTCAGAGGTTTTTGGCCCAAAGCCCCACAGTGCCTGGATCTCGAGTGGGGCGAGAAAAGCCTGTTCCTCTCCTGGCTCGATGATGGTAATAGCTCGTGGGGCACGGCCGGTGCGTATCTGTTTTTTACCGTAGTCGTTTGCCATTTTGGCGATCAGTTTATTGGTGCCACCGCCAAGGGAACTTGGCAGCTGGGTTTCATCCGCGACACGTTTTTGCAGTCCGGCAGCAATTAACTTGAGTGGCTGCGGAAGATCGCTCACATCGAGGAAGGCTTCATCCACCGAAACCTGCTCAACCAGGGGTGTCGTATCCTGCAGGATCGACATAACCCTGTCAGAATATTCACTATAAAGCCCATGGCGGTGATGGACCATGATCAGCTCGGGGCAAAGTTGGATGGCTTTGCCTGCGGGCATGGCAGAACGTACGCCTTTCAGGCGGGCGGCATAAGAACAGGATGCGATCACACCACGTCCCTGGGGATTTCCGCCAACAGCGAAAGCTTTACCAAGCAGGCTTGGATCGAGCAGTTCCTCAACGGAACAGAAAAAAGCATCGAGGTCTAAATGAAGAATTTTACGTGCCATAATATCAAACTCGCCTGGTGAGCAGGCGAGTTATAGTCAATTTAGATGTCCAGGTTGCGAACTTCCTTGGCGTGCGTTTGGATGAAACGCCGTCGGGGAGGAACAAGCGAACCCATCAGCATGTCGAAAGTCCGGTCTGCCTCAGCGGCGTCCTCAATTTCCACTTGCAGGAGGGTGCGGTTTTCAGGGTTCATGGTGGTTTCCCAAAGTTGCTCGGGGTTCATTTCTCCAAGACCTTTGTAGCGTGAGAGACCAACTTTGTTCAGTCCACCAAATTTTGCAACCAGCTTGTCTTTCTCTGCTTCACTATAGGCGTAATAGATTTGATTGCGGTTAGTGATGCGATAAAGGGGTGGTTGGGCAATGTAGAGGTGCCCTTCTTCGATCAGAGGCTGCATATAGCGGAAGAAAAAGGTCAGCAGAAGCGTGCGGATGTGAGCACCGTCAACATCGGCATCGGTCATGATGACCACCCGACCATATCTGAGACCTTTGAGGTCGAAGGAATCGCCAATGCCTGTGCCTAACGCTGAAACAAGGGACTTCACTTCCCGATTGCCGAGGATCTTATCCAGACGGGCGCGTTCGGTGTTGAGAATCTTACCGCGTAGCGGAAGGATAGCCTGAAAATGCCGGTCGCGACCCTGCTTGGCAGAGCCACCAGCCGATTCACCCTCAACAATGAACATCTCGGTTTTTTCCGGATTGCGTTCAGAACAGTCTGCCAATTTACCGGGAAGAGTCATCGACTCAAGCGCGGATTTGCGGATGACGAGATCGCGTGCCTTTTTGGCAGCATCCCGCGCCCGGGCGGAAGTGAGACACTTCTGGACGATAGCGCGACCGGTGGCAGGATTCTCCTCAAGAAAAGTGGAAACTGTTTCGAGTACCACTGATTGAACATGGGTTTGCACTTCCGGATTCATCAGCTTGACTTTGGTCTGGCTTTCAAACTGAGGGTCCGGGTGTTTGATGCTGACAATACCTGTGAGACCCTCACGCGTATCATCGCCGCTGAAATTTGATTCTGAATCTTTCAGCAGACCTGCTTTGCGGGCATAATCATTGATGCTGCGCGTGATTGCAGCGCGCAAACCCGTAAGATGTGTTCCGCCATCTATGGTGTTAATCGTGTTGGCAAAGGTATAAATGGATTCTGAATACGAGTCGGTGTATTGAAGCGCAAATTCAACACCGATGCCATCGATCTCTCTTTCACCAAAAATTAATGGATGCAGTGTTTCGCGGTTGCGGTTGACATACCGGGCGAAGGATGCGATTCCACCTTCGAAGTGAAAGGTCATATCTTTGCCTGCGCGTTCATCTATCAGTTGAATACTGACGCCGCGGGTAACAAATGCCATCTCACGGAAGCGCTGCACGAGTGTTTCAAAACGGAAACTCGCGTCGTCTTTGAAAATTTCACGATCAAAGCGGAAAGAAGTGGACGTGCCATCATAATCGCCCTTGTACGTTCCAATGGCTTTTACAGGTTCCTGGGGGATGCCTCTTTCGTAGCGTTGAAAGTAAATTTTATTCGAACGATGAATGGTAACTTCACACCATTCCGAAAGAGCGTTTACAGCTGAAACACCCACACCATGTAAACCGCCGGAGACTTTGTAGGATCCACCCCCAAATTTTCCGCCGGCATGCAGCACGGTCATAACGACCTGAAGAGCTGATATCTTCCTCTCCGGATGGATCTCCACAGGAATGCCGCGACCGTTATCTTTGACAGTGACACTGTCATCGGGATGAATAGTGATGGAAATGTGATCGCAAAATCCAGCAAGAGCCTCATCGATGGAGTTGTCAACAACTTCATAGATAAGGTGATGAAGGGCTTTGACGTCAGTGCCGCCTACATACATGCCTGGACGGCGGCGGACGGCTTCAAGACCTTCCAGGATCTGGATGTCTCCTGCATTGTAATGTTCGGGTTTATTGTTCAAGTTTTTGCTCCAAAAGTTTATGCCAGATTGGTTTCTGACACCTGATTTTCTAAAAATGTGCGGACGTTTCTGCGGGCGTCTGAGATGTAATGAAAACTTGCTGCCAAAATCACGATTGAGATCAAAGCATGCCCAAAGATGCTTACCAATAACATCCAGGAATCATCTGCTGGAATGCGCCAGAGCATGTTCGTCAGATAACTGGTCAGAATAGCCAGAAAGATAAAGCTTGTGCTTTTGGCATTGGTAAGCCGGACGGTGCTGAAGCTGGCTGCAAGAGCCTGTCGGAGGCTCAATTTTTCTAACACAATCAAGTGCGGAGTAAAAAAGACCGGTAACAAGAGCGTAAGCATGACCACAGTCAAAAAGAAGTAGCCGATTGTGGTAAAAATTGGCAGAAGAGCCCCAATCAAACTGATTACCAAAACTGCCGGTAAGAGTACAAATAAAATCACCAACAATGTGACTACCGGTATCCAAAGCCATGAAATCAATGAGCGCTTTTCCAGGGTGGACTCAGATAGTGAAGACTGAGGAGCAGTTACTCTGCCGGTCAGTCTGTATAATAAATATGCAAAAATAAGCCCGATCAGGGTTGATCCAATCACCACAAGTAAGGCCATTGCGGGTTCCTGGAGGTGAATGAACTGGTATTCTCCGAGAGGATTACGTTCGAAGGCGGCAACAGAAAACAGGCTGGGAATGCCAACCGGAAATGAACGAAGGAAAGCGGTCAGACTGAAATACCGGAAAAATTCGATTGACTGTGATTTTAAAAGTTCCCAATTTGCGACTAAGTCAGGTGTGGCTGAAGGTGGCAGGATAAAGCGTTGAATAACATTCTGCATTATTTCAAGCATTGTGACTCTCAAGCCAAATAGCAAAAAAAGGTCAAGTATCACCGGGAAAAGAAGCAGGTATAAATGCCTGGAAGTGGTCTCGTAACCAGCTTTAAAGGAGGCAAAAATTTTTGGTTGTTCTTGAAACGGCAGCATAACTTTCATAACCTTATAATTTTACCATTAAATGAAGTGAAGCACTAATTCTGCGTTTGTTTTAATGGTGATAGAATACAAAAAATGAATGAAATAGCAGTGGAAAACAGGTACATAAATCGCTTTAGCATTATCCTCGCGACATTGGCAACTTTCTTGGCTGCTTTGTACGTTATTCCCAGTGAACGACTGACTCCTGGCACAAATCTGTTTGGCTTCATTATCAACTTTAGTATTGTTGGTCTGGTTCCAATTGTGCTTATGCTTTTGGCAACAGGTGGATGTTTTTGGTTATTTGCAACCCATCCAGAGCGCGAAAATTTGGTGGGTTACCCCTGGGTATTTATCCCCAATCTGGTTCTGCCGAGCCTGGCAACCCTGATTACTGGCACGATGTTGACACAATTGGAAAGAAATCCAATCTGGTGGCTTGGGCTGGGTTTTAGCCTGGTCATCATCGGTGTGATCCTGAACGCAGAATACCGGGTGCTTATCCCAACAGGAGAGGCAAACAAGGTTGTAGCCCCACTATTGATCAGCCTGGCATTTGCGTTGTTTTTAGCTTTCACAACATCGATGGCTGCTTCTCAAATCAGATTGTATATCCAGGCAATTTTGATTCTAATAACCGCTGGGTTCGTGGCTTTCAGGACGATTCATCTGCGCACAAATGGAACGGGAGCGTTTTCCCGTGTGGTGGTTTCTGGGATGTTATGCGCTGAAATTGCAGGGGCGATGTATTATCTTTTTTTGAAGCCAGTTCAATATGGTCTGGTTGTGAGCGGGATCTTGTATGTCCTGACTGCCTTGATGGTTATTGAGGGACCTCTGAACAGTCGGAAACTGCTCGAACCCTTACTGATGGCAGGCTTGATCGTTCTAATGTTTGTGTTAGTTAGTTTTACTTAAGCTTCTAACTTCTTGATTTCCTGATAATAAAGCCACTGCAGATTACGTATGTGCAAGTCTTGCGCGAGTCCCCCGAGGCTGACCCGATGTTTGCCGGTATCTTCAATATCCTGGATTGAAATATACTCAAGTGGGTTGCGCCGGCGCATAGCTGTTTTTACAATTTTTTG
The DNA here is from genome assembly GCA_040768265.1 of Anaerolineaceae bacterium. Taxonomy (GTDB): domain Bacteria; phylum Chloroflexota; class Anaerolineae; order Anaerolineales; family Anaerolineaceae; genus Mesolinea. The sequence goes on from JAXGNB010000004.1 coordinate 155,230, forward strand.
AAGCGTCTGCAAATATTCAAGATTGTGATTTTTTACTTCTTCAATTTCTCCCCGAAGGATAATATCTCCATGTCCCTGAATAATATTTTCGAGGCTCATCTCACCTATTTGGGCGATTGATTGCGCCATCACCTCAAGATCGCCGCCAACAAAGTAGGGCACAGGCATGAAGGAATCCCCAGCAAACAAAATGCGCTCATCTTCAAGGAGCACAGAAATGCTGTCCTCTGAATGACCAGGAGTTGAGAAGATTTGAAGTTGTTTTTTTCCAATCCGTAAAGATAAAGTGCCAGAACCAAATGTAACTTGAGGAGGCGAAATGCAAATATCACGGAAAAAGGAGTTTTCCTGGACGGCTTCAGCCAGAGCCGAAGTGCTTTTTTCGATCATAAGATCGCGGCATTGTTGATGTCCAATGATCGTGGCGTTCGGAAAGATACAATTGCCCCAGGAGTGATCGGCGTGGTGGTGGGTATTGATGATGTATTTGACCGGGACCATCAATTGGGATTCGATGAAATTCCGAATAAGCGGAGTCTCGGAGGGCATGAGCGTATCAATCAAAACTGCCCATTGAGGCCCCACAACTGTACCCGCAGTAACCTGCGCATAAACTTCACTTTGAAACCAGTAGACATTATCTGAGACGCGTTCTCTTAACATATCATGCTATCCCTATTAAGAATGGGCATAGAATAGCATACTCAAAACCAATTGTCAAAAAATTAGTGTTTGCGATGAATGTAAAAGACAAGCAGAGTGATTAACCCCAATACCGCGATTCCTCCAAGAAAGAATGGAAGTCGATTCTGACCAGAGTAACGGTCGGTTTTTGTGAGCAAACCTGAATTTGGTGTACCTGAGACTGTGGGTGTTGGCGTACGTGAAGAAGTTGCGGTTTGGGTTGGGGTTCCTTCCTGGGTAGGATCAAGCTCAGGCGTCTGTTCAACGTCTGGAGTTGTTGAGGCAGTTGGCATAGAGAGCGTTGGGTCAATTGGAACTCCCGTTCCAAAGGCGGATGTGGCAGTTCTGAAGGGTGTTGGGCTGCGATAGACAGGTGTTCTGGTTGGGGTAGCTGTGCGGGTGGGGGTGCGAGTTGCGGTTGCGGTGTTCGTCGGAGTGGATATAGGTTGAATTATTGCACTTTCCGGTCCAATCACTTGCTGAACAGATCCGTCAGAGTTCAAAACCACAAGTTTGTAATAGTAGGTTTGGTCAACTGCTGCCGTGGAATCCGTGTAACTATAAGTATCACCTGAGGTTTCGGGGCCTGTAGCGATTATTTCGCCGGAGATATTTTGGTAGGTACCATCGGCAGTTATTGAGCGGGATATATAAAAGCCAGAAGTGTTAAATTCAGTGGCAGTGGTCCAGCTCAGATTGATATTGTTTACCGCAGATGTGGCAGTAAACGAAAGAACTGCTGCCTGCTCATATCCGATTACAAAAGGAGTGAAGAAAAAATCATTCAGAAGATCAGGGCGACCATTATTGTCAACAATGACTTCGATTGTCTTTGAAGCCATGCGGCATATGGTTTCTTGTCCGGCATAGATGCTTCCCACAGAAGATTGGGGTTTGTTACCAGTTTTATCCCATTTATCTGTGACCAGGGTTTTGGGGTCATACCACAGCAGAGGAAATTTATTTTGGTCGCCTGAACCGCAATACGCGGCAGATTGGATGATGGAGGAACAATCATCGGTATCTCGATAAGAGAAGGAGAGCGTGATCTCAGAAGGAGAGGTCGAGGGAGGCAGGAATACATCGAAAAAATTGCTGCAGTGATAAACGCTGCCAGCAGTGTCAATAAATGGGGTGGAGTCCCCATGGTTGACTGCATATAAGCTCCCGGAATTGGGGCTGCTTGCCTTGAAACCATAAAAATCGTTGGCAGGGAATGTGGTAGTCAGGCTAAATAAGCGCGCAGCTACGCCAGTTGTCTCGGTTACGATTGGTGCATCCAAACGCTTGTCGTCATCCGCATCGCAATCATTTGCCGATTGACTTGGAAGTACATTTTCCCCCCAGAAGTTGTGATCCACAAGGCTGTTACCAGAGCAGGAAACTTGCGAAGAAGTCCCATTAGAGGTAATGTTGTTCGCCACAAGTAGTAATTGCGCGTTGGGATTCGCATTAGTGTGGCTGACAGCAAATTGATTATTGTTGACGTGGTTGAATTGCAGGGTCAATTGCCCAGCTCCTGCCAGGTAGGAAACGGCTGTCTGTCCATTCTCAAAGGTGCTATGTTCGACCAGAACAGGTGAGGCACTCTCAATGATCAACAAGTCTCTTGAAGGGCTGTTGCAGATGCCATCCGTCAGGTAGATGTCCCGCAGGGTTGCCTGGGCTGAAATTTCAAACATTGGTCTTGTGCAATTACTGTTTGAAGTGCTGATCCAACCACCATTTTTGCCAACAATAGTCACTGGATAATCAATCAGAACTGTGTGACTGTTGATTTCGTAGGGAGAAAGTACGTTAATTATCGCATCCGTGATATTGTTCGTACGCGCGTATTCAATTGCCTTCGTTATGGCGATCGATGCTTGCAGATCGGCGCTGTCATTGAAAAAACAGTTGCAATAACCATCGCACAGATCTGCAGTGTTAGCCACATAGAGTTGGTTCTGTATTTCAGGCTCAGCAGCAAAAATTCCCTGCGAGCCAAGACTTCCAAGGAGAAAAACAACCAGGAAGGAAACAAACCATCTTTTCATGATTACCACAAAAAATTATATCACTCAGCATTTCAAGGTTTGCGCATGTTAAAATACAGGCATGCTAAAAAATAAATTAAACATTAATTGGTTTTACGTTGCTTCTGCTACTGCCAGTTACTTACTTGGAGTGATGATTGCAAGCTGGTCAGGACGTTCTATATACATGCTAAGCCTTGGCGCAGGTCTGACAATTTTCTACGCGTTCTACTTGTTACAAGAAGTGCAGCGTTTTCTAAGCTCCAATCGGGTTAATCCATTCACCAGGGTAAAATCCGCAGGAAAAAGCCAATCCTCCAGTGCCTTGACCTTGATTTTAGGAGCCTTTTTCGTTATTTTTGCAGGGCTTTATCTTTTGCTTGAAGCTGAGGTTCTGATCGGCACGAACTTGCTGCTTCTGATCGCTTTAGCGCTTATCGTTGTTTTTTCATTGGGAAGATTCAGCCGTTTATGGTTCAATTCGATGACCTGGCTTTTCGAAGGTTTGGTGGTTTCGCCGATCATGTTCCTGATGGGAAGCGCAATTCAGGAGTATCAGTTTTCTTATTTGCTTTTTCTGCTTTGGATGCCAATATTTTTTCTATATGGGGCTTCAGCGATCACCCTTCTCTTTTCCGAATATGATCAGAGCAGTGCTTCAAGAAATAACAATTTTATAGCTGCGGTCGGTTGGGAAAAGGCGCTCAGATTCCATCATGGACTAACCCTGATGACCTATCTTGCTTTGTTGATCTATCTGGCAACCAGCAATACCTGGTCGCGTAACTGGCCAACTTTGCTGCTGAGCTTTATCAGTGGGGCAGAGGTGTTTTTCCTCCAACAAATTGCGGGAGGTATGCGGCCTAACTGGCAACTCTTGAGGGCATTGGCGATTGTACAATTCTTTTCATTGATTTACCTTTTAGCGTATCCTTTGCTCTTAAGATAAAAAAACGGAGGAGACAATGAACTTAGAAGTTAATAAACCCGCACCCGCCTTTGAACTCAGTGATCAAAACGGCGAAACTCACAAGCTTTCAGACTATCTTGGTAAACGCGTTGTCCTTTATTTTTATCCAAAGGACGATACACCGGGCTGTACTGCCGAAGCTTGCAGTTTCAGGGATAATTATTCTGTCTTCAAGCAAAATGACATCGTCATATTGGGAGTTAGCGCGGATTCTATCAAATCGCATGCCAAATTCCAGGAAAAGCATCAATTACCTTTCACACTGCTCTCCGACGCAGACCATATGGTCAGTGAAGCCTATGGGGTGTGGGGATTAAAGAAATATATGGGGCGCGAGTATTACGGCATCAATCGCACCACATTCCTCATTGATGAAGATGGCAAACTTGTGAAGATCTACGAAAAGGTAAAACCCGCGGAGCACGCGCAGGAGATTATCGAAGAATTTGTTTAGATTACAGATTTACTGAACGCTGAGCACGGTTTTCGCATTTTGCCATAGGCCCTCGAGGTCATAATACTCTCGCATTTCAGGGCTCAGCAAGTGAACTACAACATAACCGTAATCCAGGACTATCCAGCCGGATTGACCACTGCTTTCCACAACAGGGCTCAATCCGGTTTCAGGTTTAATTATTTCACGGGCATAATCAGCCAGGCTCTGCAGCATTCTTTCGCTGGTGCCGTTTGCGATTACAAAAGAGTCCGTAAAGTCTGAGATACCGGTAAGGTCGAGGAGCAGAATGTTTTCTGCCAGTTTGTCTTCAAGAATTTGTACGATCTTGCGTCCTAAATTAATTGGTTCCAGATTTCACCTCACTGCAAAAAAGTTTAACACAATTCTTTAAGGGCATGCCGACTAAGTATAGTGTATACAGGTCCACCAGGTTTCAGGACACTTTCGTACAAGAGCACTTCTCTGATCCTGGTTGAGCCTGCTTTTACATGACCGAGTTTGGCAAATAGCTTTGAAAACGTCTCACTTGAAGTCCCACGGGAAGCTTCAGCTACTCTGCCAAGCGTGAGATGCGGAGTAAATCTGACCTTTTCAGGTTCCGCAACCAAGCCGGCATTATAGATGATAGCTTTTGCCAATGCTGAGACTGGCCCGGGATTTTTAACCCCCAGCCAAATGATGCAGGGATTGCGTTGGGATGGAAATGCGCCAAGATCTGATAAATCCAAATCAAACTCCTTGAAATTATGACAGATCCGCTCGAGGTCGCGATTAATTTTTGGAATAATATCTTCCTCCGTATCGCCAAGAAAAAGCAAGGTGAGATGCAGGTTTTGTGGGGCTGTGTAGCGCACACCTGCCACTGGATATTCGCGTTTCATGCTTGATGTCAGCCTGAAAATTGTATCAAGCATTGCAGGCTCAGGATCTATCGCGATAAACAAACGCTTAGGCAAGGGGTTCCTCATTTCTTTCAACAGATTATACAGTTATTGGGGGTAGAAAGTGAGTCTTTTGAAAATATGGTATAAAAAAGATACCCTGCTGTGTTTGTGATGCTGACACTCAGTTTTGTACCAACACGAACAAAAAAGGTCTGATCTTATTCAGGTGACGTGATAGACGGAAGTCAAGATCGATCCTGATAGTAGGACCATCCTGCTAATGCAGGTTCAAAACCCTCCAGCACACGGCATGGCGGGGTGATATTATTAAAGCAGGGAAATCCTAACTTTTCTGGTATGATAATCCTGTGAAACAAAATCGCTTATTACCTTTATTGTTTATTTGCCTTTTTATTCTCAACGGCTGTTCAGCGATTCAAAAAATCCAAATTAGCCAGGACAAACTTCCCTGGAAATCCAGCGGCGAGGTTCTGCTTCAGGACGACTTTAAGGATGACACAACTGGGTGGGAAATCGTCAACAATGTCTACGAATTGAAGGGTTATTCAAGTGAGGGCTATCTAATTTCGATAAATAACAAGGGTGGAAGGTCAATTTCAACCACAGGTCTGCAATTTAATGACGTAAAGGTGCAGGTCGAAACGCATAAACTAACAGGCAGCAACGATTCTTATCTGGGCATCGTTTGCCGCTACCAAGACAGTCAAAATTATTATCGTTTTTTCGTCACGCCTGACGGCTACACGGGCTTGGTGAGGGTAGTTAATGGTGAAAGCAGTACCCTGCCTGGCGGAAAAATGATGTACAACCACGATGTAAATCAAGATGACGACAAAAATTTGCTTGAGGTCTTCTGTGTAGGAAATCAGTTGAGTTTGCTGGTAAACGGTAAGCTTGCTGTGACAGCGGAAGATGAGCAGCTTAGCAACGGGGATGTCGGAATTTTTGCGGAAACCGGGCAGAGTGGAGCTGGTTCTTTTGTTTTTAATAATTTGATTGTTTCCAAGCCTTAGATGAAAGTCTTTCTCAACATGGTAGGTTGCCGCCTGAATCAGGCGGAATTAGAGCAGCTCGCGCTTTCGCTGACCGAAGCCGGCGTTGAAATTGTTTCGAACCCCGAAGAAGCGGATGAGATAATCATCAACACCTGCTGCGTGACCGCGAAAGCTTCCGCAGATTCCCGGAAAATGCTCAGACATCACAAAGCTCGTTTTCCACAAGCCAGGGTAATTGGTACCGGATGCTGGGTAAGCATCAGCCAGGAAGAGCCTGAGGGGCAATTGCAGATCCTGGACAAGGCATACAACAACGACGCAAAGGACCAAATCCTTGTGGATTTATTGGAAAAGGCAGTCCCAGTCCGGTCTGAGTTGGGAGAAATCCGTCCAGACCTGGGAGCGAGGAACAGAACCCGCGGATTTGTAAAGGTACAGGATGGCTGCGACAACCGCTGTGCCTATTGTTTGACCCAGGTGGCCAGGGGGCGCTCATTGAGCACCGACCCTGAAAGTGTGATCGCTTATGCGCTGAAACTGCATAAACTTGGGGTCAAAGAAATTGTTCTGACAGGTGTTCAGCTCGGTTCCTGGGGCAAAGATTTGGTGCCCAGGCAAACACTGGCAGACCTGATGGTGATGCTGTTGGAACGAACCGGCATTGAACGCATCCGCCTCTCATCGATTGAACCCTGGGATGTCAGCCCTGATTTGATCAATCTCTTCAAAGACCCGCGGCTTTGTCCGCATATGCACATTCCTTTGCAGTCTGGCTCAGATGAGCTCCTGCGGAAAATGAACCGACCAATGAACACGGCAAGATTTCGGGATATGCTCGACATGATACGAAATGAAAATCCCGGTTTAGCCATCACCACAGACATTATCTGCGGATTTTCTGGTGAAACCCAGGAATTGTTCGAGCATTCTCTAAAGTTTATCGAAGAGTGCCGATTCAGTGGGGGGCATGTGTTTCCCTTTTCAGCCCTGCAAGGCACGGCTGCTTTCACAATGGACGGGCAAGTACAGAATTCCATTCGCAAAGAGCGTACAAGCATCGTGCGCAGTCTTTTGGCTGATTCTGAAAAGGAATTTGTCTCGCGAAGATTGGGACAACATGCGAAAGTGTTGTTTGAAAGCCAGGCAAAACTGCAAGGCGATTGGGTTTGGCAGGGTTGGAGTGAAGATTTTTTGAAAGTTTACGCGCCATCCCCTGAAAACCTTCACAACCAGGTGCGGTATGTGGAAATTGATGCGTTAACTGCCAACCGCAGCATCATTGGGCATTTGTGGAGCCAAAACGTCGATAATAATGAAGATTAGGTTCCTCTTGATTGTCACTTGACGATTAGACCGTTTGAGGTAAAATTGTTTGGTTACATTATTGACAAAAAATATAGCTAAAAATGTCCGTAAATGCCTGCGATCGCGGCACAAACGGATTTCTGAAAGGAATTGCGATGTCTACAAAAAGAACTTATCAACCAAAAATACGCCGCCGTGTGCGCGTACACGGATTCCGCGCCCGCATGTCCACGAAAGATGGGCGGGCAGTGTTGAAGCGTCGTCGTCTTCGTGGGCGCCACGAGCTGGCCACAAAGTCTAACAATCACGTTAAGCGCGTTCGCTGGTAGACTGCAGCGGGATGGAAGTCAGGTCAGTCGCCGGGCTTTCGATCAACCACCTCAAAGACCCCAGGATTATCCAGAAGGTCAAACAAGAGGGAGAATCTGTAGCGAATCCGCTGGCGATTCTTGTGACGAAATCCAATGACTTCCAGGTGATCCGGTATGCTGTGATTGCAAGCCGATCGGTGGGAGGGGCGGTTCAGCGCAACCGATGCAGGCGTCGATTGCGCGCCAGAGCAGTTGAGAATCTGAAAAGACTTGAAGTGGGCATGGATTGTGTTTTGATTGCCAGAAAAAGGCTTCTTTACGCAGAACCGCGGGAGGTTGATGCCGCGGTTCAAGAGTTGTTTAACCGAGTTTCTAATCGGGTGAGCAAAAATGATTGCGCATGATTCTTCCGATGAGGCAGACTGCAAGACTTGCGATCCGGAATTATCGGATCTACCAAAAAATTTTGGCAATCTACCGCGACTGTTGGTTCTATTAATGATTAAGGCTTATCAAAAAACAGTGTCAAAAACCTTGCCGCCGAATACTTGTCGGTTTTATCCGACCTGTTCCCACTACGCTTACCAAGCGGTTTACAAGTATGGTGCATTGAAAGGTGGATGGATGGGTATTAAGCGTGTAGCACGTTGCAACCCGTTCAATCCGGGCGGTTTTGATCCAGTACCTTAGGAGATCTATGAGCAAAAAATACCTTCGTTCTCTATTGATTGTCCTTCTGGCGGGATTACTTCTCGCTGGTTGTGCAATGGGCCCTCGGGCCGAAAGCACTCCGGGCATCAGCGCTGGAGAGAACAAAATATTCGTATCGTATCTAAATTATGTCTATCAGATCGATCCTGTAAATGGGATAGCAACCTGGAGATATCCAGAGAAATCAAATATCAAGCAGGTTTTTTATGCCCCCGCATTGATCGATGGAGAGTCTATCTATGTCGGTGATTTTGCGAACGATCTTCTCAAGATCAATGTGTCAGGAATGCCCACCATTGAATGGACATTTGCTGACGCCGAAGGCTGGTACCAGGGTAAAGCTGCGAAAGACGGCAACCTGATCATTGCGCCAAATTCTGACAGGAATATTTACGCAATTGATGAAAACAACACCTTGGTCTGGACCCACGAGGGTGACTTTGCTTATATTTCCGAACCCCTGATTGTCGATGACATGGTGATTGTCAGTTCCCAGGATCACAAAGTGATTTTTCTCAACAAAGCTGACGGCACGACTATCCGCGAGGTTGGTTTGAATGGGGCCGTGATCGCTGCACCGGTTTATGACCCGCAGACAGATTCTGTCTTCGTCGGTTCTCTGGCAGGTGAGTTTGTCAGAATTGACCGCCAGAGCGGCGAAATAGTCTGGCGCTTTGATGATGCCGGAACTTTGGGCAGTGTTTGGGCAGAACCGATTTTGGTGGATGGTCAAATCATCTTTAACGACAAAACCGGCAAAATCATTTCTTTGTCTCCCGAAACTGGAAAGGAAAACTGGCGGCTAAATGCCGGCGGATCCATGCCTGCAGGACTGTCATTGGTTGAGGGTAAGGGCTTTGTGGCAGCGTTGGAAGATGGAACGATCGCTCTTTATGGAATGGATCAACAATCCATCTGGTCGCGCATCGTAAGTGGGAGCGTTTATAACACGCCGGTTGTAACAGAGACCATGGTTCTGGTTGGTGCCATCAAAGGGGATAACCTGGTCTACGCATTCGATTTACAAGGTCAGCCTGTCTGGACCTTCAAACCTGAGAAATAGAGAGGTCGACTATGTGGGATACCCTGATTGTTCAACCCTTCACCAATGTCTTGCTGATGATCACGATGCTCGTCAAGAACTTTGGCGTCGCGATTATTCTTTTTACCATTCTGATCAAGCTGATCACTTACCCTTTGACTGCCAGGCAGATGAAATCCTCGCAAGCTATGCAGGATATGCAAAAAAGTCCGCGCTATGTAAAGATGCAGGAGAAGTACAAGGATAATAAGGAAAAGCTGGCAGAAGAGCAGATGAAGCTTTACAAGGAGCTTGGAGTCAGCCCGTTTGGCTCCTGTCTGCCGATGCTGATCCAATTTCCAATTATCATCGGCCTTTATCAGAGCATTATGCGCGCAATGGCCAGCACGCCTTTTGAGTTGGTTCGCCTGGAGCGCATGATTTACCCATTCCTTGATTCAACCAAGATCTTGCCGATCCAAAACCGTTTCCTTTGGATGGATCTTGGTCAGCCAGAACGCTTGATGATTGCTGGTATTGGAATTCCGGTGCTCACAATCCTGGTGGTTTTGTCAACAATTGTCCAAACCAGGGTGATGCAACCTCCGACTGAAGCTGGCAATGACCAGGCAGCTGCTATGTCGAACAGCATGAGTATGACCATGCCTATCCTGATGGGTGTGATGGCTTACCAATTCTCGGCAGGTCTGGCGCTTTACTTTGTTGTCAGCAACCTGACCACTGTCGCGCAATATGCGGCGATGGGAAAGACAGACTGGTCGAGAATCTTTCCCTGGGTTAAATCCAAGCCCAACGTGAGCAAACCCAGCATCGTTGTGCCTGATTTGCCGGATGAAGAAGAAGATGAGCCTGAAATTGTGGAGAAGACGAGCAAACCTTCAGCACGGGCAGCGGTTAAACGCCAGCGTCCTAAGATGAAGAGATAAGCATATTTGAAAGTTGAGTGTGTCTGATGACTAAAAACAATACCACCCTTGAGGTTGTTGCCCCAACAGTCGAAGAGGCTATCGAGAAGGGGCTGGAGCAATTAGGGGTCGAACGCGAGGATGTGGAAGTCGAAGTATTGGACGAAGGAAAGCGGAATTTATTCCGGTTTGCCTCCAAGCAAGCCCACATCAAACTCACATTACTGGAAAACAGAGATCCCTCAACCCAGGTTCTTGATGCAGAAGAAGAGATTAGGACATCTGACGAAGAAGAAGATCTCAACTTTGAAGAAATGCTTGAAGCAGAGATGGGCTCAAACACTGAAGAAAGAATTGCCCTGGAACTGACAGAGATAGAAACAGTGGTCAGAGATACAGTTTCTGAATTACTGGAAAAGATGGACGTCCATGCAGGCGTTAAAGTCGAGAAGATTTATCAGGAAGAAGAAGACAGGGAAATTGTTTACGTCAACATCGAAGGTTCAGATTTGAGCTTTCTGATTGGACGACGGGCTGAAACTCTGAACGCTTTACAATACATTACCAGCCTGATGGTAAACAAAAAAGTTAATCGATGGATCCCGCTGCAGTTGGATATTCAAAACTTCCGCCACCGCAGGGAAATTGAGCTGCAAAAACTTGCCCGTCGGATGGCTGACCAGGTTGTGTCCACCGGTCGCAGGCAGTGCCTTGAACCGATGCCGCCGAATGAACGCAGGATAGTTCACATAGAATTGCGAAAAAATAGTCTGGTATACACCGAATCGATCGGCGAGGAACCAAATCGCAAGATTTGTATCTACCCGGCAGAATAAGAGTATTGCTATGCGCGCTTTGGATTTGATTGTTAAAACACGAGATAAGTTAGCTCTGACAAAGGCTGAAATAGACTTTCTCGTGAGCGGATATGCCCATGATGAAGTGCCTGATTATCAGATGTCAGCCTGGGCTATGGCGGTTTTGCTGAACGGCATGACAGATCAGGAAATCACAGATCTCACCATGGCAATGGCGAATTCGGGAGAAGTGCTGGATCTGGGTGAGATCGGCGAACTGGTGGTCGACAAGCACTCCACTGGGGGAGTTGGTGACAAAACCACCTTGAGTGTCGCTCCAATGGTTGCAGCCTGTGGGCTGCCTGTCGGCAAGATGTCTGGCAGGGGTTTGGGTTTTAGCGGTGGAACTATCGACAAGCTCGAATCGATACCAGGTTTTAGAAGTAATCTCTCGACCGAAGAATTCATCAGCCAGATAAAGCAGATTGGAATTGTGCTGACAGGGCAAAGCGCCGACCTGGCGCCCGCGGATGGCAAGCTTTATGCCCTGCGCGATGTGACGGGTACTGTCCAATCGATTCCACTGATTGCTTCCTCCGTGATGAGCAAAAAGATCGCTGGCGGAGCTGACGCGATCGTTCTGGACGTGAAAGTTGGCAAGGGCGCTTTTATGCAGACTCTTGATGACGCACGCAAACTTGCAAACGTGATGGTTTCGATTGGGAATCTGAGTGGTCGGAGGGTGATTGCGGTGCTTTCCCCGATGGATCAACCGCTTGGTGAAGCCGTTGGGAATGCTTTGGAGCTCAGAGAAGCAGTCGAACTGCTGCATGGAAATGCCCCGGAAGACTATCGCTACCACTGTTTACACCTGGCGGCCTATATGCTCATACTTGGAAAAAAGGCTGCGTCCATGCCTGAAGCGCTGGCAATGGCAGAAGCAACAATTTCTGATGGAAGTGCCTTTGCTAAATTGTTAGAGCTGATTACCGCCCAGGGCGGTGACATCTCTTATATCCGGGAACTTGACCGCCTGCCAAAAGCCAAAATTCACAGGACAATCACAGCTGAGAAAAAGGGTTATATCAAAAGCGTTGACGCAAAGGAAGTTGGGGAGAGCTCGGTCATCCTGGGCGCAGGTCGTTCGAAAAAAGAAGACAAAATCGACTTTGCTGTTGGAATCCTGGTCAAAGTGAAAATTGGTGAGTTAGTCGCCGAAAATCAACCTCTTTTTGAGGTTCACGCCAACGATGAGGAGAAACTCTACCAGGTTTTGGAGAAATTGAGAAATGCGGTTGAGATAGTAGACGAACCGGTTGAACCACCCCCATATTTTTGGGACGTTATTGGTCTGAATGAATAGCAGAAACCCGGTTCGCCGGGTTTTTTCTTGGAAACTGGAGATTAGTTAATGCTGACTGAACGTAAAGACATAAGAAATGTGGCAATCATCGCCCACGTGGATCACGGTAAGACGACCCTGATCGATTCGATGCTGAAACAGGCAAAGGTGTTCCGCGAGAACCAAAAGGTTCAGGAACGCATCATGGATTCCAACGATCTGGAAAGAGAGCGCGGAATTACCATTCTTGCCAAGAATACTGCCATCACCTTGCCAGACCCCGAAACCGGAGATCTGGTCAAAATCAACATCGTCGACACGCCGGGTCATGCTGATTTTGGCGGAGAAGTTGAACGGATCATGAATATGGTAGATGGCGTTCTGCTGCTGGTGGATGCGGTTGAGGGTCCCAAGCCGCAGACAAGGTTCGTCCTCAAGCAGGCCATCGCCAAGAATTTGCCGACCATTGTGGTGATCAACAAACTGGACCGGCGTGATGCGGACGCTGACCAGGCCTTGAACGCAACTTTTGATTTGTTTGTGGAGCTTGGAGCCAATAGTGAGCTGCTTGAATTTCCGATCATCTATGCGGATGGGTTGGCAGGCAAAGCAGGAAGCTCTGAAAAACTCGGGGATAATTTAGCGCCGTTGTTTGAGTGCATTTTGCAGAACATACCGGGACCCATGGCGGATGTTGAAGCGCCTTTTCAGATGCTGGTTACCAACCTTGGCTATGATGAATACAGCGGTGTGACTGCCACAGGCAGGATCCATGCGGGCAGCGTGAAAGCGGGCGGGCAGGTGATGCGAATTAAGCTTGATGGCAGCTTGGAGAAAATTCAGGCCAAATATTTATTTTCTTATCAGGGATTATCCAAGATCGCAATAGACAAAGCAGAAGCCGGTGAGATCGTTACAATTGGCGGTCTGAAGGATATCCAGATTGGTGAAACCCTGGCAGATGTGGAAAATCCACAGGTCCTGCCCGCAATCAAGGTGCAACAGCCGACCGTTCAGATGACATTTGGTGTCAATACCTCTCCGTTAAGTGGGCGAGAGGGCAAATGGGGCACCACCAGGAAGCTTTGGGAGCGCCTGAGCGAAGAACTTCGCACGAATATTGCTTTAAGAGTTACCCAAACGGATCAGAAAGACACTTTTCTGGTATCCGGGCGCGGTGAGCTGCACCTTGGGATCCTGATCGAAACCATGCGGCGTGAGGGTTATGAATTCCAGGTTAGCAGACCTGAAGCAATTATCGTTGAAGACGAATCAGGGCGAAAGTTGGAACCTTTTGAAGAAGTCCACATCGATGTTGACAGCGACAGTGTTGGGATTGTCGTTGAAATGCTAGGGCAGCGTAAGGGGAAAATGACCAACATGACCAATAATCCGGATGGGACAGTGCATCTGATCTATTCCATGCCGACACGTGGTTTGCTTGGTTTTCGCTATAAGTTTTTGAATGCCACCCGGGGCAGGGGTATCCTGAATAGTTTCTACGTTGGAGACCAGCCGCTCGAAGGTGTGATTGAGAGCAAGAATACCAGCTCGATTGTTGCGCGGGAGGATGGGGTTTCGTCAACTTATGGATTGAAAAACGCGGAACCCCGGGGAATACTCTTCATCGGGCCCGGAGTGGAAGTCTATGAGGGCATGATTGTAGGGGAGACCCCAAGGGCGCAGGATCTTTCAATCAACATTGCCAAGAAAAAACATCTGACCAACATGCGGCAGTCGATTAGAGATTTGGATGAGCGTTTAAATCCCCCGCGCCAAATGAGTTTGGACGAAATGATCGAGTATCTGGGTCCGGATGAGCTGCTGGAAGTCACGCCGGAGAACTTGCGCTTACGAAAACGTATTCTAAACACGCATGATCGTCTCAGGTTCGAAAAGAGCGGAGAAGTCGAGGAGGATTGAGCTTAGTATTTGTTAATTATCAAGCGTTGCGCGTAGTATAAAACGTTTAGGTGCTAATCCCACAGCTTTAGTCTGTACAGAGAAGAGCGCTCCGGCATACGGTTGGGCGCTTTTTTCTTTTTCGGTAAGGTCAACAGAGGCACTGGTGATGTAAAGAGTGCGAAGGTCTTTCCCGCCAAAAACAAGCGATGTGGGGCGGCTGACCGGCATTAGAATCTGCGCCATTTCTTCACCTTGTGCTGAAAGCTGAACAACCCTGCCGCCATCCCAGATAGCCACCCAAAGATTTCCATCCGCATCAATGGTCAACCCATCCGGTGTACCTTGTGGGGGAGTGTAAAAGATTTCTTTGTTTGTCAGCTCTTCACCCTGCAAAGTGTAGCGGTAGATGGTGTGATCAAGGGAATCAGTGTGGAAGAAAAACTTACCATCCAAACTCCAACCAATCCCGTTGGAGATCGAGATATCCTCCAGTAGAATGCTGCAGGTCAGTTCGTGAGAAAGACGGTAGAGTTTCGAGGTGCCGCGCGGGCCCTTTGAGCCTGCCCAAAACTCACCATCTGGCGAGACTTTGCCATCGTTGAACATTGAATCTGTCCCCATAGAGATTACATTCAAAAAATTAGCTGGCGAGGGGTCTCCAGGTTGATAAAAGGCAAATCCGCGCTCCGTCGCGAGCAGCAAACGATCAGTTTTGGTGAGGGCAACACAGCTCAGTTTCTGACCGATTTGGTGGACTTTTAAACCTAAGCTTTGTGGAGAATACTCGTACAATAAACCCTGGTCAATATCAACCCAGAAAAGAACTTCGCGAATGGGGTCCCATATCGGGCACTCCCCTAACAGGGTTTTACAATCAACTAAGGGTTTTTCAACAGAAAAAGTAAGCATGATGCGATTTTACCAGCAGAAGATGGAGTTTGTCATTACCCGGTGGCAGTGTTAAAATACCTGAAAGTAATTTAGCCTTGGAGACCGATGAAAAAACCGGGAAAGCCTTTAGCAAAGACGGATTTCAGACCTAAAATCTTGCGTGCCAAAGCAACAGAATGGCTGGGTGTTGCGGGCATTATGCTTGTTGGTGCGCTGATAGGGCTGCTGATCAGCCTGTTCGTGCCCCCTAAATACGAAGCGGTTTCATTGCTGACCACAAATTTGGAAGTGGTCACTGGCACTAATGTTACAGAAATTATGATTGATTCCCAGGTTGACATTGTAGGAACACTGGTTTTTCACCCGGACATTGTCGAAAGGGTTCAGCAAAGGCTTTCAGAATCAGGTAAAAGCTACACAGCTACAGACCTGATCAATAAGACAAAAATCGAACGACGATTAATGAGCACTCTGATCAAGGTGAGGGATGCAAATCCTGAGGAAGCAGCCCTAATAGCAACGATCTGGGCTGAAAAGGCTTATGAGCGCTTGTTTGAGGCGTATCCCCACGCACTTGCCTTATCCGAAGCCAAAGCCAGGCAGGCAATGTTGACGGGCTGCCTTGAGGACCCCTTAAAGCAGGACCTGCCGTTTTGCCAGGCATTAAATCCCGAAATTGTGGCACAGACAATGGATGAAACCGAAAGCATCATCTTAGCAAAAAGTCCACTGAGCCTGGGTCTTACAGGCGAGTTGAATGTCAGCCAGTATCAGCCTGCGGCAATCCCAAACCGTCCGATTGCGTTTTATCGATCGACACTGATACTTGTTGGCGCCCTGGCAGGTTTGGTGTTTTCCTTGCTGCTTGGGGAAGTATTGACGAAAGAACAAGAACGTGGATAAGTTCAGAGGAGCTCTCTCGGACATCAGCTGGAAGCTGTTGTTGCTGGTTTTGCCCATTACCAGTTTTCCATTGTTATCAAAGCTTTTTGGCGGCACCACAGTAGCACCGTTGGCATTTTTGCCGATGACAGTACTTGTCTTAATGACAGTATTGCCTGAATTCCTGAAGAAAAAATCCTTTCCCCAGCAATTTCAGCCTTTATACGTTTTCTACTTGATAGCAGTTTTCTCAGTCGGTCTTGCTTTTTTGAGAGAACTGCCGAGCTTTAGAACCATACCGATCTGGAGAAACGCGGCAGAGGGTTTTATAACGCTGTTGTTTGGAATTGGTTTTTACCTTGTTACAGTGTATTCCTTAAAAGATCAAAAGCAGATTCGCGAAGCGCTACGTTGGATCAATCTGGGTGGAGTGGTCATCATTCTGGCGGCTGGTGTGCAGTATGTTTCTTACAAGATATTCGACGGATATCCTGAGATCTTCGAATTTGTCCAGAAAATATTTTCTACTTCCGTCAGATTGTACAATGACAGGGCGACCGGATTGGCATTTGAACCATCATGGCTGGCACATCAACTCAATATTTTGTATATTCCCCTCTGGATGGGTTTTACAGTTCGTAAGGAGACCGCCTATTCAAAAAAGCTATTTGGTAGAGTCCCCTATGAAGCTCTTATGCTGGCAGGCGGAATAATCAGCATGTTTGTTAGTTTTTCCAGAATAGGATGGCTGACATTAATCGCTGTTTTTATGTACCTGCTGGTACAAGGTTCAGACTTGGCGATAAACAAGCTGCTGGAAAAGAGAGAACAAAGGACAGGTACAAAACAGAATCGGAAACAACATTTCCTGGCAAAATTGTTGCTCTGGTTGCTCTTGGTATTTATTCTTTTGGCTATCGTTTTTGCAGCTGGACTGATCATGCGACGGCTTGATCCGCGCATGGAGCTATTGTTTGATGTCAGTCTGCTAAAGCAATACGGTATTATGGGGTGGGCAAGCCGCCTCAGTTTTGCGGAAAGGATCACCTACTGGCAGGCTGCTTTCAACGTATATCTCAAGTTTCCCTGGTTAGGCAGTGGCTTAGGCGTGGCCGGCTATTATTACCCTGAAACAATGCCCAGTTTTGGTTACCAATTACCTGAAACTCTCTCGGTTTTGCTTTATGACACTTTTATTCCAAACGCAAAAAATTTATGGGTTAGATTGCTTGCCGAAACAGGCATCATTGGTTTTTCGGTTTTTGTGGCATGGGTGCTTGCGCACTGGCGCAACGCGAAAGAGATCGAGAAAAGGAAGCAATCGGGGTTGTTTAAAGCGATGGGACTTGCCGGACAACTTTTGATTATTGCCTTGATCGTGGAGGGTTTCAGCCTGGATACTTTCGGTTTGCCGTATTATTGGATTGGTTTAGGTTTGATCGTTGCAAGCTGGCGTGCTAAATCTGAGCATCAGGCTGGGAAGTCGAAGCGTAAGTCGGGTTGAAGGCTGAATTCAGCAATGTCCACAGGGTGTCATCCCCATTCTCCAGATCGTGATTCAAGTATTCCTGACCTTCGTTTATGACACGCAGGTGAGTCAGGACAGCCTCATTTGTTTTCTGATCGATCTTCGCTTTGGATAAAATGTCTGACAATTGCCTCACGATTTCCGGTGTAATTTGCGCGTTAGCATCCCAGATGGCTTTAAAAGCCGGACTTTCTGCCAAACCGAGCAGAATGGGATAGGTCTTCTTACGCGTTGCGAGATCCGTAAGATTTGATTTTCCCGTAGCAAGCGTGTTGCCCCAAATCCCCAGGTAGTCGTCCTGGATCTGGAAAGCCAATCCCGCATTCTCACCGACTTTTTTGAGTAGATTATCTGTGGACTCATCCACCCCAGACAAAATCGCTCCTATTCGGATGGAGGCTGCAATAAGGCAGGATGTTTTGAGGCGGATCATATCCAGGTAATCGTTGATTGAAACGATGCTTTCTTTTTCGAAACGCATATCCAGATATTGCCCCCGAATAACATCCATGGCAGCCTGGCGAAACACGGAAAGGGCCCTGTCAAAATTTTGTGGGTCTACTGCTGCTTGAACCTCCAGGAAAATGTCATGCGCCATGGTTGAAAGGTAATCGCCAACATTTAAGGCTTGAGCCAGCCCATATTGCCGCCAAAGGCATGCGCGTCCGTGACGTGTCTCGCCCTGATCCTCAATATCATCGTGAATAAGGGTGTAATTGTGCAGCACTTCCATCGCCACAGCAGCAGGCATCAAATCAAGGGGGTCCCGTCCAAATAATTGACCGCTGGTGAGCAAAAGCAACGGACGCAGGCGCTTGCCAATTTTGGAGGAGGTATCATTCCAGCCAAAGTGGTAACTGACCATTTCATAAAGACCTGGCAGGTTTTCAGGAGTACGTGCAAGCACAAGTTGCTTCAGGTTGGATTCAAACTGATCTTTTAGCGAGGCGAGGCAGCTCATAAGCGCTCAATGCCTTCCAGGTGGTTGATATTCCACTCTGACAGGCTGCTCACCCCACAGGCAAACATAGCTACCTGGAGTTCTGTCTTGATTGTTTCGATCTGTTTGATCAGTTCTTGCTCACCAAGGTTTGCAGCAAGTAAAAATTTTCTTGCATATCCGCCCAGTGTGGCACCAAGCGCCAGGGATTTTGCCAGGTCCACTCCATCTCGCAAACCACCAGAAGCGATGATCAATGGATCTCCTTTAAGCTCCCGCAGCTGGAGGAGGTTTTTGGCTGTTGGTATGCCCCAATCCTCAAACGCCAGTTTTATTGCCGATTTCCTGCTCCTGGTCTCAGGTTGGCGGTGCATCTCTACTTTTGCCCAGGAGGTACCTCCGGCTCCAGCCACGTCAATACCAACCACTCCAACTTCCAACAGCTGTTTTGCGGTCTCAAGGTCGATGCCCCAGCCAACTTCCTTGACTAAAACAGGCACAGGCAGTGAGCGGCATATCTGTTCAATTTTTGGCAACAAGCCGGAAAAATCATGGTTTCCTTCAGGCTGGAGGGCTTCCTGCAGAGGATTGAGGTGCAGGTAAAGGGCATCTGCCTCAAGCATATCGACAGCTTTTTTACATTCTTCTATGCCGTAGTCGTAATTGAGCTGCACAGCGCCGAGATTGGCAAAAAGCAGGGCTTTGGGGGCAAATTTGCGGATATTGAAAGTTTCTGAAAGCTGAGGGTCCTCAATCGCTGCACGCTGGGATCCCACTCCCATGGCAATCCCACATTGGTCTGCTGCTGAAGACAACTTGTAGTTAAAGTCTGCACCTGCGGCGATGCCGCCGGTCATTGATGAAATCAGAATTGGGGCGGCGAGATGTTTCCCAAATAGATCTAAAGACGTATCAATCCCTGAAAAATCCAAATCCGGCAGGGCTTTGGGGATAAGATTAATTCGTTCAAAACCAGTTGAAACCATCGATTGGACATCTTCTTGAAGGTTTATCCTCAAGTGATCGTCTTTTCTTTGGGGTAGATGCGCATCTTTTTTCATGTAAAAGTGTTATAGTAGAGGCTATTAGAAATGTCAAACATTTGTGTTACAGTTAAGGTCATTATAACAATAGAGGTAAAAAATGGAACAAAACGAAATCTTCGAAGCAGTAAAAGCTGTGGTCATGGATGTCCTGAAAATTGATGGGGACGATATCACTTTAGAGACGCGTTTTATTGAGGATTTAAAGGCTGATTCAATGGATCAGTTTTTCCTGATTGATGGTTTCTGTGAGAAATTCGACATCAATATCTCTGATGAAGATGCTCGCACCATTCAATCTGTCGGTGACGCAGTGAAAGCCATCGAAGCCAATAAACAATAAGATCTGCTTCAAACAAACAAAAAGGCATTCCATCGACGGGATGCTTTTTGTTTTTAAATGTCGTTTTATGAGAATGACCTGTACAGACGATTTACCGCCTGCGTTGAGTTTTGTAGAATGGACTTAGTGAGGTCTACTATGTCTGAGAATGAACAAAATAAACATGAAACTAAAGCTTCGGATTGGTCAGACGAGGAAAAAGCTGCCATGAAAGAGCGAGCCAAAGAACTGAGAGCTGAAAAATCAAAGCGAAGCAAGGCAAGTGATGAGCAAGCCGTGATGGATAAGATTGCTGAGATGCCTGAGGCTGAGCGGGAAATTGCTACGAGACTGCACGAAATGATCAGGGAAGAATATCCTGACCTGAAAGCAAAAACCTGGTATGGAATGCCAGCCTATCAGCTTGACGGGAAAACGCTTATCTTTTTCCAAAGCGCGCACAAATTTGGCTCAAGATACAACACCATAGGCTTTAGTGACACGGCCAGATTGGATGATGGAGATTTTTGGGCGACGTCTTTTGCCTTAATCAAATTAGACTCGAAGGTGGAAGCAAAAATCCGTGAATTGATCACGAAAGCTATTAGATAATAAAAAAAGTGGCTGGTAGTTTTATCCAGCCACTTTTTTTAATCAATTGTAAATTAACCGCGCAGATATTCCTGTAAGGATTCTTTGCTAACGCGATATGCGCTGCCGATCTTGCGTGCTTTGAGTTCTCCGGCAGTAATCGCTGCAAGCACGTCCTCCTCAGAAACTTTAAGAAAACCAGCAACTTCATAGGGTGTCATGACATCCGCCATACCTGCTTCAGGCGCAGGATAAGTTGGTTGAGTCTGCGACTGACCCTGCCCATGGGTCATACCGGCAAGCGAACCGGAA
Organism: Anaerolineaceae bacterium; assembly: GCA_040768265.1. GTDB lineage: Bacteria > Chloroflexota > Anaerolineae > Anaerolineales > Anaerolineaceae > Mesolinea. The sequence continues at coordinate 176,083 of JAXGNB010000004.1, forward strand.
AGAACGTTTCCAATGCCCATACCAGCTCCAATTCCTGCTGTGAGACCTGCACCACCAGAGGGATTCTGAGCGGCATCGCGCATGGCATCAGCAGCCTGAAGCTGGGTGTAGGTTTGCATGTCGAGCATGCCCATCTCACGCAGTTCTTTGGCTGACTTATCGGATGGCTTTAGGTTGCCAATGTAAAACGATTTTAAGAGCAAACCAATTGCCAAAAAGTCGTCCTGGGCTTTGGCACGCACGCCGGCTCCGAGTTCGTCTGTGAGACCGATCAGGTCCAGCACGTTCTTGTTTGTGGTCGTCTCGCCGAGCAAATCCTGCAACCTTGAGAGCAGCATGGTGCGCAGACGGGTTTCAATGTCAGAAGTGCGGTAGGCCCCAAGCTGACCAACAATTTGAGTTACGAATTGCTGAGGGTCAGTGACCTGGAAGCTATAGGTGCCAAACCCCTGCAGAAGGGCAATGCCAAGCCCTACGCCTGTGTTGCGGACAATGATTGGCTGGGGTGTGCCCCATTTGCGATCAGCAAACTCTCGCATGGAAACGAAGTAAATCTCAGCGGTAAATGGGGTGCGATCCCCAAAAAGCTTGCCCAACAGATCCGTAAGCAGAGGTACGTTTGCAGTGGTGATCGTGTGGCGTCCAGGACCAAGTACGTCCAGCGCGCGCCCATCACGGAAGAAGACTGCCGCCTGGGATTCGCGGACGATTACCTGCGATCCAAAGCGTAGATCTGCGACACCAGTTTCGGGAAAACGATGAACCAATTCATCAGCCATCTCGCTGGGATATTCAACAACATCAAATACTCTTGCCATATTATTCCTCCATGAACTATTGAACAAATGAATTACGCTATGCCTTTAAGGGCATCTGAACGCTTGTTGAAAAGATCAACGCATTCCTGACTAACTGATCTTAAATGCCGGAGTGCAGCAGGAAGACCGTCTGTGCCAATGGAAGATTCCACGTTGTCGATTGCACCTGATACAGTTGCGCCTTTTTCCAGCAATTCAGCATCGTATTGATAGATACTTGCCAATTCTTCTTCCTTGATTTTGATGGCGTCAAAAAGACCCGCATAACCATAGGATGCAGTACGAACGCGATCGATAAACTGTCGCAACTTAATGGAAGCACTTTCCAGATCATCAATATAGGCTAAACCTCCCTGCGAAATCAGGTCGCGCTGTAAACCCGAGATGCGTTGGTAGTGGGCTTCGTATTCGTTTGCGATAGTTTCACGCAGTAATTTATCAGATAATCTGCGGTCTCCACGTTCGACATAACCCTTAAATCCAGGAATCTTGGAAAGCAACTTTTTTAATGGGTCGCGATCCTCAGCCACTTTATCAAAAATATCACTCATGTTGCTCCTTTTCTCTATCAGACCTATATCCTAATCTTAGATGTTTCAAACGAACCTGGCAATAGATAATCTAAGGTTTTCAGGAATTTGTTTAAATATTATAATGGATTTACCAAATACGGAGGAGGTTGTATGGCTTCTGGTACAGGAAATCGTCCTGGTCCCCTTGAATACTTTTTAATGATCATTTTGATTCTAATGATTTTATTTACTTTGTTGTCAATCTTTTGGCCAGCCATACAGCTTTTTTACCAAAATACATTTGCTAACTGATGCGACTAACACACAAAAAGACACAAACGCCGGATTGGATATGGAATGTTATCGACTGGGTCTTTCCGCCACACTGTCTGGGATGCGGTCTTGAAGGTGAAATCATCTGCCCTGAATGTTATGGAACCATCAATCGCGTCCCTGCAAACGTATGTCCATACTGCAACGCCTATGTCAGCACAAGCGGGCATTGCCCAAACTGCGCCAATCGGAAACCCGCCTATGCACAATTTCGTGCTTTTGCCTTCTATGGCGGGGTGATCAGGGAGGCAATCCATCACCTGAAATACCAAAATGATGTCGCTATCGCCAGAGTTCTGGCAAGTTACCTGCTGAAGGTAATTCAGGCGGAAAATTGGGAATTAGATCTGGTAATCCCGGTTCCTTTATCAAAACAAAAGCAGGAACAACGTGGCTATAACCAGGCTGAGCGCCTGGCACGACCTTTGGCCTATGCGCTCGAAAAGCCCGTCTCGACCGAGGGGCTCAGTCGGATCCGAGAAAAGGCTTCCCAGGTGGATCTGAACGTTCAATCGCGCAGAGAAAACGTACGCGGAGTTTTTGAGGCTGATCCAGTAATAGTCAAAGGAAAGCGGATCTTGCTAATAGACGATGTTTTTACAACCGGAGCCACCCTTGAATCTGCCTCACAAGCGCTGAGGGATGCGAAATCGGGTCTTGTTTACGCAGTTACCGTTGGGAAGTCGGATTTCAACGTTAACTAAATTTTCGTTTCAATTACGATTAATGTATAATTCCTAAAAATCATATAGGAGGTTCCCATGGCTCTAAATATGGATATCTACGGTAAAGACCTTGAATTGACCGACCGAATCAAGGAATACGCAACAAAGAAAGTCGGAAAGTTGGATCGGTTCCTCAGCGAGATCGGTGAGTGCCGGGTGGATTTAGGATATGCTAAGACAGCTCGGAATGCTTCAGATCGTTTTATCGCCCAGGTAACTATTCGCGGGAAAGGCTTTATTCTTCGTTCAGAAGAAAGAGCAGACAGTATCTACGCTGCGATCGATGCCACTGTAGATAAAATGACCCGTCAAATTGAACGATTCAAGGGGAAGCATTGGCGCAAACGCGCTCCTGAGGTCGCTGAGGTGGCCCAGGCTGTTCCGAGTGATGAAATAGAAGATGAAGATGCTGAACCTGTGATCGTCCGCAGAAAGGCTTTTACATTAACTCCCATGGACGAACAAGAAGCTCTGGAGCAACTGCAATTGCTGGGACACGAAGACTTTTTCGTTTTCTATAATGCCGAGACTTCAAAGATCAATGTGCTATATCGACGCCGTGATGGAACCTACGGTCTGATTGATCCAATTATTGGATAAATCGGAATGACGAAAAGATTAACATGCAGCCTCACCTAAGAGGCTGCATGTGCATTAAAATACGGTCAGGAGAACTGTGATATGACTTTTGAAGATGAAGATAATGATGATGTTGATCTGATTCCTAAACTTGTCGGAGATAACACCTTTGATGTTCCTGCAATTACAAATTCAATCAGTTCGATATTGAAGGCCATAGGGGAAGACCCTGCGCGGGAAGGATTGGTGCGGACACCAGGACGCGTGGCACGGGCTTACCAGGAAATATTGGCCGGGTATCAAACTGATCCTATCAAATTGGTCAACGGAGCGCTTTTCAGCGTGGATTACGATGAAATGGTCATTGTCAAGGACATTGAATATTTCAGCTTGTGTGAACATCACATGCTGCCATTTTTTGGAAAAGCACATGTGGCTTACGTGCCAAAGGGAAAAGTAATCGGACTCTCAAAAATTCCCCGAATTGTGGATATGTTTGCGCATAGATTGCAGGTTCAGGAAAGAATGACCCAACAAATTGCTGAGTTCATCCAGGATGTTATCAACCCCTGGGGAGTGGGGGTGGTGATTGAGGGGCAGCATTTGTGCATGATGATGCGCGGCATCAAAAAGGAACAAGCCAAAATGACCACTTCGGCGATGTTGGGCGGGTTCAGGAAACGCCTGGAAACCAGGATGGAGTTTCTCAACCGGATCTCAAATTAGTTGCTATAAAAGACAGCTTCCCTGTAGATCTCAACTCCAACGCGCGATGTGTTGGTCACAAATTCAGGTTTTTCAATCCTGATCGTTACAGCGTTGGGATTGAATTCAGCAAACAGCATTTGGGCAAGGTCGTTGGCCAGAGCTTCAAGGGTGTGATACTGCGTGTCTGCCACACGGGCTGAAACAGCCTTAGCCACGCTTGAATAACTTATGGTGTCTTTGATGTCATCAGTTAGTCCAGCCGGTTTTAAATCAGTGAAAAGGGTAATATTTATCAACAGGGTTTGAGGGTTATCTCTTTCGGGAGACTTAACGCCAACGATGCCAGTGGCACGTAAATCTGTGATGATGATTTTGTCCATCAAAATCCCTTTTAGATAAATTCCCCGCCATCAACCCGAATGATATGTCCTGTCATGAAATCCTGGCTGAGAATATGGAGAACATTTTGGGCAACAATATCAGGGTTGCCAATGCGTTTAAGCGGGATTTGGCGGTCTGCCACTACCTGCAAGTTAACGTGCTCATAGCCTTGCAGAGGAAGCATGGTACCGGGAGCGACCGCGTTGACCGTGATTCTTGGTGCAAGTTCCAGGGCAAACATCGCGGTGATGGTATTGAGGGCGTGTTTTGTGACCCTGTAACTAAAGTGATCAGTTCCGTATTGGAACACTTTACCGTCACTAATGTTAATGACTTTACCTTCTGCATCCTTGGGAAGTTGCATGGCAAAAGCTGAAGTGAGCAGCCATGCAGAGAAGAAATTTATATTAAAGACCTGGTAAATTTTCTCTGGTGTCGCGGCTTTTCCGGGACCGGCTGGATAGATTCCAGCATTGTTGATCAGAATGTCAACATGACCAAATTCCTCACAGACATGCGTCATCAGATCCTGGACATGCGAGGTATCTTCCAGATCTTGTTGGAAAACACGTGCTTTTCTGCCCATTTTTTCGATGTCTGATTTTACCTGGATGACGGATTCAACGGAAGAATTATAGTGAAGCGCAAGATTGCAGCCTGCTTCGCCAAGCGCGAGTGCAATTGCACGCCCAAGACGAATACCACTGCCGGTGACTAAAGCGTTTTTTCCATTAAGTTCCATATGCAGTTCCTCTTTCTCAGATAGTTAATCTGTCTTAACTAATCCACCAATTTCGAGGGTGGGCAGAACGATTCAATGATAGAATTTTATCATTCCTAAACAAAAAAATACCTTGGAGGTCGTAAATGACGAACATCAATCTGGAAAAGGCATTATACACGATCAGGTTCCTTTCAGCCGATGGTGTGCAGAAAGCAAATTCTGGACATACCGGTCTGCCAATGGGTACGGCTGCCCTTGCCTACACCCTTTACATGCGTCAAATGAAGTATAACCCGGCAGATCCTGAATGGTCAAACCGCGATCGATTTGTCCTTTCAGGCGGACATGGTTCCATGCTGCTTTACAGCATGCTTTATCTGACTGGATACGATGTGTCGATGGAAGACCTGAAGGAATTTCGCCAGTGGGACTCCATAACCCCAGGTCATCCTGAGTGGGGACACACCCCCGGAGTGGAGACTACCACCGGACCGCTTGGGCAGGGCTTTGCGACTGGTGTCGGGATGGCAATGGCAGAGCGCCACCTGGCAGCGCTTTTCAACAAACCGGGTCATGAAATCGTTGATCACTACACTTTTGGCATCGTGACGGATGGCGACCTGATGGAAGGCATCAGCTCGGAGGCCGCATCGCTGGCTGGACACCTTAAACTGGGGAAACTGATTTATCTGTATGACGACAACAGGATCACTATTGAAGGATCAACCAACCTGACCTTTACCGAAGATGTTGCCAAAAGATTTGACGCCTACGGCTGGCATGTCTCGCGGGTTGCAGACGGAAACGACGTTGAGGCGATCAATGCAGCGATCGAAGAAGCAAAGAAAGATCAACGTCCTTCAATCATCCTTTGCAGAACCATAATAGGCTACGGACTTCCAACCAAAGCCAATACCTCCGGTATTCATGGCTCCCCCGCCGGCAAGGACGAATTGGCCAAAGCCAAAGAAAATGTGGGTTGGCCTGTTGAACCAATGTTTTATGTTCCAGAAGAAATCCTGGAACACTTCCGATCCAGGCAAGATGCCGGAAAGCAGGCGGAAAAAGAATGGCTCAAAATTTTTGAGGCATATAAATCAGCATACCCCGAACTGGCTGAAGAATTCGAACGCAGACTGAACGGCACACTTCCCAAAGCATGGGAAAAGAGTTTGCCAGAGTTTCCTGCAAGCGAAAAGGGTTTAGCCTCCCGTGAAGCCTCCGGGAAGGTGATCAACGCGATCAGCACTGTATTGCCCGAGTTGGTTGGCGGCTCAGCGGATCTGGCATCCTCTGTTAAAACCTGGATGGATAAAGTGCCAGCATTCAGCCCTGAAACTCCTGAAGGGCGAAATATTCATTTTGGAGTTCGGGAAATCTCAATGGGAGCTATCGGTAATGGTTTACTGGTACATGGAGGTATTATCCCTTATGTGGCAACCTTCCTGGTGTTTTCGGATTACGCCAGAGGATCGCTGCGGGTATCCGCTCTTTCGAAAATGGGCGTCATTTGGGTCCTGACCCACGACTCGATCGCTGTCGGAGAAGATGGCCCCACACACCAGCCCATTGAACATGTGATGAGCCTGCGCCTCATCCCGGAATTGGTTGTGTTGCGGCCTGGCGACGCCAACGAAGTTGTCGAATCGTGGAGGTATGCGATCGAACATCGCGATCGACCGGTGGCTTTGATTCTCTCAAGACAAAACCTTCCAACATTTGACCGCAAGGTCTGCAAGCCTGCGAAGAATGTCGCTAAGGGCGCTTATATCCTTTACGAAACGGAAGCAGGCACGCCTGACATCATCCTGATGGCAACCGGCTCTGAATTGGGCCTGGCTTTTGATGCAGGCAAGAAGCTTGAGAAACAAGGCCGCAAAGTGCGGGTTGTGTCCTTCCCGAGCTGGGAATTATTTGAAAAGCAAACAAAGAGATACCAGCAGTCTGTTTTACCCTCTGAAGTGAAACGACGCGTTTCAATTGAAGCGGGTGTCACCACAGGCTGGCAGAAATATGTTGGATCTGAAGGCATTACAATTGGCATCGATGAATTTGGTAAATGTGGACCAGGTGAGATCGTGCTTGAAAAATTCGGTTTCACCGTGGAGAATGTCGTAAAATCAGCGCGTAAGCTGTTTTAGAATGCAGGAGTTGAAGCAATGAATCGATCTGAATTATTAAAGCAGGCAGGACAATCCGTTTGGTACGACAACATTGAACACGGCATGCTGGTAAATGGCGAGATGGCCCGAATGATCAAAGATGGAGAGGCCTATGGCGTTACTTCCAACCCCAGCATCTTTGAAAAGTCCATAAGCAGCAGTGCGGCTTACGATGACACTCTGCAATCCATGGCGTGGGCAGGACTCAGCAGGGAACAAATTTATCTTGAACTGGTGCGTGAAGACATCCAGGCGGCGGCAGATCTGTTCAAGCCGGTATACAATGCCACTAGTGGCGTGGACGGCATGGTAAGCGTCGAGATAAACCCGCTGCTGGCCTATGAAATTGAAAAATCAATCGAAGATGGCCGCGCCTTGTGGGCTCAGATGAATCGTAAGAACGTCATGATCAAAGTGCCAGCCACCAAAGAAGGGTTGCCAGTGATTGAAGCTCTGATCAGCGAAGGCATTAACGTGAATGCCACTTTGATATTCTCAATTCCCAGGTATCTCGAAGTGATGGAGGCTTATCTTTCTGGTCTGGAGAAACGCCTTGAGAAAGGCCTGCCAATAGATCGGATTGCAAGCGTGGCGTCTTTCTTTGTCTCACGGATCGACACCCTGGTGGACAATCGCCTGCAGGAATACGTGGACGCCAATCAGCAAGCAGCAGATCAGGTGGCAGCCTTCACCGGTAAGATCGCGGTTGACAACGCCAGACTTGCTTACCAGGAATTTTTGAAGTTCTTTGCTTCAGAACGATTTGAGAAGCTAAAGGAATACGGTGCCCGGGTGCAAAGACCGCTTTGGGCATCGACAGGCACCAAGAACAAAGACTATTCCGACACCTTATACGTGGATGAGTTGGTCGCTCCAACCAGTGTCAACACGATCCCACCGGCGACCTTGAGCGCGTTTTTGGACCATGGAGATACTGAGCTGCGGATTGAACAAGATCTGCAACGGGCAACCGATAACTTCGACATGCTGCCAGAACTTGGTTTTGACTTTCTCCGAATAGCCCAGGAGCTGGAAGATTACGGAGTAGAAAAGTTTAAGCAGGCTTATGTTTCGCTGCTGGAAACAATCGAGAGCAAGCGGGCGTTTTTCAAAGCAGAACTTGCAGATCTGGAAGACGCAATTCCCGCTGCGCTTAAAGAAGCTGCTGATGAAATTTTCGTGGGCAGTCTGTTCGATCATGAACCAACGTTCTGGACGCAGGATCAGTCTGGACACGATGAGATCCGGGAGCGGCTGGGTTGGTTGAATTTGCCCGGTCAGCAATTTGCCATTATAGAAGAACTGACAGCCTTTAAGCAAAAACTGATTGATGAAGGCTACGAATACGCCTTTGTGCTCGGCATGGGGGGATCATCTTTGGCTCCTGAAGTGATGAGCCAGGCGATAGCGCCTATAGCAGGCGAGGGTTTGAAGCTTCAGATCATCGATACCACCAGCCCGGATGAAATCGCTTTCCGATTACGAGGCATTGATCTGAAGAAAACACTTTTCATCGTCTCGAGCAAAAGCGGTGGCACCAGCGAAACCATGTCGGCTTTTAAGTATTTTTGGGCTGAACTGGAGAAAATTGATTCTGAGAATGTTGGCAGGCATTTTGTGGCAATCACGGACCCTAATACTTCGCTGCAGGATCTGGCTTACAGAAAAGGTTTTCGCAAGGTTTTCAATGCCCGGCCGGATGTTGGCGGACGCTATTCAGTGTTCACACACTTCGGGTTGGTTCCTGCCGCAGTAATGGGAATCGATCTGCAAAAAATGCTTCGCCAGGGCAATGCCTCTGACCTGCAGAGCCGCAAAAACGTGCCATATTCAGCTAATCCTAACCTGATGCTGGGCTTGGTGCTGGGTGAGGCTGCGAAGCGCGGAAAAGACAAATTGACCTTCATTGCTGAAGGATTTGCCGGTAGCCTGGTGCCCTGGCTTGAGCAATTGATCGCGGAAAGCAGCGGCAAAGAGGGCAAGGGCATTCTGCCAATTGAGAATGAGCCAATCTTACAGGGACAGAAGTATCCTGAGGATAGAATTTTCGTCTACTTCAAAACCGACGGCAGTAAAGCTAATTTAGCGGGAGAATTGAACCATGCCGGGCATGTTGTGTTGACCATTGCCATTCCGGATACGTATGCACTCGCGAAAGAGTTTTATCGCTGGGAGTATGCCACAGCGATAGCATGCGCGGTGCTGAAGGTGAACGCGTTTGATCAACCGAACGTGCAATTGAGCAAGACGATTGCCAAAGACGTGATCAACGCATACCAGAAGAGCGGAAAACTGGATGAAGGAGAGCCGATCTGGGAAAATGATGAGGCAGTGGTATATGGCTTCAAACATGAAGAAGCCTTGAAAGAAACTGAGCTTGAGGCATTACTACTAGCCTATGCCAGGACTGTTCCAGATAATGGTTATGTTGTTCTGAGCGGATTTGTTCCGCGGGTTGAAGAGAATTTCGAATATCTCCAAGCTTTGCGGGGTAAGATTCTGAACACTGTCAACAAAGCGACCACACTTGGCTTTGGACCGCGCTTCCTGCATTCAACCGGGCAGCTCCACAAGGGCGGCCAGCCTGGTGGATTGTTTATCCACTTCACCAAAGATGCTGAGTTGGATTTTGAAATCCCTGGCGAAGGAATGAGCTTTGGCACCCTGCAGAGGGCGCAGGCCTTGGGTGACCTGCAGGCACTTGTGCAAAAAGATCGAGACGCTCTCAGGGTCCACCTGAAGAATTAATCTGACTGGTTTAAGAAAAGGCAGTGGTTTAAAACCACTGCCTTTTAATGTTAATCGTTGGGTAAGCCATTAATCGGAACATCCCTCGGAGCTTCGACCACAAATTCGAATTTCAGAAGATTGGTTGAGTTAGGTGCCAGGGACATATTCCACGTTATTCGGTTGAGCTCATCTATTTTTGTTGGTTTTGGTTCAACGTTATCAAGGCGGACCTTAATATCATCCTCGCGAGAGACCGGAACGTTATCCTGGATTTCGGCTTTAATCGTGTCAGAAGATGAATTGGTGATCTTTATCTGATATTTGTAGGCCCGTAAGTTCCTCTCCTGCAAAACTTTCTTGTTGATTTCCTGCTGCAAGATGTCACGTTCCACGATGACGCGTTGATCAGAACCAAAGCTGATTTCCTTTTTGCCTCCTGCAGGAATAAGTTCGAAACGGTTTTCTCCAAGGTATTCCTCATCAAAAAATAGAGCGGCTTTGCCTGGCATCAGGGTGAATTTGGAGTCATTGGTGAGCTTTATCCGGCGGTAAGCGGCTGAGGTAACTTTTGGCACGATCAACAGGTCAACCTCAGAGTCCAAATCAAGGTTTGCTATGCTTAGGCGAGTGGCAGTGTCCTTACTGAGAACTGAAACAGTTTGCGGAAGTTCGAAACGCATGCTGACTCCCTGATCTTTAACCTGCACTGGTTTCTCTTCCCTTAGGTCATCAAAAAGTGCATCAAAATCATCAGTGAGAAGTTGTCTGGTATCTTCCTTAGATCTTGGAGCAGCAGACATTGGCTCCATTACCTTACTCTTGAGGAAACCGACATCACTTGGAGGCGAATATCGTTTTAGATACCAAGGCCTCAACTCTGGAAGATGCCTAAAGCCCATCGGCTGGGAGGTGGAGAGGCTCATTACCACTTCCTGCCAATCCTCACCTGTCTTTTGCTTAACCTCAGCTTCATATGCCAGCTTTAACGTATGACCTTCCACTGATGCACGGTAGACAGGATCCCAGCCGCAGGAATACTGGAGATGGCTCAATTCAAGTTTGATGCTGACCTCTTCCTGGGTTTCGATCCGAAGTTTGATTTGGGTTGTCTCATGGCTTCCGCTGTTGCTGAGACCCTTGAGGAGTAGTTTCTTTTCTTTGAGCTCATCTTCCAGCTTTTGCAAATCAATCCGCAGCTTGGATTGCTCCTGGATGTAAACTTCCCGTTTGGAATCGATTTGCCCAACCTGACTGAAGTGGTCCTCGAGGGATATCTTTTCCTGAGTCAGAGCATAAACTATGTTGCGCGTTTCTGAAAGCAGTCCATCGATGTGGGCAATTTTCGCGGCTGCGCCGGATAGCCTTTGGTGGGCAGATTCAATTTCTTCACCCAGATCTCTGATCTCAGCTTCAAGTTTGGCGAGTTCTTCGCGGTTTGCCAGAGCGGTCACAATCGTGTCGACGGCTATGTCTTTCAGGACAACCGCTTGAGACGTGGTTTTAAGCTTGACGCTCACAGATGAAGAGTCAATGGAACCGGGAATTGCCTGGAGTTGGACCTCGTGATCTCCAGCGGGCAGATGAAATGCAGCCGTTCTAGTAACACGGGCGGTGGAAGGATACAGGATTACTTTTGTGATTTTAGTTTGTATATCAGTCATTGGAACCCCATTTCGTTTGAGATGAATCATTGTATAATCTTTAAAATAAAATTGCAAGGAAATGACCGGAAATTTGAAAATCCTCGGAATTGACCACGGAAATGTGAGAATTGGGATCGCAATCAGCGATGAGAGCGGCAGTTTTGCGCGACCGCTGACCATCATCACGCATGTTTCCAGAGCAGAGGATGCTGAAACAATCTGCCGAATTGGCGAAGAAGAGGGCTGCGCAAAGATCGTTGTGGGGATCCCATATGATTCTGACGGCACTGAAGGTCCCCGGGCTCGCTCAGTGCTGCGTTTTGTCGAGCAATTGAGATCTGTTTGCAAATTGTCCGTGATGACCTGGGATGAGTCATTTTCCACTAAGGATGTCATTTCCACCAGCTTGCAAATGAATAAAAGCCAAACTTCACGCCGAACAGCAATGGACGACAAGGCCGCGGCAATGATCCTGCAAAACTATCTGGATCATCACGCGCAATATCCTGAGGACGAATGTGACGAAAAAGCGTAAGCCGATTTTCCTCATCCTGTTATTACTGCTGGCGGTGGTTTTTGCCGCAGGAATGGTGTATGTGAATTACATGACCAGAGCTATTTTTGGCTTGCCAGGAAAAACTGTGAGTCCCATTTCTGCATTGAAGCATAGCGTTGTGCTTTACCAGGGCAGGGAGCAAATGCTGGCCGTCGCGCCAGGCAGCGGACTGCAAGAAGAAAAAGTATCCATCGAGCCAGATCAGTCCATCCAACAGCTCTGCTTAAGTTTGGAACAGAAGAACCTTGTAGAATCTGCCAGCCTGACCTGCACTTACCTCAGTTATTCAGGACAGGATCGTAATATTCAACCGGGAAACTACACCGTTCCAACGGGTTTAAATGCGATAAAAATTGCAGACCTGGTTGCTGATGTCACCCGACGCGATAAGCAATTTGTCATCTATGCAGGCTGGCGCCTGGAAGAAATCGCTGCCATGGTTGACGGACTAGGCTTATCCTTCAGTGCGGCAGATTTCCTCACACTGGCATCGGCACCCCCGGAAACATTCCAGGAGCAGCTGCAGATCCCGCCATGGTTGACCCTGGAAGGCTACTTTTTTCCGGGAAGCTACAGTTTAAAGCCTGACATATCGCTGGATGCATTTGTTACTGAAATTCTGACACGCTTTAGGACCACGGTCATCACTGAGGAGTTTCAGCAAAATTTGGAAAGCAGCGGTCTGACGCTGCACGAGGCTATCACTATGGCTTCAATTATTCAAAGGGAAACGCTGGCTGAAGAAGAAATGGCAACAATTGCCTCTGTGTTTTACAACCGCCTGGCAATTGGAATGCGTCTTGAAACGGACCCGACGGTTCAGTATGCTTTAGGATATGACGCGCAGGCAAACACCTGGTGGAAAAGCCCATTAACTTATAGCGATTTAGAGGTTAATTCGCCGTATAATACATACCGTAACCCAGGTTTACCTCCTGGACCAATCTCTAACCCGAGCCAGGCAGCTCTAAATGCCGCTGTGGCTCCAGCGGAATCAGATTTTCTTTTTTTTAGAGCCAAATGTGACGGTAGTTTGACACATAATTTTTCAATAACTTATGAAGAACACTTGAATTTTGGGTGTGACTAAAAGGAGGAGTTATGCAGGTATTAGGAATTGATATCGGGGGTTCAGCCACAAAAGGTGCAGTTGTTGACACTGAAACAGGTTTATTGGTTTCAGAGCGGGTTCGGATTGGCTACAAGAAAATCCAGGAACCATCTGTAATTGTTAAGAGCATCAACAAGATCAGGAAAGAGCTCAACTATGAAGGTCCCATTGGAGCGGGATTCCCTGGCGTGGTTAAACACGGAGAGATCTTCACGTCCGCCAATCTTCACAAAGATTGGATTGGAAATAACCTGGCGACAATGGTCACAGAAAAAACCGGTATGCCGGCTGTGATCCTGAATGATGCTGACGCGGCTGGTTTGGCTGAAATGCGCTTTGGCGATGAGGCACTGAAGCAGTATGACGTGGTGATGTTCATTACGATTGGAACAGGAGTTGGAACAGCCTTGTTTGTGGAAGGCAAGTTGATGCCCAACACCGAGCTCGGTCATATTGAAATTCGCGGAAAAGAAGCAGAGCATCGCGCGTCCGCGGCTATCAAGACGAAGGAGAAACTGAGCTGGAAGCAGTGGGCATCCCGTTTCAACAACGTATTGCTCACCTATGAAGCTCTGCTCAACCCTGAAATTTTTGTCCTGGGCGGCGGTATCAGCAAGGACTTTGAGAAATACGCCAAGTATTTTTCAACTGAGGTTCCAGTTGTGGCTGCTAAATTGGAAAATTTAGCGGGTATTGTCGGCGCTGCCATGGCAGCGCATGAGAAATATCCCCAGGGATAAAGTAAAAGAGGCTGACAAATCTAATGTCAGCCTCTTTTTGATTCCAAAATACGCTGTTAGTGTGGTTTGACCACGTCGCTGGTTTCGGATTGTAATTTCAGCGTATTCTTAGCTTTTTCACTTTCAGGCAGACGGCTATACAGGAAGTTGAGCTGATAAATCTGGTCTTTCAGTGCGTTGCTAAGCGCCTGCCTGGACATTCGCCAGGACCAGTTTCCGGATGCACACCCAGGAAGGTTCATGCGCGCTTCGGAACCTAAGCCGAGGAAGTCCTGCATCGGAGCAACCGCAAAGTCGGCAACCGATCGCCATACTTCCCGGATCATCCTGCGGGGAACTTCAGTTTCATTGGATCCAAGGTAATCCAAACAGAATTGCTTTTCTTTCGCTGTGGCATGATCAAACCATCCCTGGGCGGTGTCATTATCGTGTGAGCCGGTGTAGGCAAAGCAGTTAATCGGGTAGTGGTGGGGGAGGAAGTCGTCCTCCGGGTCACCGCTGAAGGCAAATTGGAGAATCTTCATCCCCGGGAATTCAAACCCATCCCGCAGCACCTCAACATCCGGGGTGATGACCCCAAGATCTTCTGCAATGATCGGCAGGTCAGGGAAACGGATTTTTAGTTCCGAAAACAATGCCAGCCCCGGGCTGTTGATCCACTCGCCGTGGATGGCAGTTTCAGAGCCAAATGGCACATGCCAGGCTGCCGCAAAACCGCGGAAGTGATCCAGCCGCACCAGATCAACCATCGAAAGGACTGATCCGAGCCGGCGAGCCCACCAATCATAGTTCTGCTGGGCATGAACCGGCCAATTGTAAAGTGGGTTACCCCAGAGCTGACCTGTCGCTGAAAAATAATCCGGTGGGACCCCTGCCACCATTGTGGGGGTGAGGGTTTCATCCATCAAAAAGAGCTCAGGGTTTGCCCAGGTGTCTGCGCTGTCTAAAGCAATGACAAATGGCATGTCTCCAATAATGTGGATCCCTTTGGAATGAGTGTAATTCTTCAGATTTTGCCACTGTTGGTTAAAAAGGAACTGGCTGAACTTCACTTTTTCAATGACGGTCGCCAACTCAGCCCGCACAGCGGACATGGCAATTGGTTCGCGGAATTTGAGTGCTGTTGGCCAGTCTGACCAGGGTTGACCACCTTGTGATTCTTTAATGGCCATAAAGAGGGCGTAATCATCAAGCCAATGAGATTGATTTGCCTCGTATTGTTTGAATTGACTCGTAATCTCATAGGAATCCAAGCTCAAATAGTTATCGTAAGCGGTGTCCAGAAGATGGTTTTTCCACTCAATTACTGGTCCGAAGTCAACCGAAGTTTCTGGAAAGTCCGGTCTTTGGCGCAAGTCGGAGGTTTTTAATAAACCGGATTCCAGTAAAAGAAGTGGACTGACCAAAAAAGGATTACCAGCAAAAGCTGAGAAGCATTGATAAGGAGAATCGCCGTATCCTGTTGGTCCAAGCGGCAAGATTTGCCATAGCTGAGTGCCTGAGCCGTGCAGAAAGTCAATCCACCGGTAAGCTTCCGGACCCAGATCGCCGATGCCATCCGGACCAGGCAGGCTGGTAGGGTGAAGTAAGATACCCGAAGAACGTTCAAGATTCATAAAATATTGCCTTTCAGAAACTGGCTAAGCCAGGAGGTTTCGGTATACATCCAAATAATTTCGGGTGGCAAGTCTCCACGAGAATCGCGCCTGCATGGCGTTCCGCCGCATGATAGCCCATGAAGTCTTATCTTTGAAGACCTCAAGCGCAAGTTTTAGTGCTTGCCCTAAACCCTTTTCGTTCTTTTCCGCATAGAGGAAACCTGTAGCCACAGCGGGATCGAGGGAGTAGTCCAGGATCGAATCGGCCAAACCACCAGTGCTGGTAGCAAGAGGAAGATTTCCGTATCGCATTGCGAACATTTGTGAGAGCCCACAGGGCTCATAAAGGCTTGGCATGAGGAACATATCACCACTTGCGTATAGCATTCGCGCAATGATGTCATCATATTTGATGATGCAGGCAATTCTGGTGGGGTAGTGAGCGCTGAGTTCATTAGCCAGACGTTCAAGCTCCGGGTCACCCGTACCCAGCAGCGCAAACTGCCATGGTTGATCGATTATCGATGGAAGAACATTAAGGATACTGGGTATGCCCTTTTGGCGATCCAATCGACTGACTGTGGTCAGCAATGGAATATCCACATCGACCTCAAAACCAAATGCTTTTTGCAGATCAATTTTGTTCTTGAATTTACCCTCAATATTATCCAGGCTAAAATTGCTTGAAATGGCTTGATCGGTCGCTGGATCCCATTTGGATTCATCGATACCATTCAGAATTCCGATAACTTTGTCAGCGTGCTTTTCTAAATAACTTTCTATCCCACAACCATACTCAGGTGTCATAATCTCACGGGCGTAATTTGGGGAAACAGCAATGAACTTGTCTGCAGCTGAAAGTCCCATTGGCAAAGGAGTATATTTTGCCCAATCAGGTAGGTCAGGGTCGCTGCTGGGTTCAAAACCAAGCGCGCTCATGGCTTCTTGTGAACCCCAGCCATTGAATGGCAGGTTATGAACGGAAAGAATAGTCCTGATCCCTTCAAAAAAGGGATCATCAGCATAAATTGTTTTCAGCGCATAAACTGAGAGAGCCGTGTGCCAGTCGTTGGCATGCAGCAGGTCGATCTTCCAATCAAGGTAGCGTAAAGCTTCCAATAGCGCTAAGGAAAATGTGGCATATTTCATGCCATCCAGCATCCAATCTCCATGATAGACCGGTGAATCGTGATTGATGAATTCATTATCGAGGAGATACACTGGTACCTCACTGATCTCACTGACGAACAAATCCGTCGCAATCAAACGCCCATTAGCCTCAAACGAAAAGTTGCCAATCAGGCGGTGCGGGGGATTCTTCCTCTTCACCTCAGCATGAAAAGGCATAATGAGGCGGATATCCAGGGCTCCGGCAGCAAGCTCCCGAAGAGCAGGAGGGAGTGCACCAGAAACATCACCCAACCCGCCAACTTTGGCAAAAGGGGCAGCTTCAGCTGAAGCAAACAGTACTTTGATAGGTTCCATGGCTAACCTCTATTCTCCTAGATCTCAAGTTTTTGTTCAACGATTTGCAGATAATCAAGTGTATTTATCTGGCTCAGATCAAGACCGAGAAAAGTGACAAGTTCCCGGATCAGCGTAGTTTTCTGATCCGCGTCCTGGCGACTCCATGTGCGGCTTTTGATTTCAACAAACTTTCCAATATTTGGCTTCTGAATCGTGTCAAGATTAATGAAAAATTCAGTATCTTTATATTGAATTAAGTATCGCAGACGATCCTTTTCAATTTCCAGCTGAGCAGACGGTTTGAAGTATTCACTATAGAACCTGAGACTATGGGTTGCCGGAGCAAGATAGCGGCTGCGAGAAAGCATGATCTTGGAATCGTTTATATCCCGGGGAGTGTCAAGTTCGCCAATAAGGGTAAGGCGTGAACGAATATTGACAATTTTGCCCTTCTCATCAAGGAACTCGTCCTCACGATAACGCAAACGTCCCTGTGAAGGTCGTTCAAAGCTAAAATAGGTGTCATATTCGTGATAATGTCGTTTTCTCAGAATATCTATACCGGGCTGTGAAAGGGCTTCTAAAACCGGTGATATTGAGTCCACTTTTATTTTTACCTGGACTTCAAAACTTTCTTCTTCAGCCGCGCCGCCGATTGCTATCAGCTTGGAGTACACCGACTCTTCGCGTCCCTTGAGGAATTCGTCAATTTCAACTGCAATTTTCTGGGCCTGAGTGATCAGTTGTTGCTCATTAACTGTCAGCAGAGTTTTGTCCCTCATGAGCCACTTGCCGTTGACCATTGTGTCGGTGACATCCGTCGATTTGCCAGCATAGATGAGTTGGGCATAGACGCCATCAGGATCTCTTTGGAAGCGGGGTTGGTTGTGAATAGAGGAAATGTCCACCAGGATAAGGTCAGCCCGTTTTCCCGCTTCAAGGCTTCCGATCATGTCGTCCATGAAGAGAGCCTTTGCACCAATGATGGTTGCCATGGCCAGAGTTTGCCGGGCGGGCAGGGCAGTTGGATCGCCGGAATGAGCCTTGGCGATCAAGTTGGCAAGCCGAATTTCCTCAAACATATCGAGGTCATTGTTTGAAGCGGGTCCATCGGTGCCAATCCCAACATTGCAGTCAAGGTGCATCATGCGTGCAATTGGGGCAAAACCAGATGCAAGTTTGAGGTTGGAGGTGGGGTTGTGTGCAATACCAACGCCGGCGTGCTGCAAAGTGCGGATCTCACCTTCATCCAGGTGAACACAGTGAGCTGCAATCAGTTTGGTTTCAAGCATGCCGAATTTGCGGATGTAGGGCACCACGGGCATCCCATGTTCTTTTCGCAGGTTTTCAACTTCATCCTTGGTTTCCGACACGTGGAAATGAACCCTTGCGTCATAATCATTCGCCATCTGTACAACCGAAGTCAACACTTCTGGCGTGCAGGTATAGACAGCGTGAGGTGCGATTGCTGGAATGATCAGAGCGTGACCCTGCCATTTCTTGATCAGAGCTTCGCTCAGCGCAAGTGAGTCTTCGTAGGACTCAGCGTCTGGGGTTGAAAATTTCATCACTGTTTGACTGACAACAGCCCGCAGACCAACCTCAGCCGTCGCTTCAGCGATGTGATCTTCGAAATAGTACATATCATTAAAGGTTGTAACGCCGGAACGGATAAATTCAGCACAGCCAAGTTTGGTACCCAGCCGTACAAACTCGGGCGAAACAAACTCGCGTTCCACTGGCATCATGTAACCCATCAGCCAGACATCAAGGCGCAGGTCGTCGGATAAGCCGCGCAATAAGGTCATGGGGATGTGCGTGTGGGTGTTTACTAAACCAGGCATTAATACTTTTCCACCGCAATCAATTAGCTCGTCGGCCTGGTATTGCGAAAGAATTTCTTCTTGAGGGCCGACCGCAACAATTTTCTCGCCTTCAATAGCTATCGCGCCCGGATCAAAAATCTGATAGTTCTGATTCATGGTCAGCACAATTGCATTTTTAAGGATGGTTTGTGTGTTTTGCATATCTCTCCTTTAGTTTTCGATAAACTTCCAACGGATCATGTCCAGGGCATAATTAACAGCCCAGCTGACAGCATCTCCGGGAGGACCACCGTAGAGTCTGTCAATTTCTGAAAGCTGTCCATCTTGAAGTAAGGCTATCTGGACTCGGGGATCGGTATCTTTGGAGCTAACAATCACCGCAAGCACCATATCCGCATTCTTTTGTTCCTGGTATTCATGCATCAGGCGGTTTAAAGTTTCACCTGAAAAAACCAGATCAACATTATCACCGGTAAGTTTCCCATTTTGCAGGTGACGATTTAGTTTTTCGAAGACTTCACCCTTCGTTCCACTTTCGATGATCGAGACGCTTGTCTGTGCCTGATTTAGCAAATCGGCTACCGCTTGTTCGAGGGTTGTTTCGTTCTCGCCGTAAATATAATCTTTCAGTTTTTCCCGAATTTCCTGCAATACAGGTTGCATCATCTCCTCAGCCTCTGCAGCGGAAGGAGCCTTGGCAGTAACACGAATATCTGTTTGTCCTGGATGCGCGAGCAGCCCAACGGTTGGGTTTGATAGGGTTTCCATTTCACCGATGATTTCATCAATGCTTGATTCACCCTTGGAGATCGTATGAATCACCCAGGGTAGGATAATTTCATCGCGCAAATCATAGCGCTCTTTAAGGTAATCCACAACAAAATTTTTCATCAGGTATTCCATTTCGCGTGGGACACCCGGAAGCGAGATGATGGTTTTGACACCGAGTTCAACATAAAATGCCGGAGCAGTGCCAACAGGATTGGGTATGGCAACTGAATTTTCAGGAATGAAAGCCTGCCTTTTGTTATTTTCTGATGGTACGCGGTTGTAGTGACCAAACCGATCCAAAATCTGTTGCCATAATTCTTCTTTATACACAAGTTTTACGTTGAAGACATTAGCGACTGCCTGTCGGGTAGGGTCGTCAACGGTGGGTCCAAGCCCGCCGGTGGTTATGACGATATCCGCGCGCATCAGGGCTTCCTGGAGGGTCGCAGTGATGCGGTTTAGATTGTCGCCGACTGTCGAAAGACGGTAGAGATCTACCCCAATGTCGCGGAGAGATCTTGCGATAAACCTTGAGTTTGTGTCCTGGATCTCACCAAGCAGCAACTCAGTACCGATTGTAACGATTTCACATATTGCCATAGGAAATTCCTGTATATGTAATTGGTCAATTCTAACTTAATCCAGAGGGATTGTCTAAATTTTTCAACAACCTGCCATTGGATTTAGCCGAACTGCAAAAGATGGGAGTAAAGGTGTGGTATATCACGGGCTTATTTTTAAGAGGAAACAAACATTCTCACGGTTGAAATCACCGCTCAAAGTTCACTTGAGAAGCCCGGCGAAACGATTATACTTTTGGCATGGGTTCACAAAGCAGGAAAAAGACCGGAAGTTGGGGCGAAACCCTCGCCATGGAGCACTTAATGGCCCAGGGCTATCAATTGGTCGAACGAAATTATCATTGCCGTTTTGGGGAAGCTGATTTGATCATGCTGGATGAAACCGGTTTGCTGACTTGCGTAGAGGTAAAAACCCGCCGTAGCCAAAAGTTTGGACCGGCAGAGCACAGTGTTGGAAAAAAGAAACTTAAAGCACTAGCGGCAACAATGAATGCCTTCCTCTTTGAACATACTGAATATCCGGAAATTTGGAATTTAGATCTTGCCGTCGTGGAAGATTTTGTACCAGGAAAACCGCCAGATATCCTGCATTTCAGATCTGTGAGAATTGATGATTGAGAAACCGCTCCTTTTGATAGTCGGCGCCACTGCTTCAGGCAAGAGCGCGTTTGCAATAGAATTAGCCCGCGCTTTGGACGGTGAGATTGTTTCTGCGGATTCACGCTACCTTTACCGGGAATTGGATATTGGCGTGGCCAAGCCAACAGAAGCCGAACTTAATCTTGCAAAGCACCATCTGATCAACGTTGCCACCCTTATAGAACCCTGGAATCTTGGACTTTACAAACAGTCTGCCACAAAAATCATTGAAGAAATCCAGATGCGCGGGAGGCTGCCAATCCTGGCCGGTGGAACCGGGCAGTATATCCGCTCAATTTTGCAAAACTGGCAGGTACCATCCCATGGACCGGTCGATCAATTACGGGAAGACCTTGAGACAATCGGCAATAAGATGGGATTCGACAAACTCCATGAGATGCTCGATGCGATTGATCCAGAGGCAGCAGCCAAGATTGATTACCGCAATCATCGCCGGACGATAAGGGCATTGGAAGTAATCCTGAGCACAGGTAAAAAATTTTCCGATTTACGGGATAAAGACAAACCGCCTTACCAAACCCTCACAATTGGGCTGGAACTTCCCCGCGAGCTCTTGTATGCACGCATAGACCAGCGAATTGAAGACATGATCGGAAAGGGATTGGTCGCGGAGGTTCAGCATTTGCTGGAGCTCGGTTTTGGTCCGTCACTTGATTCAATGCGGGTAATAGGATACAACGAGATTGTCAGCCACTTGCGGGGAGAAATAAGCCTGGATGAGGCTATAGCCCTGATCAAACGCAACACGCGTAGCTACGTACGCCGGCAAGCAAATTGGTTTAAGCCCACTGACCCGAAAATTTATTGGTTAAATGCACAAGATCCAATGCTATTAGAAAAAGCACTGGATCTTGTCAGGAACAAATTTGGGATTACTCCGGCTGAATAACCGGTATGCCTTGATTCTTTTCCACTGGAGGCGGGAAGATTGCCTCAAACTCCTCATTGGAAATCGTTTCAACCTCAAGTAACTTCTCGGCAACAGCAATCAGCTTATCCTTGTGAGTTTCAAGTATTTCTTTAGCCGATCTGTAAGCCTCGTTGACGACCCGCTGCACCTCGCGGTCTATTTCCTGCGCGACAGCCTCAGAATAATCACGCTGTTCAGAAATTTCACGCCCAAGGAACACCAGCTCTTCTTTTTGCCCATACACCATCGGGCCAAGTTTATCGCTCATGCCCAGACGGGTAACCATGCTGCGGGCAATTTTGGTAACCCGTTCAATGTCGCTGGAAGCACCTGAGGTAATATCGTCGAACATGATTTCTTCTGCCGCTCGACCGCCAAGCATCCCGATCATATCCGACATTAACCGTTTCCGACTCTCAAGATTGCGATCTTCGGTGGGCAGTGAACGTGTAAAACCGCCCATCATGCCGCGGGAAATGATGGATACCTTCTGAACAGGGTCCCCTTCTGGCAGGGCATTGATGACCACGGCGTGTCCAGCTTCGTGGTAAGCGATGATCTTCTTTTCCTTGGGGTTAATCAGACGGCTCTTGCGCTCAGGTCCGGCGATGACCCTTTCGATGGATTCTTCGAACTCAGACTGACCAATGATTTTCTTATTGCGGCGGGCAGATAAGATTGCAGCCTCGTTCACCAGGTTTTCCAGGTCGGCGCCAACAAAACCAGGGGTTGAGCGAGCGATTTCTTCCAGGCTGACCTCAGCTGAAACAGGCTTGCCGCGCGTGTGTACCTTGAGGATCGCCTCACGACCTTTAAGATCGGGCTTGTCGAGCATGACACGGCGGTCAAAACGACCGGGACGCATCAAGGCGGGGTCCAGGATATCGGGGCGGTTGGTGGCGGCAATCACAATCACATTGGTATCAGTACCAAAGCCGTCCATCTCTACCAATAGTTGGTTTAGAGTCTGTTCACGTTCGTCGTGGCTTCCGCCAAGACCTGCACCGCGATGGCGACCGACCGCATCAATCTCATCCACAAAAACAATACAAGGAGAGTGTTTTTTGGCTTCGTCAAACAAATCCCTGACACGGCTGGCACCAACGCCAACAAACATCTCAACAAATTCAGAACCTGAGATTGAGAAGAATGGCACACCAGCTTCACCCGAAACGGCTTTTGCCATCAGGGTCTTGCCAGTTCCGGGAGATCCAACCAAGAGCACGCCTTTGGGGATCCTCGCGCCCAAAGCGATGAACTTCTGGGGTTCTTTCAGGAATTCGACAACTTCTTGCAATTCTTCTTTAGCTTCTTCTACACCCGCAACGTCTGCGAAGGTGACTGTTGGATGCTCGCCTGTGAGCATTTTTGCGCGGGATTTGCCAAAAGCCATAGCGGCATTGTTTGAACCCTGTGCTTGCCGGATAAACAGGAAGAAAAAGACACCCATCAAGATGAACGGAATAAAGTTTAAGAAAGCAATCAATGCTTCTGACCAAAAACCGGGAACCACGATCTGGATGCTGAGTTCCGGATCGCGCAGTTTTTCGGGGGAAACGCCAAGCTGGACCAGCTGTTCTATCAATCCGCTCTGAGGATCTTTTGAAGAAATACTTGTCGTTTTTTGTTCAAGGTTCTTATACTGGATTTCAACCCGGTTACTGTCAACTTTAATGCTCGAAACCTTGCCCGCCTCAATATCTGCCGCAAGTTGATTTATGGGAATCTCAGTATTGCCAAAGCTGTTCTCCTGGACACCATAAAACACCATGGCTATCAGGGCGAAGAGCAGCAAAGCTGAGATAAAAAATGACTGATTTCGTGGTTTCAATACAACCTCCGTGAATTTAACGCTTTACGCATCAAGCTATGATTATACCAACAAGCAGGGATGGAATGTACCCCAGGGGTAGCCTTGCACAGGTTTCTGATAGAACTCTAATGTTTTTCTTGGTCCGTGTCCTGGGGCAGGTGGCAAAGCCCACATCCAATATTCGGATTACGCACAATCCCGTGGGAGCGCGAACACCAGGCTTTTGCGCGAATGCGCTTTCCGAAAAGCGATTTTTTAAAATAGGTTGTCAGTGCCATATTGGGACAGGCATTATTCTGAAGGATGCTTGGCACAGGGCAGGTTTTACAGGCTGCTGAAGTCCAATCTTTTTTATCCTGGGGATTGATCAGCGCGCGGCATTCTTCAAAATTCCGGCCGCGATAGTAATCCCCATAAAAGAACTTACACTCGCGGCCGTCAGGAGTCTTCATAAATGCTTAAACCCTTGTTAGGTATTCACCTGTGCGGGTGTCCACACGAATCGTATCGCCTTCATTGACGAAGGAAGGCGTCTGCACTTTCAGTCCCGTATCCGTAACAACCAGCTTTGTGACTCCCGTGGCTGTGTTGCCGCGCGCGGAAGCTTCAGCGCTGATAACTTTAAGGTCCACGCTGGTAGGTAGTTCGATATCGAGTGGTTCTTCTCCAAAGAAAGTCAGTTTTACTTCCATGTTTTCTTTGAGGAAGCCCTCATATTCTTCCACCAGATCGTTTGGGATGGCGGGTTGTTCGAAGGTTTCCATATCCATGAAATAAAAGAAGTTGTCATCGCGGTAGAGATATTCAACATTGTGATAGTCGAGCCGAATATCCTGAACCCGATCTCCTGAGATGAAAGTCATATCGAGGGTGTTGCCCTTGCGAATGTCACGTGCTTTAATCCGGATGGTGGCAGAACCGCGACCCGGCTTGTTGTGGGTGTATTCCAAAACGCGATACAGGTTGCCATCAATTTGAAATGTGACACCTTTGCGCAATTCATTTACATCTATCATACAGAAACCTCTTTTCAGACTAAAACTTTAACAGGCGGATTATATACCAACTCAGAGCGCCCGGCAAGTATCGCAAAAAAGGATTTGGGGTTATAAATGGGTAATTCACTTTTTTCTTTACAAGATCTCCGTTGGAGGATGACATGATTGAAATTATTAAAGTAGATACAAAGGCATTAAGGAAAGAATTCGTTGAATTTCAGTACGATTTATATCGGGACTGCAAGCAATTCGTCCCGCCGTTTAAAACTGACATTTATGCCATGATGAATGAAAAGAAGCACCCCTTCTATGATCATTCTATTTCGGATTTTTTCCTGGCTAAGCGAGATGGGAAGGTGGTTGGTAAGTTATCCATGCTGATCAATCGTCCATTTAACGAATTTCACGGAACGAAAGACAGCGAATTTTACCTTTTTGATTGCATTGACGACCAGGAAGTGGCCAATGCTCTGTTTGATCTCGCAACCAACTGGACTCTGGAACATGGCATGAATCGTATTGTTGGCCCTAAGGGATATGGACCGCTTGATGGATACGGCATCCAGGTGGAAGGGTTTGAACATCGCCAAATGATGAACATGATGAACTACAACTATCCTTACTACCAAAGGTTGGTTGAAAATTACGGTTTCGTAAAGGAAGTTGATTTTGTCTCCAGTTATGTTAAATTAGATGAATTTGTGCTGCCGGAAAAAATCAAAAAAGCCATTGAAATCGCGAAAAGGCGAGGATCACTAACAGTAAAAAGCTTCAGGAACAAAAAAGAGATCTATGCCTGGAAAGATAAACTACGTGATGCCTACAATAACTCCTTTGTGAAAAATTGGGAGTATTACCCACTGAGCGATCGTGAACTGAAATTCGTGATTGATAATGCAATTGGTTTTGTAATACCCGAAATTGTTAAGTTTATTTTGGACAAGGACGGTGAGACTGTGGGATTCGTGCTGCCATTTCCGGATGTTTCGGCTGTCATGCAGAAAAACAAGGGCAAACTGGGTCCAATTGAGATTGTCAGGCTGATTACTGCACTAAAGAGAACCGAATGGCTGGATTTTAACGGGATTGGAATCCTGCCAGAATACCAGGGTTTGGGTGGGAATGCTTTGCTGATGGAAGCACTGATTTCTGCTGCCCGTGAGCATCCCCGCTTTGTGCATGCTGAACTCACTCAGGTAGCAGAGACGGCCACCCAGATGCGGAAAGATTTGAGCAATTTGGGCGTGCGATTTTATAAAAACCATCGGGTCTACAAAAAAGAGCTCGACTAATCAACTGAGAGCGCCGCTAGTAAACCAGCGGCGCTTTATTTCTCAGCTATAATTGCTTAAAAGAAAAAAGCGGGTGATGGGATTCGAACCCACGAATGTTAGCTTGGGAAGCTAATGCCTTACCACTTGGCAACACCCGCAAGTGAGTTTCTATTTTATCTTAAATGTCATTTTTTTGAAGGGTAAAAGAGAATTGTGATGAAATCCAGGAGAAAAGAAACTGAACAGTTCATTCGGGGGAGAAGGAATTCCTTCAAGTATGCATTCTCAGGTTTTCTTTATGTGCTAAAGACACAAAAAAACGCCTGGCTTCATCTGGCGGCAACCGTCATAGTAGTTTTGGTAGGGTGGTGGTTAAAACTAGAGAGGCTGGAATGGCTGGCGATCCTTCTGGTGATCGGCTTAGTCTGGATGGCTGAATTTATGAACACGGCGCTTGAAGTGATCGTCGACCTCGCCAGTCCTGAAAAGCATCCGCTCGCAAAAGTTGCCAAAGATGTTGGCGCGGCATCGGTGTTGATTTTGGCAATTTTGGCTGTGATCATTGGTGTTATCGTGCTTTGGCAGCCACTCTTTGAAAAAATTACAGGCTTTTTGAATAAGCTTTGAGATTGAAATTGAGATTAGATGCTTGTATACTGAAACAAATTTACCGGAGGATTTTTTATAATGATTGAAGAACCTATTCATGTTACAGATGCTGCTTTTCAAAAGAGTGTGATCGAAAATACTTTACCAGTGATTGTCGATTTTTGGGCACCTTGGTGTGGACCTTGCCGAATGGTAGCCCCAATCCTGGATAAGATTGCCAAGGAAAATGCTGGAAAACTGATTGTAGCCAAAGTTAACACCGACGAAAATCAGGAGTGGGCAGGCAAGTATGGAGTGCAAGGCATTCCCACCATGCTGATGCTGAAAGATGGCAAGATCGTTCACCGCCAGGTTGGCGCTCTGCCCGAGCCAATGCTGAAAGATGTCGTCAAGCAATTTTTGGAAGTTTGCGAAGCTCAGAAGTAACTGACCTTATCAAAAAATTATGAGGTTGGCAAAAATTTGCCAACCTCTTTTTTGGTACATTTTTCTGTAAAAATTTGGTTTTTTCAGGCTTTTTCCCTGATGATTTCAGCTCCAAGACCTCTTAGCTTTTCCTCGATCCTTTCATAACCCCGATCTATCTGGGCAACATTGCGGATTGTTGAGGTGCCGTTAGCTGAAAGCGCCGCGAGGACAAGAGCGATGCCAGCACGAATATCAGGACTGTCCAATTTTTCCGCGTTTAATCGCGTTGGTCCATTTACAATACAGCGGTGGGGATCGCAAAGAACAATTTGCGCGCCCATTGACACCAATTTGTCAGTAAAGAACATGCGGCTGGGATACATCCAGTCGTGAAAGAGGATCGTTCCAGTTGACTGAGTGGCGATCACGATGGCGATGCTCATCAAGTCAGTGGGGAAGGCAGGCCAGGGCATGACGCTGATCTCCGGGATGGCATTGCCCAAGTCAGGCTCAATCACAAGCCGCTGATTTGCGCTGACAAGAATGTCATCGCCGATAAAGGTCATATCCACTCCAAGGCGTTTGAGGACCATTTGAATCATCGAAAGATGTTCCACACCCGCGTTTTGAATGCGAATTTCTCCGTGGGTAACTACTGCTGCCCCGACAAAACTGATCACTTCCAGATAATCCGGTCCAATGGTGAATTCAGCGCCATGCAGACTTTCTTTTCCCTCAATAACCAGGGTGTTTGAACCAATGTTTTGCACATCCGCACCCATCGCGTTCAGTAATTTGCACAATTCCTGAATGTGGGGCTCAGAGGCGGCATTGCGTATAGTCGTTGTGCCTTTTGCCAGAACAGCAGCCATGATCGTATTTTCGGTTGCTGTGACACTGGCTTCATCAAGCAAGATATCAGCTCCTTGTAAACCGTCAGATTTGAAGTCAAACACACCATCAAATTTGAACCTTGCGCCAAGTTTCTCCAATGCCAAAATATGGGTGTCCACCCTGCGACGACCAATCACGTCACCACCAGGTGGGGGCAACACAAGATCGCCAAAGCGGGCTACCATTGGTCCAGCCAGGAGGATTGAAGCGCGAATTTGACGGCAGAGTTCCGGATCAAGATCAGATGGGCAAATGTTCTTTGCCTGTAAGCGCCAGGAAGATCCGTTTTCCAGAATCTCGATTTCCATGCCCAGGCTCTTGAGAAGTTCGTGCATGGTTTGTGTGTCTTTGATGTTGGGCATGTTATGCAATATGACCGGCTCAGCCGTAAGTAGGCAGGCTGCCATCATTGGCAGGGCGGCATTCTTGTTGCCAGAAGGCCGCATTGTGCCGTGTAATGGTCGTCCCCCGGTAATAACAAATTTGTCCATCAGACCTCCATTTAAAAACCAGCTATTGAATTCGGGGTCCCGCTTCCACAACTTCCTGGGAGACAGAATTCAGATACTTTTCGAAATTTTGGGCGAATTTTTGTGCGAGATGTGCCGCCTCTTTAGCATAAGCATTTTGATCGCTCCACGAGAGCTCAGGATTCAAGACTTCCTGCGGCACACCTTGAACTTCGTTGGGTATTTCAACATTGAAGAAGGGATGTGTGTGCGTTTCCTCATGGTCGAGGGCGCCGCTAAGAACAGCCGAGATCATTGCCCTGGTTAAAGGCAGGGCAATGCGTTTTCCCACGCCATGTCCACCGCCAGACCAACCGGTGTTTAGCAGCCAAACCTGCGTGCCGTGTTTAGCCAATTTTTCGGAAAGCAATTGTGCATAAACCGTCGGTTTGAGAGGCAGGAATGGTGCGCCAAAGCAGGTCGAAAAGGTGGCTTGGGGTTTGTCGCCAAGACCGCGTTCTGTTCCAGCTAACTTGGAAGTGTAACCGCTCAGGAAGTAATACATCGCTTGCGCATTGCTGAGCTTGGCAAGAGGGGGCATTACACCAAAAGCATCTGCAGTTAAAAAGAAGATGTGATTTGGATGTCCGCCCATTTCTGAAGGCTCGTAGTTGGAGATGAACTCAAGGGGATAAGAAGCGCGCGTGTTTTCCGTGATGGCACTCGAGTCAAAGTCAGGATGATGATGCTCATCCAGGGGAACATTTTCAATCAGGCAGCCAAAACGGTTGATTGCAGACCATACCAGGGGTTCATACTGGGGATTGATGCGGATTGTCTTGGCATAACAGCCGCCCTCAAAGTTGAACATGCCGTTATCACTCCAGCCATGCTCGTCGTCACCGATTAAGGCACGGTCCGGATCTGAAGAGAGAGTGGTTTTGCCAGTGCCGCTAAGCCCGAAGAAGAGCGCTGTGTTGCCATCCTGACCCTTGTTAGCAGAACAATGCAGAGGCAGGATCCCTTTTTTGGGAAGAAGATAATTCATATAAGTAAAGACAGATTTTTTGATTTCTCCGCCGTAAAGTGTGCTGCCAACCAGGATCTTTTTCGCGTCAAAATTGAGAATAACCATGGCAGGCGATCGCAAGCCGTCTGCCTGTGGATCCGCCGCAAACTGAGAGGAAACTAAAATCGTAAAATCGGGATCTATATGCGGTTTACCTGACTTTGATTCGATGAACATATTTAAAGCTGCCAGGTTTTGCCAGGCAAGATCTGTAATAACCCTTACGCGCGCAGCATGGTCAGGATCAGCACCAACGAATACATCGCGGATATAAAGCTGCTGTGAATTCATTTTTTGAAGGAGTTTGGCATGCAAATGAGAAAACTGCTCCTCTGTGAGGGATTCAGTGCCGGAAGCATACCAAAGATCGGGATCGCCGTTGTTGATCAGGTATTTGTCGTTTGGAGATCGTCCAGTATAGGGTGAGGTGTTGACTACCAATGCGCCCGAATCGCTAAGCACACCTTCTCCATCCAAAATAGCCTGTGTGATCAACTCAGCTTTACCAAGGTTATAACGCACATCCTTAACCTCGCTTAATCCTAATTTTTCCAGTTCAGATCTTAATGCTTCTTGCAGTGATTCCATTTACCTTCCTCTTATTTATTTTGTGTGGTGAGACTAATAAAAGAGTTCATCGCTGGCTTTCCGTATATAGAGGACGAAAAGTCAGTTATTTGCAAAACGGGGAAAAAGCCTCGAGAGCTGATGCCGCTAACCCAGTCGCGTTCGGCCAAGGCTGAAGGGTAGATCTGGTAGAAATAATCCTGTAATGCCAGATCCACATTGCCATCGCCATATTGAGAGTTGTAGGGGCTGATCAATAAGCCTGTTGCGGTGTCTGAATCCAAACGGCTGCTCGTTAAAGAGGCAGAATTCAATCCAAAGAAAATGGGTAGGTCGAGAGTGTCGTAGAACGCGTAAACTGCTCCATCAAGGTAAGCTCCGACAGTGTATTGATCATAATTGTAGGGTTGCAAACCTTGATCGCTCAGGGTTAGATAAAAACCATCGACCTTATCAAAAAAGCTAAAGGTTTGGAGGTTTCGGTCATCTGCAGGAATACCGAAGAGCAGCTGACCAGTGTAGTATGTATTTACTTTGTCAAGCAGATCCGACCAAATTTGTTCCGCGGTTTTGGGCGTTCCAAAGTTTGTGCCGCTGGTCTTAATTGCCCCTGGAAGGCTGGCTTCCACGCCGCTGCCCCCCAAAATCAGTTGATCAACTCCGTTGACATTGGCAAATTGGCTGTAATTCATAACGAATCGCTCGTATTCGGCATACCATTGCTGCCACCATATTAGATTCTTTTCCGAATTATTCCACCAATTAATCGGGGAGGATACGGGGAAAGCTATTTGAGGGTAGAGCGCCACAGTAAAACCGTTTGATTTCGCAAGTGAAACAATTTCGGCCAGTTCAGTTAGCAGAGCGGAATTGTTGATGTCAAACTCAAGAAATGGTAATCCTTGCCTTTCAACTAGCTTCCACGTGGGTGTCAGTATCAGCCAGTTGACCCCAAATTTTTCCAGCTCTCGCGGAACTTGGCGATAGCGGCTGAGAAAACCGGCTTTATAACCCGGCATCAACTCAACCCCAATCAGTCGAGAAGATGGTGCAGTATTGTTTTGCGTTGGAAACTCAATCTTGTTATCCCAGGAAGTCCAGCTTTCAATCTGGATTGATTGAGGGGCATCTGATACGTATTCTACCCTGTATGGATTCGCGCTGCTGACCGGATCGACGGAAAGCTCGGTTTGATCATTTCTGGCAAAACGATAGGTGACAGTGCCAAGACTCGAATTGCCAAAGAACAGGAACATCCACTGGTTATCATTCATGGGCCACATGGGAATGGGTTGGTGGGCGTGATTAGTAAAGAATTGTATGCTCACGTTATCTTCCGGTGGAGTCCCCTCAGGGGCCTGGGCTATGATGGTCGTTGGTTTTTGATCATCAATGCGCCAGGTGCTGACTTGATCAGTGATGATCACGTCATGATTTGGCAGGGCAAGTGTTCGTAACAGCAAATTCCCCAATTGGTCACGCTCAGCGTTGATGTAACCATTACCCAGCGTGTATTTGTAACGAAAAACATTACCAGCATGCAAATTGAGCACAATCGAATAGCTGCCATCCTCGTTGCGAGACATTAATGGCATGCGTGAGGCAAAAGAACCATTGGAGTATTCATTATAAATTATTCCCGTTTGCGCGTAGTTACCAGTAAGTCTGACTGGAGCGCCTGTAGCATCGCTTGGTGGAGTCAGATTGAATGTAACTGAAATTTCCGGCAAGGGAATCATTTGAATTAAAGCAGGCGTCGAAAGACCGACAACCAGGTTTGCTTGCTGCTGGAAGGTCTGGTGGCTTCCATCAATAGACACAGCACTGATAATGTGGACTCCAACCGGCAAATCATGCAGGACAAATCTTCCGGTCATGTCAGTAAATGTCTGATAACCAGCAATGTTGATCAGAACATCAGGAAGAGGCTGGTTGCTTTTGCTATCATGAACAATGCCGTTGAGATCAGCTGTCTCACCGGTGAATGGGGCGTTAGGCCAGCCGAAAATTAAGTCTTTGATCACATTATTTTTTTGTACGGAAACAATACGATAACCAAGGGGAGTACCATCCGCCTTATTCTCTGGAACTTCCAGTGGGGCAGTCATCACATAGCGGTAACGCAGAGTGGCATTCTCAGGTAGATTTAATGTTCCGCTGAATGTCCCATCCGGTTGGCGCGTAAGTTGAGTCCTCTCGATGTTATACAGCATTCCACTAACTTCATCAAAAATATCGACAGCCAGTTTGGTCTCGCTTGAGGCAGGGATGCGTAATTCCACAGAAAATTGTTGAGGTATCAAGTCTGGGGGTTTAACCTTATTGGGGACTAGTGGACTTTTTGTTGGAATGGGTTTGTCAGAAGGGTCAATTCTGATTGCGCATCCAAATAACAGACTTACTGCCAACAAACATAACGTTAGCTGGAGAAATCTTTGTTTTCTTCTCAATGGCATAAGAACCTGCTACTTGTTTAGAGTCTGTTTAATTCTCTCGATATTATCCGCAAGGCTGCCCAAAACACCATTCACAAAACGAGGGGAGCTGTCTGTGCCGAATGCCTTGGCCAGTTCAACTGCCTCATTAATTCCGACTTTGAGGGGTGTTTTCCTGTAAACTGCCACTTCCCATAATGCCAGGCGCAAGATATTGCGATCAATCACCGCCACCTGGTCCAGTGGCCATTCAGGGGCATGCTCAGCAATAACTGCATCCAATTTTTCAGCAAACTCCCGAACCCCGGTGGTCAACATGCGCGCAAATTCATACTGGGTATCATCCAAACCCATTGAATCAATCCTGTCAGCAACGACCTCACCAAGCAAGTGATCGGTGAGGTCGAGCTCATAAAGCGATTGAAGGGCACAAATGCGCGCCTCGGTTCTTGATTTCATTGCACCTTAGCTTCTAAATCGATATCAGTTACATGTACATCTATACGAGCAACTTCCATGCCAACCATTTCAGTGATAGCCCTTTTGACCCTGTTTTGCACGGTTTGAGCTACCAGGCGTACATTTTCTTCACTTCCGGGAATTATGTATAGCTCAACTTCGATTGAGTCTCCCTGTACGATGACCTTTACGCCATCATCCGGCACATTACTCAAACCCTCACGGCTGCTCAGCCGGCTAACACCGGGAGTTGCCAGGGTGGTTAGTTTGGCAATGGTGTGCAAAACGCTTGGTGCGATCGTTGTCTTTCCAGTGGTTTCTTCCATGAATTCTCTTTTCTAAGGCAAGTAGCCTGTTAGTAATACGCTTAGAAGGGCGGTTTCATCTTTGTTCAAAGGAAAATCCTTATCAATGCTTGTGATTTTCTCAAAAAGAGTTTCAAAGTCGATCCCCTCTGGCCAGCCTTCGAGAAAGGTATTCAACGGGTCAGGATAACCCGCCGAAACCTGATCTGAAATAGAAAATCCAAGATCAATAAGATTCTTTTTTAGTGCATCATGCCACTGAGAGTAGATTGATTGCCAGGATTTAAGACTGATCAGATCGAACTTTGAATCTTTTTCAAAAACAGATTCAGCATCCCGGATTAAAAGAGCACGCGGGGCAACCATTGGGTTTCGAAATCCACTGATCCGAACCTGATCTTTAATCTCAGCCACTAATTCCCGCCGTAGATCTGCAGGAATGAGATCAAGATTCTCAAAGACTTTCTGTAATATTTCTTTTCTAAAGTACGGTTCGATAAAGACGTTCAAAGCAATTGCTGGTCTTAAGTCGTCCATAGTAACTCCTTCTCGCGCAGACTTGCCGCGCATTAAACACAGACAGGGCTAATAGTCCTCGTTTTCTCCAGCCAGGTCGTCGTCATCTTCTTCTTCTTCGACTGCCCAGAGATCTTCGTGTTCGTCTTCCCCGCCCATTTCGTCCCAATCATCCAGTTCTTCATCTTCCCAATTTGAACCGGCATGATCCTCCTCGTTGGGGGAATAAGTTAAACAACCTGCATCGGGGTTGATCTCAACCGCTGCTGCAGTGCAATAGCGTTCATCTAAAAAAATACAATCCAGATAATGGCAGCGAATTTTTGGCATTTTCATAAACTCCATAAATAGTTAGATATTTTCGCAGGCATTTTACCTTAGGAAACATAAACCGTAAAGAATGGTAATCTACTCATCCTGGTTTGACCCGGATGGCTTCAGTCACGTTCGGAAGGTTTTCGAGCCGGGCAAGCAAACGGCTTAGTTGCGAGATGTCAGCAATTTCTACCACCAGGTTTATCTTCACAATGTGCTGTTTGGTACTCAACGATAAGTCCACCAAACGGGCGGGCTCTGTGGACAGCACGGCAGAAATGTCAGCCATCAATCCCTGCCGGTCGTAAGAGGTGATCTGCAGGGGAACCGGGAAGGTTTGAGCCGCGCTGCCCCAATCGACCTTTATCAAACGCTCGGTGTCATTAACACGCAAGACGTTCGGGCAATCAGAGCGATGAATGGTCACGCCCCGTCCACGAGTAATATAGCCGATGATTTCATCACCAGGCATCGGGTTGCAACAGCGGGCAAAGTTGGTTGCCAATCCTGAAAGCCCTGTGACAGTAATCGAAGTGCTGTCTGCACTGCTGCGACGCGCTTCAGGGATCAGCTCATCAAGTTCCGCAAGGCTTGGTTTGCTCAGCTCCTCAATTTTGGTGATGAGCTTTCCCATCGGGATATCACCACAACCAATCCCGACATAGAGGTCCTCTAGTGTGCGAACATTGAAGCTGGATACATAGTCATCCAGATCAATATTGGTCAGCCCGAGCCTCTTAAACTCCTTTTCAACAAGTATTTTTCCATGTTCAAGGTTTTGTTCCCGGGCTTGCTGCTTAAACCATTGTTTAATTTTCGCGCGCGAGCGACTGGACTTTACCAGACCCAGGTTGACATTCAGCCAATCGCGGCTTGGACCTCCACGATTTACGGTCAGGATCTCAACCTGATCTCCTGTGTGCAAGGCATAGTCAAGCGTGACAAGTTTTCCATTGACTCTGGCCCCACGACAGCGATGACCAATATCGGTGTGGACCTGGTAAGCAAAATCTATTGGAGTGGAACCTTTTGGCAGATCAATCACATCGCTTCGGGGGGTCAGGACATAAACACGATCATGGAACATATCAGATTTCAAGCCATCAATCAAAGACTGGCTATCGTCAACTTCCTGAGACCACAGTAGCAAATTGCGCATAGATTGCACTTTGCGCTCATATTCACTCGAAAGGGCGGCTCCACTTTCTTTATAACGCCAATGCGCAGCGATACCATATTCAGCGTTGTGATGCATCTCCCAGGTTCGGATCTGGACCTCAAGCGGCTTTCCATCACTATAGATCACGGCAGTATGAAGCGATTGGTAGTTGTTAGGCTTTTTTGAAGCGATATAGTCATCAAACTCGCCAGGAATTGGCATGAAATGCATGTGGATGATTCCAAGCACCTTATAGCAGGTTTCAACATCATCTACGATGACTCTCACAGCACGCAGATCTCTGATTGAATCAAAATTTTTGCTCTTTCCCTGCATCTTGCGATAAATGGAATAGATATGTTTTGGGCGACCTGAAATATTGACTTTGACCTCCGCCTGAGCACAAAGCTGCTGCAAGTCGGCCACTATCTTTTCGATTTCTTCAAGCCTTTTAGTTCGCCGCAGGTTAAGATGATCGGAAATTTCCTTGTACTTTTCAGGATTGGTATATTGGAAACCGAGATCTTCCAATTCCCACTTGAATTGCCAAATGCCCAGTCGGTTTGCAAGGGGAGCAAAGATGTCGAGGGTCTCCTGACCGATAATGCGCTGCCGGTCCAAGGGCAGGGAATTCAAAGTCCGCATGTTGTAAAGGCGATCTGCCATTTTTATAACCACGACCCGAATATCATCGCCAATCGCCAGCAACATTTTGCGAAGGGTTTCAGCCAGACCCTCGGAGAGTTTGAGCTCAGAGAGCGGCGTTGAGGGAGCAAGGGGCGTTCGCTCGGGAGGATGCTGGTCTGCCCGTGAAAGTTGAGGCAGGGCAGTGATGCGGGTCACATCCTCCACGAATCCAGTAATGGTTCGTCCAAATTCTTTTCTCAGCTGCTCGACTGTGGTAGGGGAGTCCATCAACACGTCGTGAAGCAGTCCTGCTGCAACAATATTGGGTGAGGCTTCAAGTTCAAGCAAAATGTTGGCTACACCCAGGCAGTGCGTGAAATATGGCTGACCGTTCGCACGTGTCTGACCGGCATGAGCGGTTTCAGCAAAACTGTACGCCTTCTTAATCAGTTCACGTTCAGCCGCAGAGTAGCTCTTGGGTAGTTTATTAATAAATTGATCTCTATCCATGATTAGGCTAATTGTAAGCCACATTTTAAAGCTTATTTAAGCTTTTCCATACTTGTCCATTCCCTGTTTAACCGCATACTAAAAAGGCATTGCTGCTCTTGCTCAGATAATCCGCCCTGTATAAGATGTGTGAGGAGAAGTCCCACTCCCGGTCCCAGCATGAATCCCTGACCGCACGCACCGCTTGCCAGCAAAAATCCTTCAATGCCTTCAACTTCACCCAATATCGGGTTGCCGTCTGGGGTCATCGGATAGGTACCGCGCCAGGTGCGCCTTACCCGGCAGTTAGCCAGCTTGGGCATGGTCTCAATCAGGCGTTTACTTGCAAGCGGCAGGAAAGCGCTGGTATCCTGGTCCAAAGCTCCCCAAATTTGCGGGTTGGGGGTGACACAGAAAATGATCTTGCCGGTCGGATGTTGATAGAAATAGAAATTACTTGAGCCAGGTCTTGAGCGGATGTCGACAATCATCGGGTTAAACATGGGCTGAACTGCTTCGGTGATGCCGGCTTCGTGCGCATCCGGCTGGACTGGTAATTCAACGTTGACCATTCGACCAATCTCTGCAGCCCATGATCCAGCAGCGTTAATAAACACATTGGTTGAATAACTGCCCTTATCGGTTATGACAGATCGCACCTTACACGCTTCTATTTCAACAGCGATTACTCTTTCGTTAAACCGAAAAACCGCTCCATGCCTGACAGCTTCCTGGTAGAAAGCAAAAGAGGATTTGAGCGGTGAAGCCGAACCGTCTTCAGGAGAATAAGTGCCTCCAAGCAAGTCTTTTGGATTGATGTCGGGCACAAGCTCCAGGAAATTCTGACGGTCGAGCCAGTTGATATTCAGCCCCAGCTTACGCTGCATGTCGAGCAGATCTTTCAACGTTTTCTCGATCGCCTGATCATATGCCACAAAGCTGTATCCACCAGTCTTCCATTCAATATCCTGCCCGTGTTCAGCTTTCCAAGTTGAGAAAATCTCTATTGAATTTGAGCAAAGCAAAATCTTGGCTGGGTCTGAATGCGTGGCGCGTATCCCGCCGATAGCGTGCTTGTTTGAAGCCTGACCAGTGCTGGGGCGGGGATCAAGAACCAAGACCTTAAAACCTGCTTGCGAAAGGAAGAAAGCAGTTGGAGTGCCAAGGGAACCGGCGCCAGCGATGATGACGTCAAAATTCGTTTGTGGGGTCATTAGCGACCTCCTTCGTCATCAGATAAGTTTGCCAATACCCTCACAGGCATTTCAATGAAAACAGGTCTGATTGGCGTCTCTGTGACCTCGGAAAGTGGGATCCCTTCAGCTATATACATGCGTTTGATCATGTTCAGGCAGGTTTTCCCTCCACAGGCACCCATGCTGGCTTTGGTGACAGCTTTAATCTGGTTGATGTCCCGCACGCCTTGCCGGATTAAAGCCCGGATTTCACCCGCAGTGACTCTCTCACAGCGGCAGATATAGGCATCATCCGCAAGATTTTCAGGGTGTTCTGTGTCAAATTCAAAAGGAGCGGGTTCGGTGGTTTCGATAATGCGCAATCCGGAGACTTCTTTGGCAATCTCGCGGGGCACTTCCACGGTCAGCAGGGAGGT
Source organism: Anaerolineaceae bacterium (assembly GCA_040768265.1). Lineage (GTDB taxonomy): Bacteria > Chloroflexota > Anaerolineae > Anaerolineales > Anaerolineaceae > Mesolinea. Next base: position 213,616 of record JAXGNB010000004.1, read on the forward strand.
GCCATTGGCAAATTCCTTGATCTTCTTGATGGTTTTTATGATTGCGTTGCCAAGTGACATGCCTTCGGTACTGGTGAGTTCAATTTCATCCCCAGTGGTAAGGCTCGCTGGATCTTGTTCGTAAGGAAGGGTTACCAGCGCGTTTTGGTTGCCTTTACGGTAATCTACGAGCGTAACTGCCAATCCCGGGCAAACCGCCACACATCGCCCGCAAGCAATGCATCCTTTTTCAGCGAAGTAGTCCACCTCAGGCAGGTGGCGAATATCGGATGGATCAACATGGATCAGATGCCTCGGGCAGACCGTTGCGCATGGATTGCAGGGGATTTCCTGCGTGCAGTGCATGATCGGAAAAACCCCTTCTTCAAGTTCCGGATGGTTCGGTTCAACAATTTCTCCAGGGCGGGACTTCAGGATCTCTTCGATCCTAGCCCACTCAGCAGGGATTGTTTGAGTTTGTTTGCCAAGGAAACCCGCAATTTTTCGACCGGAAATTTTTCCAGAGAAGATTGCGGCCGAGGCTTCGGCAATTTCCTGCGCGTCTCCAGCCGAAAAGACCGGTAATCCAACGCGTTCCGCCTGCCTGGTAAACTCGTTTACGGGGTCAAGCCCAACCGCGATCAGAACCGTGTCGCAGTCATATTGCTGCTCAGTGCCCGGGATCACCTTAAAGTTCGCGTCTATCATGGCAATCACAACTTTTTCAACATGTTCTTTGCCAAGAGCTTCCACAATCGTATGAGATGTCAGCACAGGCACACCAGAACGCACCAGCTTGTCTTTATGCACCTTGTAACCGCCGCATTCGGGGGCAGCCTCAACCAGACCGCAGACATTGATCCCAGCTTGGATTGCATGATACCCGGCAATCAGACCCACGTTGCCACCGCCAATGATGAAAAGATTCTCACAGGGTCGTACCAGATCGCGGTTCACCAGCGTCTGAAACGCGCCCGCGCCGTAGATGCCAGGCAGGGTGTTGCCGGGAAATGCCAGGCTTTTTTCGCGTGCGCCTGTAGCAACAAGCAGCATTTTCGGGCTGATAAGCGAGTAGACCTCACCATTTTTGTAAACACCGATGGACTTATCTTCGAATACGCCAACCGCCGTGCTGTTTTCCCAGATTTCAACCGATGCATGCTGCCGAAGAGTTGTTTCAAGTTTTTTTGCGATGTCGATGCCGCGTGTACCAGCATAAACCGCTTCACTGGAACCAAAAAAACGGTGCGTCTGCAAGACCAGCTTGCCGCCGAGGTGGGCTTTGTCATCAATTAAGATCGTGTTCACGCCGGCTTGTCCCAGTTCGATTGCGGCGGAAAGTCCAGCAGGACCTCCACCAATGATCAACACATCGGTCTCATACCTTGGGGTAGGCTGAGTGTCGAGGTCCTCCCAGGGTTCAATTTCGGGTAATTTGGGCAGCCCCTCGGTTGGGAAAACCCGCATACCGCGTTTGACGGGGGTCATGCAGGCTTTGACAGGCAGCCCATCCGCTATCACCATGCATTGCGAACACTGCCCGTTGGCGCAAAATATCCCCTGGGGCGAGTTGTCTTTGGGGTGGTGCCCGAAAATGGCAACGCCATTTGCCATGAGGGCGGAAGAAATCATTTCACCTTCCTTTGCCAGGAAGGTATGGTTTTGCCAGTAAAACGGAATGTCTGCTACAGAATCATCAATCAGAATTGGGTGAGCCTTGATACGATTCTCAGTCATAAACTCCTCAATTGTTCGGTTTCAAGGGATTATGATACCACCAACAAGGCGTCAATCGAAAATTTGCTGGTATTCCTGGTCTAACTCGCTGTCGCTCAAGTGCGAGTAGCGCTGGGTGACGGCAATGTTGGTGTGGCGCGCCAGCACTTGGGCAAGTTTGAGGTTGCCAGTGCTGCCGAGAATCGTGGTCACAAAGTAGTGGCGGAAGGAGTGGGGGGTGATAGTGCCCACAGCTTCTTCGCCCAGAGCTTCCCGCACGCGCTGGTTCACAATTTCACGCCCGGTGGAGGTCGAAATGGGTTTGACCTTATTGCCGGCGCCGCGATCGTGCCGCGCAAAAACTGGCTGGGATGCCAAAGCCCTGCCGCTGTTGCCATCCAGGCTGGCGCGTTCGGATAAGTACATCTTGAGGGCAGCCAGACTGCGTTTTGAAAAGCGTACCACGGCTTCTTTGTTGCCCTTGCCGATCACAATGGCGCGGTGCTCGAGCCAGTCGATATCTCCGCGGCGCAGGTTGCAGGCTTCGTGGACGCGCAGACCGGTGTCGGAAAGCGTCAGGAGAAAGGCCCGGTCGCGCAAATTGATCAATCGCTCAGATTCTTGTTCAGCGGGTTTTGAAGCCAGCTTGGTGGCATAGTCCAGCACACTGTCGATGGCGTTTTTGGGGAATTGCGGCAGGCGGATACCTGGTCGGCGTGCGCGCTGCTTGATGAGCAGGCGGATGCGGGGGAGGTTGATCTGCGCGAGGTTTTCCCCTGCGATGAATTCAAACAACCCAACCACGGCAGTAATGTAAACCTGCTCCGTGGCGGGGGAAAAATCTTTGAGAGCAGTCAGAACCCAGATAACAGCTTCTTCCGGAAGGGATGTAACATCCGCCTTTTCAGGGGATATGCCATTGTCCTTCAGAACTTCGGTAAACAGGTTCATCGCGTTCGTGTACGTGCGAAACGTATTCGCGCTCCGCGAGAGTTTGACAGAACTCAGGTACTTCTGAACGCATTCCTCAAGCGTAATTTGCATTATAAACCTTGTAATAACATATTATTGCGCATAGTATAACATTTATATTTAACAAGTCAAGTATTTAATATCATTATAATCGTGAAAAAAGCTGTCAGAGTGAAGGTGGGCGTCACTCATCCATAATAATGTCACAAAGTTACAATTACACCTGTGAAGGAGCAAAAATGGACAAGACAGAATGCACGTTTACGAGTGGAACGGATTGGTTTCGGCTGAGGGCATGCGGAATCCTGATCAGCGATGGAAAGGTGTTGATGATCCGGAATGACAAAGATCCGTTCTATTACTCTGTAGGTGGATGCGTTGCGCACGGTGAGAAGCTTGAACAAGCTGCAATACGTGAAGTTTGGGAAGAAACAGGCTGGAAATTTGAAATAGAGCGGCTGGTGTTCATTCATGAGAACTTCTTTCGGGGTATAGCCGGAACAACAATGGAAGGCCTGAGCTGCCATGAAGTTGCGTTTTATTACCTGATGAAGTGGGATCCCAACTGCATCATTTCTTCAAACAGTTATAGTATGGGAGGATTACCTGAACGGTTGGAGTGGCTGGAAATCCCGCAATTGAAGAATCAGAAGATACAGGTGTATCCGACATTCTTTGCCGACGACCTTTTGAATCTTCCATCGCAAACGAAACACATCGTGACTTACGAATCAAATCTCTGATTTATCAATTCATTCCCTGGTCTATTGAGCCAATCTTCCTCGTTGATTATGCTTGCGATAATAATACTTATCATAACCATAAAGGAATTTTTTCTAATTAGCCGCCTACCCACTGAATTAGCTCTCAAAAATGTCTGGTTTACTAAGCTGTCACTTTTTGGATTGTTTCAACACATTCCACGCGCCGTCCCAGGGTTCGCCAATCCGATTTTTCTGCGCGATCTTCACATTACTGAAACGCTGCCCCACTGAAATGGCTTCTGTTGCGATCTCCGCCCAGTTTTGCGCCAGAACCGCGGCTTTCAGCCGCGCGTGGCTGCCTTCGATCCAAGCCCATTCCTGGCGAAACTGATCCGCCTTGACCCAGTAATCGCGCTTTTCCCAGGCTAAAACAGCTGTATCAATGGTTTCATTGATTTTTTCCAACGCCAGGACGATGTACGCTGCCATGTCCAGGCTCTTTTCATCAGGACTGACCTGTTGCATCAGCGTTCGGATCGCCAGAACGATCGAACGCGCTAAGCGATTGCGCAGTGTTGTACCGCTTTCAGTTGTTTTTATGGTCATATATCACCTTTAGTCAAAAATCAGACGCTATTATACCCAACTCCCCCACCCCATCCCAACAAAGAAACCAACAAATGTGTATATACTATGTACAATGTATAATTTTTTACTTCAATTTTTTAGAAGAAACTGGTAACTTACCCCCTTCCGGAAAACTCACTCTCAAGCTATAATCTGATTGTCAGGAATTTCTGACGACAATTGAATAGAAATCATTAGAGGCGCGGCGGATTGTGTAGGAACTTCGCCATCATCCCGGGACTGGGAGAAGCAACGAATTATCCGTCGCCGAAGGGCAAAAGGAGAGTCCTCTCCTCCGCCTTGGTAGACCTAACTAAGTTAGGCTACTGTCATGCGAATGCATGGAGCGCTATGTGTCTTTTTTAGCACATAGCGTTTTTTAATAATTAGGAGACTGCGATGAACAAAGTAATCATTAGATTGAGAATTGGTGCGGAGAACGCGCACTATGGCGGCGGGCTCGTGGACGGGGCTTACCTGGTCAAGTTATTTGGTGACGTGGCTACAGAACTGCTGATAAGGCGCGATGGCGACGAGGGGTTATTCAGAGCTTACGATAACATCGAATTTCTTGCGCCTGTGTATGCCGGCGATTTCATTGAAGCCAAAGGCTGGATCACCAGCGAAGGCAATACCTCGCGCAAGATGGCTTTTGAAGCCTGGAAAGTCATCGCCCCCAGGCCTGATCTATCAGATTCAGCCGCTGATTTATTGGAAGAACCGGTGCTGGTCTGCCGCGCGACTGGCACCTGTGTGACCCCCAAAAACAAGCAACGCCTGGGATAAACCCTGGTAGAAAACACCCCCAAGGAGAGAGACATGAGTGCACACAAGGTTATCATCACCGCGGCAATCAGCGGCGCTGAGGTTACCCAGGAGATGAACCCCGCTGTCCCCTACACAATCGATCAGTATGTGCGTGAGGCAAAACTTGCCCATGAGGCCGGCGCAGCCATCATCCACCTGCATGCCCGCTTCGACGATGGCACCCCCACCCAGGACCGCGAACGCTTCAGAGTGATCATCGATGCCATCCAGGCAGCCTGCCCCGAGGTCATCATCCAACCCTCCACCGGCGGCGCAACCGGCATGACCGCCGAAGAACGCCTGCAGCCAACCGAACTTAACCCCGAAATGGCAAGCCTGGATTGCGGAACAATGAATTTTGGTGGCGATGACATCTTCGTCAACACAGAGAATATGATCATTGAGTTCGCAGCCCGCATGCACGAACGCGGGATCAAACCCGAGTTGGAATGTTTTGACAAGAGTCACGTGGATATGGCGCTACGCCTGGTGCGCAAGGGTTACATCCAGCCGCCGCTGCATTTTAACTTCGTGCTGGGAGTAAACGGCGGAGCCACGGGTACACCCCGCGACTTGCTGTTCCTCAAAGAATCCCTGCCAGAAGGCGCGACCTTCACCGTAACCGGAATTGGGCGCTGCCAGCTGGACATGAACGTGATGGGGATGCTGCTGGGCGGTCACGTCCGTGTGGGCTTTGAGGACAATCTGAAATACAACCGCCAACGCAATGCCGTCTCGAATGCTGAATTCGTGGAACGAATCGTCCGCATCGCAAAAGAACTCAATCTTGAAATTGCCACGCCGGCAGAAGCCCGCCAGATTTTGGGCATGCCCGAGCGTGTAAATTAGTTAAATTAATCTACGGAGGAATTGTTTTATGGCAATGGGAAATAAGTATGGTGCGCACCGCGTGATCGAGCCCAAGGGACTGCTTCCGCAAGCTGCCCAAAAGATCGACAACACAATGGAGATCTACGACAATGAGATTCTGATTGACGTTTCGGCACTGAACATCGATTCAGCCAGTTTCAGGCAACTCTGGAGCGCGTCTGAGCAAAACGAAGATCGCCTGAAGGAGATGGTTTTGGGGATTGTCGCCGAACGCGGCAAGATGCAAAACCCAGTCACGGGCTCGGGCGGCATGCTGATGGGCAGCATCGCCAAAATCGGTCCCGCCCTGCAAAACCGCAAAGATATCAAAGTCGGCGATCGTATTGCCTCCCTGGTTTCGCTTTCCCTGACCCCACTCCACATTCAAGAGATCCTGGCGGTTCATCCTGATACTGACCGGGTGGATATCAAAGGGCAGGCTATTCTTTTTGAAAGCGGTATTTACGCCAAACTCCCGGACGATATGCCCGAAGCCCTCGCCCTGGCAGCGCTGGATGTTGCTGGCGCACCTGCACAGACCGCAAACATCGTCAAACCCGGCGATTCAGTGCTCATTCTCGGCGCTGGCGGCAAGAGCGGCATGCTCTGCGGCTACGAGGCGATGAAGCGCGTGGGACCCTGCGGCAATGTGGTTGGTATGAGCCGCAATAACCGCTATGAAAGAACCCTGCTGGACAATCACTTTGTGCACAAATACTTCGTGGCAGATGCAGCTAATCCGGTGGAGGTGCTTGAAAAGGCGTTGGAATGCAATGATGGCAAAGAATATGATGTCGCTATTAATGTGGTCAACATCCACGGCACAGAAATGTCGACCATTCTCCCGGTACGGGATGGCGGTCTGGTGTACTTCTTCAGCATGGCCACCAGCTTCACGCGTGCCGCCCTGGGAGCAGAAGGCATCGGCAAAGACGTCACGATGATCATCGGCAACGGTTACACTCGCAACCATGCGGAATTTACCCTGCAGGTGCTGCGTGAATCCAAGGCGCTGCGCGAAATTTTTGAAAAGAGTTACATCTAATATGCGGGGAAAGACTGCAGAAAAAATTGCAGCCACTATCAGAAACAAAGGAGTTAACTGATGAAAGCTGAAGAAAAATACATCAACACGAGCGGTGAAGCCAGGCGAAGGTTGCTCTTTCCGGATGTGTCGGACGAACAGTGGAACGACTGGCACTGGCAGGTTTCCCATCGAATTTCAGATGTGGACACACTAAAAAAGTATTTGCCGCTCACAGCCGAAGAGGAACAAGGCTCACGAAAAGCGCTTGAAACCTTCAGAATGGCAATCACTCCTTATTATTTAAGCCTGATTGACCCCAACGACCCTCACGACCCGGTGAGAAGGCAAGCCGTGCCAACTGGCGACGAAGCTTATCGCAGCCCTGAAGATCTGGTGGACCCTCTTGAAGAAGATGGCGACTCCCCTGTTCCCGGGCTCACCCACCGCTACCCTGACCGCGTGCTGTTTCTGATCACAGACCAGTGCGCGATGTACTGCCGGCACTGTACCCGCCGTCGTTTGGCTGGTCAGAAAGATGGCGCCCGCACACGCGCTCAGATTGATGCCTGCATTGACTACATTCGCAAGACACCAGCAGTGCGTGACGTGCTGCTATCCGGCGGAGATGCCTTACTCATGAGCAACGAACGCCTTGAATATATCCTTTCCAGCCTGCGAGCCATTGATCACGTGGAAATCATTCGCATTGGCTCACGCACGCCGGTGGTTTTGCCCCAACGCATCACCCCTGAGCTGGTTGAAATGATCCGAAAATACCATCCGATATGGCTAAATACGCACTTCAATCACTCAAATGAATTGACGCCTGATTCCAAACGAGCCGCAGCCCGGCTTGCTGACGCAGGTGTGCAGTTAGGTAACCAATCGGTTCTTTTACGCGGAGTAAACGATTGTGTGCATGTCATGCGAAAACTGGTGAATGGCCTGGCATACATACGCGTGCGACCATATTACCTTTATCAATGTGATCTTTCTCTCGGTCTTTCGCACTTCCGCACCCCAATTTCCAAAGGTCTGGAGATTATCGAAGGCTTGCGGGGTCACACGTCTGGCTTTTGCGTGCCCACCTACGTGGTGGACGCGCCTGGAGGCGGAGGTAAGATCCCGGTTATGCCGGATTATATGATCTCGCAAAATCCCGATCACATCGTTCTGAGAAACTTTGAAGGCGTCATCACCACCTACAAAGAGCCTGATGAATACAAGAACGAATGTAATTGTCCGGTTTGCAGAGGCGAAGAAAAAGTTGATTTGATCGGGGTTGCCAGCTTGCTGGCTGGGCAACAGATGACTCTTGAACCAACAGGATTGTTACGTAATCGAAGGAAGCACAAAGAATAGAGGTCGGTCAGTTATGCACGCGCCCGAGGCAAACCCCCGCGTTGATTTGATCCGGATTGCAAGTATGGAAAATCTGCAATCGCTGGCGATTATTGGCTTATCCAAAAATGCTGGTAAAACAACTTGCCTCAATCACATCTTGGCAGCCTGGCTTGATTCTGGTCAAAAACGACCTCTGGCCCTGACTTCAATCGGACGAGATGGCGAATCTGAAGACATTTTAAGTGGTCATATCAAGCCACGAATCTACATTCCGATCGGAACACTGATTGCTTCAGCGGAAGGTGCTTTGCACAACAGTGACGCCCTCTTGGAAATTCTGGAGCTAAGCAACATCCGAACCGCTTTAGGTGAGGTAATCATCTGCCGCGCTCTGAGCGATGGATATGTGGAATTAGCAGGTCCAGGCGTGACTGAAGAAATAGACAAAATTGAATATCTGATGCGACAGCACGAACCCGATTGCCTGCTCATCATCGACGGTGCTTTGTCGCGCCGCTCTCAGGCTGGCTCGGGCATTAGCGAGGCTGTCATTCTTTGCGTCAGCGCAGAGACTTCTGCTGACCCGGAAACCCTTGCAAACAAAACAAGTTTCGCTTTAGATCTGCTTCAGACTCCCACCCTTCCCCAGGACGAAGCAGACTTTTTAGCCCGAGCAATTCAGATGCACCCAAGGGTGCGTGTCACTTTTTTAAGTGGGGTCAGCCCGGATTTCAGCATTTCCTTTTTGGATATCCCCTCGCTGGTTGGATATGGAAAGAATGTTGCTGAAGCCATAAAGCCCGGCACGCGTTTTCTTTTTCTACGGGGCGCTTTGACTGACCAGGTACTTCACGAATTGCTCAGCGAGACAAGTTTTGCCAACCTTACATTGGTCATTGAAGATGGCACACGTTTGTTCATGCAGCCTGCAAGTTATCAGAAGCTTCAAGAACGCAAAGTTGAGCTTGCAGTGATAAACCCACTGGACGTGCGCCTGATCTGCTTTAATCCTACCGATGCAAGTGGTCAGTGCCTTGATGCGCAGGAATTTTTGCTTCAATTACGCAAAAAGATACCTGTCCCCGTGATTGATCTGGGACCCATGAGAAGGTGAGTCAACTATGCAATCTTCGGTGATTATTTCCCCAGAATTAATGGACGATTTAGGATTGCTCAAGGTCCTGGAAGCCTGCCGTTGCCGCAGTCCCCAAGGAAATAGACTGAAGATTTCTCTTCGGCTTTTTACTAAGGATTCAAGGGATGTCTTAAACGAAGAACTGAATGCCGTAAATCGGCTGCAAGCATTAGTCGAGGCGATGCATACAGAAGTTTCTGAGGCACAATTTCACCTCTCACGACTGCGAGAACTAACAGGCACGCTTTCAAGGCTTGAAAAAGGCAGTCTGCTGGATGACACGGAATTTTTTGAGCTAAAAAGCGCGCTTTCGGTATTTAACCGCTTACACAAGATGAGAATCCTGCTCGATGCCGCAGGGGTATTCTTTGAAAACACACAGAATGTTGCGGATCTGCTCGACCCTGCCGGCACAGGAAGCCCGGCTTTTCACATCTACAGTGATTATTCGCCAAGGCTTAGTCAAATCAGAGCCGCGAAAGCAGAGCTGGAGCAGGAAATCAGGCAATCGACCGGATCTCAAAGAAAAACTCTCCTGACTCGACGTGCCTTAATAACAGCCCAGGAAGACAAGGAAGAGGAATCTATCCGACGGGAATTGGGTGAGAAGTTGTCAGCGTGGCTGCCGCAAATACGCAACAACGCGCAGAGCTGCGCCACGCTCGATTTTCGGCTTGCCAAAGCCATCCTCGCAAGCCAATGGCATGGCTGCCTGCCCAAGCTGGTTGAAGATCACGAACCGGCAATCCTCCAAAACGCGATTCATCCGCTGATTGCTGCCATGCTTGAAAACCAGGGGTTGTCATTCACGCCATTATCCATTGAACTGGATCAAGGTTCAACAGTTTTGAGTGGAGCGAACATGGGCGGCAAGAGTGTTGCCCTGAAAACGATCTTTTTGGCACTACTTATGACCCAATTGGGATATTTTCCCATCTGTGAGAGCTTGCAAACGCCCTTGTTCGACTTTTTTGCCTTCGAATCCAGCCACGAGGGTGATCTGTATAAGGGTCTTTCTTCTTTTGGTCTGGAAGCGGTTCAAATCCGCAACCACTACCGGCGAAGTCAAACTCAACGAGGTCTAATCTTAATGGATGAGCCCTGCCGGGGCACAAATCCCTCCGAAGCCAGGGCAATCGTGCAAGCACTATGTAACACCTATGGTGAGTCAGACAGCACCTTTTTCATTGCTACCCACTATCATGTCAAACCGGCTTCAGGTATACGTTTCTACCAGGTACGCGGTATTAATCCGGAAACCTTATCAGAGTTGCCGGGCTATCGATCATCAGTGCGTGAAGCGAATGAAAATAAAGAGGGGTTTGCTCCTGGCATTACCATCATGGCTGGAAATGTCAATCAAGAGGACTTGACCCGAGTCAGAAAAATCCAAAACTTGATGGATTATCGGCTGCAAGAGATGGATGGACTCCATCAATCACCATCAGGAGCGATTAAAATTGCTGAGCTGCTTGGAGTAGATGAAGCATTGCTGCAGGAAATGAAAGCAGCCCGGCAGGAGGAATAATGGCACAACTTAAGATAGATTGGGAGAAGGTTTCTCAAGCCCGGGAAGCTGCCAGGCAGATCGCTGATGACGTGCATGTCTACACCCAACAATTTACCACCACCACAATTGAACGCTCAATTTGCAGGCTCTTCGGCATAGATGGGGTCGACGCTATGGGTGTTCCTCTGCCAAATGTGGTGGTGGACCACTTGACCTCCCGCCAATTGCTTGGCTTTGGAGCGGCTTACTGGTTGGGGCAAGCATCCATAGCGCTCGGCAAAGAACCGCAGGAATTAGCTGAAGCGGTCGCCCGGGGCGACTTGGATCTCACCAAAACAGAGCCGGTGGATCTTTTCGAGATTCAACTTTGGGCAGAAAAGAAAGCTGAAGAAGCGATTGCAATAATCCACCGCAACCGCTTGATTCGTGAAGAAAAATTACTCGATTTTGGCGATCACGATGGACCATTAATCTACGTAATTGTAGCCACAGGGAACATTTACGAAGATATCATCCAGGCTAAGGCGGCTGCCATGCAAGGCGCGGATGTAATTGCTGTCATTCGCACAACCGGGCAAAGCTTGCTCGACTATGTACCTTATGGCGCGACGACGGAAGGCTTTGGCGGTACCATGGCTACCCAGGAGAACTTCCGCCTGATGCGTGCCGCATTGGATGAAGTCGGAGCAGAGTTGAAACGCTATATACGCCTGTGTAACTATTGCTCAGGCCTTTGCATGCCCGAAATCGCCGTAATGGGCGCCATGGAGCGATTGGATGTGATGCTGAACGACGCGCTTTACGGTATCCTGTTTCGGGATATCAACATGCAGCGTACACTCATCGACCAGGAATTCTCCCGAATGATCAACGCCGCGGCTGGGGTTATCATCAACACAGGTGAAGACAACTACCTGACAACTTCGGATGCCTATGAGGAAGCCCACACAGTGCTGGCATCGCAACTGATCAATGAACAGTTCGCGCTTAAGGCAGGCATGCCCGAGGAACAGATGGGACTGGGGCATGCTTTTGAGATGGATCCCGACCTGAAAAATGCTTTCCTTTATGAATATGCCCAGGCACAACTTGTAAGGCAAATTTTTCCTAAGGCACCACTAAAATATATGCCTCCCACAAAATATAAAACCGGCAATATTTTCAGAGGTCACGTTCAGGACGCGCTTTTCAATATTGTGACGGTAATCAGTAATCAACAAATTCATCTGCTTGGAATGCTTACCGAAGCCATCCACACGCCCTTTTTGGCAGATCGAGCCCTGGCAATTGAAAATGCGCGTTATATTTATACGAGTTTTGCTGATTTCGGGGATGATATTGAGTTCCGCGATGGCGGGATCATGGAGCAACGTGCCGCCACTGTTCTCGACCTTACGCTTAGTCTGCTACAAGATATCCGGCGCGATGGCCTGTTCAGGTCGATTGAGGAGGGTCGGCTTGCGAGTGTCAAGCGTCCATTTGAAGGAGGCAAAGGACTTTCAGGCGTAATCGTGAAAGAAGATCGCTATTTTAATCCGTTCATTCCCCTGCTGATGGAGGAATCAAAGGCTGGTTACGAGCGCTACCAGCGCATGAAAATAGCACGCGAGGATGGTAAAAATGAGTAGTGGACGTTATTCATTAAACAAATCTGACTTCGATAAAACCCTGGACCTCACCCGGCTTAAACCCTATGGGGATACAATGAATGACGGTAAGGTCCAACTTTCGTTTACCTTACCTGTACCTGACAGCGAAAATGCTGTTGAGGCAGCCCGTCTATTGGCACTGAAGATGGGGCTCGTGGAGCCAATAATTGCGCACCACGCCCCACTGGATAAGTCCTTCAGTTTTTTCGTGATCTATGGTAACCTCAGTCATACTATAGACTATACGCAAATACATGTTAATTACGTGGATGTCACTACAATGAGCATGGGCGAGACGGATTTGTTCATCCAGCAAAATTTTGGTCGTAAGATCAGGGTAATAGGCGCCAGCACGGGAACCGATGCCCACACAGTTGGCATTGACGCAATCATGAACATGAAAGGTTATGCCGGTCACTACGGTTTGGAGCGATACAAGATGATCGAAGCGCTCAATCTTGGCAGCCAGGTGACAAACGAGGATTTTATTCGCAAAGCAGTCGAATTTGACGCGGACGTCTTGTTGGTCTCTCAAACAGTGACTCAAAAAAACATCCACGTTCAAAATTTGACGGAGCTGGTTGAGTTGCTCGAAGCAGAAGGTTTGCGAAGACGATTTCTCCTCATCATTGGAGGACCTCGCATCAGCCATGAGCTCGCAAAAGAGCTTGGAGCCGACGCGGGTTTTGGTCCCGGCAAGTACGCCGATGATGTTGCCAGTTATATTTGCACTGAACTGGCTGCTCGCAAGCAGCAAATGTTTAAGGCTTAAAATCTACCTCAAGGAAAGGCAGGAGTTATGAGTAAGTTGATCAGTTTAAAAGATGCAGCAGACCTCGTGCGTGATGGCGACACGATCATGGTTGGAGGATTTCTGGCTGTAGGAACACCCGAAAGGCTCATAGACGCCCTCGTCGACAAAGGAGTCAAGAACCTGACCCTGATCTGCAACGATACTGGTTTTATCGATCGGGGTGTTGGAAAGATGGTCGTCGCCAAAATGTTCAAAAAAATCATGACTTCCCACATTGGTACCAACCGTGAAACCGGCCGTCAGATGCTGGAAGGCGAAACCGAAGTTGTACTCATCCCCCAAGGTACCCTGATTGAACAGATCCGTGCTGGAGGTTTTGGGCTTGGCGGTATCCTGACAAAAACCGGTTTGGGGACAGAAGTGGAGAAAGGCAAACAGGTCATCGAAATAGATGGTGAACACTACCTGCTCGAGAAACCTCTGCGAGCCAATATTGCCTTGCTTTTCGCGGAAAAATCGGACGAAAAAGGTAATCTGACTTACCATGGTGCCACACGCAACTTCAATCCCTGCATGGCTGCGGCTGCTGATATCGTGATCGTTGAAGCCCAGCAGGTCGTGAAAGTCGGCGATATTTGCCCGGATGATGTTGTGGTGCCATTTATTTTTATTGACCACATTGTTGATGGAGGTGCGCTATGATGGACAAACAGCAATTGCAAGAGTTTATTGCCAAAAGAGTTGCCCAGGAGCTCCAGGATGGAAGCCTGGTTAATCTCGGCATCGGCTTGCCAACCCTGGTGCCAAACTTTCTCCCTGAAGGCAGAGAGGTCATCTTCCAATCTGAAAACGGTTTCATCGGGCTCGGACCTGTGCCGGCTGATGACCAGATTGATCCCTGCATCTCTAATGCCGGCGGAATGCCAGTCACCATTATGCCGGGCGGGAGCTTTTTTGATAGTTCTTTGTCATTCGGCATCATTCGCGGTGGACATGTGGATGTGACCGTTCTGGGGGCATTGCAGGTGGCCGAAAATGGCGATATTGCCAGCTATATGATCCCTGGCAAGTTGGTGCCCGGCATGGGTGGTTCTATGGACTTGCTCAGCGGTGCCAAAAAGGTGATTGTGGCAATGGAACACACCGCCAAAGGCGCTCAGAAGCTCCTTCATAGATGCACACTTCCAATATCAGCGATTAACGCAGTTGATTTGATTGTTACTGAAATGGGTGTGATTGAGGTAACTCATGAAGGTTTTGTGCTCGTGGAACAAAATCCGGATTTCAGCCTGGAAGAAATACAGGCTGCCACTGGCGCCCCACTGATCATCAGCGCCGGATTAAAACAGATGGCATAAATTGAATCTGAGATATCAATTAACAAAAAAGCTGCCGGGAATTCCGGCAGCTTTTTGTTTTCCTTAACACTACTGAACTAAGAATGTCGCTGAGGCTGTTGCTGTCGTATATCCAGCCTTGGTTACAGTTGCGTTCAAACTATAGGTACCGGTTCCCGTCTTGCGCACATTGAGACGATAACTCAAAATAAATTCGCCAGTGGTTCCGGTTATGCCAGTATAGGTCGCTACGGTGCCATTTGACGATGTAAGTGTCAGGCTGACACTGGCTGAGGCTACTGGGGCTCCAGCCTGATCTTTGACAGTTACGGTAATATTGACCTTTTCACGGTTAACATAAGAGTTTTTATCCGTGGTGATGGTCGCATTCAAAGTCTGTTCGACACCTGTTGGGGTGATCGTCACAGTTACCTGATCTGTAGCAAGTAAACCGCCAGTATCGGTGACAGATGCTTCAATCGTGTGAGTCCCTACTGGCAGATCGGACTTTGTGAAGCTTGCCCCGGTATGGAGGGTAGTACCATTCAGTTTCCACACAATCGACGCACTCAATATTCCGTCTTCCGCATCACTGGCTGTGGCGGTAAATGTGATCACTTCGCCTTCAGCAAATGAAGAATTATTTGCAGGGTTTGAGATTGACAAGGTCGGAGCGGTATTCACAGGATTTGTGCCGCCGCCCTCATACCCCAAAAATTCCAGGGCTGCTCTGGCCTGGACCAGACCGTAACCGTAGTACACGTCTCTACCTGCGGCGCCAAGATCCTGAGCTGTGGCGGTCAGAGCGTTTCTGATTTCCACGTTGGTCAAAGTTGGATCCCAACTCCAAACCAAAGCCGCAACCGCAGAGACATGAGGGGTCGCCATGGATGTGCCATCCCAGGCTTCATAGCCACTGCCAGGCTTCTCTATCGCGCTAAAGACTGTCGCGGATTGGCCAAGCTTATTAGCCACCAGGTATTGACCGTCTTCCTGGCTTAAAGAAAGACCAATAATCGAGGTGCTGTTACCTTCTCCCAGGGTCCCCAGGAAGGGTCCGGGTACATTGTTATAGACAAGAGCCGCAACACCCCCACCTGATTGTACATTGGATACTTTTGTGTAGAAGTCCTGTGTTCCGCGTTGGCAGAGGACGACCTTGCCACTCCAGGATCCAACTGTATCGCAAAGTCCTCCGTCAACAAGCGCACCGCTGGCAGTCCCAAGTCCAGAATATTCAATGTGGTTGACAGCGTAATCCACACCAGCTACTGTTAGGCTGTTAGTTTCCAGGTAAGGAAGCGTAGATAGCACAGCCACACCTGGCGCGGCAATCTCCACTGCGGTGTTATATTGAGAGAAATCAGCCACAACCTTGTTGCTGTCAATGGCTGCCACGGACATAACCGAGTCGTAAGAAGCTGGATAAGATTTCGCAGTGGTTCCATCATTACCTGCGGCAGCAATGCTCAATACACCCGCTGAATAAGCGCTACTAAACGCTGTTAATTCACTCCTTACTGAGCGTGAACCACCCAGGCTCATGCTAACCACATTCGCGCCAGCATTTCTGCAACGCGTGAGTGCGTCAACGAGGTTGGAGGCATAGGTTGCGTTGCCGTCATCGGCGAAGAATTTGACGATATAAAGATTTACTGTACCTGGTGTCACACCAACCACACCGAAGTTGTTGTTTTCGGCAGCGATCGTGCCGCCCACGTGAGAGCCGTGCCCAAAACCATCGCGCGCCCAGTTATCATCGACCTGTGAATACCCGCCATCAGCATTTGGAAGGTCTTCGTGATCCTGGTAGTAACCAGAATCGATGATGCAAAGCGTCCGGGTTGCGCCTGTCGGGGCACCAGCATCCACCACGCCATCGCGGTCAACATCCCAAACATCACGTGCCTGGACCATGTCGATACCATAAGGCACGGTCTGACCGAGAGCATCCACAACATCCAGAGCTGCTTCTGTTACATGCCCCTCCATTGCGCTGATGGGGTATCGCTCAGCATCTTCTTCAACCTCGATGACCCAGGGGTTGTTGAGGATCCCGTTCAGGGCTGCCGCCGGGAGACTGACAACATAGGCGCCAAGCTCAGGAAAATCAAAATGAATCTTTGTGCTGCTTGATGATAATGCCTTAAAAACTTCAGACTTTCCCCCATCCCGGTAGGAAACCCAAACCCGGACCGTGTCCGACGGGTCTGCCTGAACCGGACTTGCGACGCTGAACAACAGCATCAGAACTGCGGATAGGACAAACAGTACTCTTGCTTTTTGCATCATTTGCTCCTTTTTGTTAAAGAGGGATGGAATTTGGTAAATTCTACACCCTAATTCCTAAAACGTGTACAAAATGAATCAAAAATCAATGTCAATATAAAGGCTGCTATTTGCCTGACATTTTTGAATTTTCAAATGGATTGATGCAAGACAAAAGGTGCAGCTGATGGGCTGCACCTTAGCCACGTTGGAAGTCTAATAGTTGTAAAAACCCTCGCCGGTTTTGCGCCCGAGCTTGCCGCCCCGGACCATTTTGCGCAGTAAGGGATGCGGGCGGTATTTGCTATCGCCACTCTCGTTGTAGAGAACTTCCATGATTGCCAGGCAGACATCGAGACCGATCAGATCGCCTAATTCAAGCGGACCCATTGGGTGATTGGCTCCCAGCTTCATGGCGGTGTCGATGCCCTCAACGCTGGCGACACCCTCGGCAAAGATCCCCACCGCTTCGTTGATCATTGGGATCAGAATACGGTTGACCACAAAGCCGGCTGATTCTTTGACCTCAACCGGGGTCTTTCCGAGTGCCCTGGCAATTTCAGAAACCTTCTCCACTACGTTCGCAGGAGTCGAAAGTCCAGGGATAACCTCTACCAGTTTCATGACAGGCGCGGGATTAAAAAAGTGCATCCCAACCAGAGGACGGCTTAAGCCTTGAGCGATTTCGGTGATCGAAAGCGAGGAAGTATTGCTGGCAAATATGCACTCGGGCTTGGCAATTTCGTCCAGGGCTTTGAAAGTTGCCCGCTTGACGGACATCTCTTCCAAAACAGCTTCCACCACAAGCTCACAATCCGCGCAGTCTTCAAGCAAACCAGCTGTGATGCGGGCGTTTACCTGATCAGCAGCGGCTTGCTCCATTTTGCCGCGATCCACCCTGCTCTGAAGGGCCTTGGCGATGCGTTGCTGCCCTTTTTGGGCTAATTCAAGATTGATGTCGGTAAGAATAACTTCGTATCCATCTGTTTGAGCAAAAGCCTGGGCAATCCCACTGCCCATGGTGCCTGCTCCGATCACTCCTACTATCATAGCATCTCCTTTTAGCACAGCAGCCTGGAAAAACATCCAGGCTGCCATTTATCAATTTATTTGTTTTTGAAGACTTTCTCTTTGCGCTTCTCCATGAAAGCCTGCATACCTTCTTTTTGATCTTCAGTCGAAAAACAAGTACTGAACAGGTCAACTTCGTGCTGGATCGCGTCTGTGATTGGCAAGTCCAGACCTTCATTTACGGCGCGTTTAATGGTTCGGATAGCAATGGGTGCATTGCCGGCGATGCGATCAGCCATTTTTAGGGCTTCTGCCAACAAATCTTCCTGGGGATAAACTGCGCTTACCAAACCGATTTGAAGGGCTTCCTCGGCTTTTATGTTCCTGCAAGTGAAAAGCAGTTCTTTCGCTTTCGAAGTTGAACCAATCACGCGCGCAAGCCGCTGGGTGCCCCCAAAGCCGGGTGTTATGCCCAGGTTGGCTTCAGGCTGACCAAAGACAGCGTTCTCACTGCAGACCCTGATATCGCAGCTTAGTGCCAGTTCATTTCCACCGCCCAGGGCATAGCCATTAATAGCGGCTATGACAGGTATCGGAAATGTCTCGATTTGTCTGAAAAGAGCGTTTCCTGTTTCGCTGAAAATCCTGGCTTCGCCTTTGCTCATGCAGATCATTTCTGCCACATCCGCACCAGCAACAAAGGCTTTCTCGCCCGCGCCTGTGATTACCAGGCAGCGGGTTGTATTTAGGTCGACAGCATCCAGGGCTTCATTCAGTTTTTTTAACACAGCCCAATTAAGCGCGTTCAAAGCTTCCGGTCGATTGATCGTAATCAAGCCGATCTGGTCAATCGTTTCATACTCAATCAGTGCCATTCTTATGCCTCAGGTTTTGCAATGGCTGTGGCGCAGCCCATGCCGCCGCCTATACAAAGCGTTGCCAGACCCAACTTGGCGTTTTCCTGGCGTTTCATTTCATGGATCAGCGAAACAAGGATTCGGCATCCGGAGGCGCCAATTGGGTGCCCCAAAGCAATTGCGCCACCATTGACATTCAGCTTGTCAGTGTTGATGCCCAGGTCATTAATCACTGCAATGGATTGAGCAGCGAAGGCCTCATTGGCTTCGATCACATCGAAATCGGCGATGGTCTTACCCATTTTTTTCAACAATTTTTTGGTTGCAGGCACGGGACCTATCCCCATAATTGCAGGATCAATACCTGCCAAAGCACTGTCAAGCCAGACTGCCTCAGGAGTCACCCCAAGTTCGCGGGCTTTTTCTTCGCTCATCACAACCACCGCTGCAGCACCGTCATTGATTGTGGAAGAGTTGCCGGCAGTAACCAAGCCATCAGGTTTAAAAGCGGGTTTTAGCTTTGCCAATCCCTCTGGAGTCGCGTCGCCGCGAATGCCCTCGTCTTCACCAAAATCAATCACATCGCGCTTGATGCGCACCTGCACCGGCACAATCTCGTCCACAAATTTACCCTCAGCCTGGGCTTTGGCTGCTTTTTGCTGCGAAATTGCCGAGAATTTATCCAGCTCCTCGCGGGTCAAATGCCATTGTTCCGCCACATTTTCAGCCGTGATGCCCATGTGCAGCTGGCTGAAAGCATCCGTCAAACCATCATTTACCATCGTGTCCACCAGTTTTCCGTCGCCAAGACGGTAACCAGCCCGTGCCTGAGGGAGAGCGTAAGGAGCAGCCGACATATTTTCCATGCCGCCTGCCACCACCACGTCTGCTTCACCAAGCAAAACCATCCTTGCCGCCATGTTGACGACCTCAAGACCAGAACCACAGACGACATTGATAGTCACAGCCGGGGATTCGATCGGAATGCCAGCATTGACAGCTGCCTGGCGGGTGACATTCTGCCCCTGTGCTGCCTGTAACACGCAGCCCATGTAGACCATGTCCACATCCGCTGGTTGGATGCCTGCCCGGCGGATAGCTTCGCGGATGACGACTTCGCCAAGTTTTGCCACGGGGACGGTTGAGAGCATGCCGCTCATCTTCCCTATTGCAGTCCGACACGACCCGGCAATGACGATCTTCTTATTCATAAATGATTCCCTTTCTTATAGGATCTGGGGGTGAGATTTGACAGAAAACAAGCGCGGGTTAAGTCAAGGCGAGTTGTATTCTGCCTCCCAGACCGGATTGTTCGCCTGAATTATCTCATAGAATCTGCATTTTTTCCCTGTTTCCTTAAGAGAAATTTAAGGTCTAACAACCTCCCCTAACCAACCGCATCAATGAGTTCTCATTTCACCAAACACAGGCTTTTCTTGACATTAGAACAATTGTTCTATATAATTAGAACATGGAAAGTTCACTGATACCCTTCAGCACTCCCCTGTCCTCCAGGCGTTTTCTGGCGATTGGCGCTCACGCGCTTTCCAGCAAAATGCTGGAATTAATCGCCAAATTGAGCTTGATGCAGCCTGTGACTGTGCTGGACTGCGGTAATCGTTCCAATATGTATTCAGTTGCCAAACTGATCCGCCCCTACACCTCGGACCCCGTGCGGTTTATGTGCAACATCCGCCTTTCGCGCGCTTTCACCTGTTACCAGGTGCTGGCAATGCTGCAGGCTGTAGCTGCCAACCCACCGCATGAGCCGCTGGTGGTGCTCGATTTGCTGGCAACCTTCCTTGACGAGGATGTTGAACTTAAAGACGCGCAGCGCCTGTTGGACCACAGCATCGGCTTGCTGACACAGCTGAGCGATTCGGCGCCCGTGGTCATCAGCGTACGACCCATCCCGCCAATTGCTCATCAGCGGGCTGTTTTGCTTGAGCTGCTCAAGAACAACGTGGATGTTTGTTGGGAAGAACCGCTTGCGCTGCAAACCGCACAGCAGACGCAAATGTCACTTTTTGGATGAGGTTTTTATGGGACGCACCATCGCTTCAATCACCCAGACCTGGCAGGAAGAAGAAGCCGCGCTCAAGCGCTTCAAACGCGCCCTGCGCAAGGAAGACCAGATTCTTTTGGATGAACTCCTGGTGATGTCGCGTTTGCATCTGGCTGAAGCCTCTTATGCCTCCAATCTTTATCCGCTGGATATGTACCTGATTGCCATCCTGCTGGAGCTCTACAAACAACTCAAATCCATACAGAAAGCGCTGCCCGATGCAGATCCTTTTAAAGCTGAACGCGTCGAAGCCGAAAAGGAAGATGAGTTCATTCAACTGCTGAACGCTACCGTTTCAGCTCTGTTTGATGCCCCACAGAAAGAAAAAGCAGAAGAGTTGGTGGAAATCCCCCCGGAAGCGCAGCCCGAGCCTGCCAACGCTTTAAATTATGCCGTCTTCGAGGAGGCACCCTGATGACCTTCCGCGGCTGGCTGCTGGACCTCTACCTCAACCAGGAAGAGGGATTAACGCTGTGGTTCATCGGGGAAGATGACCGCCGTGTCTGCTTCAGGCAGGCTTTCCCGGTCAGTTTCTATGCTGCCGGTCCAAACGATCAGTTGCGCGCGCTTTGGAAGCGCGTAAGTGGTAAAACAGGCGTTTTGGGGCTCAGCCGCAGGCAAAAGCAGGACGTTTTTGTGGCAGATCCGGTGGATGTGATGCGGATCGACATGAACTCGCCTGCCAGCCAGGTCAGCCTTTTTCGTGATATTGAAGCCGAATTCCCCGACCTGACCTATTATGACGCGGATGTCACCATCGGCACGCGCTATATGGCTCGCCATGGCGCTTTCCCGCTGGCGCTGTGCGAACTGGAGATAGATGAAAACCAGGTCATCCAATCCATCCACCCTCTCAATACCCGTTGGGATCTGATGCCTGCCCTGCCTCCGCTGCGCATCTTCGAACTAAAGCCGGATTGCGACCCAAACCGCGGCAAGGTAAGCTCGCTGCGCATGCGCACCGATCGCTTCGCGCGGCAAGTTCCGCTGGACCCTGCCGGCAAGTATCTGCGGCTGATTGACGAAGCGCTGGCAACGTATGATCCGGATATCTTCGTTACTGATTGGGGCGACAGTTGGCTGATCCCCTTCCTGAACGCGCAATCCGAAGAGAAAGGTATCCTCCTGCAACTCAACCGCGATACCACCCGCCCGGTGCGATGGCAGAAGGAAACGACCTACTTCTCCTATGGTCACATCATCTACCGCCCGGAAGAAGCACATCTCTTCGGTCGCTGCCATGTGGACCGCAAATCCTCAATGATGTGGTCCGACTACAGCCTGGCCGGTACGCTGGAAATGGCGCGCGTTACCACGCTGCCCATCGAAAAAGCCGCGCGCGTCTCGCCTGGGCAGGGGATCTCGGCCATGCAGGTCATCACCGCGCTTGAGAAAGACGTGTTGGTGCCCTATCAGAAACGCCAGGTGGAAGAGTTTAAGAGCGGCATGCAATTGATCCAATCCGACCGCGGCGGGATGGTCTACCAACCCAAAGTGGGGTTGCATATGGATGTGGCACAGGTGGATTTTGTTTCAATGTACCCGGCAGTGATCATCAAAGGCAACATCTCGCCGGAAGTACCTCTGCCGGATCTGCTCGAGCCTGCCAGGGAAGAACTGGGCGTGGTGCCGCTGACGCTCAAACCCCTCTACCAAAAACGCGTGGAAATCAAAAAGAAGATCCGTCAATACCCACCAGACCACCCGATGGTCGCGACACTGAAAGAGCGCGCCAATGCGCTGAAGTGGCTGTTGGTGGTTTGTTTTGGCTTTTTGGGTTACAAAAACGCGCGTTATGGACGCATTGAAGCCCACGAAGCCGTCACCAAAGGCGGGCGAGAGGTGCTGCTGCGCGCCAAGGAGGTGGCAGAGGCGGAAGGCTTTGAGGTGCTCCACATGTACGTTGACGCGCTCTGGATCAAGAAAAAGGGCTGCAGCAAGCCGGAGCATTTCACCGATGTGATCAGCAAAATCAACCTACACACCGGACTGACCATCAACCTGGATGGGGTTTACCGCTGGGTGGCGTTTTTACCGTCCAAGACCGACTCGCGCATCCCGATTGCCAACCGCTATTTCGGCGTTTTTCAGAATGGTGAGATCAAGGTGCGCGGGTTGGAAGCCCGCCGGCGCGACACCCCCATTTGGATCGCTGCGGTGCAAAAGCAAATGATCGCCTTGCTGGGTCAGGCACGCACCAAAGCGCAGCTTTCTGCCTGTGTCCATGAAGCGTTTTGTTTCTACTACACCGCCCTGGAAAAAATGGAGAAGAATCAGGTACCGGTAGATCAGCTGGTGATCAACGGCAAGGTCAGTTACGCGCTCGAAGCTTACAAAGCCAGCACAGCCGCGGTGCGAGCCGCGCGGCAGATGGAAGCAGCTGGCATACCCGTCAAACCCGGTATGCGCATCCGCTTTATTTACCGCAAGGGTGAGCCGGATGTGTTTGCCTGGGATTTGGGTAAACCGATTGACCCACAGGAAGTGAACAAGCCAAAGTACATAGAGTTGCTGGCCAAGGCTGGCAGCGCGGTTTTGGCGCCATTTGGCATCTCCGAAGCGCTGTTTCGCGAGTGGAGTCAAAATCGCTCGATCCAACTCAAACTGAATTAAACCTCTGATAATCAGGTGCTGAATATTCTGCAGTTGATTATTTGCTTTTCAAGTAACAATCTAAGCAGGCAAGTACATTGGATAAGTTGACGGGGAATTGCCCCTCGCCTATAATTACTTTTCGAGGGGAACCGCTGGAATTAGCGATCAGACATGGCTTGTGATCATGGCTGATCGAGCCAATAAAGCTGGCAATCAACTGAAAACAACCCGGTTTGGACAAATTTCAGAGCCGTCATTGCCTTATGGCGATGTTTGATGAGTGCTGGTGCTTTTGATTTACACATTGAATGGGCTCGGGAGGTTGAGGAGACAACAACCTGATTGGAGATGCCCAAAAAATCTTGTCTGTGAAAGGATGCATGAGTGAAGCTTTCAACTATTGCTTTTCCGCGAATGCACAAAGGACCTGAAGAAAAAAGAGATTTTCTACCCTCGCTTTTCGGTAAGATGGGCAGATTGACCGATAAAGAGATTTTCCTTGAAGCAGGCTATGGAAAGGATTTGGGGTTTACTCATGAAGACTATCTAAAGGAAAACCCCAGGTTGATCTTTCTTAAGTCACTGGAGGAACTTTATAGCAAGGACCTTGTGATTGTGGTCAGAGCTCCCAAAAAATCTGTCATAGCCAAAATGAAAAAGGGGTCGATTCTTTTCTCCATGCTTCATTATGAGGCAAGACCTGTGCGCAACGAACTAATCCAAAAAACCGGTATTTTGCCTTTTTCCATGGACGGTATTATCAACGACGAAGGAAAAAGGCTTTTTGTCACCTACGAAGGCACTGCAAACCCCGCCGTAAAAGTCGCTCTTCAAGAACTGAAGAAGCGTTATGCTGAATTTTCTTCTCCCGAAAGGGGTCCGCTTCAAGCCGTGCTTGTAGGGATTGGACCTGTTGGCCAAAAAGCAACAAGGGCGTTTCAGAAGATAAGTGACGCCGAGTTCCTGCCCCAAAATTTACCAGGATTAGTGGTTACAGTCTTAAGCAGGGCTGTCTTGCAAGATGAAAAAGCACTCAAAACCATTCTTTCCTCAGCAGACATTCTTGCTGACGCGACAAAGCGAAAAGACACTTCAAAATATATAATCCGAAATTCTATGCTGGGTTATCTCCCAGATCATGCTGTTATTCTGGATATCACCGCTGATCCTTATAATCCCGATGCAGATCCACCAACTGTAAAGGGGTTTGAAGGCATTCCTTATGGCACATTAGAGAAGTACGTGATTGATACGGATGATCCCCTTTATGATGAGATCCCTCCTTTTGTGGACACATCCAATCGCAGACTTTGTGTTAGTTGCAATGCCTGGCCAAGTTTTGAAGCAAAGAAGTGCATGAAAATTTATGAAGACCAGCTGATACCTTTCCTTAGCATACTACTGAAAAAGGGACCCAAGGACATCTCGGAAGACAGCGACTATCCGACAAACAGAGCCCTCGCCAGAAGCACTTTAAAATGGTACCAAAAGCACCACAAATAATTATCTTATGACATAAAGGTAAACGTTTGGTTTAACAATTATCGGGGATTGTTACACCCAGCTTCGGGATTTCATCAAAAAATCGCAAAAACAACTCTGGATCTCAGGAGAATAAATACCCCTAGGTACTGAGCCAGCAGATGGTATCCACTCCAGTCACCGAGCTGGACAGCGATATTGTCCAGAAGGATGGGTGGAACAAACCTGATTTTAGCATCTAAATCAGGAGAGTTAGCGACCAGATGCTCCCAGGGGGAACGTCTTTGTAGAGATGAATGTTTTCTGACAGCATTGTAGTAATAGAGATAATGCATCGCTTCAAGGAAGAAGTCCTTTTGGGAATGAATGGAAAGCAATCTGGGGATGTAAAACTCCTCGTCATCGGTACGGTGGGAGCGTTCAACATGCGCGTTCTCCTGAGGGCTGGCAGCATGGTTCTGGATAATTGAACAGCCAAATCCAGACAGGAGTTTTCTGAGTTCGATGAGTTTGAGCCAGGATTTCCCACCAAACTCCTCACCCCGATCCACAGTAAAGACGATGGGCACCGAGACACCGTGACTTCTGAGCCAGGAAAGCACCCACAGAAAGAAAGTCAGGCCATTGGTCCAGCTTTTCTGATCAGAGTAAGCCATCAGTTTGAAGCGGGAGTTAACATCGACAGCAGTCCACTGATAGAGAGGAAACTGTTTCGAGTGAAAGTGACGGATCTGCTCCAGGGTCAGCGCTTTTTGGTCCACGACATATTTGAGGTCAATTTGCACAATTTCAAATGCTTTGGCCTGATACCAATCCACATAAGGACGGGAGCCTTTTTTGTGGGGTTTGTGAGGCTTCAGCTTCGAGTGAGTTCTGTTGCGTCTGAGAATGTTGCGGATGGTGTGTTCAGACATCGTCAAACCATCCAGCGCCTCCAGTTCATCTTTCAGCCTGACAGGTCCATAGCGGGTCTTTTCTCTCAGCTCCAGGATCCTGGCTTCAATCCCGGCACTCGTTTTGTTGTGTACCCGGTGTGGCGCTTTTGATCCATCTTTCAAATCCCCCGCCTCACTCTTGCGGATTGCTTTGTAGATTGTCGCCCGGCTGACACTCAAGATCCTGGCTGTCGCTGTCACATTCCCCTTGTGTGCCTTCAAAACCTGTAGGATCGCTCGCCTGGCTGCCTCGGGACTAATCTGCCTCAACTCTTGGTAATCTAAGTGGGTTATAGCTTTGATCAATGTACACCTCGATGTCTTGATATCTTATCCCCCATAACTCCAGACATCGATCCCGGTACAACTCGTATGACTTATCTAAAAAGTGTATACCATGTGCTGACCTACTCACAGAATAAATACCCCTAAAGTTTGACGCTCTGTGTCGAGTAATATATAATGATTTGTTCGAGGGGAAGTGCTGGAATTGGCAGACAGGCATGACTTAGGATCATGTGCGGCGACGCGTGAGGGTTCGAGCCCCTCTTTCCCCACTTCGAATAAATTTATACATTGAGGTATGCATTGAAAACCGAAAAGACTTACACCGAAGACCATCAGGTAAAACTCAAGACTGAAATTGAGAGTGAATTGGTTGACCAATTTAAACGCCGGGCCGCACGGCAGATTGCCCGCAGCACACGCATCCCGGGATTCAGACCCGGAAAAGCTCCTTACAACATGGTGCTCAGCTATGTTGGTGAGGCACGCATTTTCCAGGAAGCCATTGATCTCCTGGTTGAGGATGTTTATCCAAAAATTCTTGATTCTGAAGAAATCAAGCCTTGGGGTCCCGGCTCACTCGACAACATCGCCAGTGAGGATCCTCTGGTGTTTGAGTTTACGGTTCCTCTCGATCCGGAAGTTGAACTCAAAGGTCTCGAAGAACTGAACAAAGAATATGAGCTCAAGCCTGTATCTGAAGCGGATGTTGAAGACTTTGTGATGTCCATGCGGCGCAATTACGCCAATATTGTTCCTGTGGAAGCTCCCGCCCAGGAAGGTAACGTGGTTTATATGACGGTTGAGGCAGTGGATAAGAACGCCGAACCGGAAAAAGACCCTGTCATTGTAAAATCCAGCCCACAGCAAACATTGATACCCACAATTTCTGAGAGCCGCGATTCAGAATGGCCCTACGAAGGATTTGCCCGCGAGTTTATTGGCAGGAAAGAAGGTGAGACCTTCACGCTTGAGCATAATTACCCCAAAGATCACGATGGCGAAGACTTTGCCGGTAAGAATGTACAGTTCAATATCAATTTGCAGTCTGTTAAAGCGCTTGAGTTGCCTGAACTCGATGAAGAGTTCCTGAAGAATGCCGGTGGTTTTACCACTCCGGAAGAGCTCTACAAAGGTGTGCGCGAGCATCTCGAAAATAAAGGTAAAGAAGAATACGACGATGCTTATTATCTCGAGTTGGTAGACACACTCCGCCAGGATTCAGTCATCAAGTATCCTCCCCAAATGTTGGAATCTGAGGAGAAAGAAGTCTTGCACCGAATTGAGCATGACCTTGAACACCGCAATCTCGATCTGGATCTTTATCTCAAACTTCGTAAGCTGGATCGTGATCAGTTTCATGAGGAGGAAGTCAAGCCGACTGCGAAAAACCGCATAGAACGCTCCCTGGTTATGGACGCCATCACCAAGCATTTTGATATCAAGATCTCAAATGAAGAGCTCGAAAAGGAAGTTTCGGCAGTTGTAAACAACTTGATCATGAGTGGAGAATTCGCCGAAGCTCAGAAGTCGCTGGGTTCCAAGAAATTCTCTGAATCTGTTTCAATGCAAGCGGCTAACCAGGCACTAGAAAATTCAATTCGCAGAAAACTCCGCGAACTGGCAGATCCTGAGGAAGTGATTGAGATCAAAGCACCGGAAACTGAAAAAAGCCATGCTGAAGATTCGACCCAAGACCAGGTTGAGAAAGAGTAATAAATCTCTTACACTCATTTATTATGCTGTTGGAAAACAGATAAAGGATAATTATGGACATTAAACCCTTTGAATCAGTCATCCCCATGGTAGTGGAAAGAACCGCCAGCGGAGAACGCGCATACGATATCTACTCTTTGCTACTTAAAGAACGCATCGTGTTTGTCGGCTCTGCTATCAATGACCAGGTTGCCAATGTGATCGTTGCCCAGCTGCTCTATCTGAGCCAGATAGACCCAGACAAAAGCATTCAGATGTACATCAATTCACCTGGCGGATCGATTTATGCCGGTCTTGCCATTCTTGATACCATGCAGATGATCCGAAATCCAATCAGCACTGTCGCGGTTGGGGTCACGGCAAGTTTTGGTACCGTACTGCTTGCTGGCGGTACCAAAGGTCAGCGTTACGCTCTGCCCCACGCGACCATCCATCTCCATCAGCCGCTTGGCGGTGCCGAAGGTCAGGCCAGTGATATCGAAATCATGGCACGCGAAGTCTTGCGGCTCAAAGCAGACCTGAATCAATTCTTTGCGAATGTGACCGGACAGCCCTTGGAAGTTATTCAACGCGACACTGACCGCGATTTCTATATGACCGCCGAGCAGGCTGTGACCTATGGCTTGATTGATAAAGTCTTGCAACCGCCTGCCAAATCAGGCGCTTCAGCATAACAAATAATGCTGACTGATCGTTACCCACAGATCAGAGGCCTCATCCTTGATATGGATGGGGTCCTCTGGCGTGACAAAGAACCCATTGGAGATTTACCGGAAATTTTCTCCCTTATTGAAACAATGGGTTTTAAGCTTACTTTTGCAACCAATAATGCTACAAAAAATATAAGCGAAATCTTGAAAAAATTAAAGAGATTTGGTTTGGTTGTTACCGCAGAACAAGTTGTCACCTCAGCAACTGCAACGCTCAGATACATTTGCAGAAACTATCCTCCATCAAGTCGGATTTACGTTGTCGGGACAGATTCCCTTCGTGAGCAGGTTCGGGCTAATGGCTTCACAGTATTAGACGAGCCACAACCCACCAATGCCGATATAGTGCTGGTGGCGCTTGACCCTGATATTAACTATGGGAAGCTCTCAAACGCAGGTCTGCTTATTCGGGCTGGAGCAAAATTTGTGGCGACAAATACAGACAAAACTTATCCCACTCCACATGGGCTGCTACCCGGAGCAGGCACACTGGTGGCGGCCGTGGCTGCCGCATCAGGGCAAGAGCCAGTAGTGATCGGAAAACCACAACCAACTCTCTTCCAAATGGCAATGGAAATTATGGGTACACAGCCCAAAGAAACGCTTTGCGTTGGCGATAGACTTGAAACGGATATCTTGGGCGGTCAGAATGCGGGTTGCCTGACCGCCTTGATGCTAAGCGGCGCCAGCACTCTTGAACAAGCTCAAGCCTGGCAACCCCAGCCAACAATTATCGCGAAAGATCTCAGCAGCCTGCTTTATGACTAGACCAATCCTTTACGACCAAAACAGCCAAGATCTCCAGGCCATTCTGCGTGAGCTTGGTCAACCTGCTTTCAGGCTGAAACAACTTGAAGATGGCTTGTATCAACAGCACTACCTGGATTTTGGTGAATTCACCACGCTGCCGAAGTCGCTTCAGGAGGCTCTTGAGGAGCGTTTTACGCTGTTTCCTTTCGAAGTCAAACAAGAAATCATTTCAAGGGATAAACAGACCGAAAAATTCTTGTTTAAGCTCATTGACGACACTTACATTGAGACAGTCCTGATGCATTATGAGGGACGCGATACTGTCTGCATTTCTACACAAGTTGGTTGCCCAATGGGGTGCGTGTTTTGCGCAACCGGTCAGATGGGATATACGCGCAATCTCACGGCAGGGGAAATCCTCTCGCAGATCATTTTTTGCATGCGCCGCCTTGAAGACGTTGGAAAAAGCCTGACAAATGTGGTCTATATGGGTATGGGAGAACCATTTCTGAATTACGACGAGGTTATGAAATCCATTTCCCGCCTGACAGATCAAAGAGGTCTAAATTTCGGTGCGCGTCGAATTACGATCAGCACGGTAGGAATCCTGCCCCGTATCCGTCAATTCACAGAAGCCAAATCCCAGGTAAATCTTGCCCTCAGTTTGCATGCGCCCAATGATGCCTTGCGCTCGGAGCTAGTGCCTTCCAATGAGTTTTATCCGCTCAAAGCGCTGATTGAAGCCAGCAAGAAATACACCGATTACACTCATCGACGGGTTCTGATCGAATACGCCTTGATTGATGGTGTCAATGATACCCTCACGCTCGCTGATGAGCTTGCTGAGCTGTTGCACGGAATGCTATGTTTGGTAAATCTGATTGCTCTCAATCCTTCCGAAAATAGTACCCTGAAAGGTTCGTCGCGTGAAAAAGTTGAAGCTTTCCGCGACCGATTGATGAAACGCGGCATTCAGACAACCATTCGCCTAAGACGCGGTATCGAAATAAGTGCTGGTTGCGGGCAGTTGGCGACAACTCAAAAAGGCAAATGATATAATCCGACCATGGCGAATATTTTTGATAAATGGCGCGACAGCCTCGCGAAAACACGTGATGTAACCTTCGGCAAGATTGCTACTTTTTTTGGCGCTACCGAAATAGAAGAAGAGACCTGGGATCATCTTGAAGAGCTGCTCATCCAGGCGGATATTGGTGTTCGCACAACCCTTTATTTGATTGATACCTGCCAGGAAAAAGTAGACGAACTCGGCTTGACCAAAACTGAACAACTCAGAAGCCTGATCAAGAACGAAATGTCCAAACTGCTAATCCAGCCTGAGGAACCGGAACTAAACGACCATCCGACCGTTATCATGGTTGCGGGAGTCAACGGCTCGGGCAAAACCACCTCAATCGGAAAATTAGCTGCCCGTTACAAAAGTATGGGTAAGTCTGTACTTCTTGTAGCCGCCGACACCTACCGGGCTGCGGCTATTGACCAGCTTGAAATCTGGGCTGATCGCGTTGGCGTGCCGATCATCACCTCACAGCAAGGCAGCGATCCCGGCGCGGTGACATATGACGGCATCAAAGCGGCGGTTTCCAGGAGAATAGATGTGGTCCTGATCGACACAGCCGGCAGGCTGCACACCCGCTACAACCTCATGGAAGAAATCAAGAAGGTTTACCGGGTGGCGGAAAAAGCCCTGCCCGGAGCACCGCACCACTCCTGGATCGTACTGGATACCACCACCGGGCAAAATGCCCTCCAACAAGCGGAAGCCTTTGGCAAGGCTGTAAACCTCAACGGAGCTATCCTGGCTAAACTGGACACATCTGCCAAAGGGGGCATGGTTTTTGCCATCAAGGATCAGCTTGGCTTGCCTGTGATCTACGCCGGATTAGGGGAAAAAATCGAAGATCTGCAGCTGTTTGACCGGGATTCATTTATTACCGGTATTTTTGATTAATCTTTTGGAGCACTTATGATCGACCTGACTGAACGAATCAACACACTTGAGGCAACCTACCACGCGCTCCAGGAGCATCTTTGACCTCTCTGATAAGAAAATTGAACTAAATAAACTCAGGCTCGAGAGTGAAGCTCAGGAATTCTGGAATTCGCCCGATTCCGCACAAAAAGTAATGAAACGCATCGCCCAACTTGATAATCTGATCAATGAGTGGGATAGTATTTCGACGGAAATTGAAGGGCTGAGGTCTTTGCTTGAATTGGATGATGGCAGTCTGACCGAAGAGATTGAAACAAATGTTACTAAGCTTGAATCAATCCTTTCCAAAAAGGAAATCACCATCCTTTTATCCGGACAATACGATCAAGGGAGTGCCTTGCTTGCGATCCACGCAGGCGCTGGAGGAACTGATTCTCAGGATTGGGCAGCCATGCTGGAGCGGATGTATCTGCGTTGGGCAGAACTAAAAGGCTATAAAACCGAAATCCTGGACCGAACCGCAGGCGAAGAAGCTGGACTAAAATCAGTGACCATTTCCGTTGAAGGTGATTTGGCATATGGGTATTTGCGCTGTGAAAAAGGCGTACACAGACTTGTGCGACTTTCTCCCTTCGACGCGGCACATCGGCGTCACACCTCCTTTGCTCTTGTGGAAGTATTACCTGAGATCGAAGATAGTGATGAGATCATCATCAGACCCGAAGATATCGAAATTGAGGTCTACAAATCCTCAGGTGCAGGCGGACAGAATGTTCAAAAGAATATGACTGCTGTGCGCATTATTCACCTGGAAACGGGACTGGTCGTAACCTGCCAAAATGAAAGATCCCAAACACAGAACCGGGAAAGTGCGCTAAAAGTTTTACGCTCGCGCTTGTTTGAGATCCAGCAGCAACAACGCAGTGATGAAGTTTCTGAACTAAAAGGTGAATTTAAGAAAGTTGAATGGGGCAGCCAGATCCGATCTTATGTGCTGCATCCTTACCAAATGGTAAAAGATCACCGCAGCGATTACGAAACAGGAAACACCCAAGCGGTGCTTGATGGGCAAATAGATGGCTTTATTGAAGCTTATCTGAAGATGAAGCAGTCCTAATCCAGGATCTTGAACAACCTCAAGAGCTCATCATCTAATGGCTTACTTTTGCCGACAATATCCTCGAGTGGGGTCGTAACAATTTGGTTTTCCTTGATACCAACCAGGACTCCGAACTCCCCGCGATCAATCGCTTCAACAGCTCCCAAACCAAACTTGCTGCCCAATACCCGATCAGCTGCAGTTGGTTCACCGCCCCTCTGAACATGCCCCAGAATGGTTGATCGAACGCTGAATCCGAGCCGATCGCGATTAGTTCTGAAATACTCAGTAAGGGCAGCCGCATTGTATTTGGCACCTTCTGCAGTGACAATAATAGCGTGAGATTTTCCGTGCTCATATGCCAAACGGAGTGTCTCCGCCAGGGCCTCAATGTCAGTATCGATTTCTGGTAATGTGATCGCTTCAGCACCACCTGCCAAACCAGACATCAACGCAATATAGCCACAATTCCGACCCATTACTTCAACGATAAAAGCACGCTGATGAGAGGAAGCCGTAACCTTAAGACGATCGATAGCCTCAAGAGCAATATTGAGGGCAGTATCAACACCAAGAGTGATATCCGATCCGAAAAGATCATTGTCAATTGTCGACGCGATACCCACAACAGGAAAACCCATTTCTGAAAGGTTATAACTGCCTGTTTGAGTACCGTTCCCTCCGATAACCACTAAAGCGTCAACACCCCGCCTGTTCAGGCTGCGGATTGCACGTTCGCGCCCGTCAACAGTTTTGAACTCTTCGCAACGGGCACTGCCCAAAATTGTTCCACCACGTTGCAGGATGCCGCCAACCTCACGCGTACCCATTGGTTCAAATAAACCATCGATCAGGCCTTGATATCCGTTTCTGACGCCAAAAGTTGTCCAACCCTTGCTCGCAGCACAACGAACGACCGACCGGACGGCTGCATTCATACCGGGCGCATCTCCACCACTGGTCAAAACGGCAATTCTCTGAATCATGTTCACCTCGCTTTAGATTATTTTCTGAGTCTATTATAATTCAAAGCAATTGTTGTCTGAGAGGAAAAAATGGCGAAAGATATTCTTGTATCCATACTTAGTGATGATTTGTTTTCCTTAAATTGGATGTCCATGTTAATGGTGAGAGATTGGCGCACCCGGGTTTTTACTGAAGGAAACATGCTCAGAGCTTTAGATGCAGGAAAAGTCGAATCCATAAAATATATTGACGCTGTTGTAGCAGATGTTGATTCTTTCTATCAAAACACGAATTGCTTTTCTAATCTCAACCAATATATCTTTGAGAATCCATCAATTATTGTTCTTGCGGTGGGCAGTAGAATTGAACCATTATTTTTTCACCGAATACCTGCAAGGAATATTGGTGGATACTTAATCAAATCTGAAATATCCTCATCTTTAGGATGGGCAGTCAGTTTTGCCTATGAAGGCTCGCTTGTTCTCACTCCTGGAGCACATCAAGAAGCCTTTGCGTTCGGTTTCGGCTCAGAAAAACGAGTGAGAGTACTAAAATCCCGGATCTATCCCGGGATGACTGAACGCCAGTCAGAAATAGCACGTTTGGCAATTATTTTTTCTGTAAGCCGTCGGGACCTGGCGGATGAATTGAAGATATCAGATCAATGGAGCTATGGAGTGGTTAGCGAGCTTTATGAAAAGTTGGGCTTGAACGAGCTGGCAAAGGATAAAGAGGCGATTATCGCCTACCTCGAAGATGACCCCATAATCAAGTTACATGTGGATGAGATCCTGGCGGAACTGGGTACAAGCAGGAAAGCCAAAGACCTCGAGACCTTGGCCTTTCATATTTTGACACTACCTGAAATTGCTTAAACTGCTTCGTATTAAATGGCTACGCGCAGTAATATGTGTGTCTGATACGAGAGTTGATCGTAATTACCAATTAATGGAAATACCTGAGTGGGAACGACAAGTTGAAAGTCTGCCCCCACATTTACTCCAATCTCTTCCATTTTAAAAAAGGTAACACATTATTGTGGCTACGCGCAATTATTTGTTAATTTCAAGCTTCTAATAAAATTGCCCGCACGGGGGCGCCTTCTCTCCCGCCCAGTTTCATGGGTAACGCGATTAACTGAAAGTCTCCGGCTTCAACTCCTTCCAGTTTAAGCCCCTCCAAAACTACCATCCCTGACTCCAACAAAGGCAAATGCCCTCCGGCGGGGTCATCAATTTTTGCAATTGACATGTAGTCAATTCCAACCAGTTCACATCCAATTTCAGCTAAAAACTTTGCACCGCTGGTGTCCAATGCCACAAAATTTTTGTGAAAAGAAAGAGGGTCAGCCTTCACAAGATCTGAATTGCTTGTTTTGAACAACACTCTTTTTATTCCGCCAATTGAGATCCCCCTCAGAAAGTGCTCGTCGATCACCTTGACATCAGGCGGGACGGATATGACTCTGGCAGTCCCAATCAGAATGTTTAAATCAAGATCATCAAGGTTTTTCGCCTTATCGATAAAATGACTTGGCATATCAAGATGCGTTCCTGCGTGGGCACACATATGGATTTGCGTCAGGTTCACCACTCCGCCTTCACTTATCCTTGAAAGCCATTCCAACTTCACTGCCGGATCGCCAGGCCAAACCGGCATTTCATTATCTATTGTCTGTGTAATGTCATAGATTTTCATCATCTGAAACCTTCCAACAAAATTATAGCCTTTCTGATAGATAATGATAGTTATAAGCGATAAAATAGATGTACGTTGAGGTAGCAATGAGAAAAGTTTACATTTCTGGTATCGGACAGGTTCCTGTCAGTGAAAACTGGGAGAAATCTTTGAAGGAGCTTGCAGGAGACGCCGCTCTGCTTGCCATGCAGGATGCAGACATCGGCTATCCGGATGCCCTCTATGTAGGCAATATGATGGCAATCACTGCCAACAAGCAAGCTCAGCTTGGAACGATGATGTCGGACTGGCTTGGCTTCCATCACAAACCCGGATTAGCTGTTGAAGCCGCATGTGGTTCAGGGGCTGCAGCTTTTCGTGCGGGGTTAATTGCGATAGCTTCTGGAGAGATAGATTCTGCGCTTATTGTTGGTGTCGAAAAAATGACCGATTCTCCCGGTTCTGAAATCACCTCCAGCCTGGCCACAGCCGCAGACGCTGAACTTGAGGGGGACTTTGGCTTGTCCTTTGTCGCGATAAATGCTCTGATCATGCAGCGCTACATGTTCGAATATGGCTGGCGCCATGCTGACTTTGCGGATTTTTCGCTAAATGCTCACGCGAACGCTGCCCACAACCCATTCGCCCGTTTCCAGAAAGCTATCTCAAGAAAGTCTTTCCTGGAAGCCCCCATGGTTGCTGATCCAATCAACTTGATGGACGCCTCCCCCATTGGTGATGGCGCGGCGGCAATTGTTCTGACAAGCCAACCTCTGGCTCACAATCATCCACAAGTCTTTGTGGCAGCATCTTCCTCCTGTACTGATACCCTTTCAGTTCAAAATCGCAAAACGCCCACTTTCCTGGCTGCTGCGGCAAATTCCGCCAAACAAGCTTATGCCCAGGCAGGCATCGGCCCGCGGGACATCGGTGTTTTTGAGTACCATGACGCATTTTCAATCATGGCAGCCTTGTCCCTTGAAGCTTGTGGCTTCGCAGAACCGGGGCGTGGTCCCCAACTTGCCCTGGATGGTAAGATAAAGTTCGATTCAGACATTCCGGTTGCCACCATGGGTGGACTTAAAGCCCGGGGGCATCCGGTTGGGGCCACAGGCATTTACCAATTGCTCGAGGTTACACAGCAACTTCGTGGAAACGCGGGTGCCACTCAGGTAAAACGAACTGGCTATGGAATGGCACAAAACATTGGCGGCTCAGGTTCAAATATCACCACCCACATCCTGCAGCAGGAATGATAAAATTATTAAACAATCCAACTAAATAGAAATCAAGGAGATCATCCATCATGGAATTTCACATCACGCGCAAAGCCCGAGATAAGTACCAGTTTGATGAGCTCCTGTTTTCTTTTAACGGCAACGTTATCTTTGCGAATTTTCAGGCCTCCCGCAATTTTGCCTATAAAATGAACCAGCAGCGAGTGGATGTTTCTGACCTTTCAACCTACATTGCCCCGGGTCAGATCAACGCGCTTGGACTTATCGATGAAATCTTCCACCTGGTTATGGACGAGTACTACAAAGCCAATGGAACCAGCCTCCGTCATGCGCTTTACACCCATTTGGAGAAATCGCTAGGCAAACCCAGATTGCAGGCAACCCTGGAATCCTTCAATCAGCAGTTTCCTCCCGTTGCTGTCTACGCCGGCGAACTAAGCGTCGCTGAATACCTGGCTGAAAGTACCGATGGCGTGCCTAATGCTGAAAACACCATCGAAGAATTGCTGATGACATGGTTGACGAACGTCAATCCTGCCGCAAATCCCTATCGGGAACTCTTCGATGATACCCTTCTCCACAAAAACAGCGCCTATTTACAGGTCATAGATGGTATCCAAATCTTCTTCAAAAAACAACCCGGTTTTGGTCCGGATAACCAGGATTTGGTCAGCATGTTGCGAACACCTTCTCTGGTTGTGCCCACTTCTCTGACAGGTCAGCTTGAATACATTCGTACCAAGTGGTCCGAATTATTAGGCGCGCTCCTCTACAGGCTGCTCGGTGGTCTCGACCTGCTATCCGAGGAAGCTCGCGCGCTATTAATAGGAGCTGGCGGTGGACCTGGACCTACCGTCGTGCCGGAATATGGAAAATACGATGCCTGGGGAGAAAAACTCAGCGAGGAGGAAAATTTCAGTCCGGATAGTGACTGGATGCCAAAAGTTGTAATGATCGCAAAAAACAGCTTTGTCTGGCTCAACCAGCTTAGCAGGCAATACGGCAGGCAAATCGAACGCCTGGACCAAATCCCCGACGAAACACTCGACCAACTTGCAAGCTGGGGATTCACCGGTTTATGGCTGATTGGTCTGTGGGAACGAAGTGACGCTTCCCGCCAGATCAAGCAAATGTGCGGCAACCCGGACGCCGTATCTTCCGCTTATTCCCTTGCCCGTTATCAGATTGCAGAACGTCTCGGAGGGGACCTTTCCTACCAAAACCTCAGTCAGCGCTGTGCGGCCCGAGGAATTCGACTTGCCAGCGATATGGTACCCAACCATATGGGGATTGATTCGGACTGGGTATACGATCACCCAGACTGGTTTGTTCAATCGGACCAAAGTCCTTTCCCGGCATACAGCTTTAACGGGGCGGATCTTTCAACCAGACCCGGGATCAGCATTAACCTGGAAGATCACTACTACTCACGCAGTGATGCGGCAGTTGTCTTCAAACACTATAACCGTGGCGATGGAAGAACACGCTACATTTATCACGGCAACGATGGCACCAGCATGCCCTGGAATGATACCGCTCAGCTTAACTATCTTAACCCTGAGGTGCGCGAAGCGGTCATCCAAACCATTCTCTCGGTTGCCCGCAAATTCCCAATCATTCGCTTTGACGCCGCCATGACCCTTACCAAGAAGCACTACCAGCGCCTGTGGTTCCCTCAACCCGGCAGCGGTGGAGACATTCCCTCCCGTGCTGAACATGCCATGACGCGCGAAGCCTTTGACGCTGCCATGCCCGAGGAATTTTGGCGTGAAGTCGTCCAACGCGTTGCCGATGAGGTTCCGGACACGCTCCTGCTGGCAGAAGCATTCTGGCTGATGGAAGGTTATTTCGTGCGCACACTTGGGATGCACAGGGTTTATAACAGCGCTTTCATGAACATGCTGCGCAACGAAGAAAACGAAAAGTATCGCCAGCTGATCAAAAACACCCTCGTCTATGACCCTGAGATTCTCAAGCGTTATGTGAATTTCATGAACAACCCAGACGAGAAAACAGCCGTCGAACAATACGGCAAAGGTGATAAATACTTCGGCATTTGCGCCCTGCTTTCAACCATGCCTGGTTTGCCCATGTTTGGTCACGGTCAGATCGAGGGTTATTCCGAAAAATATGGCATGGAATATTACCGTCCATACTGGGATGAATCTCCAGATCAGGATCTGATCCGCCATCACCAGTCAGTAATCTTCCCCTTACTCCACCGTCGAAAAGTATTTGCTAATGTCAATCGTTTCAGACTTTATGATTTTCACATTGAAGGTGGAGCAATTAATGAAGATGTGTTTGCCTATACTAACCACCAGGATGGTCAATCTGCTTTAGTTGTCTATCACAATAAATTTGCTGAAACCTCCGGCTGGATCCATACGTCCGTTCCCTACCTCGTAAAACACGGCAGTGAAGGTCACCTTGAAACAGAAAACCTGGCTGACGCTTTGGAATTGAATGGAAATTACACCGACCTGGTCCTCTTCCGGGACCAAATATCCAAGCGTTACTATCTCAGAAGGCTGCAGGAATTGCGTGAACAAGGTTTGTATGTCACCTTACAATCCTACGCCTGTCAGGTCTTCATGGATTTCAAGGTTGTTTCCGGCTCTTATTACGAGCAGTTATTCCAGCGATTGAATGGACGCGGAGTCGCGGACCTTGACAGGGCAATGGATGAGCTGATCCATGAGCATCTGCTTGCTCCTCTCGGGCAGGCACTCAGTTACAAGAATCTATCTGAACTGGAAAAAGTTGCTTCTGATGTGGAAAGTGCGCAAGACCAGCCATCTCTTCTCGAACGCAACCTTGCCTGGCTCGACCAGGCTGACGCATCCGCCAGGTCCATTATCGGTTATCCCCCTCAAGAACGGGAACTTGCGCATCAATCCTGGCTCAAACAGCTGAAAATCCTGACTGCCATGGAGGAATCCAGCCAAAAGCTCGGTCTCGCAGCCAGTAAAACCGGCAGTGACCTGAGCCATACCCTGCTCGACACACTCGAAGAAGATCCTCGAAAGCGTATGCTGCTGTTAGTGTGGAACTTCTTCAGCAATCTTGCCGGCTCAATTGAGGAAAAACCAAGTGAAGAGATCAATCGCCAGATTCTTGATCGAAGACCTGTCCATGAACTAGTGGTCGCAAAGCTGAAGGAATTTGGCTTCAGCGATTACGAGGCTTATCGCGGCAGCCAGGCAGTTCGCTGGCTGCAAAACCAGGTTCCCTTGATTGATGAAAACACCACCGGCCAGGATTTCCTGGAATTGCTCCTCGCAGACCCGATCCTGAGCGACTATCTCGAGATCAACACCCACAACGGCATTCGCTGGTTCAACAAGGAAAAGTTCAGCGATCTCCTCTGGTATCAGCGCGCTGTCAGGTTTGTGAGATTAGCCTCAGCTGATCTCGAATCCGCTGAAACGTTTGAAGCAATCTTATTACAGGAGAGCTTGTTCAAAAACATTGAAAAGGCAGTTGAAGAATCAGGTTACCAACTCGATCGGCTAATCAAGCTGCTTGCCTAAACCGTTTTGTTCATTTTCAGCTCGTATTAAGGTCTGAGAGAGGATAGTATCTGCTCTCAGGCCTGTTTTTTCGCTTCTCACATTAGCCAACTCGCTGATAATATTAGGATCAACTTGCTCCCCGGTGGCTTTCTGCGTTAACCACAATGCTTTTGCCGCGTAGGCAATGTTATTCTGTGGTTCTATGCGGTGGAATTCCTCAAAAAACCACCCGCAGGAAGTGAACATGCGTTGGCACTCATACTGTGCTCTCAGCAGGGTTTCGAGTTTTTCCAGCTTATTATCATCCAATCCAGGGGCGCCGCATGCACTGCATACTTCTTTGAGCTTTACCTGTCCATGTTTTAACTGTATGAACTGGTTTCGCACCTCCCAGGGATCATCAACAATCTCGCCAGCATGAATTTCATAGACCGACTCCACCCAATCTGCGATGTGACGCATAGCGTTGAAGAATGGCTTTTTCCATCTTGCGCCCGGTGTGCATGCGCATTCTGTTGACCAACGATTGACACCATGCATACAAGACCATGAGGACGGTTCATTCAACAATGCGTAAGCCTCCGGCTGATGATCAAGCAACCATAAACCTGGCCAGGACCATTCCACAGAATGCTTCTCCCCACCTTCATTCAGCAGATAGCGCAAAAAGTGATCTCGGAACTTCTGATGATGCCCATAAAGCTCGCCATCACTGGCAATCAGGTTGAAATGTTCCAGATTCAACCCATGGTCAAATCGAATTGACGATAAAAACTCGTCTCCATTTTCAGTTGCTTTGGAAATAAAACTGACTTTGGTGCTCAATTCGCGCTGATAAGGGAAAACGATAAATGGCTTTCGACCATCAGGGAGTTCCACATAATACGGTCCGGGTTTGGGTTCCAAAGGTCGAACCTGCCAGGGAGCCAGGATGGTGAATTCCAGGCCACAATCCTGTAAAACACAAAGGGTTTCAATATCCGCTGCAGTTTCAGGCAACCAGATCCCTTGCGGGCGATGATCAAAGCGAAAAACAAAATCGTCCACAGCCCACCTGACGCTGGTCAGTTTATTCCTGTACGGCAAAAGCGGTAAAATGCAGTGGGTATACCCCTGCGCCATACCATTGCCGACACCATACTTCAGAAAATTCGCCCGCTCCTGCTCGACGATACTCTCAGCAACATCGGGGGCAAAATCCCACATCCAGTCAAATAAAGTTGGTCCAACATTGAAGCTGATCTTTCCGAAGTTACCCATCCGGGCATTCGGTTCATAACATTCTGCCAAAATCCGCT
This sequence comes from Anaerolineaceae bacterium, assembly GCA_040768265.1. Taxonomy (GTDB): domain Bacteria; phylum Chloroflexota; class Anaerolineae; order Anaerolineales; family Anaerolineaceae; genus Mesolinea. The sequence goes on from JAXGNB010000004.1 coordinate 254,468, forward strand.
CATTCCAATTATGAAACGGTTCTGCCCCCCGTTCATCCGGAATGTAATTGGAAATCGGATCTTCCCTTGGGGGTTGGTAGAAGTGTCCATGAACGCAAAGTGGCATTGTGTTATCTCCTTAAAACAGTAATCAAATAATCAATTTTATTTTTCATACGGGCTGGATTGATCCCGAAGTTGCGTGGCATGCTATCCAGATCACAAGTTCGATTTTCTGCCAGGTAATCCATCCAAAAGACCGTTGTTGGAAAACCCTTGATCCGATTTTCAAGCAACTGGGTCAACAAACTCAACTGAACCGGGCTGAATTCAGCATAGCGGCGCTTCTTTTTCAGTTGCGCTCCGATCATTTTTAATACATCAATAAAGGGCAGGTGCTCCGGTCCGCCCACTTCAATAATCGCATTCTCAGTCGCTGGCATATCCAAAGCCCAAATCAAGCTTGTGACCAAATCTTCCACCCAAAGAGGTTGAACCAAGGTGCTTCCGTCGCCGGGGACTAAAACCAGGCCAGGGGCATTTTTAATCAGTCGGGCCAGGTTGATCGTGAAGTTGTCCCCCTCACCATACACCATTGAGCTGCGAATAATTGTGTAGTTCAAACCGGATTTGCGAATGATGCTCTCGGCAATTCCCTTTGCTTTCATCAGCCCATAGGCAGAAGCTCGGTCAGCTCCCAGATGACTCAAGTAGAAAAATCGCTTTACACCAGCTTGAACTGCCAGATTTGTCAAACGTTCCAGATAATTTACTTCAGTTTCCATTAGATTCGCTTTGACGCCTGCTCGCTCAACCCCAACAAGATGATAAATCACATCCACTCCCTGAAGTGCAGATCTCACGCCACGTTCATCACTCAAAGAGCTTAATGCCACCTGCATATTTGCCTGCCGGGGAAGATTTGCCTGGTCAATTCCAGGCTGTAAAAACAAGCGATGAGGCTTTCCGAGTGCAGCCAAATGCCGGATCAGATACCCGCCGATAAAGCCAGTTCCACCTGTAACTAAAATCATGGCGGCATTATAGCAGAAATTATCATTTGGCATATTACTTGCACATTAATGGTAAGGCAATTGATTAATTGGATGGATGACATGGAAAAACGACTTGGCTTTCATTACTTTCAGGATTATGACCACTTTCAGGCACGTGACCTGGAACTTTGGGTTCCCGAACTCGCTTCTTTGCAAGCTTCGTGGTTGGTTCTTAAAGCACCCACAGCGGCAGCCATTCCAGAAGAATTTATTGTTAGTCTAATTCAGGCAGGCATCCAGCCAATTTTGCACTTTGATTTTCAAGTGAATAGTGATATTCGTCCCGAAGATTTACGGATCCTTCTTTCGTCCTACGCCAATTGGGGAGTTAGACATATCATTTTCTTTGACCGCCCCAACACCAAAGCTGCCTGGACGAGCGGAAGCTGGTCACAGGGAGACCTTGTTGAGCGTTTTCTGGATCGTTATTTGCCCTTTGTGCGTCTTGCAGAGCAAAACGGCATCATTCCGATATTTCCACCTCTGGAACCAGGAGGGGATTACTGGGATCTCTCATTCCTCAAAAAAGTACTCCAACTGGTCCAACAGCGGCGCTCATTTGACTTCAGTGTGAATTTCCACATGGCGGTCAGTTCACAAACCTTCGATCACCCGCTCGATTGGGGTGCAGGTGCCAGGGCACGCTGGAAAACTCCCCGACCTTACAGCAAGGTAGAACTGGGCGAAGAAGACCACATCGGGTTCAATACCTGGCAATGGTATGCGGACCTGGTTAGGGAAGTGCTGAATATCACTCCAAAATTCTTTCTGTTTTACTACGGAATGTCTCGCATTGCAGGCAACAAACTGGACAATGACAACAGTTTCGAACAAATGGTGGATGTGGCCCTGGCTCTTTCAGAAGAGTCTGGAAATGCAAACGTGCTTCCGGAAAACATTTTAGGGTGTTGCTTCTGGCTACTAAGCGCAGCAGAAAGCGACCCCAATGGAAAAACCTCTTACTTTGATGCCACTGGTAAACCAAAAGAAGCAGGCATACCGGCATATAAAGAAAAAATTGAACAAAGTACCAAACAAAAGCAGGAATACGCAGTTTCAAGTCGCCTGGCTGAGTGGATCTACCCAATTGACCACTATCTTTTACTGCCTTCCTATGATTGGGGTATCCCCGAAAACACACTGGATCGCATCCGACCCATAATTCGGGATTCCCGCCCAACAATTGGTTTTTCAGTCATCGAGGCTACAAATGCCCGCAAAGTTACGGTATGGAACGAAAACGCGGCATTTTCCGAACACGATATCCAACTATTACGCGAAGCTGGCTGCATGGTTGAAGAACAACTGGTCAACAGCATCGGCATCACTGTTTGAATGAGGAGAACGCGATGAACAATTATTCCACTTATACCAGTCATATCCCGCTCAATACGGCATTACCAAAGATCGTTGTCCTCGGTTTGGGCGGTGGTGGCTCGAACGCGATCAATCGCATGATTGAAAGCGGCATGCAGGGCGTAACCTTCATTGCCGCCAACACCGATGCGCAAGCTTTGGCACACAACATGGCCCCCAACAAAATTCAACTTGGACCAAAATCCACCCGCGGTTTAGGGGCAGGTGGTCTTCCCGTTGTGGGCGAAAGCGCTGCTGAGGAAAGCACCAAAGAACTAGCCAGCCTGCTTCACGGCGCAGACATGGTCTTCCTGACAGCTGGCATGGGTGGCGGAACCGGTACTGGTTCCATCCCGATTGCCGCTAAGGTAGCAAAAGCTTCCGGTGCGGTTACAATCGCCATTGTCACCAAACCCTTCTCTTTCGAACTAGGACGCCGACAGCGTAATGCTGAAGAAGGTCTGGCGAAATTGAAAGAGTACACGGACACGCTGATTGTTATTCCCAACGATAAGCTGATTGAAATTGCTCCGCGTGACCTGCCCTTGGAGATGGCTTTCACACTCGCTGATGATGTCCTGCGCCAGGGTGTCCAGGGTATTTCCGAGTTGATTACCGAAACAGGACTCATCAATGTTGACTTTTCTCACATTAAGAATGTCATGACCCGCGGTGGCGGTGCCCTGATGGCAATTGGCACGGGCAGTGGTCCAAATAAAGTCCAGCAAGCCATCGAGAAAGCGCTGCATCACCCCCTTTTGGATGACATTGACCTCTATAGCGCAACTGGAATGATCGCCAACTTTACTGGCAGCAACGACATGTCTTTCAAAGATGTCACAGAAGCACTCCACACTCTCCAGCAAGCCACCGGTTCACACGCTGATATTATCCCTGGAATTATTACGGATCCACGTATGGAAGATCGTGTTCAGTTAATATTAATAGTTACAGGTATCGGTCTAAAACCTGAAGTATCCCTCACGACCTCTTTTGAAAAAGATACTGAACCGTCCAATCGAAAAGAATCCTTTGATAATTCCACCCACCCTCAGAACGACAGTCCATCCCAGGAAAATTTCAATGAGATCGGCTTGTCAAGTTATGGAAATCAACCCAACACAACTGACAACTTGTCAGTACCAGCCTTTCTCCGCAGAAGGCAGAATTACAAATAGGACAGTCATGAAAGCAAGCGCGTTACAAAAAGTTACAGGAAAGGTCACCCAAAGGTACCCCAAACTGAGCGGGAAGCGCCCAAAAATCACAGAACAATCCCCCGGACGCTATTTGCTCGTCTATGCCTTTGCCGACGAATTACCTGGCGGTAAAGCCATCCAACAGCAAGTGCGAGTAGTTGCCGATGAAGAAGGTAATATCAGCAAAATGTCCGTTTCGAGAGGCTGATATGGAGCGTTCGATCTCGTCCCCAAACACGCCGCTCCTGCTAAAAACTCCTGGAAATAAAAAAACCGCAAAAACCTCTGCGGCTTATTACCAGGATATCAAGCTGTCGTTTGACACACAACGAATTCACAAGGCAAAGTCAGCAAAACCTGTGGAAGCTATCATGCTGAACGCATCCTACACAGAAGAGTTAAGCTTCCAGCCCACTGTACCGGTCAGTTTAATACCAAGGCAACCAGAGTTTTCCCAAGGTGACACGCTTGCAAATCGTATTGCCAGGATGGATTTTCGTAAATCTCAGGCCTTAATGTTCTTTTCGATCTCTGCAATGGGCCTGATGATCGGACTTCTGATTTCCTTTATTCTGTAGTCAGCCTTCTACCAGTCAAAATTGATTGAGTTTTGGACCAACTCGATCACATTTTCATGACTCCAATCAGGTTCTATTTCCAGCACCTGCAATCTTTCAGTATGCGAGACAGACTCTCCGGGCTCGAGATCCTTCCAAGGACTTAAGCCTTCCAACTCAAGCATAAAAGCATCAAAGTAGACCTCAACATTGCTTCCCAAATCAGGAAATTCGCTGGCTACAAGATCTTGCGTTCCGAAATTAAAGGTTTTCACAACTACTGAATTGCCCAAGCGGTACGCAAGCCAGGGATTTAACGAAAAAGTGCCAACCTTTTGTTTGGTAAGTGCGCGTTCCTGGTGAAATTCGATCCAATCTTCACGCCAGACAAAAGCAGGGTTCGAAAAATTTGTATAGTCCCATAAATTGATCTGAAAACTGGCGCACAACGCTTCAGACAGTGAAGGAGCCTTTGTAATTGGCATGTACCCTACCCCTCCGGGTGCAAAAGTAGTAATCCCCCAAGATGATGTCCTGATAGTTTGAGCACTCAAATTTTTGATTCGATTTTCCAAATCAAAACCTTGGCCTGTTGTGGCTACGCGCATTGTTAGCGATTTCTCAATATCAGGAGTTAGTGAAACCTTGAAACAAATCGCCTCGTCAGCCAAAATCTCAACTCCAACAGCAGCATTGTCAGGAATGTAAGATTTTATTGGGTCTTCAGGTGCATGCCAAATTCGATGACCACCATACATGCGCCACTCATCCCCACCGGTCTTTCCGATTTGGTGTTCGAAAAGTTTCAGCAGGTTTCCTCCATCTCCGCGACTCAAATGCACAATTCGCGGACCAATATCTGCGCTGGCTATTATCTGGCAGTCACCGCTTTCGATTTGGTAACAATTCTGCCATCCCTTATATGCTAATCGATTCATTTGACCTCATAAGAGCTATCGTTCTCAAAAAAGTTTTCATGTATAATTTACCCACAATTAAGATAAAAGAGGATTTTATGGGTTCAGGTAATTATACTGCCTGGAAGACGTACTGGGCAAATCTCGAGATCACTTCTGCTGATCTTCAACTTTTGGCAAACCACTTATTTGAAAAAGAAGAACCACTAAATGTCGATGGACTTCTCCAGGTGCTGATTGACTATCGTTTAAAAGAGCGGGAATCAGAAAGAAAGTCAAAACTTGAGTCGATTGGCGAGATTTATCTCCCCGCCAAGACCGTCGGGATCGGTGCAAAAATTCGCTTTCCGGAATTTGATTGGAAACAGGGCACTGTCCTGGCAAACCGTCCGGGAGAGAACATCGCGATTGGTGAATTTACAGTTAGCGAAGTGGAATTTGAGGACGGCACCCGTCAATTCTTTGCAACCAACCTGCCTGAGCACGCTTTAAACACCAAGGTTTACAAAAGCCAGGAGGATGTTCCTGAAGATCCCCAAGAGATCTATAAGCTCTTTGCTCCTGCTCTGAGAAGCAAGCTCCGAAAGGCGCTTGAAAAACAATCCGAACTGGTTCGAATCGCAGACACCTGGTTCCCTCGCTCCTTACTGATTGACATCAGCAAAGGACATCTCAATCTGGCTGAAGCCATCCTCGACGCTCACGAAGGTGGACCTCTGGATATTGACGCACTGATGAAAGAGCTTGAGTTGGATGTGGAAGCCCAGAATCAAAAGCTGCTCGAATTCTCATTAAATCACGCCCTCCAGGAAGACCCCCGATTTGACGAAGTCGGGACCACAGGTGAGATTGCCTGGTTCCTCAAGCGCCTTGAACCCGAGTCAGTTCTTGAACCGCCCATTTATATTCGTTCCACCAGCATCGTGCCTCTTGCGGATGAGCTCGATGAGGAATCTTACAAGCTGCTCTACGAACTTGATGACGAATTGTCTTTCACAAATGATGAAATTGATGAAGCCGATCGTGTTGATTCGATCATGTTTACCCTCACCTATCCCCATTGGCGCAGCGGTAGTATCCCCGTGACGCCCAATACCAACCGGGTTTTACCTTCAGCTCTTGAATCCGAAAATGTCAAGATCAGTTTTATTGACCAACAAAACGAGCAGACAATTTCTGCCTGGCTGGTCCGACCTCACAACTACGTCATCGGTCTGAGAGAATGGTTTGAGGATCAAAATCTCATACCCGGCAGTAATATTGAAATCAGCACAACCAAACACCCGGGCACGATGATGATCTCAGCAGAGAAGAAACGATCCAATAAAGAATGGATTAAAACCGTTCTGGTTGGCGCGGATGGCGGTTTGGTGTTCGCTCTCTTGCGGCAACCAATTTCTGCTGGCTTCAATGAACGTATGGCAATCGCCATCCCGGACCTGGAGGGGCTGGACAAAATCTGGAAAGACCGTATTGGTAAAAAAATCCAGATCAAATCAGACGTTTTCCGTATGATGAATGAGCTTTCAAAACTAAACAGTCAGCATCATGTTCACTTTATTGACCTCTACGCTGCAATCAACGTCATCAGGCGCACTCCCCCAATGGAGTTGCTCGAAGCTCTTTCAACCAATCCGGAAATCATCCATGTAGGGGACCACTACTATCACCTGGCAGATCAAGGAAAGGAATAATCTGGATGCTGAGCAAATCTAGTTTGATAAAACCTGGCTTGACTACAAAATTTAGGGTGGACCTTGAATGGTGGAAATCGCAGGATCGAAACTGGCGCAATTCTTTGGTTTCGTTTTTATGTCCGGTGCACCAGGAGCTATTTGCTCACCTCACAGACCCACAGGAGATGGATCTGGTCAATCCTGAAACTGGTGAAGTAACACGCGGTGATGGCCTTATGCATATTCTGATAGAGCACTGCGCCAAACAGGATGGCTTCATTTCTCCAAACGCCCCTTTGGTGGACTCTGTTTTCAAGGTTTTCATGATTAACGGAAATCAACCCCTGAATGTCACTGAGCTGGCAGAACAAATAGGAAAACCAGCCGATACCATCCTGCGCACAATTGGCACCACAAGGGTCTATAAAGGCATTCGACCGGTTTGATCGGGCTAAAAAACGCAGTATAATCAAAATCCCTTTGCTCCTGTAGCTCAATGGACAGAGCACCAGTCTTCTAAACTGTTGGTTGCGCGTTCGAATCGCGCCAGGGGCATTTTTTGTTGTAGAAACCTTATATTTTCTATCCTCACTTGTTCAAGTCTGAGAGATAATTGGATTGACTTAGTAGAAAGGAAAACTATGAACCTGCTTAAAAGATGGCTTGTATTTATGTTGGCTCTTTTTGTGGCTGCCTGGTTAATTGAGGGCATCCGGGTCGAAAACGACGGCTGGGTTGTGTATGCCATTATGGCCGCAATCCTGGCGCTCCTAAACGCAATACTCCTGCCAATCCTGAAGACACTTTCCTGTGGATTGATCGTTCTTACACTGGGACTATTCAGCCTGATTCTGAACGCGGCAATGTTCATGCTCTCGTCATATCTGGCTCAAAATTGGTTCAGCGCAGCGTACATCGTAGATGATTTTTGGGCTGCCTTGTGGGGTTCACTCATCGTGAGTGTTGTGTCGATGCTTTTTTCATCCGATAAGAAGAAAAAACGAGAAAACGATTAACTCAAATCTCATAAAACACAAAAACTGTTCTGCCGGACAGTTTTTGTGTTTTATTTGCTTAATTTTCAACATGTGATAGAATACGGCTTGTTAAATCAGGAATAAGCCTGATATCAACCTTCCACTCCTGCCCGCCCACGGCGTCAAGCAGGAGCAAACCCGAGGAAAGGAGCCTCGACACGTATGCACAATTATGAACTGATTTTTATTCTCCAGGCTGATCTGGACGAAGCCTCTCTGAACACTGCTGTAGATAATGTGGAAACCCTCATTAAAAACAACGGTGGTGAGATCGCCAAGATTGATCGCTGGGGCAAGCGAAAACTGGCTTACCCCATTAACAAAACCAATGAAGGCTACTATGTACTTGTAGACTTCAACTACCAACCCGAAGAAGTTGCCGGCCTCAAACGCACTTTAGGCTACAACGAACAGGTTCTGCGGCACATTGTTGTCCGCAAAGCATAACAGGAGTAAATATGACTGAAAGCAGATCCACAGACCGCGGTGATCGCTCCCAAAGCAATGGACGCAATGATCGCCCTCGTCGCTATATTTCCCGCCCAAAGTTTTGTCAGTTCTGTTCTGACAAGAACCTGGTCATAGACTATAAAAACGTCGAGATGATGTCACGTTACATCAATGAGACCGGTAAGATTCGCCCTCGCCGACAGACCGGCGCTTGCGCTAAACACCAGCGTGATATTGCCAAGGCTATTAAAAACGCCCGTCACATCGCCTTACTTCCTTTTGAGGGTGATTTCTGGTCTGAAAACAATTAGGCAGGGTGATCCAGTATGGCAAAGAAAACAGAGAGCCCAAAGCTTGTTACACGCAAGCACCTGGCCCGGAAAGAACGCGAAGAAAAACAGATCAAGACCGCTCTAATCGCAACTGGCGTTGTTATTGGGCTTGTTCTACTGTTATTGGCTTATGTCCTGATTGACAGTTTTTTCATTCAACCCAATAAAGTCGTTGCTCGTGTTGGTGATACCGAAATAAAGGCTGGTGATTTTGAGTCTAATGTGATTTATTCCCGCCTGAACACGCTCTCCACAGCCAATAACTATGCTTACTACGCCCAACTCTTTGGCGATTCAGGCAGTCAATTTAAGTCTGCCGGCATTGAATTGGTTGCTCAGCTTAACAACACTGAGCAGTTTGGCGAAAACGTGCTTAATCAAATGATTGATGATCAACTCATTCGTGATGAGGCTGCCAAGCGAGGCATCACCGTCTCGGATGATGAATTACAGGAAGCATTGCAGGCATTTTTCGCTTTCTATCCATCGGGTACAAAAACTCCAACCATTACGCCCACTATTGTCAATACCCCCACTTGGTCCAGCGAACAGTTTGCCCTGATTAATCCTACCGAAACAGCAACCCCTGAGCCCACCTTTACAGCTACACCTGAAGGTTGGGAGCCAACCCAGGAAGCTACTGCCATCAGCGAAACTGATGAAGCTCCTCAGGAAACCACCCCAACTTTAGAGCCAACTGCAACAGAGATCCCCACTGTTACACCCACAGCAACAGTCTACACCACCAAGCTGTTTGGGAAGGAACTTGGTAATTACCTCGACGATTTGAAAAACTACGGAATTACCCGCAGTCAGGTTGAGGAAATTTTCCGCGCCGATTTACTCCGCAGCAAAATGTTTGAAGAAATCACCAAAGACATGCTTCCTCAGGAAGAACAAGTTTGGGTGAGACATATTCTCGTCGACAGCCAGGATGTTGCACAGGAAGTTATTGAGAAACTAAATAATGGCGAAGACTGGGCAGCATTGGCAGCCGAATATTCAACAGATACCTCGAACAAAGATAACGGCGGCGATCTCGGTTGGATTGGCGAAAATGACAGCTACGTGGAAGAGTTTAAAGCAGGCGCGTTCCAGCTCTATGAAGCTGGTGAAATTAGCGAGCCCGTTGAAACCTCATTTGGCTGGCACATAATTCAACTTGTCACAAGAGCCACCAACGATATCAACGCTACAAAGTTCCAGCAAAATAAGCAGATTTTCTTTGATAATTGGCTGATCGAGTTGCGCGATTCGCGCGCTGATATTCAGATAGAAGAAATCTGGAAGACCATTACCCCCAGTACTCCAGTTGTTCCGACTGAACTGATCAACTTCTTCTTCAGTCAATAAGAACTTTGGAGATGACACAAAAAAGACCGGTATAAAATACCGGCCTTTTTTATTATCTCACATAATTTTCATCAACTTCTTCGAGCTTCAGAGATATGATTTGGCTTGAGGAATCCTTTCCCATCGTGACGCCATAAATAACATCCGCAGCCGACACCGTGTTGCGGTTGTGTGTGATTAGAACAAACTGGGTGTCCTTTGATAAGTCGCGTAGAAGGTCAAGAAAACGCCCGACATTTGACTCATCCAACATCGCGTCTACCTCATCTAAAACGCAGAAAGGCGTTGGCGAAACGCGCAGCAAAGCAAACACCAACGCAACTGCTGTCAGGCTGCGTTCACCACCAGAGAGTAATACCAAACCCTGTTCGCGTTTACCAGGCAGCCTCGCTTCAATTTCAATGCCGCCTTCAATTGGAGATTCTTCGTCCGAAAGCAAAAGCCGGGCAGAACCTCCATTGAACAAGCGGGCAAACATAGCCGAAAACTCGACGCTGACTGCTTTAAAGGTCTTCAGGAACTCTTCCCGCATGACAACATCCAATTCTTTGATCAGCTTTTCGATGTCCTGTATCGCTTCCTTCAAGTCAGCAGTCTGAACGGTTAGGCTTTCATAACGCTCTTTTACCTCGCGAAATTCGACTTCCGCTTCGAGGTTCACTGAGCCAATGCGGCGGATTTGATTTTTTTGCTGTTTTATGGCTTCTTCAATGCCATCAGGCAATTCTTTGATGACAGGCAAAGACTCGATCACCATATCCGGAAAAGGTAATGGGGTGGATTTGGAAAATTCATTCTTGTATTCAAGTTCAATCAAACCGAAATCGTCTTCAATGCGACTCCTCAGAGCTTCCAAGCGCTCCTGTTGGTGCACCATTTCAAGTTTGTAATGCACAACCAGGCGCTCCTTATTAGAAAGCTCCTTCTGATTTTCAGCGTCTTGCTGCGAAATTTGTCGATTCATCTCTTCGATGATTTGCAACTCAGATCGCAAAGGATCCAATTGTTCCTTTTGAATTGAATCAGCTCTCTCAGTTTTTTGATTGACTATTAACCAGCCTTGGGAAATCTCTCTTTCATACCCGTCCAATGAGTCTTCAAGAGCTCTCAAACGCTCCTGATAGAGCGCAAATTGTTTCTTGTCATTTTCAAGCCGTTCTCTTGCAAGGGACACACTGGCTTTGCTGTGCTGAAGAGCCTGCGTCAAAACCTGTTTTTCAGTTTGGAGATAATGCACCTGACCTTCCAACTCGATGGGGCTGAACGCTTCTTTTTTCGTCCTGATATTCTGGATCTCAATTTGCAAGTTTTCACTTTCCAGCTGGTTGTTTTTTTCCTTAATGCTGACTTCATCAAGCTGCTGCTCAAGTTGAGTTAGTTGGGTTGCGCCGGTGGCTATTTGCTGGTCCAACCAGTTGTGCTGACCGATAAGTTTGTCCAACTCCAATTGCAGACCATTCAAATCGTTGCGACTCTGCTGAAGTTTTGCAGTCTCATTCTGCCGCTCTTTTAATAAACCTTGCAGGCGGGTTTCAAGTTTGCTGATTTCATTCTTGTCGTGCTCCTCAACTTCACGCGCGTTTTCAAGCGAAACTTCGATCGTATCTAATTCCTGCTGCAAGGACTTAGTAACACGGGAATAACTGACCTTGCCAGCCCCATTCGTCTTTCCCAGCATTGCCATGCCATTTTTGAGCAGCACGTCGCCGTTTAACGTGACAAAGTTTGCTTCTTTGGATTCCCCCCACAGGTTGAGAGCGTCATCCATGGTTTGAACTACCAGGTAGCTCCCAAGCAATTGCTCAATGGTCTGCTGCAAGCTGGAATCAGTTTTTACGAGATCAGCAGCATTTCCGATCACGCGCGAATCATTCAGAACAACCTTATTAGTTTTACGATTGCAAGCCAACTCGCCAATTACCGCAAAACGTTCCTGTGTCTTTCCAGAAAGGTCTTTCATAACTGCGTGGTCGAGCTCGCCTTTCACCACCAAGACATCAACAGCCTCCCCAAGAGCGGCATTAATTGCGCTTTCATAGGACTCTGGAACATCCAGTTTGGTTACCAGATCGGTTATATCACGCTGAATAACCCTACCCTTGGCAGCTTTCAAAACGCCCTTTGCGCCTTCAGAGAAGCCTTCCAGACTTTCACGGCTTTGCCGCATCAACTCCAATCGGTTCACAATCCGATTCTTTTCCAGATTCAGGCTGTTTAATTGACGATTGATTTCATCCAGGGATTTTGCCAGTTCAACCTTGTCAGCTCCCTGCTTGTCAATTTCGTCCTCCAATAGTGCAATGGATTGTTCTTGTTTGGAAATTAAGCTGTTCAGTTCGCTCAGTTGGTCTTCCAACTGAGCTTTATTATCCGATATCCCCAACAACTTATTCCGGTTGGTATCAATGGATTTTTTTAGATCTTCAAGACGATAAGCAAATTCCTGCCTTCTGGCGCGGTAAATTGCCGCATTTTTCTCAGATTCAAGTTGTTTTGAACTAAGTTCTCTTTCCTGTTTTTCCAGTGCGTCTTTTTGAGCTTTTATGCTCTCATAATCCGCATTAGTTGCCCGAAACCTCTCGTTTAGTATCGCTAAATCCTGTTCCTGGCGGGTTTGTTCGGCGATCAGGCTCGCGAGGTTTTTCTCTTCAGCGATAATCGTTTCTTCAAGATTTCCTGAATCCATTAGCAACTGGCTACGGGATTCTTCTGCTGAGCGTTTCCTCGAGTCGTAAACTGCAATTGCCTGGTTCTTTTGTTGAATCTCATCCCGCAGCGTCCTTAAATCGTTCATTAAACGATCAATTGTGCTTCTTTTCAGATCAAGGTCCTGGCGCAGGTTCTCGACCCGCTGCCGGTCTCCATCAAGTGCGATTTTTGACTCTTCCGAAGCCGCTTCTGCCTCTGCCAGAGATTCTTGAACTTTCTCCAGTTGACTCTGCGCGGTCATCCATTGGTACCCATACCATTCCCGCAAGTTGTTCTTAAGGCTTTCTTGAATTAGCTTATATTCCCCAACTCTTGCTGATTGTCTTTCAAGGCTGCGCAGCCTTGGGCGAATTTCATCAATAATGTCAGAAACGCGCTCCAGGTTCCGCTCAGTCGCTGCCAGCCGACGCAGCGCCTCTTCCTTTCGGGAGCGATGCAGACCGATGCCGGCGGCTTCCTCAAACAGTTTTCTGCGTTCATCCGGTCGGATGGATAGCGCGAGGTCAACCAAACCCTGTCCAATAATCGTGTATGTTCGATCTGCCAGCCCGGTTTTAGCCAATAACTCATGGAAATCCTTTAGTCGAACTCTCTGATTATTGAGTAGGTACTCATTCTGGCCATCCCGGTATGCCCGTCTGGTTAGTGTGACTTCCGAATAATCAATCGGCAGCCAGTTGCTTTGATTATCAAATGTAATCGATACTGAAGCCATGCCTGCTCTGGATCTATTCTCCGATCCGGAGTAAATCATGTCTTCAGTTCGCTTGGCTCGCAGCATTGTGTAGGATTGTTCACCCAAAACCCAACGAATTCCATCAGCAACATTGGATTTACCCGAGCCATTTGGTCCGACAATCGCCGTAATTTGGGCAGGAAAAACAAGATCTGTCTCTTTTGCAAAGGTTTTATAACCATGCAATTCAAGCGAGGCTAATTTGGATTGTGTCATTTTCTGATGATACCCAACACTTTCATACTCTGATATGCGGCGCGTTTTTCAGCCATCTGTTTATTGGTGCCTGAGCCTCGGGCAATTTCCTTACCGTTGATGGTAGCACTGACCTCAAATACCTTGGCGTGATCCGGCCCAGTTTCATGGACCAATACATAGATTGGTGAGGCAAAGCCTTTGGCTTGCGCCCATTCCTGAAGCCGGCTTTTGACATCTTCTTCCGTATGGTTCTGCAGAATATTATCCGATTCCTGTTCAAGCAATGGATGAACAAAGTTTCTTACAGTATCGATATCGGTACTCAAATAAATTGCGGCAATCAGTGCCTCAAAAGCATCACATAAGATGGCATCGCGATCCCTTCCCCCCGCGAGTTCTTCACCTTTCCCCAAAAATAGTGCTGGTCCAATCCCAATCTTGCGCGCAAATTGAGCAAGTTGGTGCGTATGAACCAAGGCGGATCGCACTTTTGTCAGGAAACCTTCTCTTTTTTCCGGAAAACTTTGGTATAGCCATTCTGCAACCAGAAAACTCAGGATCGAGTCGCCCAGGAATTCAAGCCTTTCGTTGTCTTCAACCACATCCCGATTTTCATTGACATATGATCTGTGAGTCAATGCCCGAATTAGATAGAAGTCCTCAGTAAAGTTTTTTGGTAAGTTTTGTATCAGATTTTTAGCGGCAGCCGTATTTAACATTTATCCTCCAGCAGAACTGCCGATTCGTTTAACATCAAACTCATTGAGGTCAAACGGTTCCCCAGTTCCACTCACACCTTTGATTTTAACCCAGTTCCACTTAAAATGAGGACTGACTTTCCATTAGTCTCTTTCACCTTCTGGCTGGCTGCCAGGACCATGGCTGAGGTTGGTTCAACAAACAAGCCTGCTTGAACCAATAATCCATGGGCTTTTGCAATTTCTGTTTCTGTTACAGTTACCAGAATATCCCTGTCCGGCTCCAGTAATGCCAAAATTTCTTGCCTTCTGGTCGGATTTTCAACCATGGTTCCCTCAGCCAGACTGCTTCCCATTCCACCAACGAATGCTCTTCTTTTCCAGGCTGAGACTACCGGCGCGCAAACCTCGGGTTGAACGCCTATCATCCTTGGCCTTCTATCCGCTAATCCAACCCGCAGAAGTGCCTCAAAACCCATTAGAACACCTGCAAACAATGACCCATGCCCGATCGGACAAAATATTGTCCCTGGCATTTCGCCAAGAGAATCGAAAATTTCATAAGCAATCGTCGCGATCCCTGCCATCCCAAAGGCTTGTGCGGCATGACTGGCATAAGGCAGATCTTCCTTGTCCACCGCTTCAAGAGCCGCTTTGTGAGCGTTCTCCCGCGGTCCTTCCACCAGAACAACTTCCGCTCCGCAAGCCTCAATTTGCCAGCGTTTTGGACCACTGGTGCCACTTGGAATATATATCCGCGGGTGAATCCCAAAAGCAGAAGCGTAGAGAGCCAGCGATCCTCCTGCATTTCCAGACGAATCCTCAATAACATCCAATATATCCCGACCCCGCAAAACACTGATGAGAACCGCAGTTGCCCTATCCTTAAAGGACCCGCTCGGATTAAGGCTTTCCATTTTGCACCAAAACTCTCTCCCTTCAATTTTTACAGGTACAAGCGGAGTGTCTCCTTCGCCAAGGTAACTGGCCTGATAACTAGCAGGCAATCCGAAGGACTCCTTATATCTCCAAATTCCTTGGTTTCTTGCAAGGACGAAAGCCGTTTTCGAAAAAGCAAAGTTCCGTAATGTAAAAACACCTCCGCAGTTGGGGCATTTATAGGGCAAACCTTCTTCTGGATAAGCTGTTGAACAGTCTCTGCAAATTATCTCGGTCATATTTTCATCCTGGTGTCATCACTCTCATAAGTTTACAACAAATCTGCCGTAGTCAGACTATAATTGGATTATGCCAGGTTCATGGATCCGTGAAACAGACGACTACGAAATCGAAACCGAGTTATACTCCGGTCCTCTTGACCTGCTTTTGGATTTAATTCAGAAGTCTGAACTTGATATAACAAAAATTGCCCTGGCGCAAGTAACAGATCAATTCCTGGTTTATGTCCGCAAAAACGAGAGTGCCGATCCCGACTATATTTCCGAATTCATGGTGATTGCTTCAAAATTGGTACAGATCAAATCGGAAGCAATGCTTCCCAAATCTCCTCTGCGGGAACCTGAAGAAGAAGATCTTGGGGAAGCCCTTGCCAGGCAACTTCGAATTTATCGAGAGATCAAGAGAGCAAGCACCTGGCTCAACTCACGTATCGACCAAAACCTGCGCTGCCATTTGCATGTTCCGAAATCATACCCCGTCAATGTTCAACTGGATCTTAGTGGTGTTGATCTCGCAGACCTGATAGTTGCACTTGAAAGACTCGTTAACCAGGAAAGCCCAATCTCCGAAGGCTCCTCCATCAAAATTCCCAAAATGACCTTGAGAAATAAAGTTCAGGAAATCGTTCGCATTCTCAAGGACACTGGGAATGCCAGCTTTTCAGGCCTGGTTGGGAAGGATTCTGACAGGATCCAGATCATTGTTATATTTCTTGCCATTCTTGAGCTTGTAAAACAGAACCTGATTGAGACCGATCAACCTGATTTGTTCGGTGATATCAGTTTGAATCCCAGCGAAAAACTGTTTGTTACCCTGGAAGAAGAATTGTCACTTGGCGAGGAACTTTAGCAGGGAATTCTACAAGCAGCTTCTGAGCGCTATCAATACGTTATAATAACAAAGAGGTACAAATGACTGATAGCCAAACACAAACGCCACAACCCGATGATAGCGAAAAAATCAATACTTTAGGTTCCGAGACTGAAGTATCAAGTCAGCAAAAATCAAAACTTGCTGTTGTGATTATCGTGTTAGTTTTAATAGGACTGATCGTTGGCTTGTTCTTTCTTGCACGAGCAGATGGACAAGTGGTTAGTCAGGTACGCGACATTTTTATCATCCTGATGGCTTTGATGATGGTTGTGATTGGCGCGGCCCTGGTGGTTTTGATCATCCAACTTGCTAATCTAACCAACCTGCTGCAGCACGAAATCAAGCCTATCCTGAACTCAACAACCGACACAGTCAATACACTCAAGGGCACTGTTCGGTTCTTAAGTGATAACGTCAGCGAACCAGTGATCAAACTAAACGAATCATTGGCGAGCATTCGAACCCTTGTTAATATATTTCGCATAAAAAAATAAAAGAAAAGAGGAGATTACTATGTCTGATGAAAGCAATTTTGGATCATTTTTAATGGGTTTCACTGTCGGTGCGCTGGCAGGTGCAATCGCATCCCTTTTGATGGCGCCTCAATCTGGTGAAGAAACTCGCCAGGTTATCAAGGAAAAAGCCATCGAATTAAAAGAAAAAGGCGCCGAGACTTACGAAGAGACCAAACACAAAGCTGAAATAGCCTACAAAGATGCCCTTGCCAAGGCTGATGAACTGGCAAAAGTGACCAAGGAAAAAGCTGCTGAGTTAAGCCACAGCACCAAAGTCAAAGTCGAGAAGTTAGCTGATGAAGCTACTGAGGCAGCCGAAGAAGTTGCCGACACAGCCCAGGAATAAACCCTGGAAGGCCTTAACTAATTAGAACTGAAAAACAGCCAGATATACTTCTGGCTGTTTTTTTAGTTTCCACCTATCAAACTTTTTTTCAATCGAATATACATGTGCTGACCTACTCACAACGAACCCATTCACTATCTTGACTTTAGAGAATGGGCGTGATAAACTATGCTTCGCTTTGGGGGCGTGGTGTAGTGGTCTAACATGCGGCCCTGTCAAGGCCGAGACCGCGGGTTCAAATCCCGTCGCTCCCGCCAGAAAAAAGAAACTGCCTTTCGGCAGTTTCTTTTTTTTTTATCCGATAATGCCAAATTCCCTGGCGCGATCTTCCAAAAGTTTCCGGTTTTTTGCCAGATCCTTTGGATAGGTCAGGTAGAAACCACTGAAAAGAATCGCGCAAATGATCCATGGGAAAGGAATTGTCCAGAGCATGGCTGTTTGCAAGTCTATCCGGTCGGCAATAATTCCGAAAATTAATGCAACGACCGCCGCGAAACCACTTTCAATGAAGGTTGTCATCGCAAAAGCTGTCGAGCGCAATTCTGGAGGAACCACAGCCGACATCATTGGCTCTTTGGAGCCCTTGCCTGGCCAACTGATAAACAAGGCAGTCACGAAACAAAGGATAGTCAATGGCACGATATCCCAGCTTTCTGTCCTCAAAAAGAGGAATAAGGTGAAGGGTATGCCGATAACCACAGAAATCTGTCCAATGATAGTCCTGCCATATTTGGGGCTTTTTCTGTCAGCCCAATCTCCCAGAAAACCACCTATTACGTTGCTGATAGCTGTCCCAACAATCATCGCCCCAAAAACCATCGGTGCCACCTGGGTGGAGAGCCCCCGCTGCTCCACCAGCCACAGGATCAGGAAAGCGCCCATAATCACCCATGGCATCGAACCAGCCAAGCCCTGCAAAATTGCCACACGGATGGTTGGGATTGAGAGAACCTTCTTAATATCACTGATTTGTGCAACGTATTTTTGGGAGTCCTCGAGCGTGAGTTGATTTTTCATTTCAGGCTCAGATTCACCCCTTAAGGGTTCATCAACAAAAAGAAGGATGACAACACCTGAAAGAATGCTGGCAATCCCTAAAATTACAAACCCATAACGCCAGGTATCGGGAGTCGCTAACTGACCGAGTCCCACCGTGAAAATGATGATTCCCAATATCCCGACCGATTCCAGTAGCCCCAACATCCTGCCGCGGATCTTAGGCGCAAAGGTGTCCGCCATGATCGAAAACGTTGCCGGCATCAGACATCCCAGTCCAATGCCCGATATAACGCGGACTGCCAGCAATTGACTGAAATTTTGCGTCAGACCTACCAGAATTGTCCAGAGACCCCAAAAGCCTGTACCCCAGAAAAGTACCTGCTTGCGGGAATGGCGATCGGAAAGATAGCCCCAGAAAGGAGAACTGAGGGATTGAAGCAGACTGCGGACAAATGTGATCCAGGAAAGGTTCTTAAAACTTAAACCCCAGATCTGCCTCAATACTGGACTAAAAATTGACATTGCCTGACCTTCGCCCTGGTCCACAAAGTAACCAAGGGAGAGCGCCAGCAAGGTTTTCCACTTCGCTCGTTTGACAACAGGAGTTACATCAATCTCTGCTTCAATTACATCCATTTTATTCTCCTCAAGTTTGATTCCATAATTCTACTCGCTACTTCTAATTAAAAATGACTTTTAGAGTTAAACTTAATCACTAAACCTTTCGGAGGAAAAATGATCCAGGCAATGCATCCTACCCCCACTCCAATAGCCAATCCTGCTGCTGTCATCCATGAAGGAAATGCCAGGTTCACGTTCCTGACAAGCAGGCTTATTCGCCTCGAATTTGATCCCGAGAAGGTTTTTGAGGATCATGCCAACCAGGTATTCCTCTATCGCGAACAGGCTGTGCCTGCCTTCCATACCTGGAAGCAGGATGGCTGGCTCCATATCGAAACAGATCATCTCCACCTCCGATTCAAAGAAAACGGACGCTTCCACTGGCGTGATCTGCACATCACGCTCAAGCAAACGGGCAAAACCTGGCAATACAGCCACCCTGACAATGCTAACCTCGGCGGCACGGTCCGAACGCTCGACAGCGCCAATGGTCGTCTGAGCCTGCCAGATGGTCTGATCTCGCGCAGTGGATGGGCTGTGTTGGACGACAGTCACAGCTTGATCTTCGATGAGAATGAGTGGCTCCAGCCACGCCAAACCGCCCCGGAAAAGCGGGATCTCTACTTTTTTGGCTACGCGCAAGATTATCTCACTGCCATTATCGATTACCAGCGCGTTTCCGGCAGACCCGGTCTTCTGCCTCGTTGGGCACTCGGAAACTGGTGGAGCCGCTACTGGGCGTATTCAGACCAGGAACTTCTGGATCTCATGGACGCCTTCATGCAGTTTCAGATTCCCCTGTCAGTTTGCATCGTCGACATGGACTGGCACATCACCAAAACCGCCAATTCCAGCTCGGGTTGGACAGGCTACACCTGGAACAAAGAGCTTTTTCCTCATCCAACTGAATTTATTAGACAATTACACCAACGCGGTTTAAAAACCGCGCTGAACCTCCACCCCGCTGAAGGCGTCCATCGCCATGAAGAAGCATATCCAGCCATGGCAAAGGCACTTGGGCAGGACGCCGCTTTTGGTGAACCCATACCCTTCGACATCGCCGATCCCGCCTTTACCGAAGCCTATTTCAAATATCTCCATCATCCGATGGAGAATCAGGGCGTTGATTTTTGGTGGATGGACTGGCAGCAAGGCACACAATCCAGCACGGCCGGTTTGGATCCCCTCTTTTGGCTCAATCACCTGCATTATTTCGATCTCGGGCGCACGGGACAAAAACGTCCCTTCATTTTTTCGCGCTGGCCCGGTATGGGCGGACATCGCTACCCGATCGGTTTCTCGGGCGACACCATCGTTTCCTGGGAAAGCCTCGCTTTTCAACCGGAAATGACTGCCACCGCAGCGAACGTTGCCTATGGCTGGTGGAGTCACGACATTGGTGGTCATTGTGAGGGAATCGAAGACCCCGAACTCTACACTCGCTGGGTGCAATTTGGTGTTTTCAGCCCCATCTTCAGGCTGCATTCCACCAACAATGAATTCATCGACAGGCGTCCCTGGGCTTTTGGAAGCGATGTTTTGGAGAATGCGCGCTCCGCGATGCAGCTCCGCCACCGCTTGCTGCCTTTAATCTACACAGCAAACTGGCTCAATGCCGAGCAGGGAGAACCTTTGACCCTCCCCATGTATTATTCGTATCCTGACGAAGAAGCAGCATACCAGGCTGCCAATCAATACACTTTCGCCAGCCAATTGCTGGTGTCTCCAATAACGCAGCCGGCGGATCCACACACCAGGCTCGCTCGCCAATCCGTCTGGCTCCCCGCCGGGCAGTGGTATGACTTTTTCACGAATGAAACCCACGAAGGCGGCCAGTGGATTACCCTCTACGCCGATCAAAGCCAGATCCCAGTCTTTGCCAAAGCTGGAGCCATCATCCCGATGGATGCAGAGAACATTTCCAACGGTGTCAAACTACCTTCCAGGTTGCATGTCAAGTTCTTCACCGGCGCAGATGGAAGCTACCAACTCTACGAAGATGACGGAGAAACCCAATCCTATCAAAATGGAGATTATGCCCTGACCAGCTTTTCGCAAAACTTGAACGGTGAGACACTGGAAATAAAAAAATTCGCCGTGGAGGGACAACTTGATGCCATTCCAGGTTTTCCGAAAATTCGTGATTATGACTTTGAAATAATTGGGATCAGGCCACCCACAGGCGTAACAGTAAGAGGCTCTGAAGTGGAATTTGCTTGGTCAAGCGAATATAACCAGACCCAAAAATCCTTGCGGATCAGTATCGCAAATGTACCCACGATTGAGGAACTCTCAGTACAGCTAACTGGCTTGGAACTGGAAGCTGTTGAAACTACCCCAATCACGCGTCTTCACCGATTAATGAGGTGTTTTCGGGTTTCAACCCTTGCCAAAGGCTTATTCATGCAGAAACTACCCTCAATACTGAGTAATCCTGCCGCTATTTTTGAAATCTCGCATCACTTCACGAATTCCCAATTACTGGCAATATTTGAAGCCATGTTTCCCACAAGTGAAGAAAAACCATTGATTGATACTGGTTCAGCTTTTGAGATGATAATGGGTAAAATACGGAAGTTGCTCGTTTAATCAGACGGAAAAGGTTATTGTTCCGGAGCCTGGTTCTCGCCTGGTTCAAGATCGATGAGGTCTTGTGGCGGATGCAACATGTTTTTTTCGGCCTGGTCATACATGACGGGCTGATCCAACATGGCTTCATTCAGGATTTTTCGCGGATAATTCCTTATTTCATCCGTGGTCTGGACAACTTCCCGAAATAAGCCATCTTTGCTCAATTTTCGCAGGAATCCCCCCAGTTCTGCCCCAAAATTCTTGATCCGATCCGGACCAAGCACAATGAACGCGAGTGTAAGGATTAAGAGAATCTCAGACCAACCGAGATTGAAGAATTCCATTCGCTACCTTCTCAGGAATCCTTAGGTTCGTCTGGCTGGTTCTCTTCCTCGGACTCTTTTTTCCCGTTCAAACCTTCTTTAAATGCCTTGATGCCAGATCCCAATTCACCACCAATTTTTGTGATGCGACCAACCCCAAAAACCAGCACCAGGACAGCCAGGATCAAAATCACTTCAGGCCAATGTAAGCCACCTATCATTTCACTATTCCTCCGGGCTTTCAGCTTCTGAGGCATGTCTTGCTTTGTATGCCAGTGCGGAGAGCCCTATACTCATTAAATATAACCCAAATAATGGCAACATGAAAATCACCATGTTTACAGGGTCACCGGTCGGTGTAATCACTGCCGACAAAACCGCGATTGCTACCAACGCAACACGCCATCCTTTGGTCAGGAAGCCTGGCTTCACAATCCCTACCCTGGTCAGAACAAAAACCAGTAGGGGTAATTCAAAACTCATCGCAATCCAGAATATCAGGTTAACTACAAATCCAAAATAGGAACTCAGCCTTAATGTCGTATTGACATCCAACAGACTGGTAAAGAATCTCATGGAAGCCGGCAGCATTACAAGAAACGCGAAACCCCCGCCCACCAGAAACAGGATCGTGGCAAACGGGATGGCGATCAGGAGACCGCGTTTTTCGCTCTTTTTCAGCCCCTTCCCGATAAATGA
The DNA here is from genome assembly GCA_040768265.1 of Anaerolineaceae bacterium. Taxonomy (GTDB): domain Bacteria; phylum Chloroflexota; class Anaerolineae; order Anaerolineales; family Anaerolineaceae; genus Mesolinea. The sequence goes on from JAXGNB010000004.1 coordinate 276,846, forward strand.
AAAAAGCTGGAAAAATATCCAGGGCAAAGCAAGGATCAGCCCAATCAACAGCGCGACGCGCATGTAGACCGACATGGACTCCGTAACCTCGATCACCTGTAAATTTGTCACCCCGCCCACAGGTAGAGCAAAGAAATCCAGCACTGGCTTTACAAAAAAGGTGCCTGCAATTACTCCCACCAACAGACCCAGCATTGCCCGCAAAAGAACTTTGCGCAAATCCTCCAGGTGCTGACCCAATGGCATCTTTTCGGTGGTATCCTCTTCCATACTTGGATTATACATAAGCAGGGCTGCTTTTTCGCTAGATTAGTTTATACCGAAGAAGTTTCTGACTTCTTTAAACAGATTTTGTTCGTGAGTATTTTTATCAAGATCAAAAATGGTTATTTCCGGATAACGCCGCTGAAAATACTCCCGCAGTGAAGGTCTGAAAGTGATCACGTTCAACTCGTATTTCCCTTCATCCACAACGTCGAGCGCTTTAATCCAACCTTTGCCCTCCAACACTTCCAATGGACCAATCTCATCGCAAAAAAAGACCTTACCTCCCCTCAACTCAGTCAATTTCTGATTGATCCAGTCAAACGCTTCCGAATTTAGTTGCCATTTTCCAATGATCAGTTGGCTTGTTTCAGTGGCAGGTGTCATCAAAACACGCTCCTGGTCACTATCCAGCCAACGAACCTGGATAGCTATTTTCTTTGATCCTTCAAAAACAGCTGGCGAGATAAATCCAGTGCACTGGATTTTTCCAGCGCGTAATTCTTTGACTAACAATTGGCAAGTTTTGGTTTTTCCATTGCCGCTCCTACCACACAAGCCAACAATTATCGCTTTGGAATTCATCAGGCTGCTTTTGCCAGCTGCTGGCAGGTCTCGACCAGAAGCGCGGCGGCATTGATCAGACTGCCCTCATCAAAGTCGAAGCTTGGGTGGTGCAAAGGAAAGCGTTTTTCCGCGTCCTCTTTACCTGCCCCCACAAAGAACATCGCGCCAGGAATTCGTTGAAGAAAGAGCGCCATATCTTCAGACGCCATCATACGTAAATTTTTACCAATAGTAAAATCCGGGTTGATCTTCAATGCAGCCTTCTCTGCTGCCTGGCAAACAGCCAAATGATTGACTAATGGCGGAGCATTAACACCGAGGGTAAATTCGATTTCACAACCAAATGCCTGGGCAATCCCCTCGCATATTCGCTTGGTTGAGGCATCTATTTCATGTTCCACCTCTGGAGTAAAATAGCGCGGAGTCCCACTCATTGTGACGCTATCAGGAATCACATTGATGGTTTGACCAGCGTGGATTTGTGTAATCGAGTACACCGCGCTTTCCAGGGGGTCAATTTTTCGGCTGGCAATGGTTTGCAAGGCAGTGATCAGATGCGCGCTTGCCACGATCGGGTCTACAGCCTTGTGTGGACGAGCACTATGCCCACCAATGCCACGTATGGTAATTTGCAAATCCTTACTTCCAGCCATCACAGGTCCCGAAGTGATTCCAAACCAACCTATGGGTTCTTCTGCCCACAAATGCACCGCCATGGCATAATCCGGTTTGATGAGATCAAGCACCCCGTCCGCAATCATCGCAGCAGCGCCCTGACCGATTTCCTCAGCTGGTTGAAAAAGCAAATAGTAACGACCGGATAACTCACTTTTCAACTCAGTCAGAATTTTTGCAACTGATAACCCGATTGCCACATGCCCGTCATGACCGCAGGCATGCATTGTGCCCGCAATTGTAGAAGCGAAGTTATGTCCGGTTTGCTCCTGCAAAGCCAACGCGTCCATATCAAACCGCAGTAAAAAGCGTGGCCCGTCGCTGGCTCTTAGAAAAGAAGCCACCAGCCCAGTCTTTCCAAACCCTCTTGAAACCTCAAATCCTAATTGTTCCAGTTCGTTTGCTATATAATCCGCGGTTTGGACTTCTGCAAACGCAAGTTCAGGATTGCGGTGGATGTGCCGGCGGTGCCTTGTGGCAGATTCCTGCAGGCTTTGGGCGAATTGATAAATATGAGAGTTGCTCATAAGATCATTCTCCTGAAAGATTCAATGTAGCCCATTTCTGTGCCAAAGCGGGATCGTCTTCTCGCTTCCATTTGTACGATGAATTCAGCCGGTTCACCGATTTGGGAAACGTGCTCCAGTAAAGCGTCCAGGCGCAATTGCCAGTGTTGGCTTACATCCATTTCAAAGTTTGCTTCCACTGGCAGACTTAACCAAAGCTCTTCCACCTTATGGGGTGTTAAGCCTTCATCAAGTAAGTCCGGGAAAAAAGCAGAATTTTCTACTGCGGGAAAGATCGCGTCGATCACAATCTGACCTGCCGCGCGATGATCAGGATGATTGATACGCCCTCTCTGATAAATCTGCAAAGGATCAAAGCCAACAACAACGTCAGGGCGCGTTTTTCTGATCTCCCGTGCGACGATCTTCCTCGCTTCAAGATCCGGTATGAGGTAGCCATCCTCGTAATCCAGAAAATCCACCTTGCCCACGCCGAGTTTAGCCGCTGCGTTCTGCTGTTCTTGCTGTCTTACTTTTCCCAATTTGCTGGGGTCGGGAAACTCAACGCTGACACCCTTTTGCCCCTTCGTTAGCAGCAGGTAACTGACCTTATGCCCCTGCTTGACCCACTCAGCGACTGTCCCACCCAAAAAAAATTCCGGATCATCCGGATGGGCGAGAATAACCATGATGGTCTTAGATTCTTGCCATTCTGGAAACTTCATTGATCTGTTATTCCTGTTTCGAAGGATTGTTGGCGGGCTCATTACGCCGTGGGCGTGATTTTCTCCTGCGTCCTGAATTGCTTTTTCGCTGCTCTTGCGGTTGACCTGATTGATTCTGTCGATCGGAACTTGTTTGCTGACGGGATTGCGGGCTGCTATTCCGTTGCTGATCGTGCCTTCGGCTGCCTGATGGTTGCTGTTCACGCGCTGTGCCCTGTTGATCCCGAGAATTCTTGCTCCGGGACTGACCACCTTGGCGGGACCTATCGCCTCGCCGACTACTTCTTCCACGTGGCTGTTCCTGTCGGGGTTCCGGGGACTCGAGGCGCACAACTTCAACATCTTCATCATGTTCAGAAAATGTAAAGTCTCCGATATTCTTAAGAGCGGATTTATCTTCCAAAATTCCAGTCTCAAGTTCTGTCCTGGTAAACTCTCTGGGTCCCTTTTCTGGCAAATCAACGAGAACAGAATCTTTTAGTGGCAGCACTTGCAAGACTTTTCCTTCACCAAGGGGAGTGTTCACTATTTTCTTCTTCTTGGGCAAATTTTTACGGGCTTCGTCGTACATTTCATATTCATAAGCCAGGCAACAGCGCAGCCTGCCACAAATGCCGGTTATCTCCATCGGTGTCAAGGAAATATCCTGTGCTTTTGCCATTTTTATCGAAATTGAACTAAATTCTGTCAGGAATTTGGAGCAACAACGTTTTTCAATCCCGCAGGAACCAATTCCAGATAAGGCCTTGGCTGCGTCTCTGGGGCCAACCTGCCTCACTTCAATCCGGCAGCCCTGGAACATATGCGAAACATCCCGGATGAAATTGCGTGGGTTGAAGTCTGTGGTCGATTCATAATTTAGATAAATGGTAAGTCTCGAATAGTCAAGACTGTACTCTGCATCCACGACTTTTATACCCTCATGACCAGGATCACGCAGATATTTTGCGACTGCGTTGACGACCTCTTCCTCTTTTGCGGTAATTTCCGCTTTTCTTGCCAGGTCTTCTTCGTTGGCAACACGTTCTATCGACTGGACCTCAGAAGGATTCTCAGGTTGCGGCAGGTTCACAGCCGCAACCCTTCCAATCTGTTTACCTCTGACGGTATTGACTACCACCAGTGAGTTTCTATCAACCTTCATGTTTTCAGGAAGTATGAAGTTATAGGTCTTGCCTATCGGCTTAAATTGAACACCAATGTAACTTGTTTCAGACATATTGGCGATTATATCATCCCTGACTTTCACGCTCATGGGCCTTGATACTGGCTTCTGCCGCTACCTTGCAGGCAACATCCCGCATAGCTGCAGCGCTCGGATTGGAATCAGAACGCAGCACAACCGGACTGCCAATATCACCACCCTGCCCAATTTCGGGATCCAAGGGAATACTGCCAAGGAAGGTGTTGCCAGTGCGGAACGCCAGGCGCTCTCCTCCACCGGTGCCGAAAACCGCCATCTTCGAACCATCCGGCATGATGAGGTAAGACATGTTTTCAACAATCCCCAAGAGTGGGACTTCAAGTTTTTCAAACATGCCCACCGCGCGTGAGGCATCATCAATCGCCACCTGTTGGGGTGTTGTCACAATTACTGCTCCCGTAAGGGGCAAAGTTTGACTTAAAGAAAGCTGCACATCTCCAGTCCCTGGGGGTAAATCGACAATGAAGTAATCAAGCTCGCCCCAGTCAAAATCAGTAATAAATTGCTGAATTGCCGAGTGCAACATTGGTCCACGCCAGATCAACGGTTGACCATTCTGAACAAGAAAACCAATCGACATGACTTTCATTCCATGAATTTCGGCCAGAGGGATCTTACCGTCCGTTTGTTTATCAGGCAAACGCTCGATGCCCAGCATGCGCGGGATGTTTGGACCATAGATATCCGCATCGAGCAAGCCTACCTTGGCGCCATCGCTGGCTAATGCCAACGCCAAATTCACAGAAACGGTGCTCTTTCCAACGCCACCTTTGCCGGAGCCAACAGCTATCACATGTTTAAACTGATTCTGATCAATTGTGACAGTCTTTGGATTCCTGACCCGCGCTGACATGTTAACTTCCACTTCTTTCGCTTCGGTCATGCCCAACACTGCCTGGCGGGCATCATTTTCAATCTTCGATTTCAACGGACAACTGGGAGTTGTCAGTTCTATCGTAAAACTAGCCTTATCCCCATCAACTTTCAAATCCTTAATCATTCCAAGGCTCACTAGATCCTGATGCAAATCCGGATCCATCACATGACTCAAGGCATTTAAAACAGCTTCGTTAGTTAACAAAATTATCTCCTGTTTAAATAGATTTTTATGCGACAACTGAACTCACTTTGGCTTGGTAAAACGGCGCAAGCCAAGGCATACAGCTGTAATCCGCAATCACGTACCGATTATACTCAATTACTATCCCTCTATTCAGAGCCGTAGCATGCTTTCAGCTTTTCGTAATCTTTCGGGGTGTCAATATCCATCGCCATCCACTCATCCAACCAGGGAAGAAGCTCAACCTGGAATTCCGAAAAGATTGCTCGCCCCCCCTTATCTCCGGTTACTTTTGTGAGTCTTTTGAGTGTTTTTTTTGGGAAGAAAACCGGATTTCCGCGCCGGTCGTTCACATAAGGGATCGTGATCTTTCCGGTTTTCAGACCTCTCCGTACGATGCTTTCGCAGAAGTGCGGATTGACTTGCGGCTGATCACCAAGCAACATCAAAACACCATCAATTTCCTCTTGAAGTTGTGCCGTTCCAATCCGAACAGACGAACCCTGCCCCTCTGGCCATGCGTCATTTATTACCACAACGCAACCCTCTGGTAATTCAGGCTCAATTTGATTGGCATTAGCCCCAAGGACGACAATAAGAGGTGCGAGATCTATTTCCATCGCAGTCCGGATTACACTATTTAAAACGGTAGAATCTTTCCAGGGTAGAAGTTGTTTTGTTTTCCCAAACCGGCTCGAACTGCCCGCCGCCAGGATAACTCCTGCAACTTGCTTACTCATAATCCCAAAAACCAGTAACCTCGGGCGTGAGCTTACCAAGACCCCGCAGGACTCTTTCGGCGGTCAGAGGAAAGCTGTGGAATCGCACTCCGGTCGCGTGGTGAACCGCATCCACCAATGCCGGCGCAAAAGGCAGATACGGCATCTCACCCATTCCTCTGGCGCCATAGGGACCAATGGGATCCGGATATTCCAAAATTATGGAGCGTGTCCGATCCGGGATATCAAGTACAGTCGGGATGAGATAGGTGGAAAGTTCTTTAGTCAGCGCCCTGGTGTTTTTCTTTTTCCAGTTTTCAAGGAGTGCGTAGCCAGCTGCCTGGACCACACATCCCTCTATCTGCCCTTCAACTTGAATGGGGTTGATCGCTTTGCCCACATCATCCACGCTGATTACCTCCCTCAGGTGAATTTCTCCTGTCTGAGTGTTGACATCCGCAAAAACCGCCTGCGCAACATAACCATAAGTAAAGTTTGGATTGCAATGACCATCAACTTTATCCATCGGACCGGTGGCTGGCGGGCGATAGACAAAAGATCCAACAGCCGGGCGATCGCCTTCCCGCCATCGTTCCAAAGCCAATTTTGCCGCTCCAATGATGGAATTACCAGCCATATGTGTCATGCGTGACGCAGAAACACTGCCGGAGTTAAGCGTGTTGGAAGTGTCGGAGTAGTGAACTTCAAGTTTCTCCAAAGAAAGATTCAGGGCTTCGGAAGCGAACTGAGCAAAAGCGGTGTGTGATCCCTGACCAACTTCTGCCCCAGCATGATACAGCTTTGCAATCTCAATCTCCTGATCGCCTTCAAGGATAATCGTTGCGCCGCAATTTTCAGGTGCGCCATAAGAAAAGCCGATATTCTTGTATCCACAGGCAATTCCAAGCCCACGCTTGATGTTTGGGTCTTCCGGCTGAGCAATCTCAGGCTTTTTCCAACCATCCGGACCATGCGTCCAGCCAGCCTCTTCAGCACATTTCTGAACCACCTCCCTTATGGTGACACCTGCAGGCAGTGGCGAACCCATTGAGAGTGTTGAACCTTCCTTGAAGAGATTGCGCATCCGGAATTCCACCGGATCCATACCCAGCGCTTCTGCCAGTTTATCGACCTGCAATTCAGCCATAAAGGCTGCCTGCGGTCCGCCAAACCCCCTGAAGGCGCCGCCCGGAATGTCATTGGTGTATACAGCATAAGCATCTGTGCTGACATTTGGCACCTCATAGGGTCCAGTTGCTAAGAGCGTCGCGTTGCCGAGCACCTTTGGCGAAGTGTAAACGTAAGCCCCGCCATTTGCCCAGATCTGGCATTCAGCAGCCAAAATTTTGCCTTCCGGGCTTGCTCCCCACTTTGCCTTCATCGTGTAAGCATGGCGCTTGCAATGCCCAATCATCGACTCTTCCCGTGACCAAACGACCCTGACAGAACGGTCAATACCCCTTTCTTGCAGTTTAAACGCTGCCAGCCCCAGGATGATCTGAACCGACATGTCTTCCCTGCCGCCAAACGCCCCGCCAATGGCAGGGTAAATGATGCGGATCTTATCAAGAGGCAATCCGAGTGCATGTGCCACTTGTTCCTGGTCTTCATGAGCCCACTGACCGGCAGTAATAACTGTAACTCTGCCCTTCTCGTCAATAAATCCAACGCCAGACTCTGGTTGTAAATAGGCGTGTTCCTGAACAGGAGTCTGATACTCCCCTTCCACGATCACTGCACATTCTTTGAAAGCTTCCTCTGTTGAACCCCGGCGAACAATATTGTGATGGAAAATATTGCTGTCCAAACGCGAATGCATGATGGGAGCATCTTCTCTCAATGCTTCGCCGATGGTTTTCACTACGGGTAAGTCTTCGTAGCGCACTTCGATAAGCTTGAGTGCTTTTGCCGCTGTTTCTTCACTTTCAGCAATAACCAGTGCAACCTGATCGCCTTCAAACCGCACAACATCAGCACCCTGGATGCCGGAATCCGGTCCACACAAGACAGGTTGGTCATTAACCCCAAGTCCATACTCATTTACAGGCACATCCTTTGCTGTGAGCACCATCACAACACCGTCAAGTGCTTCAGCCTGGCTTGTATTCACTTCCAGAACCCGGGCATGCGCTCGGTGTGCAAACAGCACCTTCATCACAAGCTGATCAGAGAACTGAAAATCTCCCGGATACTTTGACTTACCGGTAACCTTTGCAACAACATCAAGTCGAGTGGCAGACGTTCCGATTCCGTTCATTCTAGCTCCTCATCTTGTCAATAGCTGATTCGATCGCATCAACAATCTTGTAATAACCAGTACAGCGGCATAAATTGCCCGAAATTGCTTCTTTGATCATTTTTTCATTTGGATTGGGGTTTTCCTGGAGCAATTTGACTGCAGCCATCACAAATCCTGGCGTGCAGTAGCCGCACTGTACGGCTCCACGATCCACAAAAGCTTGCTGAACAGGATGCAGTGTTTCTTCCTCAGCAATTCCCTCAATCGTGGTGATCTGTGCCAAATGTGCTCGCGGCGCAGGTATCAGGCAGCTTACTACAGCCTTGCCATCCAGGAATAAGGTACACGCACCGCACTCCCCTTCTTCACAACCCACCTTGGTACCAGTAAAACCTATACGCTCTCTGACCATATTTAACATAGTCATATCGCATGCGTCATCAATTACATAGGTTTCCCCGTTTATACACGTATGGATAGTCCTCCCATCCCACTCATTTGCTCCAGGACTGCGGAACCCTTCTTTTGTGTCCAGGGCAACTGGCTTTGCCGGTACTTTCTGCCCCTGGGTGCCATCTTTCAGTTCCTTCAATCCGCCTTCCACCAGGACCTGCATCATGTAGATTCGATATTCATCAGAAGCCCTGACATCACTGATAGGTCTCGTTGCTTCAGCCGCCAACCTGCCCGCTTCTTGTATCACGTCCTTTTCAAGCCGCTTGCCGATCAGAAAAGCTTCTGCTTCGGCTGCGTGAATGATGGTTGGAGCCACCGACCCCATGGTGATCACCGCTTTTTGGATAGTATCTGCTTCCATATCCAACAGAACGCAGCAGTTCAACACTGCAATTGCCTGCGTACGGCGCAGCGCCTGCTTCATAAAACTTCCTTGCTGGTTGACTTTGAGGGCAGGAAAGTTGACTTCTTTAACAAACTCGTTGGCAGCCAGAACCGTTTTCCGTACTCCAAGATAGAAATCTTTCAGAGCAACAACACGTTCCCCTTCACTTGAAATCAGCACAAGTTGAGCATCCATCGCCATCAGGGGTGTGATCGTATCATTTGCGGGTGAAGCCGTCACAAGGTTACCAACCACAGTCGCACGGTTGCGCAGTTGCGGGGATGCCACCCAATAACAAGCCTGAACCAGGGGATTGGCAAATTCCCTGAGCATCGGAGACTGCAAAACATCATTGTGAGTCACCATTGCTTCAATGTGGATCACGTCCTCTTTATCTTTCCAAATTTTGTCCAAACCAGGCAACCGTGAAATATCGATCACAGTATCCAGTTCAGGCCATTTGCCGTTTTTGATCTCAACCATCAGGTCGGTTCCCCCCGCGATGATCTTGGTCAGCCCTTCCGCCTTTTCCAAGTCTCGTTTCAGGGTTTCGATGTTTTCAGGGATTAGGTAGTGTTTCCACATATTTACTCCAAAGAGGTTTATTTTTTGAGTCTTTCGATCACCTCAGCCAGAATGCTGATGGCGATCTCGTTTGGGGTCTCGGCTTTGATGCTTAATCCGATGGGTGATTTTATCTGAGCAATCTTCTCAAGACTTACACCTCGATCTATCAGACCCTGCCGCGTGCGAGCCCACCGATTTTTTGAGCCGATCAACCCCACATAGCCCGGTGAACCTTGCAGAATTAACTCCAGCCCTTCAATATCCACATCGCTGTTGCGTGTCACACCAACGACATAAACCCGCTCATCAATCGTTAAGTGATGCGTTATCTCATTTATTGGTATTGGCAATAACTCAACATTACCGGGCACAATCTCAGGATTGCAGAGATCCTCACGGTCATCTGAGACGATCACGCGAAAATCAAGCATTTGCCCAAACCTCGCCACAGCCTGCCCCACATGCCCTGCTCCCAGGATCAGTAAAACCGGTTTGGTAACTTGCGGTTCAATATACACTTTTACCTCTCCGCCACACACGCCCGCTGAGTCCGGATTTTCAGCAGAAAGTGAATACTCCAAAAGCTTCGACCGTCCATTTTTCAAAGATTCGAGCGCGGCTATTACGGTTCTTGCTTCCAATTCTCCCCCACCCACACTGCCCTCAGTCCGTCCATCAGGATAGACCAGCATCTTGCTGCTTACGTGGCGTGGAACCGCTCCTTTGGTTTCAATTACGATGCAAAAGGCGACAGGCAGGCCAGCCTTCTTTGCTTCAATCAACTTCTCCAGAAAATCCACGCTAGACCTCTAACAGAGAGAGAATGATTGGCAGCAGTTGCTTCTTGCGTGAAACCACCCCCTCGGCCAACAGACTACCATCCCCAAGCGGTGTATAGGGCAATTCGTCCAATGCCATTGGAGCATCTACAAAAATCACCCGACTGGAACCCTTCACAACATCTGTAATCATCAGTCCGGCAAAATCAAGTCCATTCTGCGTTTTTAGATCCCGCAGGGCAGCTTTAAGCTTGCTCATGTAATCGCCAATGTCGTAAAGATCAGTGGTCTCTGCCTGTGCAACCGCAAACTTGAGTCCAGCCCCCTCATACATCTTCATATCTGTCTTCACGACCGCTTCCGGTTCCTGCGTTAGCAGACCCGAACCAGCATGGATGATTTTTTCTCCATAGCTTTGAAGGGTCTCATCTTCCAGGGGTGAACCAGGCACAAAAGCCCACCTTGCCAAAACGTCCGCAGCAGCTTTGTCGCGTGGGGTGGTGGTTGGCGAGCTGAAAATCAAGGTGTCCGAAAGCAAACCTGCCAACAATAAGCCAGCAATCCTCGGTGGTGCGCTCAAGCCCACCTCAGTGATCTGCTCCGTTACCAATGTGGACGTACTGCCAACGATATCCACTGTAAATTTGATCGGCTTATGGGTTGATTGGTTTCCAAGCCGATGATGATCGAGGATCTCGAGCAATTCACTTTCTTCAAGATTGGCGATGGATTGTTGAGGCTCATTATGATCAACCAAAACCACCTTGATCCTGGGCGGATTGAGCAGATCCTGCTGCCGAACCACACCGAGATAACGCTTATTCTCATCCACAACCCAATATTCATTCGCCTCTTGCCGCAGCATTCGATTGATCACATCCTTGATGCGCGTTTGCGGCAGGAATCTTGGGATGTCTGTGTTTGCAGCCTCCCGACATGGAATATCCATCAATTCTGCGATCGTCATTTCCCGTAATTTGGCATGAGGACCTATGAGTTTCCGCAAAAAGTCGAACATGCTTTTTCCGGTAACCATTCCGAAAGGCGTTCCATCCAGGTTTACAACCGGCGCAATCCCGCCTGTACGCGAGAGGATTGTCCAGGCCTCGTTCAAAGAACGGTCCGGCGAGACTGCATCCAGACGACGCATCACCGATTCGAAACGCGGTGATGCATCTGTAACCAGTAACGGCGGTTCAATTTCAAGCCACTTTAGAAGAAATGCTGTTTGCGGATTAATGGATCCAGCTCTGCTGGCGATTGCATTTACGCCATCACGTTCACTTAAGAGCCAGGCATATCCGGTTGCTGCAGCAATCGAGTCGGTATCAGGGTTGATGTGCCCTGTTACATAGATCGTATCTGATTTCCGCCTAAAGACGCTGTTTTTTTCCATCAGCTTTGCTTTCTGCACTTTGTTTCAATGCTTGCCAGATTCGTTCTGGAGTCAGCGGATTATCCAATACATCAGCCCCGCAGGCATCCAACACCGCATTTCCAATGGCAGGCGCGGCACCATCCAGAGGGATTTCAGCCACTGCCTTTGCGCCATAAGGTCCAGTTCCTTCATACGTCTGCACGAAAATTGATCGAATGTCGGGCATCTCGTCTGCCCTGAAAATATGGTAATCAACCAGGTCTTTTTCGCGCGGTTTTCCTTCGGCGTCATAACACATTTCCTCACTGACACCATAGCCCAAAGCTTGAGCTACACCACCCTCGATCTGACCAGAAGCAGCAATCGGATTGATAATGACCCCCGAATCCACTGCCATGATTAATTCTTCCACAGTGACCTGTCCGGTTTCGATATCCACCAAAACCGTGGCAAACTGTGCCGCAAAGGGCGGCGGGGAGTTTGGTGAAACATGGGAACCGGTCGCCATTATTTGTTCCTGGTTGCGCCAGTGTAACGAGTCCAGGGCTATTTCAGCCATGCTGATTTTTGATCCTGAAGGAGATACCGCGTACCGGTTCTTTAGAGCCACTTCCGACGGCTTGACCGATTCTCCTCTTGCTTCAAAGATTTGGCTTGCACGCTGTCTGATTTTTTCTGCAACCTCTTTGGCAGCTTTCAGAACTGCCGTTCCTGAAATGTAAGTGGTCGAGGAAGCATACGCGCCAACATCAAACGGTGTCGTATCAGTATCGGAGGAGGTCACAATAATATCGTCCAACTCCACACCTAATGTTTCTGCCGCAATCTGCCCCAGTACTGTATCACTTCCGGTTCCGAGGTCCGTTGCTCCAACCAGCAAGTTGAAACTTCCATCATCATTGATCTTAATGCTTGCTCCGCCCATATCCAGGTTTGGGATAGCCGTACCTTGCATGACTGTCGCCACGCCAATCCCTCGCCGTAGATGGGGTTTTCCCGGAATTGCGTGCCAGGCTTCATTCCCGAATTTTTCATCCCAACCGATTGCCTTACGTCCTTCTTCGGTTGCCTGTTCAAGACCTACTGTCTCAATAATTTCAGGCACTGGTTCACGCCCTTCATTCCAGGCCGTGCTGAATGGCTGAACCTCGCCTGGGCGCAGGGCATTTTTGAGGCGGAATTCAATTGGGTCCATCCCAAGTTCGCGTGCGATATGTTCCAGGTGGCGGTCGAGTGGCCAATAGCCTTGCGGCACGCCGTAACCGCGATATGCGCCTGCTGGAGTCGTGTTTGTGTAAACAATATCAGCATAGAATCGAATGTTTGGATGTTTGCGGTACTCCCCATCCCCAACATACAAACCCACGGTTTTCTGACCTGTATTTCCGGTAACCGTCAAAGCATGGCAGCCATAAGCGCCAGTGTCCGACAGAGCGGTCATCTCGTTGGCTGTCATCGTTCCATCCAATTTAACGCCGGTTTTCATGCGAATACGCATGGGATGGCGCGAACGGGAAGCAATAAATTCCTCTTCCCTGCTCATTTCATACAGCACCGGTTTGCCTGTCGCAATTGTCAGGTGGGCTGCAACGTCCTCAATCAGCACTTCCTGCTTGTTACCAAAACCTCCGCCAATGCGTGGTTTGATCACGCGGATACGTTTCACAGGCAACCCGATCACAGGCGCTATCTGACGCCTGACATGGAAAGGCACCTGGGTGCTCGTGCGGATCACCAGGCGGTCATCTTCATCCCAATAGGTCAGGGTAACGTGCGGTTCGATGTGTGCTTGTTGCACTTTTGGAACCGCGTATTCCTGCTCAAAAATCCGGTCAGCTTCTGCGAAACCCTTCTCGACATCACCGATGTCAATCCGAATCCTGGCTGCGAGATTGATGGATGGGTCTGAATCCGCAAAGTTGACGTAATCTTCTTCGTCATGGATGCGGACCGCGCCTTCTTTCATGGCGTCCCTTGGGTCCACGATCACTGGCAAAGGTTCGTAGGTCACATCAATTAATTCCAGAGCCTTTTCAGCAATTTCTGCCGTCTCAGCCGCCACAAAAGCGACCCTGTCTCCCACAAAGCGGACTTTGTTATCCAGCGAGAACATATCCAGCGGACCAGGAATAGGGTCGGATTGCCCGGCTGTGGAGTAAGCCACTCGCGGCAAGTCTTCCCAGGTCATTACTGCTGCTACGCCCGGCAATGCTTTAGCTTTGCTTGCGTCAATCTTGAGAATTCGGGCATGGGCATAAGGCGATCTGAGCACTTTCGCGATCAGTGTACCCGGCAGCTGCAAATCTGCGGTAAAAGCCGGTTTTCCCTGCGCGAGTTTTGCTGCATCCACTTTGATCTCAGATTTTCCGATGGTCTCAGTTTCAGGGATATTATCCACTGCAAAAATTGCCGGTTCGTAGATCTGTGCGTGCAATGGTTCTTCGGAAGCGTTCTTTTCACTTTGCCTGATATCCGCTGCAGCTTGCAAAACCGCTTGAACCGGTTTCACGTAAGCTGTACAACGGCACAACACTCCCGACAAAGCTTCCCTCACCTCAGCTTCAGTAGGGTCGGGATTCTGGCGCAGCAAAGCCTTCGCAGCTAAAATCATGGCAGGCGTGCAATAACCGCATTGGATCGAGCCGCTTTCGATGAAAGCTTTCTGAATCGGGTCATAACCCTCTGTCTTTTTCCAGCCTTGCTCCGGGTGTTCCCCGAACCGCTCAAGCGTCTCCAGGCTGTGTCCCTGGGCCTGCACAGCGAGGAACATGCAAGAGTTCACAGGTTCCCCGTCCATCAGCACAGTGCATGCTCCGCATTCTCCACGAACACACCCGCCGGATTTCACACTCAAGAAACCCAGCCGTCTGAGCACATCCATCAGACTTTCGCCTGGCTGGCATTCAGTTTCATAAGTCCTGTCATTGATCAGGAGGTAAATTTTCATGATTCCTCCGCATTGTAAGAATCTCGCCAAAGTTTTTGCAGGCAGCGTGAAAGCAATACTGCCGCCACTTCCTGCCGATATTCAGCACCAGCCCATTGATCCTTGATCTCCTTATAAAGAAATCGGATTTTATCCTCTCCATCATCTTCATTGCCGTGCAGGTCAAACTCCGCCCACATGCCCTCTGATCCTCCGCAAGCCACGTGAATACGCTTATCAGATCGTTTCGAGGCTGCCACGACAACCACCGGTTGATCCTTCGGACTTCTTCCCACCGAAGCAAAAGCGAGCGAGATGGGGTTGGGAATAATTATTTCCTCGATGAAGTTATCCTCAAGCTTGGTCTTGAGAACCTTTGAGTGAGTCAGGGCTTTTTCTTCCCCGCAAAGTCGATACTCCGCTTCCATGGCGTTGAGGCAGATTTGCACTGCAGAGCGACCATTGCTGGACTTGACGTAATTGGTCAGGCTCAGGCTGTTGCGCACGTTGACACCAGCCTCGATCGAGATTGCCTGCTTGAGGTCCGCAGATTCCAATGCATCACCAAGCTGCTGCAGATTGATCAAGCCTCCTAAGTAAATTCCATCCTCAGCAAAACCAACCTGGTCAAGGTCAAGTTCCTGTAAGTCGATCAGAATGGTTGCAGCACTTTTTGCTTTTGCGTGGTAGTCACCACCAGCCAGATACATGATCTGACCCTTAAATTCCTGCTGCAGACCTTCGAGCTCGTCCCAAGTAACGGGACGGGCATAAGTAAGTTCAGGTTTAGTCATCTTCATACACCTTCCAACCCAATAAGGCCGGGTCCGTGCCTTGGGTAAAATCCTCAGCGATATCGACAAAAAGAGCGTCAGCTTCCGCCAGAACTTCCCCACCTTGGTTGCGGATCTCGCCATGTGCCTGGGCGACTTTTCCGCGTTTCTTTATCAACCTGCCGCTAATCTTTAATAGTTGGTTTGTGGGCACGGGCTTGCGATATTTGACCGTAAGCTGACTGGTCACAGCAAAGCGATTTGGATCATCCGCCGTTGCTGCCCTGCCTGCGGCTTCATCCATCATTGCCACGATATTGCCGCCATGTACCATCCCGGGATAACCGGCATAAGCTTCCGGAACAATAATTTCAGAGGTGACCTCACCATCTGCTTGCAGGTAAAACGTCATCCGCAAGGATACAGGGTTTTCACGACCACATACAAAACAACTCCTACTGCTTGGCAATTGCTGCATTAAGCCTCTGCTGCAAAAGTATCAA
This sequence comes from Anaerolineaceae bacterium, assembly GCA_040768265.1. GTDB lineage: Bacteria > Chloroflexota > Anaerolineae > Anaerolineales > Anaerolineaceae > Mesolinea. The sequence continues at coordinate 292,572 of JAXGNB010000004.1, forward strand.
TCAAAAGCTTGGTATTACCGCCCACACCATAAAGGATTGGGGTGGTACAGCCATGATCGATATATTCCTGGACCTTCGCCTTGGCCTCAGATGGCGTACCACTGGCTGTGATGCGATGGATCAGATCTTCCGGCACAAGGTGTTTGGCTGCCTGGATCTGTTCGTGCGTGGCAGGCCAGCCGAGGATTGATTGGATCTGCTCAACAACTTCCATTGATACTCCCGAAGCCTTGGCAATGTGGGGTTGCTGCGCGAGATACTGAGTGAGCAATTCTCGCGTGCTGTCGATTGCGACATCATGATCTTCATCCACTGAGCAAACGATCAATTGAGGACGGTCAAATTCTTCGAGCTTACGTCCTGAGGCCTTCAAGCCTTTCTCGAGCTGTTCAATTGCCATATCGTTGTACTCAACCGGAACACAGTAATTCATCACGATTCCATCCGCAATCCGACCGGTCATTTCGACCATTTTTCCACCTGTTGCTCCAATGTAAATCGGAACTTTGCGGGGCTCTCGCCTTCCGTGAACCACATCGAGTTCAATCTCATGCACCTGGTGGAATTCGCCTTCAAAGCTGACGCGTTCCATGTTTAACAAGCGCCGTAAGACGATAATCGTTTCTTCCATCGCTTTGAGAGGCTTTGTGCGATCGATACCCACATTCTTCGCCAGCGGATCCCACCATGCCCCAATGCCACAAATAATACGGTTTGGAGCCAGGTCATCGAGTGTCAGAAAAGTTGATGCCAGTAAACCAATGTTGCGTGTCCAGTTATTGATTACCGCCGAGCCAATTTTGATGCGCTCTGAGACGGCTGCGTAAGCAGCCATTGGCACGATGGCATCCCGCACCAGGCGGCTTTCTGCCTGCCAGATGCCGTCTATTCCCTTCTCTTCAGCGTAGCGGACGATGTCCAGCCCATCACGTAAGTCGTGTGCGTCCTGCAGGTAAAGAGCGTATTTTTGAGTCATAGTGAGGTTTCCTTTCTAATTTGGCTCATTATTTTTAGTTCGGGTTGTGTCTTAATAATACGATATAACTCCAACGAAGTATCAAGATCCCACTGGATGTTTTCATTCAAGTAAACCACCATTTCCGCTTCTCTCTCCATAGCTTGTTTGGTGTGTTTGCGGAAAGAACCAAAACCAAACTTGGGCTGAATTAGATCCGGACCACTCATTACTAACGCATTCGTACCTGATTGGTAGTGATCAGGGACGATAACCAGTTTGTGCGAACCATTTGCCAGATCAATCAAATTTCTTAAATCTCTTACGGTTACCAGTGGCAAATCGCTTGGCAGTACCAGGATACGCCCAACTCCAGCCTCAAGGGCATATTGCTGGGATTTTGAGACTGCCAAATTTAGGCTGCTGATCTCATCTTCCAATAAGGCAAGGCCTCCGTGTGATCTGCACCATTCAAGCGCATGTTCTTCTTCGGAAACAACCAATATCTTGTCAAACTCCGTCATATCCTGTAATTTTGTGAAAGTGCTTTCAAACAATTTTCGGTTGAGTTCAACCAATTCCACATCAGAAAATAAATGCCGCAGCCTTGATTTTCCGATTGAATACCTCTTCACAGGTAAGATTGCCCATGTAATCATTCGCCTTGAAGAACCCTCGCACCAAGTGTGATGACTTTTTGTGCTAATGCAATTTTATCCTCATCATTCTTCATAATCGTCTGAAAAGATTCGTTAATTATATCCGATGGTGACCAATTTTCTGTATCATGCTGGTCGAGATCATCAAAAATAAACCCATCCAATAAGCACCCATAATGCTCCCGCACAGCTTTGGCAGAAGGATTGATCCCCAGATTGCTGAACATTTTGGCTGCAGGGCCTTTGAGGGCGCTGCCCTGGATGATTGGTGATACGGCAATGACCGTCTTTTCCTGAAGAATGGTTCGCACTCCTTTAAGAGCTAATATTGGATCAATGCTCACCCAGGGGTTTGAAGGTGCCAGAACGATCAAATCTGCCTTTTGCAGCGCGTCAATCACCTGGTCGCTTGCAGTAATCTCTTTGTTCCCTAATAAGGCAATTTCAGCAATTTCCGGTTGGCATCTAAACCGCACGAAATAATCCTGAAAAGCCAGCCAATCGCCTTCTCTGGTCTTGATCAGGGTGGGAGCTGGTTCATCACACATGGGCAGCACCCGCGACTTTATACCAAACACTTCACAAAATTGCGCGGTTACCTCTGTGAGAGTATTTCCTTCATTCAACAAACGCTGGCGCTCAAGGTGCCACGCCAGATCCTTATCGCCCAGGGCAAACCAGTCCGGCGCACTCAATTTGCGCAACTCTTCCAACACTTGCCAACTTTCGTCTTTTCTACCCCATCCTCGCAGCGGATCGGCGAGTCCTGCCAGGGCATAGCAAACAGAATCAAGGTCAGGAGAAATTTGAAGTCCAAAATGGGAAAAATCATCCCCCGTATTAACTATCGCGGTCAACCCGCCCGGCTGCAGCACCTTATCCAGTCCCACCAAAAGCTTAGCCCCACCTACTCCCCCTGCCAATGCAGTCACTTTTAACTTTCCAAATGCGGCTTCAAACTCTGGAGTCATCGGAAGAGGTCGTTCTCCTTCTTTCTGATTAATTCCTGCGCGTTTCCTTCTCTGAGTGGGTATGGGAATCCCCTCGCAATAACAACCGGTGTGCCTTCACTTGCCTGCCCCATCATCAACGAAGCTCCTGCCGCCAATTCATCCGCCGTTGCGATGGTTGTGACCCGAAGTTTGTAGTGGTACATATCTTCCTCGCCACGCATGTCGAGCAGCGCGGGCAAGCCGGATGCACCAATGGTTGTGCCGAGCACGCCATTGCGCCATGCGCGGCCGTGTGAATCGATGATGATCACACCCAATCTTGCCCCACTCAACACTTCCAATTCCTTGCGGATCATTGCGGCAGAGAGATCAGAATCCTCCGGCAAAAGCAGCACCCAATCCTCATCCTTTCCCCAGCTTCCTTTGACGTTTGAGTGATCGATGCCGGCATTCGCACAAATAAAGCCGGATTTATGCTCGACGATGATGGTTCCCGGTCGGGTACGAACGACTTCATTGCTTTCCTGAAGGATTAACTCAACCAGTTCAGCTCGTTTGCCCAGATAATTCGCCAGTTCAAATGCTTTAGCAGAAGCTTGCACTGTAGTGAGATTCACCAGCCTGCCTTCTGCCTTTGAGACAATTTTCTGCGCCAGGATCAGGATATCCCCATCCTGCAAAACGAGCTCGCTTTCCCCAATAGCAGCATAAATAATTTCAGCCAGCTTATCTCCAGCTCGAATTTGAGGAATTCCCTGCAGCGCGAAATATGTCAGCTGTTTAGCTTTCGTCATTGATGCCTGTAATGCGAATACCAGAAGAAGCAACCTTGTGTTTGATATTCAAGCCAATCAGGATGGAGGTCAAGCCTTCCACCACTACCGCGTTCTGAATGACACCGGCATCCCAGGCTTTGAGACCCACATCTTCCGCAAGTGAGATAACAATTTCACGCGCGGCTTTGTTGCCACCAGCCACCAGAACATCACACTCTATTTCCTCATCAGAAAGCAAGTGCTCAAAAGCAATCGTTTGGAATGCCGCCACCACTTTTACATCCTCACCCAGGATTGCCTGCGCTTGCTGGGCTGCACTACCTTCCTCAGGCATTTGCACACGGGTAACCTTTGGCGGAACAAGAGGCACTGTTACATCAATCAGGATCTTTCCTTGCAGTTCTTCTTTTAACCCTTCGAGAGTTGAACGGTGAGCAGAAAAGGGAACGGTCAGAACGGCGATATCACAGGCTGAAACTGCTTTGTCGTTGGTGGTTCCACTGACATCGCCTTCACCCTGCAGCTTTTCCCGCAATTCTTCCACCGCAGCCAGCGCTTTTTCTTCGCTCCGGGAGCCAATAATGATCTTGTGCCCCGCCTTTGCCCAGCGATATCCCAGTCCGCGACCTTCGCGTCCGGTTCCACCAATAATTCCAATTGTGTATGTCATGTATCTCTCCTTTAGTACGAATGTACCCGATTCCAGCAACGAATAGCCGCTTCCTGCGCTTTCGCGGCAATCTCAGTTTCATCAAGCAAAAGCAGTTTTCGATCTTTCATCAAAAGCCTGCCTCCAGCTATTGTAGTGGTCACCATTCCATCGCGGAAACCAAACAGGATATGCCAGGGCAAGTTGCCAGCATGCAGAGGCGTTATCGGATGGTAATCCACCAAAATCAAATCAGCAGCAGCGCCCTTTGCTATTACGCCTATGCGCAAACCATCCCAAGTTTGGATGGCAAGCCTCGAATTGTTCTCAACAGCAATCTTGATCACATCATAACCATTCATCGCCCTTGGGTCTGCCTGATGGTCCTTTTGGATCAGGTAGGCAAAAAACCATTCCTGCCACATGGCATTCGAAAAACCATCATTCCCCAGGCAAACCTCCACACCCTGCTTGAGCATCTCCTCCACCGGAGCCACGCCCACTGCGTTATTCATGTTCGACCGCGGTTGATGCGAAAGCCATGTGCCGCTTTGTGCCAGCAGATCGATTTCATTCGGAGTTAGGTGCACGCCGTGGGCCAGGATTGTCTCTTTACCCAACACACCAGCATCCGCAAATCGTTCCACCACACGCTTGCCGTACTTGGTCAGCGCGTCTTCCTGATCCACTATACCCTCAGCCGCGTGGCTGTGAAATCCAACCCTGCCGTTGTTTTCCTCAAGGCACTTTTCGAGCGTCGCATTGCTGACAGTCAGGCTTGCATGCAGACCAAAATGGGCTCTCAGCATTGGGCTGTATTTACCTGCTTTGACTCCACTGATAAAGCGACCGTTTTCCCGGATCCCAGCCAGGGCTTTCTCTTCGCCGTCGCGATCGGTGACTTCGTAGCAAAGCGAAGCACGCAAGCCGGACTGCATGACTGCTTCCGCCTCAATGTCAAGCGAGCCTTCGATGCAGTTTGGCGAAGCATGGTGATCAAAAAGAGTCGTGCATCCATAGCGTGTCGCATCCGCCAGGAGTGCCTGTGCTGAGTATTTGACACCTTCTTCATCAAGCCCTTTGTCGAGCTTCCACCATAGATTTGCCAGGATCTCCTGGAAATTGTGCGAAGGTTCTCCTGGCACAGCCATTCCACGAGAAAAAGCCCCGTAAAAATGCGTGTGAGCGCAAATCAGGCCCGGCATCACTAATTGACCCATCGCATCCAGAATTTCTTCGTCAGGATGGGTCGCCCTGAGTTTGGATTCATCCGCAATTTCCTGGATCATCCCATCCTGAATCAGGAGCGCCTTGTCCTCAAGGATCTCATTTGGTTCTCCCCAGGTAATGATTTTTCCGTTCGTGATGATCATTGTTGCTCCATTCTCAATTAAGGCTGAAAGTGCCTTCCACAGAAGAATTTATTCCTCAGCAGTAATCTCATAAAGTTCCACCAGCACACCGCTGGCAGATTTTGGGTGAATAAAAGCCATTTTCCTTCCGGGCAGCACTTGAGGAGCATCATTAATCATCCTCACACCCGCATCTTTAAGCTCCTGCATTTTCGCTTCGATATCATCTACCTCTATACACAGGTGGTGCATGCCCTCACCTCTTTTTTCCAGGTAGGCAGCCATACCCGAGTCTTCCGTGGTTGGTTGCACGAGTTCAATTTCACTATCGCCGATTGGAATAAAGGCTACTTTGGAAGCCTGTGAAGGCACATCCTCCACATGGTGCAGTTCAAGCCCCATGGCAGATTCCCAGAACTTCAGCGACTCTTCAATATCCCTTACCACAATAGCTACATGATTGATCTTCTTGATCGGGCTCATGAATTCTCCTTATATGAAGGTTGGCGCGCGATATTCGCCCCAAACTTTACGCAATCTGCCGCAAATCTCACCTAATGTCAGTTTGTTTTCAACACATTCGATGATGATGGGCATCATATTCTCATCGCCCCGGGCTGCCTCTTCAAGCCTGTTTAAAAGTGAATCTGCCAAGGCAGCATCTCTGCTTGCCCTTAAGGCAGCCAGGCGTTCACGCTGTTCGGATTCAATTTTTGGATCGATCTTCAGCGATTCAAGTTCGATCTTCTCATCGACAGTGAACTTGTTGACCCCAACCACAATATCCTCACGGTTCTCAAGCCGGCGCTGGGCTGCGAAGGCGGCATTTTGGATTTCTCCCTGGATGTAACCGTTCTCGATCGCCTTCAGGGCACCGCCCATTTCGTCGATTTTTTGCAGGTATTCCGCTGCTTTGCGCTCAATTTCATCGGTTAAATACTCCACCATGTAGGATCCTGCCAGCGGGTCGATCATATCGGCTACTCCAGACTCATAACCAATGATCTGCTGGGTACGTAATGCCACCTGCACCGATTTTTCTGTCGGCAACCAAAGAGCTTCGTCCATGCTGTTGGTGTGCAGAGATTGCGTCCCGCCCAACACAGCTGCCAGTGCCTGCAAGGTCACGCGCACCACGTTATTTTCCGGTTGCTGTGCGGTCAGGGTTGAGCCCGCAGTTTGCGTATGAAAACGCAGTTTTTGCGACCCGGCGAGTTTGGACCCAAACCGTTCTTTCATGATCCTGGCGTAAAGCCTGCGTGCGGCCCGGAATTTCGCGACTTCTTCCAGGAAATTATTGTGTGAATTGAAGAAGAAAGAAAGTTGGGAGGCAAATTTATCCACGTCCATCCCAGTCCGGATAGCAGCTTCGATGTAAGCGATCGCGTTCGCCAGCGTGAATGCCACTTCCTGTACTGCAGTGGAGCCGGCCTCGCGGATGTGATATCCGGAAATGCTGATGGTATTCCAGTTAGGCACTTCGGTCTGACAATACTGGAAAATATCCGTAATCAAGCGCATACTTGGCGTTGGCGGAAAAATATATGTGCCGCGAGCAATATATTCTTTGAGGATGTCGTTCTGGATTGTGCCGCGTAAGGCCGTGGAAGGCACCCCTTGTTTCTTTGCTACTGCGATGTACATCGCCAGGAGTACCGCTGCGGGAGCATTAATGGTCATGCTTGTCGAAACTTTATCCAAAGGGATCTCAGTGAATAACATTTCCATATCTTCGATCGAAGAAATCGACACGCCTACCTTGCCCACCTCACCCAAAGCAATCGGATCATCTGCATCGTAGCCAATTTGAGTAGGCAGATCAAATGCTACTGAGAGCCCGGTCTGACCCTGTTCAAGCAGAAAACGATAACGTCGGTTTGATTCTTCCGCGCTGGAATATCCGGCATACTGCCGCATGGTCCAGAACCTCCCGCGATACATGGTAGGCTGCACGCCGCGGGTGAAAGGATACTCACCCGGATAACCCAGGCTGCTTTCCCGATCAGCAGGAATTTCGGATGGTGGGATAACAGGCTTAAGAGTGATTCCTGAGTCGGTGCTAAATTCTGCTTTTCTTTCAGGGAATTTTTTCGTCGCGGGCTTGTAGACCTTTTCGTGCCAGTTCTCGAAACTTGTTTCTTCTGTCATGTCTCTCCTCATCGTTTAGGCATGTAACTAACGGGTTAAGTATAATCTATTGGCATGCAAAATTGGCAAAAGCCTGCTCTATAAAGCAGAAGATGGTCAAAAAAACGGAGAATTCGAGCCTTCACAAATCCAAAAAACGTGGTAATATACTTCGGCTCGGGTGTTGTACCCTTCATCCGAAAATAACTAAACTAAGTCAGAAAGGGCTTGAACATGAAAGTATTACTTCTCAAAGACGTCTACAAATTAGGTCGTGCCGGTGATGTTAAGAAAGTCGCCAATGGTTACGGACGCAACTACCTGATCCCTCAGGGTTTTGCCATTCCAGCCACTCCCAATTCCATCAAGATGGCCGAAACAATCGGCAGGAAGGCTTCCGAACTGCGCGCTGTGCTCAACAACGAGCTCAAGGGCGTTGCGGACATCCTCCAGGGCCTGGAAGTTCGTTTCCCCGTTAAAGCGGGCGAAACCGGCAAACTCTACGGTTCTGTCTCTGCCCAAATGATCATCGAGAAACTCAAGGAGATGAAAGATATCGACATCCTTCGCCACCAATTGGTGATGGAACCAATCCGCAAACTTGGTGAGTATGATATCCCTGTCAACCTGACACTTGACCTTGTACCTGAGATCAAAGTGATCGTCCACCGCGAGGGTGAAGTGCGCAAAGTCGTCCTGCCTGAACCTGTTCTCGAAACAGTTGAAACAGTCACTGAGGAAATTCCAGCAGAAGAGGAAATCCTGGTGGAAGAAGAAGTTCAAAAAGAAACCGAAGAAGCTGCAGAAGCATAGGCAGAATAATTGATAAACAAGGGTACCGACCTGCTTCTTCTGGCAGGTCGGTTTTTTGTTACAATCACCACATGCAAGATTACAAAGGTTCGGAGCTAAAAAAGATTCGGGAGGAACGCAAGATCCCGCTGGAACAAATAGCCAGCGATACGCGCATCCGACTTTCCATCCTGCAGGACCTCGAAGACGATGCGTATTCCGAATTGAGTTCTTCAACCCAAACCAAAGGTTTCCTGCGAATTTATGCCCAATACCTGGGGGTCGACAAGAAAAAGTCCAACCAGGCAGCTGCAGCAGCACCCGCCATCCCTCCAGAACCTGTTTCAGAGCCGCCGACAAGCCAGGCAAAGCCAGAAATAATCAGTCCTCCGTTTCCTCAAGCAAAACCCGAAACGAACAATAAACTTGAAGCTACTCCTGAGCCACAAGAGGATTCTCAAAATGCCCCATCGACTGAAACGGAGTCCACAAAAATCCTCCAGGCAATCGGGCGTGAGCTCTCTGCCAGACGCCGTTACCTGAATATCGGCTGGGAGCTGATCCAGGAGCAAATCCACATCCCCAAAACCCAAATTCAGACCCTTGAGCGTGGCGATCTCAACGCCATGACAAATCCGATGCAATACAAAGGGCTGCTTCAGACCTATGCCAGGTTTCTCAATCTGGATATCGAAGCAATTATGATCCGCTACGCTGACGCGCTTCAGAAACGTAGGATCGAAATCAGCACTTCCAAACGTCGTCGGGGAAAACCCAGCAAAGTCTTGCATCCATTTCTCGTTTCTTTGAAACGCTTTTTCACCCTGGATCTCTTTTTTGGCACCTTGTTAATTCTTGGCATCCTCGCTTTCCTGATTTGGGGGATTGCCCAAATGTCTGAAGCCACACAAGCTCCACAAGCAACTGGAACGCTTCCGGCGCTTGCAGAAATTCTTCTTTCCGACCCAAACGAAGCCACTCCAACCGCACAGGAACCTACAATTGAGCAAGATTCCATCGTTATCCCAACCGTGACCCCCTTTTTCACCGGTATCATTTCAGATGAGCCCATAGAGGTAGTCTTGTTGGCTCGCCAAAATGTTTGGCTCAGAATTGTTAGTGACGGTCAGGTAAGCTTCGAGGGCAGGATGACTGATGGTGAAGTGCGTTCTTTCACCGCAAAGGAATCAATGGAACTTGAAACTGGTAACATCATCGCACTGGAAATTGTGCACAATCAAACCAGGTTGGAGCCTCTCAGTGACCGCCTGGGAATTGCTGCCCGGATCATCTTTACCATCGATGGTGTCCAGGAGCTGCCACTAACTTCGTTAGACCTTCAACCCACTCCAACACCATGATCGGAAAATAATCCATTGACTCCAATTCAGACTGACAGTATTTTTATCGTTAATCTTGGCTGTGCCAAAAATCTGGTTGATGCAAATGTCATCAGCCAGATTCTTACCTCAGCCGGCTACGAACATGCTCCCTCTATGCGCGAAGCAAAATTTGTCATCATTAACACCTGTGGCTTCATTCATGACGCACGTGTTGAATCGCAGCAAGTAATTTCAGACGCTCTGAAAAATCGCAGGAAAGGTCAATACGTTATCGCAAGCGGCTGCCTGTCCCAACGCTTAAATGCGGAGTTGTACGCCCAATTCCCTGGGCTGGATGGTCTGGTTGGCACCAGGAACCTGCAGGATGTTCTGGTGCTCCTGGACAATCTTTCCGAATCTGACAAACTCCGCCACAACACATTGCCAGCATATCCCAAACTCATTATTGATGATGAGTTTTCTAACACCATCATCCAGGGCGGCAGCAGTTACCTGAAAATCGCGGATGGTTGCCACCGCACCTGCGCTTTTTGCGCCATCCCTCTCATTAAAGGTCCCCTGGTGAGCCGTCCAAGAGAAGCTGTTATCCGTGATGCCCTCTATTTACAAAACGCTGGTGTCAAAGAGATCAATCTTATCGCCCAGGATGTGACCGCCTATGGTGCAGACAGAGGGGAAAGTGACGCTCTCGCCGATCTTCTGAGCGAATTACTGCCCCTGATTCCGGACGTCCCCTGGGTGCGGCTTCTCTACACCTACCCGGGTATGGTCACCGAGCGCCTCATCGCGCTGATGGCAGGCAGCAATCAGCTCCTTCCCTATCTCGACATGCCCCTTCAACATGCTGATCCTGCCGTCCTCAAAGCCATGTCGCGTCCTTCCAATGTTGGGTGGGTTACCGAAACTATTGCCAAGATGCGCCGCCTGATCCCAAACCTGGTAGTCCGCACCACCATGATCGTTGGCTATCCGAATGAAAACGATAAAAGTTTTCAGATCCTGCGGGACTTCGTCCAGGAGACGGAATTTGATCACCTGGGTGTTTTTACCTATTCACCTGAAATGGATACACCTTCCTATAACCTGGCTGATGCAATCCCACCGGAGGTCAAAGAAGCGCGCATGGCAGAATTGATGGAACTCCAGGCAGATATCTCCCTCCGCAGGCTCAGAAAACTGCAGGGAGAAACACTTGAAATGTTGGTGGAAGGGATCAATCCTGAAGAGCGTCTCCTGGTTGGGCGCACTTACCGGGATGCGCCAGAAATCGATGGTCTGGCGATAGCGATAGGCACAGCCAAAGAATGTGACCTGGTGCCAATCCGGGTAACGAATACCACCGAATACGACATTATTGGTGAGCAATTGAAAAAATAAACTCCTTTTCAGGAGTTTGTTTTTTCTAAGGAGTAGGAGTTGGTTCTTCTGTGGGAGCCGGACTTTCGGTCGGCTCAGAAGGTGTTGGTGTTAGCTCTTGCACTGGCGGTCCGGGTGTGGCAGTTGGATTAGCACAGGCTTCGGCGTAAGCTGTTGCTGTCACCTGAATATCCAAATGTTGTCCGACTGCCAGTGATTGGCGATAATAGGAACTCGCGGTGCAGAAATCGCCTTGAGCAGCAAAGATATCTCCCAGCCTGTAGAGAGCAACCCGATAACGTTCTGCAACTGTCATTCCGGTGGAGTCCGAGAAATAAGGCAATTGGGCATACAGCTGCCCAAAAATTTCAACGGCTCCTGGCCAATTCACATCCCAGTAACTGGCGGCGGTCAAATAGGTTGTTGCCCAGCTTTCCGCTCCAGCTGCCTGCGAGTCCAGCGCGCCAAGTTCCGCGGCGACAGTCAGATCATACATACCCTGCTCAAGTTCACCAGCCCAGATCCGTTGGATCCCACGGTTACGCAGAGCAATAAAATACAATCCATCAACCTCAATGGTTCGATAATCGTAGTTGCTTTCCTTTAGTGACTGCACGGTCTGCACAGCCAGATCCCATTCCTGGTTGGCAATATACTGGTTTAACTGCGCAAATTTTTCCTCTTCACCGCGTAAGTCCGGTGTTGCTGTGACCCCAGGTTCGATCGAAACAATTACCGCCGGGGTTGCGGTTGCGGTTGGCTCACTCATTTTTCCTATGACCTGTGCCATCAGGTCCGCAATCCCCGGAAACTCCGGATACTTATCAATGATGTAATCCAGTCGGGCTTTGGCATTTTCGTAACGCCCCGCATCCATATCTTTATAGGTCAGTTCCAATTGCAATGCAATTTGCTCCATCAGAAGTGATTTTTCATTTGCAATGCGCCGCTGTACGCCGTTGCGGTAGCCAAAGAAGACTCCGGCTGCAATCAAAAGGACAAAAACCAGGACTCCGAGCCAGACCCACTTGCTTCTGCGCTTCTTGCGCGGTTTTTTTACTTTGGGTTCAACCGGCGAGCTTTCAAGTTTAGTCTCAGCCTCGAAGCTTTCGTCTTCGGTTAGATCATTCATCTGCTGCTCTTCAGCGATATTCGCTTCAGACAGCTTTTCTTCTTCAAATTCATTGTCGTTCATAGACACAGATTATACCTTTTCTCAAAGTTCTGCGATTTGGCGCAGATCCTTTCGCAGAATCAGGGCTGCCAAAAGAATGCCCAACCCAAAAGCAGCAACAGCTCCAATCAGAGTACCCGCCAACCCTGGTGCCCAGTTGACCACCGCGTAGGATGCCGCTCCCCCAACGACTGCTGCTAAAATGCTCTTCAACATAGCGCTGCCCAGTTTTAGAGCGCCTGGCAAGACTTTGTTCAGCAATACCAGCAGCAATATGGACTGAAGCGTGTAAGCTATCGTGTTAGCAGAAACAATACCCACTGCCTCGAGCACTGGTGATAACACAATCCCGAGAACGATGAACACACCAAGGGTAAAACCAGAACCCAGCAGTGGCACCCAGGGTTTCTGCAGTGAGTAAAAAGATCGCACAAACAACTCAACCAGCGAGTGCCCCACGATACCAAGCAGAAAAACCTGGCTGACATTTACCACCTGCATCGTTGCAGACTCTTCCAATCCAAGAAAGAGACGGATCACCGGCAGCAAGACCATTCCCGCAATTATCGCGATCGGCACAGTCAGTGTCAACATCACTTTTGCAGCCCGTTCAATTTTTCCTCTTAATGCGTCAAACTGCTGATTACCAAACATCTCCGAGAGTGTCGGAAGGATTGCTGTGGCGATGGATGTGCCGATCAAAGTTTGCGGCACCTGCATGATCCACCAGCCGTATGTCAATGCTGAAACAGATCCTTCAGGCAGCCGCGATCCGAGATTGTCCTGTGCCAGAAAGATCATTTGGATGAAAAACATGCTTAGCAGACGGGGACCCATCAGCCGCAAAACCTTGCGCGTGTTGGAGTCCTTAAAATCCACCCGCGGTCGCCAGCGAAAGTGGTACTTAATCAAACCTGGAACCTGGATCAGCAGGTGGAGCAGAGCCCCAATGATCACACCATACACCAATCCGTCCACACCAAACCCCATGGCTGGCAGGCTGATGGGTCCAAGTTTCAGCGGTTCTGTCGGAGCAAGCACCAAAGCACCAAATATCTGACCCAGGTCATATAAGATTGGAGCCAATGCTGGCAGGAAGAAGTGTTGGTTGGCTTGCAAACCCGCCATTGACAGACCACTTAAGGAAAAAATCAGAGTTGAGATCAAATTCAAGCGTAAGAGCCGAATGGTGTCTATGGTTTGAGCTTCTGTGAAGCCTGGCGCAATGCCAAGTTTGTTGGTTACCAATTGGCGGGCAAAGATTGCGATAACAATCGCGGCTATTGCCGTAAATAAGAAAGCAATGTTGAGGATATTCGAGAAGAGATCCCAGGCTTTACTTCGGCCTTCTTTGGTTAACACCTCACTCAATACAGGGATAAAAGCGATCGCCAAGGCTCCGCCAGAGATCAACATGAAAAGCATATCCGGCAGGTTGTTCGCTGCGTTAAATACATCCAGCTCGGCTGAAAGACCAAACTGCCTTGCAATGATCATTTGGCGTGCTACGCCCAGTATTTTATCGATCCCAAATAAGACCGCGAGCAGTAGAGATACTTTTGATAATTTGCTTAATTTTTTCATATCGCTCCAGATTAATCCTCCCAATTATGCCACAAGTCGTGCCACACAACTTCCCTGAATAAGCATCCGTAAAAATTCAATTTCGATGAATCAGCAAAGGTGGTTAGACAGTCCTCAGATAAAAGTGCAAGTTCATGTTAAACATGCAGCTTATCACCAGGAATATCCTATGCTTTATAATCGTAGATCAGATAAGAGATCAAACATGACTGACCCAAAACAATTTGGCATACTTTTTATTGTCGCAACTCCCATCGGAAACGCGCAGGATATCACCCTGAGGGCAATTGAAACTCTCATGAACGTGGATGCCATCATCTGCGAGGAGCGCAAAGACGGTTCTCGGCTCTTGAAGCAGTTGGAAATCACCGGGAAACCCTTGATCGAACTCAACGAACACAACGAAGGCGAGATGATCCAGGAAGTCCTGATCGATCTGATGAACGGCAAAAACATAGCGCTGATCTCGGATTGCGGTACCCCTGTTTTTTCTGATCCGGGCAAGCAACTCCTGAAACTGATGGATGAAATGCGCATCAAAGTGGTGCCCATTCCTGGGGCATCCTCTCTCATGGCCGCGCTTTCCCTCTGCCCCTTTGACATGGAAAATTTCACCTTTCTCGGCTTTCTGCCTCCAAAGACTGAGCAGCGTTCGGCTGCCTTGCAAAAACACACAAATTCAAACTTTCCAATTATCCTGATGGACACTCCATATCGTCTGGTGAAGCTGCTTGACGAAGTCAACAAAATTTTCGGTCGGCAGCAGCAGATTTTTCTTGCGCTCGATCTAACCCTGCCCTCCGAAGCCACTTACCTTGGCACTGTGCAGGATATCGCGGCACAGGTCCAGGGCAGGAAAGCGGAATTTATCCTGATTTTGGACCGACCGCAGCGGAGGAGATATTGAGCTCCACAGAACGTCTCCAGGTACGTGGGCAGAGCTTGAGTTTGCCCGTTTTCATGCCGGACGCGACCTATGGCTACGTTCGCAGCCTGACATCCTCCGATTTGCAGGAAATCGGTTTGCCAATCCTGATGATGAACGCCTTTCATCTGATGCAAAAACCCGGTTCTTCTCTAATTTCAACCCTTGGAGGTCTGCACAAAATGGCAGCCTGGCCTGGTCTCATCATGACCGATTCAGGTGGCTTTCAAGCCTACTCTCTGATTCGCCAAAACGCGAAATTTGGCAGCCTGACGGAGAAAGGAATTGTGTTTTATCCGGAAGGCTCCAACAGAAAACTGCTGCTAACGCCAGAAAAAAGTATTCAACTTCAGATGGGTTATGGCTCGGACATCCTGGTCTGCCTGGATGATTGCACGCATATTAACGCCAGTCGTGCGGAACAAGAAGCATCGGTCACCCGCACACTCGCCTGGGCTGCCAGGGCTAAAAATAGCTACCAAACACAGCTCAAATCCCGCAAATGGTCTGACGAAGAACGCCCGTTGCTTTTTGCGGTTATCCAGGGCGGCGCTGAACTGGACTTGCGCCGTCGCTGTGCTGAAGGTTTGCTTGAGATCGGCTTTGATGGCTTTGGCTTTGGCGGCTGGCCTTTGGATGAGGAGTCCAACCTGATCACGGACATCCTTGAATACACGCGTTCACTCATCCCGGGCGAGTTCCCCATCCATGCGCTTGGCATTGGTCATCCGGCTGGAATCGTTACCAGCTATCGCCTGGGTTACAAAATGTTCGACTGTGCCCTGCCCACCCGGGACGCGCGCCATGGGCGGCTCTACACCTGGTCCGAAGCCCATCCCACGCTCTCAGAGGATGGCAGTTGGCTCAAATTCCGCTACATAAACACCGAAGAAAATTTCCACGACGCGGGTCCGATCTCGCCGGATTGCGACTGCGAATGCTGCCGAGATTACTCCATGGGCTACCTTTTCCACCTCTATCGCATGCGCGATACGGCTTATATGCGCCTTGCCACCAAACATAACCTGCGCTTCATGACCCGCCTGATTGAAAGGCTGAGAGATCCAGATGCCTGAAAAGAAAGACGATCAGCATTTAGTCGAGCAAGTGAGTCGTTCACAGAAATATGCCCAACTCGCCGGTACGCTCGTCTCACGCATTACCGCTGAAGAGGCAAAAAAGCATAATAGTCAACAGGATATCATCCGCTCCGCGCGCACACGCCTGCACCAACTGACAGGCGCCTACTTTGCACCCAAGATAATCTATGCGCAGTGGCTTGATAAATTCAAATACATAGATACAAACGACCAGCAGGGCTTGAAATCAACAAGCCTTCAAATGATGCGTCTGCACGCTTCCACTTATGAGCGCATCAAGGTTTTGCCAACTTTTTTTCAGACTTCGCTAGCCTCCATCAGCCCGGTCACGTCCGTTCTGGATCTTGCCTGCGGCTTGAACCCCCTCTCCATTCCCTGGATGCCCCTAGCTGACGACTTTACTTACCATGCCAATGACGTGGTAACTCCGCTAATTGATTTTCTGGGAGATTACTTTGAAATGTTTGGTATCAACGGCAGCGCGTCAACCCTGGATCTTTCCTTTTCGATCCCCAGTCAGCCTGTGCAGCTTGCCCTTCTGATGAAGACTCTGCCCTTGATGGAGCAAATCGAACACGGACTGTCGCAAAAGGTGCTTGAGAGTCTCAACGCGGAGCACATCCTGGTCACCTACCCCCTCCGCAGCCTGGGCGGACGCAAAAAAGGGATGGAAGAAACCTATCGTTCGCAATTCGATCAGCTCGTAGCTGATCATGACTGGAGAATCCAGGATTTTCGTTTTCCCAACGAGGTCGCTTACCTGGTAACAAAATGATTTTCGAACAGTCCTTCCTCGATTCGCTCATCCAGGCAGTGATAACCTCGCGAAAATATCGTGACCTGGAAATCCCGCTTGCCACATTAGAAGACATCATCAACTATGAAAGCCAGCGCAGCAATTCACGCAAAGAGCTTGAAGCCAACTTCCGCAAATCCCTGCACAATATCATTGCACCCTATCTGGAAGAAATAAACTATCCTGCTGAGACTGCGGCTGTTCAACAATTACACGCCCAAGTTCCATCCTCAGAAGCTTTGAGAACCTGGTGCCGTGAAAGAATGCGCTGCCATGCATCCAGCCGCGAACGCCTGCCCTATCTGGACGCCTTCTATCAGCAAGTTTTTGATGTGACAGGCATTCCAAATTCGATCCTTGACCTCGCCTGCGCCCTCGATCCGCTTGGACTGCCCTGGATGACACTACCCACCACTACCAGCTTCTTTGCTTACGACATCCACCAACCCCGTCTGGATTTCCTCCAGGCTTTTTTCCAACTTTTCTATCCAAATGCCCATGCAATCCACCAGGATATTTTGACCAACATTCCTGACCAAAAAGCGGATTGCGCCTTCTTTTTCAAAGAAGCCCACCGTCTTGAGAAACGCCGTCCGGGCAGTAACCGCGAGCTGTTTGCGGGTTTGGACGTCAAGTGGCTGGTGGTCAGCCTGCCGAGCCGCGACCTGAAAGGGCATCATTCTCTCAAAACCTATCATTCTGCCCTCATCCACAAAGCCATCCAAGGTCAACCCTGGGAGCTGACCACAAAGACAGTGGGCGATGAGCTCCTCTTTTTCATCCAAAAACATGACTGAATACACCGCCCCACTCCCACCCGAAATCGAGCAGGCAATCGCTCGCTACCGCCCTTATCTTTCAGCCGCTGATTACGCAGAGCTGCTTGCTGCTGCAAACCGCTCAGCGCCATCAGCGGTACGTGCCAACCTGCTGAAATCATCTGATCCAGCCCGGGATCTTGCAGCCTGGTCGGCACGTTACGGCTGGCATACAGTTCCAATCCCATTCTCCAACGCCTCCCGACAGATTTTGTCGAGTGATACATCTCCAGGTCAGACGCTCGAACACCGCCTTGGATACTATTATGTCCAGGATGCTGCGTCCATCCTGCCAGTCTCGCTTTTCTCTGAATCTTGCCATTCAAAGCTCGTGCTCGACATGGCTGCCTCGCCAGGCGGCAAGACAACCCAATTGGTTGATCACAATCTCGACCATGACTTTGTGATTGCCAACGACTCATCTGCTTCGCGCCTTTCAGCCCTGCGCACAGTGCTCCAGGTTTGGGGGGCAGCCAACCAAATGATCTCCAACTTCGCGGGTGAACACCTCGGAGACTGGTTCCCTCAAACCTTCGATCGCATCTTGCTTGACGCTCCCTGCAGCATGGAAAGCCTGCGCGTTTCCGCGTCCCATCCACCCAGACCGATCACGTCCGACGAACGCGGTCGCCTTGCCTCAAGGCAGCTCGCGCTACTTACCTCGGCAGCCAAAGCCCTTAAACCCGGCGGAGAATTGGTCTACTCCACCTGCACACTTGCGCCTGAGGAAGATGAAGCCGTGGTAAACGCCCTGCTGGATCTCGCGCCGAATGCTTTCCAGGTTGCCAAAATTCCTCTGGCAATTTCCCGGGCATCCGGATTGACCTCCTTCCAGGAGCAAACCTTTCACCCTACACTTGAAAACAGTCTGCGCATCTGGCCTCACGTTTTTGAAACAAACGGCTTCTTTGCGGTTTTGCTAACCAAGGTGGCTGACTTTTGCTCTGACGCTGCGCAAGCACCTGCCCGTCCATTTTCCGCTACAGGTTTTGTTGTGGTCCCTGCCAATCAATTAGCTGTTTTGGATGCACAGATATTGGATCTTTACGGCGTTAGCTTAATCCCCCACTTGACCGAAAATGGATTAATCCTCCACCAGCGGGGCGACAGCCTGCAGCTTATCCCGAAGGCCTACACTGAGAGCTTTCAGACTCTGCCATACCACAGCCTCGGGATGCCATTTGGCAAGATTTATCACGGAGAGCTCGCTTTGTCCGTTGAGCTGATCAACCGTTTTGGGAACCTCTTCAAGGACAACTTCTGGACGATCCCTGCGGACAAAGTCACGCAATGGCTCTCTGGGCAGGATCTGCGAAACCTGGACTTTCAGAGTCTTAAGATGGGATCAATTGTTGTCATTCGGGATGAATTCGGACGAAATTTAGGTGCGGGTAAACTCTCAGTCAACCGACTGAGGAATCTTTTACCAAACCGGAATTTGCTCAGGTAACTTATTGGCAGAGATGGCGGATGATGGCGCAGCCAGCGATACAGGCTGTTTCCATACGTAAAATGTTCGTGCCCAAGGATATCTGCTCAAAACCAAATTTTTCTGCTAAAACAACTTCATCAGAGCTAAAGCCACCTTCAGGGCCGATCAGAAGGGCAATTTCCGGGTTTTTGCTATCCCCGACATTGAGTAAATTTGCACAAATCTGGCTCACAATCGCGGTGCTCTCCCAGGCGATCAGTTTTACCGCGCTATCCTTGGCGTCTGCAAGCATTTCTTCAAATGTCAGCACTGGTTTCAAAGTTGGCAGCCTGGAGCGCATGGATTGTTCTGCTGCTTCGCGCATGATCGTTTCCAAGCGTTCCTGGCGGGCGCTGTTTTGCCGGCTATCCTGCACCAGGCTGCGGGAAGAGATATAGGGCTGGAAGCTGCTTGCCCCAATCTCGGTTGCTTTTTGCAGGATCATTTCCATCTTATCGCGACGTGTCAGGCTGTAGCACAGGCGCAATCCCACTTTAGGCTCTGGTCTGCCCAGCTGCTTTCCTGCAACCTCACCGATGATGGTTTTGCCATTGGTTCCGGTTAGCTGCACCAAGTACTCCCAGCCTGAATTGTCCAGTACTATGACCGCATCTGTTTTTACTTTTAGGCGTAGCACATTCTTGATCTGCCGCGAAATGTCTTCCGGGAAGCTGACAACCCCATCCTGTATCAATTCTGGTTCTAAGAAAAAGCGATGCATGGCTCTATTTTAACGTATTTTCCAATTTGGGTTTCTTTCCGACATCTTCAAGTCAAATTCTTTCACCAGACACACAAAACATCCAAAAACGTGTGATACTTATCACAGCACAGCGGGAATTTTGATTTTGTAGTATAACCCGGTGCGAAAGTCAATACGGAGAATTATCTTGGAACTAAAAGAACAAAGGCACAATTTTAAGTATTTGGACATCGTTACAGTCAGTTTTTCTGTGATCCTGATTTTATCTAATTTTGCTTCCTCTGCCAAAATTATCGACTGGGGCTTTTCGCTTGGCCAGATTCGCATGGCTTTTGATGCTGGAACCGTGTTTTTTCCTTTTGCCTACATTTTCGGGGATGTCCTGACAGAAGTTTATGGCTATTCGCGCTCCAGGCGTGTGATTTGGCTTGGTTTTGGCGCGCTGGTGTTCAGTTTCCTGATGTTTCTGCTTATCCGCCTGCTGCCCGGCGAAGCCAGTTGGCAGCAAAGTGTCGGGCAATCCGCCTTCGATTCCATCTTAGGCGGCGTCAGTTTCGGAGGAATCGTCCTCTCCAGTATTCTGGGCTACCTCTTTGGTAGTTTTTCAAATGCCGTCGTAATGGCATTGATGAAATCTGTCACTAAGGGAAAATATCTCTGGGTTCGCACGATCTCCAGCACCATCATTGGAGAATTCGTCGACAGTCTCATTTTCGTAGCCGTAGCGACACTTACCGGGGTCTTTCCGCGCGAATTGTTCTGGTCGCTTACCCTGACCAATTACATCTTCAAAGTCCTGGTCGAAGTCCTCTTCACGCCAGCCACTTATAAGATAGTTAACAAACTCAAACAGGCTGAGGGTGTGGATATTTACTCGGATCTGTCCGATCTCACTCCGATTGGTTTTTAGCTTTCTGCTGCTCAAAACCCGCAATGCAGATTACAAACTCGCCCTTGATGGGCGCGTTTTCGATTATCGGGATCATCTCCGAGAGGTTCCCCCTCGTGATACGCTCAAACTTTTTGGTCAGGTCGTTCGCCACCACCGCCCGCCTGTCGCCCAGAACTTCCAAAGCATTTTTCAGAAAGGCGACCAAACGGTACGGACTTTCGTAAAAAACCAGCGTGTGTGAATTTTGCGCGTCCATGGCAATAAATCGCTTGCGCGGACCTTCCTTATTTGGCGGAAAGCCCTTGAAAGTGAAGCTGTGGAGTGGCAAATCCGCCAGCGTGAGAGCCGTGATGACTGCGGATGGTCCGGGGATCACTTCCACTGCAATTTCTGCTGCCAGGGCTGCGTGCACCAGGAGATAACCCGGATCCGAGATCCCTGGTGTGCCCGCGCTGGTTATCAGGGCGATAGTTTCTCCCCTTTCCAGCCGCTCTATCAATTTTGGAACAACTTTTTTTTCGTTAAAATTGTTCAGGGCAGTCTGAGGCTTGCTGATGCCGTAATGATTCAGCAAGATGCTCGACTTACGACTGTCCTCCGAGGCGATCAAGTCCACGTTCTTGAGAACCTCGACTGCGCGGTAGGTGATATCCCCTAAATTTCCAATTGGTGTGGCAACAAGGTAGAGCATACAATCTCACTCCCATCCATCACTTCTGCGGTAATTTGATAGGTGTATTATAAGGGAGGTTGCGAGTAATAATCGCCGTGATAAAATTTCTATTATTCGTTTAAACATTAAAAGGCAAACACGCTATGGAAAGAACTGTCCCTGTCCGATCATCAGAAGAAATAGACCTCTATCTGCGCACCATTTACTCTTTGCTGCGCTCCTCCAACGAGGTCCGCATCCGCACCCTCGAAGAGGTGCACGCAGGCATGAATTCATCTCTCCACACAAAATCCCGCGAGGACGCACCAGACATTTCAGCCTTGCTTTACGCCCTGTTGCGTTTGCCGGAACCCATCTTCAATGTTAAGAAAGTCATTCTTGGTCAGTCTGCCGAAAATTTCGCCAGTTACGGCTATGGTGATGTGGAAACCTGGAAAGATGTCAGCGCGAAAGCACGCCGCAGGCGATGTTATTACAATGGGGGTCAAATTTTGGCTTGCTACATCGCCTCACGTTCTGATATTGACGATGTGATCCCCGCCCTGACTGCACTCCAGATTGAATGGAACAAACTCCATTTCCTCTTGAATACGCTTCCAGCCGGACTCCTTTCGGCCGCTAAACCCAACGATACGCAGAATTTCCAGCTGCTCGCCAAACATCTGCAGATCAAAGAGGAAGAACTTGCCCGTCTATACACCGCCCTGGGAGACAACTTCTATGCTTACATGTCCCACATTGCCGCTGAGACCAGCGACCTGACAGTTCAACTTGTCAGCGGCTCTCTCAATGATTACCGCAAAGCAACCGAAAGCTGGTGGAAAAACATCGAATCGCATATTCCCACACTCACAAGGCGCCCGATCTATTTTGTTTCATCCAACACTCACAGTCTTGCAAATCTGCTTTCCGGATTTTCCCTGACTAAACGTGCTGAATTGCTCAACTTCATCGAAGAAGATGAGCCCTCCTTACGCGCCGAGTGGGAAGAAATGCAGCAGGAAGCCAATAAGGCCAGCCAGGAGAATTTCTTATATTTTGCGATGCGCAATTACCTTTCTGCCCATCCTGAAAGCCACCTTGTAGCTGAACAGATTGCATTTGAAGAGGAGCGCGGCATTACCCGCCTGAGCAGCGTGCATAGCTTTGACGTGGAAGCCAATGTCATGGAACTTTACAAGCTAAATCCAAATACCATTGACCCCCGTCTGATTCCAGATGGTGATAGTTCTCACCTCGCGTTTCTCCAGGAAAGTGATGCCATTATTCTTAACATCGATTATCCTCTCGGTTTTGCTGCCTACAACCTGCTTACAAAAATCGCGGAAAATAGCAGCAAGATACTCGGAATCTACATTATGGGCAAGGCCGCCAGCTTGAACGGGGTACGGGGGGACGTTATTTTGCCGAATGTGGTTTACGATGAGCACTCGCGCAACACCTATCTGTTCAACAACAACTTCACTGCGGCGGATATCGCCCCCAATCTCAATTTCGGCACCGTTCTGGACAATCAAAAAGCCGTTTCAGTCATGGGTACTTTCCTGCAGAACCGCAATGTTTTGGATGTTGTCTACCGCGAAGGTTACACCGATGTTGAGATGGAAGCCGGACCATACCTTTCTGCTATTTGCGAACTTTTCCGCCCGCAGCGGCATCCCGTCAATGAAATCGTTAATCTTCATGGTCTGCCCTTCGATCTGGGCATCCTGCACTACGTCTCCGACACGCCCTATTCAAAGGGAAAGAACCTCGGTGCCGGTGGTCTCTCGTACTTTGGCATGGATTCTACCTACGCGGTTTCAGTCGCGATTCTGAAACGCATCATCATGCTCGAGAAACTTCGCCTGCAGTAAAAAACGCCTCCCCGATTTGATTTCGGGGAGGCTCTGATTTAGGTCAAACTCGCGCGTAATTTCTGTGCGCTGGCCTGATAACCCTCAAGCTTTTCCCTTTCGGTCTGCACTACCTTTTCTGGCGCTTTTTGGGCGAAAGGAGAGGCCAGCAGCTTTTCAAGCCTTGCTATCTGGCTTTCCGCTTCTGCCAATTCTTTCTCAAGCCGCTCACGGTCCAACTCGTTTTCCCCTTTAGCGCTCAGATTAAGGTAAATCTCAACATCCTCTGTGACTACCACTGTCAAACCCTCAGTGTCAGGCTTGCTTGCAAGGACTTTGAGTTTTTCTTCGTTCAAACCAGCCAAATCGATCAGTAAATTCTGGTTCTGTTGCAGAAAGTCAACTTTGCTCTCACTAACCAAAATGGCATCAATCCTTTTGTTTGGTTCAATTTTGAACTCAGAGCGAAGGTTTCGGATGGTACGCACCATTTCCTGCACCAACTCGAAGTCTTTAACCGCAGCATCTTCCCATTCCTCATATGGCATGCGTTCTGGCCAGCTGGCAACGATCAGATTCTCTTCCCAATCCCGTTCAGAGTTGTAGATATAGTCGTTTGTTTCACAAGCTTCCTTCAGATATCCATACAATGCCTCGGTAACGAAAGGCGTAAATGGATGGAGCATGCGCAGCATCAAACCCAGTACATCGGACAAGACAATAGCCGTGTACGCAGCCCGGTCGCTGCCTTCTGCCAACTGCCTTTTGGATGCTTCCAGGTACCAATCAGCGAAGTCATTCCACAAAAATTCATACACCTGCCGACCAGCCTCCCCAAATTGGTAGGTCTCAAACAGATTATTCACATTATTAACTGTCTGTTTGGTGCGCGCCCAGATCCATGAATCAGCCAGGGTCCACTGCGGTTCAGTTTTTAACGGTTCATCAATCTTATTCACGGCGTTAATCACAAAACGCCCGATGTTCCAGACTTTGTTGGCAAAGTTCCGGTTTCCCTCTACCTTTTTCGTACCGACGTTCTGATCATTGCCCGGGCTTGACCCCACCACCAGCGAGAAGCGCAGCGCGTCTGTGCCATACTCGTTCATCAAAACCAATGGGTCAATGACGTTGTTCTTGGTTTTGCTCATCTTCTGACCCTTATCATCGCGCACCATGCCGTGCAGGTAAACCGTATGAAAGGGCGCCTTGCCAGTAAAGAAAAGCCCATCCATAACCATGCGCGCCACCCAGAAGAAAATGATGTCGTATCCGGTTTCCATTACGCTGGTGGGGTAGAAGTAGCGGAAATCCGGCGTCACGTCCGGCCAGCCAAACACAGAGAAAGGCCATAGTCCGGAAGAAAACCAGGTATCCAATACGTCCGGGTCCTGCTGCAGATGATGCGAACCGCATTTTGGACACACACTTGGATCTTCCCGTGCCACAATCACTTCCCGGCAGTCCTGGCAGTACCAGACCGGGATGCGGTGCCCCCACCACAACTGCCGGCTGATGCACCAATCCTGGATGTTATCCATCCAATTCAGGAAGACCTTGGTGAAACGGTCTGGCACAAACTGGATTTCACCATTGCGCACCGATTCTGCTGCCATTTCTGCCAGGCTGTCCATCTTCACAAACCACTGGGTTGAAACCAGCGGCTCCACGATCTCTCCACCTCTCTGGGAACGGGGCACATTCATCAGGTAGGGTTCTTCTTTCAGCACCAAACCTGCCTCTGTCATATCTTCCCAGATCGCTTTGCGGGCTTTGAAACGCTCCATGCCTGCATACTTGCCTGCATTCTCGTTCAAGGTGGCATTCTTGTTCATGATGTTGATCAAAGCCAGGTTGTGGCGTTCACCAATTTCATAGTCGTGCGGATCATGCCCCGGGGTGATCTTGAGCGCGCCAGTCCCAAAATCCTTCTCCACGTAATCGTCGGCTACCACCGGGATTTCCCTGCCCAGGATCGGAACAATTACTTTTTTCCCAACAAATCGGGCATAGCGTTGATCCTCGGGATGCACCGCCACAGCCGTATCGCCGGGAATTGTCTCCGGACGGGTGGTAGCCACCGGGATGTAATCCCCGCTGCCATCCGCCAGCATATACTTGAAATGATAGAGCTTGCCCTGTTCCTCTGAATATTCCACTTCCAGGTCAGAAACAGCCGTTTGCAGCCCCGGTGACCAGTTGATCATACGCGGACCTTGATAGATCAATCCTTTTTCAAACAATTGCACGAAAGCTTCCCTTACTGCCCGGGAAAGACCTTCATCCAGCGTAAAACGCTCACGCTCCCAATCGCAGGAAGCACCAAGCCGTCGGAGCTGGTTGATAATCTCCCCGCCATACTTTTCTTTCCACTGCCACATGCGAGCTTCAAAAGCTTCGCGCCCCAATTCTTCGCGCGTAGTCCCTTCCTTACGCAGCAGATTCTCCACCTGCAGCTGGGTAGCAATCCCGGCGTGGTCAGTACCCGGCACCCACAGCGTCGGCTCACCCTTCATACGGTGGTAACGGATCATGATGTCTTGCGTGGCCACAAACAAAGGGTGCCCCAGATGCAAAGCGCCCGTAACGTTTGGGGGCGGGATAACGATCACAAACGGCTCAACGCTCGGGTCATGCCCTGGCAAGTTGGGGTCATTTGTCGGCTTAAAATAGCCCTTCTCTTCCCAAACCTGGTAGATTTTTTCTTCATACTCTCTAAAGTCATACGCTTTCGGCAGTTCAGTCATCCTACACCTCTCATTGCTTAAATAAAAACTTTCGCCCGTTGAGGACGAAAGTTATCTTCCGTGGTACCACCTCAATTCGACCCTTTTGGATCGCGCTTGGGTTGAGCGCTATCGGGCTCTCCCGGGCTGGTCTATTCCCTTTTCAGGTTTCTTCAGCCAATCTCTCACGGCGACTTCGCCCCTCTGCTTGCTGCAGGCATTCTCAACACTTCTGCCTTTCTCTGTCAGCGCAGTCCGGGGTTACTCCTCCGTTTGTTTATTCTAACATATTTTATTCTCGATGGATCATTTATCCATCGTCTTGACCTGGTCTTCCCAGCGGTGCCAGCCTTCAAATCGTTCTTTGATGATCTTCTTTCCTTCACCCGGGTGCGGTAAGCCCATCAACTCAAGATCCGCGTCTACCATGATGCGGACAAGTTCGTGGAACTTGACTTTCGGCGACCATCCGATCGTCTCTTTAGCCTTGGTCGGATCAGCCAACAGGTAATCGACTTCGGTCGGACGGAAGTACCGTGGATCAATCTCTACATATCTCGCCCAGTCCAGATCCGCATATCCAAAAGCTTCATCCAGGAAATCTCTGACGGAATGTGACTCACCCGTTCCGATCACGTAATCGTCGGGTTCATCCTGCTGCAGCAGTAAGTGCATCGCTTCCACAAACTCAGGGGCATAACCCCAATCCCGCTTGGCGTCCAGGTTGCCCAGGAAGAGTTTATCCTGCCTGCCGGCAATGATCGCAGCCAATGCCCGGGTAATTTTGCGGGTCACGAAGGTTTCGCCTCGCCTGGGGGACTCGTGATTGAACAGAATTCCATTCACGGTATACATGCCGTAACCGTCCCGATAGTTCTCGACCATCCAATAAGCGTAAAGCTTTGCGGCCGCATAGGGGCTCTGAGGGTGGAAAGGCGTTTCCTCGGATTGAGGAGGCGTGGCAGAACCAAATAACTCGCTGGTTGAAGCCTGGTAAAAGCGCGTACCTTTGTCCAGCCGGCGCACCGCCTCGAGCATGCGCGTGGTGCCCAGTCCGGTCACATCCGCGGTATATTCTGGCATATCAAAAGATACACGCACGTGGCTTTGTGCTGCCAGATGATAGATTTCATCCGGCTTGGTATCGTAGATTACGTCGCCCAGGCTTCCGGTTGTGCCCATATCGCCATAATGCAAAAACAGCCTTGCGCTGCCATCCACAATGTGAGGATCCCTGTAAAGGTGGTCGATCCGTTTTGTGTTAAAGGTGCTCGCCCGGCGGATGATGCCGTGAACTTCATAGCCCTTTGTCAGCAGGAGTTCTGCCAGGTAAGACCCATCCTGACCGGTAATGCCGGTAATAATCGCTTTCTTCATGTGTTACCTCGTTCTAATATTGAACAGATAGTATACCCCAGCTCGATTGATATAACCTGAATCCACTTTCTCTTTCTCAAAAACCGCCGAAACAACGCTATCATTTTTCCGAGAGTATTCACTGGGGCATTCCCGGACAATCAACATACGGGCATCGTCTTACTTGCATCACCTAACACAAGTATCCAACGCAACCCAATATTATACCCAGCCAATTTTAATCGTGTTTACTCAAGAGATTCGACATCCAATTTCAATCATTTTTTGCTGGGTTATAATCTTTGCTTGCATTAAGAATCCTTCAAATACTTAAGGAGAGCACCATGAAGAAACGCAGTATTTTATTCTCAATCAGCCTTGCCCTGATGATCATACTTTCAGCTTGCGGCACACCCGCCGCTCCCACAGAACCGGCGCCTGAAAACGCCGGGGACGAACAGGTTTTGCTGGTTTGGGATCAGTTTTACCGGGACGAGGAGAGCAAGGTCATCGAAACCCTCAACGCTGAATTCGAATCTGCCCATCCTGGCGTTCGCATTCAACGCGAAGTCAAGGTACTTGATGATCTCAGAACCACGGTCAAACTTGCCCTGACCAAAGCTGACGGACCCGACGTTGCCCAGGTGAACCAGGGTCGCAACGACATGGGCGCTTTGGTGGAAGCCGGTTTGCTGCTTCCGCTCAACGCTTACCTCGATCAATACGGCTGGGGCAATGTTTTCTCCACCAGCGTCGCCAGCCGCAACAGCTTCACCGAAGATGGCAAAACCTTTGGCACAGGCAACCTTTATGGTGTCAGCCCAACTGCTGAGGTAGTAGGCGTTTTTTACAACAAAGGCATCTTCAAAGAAAATGGCTGGGATGTTCCTACGACATTCGAAGACTTTGAAGCTTTGCTCGCTGAAATTAAGGCTGCTGGAATTACCCCGATCTCCTTCGGATCGCTTGATGGCTGGAATGCCATTCACGAATTCAGCGCTATTCAGCATTTGCTGGTCTCGCTGGATTACATCAACAATCTCACCTACGGCGTCAACAACGTCAGCTTTGACACCCCCGAAAATCGCCAGGCTGCTCAAATCCTGCAGGATTGGACCAATGCCGGTTATTTCAGCGAGGGTTTCCCAGGCATCGGCTACGATGACAGCAACAACCTCTTCAAAGCCGGAAATGGCGCCATGACCATCACAGGTTCCTGGCTTGCCCCAGAACTGATGGTCGACACCGACCAGGAATTCGGTTTCTTCCTCTTGCCTCCATATGAGGGTCAGAGCGGTCTGGCAATCGGCGGCGTGGGCATTCCCTTCGCCATCCGCAAAACGTCCGAGAAGACAGAGCTCGCTGCTGAATACCTCAACTGGATGATCAGCCCGCGTGCGGCTGAACTCTGGGCTGAAGCCGGCATGCTCCCGGCTATGGCTTTGCTCGAAGACAGCAAGGTGGACACCAAGAATCTCTTCGGCGAGACACTCAACGCCTGGAACACCATCAACCAGGGCAATGCAGTCGGTCATTACATCGACTGGGCAACCCCAACTTTCTATGACACCCTGGTTGCCGAATTGCAGAAACTTCTTGGCGGCATTTCAACCCCAGCTAATTTCACAGAAGCAGTCGAAGCTGATTACGGAGCTTACCTGCAATCTCAATCGGAGTAAAACTAAAACGAAAGACCGGTACATGATGTGCCGGTCTTTTTCATTTATCTATGGCAAATCCGACAAAAAAGTATCCTGGAGAATCACGCTGGAAGGGGTGGTACTACCTCCTTCCAGCTTTTCTGGTCTACCTCCTCTTTACGCTTTTGCCCATTCTCGAAACCATCCGCAGCAGTTTCTACCAATGGGACGGTTTCAGCCAGAACAAGACCTGGATTGGATTTGCCAACTATTCGGAGTTATTCTCAGATCCCAAGTTCCACAATGCCCTGGGCAACAATTTAATCTTTGTCATCTTTTATAGCATCATCCCGATCATGATCGGGCTCTTTCTGGCATCTCTTCTGAGCCGCCGCCCCATTCCAGGCTTTGCTTTCTTCAGGACCGCGCTTTTTCTGCCCCAGGTCATCAGTATGGTGGTCGTCGGTGTGATCTGGCGTTGGATGTTCAACCCCACTTTTGGACCCATCAACACCCTTCTGCGGGCGGTCGGATTGGACGATTTCGCCATCAGTTGGCTGGGAGATTTCACCTGGGCATTACCAGCGGTAGGCAGTATCGGCACCTGGGTGCAGTATGGCTTCAGCATGGTTCTCTTCCTGGCAGGCATGCAGCATATCCAGGACGAGTATTACGAAGCTGCCAGCCTGGATGGAGCCAATGCTTTTCGCCAATTTATCCACATCACCGTGCCCGGACTTCGTTCTGAAATTGCTGTTGCGCTGGTGACCACCATCATCACCGCCCTGCGAGTTTTCGACCTGGTCTACACCACCACGCGCGGTGGACCAGGCGAGTCAACCATGGTTACCGGATTCCTGATTTACCGTGCTGCCTTCACCAATAACCGCATCGGTTACGCTGCAACCATTGCAACTGTTCTGACCTTCATCATTCTCATTATCTCGCTGCTAATTCGCCGCTTTCAGCGGCATGGGGCTGAGGAGAACGCATGAAATATCCCTGGAAGAAGCTTCTGCCGCGTTACCTCATTCTCGTTGTTTTCATGCTTGTGGTGCTCGTGCCCATTTGGGGAATGTTCACCAGTGCCTTTAAGACCAGCACCGAAGTCATGGGGGGACCCTTCTCGCTTCCGAAGGAGTGGAGTCTGGAGAATTTTGAGCAAGCATGGCGGGTTGGACGCTTTAATATCTTCTTTAAGAATAGTGTTATTGTCACAACCGCGGTTGTAATTTCGAGCGTCTTTCTTTCCACGTTAAGTGGTTATGCCTTCGGCTCGCTGCCCCTGCCGGGTAAATATTGGCTTTACCCTCTCATGCTGATTGGCTACATGGTGCCATTTGAGGCTGTCATCATTCCCCTCTATAACCTGATGGATACTTTTGGGATCACCGACACGCTCTGGGCCTTGATCCTGCCCCAGGTTGGGCTGAGTGTATCGTTTGGCACAATGTGGATGGCTTCATTCTTTGAAAACACTCCCGGTGAATTAACTGACGCTGCCACTATTGATGGCTGTTCCAGGTGGCAGACGCTTTGGCACATCCTCTGGCCAATCGCGAAACCCGCCGTCACCACGCTGCTTGTCCTGATTTTCATGTGGACCTGGAACGAGTTTCTCCTTGCGCTTGTACTGGTGCAAAACGAAGCACTTCGCACCCTGCCGGTGGGTCTGGCCTTCTTCCAGGGCAAGTACACAGCCAACATCCCCCTGATGGCAGCTGGAGCGATTATTGTCGCTCTCCCAACCATCCTGATTTACGTGCTCTTTCAAAGGTTCTTTATCCGAGGTATGCTTGGCGGTGCTGTAAAGGGTTGAAAACTTTTACAAACCACGTTCACACCTGAAAAAATCCATCACCAACCTAATAATTCCCTCTACATTCCCTGTACATATTATTGCCTCTCCTTCGTTGGCTCTCTATAATTAGATAAAAAAAGTATGGATGGGAAGCTATGAACAACTCAAATCAAAATTTACCTCTAACACCAGAAGAACTAATAGAGGATTATCGCCTCGGTTATCGTTCAAGGCAAGCTTCCATCATCGGTCGCCGTGAAGTCCTGACCGGCAAAGCCAAATTTGGTATCTTTGGCGATGGCAAGGAACTCCCCCAACTGGCAATCGCCCGCACTTTTGGCAAGGGTGATTGGCGTTCAGGCTATTATCGCGATCAAACCTGGATGATGGCGCTTGGTTTGCTCACGCTTGAGGAATTCTTTGCGCAACTCTACGCGCATGCAGACCCTGATTTCGACCCTAACAGTGGCGGTCGCAACATGAACGGGCATTTCTCCACTCAGCTGATCGACGCTGAAGGGAATTGGCTCAAGCAAACTGACCTTTACAACTCCTCGGCAGATATCGCCCCCACCGCTGCCCAGATGCCCCGGGCTGTAGGTTTGGCATACGCCTCCGCGCTCTATCGCAAAAACGCGGAGCTGAAAAAATTCGACAACTTCAGCCAAAACGGCAACGAAATCACCTGGACCAGCATTGGCAACGCCTCAACTTCTGAAGGTTTGTTTTGGGAAGCGGTCAACGCGATCGGCGTGCTGCACGCCCCGGCTATCATCAGCATTTACGATGACGGCTACGGCATCTCAGTGCCAAATGAATTCCAGATGGTAAAAGAAAATATTCACGCCATCCTGCAAGGCTTTCAGCGGGTTCCATGCCCTGCTGAGCAGTGTGACCGCGGCTATGACCTCTATCAGGTTCAAGCCTGGGACTACCCTGCACTGCTGCAGACTTACGAAGAAGCTGCCGACACAGCCCGCAAATATCACATCCCTGCCCTGGTGCACGTCACTGATGCCACCCAACCCCAGGGTCACTCAACTTCCGGCTCACACGAACGTTATAAATCAAAAGAACGTCTTGAGTGGGAGTACGACAATGACTGTCTGCGCCGGTTCCGCCAGTATCTGATTGACAATAATGTCGCCACAGACGAGCAGCTAAGCGGCTTTGAAGCTGAAGATAAGAAAACCGTCGAACAAGCTCGCAAGAAAGCCTGGGAAAACTTCCAGGGTCCGATCAAGCAATTGGTAAATACCGCCTCTCAGAAGCTATCCGATCTGGCTGCCAACGCCACTGCCCAGAAAACAGAAATTGAGGCGGTCAAAGATCGTCTCATCAGCATCCAGGACCCCATTTTTAGTGATGCCGCCTCTGCAATCCACCAGGCACTCGTTCTGACAAAAGATCAGCCTTCCGACTCCCGTCGAGACCTGCTGGATCTTTCAAACAGTCTCGAAACCGAAAAACAGGCTTACTATAACAAATTCCTATTCTCAGACTCAGAAAAGTCACCACTGAAAGTAAAACCAGTCGAAGCAAAATTCAGTGAAAACTCGCCAACCCTGATGGGATTTGAAGTGCTCAACAAAGCTTTTGATGAAATTCTTGCCCGAGAGCCTCTGATGATCGCATTCGGTGAGGACGTTGGCAACCTTGGCGATGTCAACCAGGCTTTCCGCGGGCTTCAGGAAAAGTATGGTCCGCTGCGCGTCTCCGACACTGGCATCCGTGAAGCCACTATACTCGGTCAGGCGATTGGCTTGGCCTTGCGTGGTTTTCGCCCGATTGCTGAAATCCAGTATCTCGATTATTTGCTTTACGCGCTTCAGATCATGGCAGATGATCTTTCCAACCTGCGCTGGCGCACGGTCGGTCGCCAGCAGGCTCCTGTGATCATCCGCACACGCGGTCATCGTCTTGAGGGTGTTTTTCACTCTGGTTCGCCGATGGCGGGTATCATCAACCTGGTTCGGGGCATCCATGTGGCAGTCCCGCGCAACATGACCCAGGCGGCAGGTTTCTATAACACGCTGATCGAAGGCGATGATCCTGCCCTGGTCGTCGAGGTTCTGAATGGCTACCGCCTGAAGGAACGCCTGCCAGACAATATCGCCGAATTTAAACTACCCCTTGGTGTACCGGAAGTGCTCAGGGAGGGTAACGACCTGACCCTGGTTACCTATGGTGCTACCGTGCGCATTGCCCAGCAAGCCGTCGAAAAACTGGCCCAGGTTGGCATTGATGTGGAATTGATCGACGTCCAGACCTTATTACCCTTTGACATAAATCACATGATCGTCGACTCGCTCAAAAAGACATCGCGTGTGCTTTTCGTTGATGAGGATATGCCCGGCGGCACCACGGCTTACATGATGCAGGAAGTGCTGGAGAAGCAAGGCGGTTACCAGTGGTTGGATTCTGCTCCACGCACACTGAGTGGAGCCAATCACCGCCCGGCTTACGGTACCGATGGCGATTATTACAGCAAACCCAACGCGGAAACTATTTTTAACGCGGTTTATGAAATCATGCGGGAAAGCGACCCCAATCGCTTCCCTGCCATTCTTTAGGAGGATCAATGGCTACGAAATTAATCGCCCCAAGACCGGGCGAAGGTGTGGAAGAACTGACAGTGGTTGCCTGGCTCAAACAAGTCGGCGATCAGGTGGAAGAATTTGAATCAGTGGTGGAACTCGAAACCGACAAAGTCGTGACCGAATTCCCCAGCCCGATTTCGGGCACTCTGCTGCGCATTGACGTAGCGGCAGGTGATTCAGTCCAGGTAGGTGAGAGCATGGGTTGGATTGGTGAACCCGGAGAATCGCTGGAAGAAGATAAAGAGGAAGCGAAACAGATCCCTGAACCTGAAGAAGTTGCAACTGAGGCAGTTGAGCAGGAAAAACAAGTGGTAGCTGAAAAGCCAACAGACAAATCTAATTTTCTTTCCCCGCTTGTCCGGAAAATGCTTGAAGAACATAAGCTTAATCCGGATCAGATTGAGGGCACTGGCTCAGGCGGTCGCATCACCAAGCAGGATGTCGAAGCGTTTCTGGCCGGCCCGAAGAAAGAAGCGGCTCCAGCCCCGGAACCCAAACCGGAGTTGAAAGAAAAGCCAGCCCAGCCTGCCAAGGCAGCGCCTGTACCCACAGACATACCTGGCACCCTGATCCCCCACACCTCCACGCGCAAGCAAATCGCTGCCCGCATGGTCGATTCAGTCCTGACCTCCCCGCACGTTCTGACCGTCATGGAAGTGGACATGAGCCGTGTGCTGGCGCATCGCAAAGCCAACAAAGCTAAATTTGCTGCCGATGGAATTAACCTGACCCTGACAGCCTATTTTGTGGCGGCAATGGCCAAAGCCTTGAGTGAACACAAAGTTGTCAATGCCACCTGGACAGATGAAGGCATCTTCGCTTTCAGCGATGTCAATATTGGCATGGCGGTGGCGCTTGGTGAAGGCGGGCTGATTGTGCCGGTCATCAAGCAGGTTCAAAATTTGTCACTGAAAGGTATCGCCTCCCAGGTTAACGACCTGGCTGAACGCGCCCGCAGCAAAAAGCTTTCTCCTGATGATGTCCGCGGAGGCACATTTACATTGACCAATCACGGCACGGCGGGCTCGCTTTTTGCCATGCCCATTATCAACCAGCCCCAACTCGGCATCCTTGGGACTGGCGCCATGCAAAAGCGCGCGGTTGTGATCACCGATGAGAATGGCAATGATTCGATCGCCATTCGTCCGATGGTTTACCTTTCGCTGGTTTTCGACCACCGCGCGATCGACGGCGAAAGCGGTGACAACTTCCTGATGGATGTCAAGAAGACCCTGGAGAACTGGTCTGAGTAAATTTTTGAGGTTTTTTGTAGGCCGGAATGAACCCGTAGAAGCAATTTGTAAGCCAGGTACTTGATGGGTTCACTCCGGCAAAACTGTTCGAGTAGAAGATCTGTCAAGACAAAACACACAAAAAACAAGGCATGTTTAGTAGAACATGCCTTGTTTTTGCAACTACCTCTTTCGCGAATTACTTCAAATACAAAGTTGCACAAAAAGAGTCAAGCGGTACTCATGGGCTTTTAACCTGAACCTCTGATAGAATTTAGCCAAGGAGAATAAAAATGACACAAAAACAATGGACAAAAGCCCCGGAATTCAAGCTTGATCTGCACAAAAAATACACCGCCATCCTTAAGACCGACCTTGGCGATATAGAAGTCAACCTCTTTGCCGATAAAGCCCCCAACACCGTCAACAATTTCATCTTCCTTGCCCGTGAAGGCTACTATGACGACACCATTTTCCACCGTGTTATCAAAGATTTCATGGCTCAGGCTGGCGACCCCACCGGCACTGGCCGGGGCGGACCCGGCTATTCCTTCCGTGATGAATTCGGCGCAGGTCTGAAACACAGCAAACCCGGCATCCTTTCCATGGCGAACGCCGGTCCCAACACCAACGGCTCGCAATTCTTCATCACCCATGTGCCCACCCCCTGGCTGGACGGTAAACACGCCATTTTTGGCGAAGTGGTCAAGGGTTTGGATGTCCTTCTATCCATCCCAGAGCGCGACCCGATGCGCATCGGCTCGCCCGCTGTGAAATTGCAAACCATCGAGATCATTGAAGCCTGATTTCTACAATAAAAGGAGAGAATTCATGGCAAATCTAGCGCTTAACGGTTTCTCACTCACCCTTGAAGAGCTCGTTCAAGCCGCAAGAAATCCCACCACTCAGGTCACCCTCGCTCCTGAAGCCTTGCCTGGCATCCAACGCGCTTCGGATGCGGTCGCGAAATTCGTGGACGAAGGGCGGATAGCCTACGGCATCACCACCGGTTTTGGCGCTTTCAAGGATCGCCTGATCCAGCCTGAAAACGTGGAAAAGTTGCAGGAAAATATCATCCTCAGCCACGCCGTGGGAACAGGTCCTGAATTGCCTGCGGAAGTTGTGCGCGCGATGATGATCATCCGGGCTAACACGCTTGCCAAGGGACATTCCGGCATTCGCCTTGAGACGCTCAAGCTGATGCTCACTTTGCTCAACAAAAACATTTTGCCCCTCATCCCCTCTAAGGGTTCTCTTGGCGCCAGCGGCGATCTGGCTCCACTTGCCCACATGGCACTGCCACTCATCGGAAAAGGTCAAGTACGTTTCCGGGGTGAAGTCAGAAACTCTGCGGAAGTTCTGCAGGAAAACGGCTTGAAACCGGTCAGATTGGGCGCCAAGGAAGGGCTTGCCCTGACCAATGGCACCACGCTAATGACGGCTATTGGGGCTTTGCAAGTCTATGATGCGCAAGTCGTTCTAAGATCTGCCAACTGCGCTGCTGCACTTTCGCTTGAAGCTCAGAACGGGACTCTGCGTGCCTACTCCCCCCAAATTCACGCCAGTCGTCCACAGGCCATGCAATCCGAAACAGCAGCCAGCCTGCTCGAATTACTGGCAGGCAGTGAGCTGACCCGCCCGGATGATTCCAAAAATGTCCAGGATGCCTACACCCTGCGTTGTGTACCCCAGGTGCACGGCGCAGTGCATAGCGCAATCAGCTACGCGCAAAATGTAGTGGAAATAGAGCTTAACTCCGTTACAGACAATCCCTTACTCTTTTTCGACGAAAATAACGAAGTCACATTCCTCTCTGGCGGCAATTTCCACGGTGAGCCATTAGCACTCGCGCTGGATTTTCTTTCCATAGCGATGACCGACCTTGCCAACATTTCCGAGCGTAGGATTGCCAAGCTTATCGACAGTCACCCCGAGCATTACCCTTGCTTCCTGGCAGCCCATGGCGGTTTGAACTCAGGTTTCATGCTGCTTCAGTACACCGCCGCAGCCCTCTGTTCAGAAAACAAAACGCTTGCACACCCAGATAGCGTGGATTCCATCCCCTCTTCAGGCAACGTGGAAGATCATGTCAGTATGGGCGCCAACGCTGCCCTGCATTGCCAACAGATCGTTGAGAACGTGCGCACAGTCATTGCCATAGAGTTATTGAGCGCCGCCCAGGCAATCGATTTCAGGCTGTGTGACAACCCTGGTTTGAAGCTTGGTCAGGGCACATCAAAGGCTTATCAGGCGATCCGTAAAGTTGCGCCATTCTTTGAACAGGATGCTTACTTCAAACCCAGCATGGATGCAGTCGCTGAGATGGTCAGACAAGGCAGATTCTGTGCTGTTTAGGAGACAAAAATCAAGTCAGTTCAGTTAACTAAAATCACCAAACGCCTGCAATTCGAAAGCCACACTTCGGGCAGGCGTTTTCTTTTAAGTTCATTGTCGCGTCCGCGTAGCCCATCCGCCGGATAACGCGCTCACCACAGGTTGGGCAATCTGTATCACTTGAAATCATCAGATTACCGCCGTAGACATATCTCAATCCTGCCTCACGTCCAACCTCCATCGCTTGAAAGATCGTTTCCGGTGGCGTGGCAGGAATTTGCCTGAATTGCGGTTGAGGAAAGTAGCGACTGATATGCCAGGGCACGTCCAAACTGAGTTTTGTGGCAATAAACTCCGCCAGACCCTCCAGTTGGGCTTGATCATCATTGACCCCCGGAATGAGCAGTGTGGTCACTTCCAGCCAGACCCCTGCCTTCAGCAACGCCACGCAGGTATCCAACACAGGCTGCAAATGCGCTCCGGTGTAGCGCCGGTGAACCGCTTCATCAAATGCTTTGATGTCCACGTTAGCCGCATCCAGCGTTGGGATTGTCAGTTCAAGCATCTCCGGGGTCATGTAGCCATTGGTTACGTACACATTTTTCAGCCCCACGTCCCGCGCCAGCCGGCTGACCTCGAGGTTGTACTCAACTGACAGGCTGGGTTCGGTATAGGTGTAGGAGATGCTTTGGCATTGCGAAGCAAGAGCAGACTCAACCACCTTTTCAGGCGGTACATATCTGGGTCTGTTAGGCTCATTGGTTGGGGATATTTGCGAAATGTCCGCATTCTGGCACCACTGGCAGCGAAAGTTACACCCCGGAGAAGCAATCGAAAAGCTCAAACTGCCAGGCAGGAAGTGGTACAAGGGTTTTTTCTCGATCGGGTCCACATGCGAAGCAATTAAGCGCCCATAACTGAGGCTAAAAAGCTCCCCTCCGCGGTTTTCCCGCACGCCACACAACCCCCTCTGACCCGGACGGATTACACACCTGTGCGCACATAGCTCACAGCGGACTTTGCTTTCTGCCAACGGGCTTGCCAGCAGTGCAAGATGATCTGACATCGCGTCCTCCAGGATAAAAAACCTGGTCTGCTAAAGCAGACCAGGTTTAGGTTTTCTTATGCTCCGTACTTTTCCAGCCTTCCGGCAAGCGCCAATGCCATTGGCATCAGCTCAGTGCCGTCAAAACGCGAGCCCAGGCTGCCGTGGATGCAAGCGCGTTCGCCAAAACTATTGATGCCATCCGGACGGGCGTCCTTCGCGTAAAGCAGGGTCGGGATTGGGTGCCAGGAATGCGCTTTTAGTTTGGCTGGGGTGGAATGATCCCCGGTTATGATCAAGACTTCCGGGTCCAACGTAAGAATGCGTGGAAGAAGAGCGTCTACTTCTTCGATGATGTGCACCTTGGCGTCAAAATTGCCATCTTCGCCGTAGCTGTCTGTCTTTTTGATGTGCACAAAGAAGAAGTCGTAATCGTTCCAATTGTCTTCAAGCATGCTGATTTCATGGGACATTGACTCAGCCGGCGGCATCACGGTCATACCCACCACCTTCGAAACACCGCGATACATCGGGTACATCGCAATTGCCAGCGATTTAATTCCCCAGACTTCCGGGAATGTAGGCCAGGCTGGCATGCCGGCAAAACCGCGCAGCACAAAACTGTTGGCTGGAAATTCATTTTTGAGAATTTCATTCCCCTGCCGTACAAATTCGCGGATCAGCTCAGCGGTGTGTTCTGCCGCCGGGCTTGTGGCGGTGGCGATTTCAGCTTTCTTTCCAACAGCTTGTGGATCGGTATCCGAAACTTCACCGCTCAGCCCCTCGCCCCGTAAAACAAAGACAAAGCGATATTCCTTCTCGGGAGTCAGAAAGAGTTCAACGCCAGGCAGATTGATGTTGTCTTTGAGCATTTTGCATAAACGCTCCCCCACCTCGGTCGGGATGCGTCCTGCCCGGCGGTCCGTGATCACGCCATTTTCATCAACCGTGCAGAAGTTGCCGCGGGCTGCCACATCGTTCGGACCCAGGTCAAAATCCACACCCAGCGCGCTCAAAACGCCGCGACCGATCTCATATTTCACCGGATCGTAGCCAAAGAGCCCCAGGTGTGCCTGCCCGCTGCCTGGAGTAATGCCATAAGGCACGGAATGATGCAGACCAAGGGAGGACTTTGCCGCCAATGCGTCCATATTTGGTGTCTGGGCAGTTTCAAGCTCCGTTTTGCCTTCTGGTGTGAGAGGCAGACCGCCCAAACCGTCCATGACAAGCATGACAATTTTGCCCTTTGCGTCTTCTTTCAAAAGTGGTTTGATAAATTCGAAATCCATTTTTTCTTCCTCCGGTTAATTTTCAGTTTTCTCGGATCAACCCTGGCAACATATGAATGCTGGGTTTAGTCCGCTCAATATTATTCAGTAACTATCAGATCTGTGTCGTTTAGCAATTCAAGCATGCGGATTACCGCGGAATTATCCAGATCGCCTTCTCCGAGCGCCACCATGCCATTATAGAGTTGGCTGTTGAGTGCGGTCCCGGGCAGCACCGCCTGGTAATCACGTGCGGTATCTATCACGATATTCAGATCTTTCGCCTGCAAGCTGGATTTAAAGCCTGGAGTTCGGTTGCCTGCCAGCAGTTGTTGTGGTTTGACATCCAGCGTCCAGCATTGCGCCGCCCCTCCCCTGATGGCATCAATCACCCTGGCAACATCCACGCCCGATTTCTGCGCGAAGAGCATCAGTTCAGCTTCCGCCACCATCTGCGCCGCCACCATGATCTGGTTGGCGGCTTTCGCCACCTGCCCCGCACCGGCATCGCCTACATGCGTAATTTTCTTGCCGATCGCCTCAAACACTGGCATCACTTTTTCGAGTGCTTCAGCTTCCCCACCAATCATGATCGCCAGGGTGCCATCTTTCGCGCCGATATCTCCACCACTCACCGGTGCGTCCAACGCGCTTACCCCAACTTCCTGGAATCGCTCGTAAATCTCGCGGCTGGCTGAAGGCTTAATGGTTGAGTTATCCACCAGGATCATCCCCGGATGTGCTCCGTTAATGACCCCGTTCTCTCCAAAGAGAATTTGAAGAACATCAGGAGTATCCGAGAGATTGGTAAAAACAATTTCTGACCTGCTGGCGACTTCAGCAGGAGTTTTGGCCCACTTCGCCCCAGCCGCAAGTAAACTTTCGGCTTTTGAGGCTGTGCGATTGAAGACTGTCAGTGGAAAACCTGCTTTCAGGATATTCATTGCCATGGGCGCGCCCATGGTTCCAAGACCAATGTAACCAATTCTCATTTGTGTCATAGCGCAGCGTACTCCTTAGCGCTAATTATAGCCAGTTTATGCGTCAAAAACAGGAGAATGGAAGGTTTAAACCTGCAATGCCAATGATTCCACGCCGTTGAATGCAATAAATGGGATCAAATCTAAGTAACTTGCAGGTACAATAATAATATTCGAGAATTGGCTAAAAACCGATTTTAAAAATCTAAAAGAATAGGAGTTCCGAATGGCAATTTACCTTTACCTTTCTTTACTTCCCGAAGCATTGATTGCCTCGATGCTAAGCCCCGAAGAGTTCGGTACCTACTACGCAGTAGGATCAGCTAAAAAATCGCGCGGTCAGGCAATGTTTTTTGAAGTCGACCCTGATTTTCGAGATCCATATTTCCGCGTGGAAGAAGCCTATGAGCGCTGTGTTCCACATGAGGATGACAGTCTTAAATCTTCTGTCTATGTCTCAGTGTATCGAGTCTTGGAGCATATGGACTTTGACGCTTTGAAACATCTGTATCTGACTACCATGGATGGTCGCACGCTTGAACTTAGCCCGTCCACTCAAATACCCAATGGTGTAGAGCAGCTGCACCTTTACCAGGAGATTGTGCCTGTTTCTCCCCTGGTCGTCAGTCGGCTGAGCCCTTTAGCTTTCATTGATACGATCGTACGGGATCCGGTTTCCCTGGTCAGCCTCCCTGCTATCGTCTTTACAGAGCTGCAGCTTGGTGAACTGGCATCTGACCCTGAAATGGGCTTGATGGAAAATCTGCCTTACAGCAACAGGGATCATCTGCGTCAGTGCCTTAAGGATATAAAAACCAAATATGCGGCGACAAAGATGGTTGACCGTGTCCACTCCCCAAGTATTCACTATCGAACAATCAAGAATGGATTCTTTGTAGGTAATCGGAACCAAATGCGATATTTTCCTATGCCCAGTCCAGAAG
Source organism: Anaerolineaceae bacterium (assembly GCA_040768265.1). Lineage (GTDB taxonomy): Bacteria > Chloroflexota > Anaerolineae > Anaerolineales > Anaerolineaceae > Mesolinea. The sequence goes on from JAXGNB010000004.1 coordinate 333,431, forward strand.
AAATTCGAACCAAAAATTACCCTTGGTTCAGATCAGCAAATATGTAAACGAAAGCTAAAGCAAAAAAATATGAATAATTACATGAATTGGATTTATCTCGCGATCGTCGCTGGCGTAATCTCTCTGGGAGTTGCGCTTTATATCTATTTTTGGGTCATCAAGCAAGACCCGGGTACCGAACGCGCCAAAGAAGTGGCATCCTGGATCAAAGAAGGGGCAAAAGCCTATCTTGTTAAACTTTACCGTGCACTAGGGATTCTGGCAGTCCTGATTGGGGTCATTATCGCTGTTGTGTTTAGTATCCAACCTGAAACCGCTGGCGGTGGTGCTGTAACCATGCATTTCAAAGAAGGTCTGGTAATGTCAGTAGCCTTTATTGCGGGGGCAATTAGTTCAGCCGTGTCAGGTTACCTGGGCATGCGCGTCGCAGTTGAAGCAAACGTACGCACTGCAACTGCTGCCAATTTCAGCCTTTCACGTGCCTTCAAGCTCTCTTTCAATGCTGGCGCCGTGCTTGGACTTGCCATGGTTGGTATGGCAGTTATTGGAATGAGCCTGATCTTATTGTGGACCGGTACTGCCGAAGCAGTACTTGGCTTTAGTTTTGGTGCTTCGACTTTAGCTCTGCTGGCAAAGGCAGGCGGTGGGATCTACACAAAGACTGCAGATATTGCGGCAGACCTGGTTGGAAAGATCGAGATTGGCATCCCCGAAGATGACCCCCGCAACCCTGCTGTTGTCGCAGATAACGTTGGTGACAATGTTGGTGATGTGGCTGGCATGGGCGCGGATATTTTTGATAGTTATGTAGCCAGCGCGGTTGCAGTTATGTTGCTTGGTGCCTCGATGGGGTTAAGCCAAACCGAACATATCAAATATACGGTTATACCGCTGATCTTGTGCTTGTTGGGTATCATCGCTTCTTTGCTTGGAATCTCCCTTGTTCGTGTCAAGGAAGGTCAAAAACCCGGCCCAGCCCTAAACCGAGGGACGGTTATAACCTGCGTCATTTTCGCAATTTTTCTGTTCATTTTTGTCCACTTTACAGATGTCAATCCTGGTATTTTCTGGGCTGCTCTGACTGGACTGGTTACTGGTGTGATCATCGGATTTACATCAGACTACTTCACGAACGATATGCGAAAACCGGTAAAAGAAACTGCCCGGGTTTCTACCTCCGGTTCAGCAATCAACATAATTACAGGTTTCAGTTACGGTTTGATTTCCATTGTCCCTTCAGTAATTGGTGTCGCAGCCGCAACGCTTATTTCTTATTTAGTTGCAGAATCTTTTGGTCTGAGTGGCATCTACGGCATTGGGATCAGTGCAGTTGGAATGCTCTCAATCAGCGGCATGATCGTTTCTGCAGATGCTTATGGTCCGATTGTAGATAATGCCCGCGGAATCGCTGAAATGGCAGGCATGGATCACGAAGTGATCGTCCGTGCCGATGAACTGGATTCAGCTGGAAACACAGCAAAAGCCATCACCAAAGGCTTCTCTATTAGCGCGGCTGCTTTGACGGTTATCGCCCTTTTTGCTGCCTACGCAGAGGTGGTTCAAGCCGCCGGGGTAAGCATCACGATCAGCCTGCGAGAGCCTATTGTGGTCGCTGGAGTGTTCCTGGGTGCCATGACGCCGCCTTTGTTCAGCGCTCTATTAATGCTTTCGGTGACCAATAACGCCTTTGATATGATTGAAGAAGTTCGCCGTCAATTCAGTGAAGAGCCTGGTATTCTGGCAGGCACGCATAAACCGGATTACGGACGCTGTGTCGGTCTGGCAGCCGAAGGAGCGCTCTCCTCCCTGATTTTGCCTGCTTTTTTGGCAGTGGGACTGCCTTTGGTGGTTGGCTTCCTGCTTGGACCCAATGCCTTGGGCGGATTCCTGGGGGGAGCCATTTTCACTGGAGTCATCTTCGCTTTATTGATGAGTAATGCCGGTGGTTTATGGGACAACGCAAAGAAGTTCATTGAAACCGGAAAATTTGGTGGTCCGGGCTCTGACGCACATAAGGCTGCTGTTGTTGGGGATACAGTAGGTGACCCTTTTAAGGACACTGCTGGCCCTTCTTTAAATACATTAATCACGGTCATGAGCCTGGTTGCATCGCTTTTTGCTCCAATTTTCGCGATCTTCCACTTGTTTGGATAATTTGCACCTATCAAAGTATCTGCCTGTAGAGAACTACAGGCAGATTTTTTAAGAAGCAACCAATGTCAACACTTCTCATTTTTATCATAACGCAGCATACCGCTTAGTGCTTCCTATCGCCAGTTTATGTGTCAGAAAAAGCAAAGCGGAAGGTTTAAGACCGTAATTTCGGGAGATATATGTGCACTTGACACAGGTTCGATATATGGTAGATTTAGTAAGTTCTAATTGGAAGTTTGTTTTTCAAAGTGCTAGTCATCCGGATCCAAACCCCCATTAAGTCAACACAATTTTGTTTTTAGATTCAGAGAGGATCAATATATCATGGCAGAACGTCAAGTCGGGACCGTAAAATGGTTCAATAGCGAAAAGGGTTTTGGTTTCATTACCCCAGAGTCGGGTGCAAAGGATGTCTTCGTGCATTACAGCGCCATCACCGCTGCAGGTTACAAAACTTTGCAGGAAAATCAAACCGTGGAATTCATGGTTACTGACGGCCCCAAAGGCCCTCAGGCTCAGGATGTAACCGTACTTTAGTCTTACTGAAGTAACATCTGAAAGGGCTGATCCTCACCGGATCAGCCTTTTTTTATTCCTGATGCTTGCCAATGGTTCAACTTGGCTTTTACCCTTTGCTATCAGCAAGTTCCTGACCAATCTTTATTGACCTCCAACCTTTCTTACCATTAATCATCCAATATCAAACAAGGTTTTATCTGGCTTCCCAGGCAAATTTTCTCTGTCAAGGCAATTTAGAAACGTCCTAATCTCAGCAATTTAGAAATGTCCTATTGTGTTGATAAAGTTGTAAGCACTGGCTTTCCATTCAGCTTTTTTCCATAAGTCCTCCAGGGGTGGTCATAAGCAGGTGGCAAGGGATTTGTCTGCTCGGATTTGGAGGAGACAATCGCAGTTTGCCTGGATCTTTTCTCCACTTCTTCCAGGATAAGCAGATTGCCGTGAAACCAGGCTGAGACAGAACCGGAAGCATCACAAGTGATCAAAACCTCCTGATCAGCGTAAAAATAGGCTGGATGATTAGTCACAATTTGATACACTCTGCCAGCATAATTGATCTGCAAGGTTTTGGTGACTTTGCGGAAGGCGTGAATGGAGAAAAGGAACGCCAAATCATGCGTTTCATCCAAAGGGCGATGGAAGTCAGGGTTTGAAGCGGGCGATACAGCAAATTTGCGGTTATAGTCGCGAATAAACTGGGGCAAATACAGATTGGCCTGTTCATAATCGCTGATACCCAGGAGACGCATTTCCTTGATCAGACGATCCTGCAAAGTTTGGTTGGCTCTCTCCACCCGTCCCTTGGCTTGTGGTGAATTGGCGCAAATCAGTTCGGTATCCAGGACGCTGAGAGCCCGCTGGAACTGAGTAACCGGTTCATACTTGAGCTTTTCTCTGCGATTGACCCGAAAGACGCTGAAGCGGTCACTATAGAAAGCCTTGGGCAGACCGTGTTCCCGAAAGTAGCGTTGACACAAGTTCCCATAGCTAAAGAAGCTTTCTTCGGGCACAAATTCAGCTGCCAGGATCTGGCTGGTGGCATCATCCACAAACACCAGCAATGTGGCTTTGGGTCCACGATCTTCCAGCCAGGCATGTTCAGAACCGTCTATCTGCACCAGTTCGCCACGATGCTTCCTTCTGGGACGAGCGTAATGGGGCTCAGCCTTCTTTTTGACTTTTGATTTCCAAACACCCGCTTCAATCATCATCTTTCGCAGGGTCTCTTTGCTCAAGCGGATACCTTTCATCTGCTCAACTTTTTCAGCCATCAAGGTGGGTCCAAAACCTTTTACCAGCGGATCATTGATAAAGTCTTCAACAATCTCCCGTATCGCAGCCTCCATCTTGCGATTACTGGGTACTCCCCGCTTCCTGGACACCAACCCCGCAACGCCTTCCAACCGATATCTTCGCAATATCCGCCGAAATTGTCGTTCGCTGATCCCCAGTTTTGCAGCCGCATCTTTTTGGCTTTCTCGTTTTTCCAGCACTCCTTCAAGGACACTTTTTCGGAGTAGTTCTTCATTGTTCATTTCGATTGTCCATGTCATAGCTCCTAATGTTAATTAGGACATTTCTATTTTGCTACTTTAGGACATTATCATGTTGCTCTTACACAGGCAAATTTTCTCATGGCAGCGCAGTTTATTTGCGGTATACTAATCTATTGGTTAACCAAACAAACTATTACCGGAGGAAAAAGTGGATCCAATCATCAATGCTGTTCTCAAACCAAAGAGTATCGCCGTCATTGGCGCATCAACCAACCCCGACAAAATCGGTTACAAAGTCGTTGAAAACCTGAAAGAATGCGGCTACAAGGGCGCTGTCTATCCAATCAATCCTGACGCCGAAGAAATCGCGGGTTACAAGTGCTATCCGAGCGTTAAGGATGTTCCTTACGTGGTCGATGCCGCTGTCATCACCGTGCCAGCAAAGATCGTGCCAAAGGTTGTCCAGGAATCTGGCGAAAAAGGCGTGAAGGGTTTGAGCATCATCTCCTCCGGTTTCAGTGAAGTCGGTGACCATGCCCTCGAGGAAGAAATCGTTCGTACTGCCCATGAATATGGCATGCGCATCATCGGACCGAACATCATCGGCGTGCTCTCCAACAGCGACAAGATGAATGCTTCTTTCTACAACTACCTGCCTTATGAAGGCAAGGCTGCGCTTATTTCTCAAAGCGGCGCGCTTCTGATCGCAATGGCTGCCGCTACCTACACCCGCCGGGTCGGTTTCGACAAGATGATCTCCATTGGCAACCAGGCTGACCTCGATTTTGCTGACCTGATCTCTTACCTGAATGAAGACGAAAACACTTCCTGTCTCACGCTTTACATCGAAGGCATCAAAGACGGACCAAAGTTTATGGAGGCAGCCCGTCAGTGCACCAAACCAATCATTGCTCTCAAAGCCGGCACTTCCGCTCACGGCGCAGCCGCAGCAGCCTCCCACACCGGGTCGCTGGCTGGCAGTGCCAAGGTTTATGAAGCCGCATTTGAGCAGGCCGGCGTTGCCCAGGCTGAAGACCTCAACGACATGTTCGACACCACCCTCGCTCTCGCCCTGCAGCCTACCATGAAAGGCGATAACCTCCTGATCGTCACAAATGGCGGTGGTGTTGGCGTTTTGGCTACAGACGCCGCAGAAAAATACGGACTGCCCCTAAAATTTGCTCCTCCGGACGTTCAGGAAGAGCTCAAAAAACACATGCCTTCTTTTGGTTCCGCCAAAAATCCGGTGGATATCACCGGCGGCGCTGGTCTGGCAGGCTATTACGAAGGCGTCAAGTACTCTTACGCTCACCCCTGGGTGGATGGCATGGCGGTACTTTACTGCGAAACTTCCGTTACTGATCCGCAGGAAATCGCTGAAGCAATTTATAACGCCATCCAGGAATCCGGCGCAAGCGGCAAACCTGTGGCAGTTTCCTTCATCGGCGGCGAACGCTGCGAGAAAGCGAAGGAATGGTTGATCGAACATGACATTCCCACCTATGATGCCCCCGACCTGGCAGTTAAAGCCCTGGCATCTTTGCGCAAACAGGATGAATTACTGAAAACCGCGCACAATGGTATGTACAAACCCGCGAATGTTGATAAAGAAAAAGCCCTCCAGATCATCGCCGCTGCCCGCGCCAAGGGTCGCGATGCCCTTACCGAGGTCGAAGCCAAGCATGTCTTCAAGGCTTATGGTTTACCGATAGCCTCCACTGACCTTGCCAAAACCGAAGACGATGCGGTTCGTATGGCTGAGGAAATTGGCTTCCCTGTGGTAATGAAGATCGTCTCCCCCGACATCCTGCATAAATCTGATGCGGGCGCGGTCAAAGTGAATATCAAAAATGAGCAGGGTGTGCGCGACGCCTATAAATTGATCATGGAGAACTCCTTGAATTACAAGGCTGATGCGGAGATTGACGGCGTTGCAATCCAGGAAATGGCCCCCTGGGCAACTGAAGTGATTGTTGGCTCAGTAAACGACGCCACCTTTGGTCCCACGCTGATGTTTGGTCTTGGCGGCATCTTCGTGGAGGTCATGAAGGATGTGACCTTCAAAGTTGCTCCGATCGATGAAGCCACTGCGCTGGATATGCAATCAGAGATTAAAAGCGCCAAGATCCTGGAGGGTGCACGGGGTGAAGCCCCACGCGACCAGAAAGCCCTCGCCGACGTTCTGGCACATTACTCCTACATGGTCTATGACCTGCAGGATGAAATCGCCGAATCAGACGCGAACCCCGTCATTGTTTACGAAGAAGGACAAGGCGTCGCGGTTGTGGATGCCCGTATCATTCTGACCAAGAAGTAAACCTTTAACAGCATTCGTAATCTCAAGCCACTGTTGGTAAAATCAACAGTGGCTTTGATTATTAAGACTGGAGCGATGGTATGGGCAAAGTGAAAAAGAGTTTTCTGATCGACATGGATGGTGTGCTCCTGCATGGAGCAAAACCAGTTCCAGGAGCAAAAGATTTTGTCAGGACTCTCTTGCACGATGAGCGGAAATTTCTCGTTGTTACGAATAATGCCCTATACACCACGCGAGATGTGGCACATCGTCTGCAAATTGCTGGTCTGGATATTCCAGAGGATAACATTTACACCTCCGCCGTAGCGACTTCCCAATTTTTGGATGATCAGCTTCCCCAAGGCAAAGCGTTTGTAATCGGGGAGGTCGGTCTGACTGAGGCAATTCACCGCATAGGTTATGTGCAAACCCCCGTAGATCCGGATTACGTGGTTTTAGGAGATACCGTTAGCTATAGTTTTGATCAGATAACCATCGCCATTCGCCTGATCAATGCCGGCGCGAGGTTCATTGCCACCAACCCGGACCTCACCGGACCCAGTGAGCAAGGCGTTGTTCCAGCCACTGGCGCTATGGCTGCTCTGATTGAAGCTGCCACGGGCAAAACTCCTCTCTACATTGGCAAACCAAACCCCCTGATGATGCGGTCTGCTCTCAATTACCTTGGCGTGCATTCGGAGGACAGTTACATGATCGGCGACAACATGCGCACAGATATTTTGGCTGGTATTTCGGCCGGGATGGATACTGTGCTTGTCCTGACGGGAATGACACAAGAAAGCGATATCGCCGATTTTCCTTACCGACCAAAGTTCATTTACGATACCATTGGAGACATAAAATTGGAGGATCTTGATTAATGGATCTTTCACGACGTGAGTTTCTGAAGTTTGGTGCCATGAGCTTAGGCGCATCAGCGGTTTTGCCGGGAGCTGATGCTGCCAGCATCTGGAACAAACCGCGTTTCATGCTTGTTGGCGAGAAATCAGGTGTAAGTATCTACAAGGAACCGGATGAGTCGAGCGTGATCCTCTACCAGCGTCAATACATGGATATTATTAATGTCTACGAAGAGGTAATAGGTCCTAATGGACCCGCCTGGAACCCAACCTGGTATCGCTGTTGGGGCGGATTTGTGTTCAGTGGTCTCCTCTATGAAGTCAAATATGAACTCAACGAGCCCTCCAAACCAAAGCGCGCAACTGGTCAGCTGGCTGAAATTACGGTGCCCTACACTCGCTCACTCTTCCGCGAGTACAATAATGGCTGGGTTCCCCTCTGGATGTATTTCTATCGCTCTACACATTGGGTAGTTGACGTGGTGCAAGGACCCGACAAACAACCCTGGTACAAAATCCAGGACCAACTTGGACGTACAGAAACGATAGTACGGGCTGAGCACTTACGTTTTATCGAAGACGAGGAGTTCGAACCACTTTCACCCAACGTCCCCGGGAATGAAAAATCGATTGACGTTTCACTCCCCCTTCAGCGCTTGCAAGCTTTTGAAGGTGACAAGGTAGTAAAAGAATTCAAAGTCTCCACGGGCTTTCCGACAGGTGAAGGGCTATACGCAATCAAAGGGAAATATCCATCCAAACATATGGGTAATGCCATCCTGACCAGCGACGTCCGAGAACGAATCTGGATGGGTGTACCCTGGACCTGTTTCTTTGAACTGGAAATCGGGCTGGCAACCCACGGCACATTCTGGCACTCCAACTTTGGAACACCGATGAGTGCTGGTTGTATCAATATGTCCAACGATGATGCGAAATGGATCTACCGCTGGACCTTACCTCAAGCAGGACCCGAAGAGTGGGTCAAACAAGGTTGGGGAACCTTCATCAGGGTTCACAAGTAATTAAACAAACTCCTGAAACACCTGATTGCCGAGCAATATTCCCTGCCTCGTGAGCACCAGATGGGGTCCATCCTCGAAACGGCGCCATTCCACCAGTTTTAGGTCCAAAATACGCTCCAGTTCTCTTGGGAAAACATCCTGGATCTTCTCACCAAATCGATTCTCAAACTCAAAAGCCGACACACCTTCTCTTGTCAGGCGCATTCCCAACATCATTGTTTCTTGCTGCACAGTATAGAGATCCAAATTTAAGGTTTCATCCGCGGCTGGAAAAGTGCTTCCTGAATGGAAAGGGATAGCAGTCAGCCTTCTCACATATTCTTCGATTGCCGGTGTGTTGGCTGTGCGCAGCCCATTAATGCTGCTGTGCGCCCCAGCGCCAACTCCCAGGTAAGGCTGGTTCTTCCAATAGATTTTGTTATGTTGTGCCTCATAGAATTCTCCCCTGGACCAGTTCGAGATCTCATAATGGGAGAAACCCTCATCAAATAACATATCCATTGACAATTCATACATATCGGCACTAAGATCTTCTGAAACAGCCTGCAGTTTGCCACTGTGAACATCCTCAAAGAGTTGCGTTCCCGGTTCAAGTATCAGAGAGTAGAGTGAAAGGTGGTCTGGCTGGAGGCTTAAAGCCCGTTGGAGATTAGCCTGCCAATCCGTCAAACTCTGCCCCGGGATTCCAAACATCAGATCAAGGCTGATATTCGAAAATCCTGCCTGACGCGCGGAATGAATTGCATCCACTGCCTGGGAAGGATTATGAATCCTTCCAAGATGTGCCAGTTCCCTGCTGATAAACGATTGAACCCCAATACTGAGTCGATTGACACCCGCTTCCACTATTTTGGCGGTATATACCGCTGAAAGTGTTCCTGGGTTTGCTTCCAGCGAAATTTCAACATCCTCTGCCAAACCATATTCTGTGCGTATGCAATCGATCAGATCTTTCACCCAAGCGGGTTTCAAGAGGGATGGAGTTCCACCGCCAAAAAAGACTGTGTCCACCTGAGCGGGAAGATCCTTGAGATTCTTCGCCTGATGCTGAAGTTCGGAAATCAAAGCAGCCACATACCGCGGCATTAATTCTTCTTTGCCGGCATACGTGATAAAATCACAATACTTACACCTTCTGCGACAGAAGGGAATATGGAGATAGATACCAAACATTAAGCCAATTTTACCAATGTCTGTTGGCTCAATAATTAGAAGCTTATGAAAAAAATTCAAACTGAAAAAAATAACCGTGCAAGCCAGACCTGTCCGGTTTGTGGCACACGCATCTCAGAAAGTGCCACCCGTTGCCTGGTTTGCGGCACATTGCTCGACGGCACTGCCAGCCCTAAAAAGGAAAACCCAATAGATTCAAAACGTATTCCTGAGGTAAAAATGAACCTCGGAGCATTGATTGGATTGGGAGTATTGATCCTTGCTCTAATCGCAGTGGTGATCTTTTTGGTGATTAACCAAAACCGCGCCACCACTCCGGCAGCGGAAGTCATCGACGAACCGACCCAAACCACCACCCCGACGATGACTCTCACTCCCACAAACACGGCAACCCTTCAGCCAGAGCCCACCTGGACGCCATTACCGGATCTTGACTACGTGGTGAAAGCCAACGAAACGTGTTCGGATATTGCCGCACAATTTCGAGTTTCGGTGCAGAGCATCATCCTTGCCAACAACCTGGGCACTGATTGCATGATCAGCGAGGGACGCTCAATCAAAATTCCACAACCCACTCTCACCCCTTCCCCAGTGCCAACCGCAACTCCTGAGGCAATCGAAATCGCGGCAGATATCTGCACAAACACGGTTTCCGTAGTCGTTTCCTCCAGCGATACACTTCAAGGGATTGCGTTAAATTACAATGTTTCTATCCAGGATATTCAGGAATTTAATAATCTGAGCGGCACCACTATCCGCCAGGGTCAGACCCTCATCGTCCCCCTGTGCGACCGCCTCCCCACTCCGGGTCCAACGCTGACCCCAACACCCCTGCCGCCTTACCCTGCGCCCAATCTGCTATTACCGCGCTCAGGTGCTGCCTTTTCCGCAACAGACGAAAGTGTAACCTTGCAGTGGGCAGCGGTGGCAGCCTTGCGCCCCAATGAAGTTTATCGCGTGAAAATCCAGGATCTTACTTCAATCGAAGAAAAGATCATGGTTGACTACATAACCGATACAAAATTTATCCTGCCTTCCACTTTCCGCCCCACGGATGGTATTCCCCATATCATTCAGTGGAGTGTGACGGTTGCAAGACAAATAAACCAGGATAAAGATAATCCGATTTATGAAGAAGCCGGTGTCACGAGTGCGTTTCGGGTATTCAGTTGGATTGGTACCGGTGTACAACCAACAGTCTCGCCTTAGACTGAACTAGATTCCGCAAGTCATCGTCTCAAGACAATGTGTCGCAGAAATCGCGGCGGCTGCCCCCATGCCTGCCGATGTTACAACCTGTCGGTATAGAGGATCGGCAATCTCGCCTGCGGCAAAAACACTTTTCCTGCTGGTTTCCATATGCTCATCGACCTTCAGCGTTCCGCCAGGTTCCATCTCGAGCTGCCCTTCAAAGAATTTGGTGTTCGGAGTGTGACCGATGAAAATAAAAAGACCTTCAGTAGGGATCGGGCTCAGTTTGCCGGTTTTAACATTCTCGATCAGAAGCTCTTCCACACCCTCGCTTCCTCTGATTTCCTTGACTACAGAATCAAGGAGGAAACTGATTTTTGGATTGATTCGGGCCCGATTTTCGAGGATGGCTCCTGCCCGCAGGGTATCTCGCCTATGAATAATTGTCACGCTGTGGGCAAAGCGAGTCAGGAACAGGGCTTCTTCAAGTGCGCTGTCACCGCCCCCGACGACATGGATATCTTTGTCCTTATAAAACCAGCCGTCGCAGGTGCCGCAGTACGAAACACCTCGCCCAATAAATTCCTCTTCCCCGGGAACATTAAGTCTTTTGTAGTTTGCGCCCATGGCAATGATCAGTGCATCCGCGGTATAGTCGCCCCCATAAACACTGACGGTATAGGGATGCTTGGAAAGATCAACGGCTTGAACCTCATCCACCACAAACTCTGCGCCAAAAACTTTCGCCTGGTCTTCAAAAAGCTGACCAAGCTCCGTTCCTCCTACCCCCTTTGGGAAACCTGGATAATTTTCGATGGTATGAGTCAAAGATGTCTGCCCATACAAAACCATACCGGTAATAACCAACGGTTTCAGTTCAGCCCTGGCAGCATAAATTGCGGCAGACAGTCCTGCAGGACCAGCTCCCAAGATAATTAACTGTCTGTGTTCAATCAAATCCATTTCTTAGCTTACCTCTTCTGCCAGTAATTTCTCATTCATAAAACATAGCTCCAGGTCAGTTACTCATTGTACTTGCTTGTCCTCTGCATTCGTGCTGATGAATGGAAAGTCAAGCAGCAACAAATGATTTTTTCAAACAACCTCAGTATTTTACCCGTTATTGCCAATTACCTAACAGCATTGCCTATGCTAACACGAATTTTTGCCAAATGGCATATAATCAAAAAAAAATTAAACGAGGGAAGAATATGTCCAGAACACAAGAAGCAATCCAGGAATTCAATAACACAGAAAGTGAAAAGATGCAGACTTTTGAAAACTTCTTGCGCATCCCTTCTGTCTCCTCTGACCCGGAGATGAAAGCCCACATGCTTGAAGCAGCAGAATTTCTGAAATCCTACTTTGACCAACTCGGCATGGATGAAGTCAAAATCTATCCAACTGGTTTACACCCTGTTGTTTTCGCCGAAAAAAGGTCAAGAATACCTGATGCTAAAACTCTGCTGATCTATGGGCACTACGATGTGCAACCCCCAGATCCACTGGACTCCTGGACGACTCCTGCATTCGAACCCACCGTTCGGGGTGAGAATCTGTTTGCGCGGGGCTCCTCGGATATGAAAGGTCAGATTTTGGCAACAGTCTTTGCGCTTGAGAGTGTTTTGAAAACAGGGGAACTGCCACTCAACATCAAATTCATCCTTGAAGGCGAAGAGGAAATCGGCTCCCCATCCCTGGAAGGCTTCATCCGTGATCATGCCGACTTGCTCAAGTGCGACATGATCCTCAATCCGGATGCTGGCATGATCAACAAAGATAGTCCCACCATCGTCTACGGACTTCGGGGGTTGGTTTACCTTGAAGTACGGGTTGATGGTCCAAAAATGGATTTACATTCCGGTCTTTTTGGTGGGAATATTGCCAATCCTGCCAACGTGCTCGCAAAGATCATTGCTCAGTTGCATAACCCGGATGGGTCAGTGGCAATTCCCGGATTTTACGACTCTGTGCGACCGCTAAGTGAGGAGGAGCGCCAGAAAATCGCCATGAATCCAACCAGCGAGGCTGATTTCCTGAAAGTAACCGGTGCACCGGCAGTTTTCGGTGAAGAAGGATATACCATTCTCGAGCGCCAGGGGGCACGACCAACTTTGGATGTGAACGGACTCTATTCCGGTTTTATCGGAGAAGGCGCAAAAACGATAATTCCTGCCTATGCCAAGGCGAAAATTTCCTGCCGGCTGGTGCCAGACCAGGAACATGCAAAAATCTACGAACTTATCGAGAAACACATCCGCTCACTCGTGCCGCCAACCGTGACCATCAGCTTCATCAAACACTCTGGCGGACCCTCCTACCTGGCAGATGATGCCCCCGGATTGCCTAATTTAATCCAGGCTTTTAAAGAATCCTGGCAGAATGAAGTAGTCTTCAAGCGCGAGGGTGGAAGCATCCCCGTTGCGACAGTTATGCAGGAAATTTTAGGGGTCAAGTCAATCCTCACCGGATTCGGACTGCCTGATGACGCCATCCATTCCCCCAATGAGCACCTTAATTTGCCCAACTGGCGGAAGGGCATCAAAGCTTACATTCGTTTCCTGACGAGTTTCGAGTCCTGAACATGACAGGTAATCAGAAAGAGTTGAGACTGCCTTCCTACGGCGGACAAGCTGTTATGGAAGGGGTCATGATGCGAGGGAAACAGCATGTTGCCATGGCTGTGCGTGCCCCGGATGGTCAAATCCTGACTTACGAGGAGGAACTCCCTTCCCTTTACCGCTCAAAATGGATGAGTGTTCCATTTATACGAGGCATTCTAGGTTTGTGGGATTCTTTAAACCTGGGGATGCGCTTCCTCACAAAGTCCTCCAACATGGTCAGTGGTGAAGATGAACAGATCGAGGGAAAAGACCTGGTGCTTGCGGTTTTATTATCCCTTGCCCTGGGTGTTGGATTCTTCTTCCTGCTGCCAGCTTTAATCACAGGCTGGTTGGACGGTCCAGTCGGAATTGACCGATTAGGTTCGCTTGGAACCTGGCTCAGCAATCTGATAGAAGGTTTACTCCGCCTCGTCCTCCTGGTGGTTTACCTTGTAGTTGTGGGCAGGATGCCGGAAATTCGCCGGGTTTTCTCGTATCACGGTGCGGAACACAAAACCATCAACGCTTTTGAAGCAGGGGCGGAGCTAACTCCCAAAAAAGTGAGCGAGTTCACCCTGGTTCATCCGCGCTGTGGCACGTCCTTTATGCTGACCCTTGTTTTGATCTCGATTCTTATTTTCAGCCTGCTCGGTCCTCTCCCCCTGCATTGGCGCCTGATCACACGTATCCTCTTGCTGCCTGTGGTTTCCGGAATAGCTTATGAATATATCCGTTTCGCCGCCAATCACATGGACGAGTCCGCCCTGGTGCGCGCCCTGATAAAGCCCAATCTCGGCTTGCAAAAACTCACCACCCGTGAACCTTCCGAAGACATGCTCGAGGTATCCATCAAGGCCTTCAATCTGATGTACGAGGCAGAACAGAAAGGTACCAAAGGCTCAACCGCATGAAACCCTGGCAGCAGACACTGGCTGGATTTTTGCTTGGAATCGCGGTGGTCGGAGCTACCATCCTGGTAGTGTCGCCCCAGAGAGGGCAGCCGATGACTCTCGTAACCCACACTCCCAATCTCACTCCAGACCCCACCTCCACCCCCATTCTAATTCGGGTCCACATAACAGGTGCGGTTAATCTTCCGGGCGTTTATACCCTTGCGGAAAATGCACGCGTAGAAGATGCAATCCAGGCTGCAGGCGGCCTGCAGGAAAATTCTGATCCCCAATTTCTCAATCTTGCGGCAACCTTGGAGGATGGTCAAAGAATATTCATTCCCCCTACGCAGGATATGACCCTCACAACCGACGGCAGGGGATTAGCTGTTGAAATGTCTTCATTGATAAATATAAACACAGCCAGCTTTGCAGAACTGGACAGCCTTCCAGGCATCGGCGAGGTCAAGGCGCAGGCAATCCTGGACTACCGCCAGAAAAATGGTCTTTTCACCGCGCTTGAAGATCTTATGAAAGTGGACGGAATCAGTCAGTCCCTTTTCGAAACTCTGAAAGCGCTGATAACACTCGGTGAATGAAAGTCCGAAAAGAGACAGGTATAATAAAAACATGAACATAAAAGAACGTTTGCAGGCAGACCTGGTCCAGGCCATGAAAACCCACGATGAAACCAAAAAGTGGGTTGTCAAGATGGTTAAAGCAGCTATTCAGCTGACAGAAGTTGCCAAAGGTAAGGAACTTGACCAGGACGAGATTCTGGCGCTAATTCAGAAAGAAATCAAAACTCGCCAGGAAGCCCGGTCTGATGCCGAGAAGGCTAAACGCGATGATCTGGTGGCACAAGCTAACGCTGAAATTGCCTGCCTGAAAACCTACCTGCCTGAACAGCTGACTTCCGAGGAATTAGAGAACTTGGTTCGCAGTGTTATTGCACAAAGCGGCGCATCCTCCATAAAGGATATGGGTGTTGTAATGAAGACTCTTCAACCTCTTCTGGCAGGAAGAGCCAGCAATTCAGAAGCCAGCCGTGTGGTACGGGACCTCCTCACAGGATAAATGTATGCCAACAAATGCAACCAAAGACAAACCGAACGGCTCGACTACCCAGGGTGTGATAAAAGTTCTCATCCTGGTTACCTCCTGCTTTTTTGCCTTTGGAAGCCTGGTTTTGCCTGATATTCTTAGCGACCAAAGCGAATCGGTTCGAATCGGACAAGTGGCCCCGCAGGAAATTACGGCCCCGTTCTCCATTACTTTTGAATCCAAAGTATTCACCGATGAAGCCCGCAATGCCGCTGCAGCAGCAGTCGATCCGATTTTCCTCCCTGCTGATCCCAGCATCGCTAAAGCGCAGCTTGAAATCTTAAACAATGCCCTCTTTTTCTTTACATCGGTCCGTAATGACAAGTTTTCAACTGAGCAGCAAAAAATCAATGATATGCGTTCAGCTTCCAAGCTTACTCTCTCAGACGAAGCTTACGAATCCATCTTAAACCTCAAAGACGAGGACTGGCAAGCCATCAGTACAGAAGCCAATCGGGTACTTGAGGTCGTTCTGCGCGACAGCATTCGCAATGACCAGATCGGTCGCACGCGAAGCAATCTGCCTGCTGTCATTGATTTCAGCTTTAAAAGCGATCAAACCCAATTGATCACCCTGATCGTCTCTCCGCTGATCGTCCCAACCAGTTTGTTCAGTGAAGAACAGACCCAGCAAGCCAGGGAAGCAGCCAGGAATAACGTGGAACCCATCACCCGGCAAATCATGGCTGGCGAAGTTCTGGTGCGCAGGGGTCAAATCATCGGCACAGCCGACCTGGAATCCCTGAATGTCTTCGGTTTGGGTGAGCCAGAAAACCGCAGCAATCTTTTGATCACCAGTGGAATTTTGGTCGCCCTTTGCGGCATTATTTGCGCGCTTTACTACAATCGAAGACGCAAATTTCAAACGCTTACGGAGATCAGGACCCTGCTCCTGTTGTCCATATTCTTCCTGATATTTCTTGCGCTGGCGCGCTTTCTTATCATGGACCGCACCGTGATTCCATGGCTCTATCCAATGGCTGCCTTTGGATTGACAGTCGCGATTGTTTTGCGCGTTGAAACTGGCATGCTGTTGAGTTTTCTACTCACAATTCTTACCGTCTTCGGTCACCCCCGCGGCATCGAACTGGCTCTCTTTTACATCTTGCCTGTCTTTGCTGGCATATTTGTGATTGGGCGGGCCAGAAGAATCAGCTCATTTTTAGGTGCTGGATTTGTGGTAAGCCTTGTTGGCATAGCGGTGGTGCTCATTTTCCGTATTGGCGACTCCTTTACGGATTGGATGGGTTTGGTTTCGCTGATTGCTTCTGCTTTGCTAAATGGTCTTGCTGCTGGCACGCTCACGATTCTTTTTGAGTATATTTTTTCCTTTGTTCTTGATATCCCCACTGCCTTGCAGTTGATGGATATTTCCAGACCTGATCATCCTTTGATGCAGCACATTCTTGAGACAATGCCTGGTTCTTATCAACACAGCCTGCAAGTTTCCAACCTGGCTGAACAAGCTGCCGAAGCCATCGGAGCCGACAGATTGCTGGTCAGGGTTGGTGCGCTTTATCATGACGTCGGGAAATCTGAAAATCCTGGTTTCTTTGTAGAAAATCAGATTCGCGACAACGTGGACCCTCATGATGATCTCTCACCGGAAGTTGCGGCAGCAACCATCATCAAACACATTACAGATGGAGTCGCCCTCGCTAAACGTTATCGTTTACCTTCCAGAGTGACAGATTTCATCCGGGAACACCACGGCACAATGATCACGCGCTACCAGTACGGAAAAGCACTTGCAGCGGCAGATAATCCCAATGAAGTCGATCCGGCCTTGTTTAGATACCCTGGTCCGGCTCCCCGTTCTAAAGAAACAGCTATACTCATGCTTGCCGATGGTACTGAAGCCAGGTCTCGTGGCGAGAACGCCCGCACTGATGAAGAGATACTAAATGTTATCAACGCCGTCATCAATACCTGCAAAGACGCGGGGCAATTCGACAACACTGACCTGACACTCAAAGACATCAGCACTATCCGGGAATCTTTTTTTAAGACCCTTCAGCGCTCTTACCACCCCCGCATAAAATATCCTGATGCGCGGACCGGAAAAACCGAACCCGTTACCATCACAAATCAAACACAAACAGTTTCCGAAGAATAATATGCTCACGATTAAATCGGGCCGGGAAATCCGAAAAACACTGGACATCAAACGTCTGCAAATAGCCGCCTCCACAGCCTTCAGCTTGCTGGAGTTTGAAAGCCAGCCGGAAATCACACTTCAGATTACCGATGATATGACCATCCGGAAGTTTAACCTTCAATATCGTGGCCTTGACGAGGTTACTGATGTTCTTTCTTTCGAAAACACCTTCACTGATCCTGAAAGTGGTCACACCTATTTGGGGGATATTCTCATCTCTTACGAAACCGCGAAGAGGCAGGCAGATTCCCGCGGACTGGATTTAATGGCTGAGCTTGAAATGCTGCTCGTCCATGGAATATTACATCTTTCGGGTATGGATCACGCTGTCATTGCCGAATGGCAAGAAATGTCCGCTGCGCAGGATTCAATCCTTGTTGAGCTCAACAATCCAATCCAAAAAAGTATTCACAAACCTATTTAAGAGCAGTATTTTTGGTAGTTCGCCAACAATCTTCACCTAATCCCCTTAAATCTTCCAAACCTTGTTTTCTAACCTGGCATTTGACCTGCTTGAATCGGGTTTAAAACCATAATTCTGGTACAATCCAACCAGGCAATCGCACTATACTTTTGGGTTGTGCGATTATATTGACTCTGCCAAAAAAAGGAGATTGTAGGAGTAAATATGCACAAAGATTTTCTGGATATCATCGATTACACCCCCGAAGAGCTGCTCAACTTGCTCGATTTAGCAAAAACGCTAAAGAAAGAGTATCAGTCAGGCGGCAATCAGCCTACCCTCAAAGGGAAAGTTCTGGCCTTAATTTTCCAGAAACCATCACTGCGCACGCGTGTCAGTTTCGACATGGGCATGCGCCACCTTGGAGGAGACGCACTGTACCTCTCGCCAAATGAAATTGGACTGGGTAAACGCGAGTCGATTGCCGATATCGCGCGGGTTCTTTCAGGCATGGTGCACGGCATCATGGCGCGTGTCTTTGAGCATCAACACGTGCTCGAATTGGCAAAATGGTCATCCATCCCGGTGATCAATGGTCTCAGTGATTACAGTCATCCCTGCCAGGCAATGGCAGACATTATGACCGTCTATGAAGAATTCGGCCAAATCAAAGATGTCAACGTCACTTATGTCGGCGATGGCAACAATGTCGCTGTTTCATTGATGCAGGTCTGCGCCAAATTGGGTGCCAATTTTACGATTGCAAATCCAGCAGATTACGACATGCCAGCGGAAGCAATCGAAACTGTCAAACCGATTGCGACTGCCAGCGGAAGTAAATTAGCTTTCCTGACCGATCCCCATGAGGCTGTCAGGAATGCCCATGTGATTTACACAGACACATGGACCAGCATGGGTCAGGAAGAAGAAACAGCCAAGCGTGAACAGGTCTTCCCTCCTTACCAGGTGAACGATCAATTGGTTGCAGAAGCTGACCCAAATGTGATCGTCATGCACTGCCTGCCTGCCCACCGAAACCAGGAAATCACAGACGAAGTTGCCGATGGACCTCACTCACGCCTCTTCCCCCAGGCACACAATCGTCTGCACGCACAGAAAGCCATTCTGCAAACACTACTGGGAGAGAAATAAATGAATACAAAAGGCTACATTGAACTCGAAGATACCTACGGCGCGCATAACTACAAACCGCTTAGTGTGGTTCTTTCTGAGGGCAAAGGCGTCTGGGTTTGGGACGTAGACGGCAAGAAGTATCTCGACTGTCTCAGCGCTTATTCCGCTGTGAACCAAGGGCATTGTCATCCCCACATTGTCAAGGCGATGGTCGATCAGGCACAAACACTTGCTTTGACCTCCCGCGCTTTTCGCAATGACAAACTTGGCAAGTTTTATAAAAAACTGGTTGACCTCACCGGTTATAAGCGCGTGCTGCCGATGAACAGCGGCGCGGAAGCCGTTGAAACAGCCATCAAAGTCGCCCGTAAGTGGGCTTATGTGGTCAAGGGTGTTCCCAAGTACGAAGCCGAGATTATCGTTGCTGCCGGTAACTTCCACGGACGGACTGTAACCATCGTTTCTTTCTCTACCGAACAATTCTACAAAGACGCTTTCGGACCCTTCACACCCGGTTTCAAAGTTGTGACCTACGGTAACATCGAAGAAATGAAGGCCGCCATCACGCCTAATACCGCAGCTGTCATGCTGGAGCCTATTCAGGGTGAAAATGGCGTCGTTTTGCCTCCGGATGGCTACCTCAAAGCAGTTTCGGATTTATGCAAAGAAAGTAATGTTTTGTTCATTGCTGATGAAATCCAGACGGGTCTTTGCCGGACTGGCAAGTGGTTCGCTTCGCAGCACGAAGGAGTTCGCCCGGATGTAACCGTCATTGGAAAAGCGCTCTCTGGTGGGATGTATCCCGTTTCAGCAGTTCTGGCTGACGATGAGGTTTTAGGGCTTTTCCAACCCGGCGAGCATGGTTCCACCTTTGGCGGCAGTCCCCTCGCCGCAGCTGTAGCCATGGCAGCGCTTGAAGTCTTGGACGAAGAAAACCTGGCAGAACGCGCAACTGAGCTCGGCAACTACTTTGTGTTAAAACTGCGCCAGATCGACGCCCCTTTGGTGAAGGAAATCCGAGGACGCGGTTTGCTGATCGGCGTTGAGCTCTATCCCGAGGCTGGAGGAGCACGCCGTTACTGCGAAATGTTGCAGGATGCCGGCATCCTCGCCAAGGAAACCCACGATAATGTCATCCGTTTTGCTCCACCGCTGGTTATCGAGAAAGAAACCCTCGATTGGGCGCTTGAAATCATTGCGGATGTCCTGAAAAGATAAGGAAATTAACTATGTACCGGTTTGCCAAGATCGTTGCCACGTTGGGTCCCAGCAGTTCAGATGAAGCCGTTCTGGTTGAGATGGTGAAGGCAGGCATGGACGTCTGCCGATTAAATTTTTCGCACGGGACTCACGAAGACCACGGCGCAAAAATCAAACTGATTCGCAAGATATCAAAAGATCTTGGCAAGCCGCTTTCAATACTCATGGACCTTCAGGGTCCCAAATTGCGTATCGGACTACTACCGGATGGGGTTATCAGCCTGAAATCCGGACAGGAAGTTGCTCTGAGTTCTCGTGATGATCCACAAAACCTGCCCGAAGGAGTGGTTTTCATTCCTTTTGACGTTCCCAAGCTACATGAAGTCCTTCATCCAGGGAACCATATCCTCCTGGATGATGGACAACTCGAATTTGAAGTGCTTCGTCTGGATGGTGAGAACATCTTTGCCAGGGTCATCCTTGGTGGAAAATTAAAATCCCACAAAGGTGTCAACCTGCCTGGCTCCAATCTCGACATTCCGGTATTAACCGCCAAAGATCTGGAAGACCTGAAATTTGGGCTTCAAGCCGGGGTTGATCTCGTCGCCATATCCTTTGTCAAGAAAGCATCAGACATCGAAATGGTGCAGGATACTATGCGCAGCATTGTCGGTAATAAACGCTTACCCCCCATTGTTGCCAAATTAGAGCGCCCCGAAGCGATCGATAACCTTGAAGAGATCATCAAAGTAACCGATGGTGTCATGGTTGCCCGCGGTGATTTGGGGGTCGAGATTTCGCCGGCTTTGGTACCTTCGGTCCAAAAAGAAATCATCAAGAAAGCCAACAATTATGGCAAATTTGTGATCACCGCCACCCAGATGCTCGAATCGATGATCAATAATCCCCGCCCCACTCGTGCTGAAGCAGCCGATGTGGCCAACGCAATTTTTGACGGCACCGATGCCGTCATGCTTTCTGCTGAATCTGCCGCAGGCAAGTATCCTGTGCAAAGTATCCGCATGATGGCAAGCATCATCCTGGAGTCCGAAAGCCATGCAGCGGATTGGGGACACCATAATATCTTGCAGCCCGACATCTCAAATGATGACGCCATCGTCATCTCACATGCCGCACGCGATATGGCTCAGGATACAGACGTGGATGCCATCGTTGTCTTTACGCGTTCCGGGATATCGGCACTTTGGATCAGCAAAACCAAACCAAACGTGCCAATTTTTGCCTTTACCCCTGAAATGAGCACCTACCAATGGCTGGGGATCTGTTGGGGCATCACACCTTTTCGGGTTCCACACGCTGACACCCTGGAAACAATGGTCACGCATGTCGAGACTGCCCTCACTGCCGGCACCACCCTCAAAGGCGGCGATCAGGTTGTGGTCATATCCGGCTTCCCCGTTGGCGCGTTCACCAGCCCAAATCTTGCAATGCTCTATACTCTCAAAGGCTGAGATACCTCTCAGCACCAGCATTCCGGAGTTCTATCAATTCACAAAAAAACCGGTCTTTTCGACCGGTTTTCATATCTAAATTTTACTAATAGAGCGCGAAATTGATTTCCTCAAGTGATTCCTTGCTGGGGCGCAAGCGGTCTTTTGTGAGGCGATTGAGCGGCTCTTCAGGTAGATCGTACTTCTCATGGATGGTGGGAGCAATTTCTGAGAAGTAAATCAAACCGGTGGCAAAATAATGATACTTATAAGACTCCGTTAGCAGATCAAGCGCAGCGTTACGATCAGTGGGATCATAATCCTTATCGATTTTCTTTAACACCATATACGATCCATCTTGCAGCTGGATCTCACGATAAGTCCCTTCCTCAAAATTCTCAAGCTGCATTTCTTCACGGCTGCTGTAGTGCGTGATGCCCTGAATGGGCGCTTCATGCTCACGACCCCACGAGTAGGATTGCAGAGCTTCATCACGGTTATTAAAAGTAACACATGGGCTGATGACGTCAATCACCGCAACGCCGTTCTGAGAAAGAGCAGCTTTAATGAGCTGTTTCATCTGCTTTACATCCCCCGAAAAAGTACGGGCCACAAAAGGCGCTCCACTGATGAGAGCCTCCATGCACAGATCCAGCGGAGGGAGGATGTTGACACCCTGGTGCTTGAGCCTGAGACCCTGGTCGGAAGTGGCAGAGAATTGCCCTTTGGTCAGACCATAACATCCGTTGTTTTCAATGATATAAACCATTGGCACGTTTCGCCGGATGACATGCTTGAAATGCCCCATTCCAATGCTGGCAGTATCACCATCACCGGATATGCCAAGAATCTTGATGGAAGTATCACCGAAACTTGCACCGGTGGCCAGTGTGGGCATACGCCCATGCAATCCGTTGAAGCCAAACGAGCGATCAAGGAAGTAGTTCGGGCTCTTGCTCGAACAACCAATACCGCTGATTTTCATCACTTTTTCAGGAGCAATCCCCAGCTCCCAAATAGCAGCCTGGATCTGATTGGAAATAGCATTATGACCACAACCCGGGCACAGGGTTGAAGGTTTCCCTTTGTAGTCGCTAAGTGCGAGACCAATTCGGTTCAATTCAACTTTTCTTTCCACCTTTTTTCTCCTTTGCCAAGATATTTTCGGCTGTCCATGCCGCAGTCAGAGGGAGACCTCCGATTACCGAGATCGATATCAATTTTTCAGAATACTCAGAAATTTCGAGAGAGAGAATTTGCTCCAGTTGCCCATCGCGATTGAGCTCCACAACATAATTTCGTGCATGGCTGGCAATAAACTCGCGAACCGCTGAATTTACAGGCAGTGAGCGTACGCGCATGTAATCCGCCTGCACACCTTTCTCTGCCAGGATGTCCTGAGCTTCCATCATTGCATCATTGGTGGAGCCCATTCCGATAATTCCGATATCAGCATCAGCCTTAGCCCTGCGAATGACAGGTCCGGGCAAATCCTTAACCACAGCTCTCATCTTTAGCCCTATTCGACCCAACATATCTGACCAGTTTTCGGGATCCTCACTGTAATTTCCGTATTCATCGTGACCTGTGCCGCGGGCAAAGTACGCCGCTTTGGGGCTTAAATTGCCAATTACCGTGCGATATGGGATACCATCCCCATCAACATCCTTATACCGTCCCCAATCCTTGAAATCTTCAAGTTTTTCTTCCCAAATGACCTTGCCCCGTTCTATCGCTTTGTCAGGATATTCAAAACGCTTGGTAACCCAGGTATTCATTCCAAGATCCAGATCTGACAAAACAAATATCGGGGTTTGGTACTTTTCAGCGATATCAAGTGAACGCCAGCCAAACTCAAAACATTCCGTGACTGTACCAGGAATAAGAATGACATGCTGGGTATCTCCATGTCCAAGAGTGTAAAGCATGGAAAGGTCGCCCTGGGCTGTCCGGGTGGGCAAACCAGTGCTTGGTCCCACACGCTGAACATTCCAAATCACCATTGGTGTTTCAGTAAAATAAGCCAGCCCAACGTTTTCTGTCATCAGGCTTATCCCAGGTCCGGAAGTAGCGGTCATCGCTCGCAAGCCCGCCCATCCAGCTCCCAATGTGGCACCTGCTGCGGCGAGTTCATCCTCAACCTGCAAAATCACGCAAGTGTTCTTCCCGGATTCTGGGTCCTTGCGCAATTTGCCAACCTGTTCGATGGCGGATTCAACCAGGCTTGTAGCAGGAGTGATCGGATACCAGGCACAAAATTGCAAGCCGCCATAAAGCGAACCAAGCGCGCCAGCATTATTGCCATCTGTCAGAATGTAATCGCTTAATTCTGGCAGCTGTTCCAGGTAAAATCGATCTTTCTTTTCCAGGTTCTCAAGAGCGTACTGAAAACCAAGTTTCACAATATTGAAATTCGATTCCGCGATTGCGGGTTTACTGCGGAACTGATGTTCAATGGTGGTTTTCAGAATTTCTTCTGGAATGCGCAGCACCTGCCCAACGATTCCGACGTAAAGCATGTTCTCCATGTAACTCTGGAGATTTCGAGGCACATCCACCTGCTTCATCAAGGACTTGATCGGCATGGGATAGATAACAACCTCTTTATCCTTTATTTCAGGTAATTCCAGATGGTCGGCATAAAACAAAACCCCTCCATCCTGGAGATAGCTTACATCTTTTTGGATGGTGGCCGCGTTCATCGCCACAACCACATCATCATGCGCTAAGCGCCCGGTGTAACCGCGAGCTGAAGCGCGGATCACAAACCAGGTGGGTAAACCTTTAATGTTGGATGGAAAAATATTCTTGCCTGAGGTCAGAATTCCCATCCGAAACAGTGCCCGATATAAAATACTGTTAGATGTGGCACTGCCCGATCCATTGACCGTGCAGATTGCAATACAGACTTCGTTGACAATCCGCTCATTATCATGTGCCAGCTGTTGCGTGGAATTTAGCATTACTTCAATCACTCCTTTTATTCGAATCTTTGTCGAAGATCTGCTTTCTTAACTGTTTTTATTAATTCAAAATGAGTCACCAAGGCTTCAAAACCTTTTTCATAAGCTTTGCTAACAATCGCATCCAGCATCTGGCGATGATAGTTCCAGACGCTTTCAAGGTATTCTTGGTTGCGATAATATTGGATTCGGGATGTCTCATAAAGATCCCAATAGGTTTCAAGGACGCTATTAAGCACGCGATTGTTTAAAGGGCGATAAATTGTAAGGTGAAAATTTCGGTGTTCCGGAGTTGGGATCACAACCGGATTTTGGTTAATTTTCCAATTAGCCTTTTCTTCCAGGCTCCGCAGCTCCTCAATCTGTGATTTCTCAAGCAGTGAACAAGCTTCATACCAATATGCAATCTCAAGTTGCCGACGCAGAGATGCATATTCCTGGAAAAGTTCCGGGTCAACCCGCAATCCATAGGACATTGAGAGTGAAAGCGGACGCGTCAGGCAGAAATCATGCTTTTGGATGCCCGTACGTGTGCGGACCTCAATAAAACCCAATTCCTTCGGAACTTCGAGTTGCTCGCGCACACTGGCTGTAGAAATTCCAAGTTGAGAACTTAACTCTGATATGCTGGGAATAGGCTCATCCTGACGGGTAGCGTCTGCGATAAACTTAAGGACAGGACTGAGCTCGGTAACCATATTAATCTGATTAATAATATTAATCAATCGTCTCTATTCTAATCTCGTCCGTCAGTTAGGTCAAGGCATTATCTCCAATC
>JAXGNB010000005.1:0-332082 GCA_040768265.1 Anaerolineaceae bacterium
ATTGCCTTGACAGGTCAGGGATGGACAAAATTGGGATAAGACCGACAGTGGATGGGAGATTGGCGAGAACGAGAGGTAGGGGTCACCCCCCGTGGTGACCCGCTTGCATGACCTATGTGGTCTTGCCATTACAATATAGGACAATCTATGTTATCGACAAGAGTGTAAACATTCATCCGGCACAAACTCTAAACCATCAATATCTTGACATCAAGATCTTCCCCTACGGCGAAGTAGAGGAACGGGACAAGCCACGTTCCCTACGCGGAAGTGCTGGAACGGCGCACCCTATCGGCTTCCCTACCAAAAAAAGAAACCCCGTGAAAACTCACGGGGTTTTTGGTCTCGGGTGTTTGGTTATGCCAGCGCGGTCTCAACGACCTTGGCGAAGGCTTTCGGATCGCGCACAGCCAGATCTGCCAGCATTTTGCGGTTGAGGATAACCTCAGACTTGCGCAAAGCTGCGATCAGGCGGCTGTAGGTGGTGCCATTGATGCGGGCTGCGGCATTGATGCGCACAATCCAGAGCCGGCGCAGGTCGCGTTTGCGATTGCGGCGGTCGTTATAGGCATACCACTGCGCGTGCAGAAAAGCTTCGTTCGCACGTTTGAACAAATGATTGTATGAACCTTCATAACCGCGGTTATGGGCGATCAACCGCTGATGGCGGCGTCGGCGATAGGGTCCACTCTTTACTCTTGTCATAATTCATTGCTCCTTTGCGGTCCCCTGGGCGTCAGATTTCACTCTCGTTAATACACCCAGCAGCCACACTAAACCGGATACGACAGGACAGTCCTTAGTCCTTCTTGCTCATATAGGGCGCCAGACGCTTAATGTGCTTAACCAGCCCGTTGGAATTGACGGCGATCGTTTCGGCGAGCAAATACTTGGTCCGCTTGGATGTGTTGCGGCGTAAGTGACCCTTACCGATCTTGGTCCGTACGATTTTACCGGTACCAGTTGTGCGGAAGCGTTTGGACGTAGCCTTATGAGTTTTCAATTTGTACTTTCCACTACTCTGTTTACGTGGCACGATCAAACTCCTCTAAGAAAATCCAACGGCTGTTAACAACCCAGCCGTTGGTCGATAAACCAAACAAAAATTATACCAGAAAATTGCCGTTGTCAACGGCTTGTTTTATGCTAACTTTTCTTGGGGGTCAGCATCATGAACATTGTGCGCCCTTCCATGTTGGGTGCTTGTTCAATTTCACTCACATCCTTGAGTTCCTCGGCGATTTCGCGCAAATCTTCCAGCGCCAGTTCGGGGTAGGTGATCTCACGCCCTCTGAAGCGGATGGTGACGCGCACTTTCATGCCGTCTTCCAGCCAGCGGCGTGCATCCCGCACCTTAAAACCCTGGTGATGATCACTGGTTTTGGGGCGCAAGCGGATCTCTTTGATCTCGATTTTGGTCTGAGCTTTGCGGGCTTCGCGTTCCTTTTTCTCTTTGTCGTAAAGGAACTTGCTGAAGTTGATGATTTTGACCACGGGTGGATCTGCGTTTGGGGCAATCTCGACCAGGTCCAAACCAACTTCGTTGGCGCGGTGGAGAGCAGTCTCGATGGCAACAATGCCGACGTTCTCACCGTTTTCATCCACCAGGCGAACTTTTTCGCTGCGGATGCGTTCATTAATGCGATAATCTTGTTTACTACTAATCTTCTTATTCTCCTTACTAAAACCTTTGTTGGCAGACGAATAATAATTCGGCGTATTGACACCTAATATTACCATATTCTCTCGACAGGCGTCAATTATTTCATTTGCTTTTAACATTGTCGGATTCTCACAAAGTTTCAATTTTGATACTACAATATCAGTTGGAGGAACATACCCTATGGAATTAAACAATTATCTCGAAAAATATGCTGACCTGATCGTTCGGACCGGGCTCAATCTTCATTCTGGTGATAACCTGACCATTCGCTTGAGCGAACATTCACTACCGCTGGCGCGCCTGGTGGCAAAAAAAGCCTATCAGGTTGGCGTGGGGGATATCCAATTGATGTTTACTGACGACACCATTACCCTCGATCGTTTCCTCGAAGCTCCTGCAGAGAGCTTTGAAACCTACCCGGAATACCTTGTGGATTTTGCTGAGAACCTTTTTAAGGACAACCATCATGTGCTCAGCATGCATACGCCAAACCCTGACCTGCTTAAACCAGCAGATCCCGCCCGGATTGCTCAATGGCAAAAGGTTGCCGGCATGGCCAGCAAGCGCACTATGAAATACACCATGCAAAACAAGGTGAAATGGTGCGTTGTGGCTGTTGCCTGCCCGGCATGGGCAGAAGCGGCTTTCCCGGGCATGCCGGAAGATGAAGCCATGCAGAAACTGTGGGAGAATATTTTCATGGCGACTCGCGTTGACCAGGAAGATCCCGTGGCAGCCTGGGAAGAGCATGACAGTAAGCTCAAAGCCCATCGCAAGTTCCTGAATGAGGCACGCTTTGACCGGGTGCACTATGAGGGTCCGGGTACTGATCTGATGGTTGGGTTGGTGAAAGATCACGTCTGGGAAGGCGGCTCGGGTTTCAGTGCCGCGGGCGACCGTTTCTTCGCCAACATTCCGACCGAAGAAGTCTTCAGCATGCCCCATGCGGACCGGGTGGATGGCACCCTGCGCGCCACCATGCCGCTCTCCGTACGCGGACAGTTGGTGGATGATTTCCATTTCACTTTCAAGGACGGAAAAGTGGTGGATTATGATGCCGGCATCGGCAAGCAAATCCTGGATGATCTGCTCAAAACTGACGAAGGCGCAACCCATCTGGGCGAGATTGCCCTGGTGGCGGATAACTCCCCCATCAGCAACACCGGCATTCTCTTCAAGAATACGCTTTTCGATGAGAATGCTTCCTGCCATTTCGCGCTCGGGGCGGCCTACAGCGAAAACCTTGAAGGCGCGGATGAACGCACTGAAGAAGAAAACCGCAAATTGGGTATGAACGACTCCGTTATCCATGTGGACTTCATGGTTGGCAGCAAAGAGGTCACGGTTACCGGCATCAAAGCAGACGGAACGGAGATCGTTCTGCTGCAAGACGGCGAGTGGATGATTTAGATTCCGAAGCAAAGAGACTACGACATCAATTTTTCAGTTTTGGTTTAGATGTAAGGGCGACGCAGGCAATTGAGGCAGGTATCTTTTTCAGGGCAGACACGGGGGTCTGCCCCTACGATGCTACCCCCTCATTAACCCCAGTAGTAGGGGTAACCCCCCGTGGTTACCCGTCTACAAGACAGAAATGATAGCGCCCTTACAAATAGAAATCTTCAAAGAACATGCGATAAACACCCCAAGAAGTAAAGAAAAACGCCCCGCCTTTAAGACGGGGCGTTCGTTACCTTGAAGGATCACTCCTTTTCGTACGGCTCGCCCTCGGCGGCGGGTGCCTGACCCTTGCCGATGAAGCCAGCCAAAACGATCATGGTGATCAAGTAGGGTGCCATGGCCATAAACTGCGGCGGGATCGCGCTGCCCAGGAGGGAAAGTTTGGAGCCAATCGCGTCGGCAAAGCCGAAGAGCATGCCTGCGCCGATTGCGCCGACGGGCATCCAGTTGCCAAAGATCATGGCTGCCAGACCAATGAACCCCTTGCCGGCGGTCATGCCTTCGTCGAATCTGCCGACAGAGCCGAGCGTAAAGAACGCGCCGGCGATGCCAGCCACCAAACCGCTCAGGATCACGCCCATGTAGCGGGTGCGAATGACGTTGATCCCAAGCGTGTCGGCGGCTTTGGGGTGCTCGCCCACCGAGCGTAAGCGCAGCCCCCAACGTGTTTGGAAAAGGGCAAGTTGCAGCACAATCAGGATGACAAACATCAGGTAGACGAATATATTCTGGTTAAAAAGGATAGGACCAATCAGCGGAATGTCTGCCAGCCCGGGCAGCGGAACGCGTGTGAACATCTTGGGGTTATTGAGCCCAGCAATATGCTGCAGGAATTTTTGGGAGATGAAAGCCGTCATTCCAGCCGAAAAGATGTTG
This sequence comes from Anaerolineaceae bacterium, assembly GCA_040768265.1. GTDB lineage: Bacteria > Chloroflexota > Anaerolineae > Anaerolineales > Anaerolineaceae > Mesolinea. The sequence continues at coordinate 4,001 of JAXGNB010000005.1, forward strand.
ATCACGGTACCGGAAATGACTTGATTGATCTTATATTTGATTGATAGCACACCCAAAATAAGAGCCAGGAGGATCGAAGACAGAACTCCTCCCAAAAGACCCAGCCATGGATTTTTTGTCACACTGCCAACGATCGCCGCAACCATGGAAGCCATCAGCATCATGCCTTCGATTGAAATGTTTACAATACCGGAACGTTCCGCGAGAATGCCTGAAAAAGCACCAAGCGTGATTGGCACAGCCAGCAAAACAGCGCTGGAGAGCATTCCGGCCAGGTTTAGCTGTTTGCCGGATGCTTGCCAGACGAGGAAGCCGAAAGTGACGCAGAGCGCACAAATGCCAACCATCAGGTTGATCCATTTGCCAAAGCCCCTGATTACCTGGTAGACACCAATCACCAAAGAAATAAGCCCAAGGACTATCAGCGTGACTTTTGAGGGCAGGATCCAGTCCGCCATGATGCCCTGATCGATGCCGCCGGGTGTCATCACGAATTTTGTGAGAGCATCGCCGGCTGTCTTTGCCGCAAAAGCAAAATAGATCAGCAGTCCGATCAGGATTTCCACAACTCCAATTACAATCTTCCTGGTGGAAGAAATTTCTGCAACACGTTTGTGTTCTATGACGCGGGAATTTGTTGTCATGATTGACCTCCCCAACCACTCAGGAAGATTTGATCTTCCTCCTGTTTTGGTTTGCGTAGTCGATAGATGGAGCGAATGATAGCCGGAGCGGCGACGAACATCAGAATGATCGCCTGGACGACATCCACGATATCAATCGGGATGGACGAAACCACCATCATGCGCGTGGCCCCGTTGCGCAGTGTGCCAAACAAAATTGAGGAAAGCACAACGCCCACAGGGTGGGTGTTGCCGATCAGCGCCAGCGCGATGCTGTCGAAACCATAACCAGAGGAGAGACCCAGCGCCATGCTGCGGTTGACGGCCAGAATCTGCACCGCGCCTGCCATGCCCGCCAGAGCCCCCGAAAGGGACATCGCCAGGATGATCGATTTGGTAGTGCTCAAGCCGGCGTAGCGTGCGGCACGCGGGTTTGTTCCCACCGTGCGCAGGTTCAAGCCCCAGGTGGTCTTAAACAAGAGCCACCAGATCAGATAAGCTACTGCCAGGGCCATGAAAAATCCCAGATGGAAGCGGATCGGCGAAGGGAAAAACTGCGGGATCTCTGCCGTTTTCTGGATGAGGGGGCTGATGGGCATGCCGCCCGAGCCGGGGCGTGTCATCGGACCGGAAAGCAGCCATTCCGTGAGGCGGAAAGCAATCCAGTTCATCATGATCGTATTGATCACCTCGTGCCCCCCGGTCTTGGCTTTCAGGAAGCCGGGCACAAAGCCCCACAGCGCACCTCCCAGGGCGCCTGCCAGAAAAGCCAGCGGCATGTGGATCCAGGCAGGTAAGCCAGTGATCGAATAGCCCACAAAGGTGGCACAGGCTGCCCCAATGAAGAGCTGACCTTCAACGCCGATGTTGAACAAACCTGATCGGAAACCCAGCGCAACAGCCAGCCCCGCGAAAATGTAGGGTGTCGCCTGCACCAGGCTCTCAAGGAAGGGATTGAAGGCCTGCCGGAGCTCCTTGGCGTCATCTCCCCCAACCGCGTTGATCATGCGAACCGGGTCGCCAATCGCGCCGGTGAACAAGGCTTTATATGCCGTGCCAATTTCAGTGAAAGCTGTCGCAAACCCTTTTCCGATTGACTCGCCAAAGGCCGTGTAAACCGACTGGCTTGTGATCGCGATCAGTAATGCTCCGATGATCAAACCGGTCAGGATCGCCAGAAGTGGAATGGCGGCTTTGCCCAGGAAAGGCTTTTTGGTGTGTTCTGCAGTTGCCGGATCCTGGTTGATTTCCTTGAGGATCTCTTGCCCTAAATCTTTCTTTTCTTCGCTCATGTTATAGCCATCCAGACAATCTAAAGGGTTGCTTCCACAACCACAGTTTCATCGAACTGAATCGGTTCTTCAGGCACTACGCCCGCCATCAGCAAGCCAATGTACTCCTTGGTAATGCCTTTATTGGGTAAAATCGCAATAATTTTGCCGCGATACATCACCGCAATCCGATCAGAAAGCTCCATGATCTCATCCAGCTCAGGCGAAACCAACAAAACGCCGCAGCCCTCATCGCGCTTTTGCACGATGCGTTTGTGGATGTACTCAATTGAACCCACATCCAGACCGCGGGTTGGCTGCGAGGCTACCAGGAACTTGATCGGGCGCGAAAGTTCTCTTGCGATGATCACTTTTTGTTGATTGCCGCCCGAAAGAGAGCCCACCGAGGTGAAGGCGTTCGGCGTGCGGATATCGAAATCCTCGATCAATTTTTCCGCGTTTTTCAGGATGACCGGATATTGTAAGAGGACGCCTTTGGCAAACGGTTCTTTATAGTAAGTGCACAGCACCAGGTTTTCGGCGACCGGGAAGGGCAGCACCAAGCCATCCGCCTGGCGGTCTTCAGGTACGTGCGCAGAACCCAATTCGGTAATCTCTCTTGGAGAATATTTGGTCACATCTTCGCCCAGAAGCGTAATCTTGCCGGACAGAGATTTTTGCAGACCGGTGATTGCGTTGACCAGTTCGGTTTGTCCGTTTCCCTGCACACCAGCAATGCCGACAATCTCACCCGAGTAAACCTCAAGGGAAACATCATCCACAACAATATTCTGGAATTTGTCTACTACCGTCAGGTTTTCGACAGAACAAACCAATTCTCCGGGAGTACTTTCAGTCCTGTCGACTTCGAGGTCCACCGCCCGACCGACCATCATGGCTGCCAGGGACTGTTTGTCAGCCTGGGCAGGCGTTGTTTCGCCCACCATCGCCCCGCGCCGGATCACCATGACCCGATCGGCGATGTCCATCACCTCGCGCAGCTTGTGGGTGATGAAAATGATCGACTTGCCCTGTGCGACCAGGGAGCGCATGATCTTGAAAAGTTCGTCGGCTTCCTGCGGGGTCAGCACGGCTGTTGGCTCGTCAAAAATCAGGATCTCAGCCTCGCGGTAAAGCAGCTTGATGATCTCAACGCGCTGCTGCACACCCACGGGCAAATCCCGGATGTAGTCATCGGGATTGACTTCAAGATTGTAGTGATTGGAGATTTCCAGGATGCGGTCAGCGGCTTTTTTGCGGTCCAAAAAACCCGCTCGCTTGACTGCCTCATTCCCCAACATTACGTTTTCTGTAACCGTGAAGACTGGAATGAGCATGAAGTGTTGGTGCACCATGCCAATGCCCTGGTTGATGGCGTCAGTGGGGGAGTTGATCTTTACCTTTTCGCCGTTCACCAGGATTTCGCCTTCATCCGGTTGGTAAAGGCCGTAGAGAATGTTCATCAGGGTTGATTTGCCAGCGCCATTTTCCCCCAGTAAGGCCAAAATCTCACCTTTATTGAGGGAGAGATCGATATGGTCATTGGCCAAAACCCCTGGGAAGCGCTTGGTAATCCCTTTCAACTCAAGAATTGGGGTCATAGTTGGTACCGTTCCGTTCTCGATAATTTTTTAAATATTACCACATGCTTAAACAAAATAAGGCTGGAGAAAATCCAGCCTTATTCTTACTTGAAACTAGTTAATCGAGTGTGATCGTTCCGGCGATGATTTCAGCCTTGAGTGCTTCAACTTCGGCTGCGAGTTCGGCAGGAACCATGCCCGCGAGTTCGTGGAACGGGGCGATTGAAACGCCATTGTTGGCGAGCGTACCAACCACATCACCACCAACGAAGGTTCCATCGATAACAGACTGGATGACCTGCATGGTAGTGGCATCCATCAGTTTCATGACGGAGGTCAGGGTGATGTCGGCATATTCGGGGCTGGTAAGCGCCCAGTCAGAGTCCACACCGATCAGGTAAGCGTTTCCGCGTTCCATGATGGCGGCAGCGGCGCCCAAACCAACGGGTCCGGCAACGGGCATGATGATGTCTGCGCCTTCGTCCATGAGGGACTTGGCGAGCTCATTGCCCTTTTGCTGATCGTCGAAGGACATGCTGAAGAGACCGGAGTCCGGATTGGCAGGATCCCAACCGAGGACCTGGACATCAGTGCCCTTGACTTCGTTGTACTTGGCAACACCCTTGTAGAAGCCATCCATGAAGATGGTGACGGTGGGGATGGGCAGACCGCCGAAAGTACCGACAGTGCCGGTCTTGGTGACGCCAGCAGCGAGGTAGCCAGCCAGGAAGGCGGCTTCGTCAGTCTCGAAGATCTGACCAGTCACATTGGCGATGGCGGGGTCGTAGTTGTAGTCGACGATGGAGAATTTGACGTCTGGGTTGGCTTCTGCGGCAGCCGCAGTGGCGTCGCCGATGAGGAAGCCGACGGTCACGATCAGATCGCAGCCTTCTTCAATGAAGGCGTTAAGGTTCTTTTCGTAGTCAGCAACTTCTTTGGACTCGAGGTACTTGCCTTCGATGCCGAGCTGCTCCTGGGCGTCGGTGATACCCTTCCACGCGGTGGCGTTGAAGGATTTATCATCAATACCACCGGTGTCAGTGATCTGGCAAACCAAAGTGGTTTCCTGTACGGGAGCTTCGGTAAATGATCCACCAATGATCTCAGCTTTCAGTGCTTCAACTTCGGCTGCGAGTTCAGCAGGAACCATGCTTTCAAGTTCGTGGAACGGGGCGATAGCAACGCCGTTATTGGCAAGCGTACCGACCACATCACCGCCCTTGAAAGTGCCGTCGATGACAGATTGGATAACCTGCATGGTGGTGGCATCCATCAGTTTCATGACGGAAGTCAGGGTGATGTCGGCATATTCGGGGCTGGTAAGCGCCCAGTCGGAGTCTACGCCGATCAGGTAAGCATTGCCGCGTTCTTTGATGGCGGCAGCGGCGCCCAAACCAACGGGACCAGCCACAGGCATGATGATGTCTGCGCCTTCGTCCATGAGGGACTTGGCGAGCTCATTGCCCTTTTGCTGATCGTCGAAGGACATGCTGAAGAGACCGGAGTCTGGCGCAGCAGGATCCCAACCGAGGACCTGGACATCGGTGCCCTTGGCTTCGTTGTACTTGGCAACGCCCTCATAGAAACCATCCATGAAGATGGTCACGGTGGGGATGGGCAGACCGCCGAAAGTGCCGACTTTGCCGGTCTTGGTGACGCCAGCAGCGAGGTAGCCAGCCAGGATGGCGGCTTCATCGGTGTTGAAAATCTGACCAGTCACATTGGCGATGGCGGGGTCGTAGTTGTAGTCGACGATGGAGAATTTGACGTCTGGGTTGGCTTCAGCGGCAGCCTTAGTGGCATCGCCGATGAGGAAGCCGACAGTCACGATCAGGTCGCACTCTTCTTCGATGAAGGCGTTGAGGTTCTTCTCATAGTCAGCAACTTCTTTGGACTCGAGGTACTTGCCTTCGATGCCGAGCTGGGCCTGGGCGTCGGTGATACCCTTCCATGCGGTGGCATTGAAGGATTTGTCATCGATACCACCGGTATCGGTGATCTGGCAGACCTTAACCGCGGCGGGTTCTTCCACAACGGGCTCCTCAACTACAGGGGCTTCTGTTGGGGCGGGAGTCACGCAGGCTGCGAGCAGCAGACTGCCGACGAGTAAAACGGACAAAATAGCAAACAACTTTTTGGTCATATTTCCTCTAATCTCCTTCTTATGATTAACGATACTAACCGGTTTTACCGGTAGTTAATGGTGGTTTAAGTATAAGACAGCAAGCAAAAGACCGCAAGTGGGCTTGCGGTCTTTTTGGTTAAGGTTTACGCGCCGATCTGCTCTGTTTTTGCTTCACCTGACTTCATTCCCAGGATCGAAACCAATGCCGCGAGCATAAAGATTGGTCCGATAATGAAAATCGAGGCGTAGTTGTCGCCAGTCAGTTTGACGATCCAGCCGTTGATGTTCGGTCCGGCAATCGCAGCCAGGGTGGAGAAGAGATAATAAAGCCCAGTGAAGGTACCGATTTGGGTTACATCGGTCAGATCCACCACCACAGGCAGAGAGTTGATATTGATCAAGGCCCAGCCCAGCCCTGCTACTATCAACATCAATCCCACTACTGGAACAGCACCGAGGACTGGCAGCTTGAATACTTCCTGCGTAAGGGTTGCCGCTGGGATAAAGAAGATCGAGGTCATGACAATGATCATCACCGAGATGCCAATGCTGATGGTACGCTTGCGCCCGATTTTCCCGCCGATCAACCCCGCAGGGAGCGCCATAAGTACGAAGGCGAGTGAGTTGAGCGTCATCAGCGTTACACTGCGCCCTTCAGACATCCCGAGGGAGCGATTGGCGTAAAGCGTGATGAAGGTTTCGATCGCGTTCATGGCTACAAACCAGAAGAATATCGCCAGGAAGATGCGGATGGCATCGTGTTGTTTATCCCGGAAAATCTGCACCAGGCTTTTCCAGAGGTTTGGTTTTTCAAGATTGGGGTTTCGTTCGTAGATTTTTGGCTCCCGGATGAAAGCAAAAACCAGCAACACACCCAATACAATCAGCGCGGATGCCAGCCAGAAGGGGTACTGCGGTGCGATATCGTAGAGCTTACCGCCGATCAGGAAAGCGATGATGGAACCGATGCCGCCCATGAAGTTGATCACGCCGTTAGCCTGGGAGCGATATTTTGAGGGGGTTACGTCTGGCATCAAGGCCACCACCGGCGTGCGCCAGATCGCCATCGAGAGCATGAAGGTCATGGTACAGGCGACAAAAAGCGGCAGACGGGCTTCAAGCGGGATGTTGAGCAAGGGGACTGCCACTGCCGGCGCCAAAAGGAAGGCGACCGCCGCGATTGGCGCGCCAACCAGCATGAAGGGCAGGCGCCGCCCGATCTTGGTGCGCGTGCGGTCTGAGATTGAACCGATCACCGGCTGAAGCAGCAGGGCTGCAATGTTATCCAGCGTCATAAAGAAGCCGATCGCGGCTGGATTGAGTTGGAAGCGGTTTGCCAGGAAAAGCGGTACAAACGAGTTGTACACCGACCAGGCCACCATCACGGCAAAGAAGCCGAAGCCTAATAAAAAGGTCTTGCCATAATTGAATTTGAGTTCTTCTTGCATTATTCCTCCGTTGATTGGCTTTCTTCAAGTTTCTGATTGATATAAGTGGCTAAAAATTCCTGATCTTCTTTGGTAAGGGGGGCATTGCGCAGCAGATCCGGACGGTTTTCGAGCGTGCGGATCAGGGATTGCTGCCGTTTCCATGTTAGTTGATTAGCGAGATGCCCGTTGAGCAGCACGTCGGGCACGGTCCAGCCGCGAAACTCAGCGGGTTTGGTCCATTGGGGGTATTCGAGCAAGCCGTCGGTTGAGAAGGAGTCATCCTGGGTGGCGTCCTCATCCCCGAGCACCCCTGGCACCAGGCGGCCGACCGCATCCATCAGGATCAGGGCGGGCAGTTCGCCGCCGGTGAGCACAAAATCGCCGATTGAGATGACGTGGGTGGCAAGATGTTCGCGGATGCGTTCGTCGAAGGCTTCGTAGCGCCCGCAGATCAGCGCCAGCTGGTCATAGGCGGCAAGCTCGCGCGCCATTTTTTGGTCGAAGCGCTTGCCCTGCGGGCAGAGCAGGATCACCGGGCAGGTGGGGGGAGCGCCGAGCACGTCCTCGACCGCGGCGAAGATCGGCTCGGGTTTCATCACCATGCCGCCGCCGCCGCCATAGGGAGTGTCGTCGGTGGTGTGGTGCTTGTCGGTCGCCCAGTTGCGGATGTTGTGGGTGTGAACCTCGATCAGGTCGTTTTGGATCGCGCGTTTGAGGATGCTGATATCGAGATAGGGTTGAAAGACCTGCGGGAAGAGACTGAAGACGTCGAATCGCATAGGTGAATTTTAGACGATAGGGGGCATTTGGGCAAGATGCATATTATTGCACCTTTTTTTGAAGTGGAATCTTTGAATATGTCAATAATCGGAATTGAATAGAGTGCAAGTGAATGTGCGGATGTTGTCAGGTCTGAGAAGAAGTCTATTTATGGAGTCTCTTTCGTGAACGGTTTTTCTCTCCCTCAGTCGCCTTCGGCGCCAGCTCCCTCGTCAGAGGGAGCCACTTTCGCGCAGGCACGCAATTAAGGCGCACAATTGCTTGAATATTTCGCTCCAAGAACGTGTAAATCAATTCCGATTCAGATTATGAGACCATACAACAAAGCAAACATCCTCCTCGCAAAGAATCTCAGGCGTAACATGACAAAGCATGAGCGTAAACTCTGGTATGACTTTCTTTCAAATTACCCTGTTCGATTCCAACGACAAAAAACGATTGGGAATTACATAGTAGACTTCTATTGTGCGAAGGCGGCATTAATCATCGAAGTCGATGGTTGCGGACACTACACAGACGAAGGAATTACGGGAGACGACGATCGCACTAAATCGCTGGAATCCATGGGCTTGAACATCCTTCGCATAACGAATCTCGAGATCTCCAGTAACTTCTCTGGGGTCTGTCAGATGATAGAGCATGAAGTTGAACGCAGGAGGGCACAGGTTTCAGAAAGTAGATAACGCTCTCTTCCTCACACAAACACAGCCTTCCTCTGATGAGGAAGGTGTCCCGTCAGGGACGGAAGGAGAGATATACAGTATTTGCCAATAGAATGAATTTGCAGCAAATTAACGCCCAGGCATGTAAGATTTGCGATCCGAGGATCTTCTAAAGCCTTGATTGTTAATAATAGTTAGTACAACCTCTGCCTCTATGAAAATTGACAAAGCCTCCTACAGGGGGTACACTTTACTCGTTAGTAGTTAATTTTGTTACAGAAATAAAGGAGTAGTAAAAATGGCATTCAGCTTTAAAAACTCAAAAGGTAAAGAATATTTCCTCCACGTTAAGAAAGTAAAACGTGCGTCCGGGAAAGAGACCGAGCTCTACTATTTTTCAACTGACGTCCGCAAGGGCCAGGAAGTTGAACAAGTGCCCGCTGGCAAGACCGTTGTGGAACTGGCTTCCGGTCTGCCCGTCCTGAAAAAGATCTAATTCTTATCAGGTTTATGGAATCGACCCTGTGTTTCGCAGGGTCGATTTGTTTAAGAGCAGATGGCACAATTATTGCTACCAAATGGGTATGAAGTATGCACGTTTTAAGGAGATTAAAATGAAGAAACCATCATTGCTGCTGCTAATCCCGTTGATCGCGGTGCTTGTGCTTTCGGGATGTGTGCGGAAAGCTTCCACACCGCCCGCCACCACACCGCATGTTATCGATGTGGCGAATACCCCCCTGCCGGTAGACCAACAGATCCTCAACGCGACCATGACCGCGCAAGCTATCATGCAGGAATTTAACATGCCAACCCAAATTGTGCAGAACCCTCTGGGCACTCCCGAGGTGATCACGCAGGCCCCTCCCACCATGATCCCCGTAGGCACGGCCACGCCAACCCCGCAGCCTACGCTTCAGCCGATGACCAGACCCACCACCTGGACTGTGCAGGGAGGCGAGACGATCTACTGCCTGGCGCGGCGTTTCGACGTTGACCCGGGCGACATGCTGGCAATAAATAATTTGTTTGCCGGCAGTATGCTGAGCATCGGTGACGTGCTTGAGGTACCGCAAACCGGTTCCTGGCCGACTGAAGATCGCTCCCTGCTTGCGCATCCGGACGTCTGGAATGTCAGCCCGGGCGAAACGGTCTACTACATTGCCTGTGCTTATGGGGACGTCTGGCCAGAGCAGATCATCCAGCTGAATGGCTTGCAGGAGCCCTACGATCTGACGGGAATCTCAACTTTGCAGATCCCATAATCAAAACCCCGATTACAATAGAGGAGGCGCAAGCCTCCTATTTTTGTTAACCGGAGCGAAGCATGGATTCTGCAATTCTTTCAAGACAAACCCTGATGCACCTGCACGCCTTTGATGTGGAGCGCGTGCATTTTCGCTTGCCCGATGGGCGCGAGCGTGATTATGACCTGGTGCAGCATGTGGACGCGGTCACGATTCTGCCGGTGGATGAGCAGGGAAAGGTACACCTGGTGAGGCAGTACCGCATCGGGGCGGAGCAGGAACTGCTGGAACTGCCGGCTGGGGTGATGGACCCCGGCGAGGAACCCGAGATCACTGCCCGACGGGAATTGCGGGAGGAAATCGGCAAGGATTGCGGGGAAATGATCCGCCTGGGCGGTTTTTACATGGCAGCCGGATATTCCACGGAGTATATGCATGTTTTCCTGGCGTTAAACTTAAAAGATTCTCCCCTGGATCAGGATGATGATGAATTTCTGACGACGGTCAAGGTGCCGCTCGGTGAATTGATGGAAATGGTGCAAGATGGCAGGTTGGCGGATGGCAAAAGCCTCTCCACACTGCTGCTTGCCAGGCAGGAATTAGTTATCCGCAAATTGTTATAAGCGCATGCAAATTGTGCTGGCAAGGTTTCGAAGTCAAAACGGTAATGGTTGGAATAAGTTTACGAAAGCCTCAGGAGGCTGAGATAATCGGCGAGGTTGAAATAGTAAGGAATTAGGAGGATACACACATGGCAGCCACGAGTAAAATGCGAATTAGTCGCGAGCGTAAAGAGTTAATATCAAAGTACGCTACAGCAGCGGTAAGTCTCTATGGGGTTATTAGTGCGGATGAATTTGTCAAAGTGTTTAACCACTATGAAGAAGCTCACACGACTGCAGAAGAAGCCTTGTTGGCGCTGATCCGTTTAGCTCGAACCGACGATGTTGAATACTCAGTTTACGGCGACATTATTTCAGGTCCCGAATTCCAACCCGAATTTGATGACTATGAATATAACGTGAGAGAAATCCGGAGAGCTCAAAGAGGCAAGTCGCGCTACCTTCCTAGCAAAGAGGAATTTTTAAAGTATGTCGATTTTTTGTACCGTGAGCCCGAAGGTCCTTATGCGGAGCTAAAAGCGTTTGTCCTCAAGCACAAACTCACCGATCGCGGGGAAGGGATTAAAGGAGTAGACGGCGATCTGATCGACCTGCACGAGATGATCCAATTTGGAGTTTCAGTCAGAGATGAGAACGAGTACTTCACAAAAGTTGGGTATCAGTTTAAGGACATGGATGAAGCAATGGGGTTCTTCAACTTAGTGACGAATGTTCACAACCACACAAGAATGTACGATAACAACGGTTTTACCCCCACTGAAATGATTGAGCAGTTGAACCGTAAGAAGTGGAATCCATCAGCAATAACACGGCCCAAGCATTAAGAGGTGACCTGAGGTCTTCCCTGCGGGGGTAGTCTGAAACTTAAAAAATACCAGGACAGAAAAAAGTCGGTATAGAGGATGTACCAGGCAGAAAGCTCGTTCAAATTGCATTGACAAGTTTTGGGTTGAAATGAAATAGAGTCAGCTTTTTAACGATTTCTTAATTCGGAAACCGCCCCCGGTTTGGTGTTATAGGGTACAATTCAAAGGCATGAACCTCCAGTCCAGGAGGGTTCTAAGTGTGTGACTAACAAACGGTAACGTTCGATAATAAATTAAAGGAGTTTTTCTAAATGACACGGGAAATGGTAATGACAGATGCCAATGAGGCGACCGCTTATGTCGCTTACAGGCTCAACGAAGTAATCGCAATTTATCCGATTACGCCTTCATCAAACATGGGCGAATATGCCGATCAGTGGGCGGCGGAACGTGTTCCAAACATTTGGGGCACAATCCCCTCAGTGGTAGAGATGCAGTCTGAGGGCGGCGCGGCTGGTGCAGTGCACGGCGCGCTCCAGACCGGCGCTCTTTCCACCACCTTCACAGCCTCACAGGGCTTGCTGCTGATGATCCCCAACATGTACAAAATCGCCGGCGAATTGACCCCCGCGGTTTTCCACGTCTCAGCCCGCTCTTTGGCTGCCCAGGCGCTATCTATTTTCGGCGATCACCAGGATGTGATGGCTGTGCGCCAGACTGGCTGGGGTTTGATTGCCTCCAACTCGGCGCAGGAAGCTCAGGATACCGCCGCGATTGCCACGGCCTCAACATTGCGCTCCCGCATTCCATTTGTCCACTTCTTTGATGGCTTCCGGACCTCCCATGAGATCAACAAAATCGAGCGACTTTCAGACGACGATCTGCGGGCTCTGATCAACGAAGACATGATCATCGAGCATCGCAAACGCGCCTTAACTCCGGATCAACCTGTGATCCGGGGAACTTCCCAGAACCCCGACATGTACTTCCAGGCTCGCGAGACGGTCAACCGCTACTACGACGAGGCTGTCCGCATCGTTGAAGAGGAAATGGACCGTTTTGCGGATCTGACGGGTCGCCAATACAAGGTCATGGATTATCACGGGGCTGCCGACGCAGATCGCGTGATCGTGATCATGGGCTCGGGTGCTGAAACCGCTTCGGAAGTTGCCAAATACCTCAATGCCCACGGCGAAAAAGTGGGTGTGGTGGTTGTGCGCCTTTACCGTCCTTTCTCAATCAAACATTTCCTGGGTGCTATCCCTGCCAGCGTCAAGAAAGTTGCTGTGCTCGACCGCACCAAGGAACCCGGTTCCATCGGTGAACCGCTCTTCCAGGATGTTGTCAACGCTTTTGCGGAAGGTATCCTGAACGGGACTTCTCCCTGCCAGCAGATGCCAGTGGTCACCGGCGGGCGATATGGGCTTTCTTCCAAGGATTTCACGCCAGCAATGGTCAAAGGTGTTTTTGACGAGCTTGCCAAGGATCAGCCGAAGAGCAAATTTACCGTTGGCATCGTGGACGACGTCACCAATCTCAGCATTGACTATGATCCAAGCTTTGAAATTCTGCCTAATAATGTCATCCAGGCGATGTTCTACGGTCTTGGTTCTGATGGCACCGTTGGCGCGAACAAAAACTCCATCAAGATCATCGGCGATGAGACTCCCAACCACGCCCAGGGTTACTTCGAGTACGACTCAAAGAAATCCGGCGGTGTGACGGTTTCACATCTGCGTTTTGGTCCTGATCCGATTCGCGCGCCCTACTTCATTTCTGATGGCGAAGCCAACTTTGTTGCCTGCCACCAGGTGAGCTTTGTGGATCGCTTTGACATGCTGAGGTTCTCCCGCCCGGGTTCGGTATTCCTCCTGAATACCATTTATGGTCCCGACGAAGTGTGGGACACCCTGCCTCGTGAGACACAGCAGCAAATGATTGATAAGAAACTCAAATTCTACGTGATCGATGCCTACAAGGTCGCTGAAGCCACTGGCATGGGCACCCGCATCAACACCATCATGCAGACCTGTTTCTTCGCGATCAGCGGTGTTTTGCCCCGCGACGAAGCTTTAGAGCAGATCAAGCACTCGATTGAAAAGACTTACGGTCGCAAGGGCGAAGCTGTGGTGCGCAAGAACTTCGAAGCAGTGGATCAGTCCGTTGCAAATATGCACCAGGTTGCGTATCCCTCTGAGGTCACCAGCAGTCACAACCTGCGCCCGCCTGTGCCAGCCGACGCGCCTGTGTTCGTGAAGGAAGTGTTGGGCGAGATGATCAACCGTAATGGCGATGCCATTCCGGTCAGCAAACTTCCGGATGATGGCACTTATCCCGTTGGCACAACCAAATGGGAAAAGCGCAATATCGCGCTTGAAATCCCGATCTGGGAACCAGATCTGTGTATCCAATGCGGTCGTTGTTCCTTTGTCTGCCCGCATGCGGCCATTCGCGTCAAGGTTTATCCAAATGAGCTGCTGAAAGACGCCCCCGAGACGTTTAAATCAACCGCTTCCAAATTCCGCGAGTGGAAAGATGGCTATTCCTGGACTGTTCAGGTTGCCCCAGAAGATTGCGTGGGCTGCGGTTTGTGTGTTGAGAACTGCCCCGGTAAAGATCGGAGCAACCCTGAGCGCCATGCCATCAACATGGGTGCCCAGCCTCCTATCCGCGAGAGCGAAGCAAAGAATTGGGACTTTTTCCTTAACCTGCCTTTAATCCCGCGTGAAGAGATCTCGACCCATCTGGTCAAGAATTCACAGCTGCTGGAACCTCTGTTTGAGTTCTCGGGTGCCTGCGCAGGCTGTGGTGAGACGCCTTACGTGCGCCTGGCTACCCAGCTCTTCGGTGACCGGATGCTGGTCGCCAATGCAACCGGCTGCTCTTCCATTTATGGCGGCAACCAGCCCACCACTCCTTGGGCAGCAAACTCCCTGGGAATGGGACCTGCATGGTCGAACTCTCTGTTTGAGGATAATGCCGAGTTTGGCATGGGCATGCGCCTGACCGTTGATAAATTTATGACCTACGCCAAGGAATTGGTGCAGAAGAACGCCGACCATATTGGCCGCGAGTTGGCAGACGAACTCTGCAACGCCAGCCAGAATGGTGAGGCGGAGATTAATGCCCAGCGCAAGCGCGTCAAGCAATTGAAAGCGCTGCTCAAAGATGAGACAAGCGGCGAACTGCGCAATCTTTACAGCCTGGCAGATTACCTGGTGAAGAAGAGTGTTTGGATCATGGGCGGTGATGGCTGGGCTTACGATATTGGTTACGGTGGTCTGGACCATGTGTTGGCTTCCGGACGGAACGTCAATGTTTTGGTGCTCGACACCGAAGTCTACTCGAATACCGGTGGTCAGAGCTCCAAAGCTACCCCGCGCGGTGCAGTGGCGAAATTTGCTGCTGATGGCAAGGACAAGCCCAAGAAAGACCTGGGTATGATTGCCATGACCTATGGCAACATCTACGTGGCGCGTGTGGCGATGGGCGCCAGCGACTCGCAGACCCTGCGGGCCTTCAACGAGGCAGACGCCTATGATGGTCCATCTTTGATCATTGCTTATTCGCACTGCATCAGTCACGGCATCGACATGAAGAAGGGGCTTGTGCAGCAGAAAATGGCTGTCAACTCCGGCGCATGGGTGCTGTATCGCTACGACCCACGCCTGGCAGCCGAAGGCAAAAACCCGCTGCAGATCGACTCCAAGGCTCCCAGCATCAACGTGGCGGATTACGCCTACAACGAAACCCGTTATCGCATGCTGCTGCAGCAGGATGAAGAACGTGCTGAAGAATTGATGAAGGGTGCCGAAGCGGACGCCAAGCGGCGCTGGTCGCTTTACACTCAGATGGCGGAAATGGATTACTCGCAGATGGGGGCAACTGTGGAAGGGGTGCCCCCGGTGATCCCGACCGTTGATCCGGCGAAGTCTGGCGAGACCAAGCCAACTGCACCCAAACCAGCCGAAACCGCTGAAAGCGAAGCAGGCGCTAAGGCGTGCACACCAACCGCGGAGCCGTTTGCTGAGAGCGCGAGCTCAGAGCCAACGAGCGATCCGGCTGTGACAAATTGCAATCCGCCTGATCCCAACGAAGCCGCGCTCAAAGCGGATGAGGAACTCAAGAGTGAGGACCACACTGCCTCGAGTGTGAAAGAATAAGCTTTCCTTTAGTTGATAAAACAGGGTTGTGCCAGCCACGACCCTGTTTTTTATCCCGAAACGTGAAATTGTTCGCGAAATATGATCAGCAACGTCTGGGCAACAATTTCCTCAAAATTGGTTTTGGAATCAAGATTTCAGGACATGTGGTACTGAGCCAGCAGATGGTATCCACTCCAGTCACCGAGCTGGACAGCGATATTGTCCAGAAGGATGGGTGGAACAAACCTGATTTTAGCATCTAAATCAGGAGAGTTAGCGAGCAGATGCTCCCAGGGGGAACGTCTTTGTAGAGATGAATGTTTTCTGACAGCATTGTAGTAATAGAGATAATGCATCGCTTCAAGGAAGAAGTCCTTTTGGGAATGAATGGAAAGCAATCTGGGGATATAAAACTCCTCGTCATCGGTACGGTGGGAGCGTTCAACATGCGCGTTCTCCTGAGGGCTGGCAGCATGGTTCTGGATAATTGAACAGCCAAATCCAGACAGGAGTTTTCTGAGTTCGATGAGTTTAAGCCAGGATTTCCCCCCAAACTCCTCACCCCGATCCACAGTAAAGACGATGGGCACCGAGACACCGTGACTTCTGAGCCAGGAAAGCACCCACAGAAAGAAAGTCAGGCCATTGGTCCAGCTTTTCTGATCAGAGTAAGCCATCAGTTTGAAGCGGGAGTTAACATCGACAGCAGTCCACTGATAGAGAGGAAACTGTTTCGAGTGAAAGTGACGGATCTGCTCCAGGGTCAGCGCTTTTTGGTCCACGACATATTTGAGGTCAATTTGCACAATTTCAAATGCTTTGGCCTGATACCAATCCACATAAGGACGGGAGCCTTTTTTGTGGGGTTTGTGAGGCTTCAGCTTCGAGTGAGTTCTGTTGCGTCTGAGAATGTTGCGGATGGTGTGTTCAGACATCGTCAAACCATCCAGCGCCTCCAGTTCATCTTTCAGCCTGACAGGTCCATAGCGGGTCTTTTCTCTCAGCTCCAGGATCCTGGCTTCAATCCCGGCACTCGTTTTGTTGTGTACCCGGTGTGGCGCTTTTGATCCATCTTTCAAATCCCCCGCCTCACTCTTGCGGATTGCTTTGTAGATTGTCGCCCGGCTGACACTCAAGATCCTGGCTGTCGCTGTCACATTCCCCTTGTGTGCCTTCAAAACCTGTAGGATCGCTCGTCTGGCTGCCTCCGGACTAATCTGCCTCAACTCTTGGTAGTCTAAGTGGGTTATAGCTTTGATCAATGTACACCTCGATGTCTTCATATCTTATCCCCCATAACTCCAGACATCGATCCCGGTACAACTCGTATGACTTATCTAAAAAGTGTATACCATGTGCTGACCTACTCACAGATTTCAGGACATGTGAACTTGTATCTAACTAAGGTAAAATTAGATTGGTGGGGTAGTGTAGTCACCCATTTTGAGCTCTAAACCACACCAAAAAGCTTGGAGTAATTGATGACTGTTGTAGATGACATCAAAGATCGCCTGGACATCGTCGAGATTGTTGGTCAGACGGTCAAATTGCGCCGGACGGGAAAAAACTATATTGGTTTTTGCCCTTTCCACAGCAACACGCGCACACCCGCGTTTGTGGTTTTCCCTGAGACGCAAACCTGGCGCTGCTTTGGGCAGTGCAATGAGGGCGGAGATCTTTTTGGCTATGTCATGAAGCGTGAAGGCTTGGATTTCAACGAAGCCCTGCGCCGCCTTGCCGAAAAGGCGGGAGTCACGCTTGTTCAACACAGCCCGGAAAGCCAGGCAGATGAACAAGCCAAGAAGGACCTCAGCGCAGTGCTCGAGGAGGCTGCCAGCTTTTTCCGACAGCAAATGCTTAATACCCCGGCGGGAAAAAAGGCGCTTGATTACCTTCATAATCGCGGATTAAGCGATGAAACCATTAAAATTTGGGGTCTGGGTTATGCGCCGGGGGGTTGGACCACGCTGCTTGATCACCTGCGCCTTAAAAACTATGAAACCGGCATCCTCACAGGGGCGGGTTTGATGACCGAGCGCGATGACGGCAGCATCTATGACCGTTTCCGCAACCGTTTGATGTTCCCGATCCGCGGACCTTACGGTCAGTTGGTCGGATTCGGCGGGCGGGTTTTGGATCCCGACGACGTGCCGAAGTATCTCAATTCCCCTGCAACGGATGTGTTCGATAAGGGGCGTTTGCTCTATGGGCTGGATCTGGCGCGCAAAAGCATCCGCTCACTGAACCAGGCGGTCATCGTGGAAGGCTACATGGATGTGATCGGGCTGCACCAGGCTGGCTTCAGCAACGCGGTTTCCCCAATGGGTACAGCCCTGACCGAGGATCAGTTCCGTCTGATCAAACGCCTGACACGCAATGTGGTGCTGGCGCTTGACCCAGACGCTGCCGGTCAGAACGCGACCCTGAAGGGGCTTGAAACGGCGCGCAAGGCAATGGACCAGGAATCAGAAATCCGGTTTGACTCACGCGGGCTATTGCGCGTGGAGCAGCATCTGAATGCTGATATCCGCGTGACTGAACTGCCTGGTCTGAAGGATCCGGATGAAATTGTGCTTGAAAACCCGGAAGCCTGGAAGCAGATCATTGCCAATGCAAAACCGGTGGTGGTGCATGTAATGGAAACACTGGCTGCAAACCAGGATCTGCGGGATGCCAAAGTGAAGCGCGATATTGCTGCCCAGGTGATGCCCCTGATTGACGATGTGGGCGATGCGGTGGAGCGAGAGGCATACCGTCAGCAATTGGCAACTTTTTTGCGTGTAGACGAGCGATCATTGAAAAGCGCACGGACGGAGCTTTCGCATCCCCGCCGGAAAAAGATTGAAAGTGACCAGGCAGATATTCTGCCTGCCAATATGCTGAGCAAGCCAACACAAAAAAACCAGAAGCTCGAACGATACCTATTGCATGATCTCTTCCTCGACCCGGAAGGCTTGTTCCGCCTGGATAAGACCCTTTGCAATTTAGGGCTCGATCCGATTATGGAAGCAGATTTCCAAAACGCGGATACACTGGCAGGTTTTCGCTTGATCCAGGACAGCCTGCGCCAGGTGGATTACACACCGGCTGATTATATTGAAGCCCGCCTGACATCTGCACTGGAATTTGAGGAGAATCCCACTTTCGTGGAGGTCCAATATACCATTACCAGAGAGAAACGGGATCAACACCAGGTGCGGGCATTGGTGCGCATGCGATTAAATCGCCTGGAAGACAGGCTGGAAGAAATAAAATTCCTGCAGTCCGAAGAAGTGGAATCGAAAACCTATACGGAGGAGGAAGTACAATTTCTTTATCTTGAATTGTTGCAGAAGAGGCGTCTGCTGGATAAGGCGCTCCTCGCCCCAGAAGCTGGCGGCAGCACACGGGTGCGCAGACCATCCTCCATTAAGAGCAAATCCCGGGATAAGGCTTAAGTAATGTCAGACACCAATGCAGATGATTATGATTTGAGTGAAGATCCTTCTGAGATAGCTTCAGAAATCGACAGGGGCGAGATTGTTGATGATCCCATCCAACTCTACCTGCGGGACATAAGCCGCGAAGAGCTGCTACTGGCGGAGCAGGAATTTTACCTGGCTATCATTTTCCAGGCGAATGAGCAGATAAATCTTTATCGGACAGGTGAAGCCGGCCTGAATTTGGACGGCATCTTTGCCGATATGAAGACAACCTGGGCTCAGGTGGAGATGGATGCGGCCAGGCTCTTGTATCCGCCACCCGATCTAAAATTGGTCCTGGATGAAGCCATGCAGTTTCAGCGCAGCGTGGAGATGCCCGATCCGCCTTATATCCGTAACTACCTGGATGATCCCCGGTGGGGCAGCGATAAGCATTGGGAAGATCTGGCACGCGACCTGCTGCGCTTCTTCACGAATGCGTACATTTTGCCAGAGGGCTTGATTGAACAGGTGAGTCTCCACTGGGCAACAGACCCTAAGACCCTGCATCTGGAAGCCAGTCCCGCGGAAATAAGAGCCAGTATTGAACGGGTGGTGCAAAACGCAGATTTTGCCAACCAAAAACTGGTGGAATACAATTTGCGCCTGGTTGTCAGCATCGCAAAGCGTTACAACAATAAAGGCATTGCCATGGAAGATTTGATCCAGGAAGGCAATATGGGCTTGTTGCGGGGCATCCAGAAGTTTGACCCTGCCAAAGGGTTTCGCTTCAGCACCTATGCCACCTGGTGGATCCGCCAGGCGATCACACGCTACATCCACGAGAACGCGCGCACCATCCGCATACCGGTACACATTGTTGAATCCATCAGCAAACTGGTCAAGGAGCAGCACCGCCTGGTGCAGGACCTGGGGCGCGACCCAGATTTCGCTGAGATAGCAGTCAATTCTGGTTTTCTTGAAGACGATGATGTCAAAGCCATCGCTAAGATTGGAGGAAACCGTGAGTTGGCGAATGAGGAATTGCTGAATAAATGGAAGATAGCAGAGCAAAAGGTCAAGGCGATATTAAAGTCAGCGGAGGAGCCTGTTTCATTGGAAACCCCGGTAGGAGATGCGGAAAACAGTACCCTTGGCGACTACATCCCCGACCTGGACGCGATCGAGCCAATGGAAGAAGTCATGCGCGACAATCTGCGCGAGTCGGTGAAGGAATCTCTGGATGGCTTGCCCGAGCGTGAACGGGACGTGCTTGAATTGCGTTTTGGCATGAAAGATGGCATGTATCACTCGCTCGAGGAGATCAGCACATACTTTGGTCTGACGCGTGAGCGCATCAGGCAGATCGAAAGCTCTGCTTTGCGTAAACTGAGAGATCCAAAACGGCGTAATTCACTCAAGGATTTTTTACAAGGGAGTTGACCGATGAAAACCGAAGAGGGCTCAGCGCTTCATCAGCGCATTTTTGACTTGGTGGAAGCAATCCCTGCCGGCAAAGTTGCCACTTATGGGCAAATCAGCAAATTGGTTGGCGGCTGCAGCGCCAGGATGGTTGGTTTTGCGCTTGCTTCGCTATATTACAGGCAGGATCAGCATGTTCCCTGGCAGAGAGTGATCAATAGCCAGGGCAAAATTAGCCTGACCGGACCGGATGCGGCCTTGCAGCGAGCCATGCTGGAGGATGAAGGCGTACGATTTAATGATAAAGGGGTTGTCAACCTGGACGAATTCGGCTGGAAACCTTAAATCAATCCTACGGAGTGGCAGATATGTACACTGCAACATTCTTTACTGATCCCCATTCCTTTTACGACCAGGCGCATCATCTTTGGGAAGCTGCGGAAACGCGCAACAACCTGATCCTGGGTCTGGCACTGCGCCTGCAATCCAACCTGCACGCTTACGGCGAGGTCGACCCCCTGATGGCGCTGATCAAAGACGAGATTGGAGAAATCGGGGCTTCCGCGTTGATGACTCCTCCTTTTGCCCTTGTCGTTCAAAGTGAACCGCTGAACAAATCCGCTCTCGAAGCGCTTGCCGATGCTCTGATTGCGAAGGGTTGGGGCCTGCCAGGGGTGAACGGCGTGGATGAAGTCAGTGATTCCTTTGCGGAAATCTGGCACGAGAAAACCGGGCAACTGGCGCGGAGAATCATGAATACGCGCGCCTATGAACTGCGGCAGGTTTTGGGGGTTGGTTATCCGGCTGGAGAGATGAAATTGGCAGAAGAAACCGATGCGCAACTTGCTGCTGATATGTTAAACGCGATGGCAGACGAAGTCATTTTGGGACCCAGAAGGCTGCAGACAGCGCAATCGATGGAGGATACCATCAGAAGGAAGTGCGTTTTCTTTTGGCAGGATGCAGGAGAGATAGTTTGCCTCACCATCGCCAATCGTCCGCAGATCAAAGGCATTTGCGTGGGCGGCGTATATACCCCTCCACGCCACCGCCGGAAGGGCTATGCCAGGGCGCTGGTGGCGGAGGTGTCCAAAGAGCTGCTTTCGCGGGGTTATGAGCTTACCAATCTCTTCACTGATCTCTCCAACCCCACCAGCAATAAAATCTACCAGGAAGTTGGTTACAAGCCCGTTGCTGATTATCATCAGTATGAGTTTGTTTCTGCTGGCGAAAATTTATCCAAAGTAGGTTTCTGATGTCAGGTTGAACCCCGCCAAAAAAGCACGGGGCAGGCTGCGCAACCTGACCTACACTAAAAAACATCTCGAATTACACAAAAAAGAGGCTGACCTAATTGGCCAGCCTCATATTTCACTGCTTAAGTGACTAGTCGTTCTCGTGCAGTTCTTTCTGCCGGGCGTCCATGATCTCGCGCGCCATCTGGGTGGGGACCATTTCGTAGTGGTCAAATTCCATCGCGAACATGCCACGACCGCCGGTCATGGAGCGTAGGTTGGTGGTGTAGCGCATCATTTCTGAAAGCGGAACGTGAGCCTTGATGATGGATTTGCCATGCTCGGTATCCATACCCTGCACGCGGGCGCGACGGGTGTTGAGGTCGCCCATGATATCGCCCATGTTGGCTTCGGGGACGGTAACCGCGACGCGCATGATCGGTTCATAGAGAACAGGATTGGCTTCTTTGAAGGCAATCTTGAAGGCTTCGCGACCGGCGATTTCAAAAGCGATTGGTTTTGAGTCGACGGGGTGTTCTTTTCCATCCACAATTGAGACACCGACATTGTGGACTGGATAACCTGCCACAACGCCTTCTTTCATGACGTTACGAATACCTTTTTCGATTGGACCCATGTAGTTGCTGGAGATTGCCCCACCAAAAACATCATTCGAGAAGGTGAAATCTTCACCCTCAATCGGGAAGATCTTCAGCGAGACTTCACCGAATTGACCGGAACCGCCGGTCTGTTTTTTGTGGCGATAGGTAGCACTGCCTTCGCGGGTAATGTGCTCTTCGTAGGGTACTTTAGGTTCATGTGTGAGCAGGTTGAGCTGGAATTTCTGCTCCATGCGCTTCAGGGCAACATCGATATGCTGATCGCCCATGCCAAACAGCAGGGTCTGGTGCGTGGCGGGTTCCATTTCCCAGGTGAGGGTCAGGTCTTCTTCTGAAATGCGGGTCAGAGTCTGGCTCATTTTTGCTGCGTCGCTCTGAGTCTTCGGACTGATTGCCACACGATAAAGCGCGTTGGGATAGGTGGGAAGAGGCAGGGTAATGTTCTGTTCTTTGGAACTTAAGGTATCACCAGTGGTGGTAACACTCAGTTTTGCCACCGCTCCGATATCACCGCTGTGGATCGCACCGACCGGGAGCATGTCCTTACCGAAAGGAACCTGAACACCAGCGAGACGTTCTTCCTCGTTTTTAGTCGCGTTCCAGACACGCGTGTCGGAAGTGACCACACCGGAGTAGACCTTAAAGTAGGTTTGGCGCCCTACGAAGGGATCAGCGGTTGTTTTCCAAACATAAGCAGCGAGTGGTCCGGCATCCTGATAATTGAGGTCGATCTCGCCCTTGGGGGTTTGGGCTTTGACAGCCGGCAAATCAGCCGGGCTTGGGGCAAGTGCCACAAGAACATCCAGGAGGGGTTGGATACCGATATTACGACCGCCAGCGGCAACCAAAACAGGGATAATGTTGCTGTTTTTGATGGCTTTGCGCAGACCTTGCACAATCTCTTCGGGGGTCAGGTCGCCATTTTCGAAGTATTTTTCGAGCAGGCTGTCCTCGCCTTCGGCGGCAGCTTCCACTAATTGTGTGCGGGCTTCTTCTGCTTCTGCCTGGAGATCAGCTGGAATTTCGACAATTTTTTTGCCATCGCCTTCATAGGCTTTCATTGAAATAAGGTCAATCACACCCTTGAAATCGGCTTTTTCACCCATCGGTAACTGCATCGGAATGAGTCGGGCGGTGATTTGATCCTGAACGGATTTGAGTGCTTTTTGGTAATTGGCATTATCACGATCCATCTTATTGATGACCATGATTTTTGGAATACCGAAGGTATCAGCATACTGCAGGGCAACTTCGGTGCCGACTTCGAGACCGCCAACGGAATCAACCAGGATTAATGCAGAGTCCGCAACGCGCATCGCTGAAACAACCTCGCCGACAAAATCGGTGTAACCGGGAGTGTCGAGCAGGTTGAGTTTTAGATCCTTATAGATAACCGGCAAAACAGTGGTGAAGAGCGAAATGCCGCGGCGCTGTTCTTCTTCATCATAGTCAGAAGCAGTGGTTTTATCTTCGATGGTGCCCAGACGGGTGGTGGCACCGGTGAAGTGCAGCAGGCTCTCCGCTAAAATCGTCTTACCAGAATTGCTATGAGAAGCAAGTACGATGTTGCGAATAGAGGCGGTTGAGTATTCTTTCATGTGTGTGACCTTCCTGTTATCAAGCGTGGTGACTGGCACCAGGCGGTATTTTATGGGCAATAAGGTTGACTTTAATGCCGACTTTTCATTATATCAAAAAAGAAAGCAGAATCACACCCGATTTCGAGGCTTGTAAGAGCAACATGATAATGTCCTAAAGTAGCAAAATAGAAATGTCCTAATTAATATTAGGAGCTATGACATGGACAATCGAAATGAATGCTAAAGAATTAGCCTGCAAGGCTGAAATAGAACGGGTAGAAGAGAAACGGACAAGCCAAAAAGATGCAGCAGCCAGGCTGGGTATCAGTGAACGGCAATTTCGGCGGAAACTGCGAAGATATCGGTTGGAAGGCGTAGTGGGGTTAGTTTCCAGGAAGCGTGGAGTGCCCAGTAATCGCAAGATGGAGGCGGCGATACGGGAGATTGTTGAAGACTTTATCAACGATCCGCTGGTAAAAGGTTTTGGACCCACTCTGATGGCTGAAAAGGTTGAGCAGATGAAAGGTATCCGTTTGAGCAAAGAGACCCTGCGAAAGATGATGATTGAAGCTGGTGTCTGGAAATCAAAGGTCAAAAAGAAGGCTGAGCCCCATTACGCTCGTCCCAGAAGGAAGCATCGTGGAGAACTGGTGCAGATCGACGGTTCTGAACATGCCTGGCTGGAAGATCGTGGGCCAAAAGCCACTTTGCTGGTGTTTGTGGATGATGCCACCAGCCAGATGCTGGCAGCTGAATTTGTCCCAGAAGAAAGCTTCTTTAGCTATGGGAGCTTGTGTCAACGCTACTTTCGGGAACACGGTCTGCCCAAGGCTTTCTACAGTGACCGTTTTAGCGTCTTTCGGGTCAATCGCAGAGATAATCTCAGGTATGAACCGGTTACTCAGTTCCAACGGGCTCTCAGCGTCCTGGATACCGAACTGATTTGCGCCAATTCACCGCAAGCCAAGGGACGGGTGGAGAGAGCCAACCAAACTTTGCAGGATCGTCTCATCAAGGAAATGCGTCTTCTGGGTATCAGCGATTATGAACAGGCCAATCTGTATTTGCCCCAGTTTATTCGCGACTATAACCGCAAATTTGCTGTGTCGCCCGCTTCAAGCTTTGACTTCCATCGTCCCCTGGATGAAACACATGATTTGGCTTTCCTTTTCTCCATTCACGACTTCCGCAAAGTCACCAAAACCTTGCAGATCAATTATGCTGGCAGAGTGTATCAAATCGTGACCAATCATCCAGCTTATTATTACGCTGATCAGGAGGTTTTGATCACTTGTGATGCTTCCGGTTCTGTCTCAGCCTGGTTTCACGGCAATCTGCTTATCCTGGAAGAAGTGGAGAAAAGATCCAGGCAAACTGCGATTGTCTCCTCCAAATCCGAGCAGACAAATCCCTTGCCACCTGCTTATGACCACCCCTGGAGGACTTATGGAAAAAAGCTGAATGGAAAGCCAGTGCTTACAACTTTATCAACACAATAGGACATTTCTAAATTGCTGAGATTAGGACGTTTCTAAATTGCCTTGACACCCGATTTCGAGGCTTTTTCGTATTTAGTGAGCGAATCCTGGCAGAATGGGGGGTAGGTGCCTGGAAGAATATCCCCCTGGAAGCAGGTTAAGCTATTGATCAATCGTGCCGAAAAGGAAGGTGAGGGGTATGTGGACTCGCTTAGCCCAAGTGGAGGTTGTATGGTCTTCTCCGGCAAAGTACCAGCTGGCATAGTCTTTGCCTTCACGATAGCCTTTTTGGCGCAGGAGAGCATCCACCCTGATTTGCCATGGTTCATATTTACTGTCGAGTCCTTCGGAGCCGTGGTCAAAATAGAGCTTGTGTTGACCAGGTTCGGGCAGATGTTCATCAAGATAAGCCAAGATCCCTTCGCCAAGTGCGGGCCAATGTGTGGAGAGGCAAGCGGCTTTTCCAAAGACTTCGGGATACTCGCATAAGGCATAGAGCGAGATCAATCCACCCAGGCTTGACCCCATCAAAGCCGTGTTTTGAGGGTCGGTGAGGGTGCGATAGCGGCGGTCGATCGCTGGTTTCAGGGTACCTACCATCCATTCGAGATAAAGGTCAGACACCAGCTTGCTGGTTGCAGATTTCCTCAGCGGGCTGCTTTCTTCGGAGAGGTCAAACTCAGCGGGGTTGCTGATCGCTTTAGCCGGCAGGTAATCACCAGGACGGTTGAGGGTACTTGAAATAGCAACCACCACAGGGGGATCAATTTTTTCTTCTTCTGCCAAACGGCTGATAGCCCAATGGATCTTCCAGCCTTCAGTCCCTTTTTTCCAGCGATCGAAAACGGTTTGCCCATCTTGCATATATAAAACCGGGAAAGACCGGCTGGGATTAGCATGGTAAGTTTCGGGCAGCCAAACATCCACCCGTCTGCGATTAAGTCCGGGAAGATTGAGATCCCGATGGGTTTCCAACTTTGCTTTTTCCATACCAGAACCTGTTTAGAAGATTATACGAGTATAATTATTTAATTCCAAACGGAGGTTGTTCATGAAAAGCTATCGTTTAGACCCGGCAAAACTGAAAGAACAGACACGCAACATCATTCTGATGTACGGCATCACTTTGGTGGTTCTTCTTGTGATGAATTACTTTATGGTTCGTGGGCGGGAGATTAACACTACCACCATATTGATGTTCGGTTTGATTGTAGTCATGTTCGTGTTTGTTGCCTGGAATGCCATCAGGCAGCGCAAAACTTTATGGGATGAATATGAATTAGTCGTGGATGAAACAGGCATCAAGCAAAGGCAGCCAAAGGCGGCTGAAGCCTTCGTGCCCCGCGCAGAAATTACCAGTACCAAGGAATCCAAGTTCGGTTTAACATTGTTGGTAAAGGAAGGTCAACCTGTTATGGGCATCCCTAAATTGCTAAAACCAGCAGATTATGAAGAGATCAAGGAGACGATCACCGGCTGGTTGCGAGACTCTAAACCGATGGCGCTGGATGTGACTCCTTTTGAGGAATCACCAGAAGATGTTCAGGTCGAGGATGCGTCTGGTCAGGAATCTGAAAACCTGGAGCCTCCGGAGTTGCCAGAAGACTAAGGTTCCTTATCGCCGATCTAAAAGCCCAAAGTTTTGTCTTTGGGCTTTTTCTATAATTTTTTGATCATCTTCCAGGCTGGTTCACGGCAATTTTGCCACTTACCATATTGGTCCTGGTAGCGCCAAACGCCTGGGTCAGGACCAATCATGCGATATCCGTGTTTTTCGTACATGCGGCGTGCCAGGGGGTTGGCGCGCGCAACGTTCAACCTGAGGAAGCGAAAGCCTCTTTCGCGTAAAATGCCTTCTATCATTTCAAGCACAAAGCCTCCCAATCCCTGGTTGCGATAATCAGGTTTGATGCGGAAGGAAAAGAGGTAAGCCTGGAAGACTCCATCGGCGAGTTCACGCTGACGCGAAAGAAGCAGCACAAAAACCTGGCCAATCACCTCCGTTTTGGCATTTTCAGCAATCCAAATCAGGGTATTCCCGCTGAGGCTGCTCTCGTAATGCTGTTGGTAAAGCTTGCGAAAATGGGCAAACTCACCGTCCCATTCCAAGCCGGGCAAGTCTTTTTTTTCCAATGGGCGGATATGGATCCACTCACCAGAAGGCATAAGGTAATCAGCCACGAGAGGCGTGCAATGGTTCATTCCAGTTCAAGCAGTTTGTTTAAGAGGTCTTTTTCTTCCATCTCAGATTGAACCTGGCCATCCAGCCAGGCTTGTTTGAGAGCGCTCAGGATCTCGTTGTAGCGTGGGGAGGGGGGCAGACCAAGCGCGCGCAGGTCGTTACCAGTTGTGAATGGGCGGACGTGCCTGTACTCCTTCTGGTAGATTTGCAGAATTTTTCGCAAATCGGGTTGTTCACAGGCTGAAAACACGGCGCAAATCGGTATGTCGTGGAAGCCTTTAAGCTCCAGGGTTACCTGGCTGGGTGTTTTTCCGGCTAATGTGGGCAGCAGCTGCCTCAATTTGTGCGTTTGTTCAATCCAGTTCAGTACCTTTGCAGAAAGCCGCAAGCGCTTGCCAACAGCCTGCAGATCTTCAGGCGGCAAGTCCCGCAACCACAAACACCAGGATATGGGTAGTTTTTCTTCCGGGGCAGGGGGTTTGCCGGCTTGTGAGAGCGAGACCAACCCACGCCCAAGGCGATTGGTGGATTGGTCATCCCAGGGCAGGGATGGATGGATGGCAGTTAATACACCCAGCCAGCCGAGCTGTCTGAGCATTTCAGGCGCCTTGGCCTCGTTGAAGATCAATTCAAATTCATGTGTAAGGCGTGCGCCGCTGAGTTCGTCAATCAGCGGCAGGCTGGCCTGGATCAGGCTGAGAGTTTGAAGTTCAATCTCGAAATCGAAGCGGGTGGCAAAACGGACTGCCCTGAGCATGCGGGTGGCATCATCTACGAAGGACAAGGCATGCAGCACCCGGATCTGCTTCTGCTGCAAATCGCTGTAACCTCCCCAAAAATCAAAGATCTTGCCAAAGTGGCTGCCATCCAGGCGTAAGGCAAGGGTATTGATGGTGAAATCCCTGCGGTGCAGGTCCATTTTGATGCTGCTGCGTTCCACCACGGGCAGTGCGGCGGGTTTGTTGTAGAACTCAGTGCGGGCAGTGATCAGGTCGAGATGTTCGGGGAGGTCAGCGCGGTTAAAGCCGTCAGTTTTGCGCCCGTTTAGCGCAGCCATAAGCCCTTCCGGGTTGAGAATCCACTTGGCGGTACCAAAGCGCCTGTGCGCCACTACCCGACCGCCAAATTGGCGCGCGAGGTGTTCCGCGAAAGTCATCGCGTCGCCTTCGATTACGATGTCAAAGTCCTGGCTGGGCAATTGCAGCAACAAATCACGCACAAATCCACCAACGATAAAAGCTTGCACGCTTTGTTCGTAAGCTTCATTGGCAACAGCCTGCAGCAAGGCTTTACGTGCAGGAGGCAGCGCCTCGGAGAGCATCCCGGCGATCTCATTTTGAGTAGGCAGCTCATCATCATCATTGAGCGTGCTGATCAGGTCGGTACGTGTGACAATGCCAACAATTTCCTTTGTCTCAGGATCCAATACCGGCACTTGTCCCCAACCGCTGGTTGCCATACGTTCTTTCAGTTTTGAAATTGGATCGTCCGGAAATACATTGACCGAACCGGCAATCATCAAATCGCCGGCAGTTTTGTTGAGGTTATGTGCAATCGCACGATCCACATTCCGGCGGGTGAGCAAGCCCACAAGCTGTTTGTTTTCCACCACCGGATAGCCCTCAAATCCGTAGCGTTTCATCAACTCTGCTGCGTCCACAGCGCTGATATCCGGGCTGAGGGTCAGGGGATTCTTGGACATCATTTGACCCACTTTGATGCTGGGTGTGACAATCTGAGGGATGAATTCGATCACACGGCGGGTGACTTCGGTCAGCCTTGCGTCAGTGATGTTGGCACTTGAGCGTCCTTCTTCCCGGATTAGCGCGGAAGAAGCCCGCTTGTGTCCACCTCCTCCAAACTGTGTCGCCAGCTGCGCCATGTTGACATTATCGGTGGTGGAACGAGCTACCAGGCGAATTCCCTGGCGGGTGGAGACTAACAACACCAGCCCATCCGGATTGAGGAACTCCCGCATTTTGTGAGCAACAGTGGAGATCTCATCATTGAGGTCGTTGGCCATCGCCTTGGCGACCAAAACGCTGTAGCCTTCAATATCCAACTGAACCAAATCTTTTAGCAGACGATCGTAAAGTTGCTGCTGCGCGTTTGAAAGAGGTGGGTTCAGGTAGATGGACGCAATGTTGAGATCGGCTCCCTGCTCGAGCAGGAATGCCACAGCCAGGGCGTCACGCTTGGTTGTGCATGTGTAAGTCAGCGAACCAGTATCTTCATAGATGCCCAACAGCATCAGGGTGGCTTGGATGGGTGTAAGGGTTACGTCCAGCTCCCGTAATTTTTCAACCAAAATTGTTGTACATGCGCCGGTGCTGTGAAGTTCAACCTGCCAATCCGGGTGAATTTGTACCTTGCGGGGGTGATGATCGAGCACGGTAACCTTGGTTTGCTCGCTCATACCACGCAAAGTCACCAGGGATTGGGTATCCACCAGGAAAACATTTTTTATCGATTCGCGCGGGAGGGCCTGGTAATCAGAAAAAGGCAATTCGTTGGCATAACGCCTAATAAAAGCCCTGCCATTACGATTTATCTGGCGCGGCAACAAAGCTATGGCATCGGGCTGCAGCAAATGAGCCCCAAGCATAGAAGCGAGACCGTCGAGGTCAGTTTGTTCGTGCGTTAATATCAGGTCCATTGTTATGCCAAAACCCGGGAAACTCAGTTTTCGCCATACCAGGCAGCCTGATTTTCAGGGTTGTAAGCATTATAAATGGATTGAGAGAGCTTGGCAAAAAGCTGGTTGGCGGTGTTGTATAAAAATTGCTCCTCAGTATAGGCAAAAATAACCAGCACATAATCACCACCCGGGGTGTAGACCACTCCGGAATCGCTGATGGTGTGGATCAGACCATCCAGTTCGTTCGTCCAGCCATGTTTGTGCGCGGTGCGACCTTCAGGAGGCAGACCTGCCTCAATCAGAGCGTGGATACGGTTCTCTAGCAGGTAATTGAGCATTTGCTGGCATTCGGATGCCGTTACCTGGCCATTGAATAGAAGCTCGTTGTGATTCGCGCAGCGATAAATCTTCCAAAGAAGGTCGCCTGTTTCGGAAGGAACCGTTTGATTATAAAAATCCGGATCGATAAAAACATCGCTCCGTTGGTTTGCAGGCGTGCTGATGCGTTCGAGCAAGGGTGACCCGGGTTCGAAATAGCCTGCCAGGAAGCTGTTCTGATAGCCCAGCTCACGGAGATCGGCAGTGACCATGAGGGGTCCGGTGTTATTGTCCATGTAAGCTTTCATTAGTCCATCTGCCGGGGGGTTGAGCGACTCCGCAATCATCTGGTACATCCAATTGTCCGCTTGGGCAGGGGTGGGTTCTTCAAGGCGTCGCAGTGTGGAAAGCATGATGGGGATTTTGATGGTGCTCGCGGCAGAATAAGCCACATCCGGGGTTATGTTCTGATTAGCACGCAGCGCGATATGCATGATCTCACCGCTGGCAAGGTCGCGTTGGTAAATCTCGATCAAGCCATCAAATTTTTCAAGTTGGATAGTCTGCTTCAAAAAAACTACCAGATTTTCCGGGTCCAAGGGTAGTGCAGGGCTTTCCTGGACATCCAGAGTGAGGATACGCTGGTCTGGCGAAAGCAAAGCTGTTTGGATATCTTCAGCAGTAGCGCTGATGGAACGCAATGAGAAACCTGCTTGACCAGGCATGTAGTTGGTGCTGTAGAGGACTGGAACTGCGGCAGTGGCAGGTTGGTCGTAGCGCAGGGGAAAGACATCCTGGAGCAGGATCTGTATTTGATTGAGGTCGATCTCAGCGATCAGAGGTGCATCCAATGGGTCTGAGATTTCGCTCTTGCCCCAAAGATGCTTTATCCAGGACCTTTTAGGCAGGTTTTCATCAATTTGGGCGAGGGTTGCGGAATAATTGGGTTTGAAACCAAGTTCTGCTGGAGAAAACTGCAAACGGGCCTGGCGGTAACGCAGTTCAACCGGCACCGAAAATGCTTCGTCCAGCCGTGCCTCTGACTGGGTACGGTCAAGCCCCGCCAGGGGGACGCCTTCCACGCTTACCCCGTCTGGAAAAACAGTCCGGGGCTTTTGGAAATCGATGTAATCGATCACAGCGATCACAATCGCGAGCAAGATGAATAAGCCGCCAAAAAATGCCGGCAGCAAACGCAGAGAAGGAGATCTCTTCCTCCGGGGAGTATAGCGCGATCGCTTCATGAGCTGGATTTTACCATCAGAGCAACATCCGATATTAAATCATCAGTAACACAATTTATCATTGTGAATGAATAAGCCTTGTTTCTCAAATTACCATCTGCGACGGATTGAGGGCACGATACTTTTATCCATCACATTGCCACGGTGCCCTCAGTACCCTGCTCTGTGGGCACTTCGTCTCGCCCTACAACTAAATCCATCGAAGAAGTAGGTCGGAATGAGCCTGCCTCAAGGTGGTAATTGACCATGAGTACAGCGCAGGCTCACTCCGACATTCAATTAATTGAATTTGATTTGCATGGCGGAGTGCGCAAAAAACGCGCATTCTTCCCTACCAACCAACTATCTGTGGTGGATTGAGGGCACGATTGGTTTATCCATCACAAGTTTCACGCTGCCCTCAAACTCGCCCTTGTATATTAAGACTCAGAAAAGCATGATAATTGAATAAACATCGATCAGGAAGGTGAGGGTGAATCCGGTCTCGCCCTTTGGACAAGATCCAGCTTCGTAGATATGATCCCCTCACCTTTTTTTTCACAAAGATCGGACGGTATCTGAAGCCTCTCTACGCTTTGACATGGACGAGATGAGCTTGCATTCACAAGGATGATCCAAAGAATGCGCCTGACCGATGCTAAGCATAGTTTACAGAAAAGAGGTGCATAATGTCAAATATATTAGGTATCGACGTCTCGAAGGATAAACTTGACCTGGTTCTACTCAGTGAAAAGGGCAAGTTCCATAAGGTAATCAGCAACGATCCGGCTGGTTTCAAAACGCTGGACCAATGGCTGATCAGCCGACATATCGACCGGGTACACGTTTGTCTGGAAGCCACCGGACAATATGGGGACGCGGTCAGCGAGTATCTATACGGACAAGGCCATGACGTCAGTGTGGTCAATCCGACTCGCATCAAACGCTACGGGGAAAGCAAGCTACACCGCAACAAGACCGATAAGGCAGATGCTGACCTGATCGCCGAGTTTTGTTTGAAGGAGAAACCTGCTCTCTGGGAGCCTCTCAACCCCGATTTGAAGCATCTAAGGGCACTTGTGAGGCGTTTGATCGATTTGCAGGCTAATTACCGACAGGAAGAAAGCCGCTTATCAAGTGGCGAGAAGGACGCCTGGGTTATCCAGGACCTATCCGCCCATGCAGAGTACTTGAAGGCAAGCATAGAAGCCACTGAAGCAGAGATCCAGAAATTCACCATGGGGATACCTGACCTGAAGGCAAAGCAGGAGCTTTTGGTTTCCATTCCTGGAGTTGGCAATAAAACCTCTGCCAGATTATTGGGTGAAATTGGGGAGATCAGCCGCTTTGAGAATGCGCCACAATTAGCTGCTTATGCCGGTCTCAATCCGAAGGGCTTTAGTTCAGGCTCATCCGTACACAAGAAAACCCGTATCTCCAAACAAGGACGCAGCGAATTGCGTGCCTGTCTGTATATGCCAGCCATCGTAGCAATGAAACACAATCCCGTGATCCGGGCTTTGAAGGAACGCTTGGAAAAGAAACAGCTGCCCAACATGGCGATTATCGCGGCTTGCATGCGAAAGTTGCTGCACATTGTTTATGGCGTTTTGAAGTCTCGGAAGCCTTTTGATCCTGATTATGACCGCCAATTCAATTATTCAGCTTGACTTTCAAGACGGTATCTACGAATAACTTTGTTTTCGAAGCAGGGTAGACGCTACCAAATCCCGCGCGATCTTTTGACATGTTCAATTGTTCGATCTGTTCTCATATATAATCAAGATAGACCACAAAACAAACGGAGGTCTGGATGACGGAAAAAAAGGAAGTACAACACAAAGCTGCAGGTTGGAGTTTTGGCAGCCTGGCAGCACTTGCCCTGTCAGCAAAAGTTGGTTGGGTCATTTACAGTAAAAGATACATTGATCATCATGCAAAGGTATACCTTGCGCTGGATGCTGAGCATCACACCTTTGAATCGGATACGATAGGGAAGATCAATTATTACGAAAGCAAAATCGAGAGCAAGAAACCCCCCATCTTATTGGTGCATGGAATCCATTTATATGCCGGCGGACATGACATGGTGCCGATTTTTGAGGCTTTCAGTGCCTATCGCAAAGTTTTTCTGATTGACCTGCCGGGATTTGGGGGTTCTGAAAAGTCGGATAGACCTTACCGTCCAGGGCTTTACCACGCGGCGATTTCAGAATTTGTGAGGGATCAGGTTGGTCAGCCAGTTCATGTGGTGGTCATGGGACAGTCAGCTGAGTATGTCGCAGTGGCTGAGGAGCAGAACAAAAATTTGTTTAAGTCGATTGTGATGCTTAACCCCAGCGGGATGCAAATGCCGGACACCGGACATATTTCCGAGAATAAACGCTGGGAGCAGGTTCGTAATTTGGCACTTTCTTACCTCAGGGTTCCTCTCTGGAGCCTACCGTTTTATGATCTGCTTGCAAATCGCTCGAGCATATTGAATTACTATCGGAAACGTTTTAGCTACACACTGCCACCAGACCTTGTGGATATTGCCTATACCTCAGCCCATCAACCCGGCGCGCACTTCGCCCCGATCCTGCAATACTGCGGCAAACTCTCGGTGCCTGATGTGCGTACCCGTTACTACAAGCAGATCACCAAACCAGTTTTGGTAGTTTTTGATCAGGATCCTGAGCGCAAATTCGACATGCTGCCTGTGATGGTTCGCGAACACTCAAACTGGAAGGCTGTCCGCAGCAACCATACTCGCGGCATGCCTCAATTTGAAAACTCCGGTGAAACTTTCCGAAGCATTGAAACCTTTTGGAAGCAGCACGACTAGTTTTACAGGAAGGCACTGATATAATTAGCAGGGTTTAATTATGCAAACCAAACCAACACCCAAAATCCATCCTCTCAGCATTCTCGGCGTAGTGCTGGTTGCAGGCGTATTAGTTGGGATCAGTTGGCTTATTTTTTCGATGGTTATCAATCAGACCGAGCGAGCAGAAAGCACCCCCCAGTACAATCTGACAGTCATTCCCGCCCCGACGCAAACCAATACCGTTCTTGCTCCAACCGAATTGCCCACACCCACCTCGGAAGCGCCGGTTATATTGCCGGATGGAGCCATTGGGATTAACGTATATGTGAAGGTGACCGGGACGGAAGGATTAGGACTACGCATTCGGGCAAGCGCAGGCACAGGTGCTGACATTAATTTTCTGGCTATGGATGATGAGGTTTTTAAGGTCATCGGTGGACCAGAAGTGGTTGATGGTTATACTTGGTGGCAGTTGGAAGCCCCGATGGACAAGAGCCGGTCAGGATGGGCGGCTGAAGATTTTTTGATGATATTTAATGTAAATACGCCCACCCCTTAAACTACCGAAGCAATTGTGGAAGGTGAGGAAAATTGAAGTTATTCGGCACAAAATTATTTGAGGAACATTCATCCACGCCTGACACGCTCAAACAGCCATTAGCTGAGCGAGTTAATTTGCATGCCTGGAGTGCGCACTCCGTGGGTAAGACGCGCGATCACATGGAAGATTCTGCTTTCGCGCTTACGATGGACCTCAACCTGCCTGAAAAACCAGTCACTATGGGGATTTACATGGTTGCAGATGGCATGGGTGGACATGATAATGGTGAAGTTGCCAGCAAAATTGCGATCCAAACAAGCGTGGACGCGCTGAACCAAACGCTTATCAGCGCTCTACGTCAGGGCAAAGAATTGCCATCCCAGCAGGATGTAATGGCTATGGTGGAGAGTGCGTTTACACGCGCGCAAGAGCAGGTCTTGCAAAACGTTTCAGGGGGTGGGACAACCCTCACGATGGCATTGCTGCTTGAAAAACAGCTTTTCTTTGGGCATATTGGGGATTCGCGCCTTTATATTCGCAGCAGCAAGGTTGATTTTCAACCTCTCACACAGGATCACTCGTTGGTAAGGCGCCTGGTGGATCTTGGACAACTCTCTGAAGCTGAAGCCTTAAGTCATCCACAGAGGAATGTGCTCTTCAGGGCATTGGGCCAAACCGATGGCTTCAAGGTGGATCTTGGACGTCTGGACTTGGCAGAACCCACGCAATTGCTGATATGCAGTGATGGATTGTGGGGTCTGGTGGAAGAAGAGGAAATCCTCAAGGTAATCAAAACTGAACATCCCGGCGGGAACATTGCTGATCGTCTTTGTGATCTGGCCAATAATGCCGGCGGAACAGACAATATTAGTGTGATTTTTGTGGAGATAAGGTAAGGATTTATTATGGCAGAACCAATTGCAAAAAAGAAGATTTTAGTTGTGGATGACGAAAAAGGTCTGGTACACATTATCCGTCTGAATTTGGAACATGATGGTTTTGATGTGGTGGAGGCTAACAACGGCACCCAGGCAATTGATAAACTGCGCACAACCCTGCCAGACCTGATCCTTTTGGATGTGATGATGCCGGATCTGGACGGCTTCACAGTACTTAAAATGATCCGGGAAGTGGGCTCGACGCCCGTGATCATGCTTACCGCCAAAGGCGAGGAAGATGATCGGGTCAGGGGGTTGGAACTTGGGGCGGATGATTATGTTACCAAGCCTTTCAGCCCGCGCGAACTGACCAGCCGCATACGGGCTGTGTTACGGCGGGGAAGTGCGGCTGAGGATGACGAGGCAGGCAAAATCATCGTGGACGATCGCCTTACGATTGATTTTGACCGGCATGAAGTTTGGGTGGAAGGAGAACTGGTCAAGCTGCGTCCGACGGAATATCGTTTACTCTTCCATCTTGTAAAGAATGCCGGTTGGGTGCTGACACATGACCAGATCCTGACCAAAGTTTGGGGTTATGAATATGAAAATGAACCGCATTATGTGCGGCTTTACATCAACTACCTCAGAAAGAAACTCGAAAAAGACCCTGCCAACCCGCAGTACATCCTCACAGAGCGGGGCGTAGGATATCGGTTTGTAGACTATCGGCGAGAAAACCGTTAATTTTTTCAGAGGGGGACCATCAATTCAAAGAAACGCAGGCTGAGTAACTCTCGGCAGAGCGTTTGCTAGTTGTATAATTAGGTAGTCTTTTGCGTTCAACCCAACCAGACAGAGAGGTGCGCGTGGCAAAAAATCATCCCAAAACCGAAAAAAAGGCAAGCAAGAGTAAATCTGAGGACAAGCAGATCGAGCCCAATGTCATCCCAAAGGTTGCGATACCGGGAGAAAAAAAAGAGCGACTTTCCACCGCTGTTTATGAGCGTGAGCTGCGGAAGCTCCAGATTGAGTTGGTGAAACTGCAGCTGTGGATCAAAGAGCGCGGCTTAAAAGTGGCAGTCATCTTCGAAGGACGCGATGCGGCTGGCAAGGGCGGCACGATCAAACGGCTGACCGAAACCCTCAACCCCAGAATTGTGCGCGTAGTCGCGCTGCCGGTGGCAACCGAGAAAGAAAAAACCCAGTGGTACTTCCAACGCTATGTGGCACATTTACCAGCGGCGGGGGAGATGGTGGTGTTTGATCGTTCCTGGTATAACCGCGCCGGGGTGGAGCGCGTGATGGGATTCTGTACGCCGGAACAGGTGGAAGAATTCTTCCGCAGCGTGCCGGAATTTGAGAAAATGCTGATCCGTTCCGGCATCATCCTGATCAAGTACTGGTTCTCGGTCAGCGACGAAGAACAGGAGAAGCGCTTCCAACAGCGCATGGACGACATCACGCGCCGTTGGAAGTTGAGCCCGATGGATCTCGAATCCCGCAAGCGTTGGGTGGAGTATTCCCGTGCGAAAGATGACATGTTCCGCTTCACGGATACGAAACAAAGTCCCTGGTATGTAGTGGAGGCGGACGACAAAAAACGTGCGCGGCTTAACTGCATCAGCCACCTGCTCAGCGTTATTCCTTACGAGGACCTGACCCCGCCAAAAATGGAGCTGCCTGCCAGGCAGGTGGACGACACCTACGTGCGACCGCCATTTGGGGATCAGACCTTCGTGCCGGATTATGTGATCGAGGAAAAAAAGAAGAAATAGGGCGGCCGTGCCGGTTTCCTGATCGTGCCGGTCTCAGACCGAGCATGGGATTTGACCGTTAGGTCTCCAGCCGGTTACAGCGATGTTGAACCCTCAATCCGCCGATTACGGTGATCTGTGTGGTAGTTGCTAGTAGATAATGATGTGATGGCGGATTGGAAGCACATCAAGGTTTTTGCATGATGATGTTTGCAGTGCTTCCAAGCTCGCCCTACGAATTCTTCTGTCAATTTTGACAATTTAAAATAGTATTGATCGTGCCGGTCTCCTGACCGCGCACGGCGTCTGACCGTCAGGTCTCCAAACGATTACAGCGATATTGAGCCGGATTCAATAGAGGAATCCGGCCTACAAAGATTTCAATTTGCTGATCTTAAGCTTCAACATTAAGCTCTATTTTTGAGGTTAATCATGGAATGCCGAACAAGCGTTTGGCGTTGGCGGTCGTAATTCGGCCTGTTTCCTCAGCACTCATCCCCCAGATCTCACCGACTTTTGCGGCAATCAGAGGAATATAAGCCGGCTCATTCCGCTTTCCGCGATGCGGATGCGGTGGCAGGTAGGGGCTGTCGGTCTCGAGAAGAATCTTTTCCCGCGGCAGCATCGCAACCAGCGCCTGTTTGTCCTTGCCATTTTTATAGGTGACCGGACCGCCTATTCCGAAGTAAAAACCCGCTTCACATAAATCCCGCGCTAATTCCTGCGGACCAGTGTAAGAATGCATCACCCCCGGGCGGGTTTTGAGGGGATGAGCAGCAGGCAGGGACGCCTGCCAGTTGAGCAGGATGGGACCAAGATCCTCTTCTGCATCGCGGTTGTGGATGACCAGCGGCAGGTTCAGCTTACTTGCAAGCTCCAGCTGCGGCATAAGAATGGCTTGTTGTTGTGCGGGCGTGGTGGAATCCCAATAGTAATCCAGCCCAAGTTCCCCCATGGCTACCACACCGGGCTGCACGGCAAGAGAGGCAAGCTGCGAGAGGCAGTTGGGATCGACTTCAGCAGTATAGGTGGGGTGGATCCCAACGGCAAGGTAGAAGAAATCCGGCCTTTGACGGGCAAGCACAAGAGCCTTTTGGGCTGTGGCGCAGTCGAGGGCAGGGATGATGATAAATTCCAGTCCCGCATCCACCGCCCTTTTTTGGGCAGCATCAAAATCCTCGCTGAAAGCCGGCATATCGAGGTGGCAGTGCGTGTCACAATAGATCGTTGGGGTGTTATTATCGTCCATGGTCTAATTTTACCTTTATATACACTCTTGCTCATACCTGTATCTGCGTGTGGGACTCTTTTGAAGTCAGCCCCGTTAATTCCCACGCTCCCTTCTGCTGCGCTAAACTGGTCATCAATAAAGATGGGATTGCGATCTGTGGATAATTACTCCTTTTTAGAGGAGAAACAAGAGAATCGAGTTCAAATTAAGTTACGTTCAACTAAGCTGGTGATTGTTGTTTTAGTGATATCATTGACCCGAAAGAAAAGTTAAATAACCTATCAGAGGTTAAACCTGTCCGCCGTAGTCGTTGCAGGTTTATTCTGCCGGTCTGGTATTGCTAAGGACGATTTATGAACATGTCTACCTACATTTTTGGATGGATACTGGCAACCCTGCTTGGGGCTGTCTTCCACCTATGGAAAGATGGGGGTTTTTGGAAGCTGTTAGTTTATATTCTTGTCAGTTGGATTGGTTTCTTCCTTGGTCATATCGTTGCAAAAAGTGCTGGTTTTGACTTTATGACGGTCGGTTCTCTCTTTCTTGGCGGGGGCATCATTGGCAGCATCATTGCGCTCTTCGTCGGCCACTGGTTCAGCCGGATCGAATCCTTCCCGGGGCAGAGTAATCAGGGATGATATCTTCACAAATCGGCTCAAGCAATTTAGCCCGCGAGGGGGATCTGGTTCAGCTGCAAGGCGCTGGTCATAAGAGCCACTTGCTGCGCCTGGAAGCTGGCGCGGTTTTGCAAACCCATCGCGGAGTCATCCGGCACGACGACATTATCGGTCAAAAATGGGGCAGCCGGCTGGAGTCACACCAGGGCAACCCTTTCTACCTTCTTCAACCAGGCATTGCGGACCTGATCAAAAACATCAAGCGCACCACCCAGATCATGTATCCCAAGGAGATCGGGCAAATCCTGATCACCATGGGAATTGGTCCGGGGATGCGGGTGCTCGAGTGTGGCAGTGGCTCAGGGGGATTGACCACGGCTTTTGCCTACATGGTTGGCGAGAGCGGGCACGTCTATTCCTATGAACGAAAGCCTGATATCCAGGCGCTTGCCATCAAAAACTTGCAACGTGTTGGCTTAGTTGACCGGGTGACCTTCAAAACGGGAGACGCGTCGGAAGGGTTTTCCGAAGAAAATGTGGACGCGCTTTTTCTTGACCTGCCCAATCCCTACGACTATTTGGACCAGGCACGTAAAAGCCTCAAACCGGGCGGTTATCTGGGCATGCTTGTGCCCACGGTGAACCAGGTGCAGCTTTGCTTGCGTTCGCTTATGCATAACAACTTTGCCTTCGTGGAAGTGATTGAAGTGCTGGTGCGTTACTATAAAACCGATTGGGAACATCTGCGCCCGGTGGACCGCATGATCGCGCATACTGGTTTCTTGCTGTTCGGAAGAGCTGTTGAACGCTTGGGTCTCGAAAAATCAGATGCTCTACCTGAAATCGATGAGGCGGAGGATGCACATTGAGGGGGAATTTGAGCTTGCCACATGACATCGGCGTCCGTCTTCAGGCGCATGCAGAACAGTCTGACCTAAGGGACAACGGTTGGTTGCACATGGACCCAAAGCGTCTTCATCCAGCAGCTGTGCTTGTGCCGCTGGTTTGGGAAGCAGGGCAGTGGCACCTGCTTTTCACCCGCCGCGCAATTGAACTGGAAGACCACAGTGGTCAGGTTTCTTTTCCTGGCGGTGCCTGGGAAGAGCCGGATGGCGACCTGGAGCGAACAGCCCTGCGCGAAGCCTGGGAGGAAGTGGGGATCGAACCGGCTTCGGTAGCAGTGCTTGGCAAAATGGCGCGTTTCGACATGGTTTCATATTTCCGGGTTACGCCAGTTGTTGGTGTGGTAGCCTGGCCATTTGAGCTGAAAATCAATTCAAAGGAGGTAGCGCGCGCTTTTATCGTGCCGCTTGATTGGCTTGCAGACTCAAAGAACTTTCAGATCAAACCCCGTCAGTTTGAGGAGCAAACCTTTCAGATTCCCTACTATAAGGATTTCGATGGCGAGATGATCTGGGGCGCGACGGCGCAGATGACACAGGAATTCCTGCATCTTATCAAGGATTGATAGCCTGATTGGGTGGATGGCCAGCCGCCAGTTAAGAGTCCAAACACCTTAAAAAAACAACCGCTGCAAGGCGGTTGTTTTTGAATCTGATCAGCTTCGGATTACTCAGCTTCTTCTTCGTCTTCAGCTTTCTTGCCTTTTTCGAGCACTTCAGGTTCTTCGAAACCAACTTCCTCTTCGGCTTCTTCTTCCGTCTCTTCAACGGCAACGTAGCTTACCGCAACGATCACTTCTGATTCGTCTGTGAGGATGGCGACATCCTTGCCAAGGTCGAGATCAGCAACTGTGATGGTATCTTCAGGGGTTTTAATGCCGCTGACGTCCACCATAACACGCTCAGGCATATCCTGAGGCAAACATTCGATTTCAAGTTCATTCAGGTTTTGGTTGAGCAAGTAAATTGCGTCGTCGAGTACAGGCGCTTCCCCAGTAAGTTCCAGGGAGACTGAGGCGCGCATTTTCTCGGTCATTGAAACAGCCAAAAAATCCAGATGTGTCAAAACGCCGTGCAGCACATCTCGCTGGCGATCGCGCACAAAGGCTTTGATTTTGTTCCCGGCGACATCGACAGTTACCAGGGTGGTGGGGGTGATAGTGGACATCTGAAGAGAAACCGTGTGGCGATCCATTTGGATGGCTTGAGTTTCAACTTTGTGTCCGTAAATAACGCCGGGCAGGATGCCGGCGCGGCGCAGTTGGGAAACCTGTTTTCCCTTAACCGTGCGCTTTTCAGCTTTGATGATAGTTTCTTCTTGTGTAGACATTTTTCCTCCGGGCGCCTCT
The DNA here is from genome assembly GCA_040768265.1 of Anaerolineaceae bacterium. Classification (GTDB taxonomy): domain Bacteria; phylum Chloroflexota; class Anaerolineae; order Anaerolineales; family Anaerolineaceae; genus Mesolinea. Next base: position 45,477 of record JAXGNB010000005.1, read on the forward strand.
CACCATCTTTCAGGTTACCCTCGCCCATAAATTTACCGGGTGAACCGGCGACTTTCAAGTTTACCCAGTCCCAGGTCAGACGTCAAGGGCGAGGGGGTTACTTTTTTTTTAGTTGGCCAAAAGTTAATTGAACAAGCGACCTGGATTGACAACATCAATTTTGCCGGGTTGAACATCGCAACCCGGCCTACGAAAGATGAAAGACTCATTCCCAGGTCAGGCGTCAAGTGCGAGGGGGTCAATTTTCTATAGAGGGATTCATAGAGACTGTATAATATCTGAAGACATCCGAATCAGGATTGGAGGAACTATGTGCGGAAGATTTACCATGGCAATCGACTCAGACGACGTGCAAACGCAGTTGGCGTTGGGACAGATGCCGCCTGATTGGGAGCCGCGTTACAACATCGCACCTTCGCAGGAAATAGCCTGTGTGCCCTTCGCCGAAGCCCGCTCTGTGCATTGGTTTCGCTGGGGCTTGGTGCCGTTTTGGGCAAAGGACCCCTCGATTGGCAACGGAATGATCAACGCGCGCGCAGAGTCAGTGGCGGAGAAGCCAGCTTTCCGTAACTCCTTCAAGAACAAGCGTTGCCTGATCCTGGCTGATGGTTTTTATGAATGGCGTAAGGCGGGAAAACTTTCGGTTCCTTTCTACTTCAGCTTGCAAAGCGGTGAGGCTTTTGCGTTTGCGGGGCTGTGGGACGATTGGGAGCCAAAGGGCGTTAATTCAGAGCCCGGATTGCCCGGGCTGACCACTTGCACCATCATTACCACTCAAGCCAATTCACTTGTGGCTGACGTTCACCCGCGCATGCCGGTCATACTTAAAGGGCAGGCTATGTGGGATTGGCTGTCGGAACCTGAGGCAAATAAGCGGTTGAGTCTGCTGAAACCTTTTGATCCCCAATTGATGCGCAGTTGGGAAGTGAGCCGCAGGGTCAACAGCCCGGCGCAGGATGATGCCACACTGATCCAACCTCTAAGTAATGGTCTTTTTGACTGATTACAATCACGCCTTAAGCGTTTGAGCCCTATATTCTTACCTGCTAAGCAGTGCATGGATAGTGTAAAATTACCTATACATTCTAATGGGGGCAACGCTCCCTGCCACTTGTGATCATCCTGGAGATGCAATGAAAAAACGTGCCCTGCCAATAACCCTGATATTAGTTGTTAGCCTGGTGCTGACTGCATGTAAGACCGAACCCAGCGCAACCCAACCCGCTGCCAACGCGACCCAGCCACCCCCCACAGTGACTCCACAAGTGGAGACAGAAGAAATTCCCGAGGCTGACTCCAGCCAGGGGTGGTGGAACGATGTGGTTTTCTATGAAATATTTGTGCGTTCCTTCAAGGACAGCGACGGCGATGGCGTTGGTGATTTCCGCGGAATTATTGAAATGCTTGATTATCTCAACGATGGCGATCCCAACACCGACACCGACCTTGGGATTGGCGGCATTTGGCTGATGCCTATCAACCCTTCCCCCTCTTACCACGGCTATGACGTAACTGATTACCAGGCGGTCAACCCGGACTATGGCACAATGCAGGATTTCCAGGACATGTTGGAAGCCTGCCACGAACGCGGCATTCGCGTGATCATTGACTTTGTGGTCAACCACACCTCATCGGAACATCCATGGTTTTTGAGCTCGAAAGATAAGTCCAGCGAATACAGGAGCTGGTATGTCTGGTCGGACACCAAGCCAAACCAGGCAGGACCCTGGGGGCAGAATGCCTGGTATGAATCAGGAGATAGTTATTATTACGCAATTTTCTGGAGCGGCATGCCTGATTTGAATTACGAACAGCCAAAGGTGACCGAGGCCATGCATGATGCCACCAAATTCTGGCTGGATCTGGGCGTGGACGGCTTCAGGGTGGATGCGGCACGCTACCTGGTGGAAGAAGGTGCTGCTCTGCAGGACTCAAAAGGCTCCATCGAGTGGTTCCAAAACTGGCGCGAGTTTTACACGGGCATTAATCCTGAAGCTTATACCGTTGGGGAGGTTTGGACGGATACGGAGGTGATTGCCAAGTACGGCGAACCAACGCGCGGCATGCAGGAGTACTTCATGTTCGACCTGGCAGCGGACATCCTGGGGGGTGTGTTTGCCCCGGACCCCTCGCGCATCATGGCATCCTACCTGGAGACGCTTGAGTACTTCCCGGATCAGCAATTTGCTACTTTTTTGACGAATCACGACCAGCAGCGTGTGGCTTCTTTCTTTAGCGGCAAACTTCAGCGACAACAGCTGGCAGCCTTTATCTATCTAATGGGTCCCGGAACACCCTATATTTATTATGGCGAGGAAATTGGCATGACTGGCAACAAGCCGGACGAATACATTCGCACGCCCATGCAGTGGTCCGCGGAAGCGCATGCGGGTTTCAGCAGTGCTGCTCCCTGGCAACCCTTAAACGAAGGCTGGGAAGAACTTAATGTGGCTGCTCAAGGTTTAGATCCGGACTCTCTGTTCAACTGGTACCGTGGATTGGTCAACCTGCGCAACCGCTACCCTGCGCTGCAGAAAGGCGATTATATTCCCTTCACATCCTCCTGCCGGCGGCTCTATACCGTGGCTCGGGTTTTGGACAACGAAGTCCTGCTGACGGTCGCAAATATTGGTGTGCAAAGCCTCGAAAACTGCACCATTGCGCTTGAAGGCAGCGACCTTGCGGGCACATGGCAGGCGGAAGCGGTTTGGGGCGAGGCGCCCTTCTCTGAAATTAGCTTTGCCGAAGATGGCTCTCTGACCGATTTTTTAGTGGCGGAGATGCTCGACGGTGGAGAAACATTTGTCCTGAAACTGACGCGCCCATAATCCGGGCAAGGAAAGGTGAACAATGAAAAAGCTACACTTATTACTGGCAATCATCTTAAGCCTGGCAATTATTGCAGGTTGCTCAGGGCAAGGCGAGACGCCCCCTCCGGCGGATCTGCCCGCTGAACTGACAACTCCTGCGGCAGAAGAGCCAGCAACTCCGGAAGAACCGGTGGCAGAGGAATATCCACTTTACGTCAATCTCACCTGGCATCAGCATCAGCCGATGTATTACAAGGATGAGGATGGCGTCTACACCCGCCCCTGGGTGCGGGTGCATGCCACCAAAGACTACCTCGACATGGCGGAAATGATCGCCGCCGAGGAAGGCGTAAAAGCAGCCATCAACCTGACCCCCTCGTTGATCCGCCAGATCCAGGACTACGCAGATAACGGCGCCAAGGACCTTTATTGGGTGCTGGCGGAAATTCCGGCGGCAGAACTAAGCGTGGAAGAAAAGACCTTTATCCTTCAGCGTTTCTATGATGCCAACTGGGATCATATTATCGCGGTTCACCCGCGCTACCAGGAATTACTTGATTTGCGCGGCGGCACAGACGAAGAGGCAATTGCCGCGGCTGTGGAGAACTTCACTGAACAGGATTTTCGCGATCTGCAGATCTGGTTCAACCTGGCATGGGTCGACCCCGACTACCTGGCTCAGGAACCATTTAAAGCCTTGGTAGACAAAGGCAGCGACTTCACCGAAGAAGATAAGGTTACCCTGTTTGATGGCATTCTGGAGTTGATCCAACGCGTTCTGCCAACCCACAAGGAATTACAGGATGCGGGCATTTTGGAGATCACAACTACCCCCTATGCTCATCCGATTTTGCCACTGATCTTTGATTCAGACCTGGCTTTGGTTGGCAACCCCAAGGCGATCATGCCCAAACAACACTTCAGCTATCCAGAGGATGCGGCGTTTCACCTGCAAAAGAGCGTGGAAATGTACGAGAGCATCTTCGAGCGGGACGTGCGCGGGCTTTGGCCGGGTGAGGGATCTGTGGCAGAAGAAATCGTGCCGCTGGTCAGCGAAGCTGGATATAAGTGGATGCAGACCGGAGAACCCGTGCTGGTTGCCAGCCTGGGGCTGGCAGGGGACCGATTTGGCAGGGATAGCGATGGTGTGGTGAAGGACCCGGATACCTTCTATCGTCCGTACATCGTGCAGGGAGAAAGCGGCGGTGAGGTGGCGATCTTCTTCCGTGATTGGGTCATTTCGGACAAGATCGGTTTCAATTATTCGGGCATGCCCGGCGAAGCAGCCGCGCAGGATATGATCGACTCGCTTGAAGCGATCCACGCGAGCCTGCAGGGCACGGAAGGTCCGCACATAGTGACCATTGTCGTGGATGGCGAGAATGCCTGGGAAAACTACGACAATGACGGCAAGGAATTCTTCCATGCTCTCTACAAAAAACTGGCTGAGAGCGAAAACCTGGAAACCATCACTCCCTCAGAATACCTCAAGCTCTACCCCGAACAACGCGAGTTGGATATCCTTTTCCCGGGGGCTTGGTTCAGCGCTAATTACGACACCTGGATCGGTGAAAGCGAAGAAGCCGAAGGCTGGGATCTGCTTGCCCGTGTGCGCGCGGATTTAGCGCAGTATGAAGATGGTACGCTCAGCGCCAGCCCCGAAGCACTGGCTGAGGCGCAGGACTTCATGTACCTGGCGGAGGGCTCGGACTGGTTCTGGTGGTATGGTACGGACCAGGATTCAGGGCAGGACAGCTACTTTGATGAAGGCTACCGCGCGCTCCTGAAGGGCGTCTACACCTCGTTGGGGGTGGAATATCCTGCGTTCCTGGACATCCCGGTTATTCAACCGCAACCGCTCAAGCCCACCACGGCGATCAGCGGTCAGACCACCCCTGTTGTGGATGGGATCCTCGGAGAGGATGAGTGGGCTACTGCTGCTTTCTATGAAGGCATAGAAGGCGACCCCATCCAGAACTTTGCCTATGGTATGGATCAGGAAAAGCTCCATCTGCGTTTTGATTTGACGGAACCCCTGGGAGATTTCAGGCGCTTACTGGTTTATCTTAATGCTCCTGGTGATATGGACAGGCTGATGATCGGTTTGGGTGGAGAAACCCGCTTGGTTTCACCTGCTTCCCGCGTGATTGAATTTATGACTGGAAATAATCCGATCACGCTCTACAAATCAGATGGCTCAGGTTGGGAGCCTGCACAAAAGTTGGATGGAGAGCTGGCTGTTGACGGAGAGATCGTTGAACTGTCCTTAGACAAATCAGTCCTGGGTGAGGTCTCTGCTGGAGATCTTGTTCCTGTTCATGTTGTAATAACTGGTGAAGAGCCGTTCCTATTCAACGCAGAGGCACCGCTGGCAATTCAATACTTTAGTTTTAAACCACTCACAAGCGTACTGCTGGTTGAGGACCCTGAAGGAGACGATAACGGTCCAGGCACGTACACCTATCCAAAAGATGGCGTGTTTAAGGCTGGGGATTTTGACCTGACCGCTTTTGAGGTCTCCAGTGATGGCGCGAATGTCTATTTCAGTTTCGCAGTCAAAGCTCCGATAACCAATGGCTGGAATTCACCTGCGGGATTCTCGGTGCAGACTTTTGATGTTTATATCGATAAAGACCCGGGTGCCGGCACTGGTAACCGCCTGTTATTACCTGGCAGGAATGCCGCGCTCGAAGACGGCAACGGCTGGGACATTGCTCTTTGGGTGGAAGGATGGACGCCGCAAGTAGTAGTCCCGGGTGAGGACCCAATGGCAGATCCGGTGAAGGATACCGAAGCCAGCTCAGCCATGAAGGTCTATGTGGATGTCGGCAAAAACGCGGTGATTGCGAGTGTGCCTGTGGAATTCTTTGGTGATGGAGACCCGACTGAGTGGAGTTATGCTGCGGTTGTACTCGGGCAGGAAGGCTATCCGGCAGAAGGCGTCTGGCGTGTGCGTGATGTCAGCCAGAATGCGGAAAGCTATAAGTTTGGCGGCGCGCCACTTGACAAAAATCACACCCGCATCATTGACCTGGCGCTTCCGGCAGCTTATACTCCGGACCAGGCAACGTTGCTGGGGACTTATCCCTCTTCAACGCAGTCAATTGATGGCATGGGGCCAGACGATTTCGCGATCATTCCTTTGATCGCTGTAACAGAGTAATGGAAACAGAGAGTACGATGGATTTTTATTTGACACAAACACCACGCGAGACCGTGGAACTAACCCTAAACGATGGCAGAATCATTACCGGAAAAAGAGGTGGACGACTAGAGGCCTTTGTTCAGACTGTCCAGAAACCTGAAGAGCCTCTGATTGTGGGAGCAATCCTCGACGGTCAGTTGCGCGAATTGACTTATCCAGTTGAGCAGGACGGAAGAGCCACGCTGCTCACCATGGAAGACTCTGACGGAGCGCGCATCTACCGACGTTCACTGGTATTTTTACTTGAGGTGGCATTCAAGAGTTGTTTCCCTGGGGGAGAGTTGAATATTGACCATTCGGTTTCTTCAGGCGGCTACTACTGCGAGGTCAGTAATTTGCCCCATTTTGGTGAAGAGGAGCTCAACCGCATAAAAGCAGCCATGCATGAGCTTGTCGCTCAGAATGTGCCTTTTGTGCGGGAAACCGTGCCATTGGAGGAAGCAATCGCGTATTTTAAACAAGCTGGTGAGGAAGATAAGGTGCGGCTCTTAAAATATCGCCAGCGTCCGGATCTGGTTCTCTATCGGGCAGGAGAAACGCGGGACTATCACCATGGCTACATGGTACCCTCATCCGGTTACTTGAAGTGGTTCGATTTCTATTTGCTGGAACAAGCCTTCATTATTCGCTTTCCCAGACGGCATGCGCCATCTGAGGTGCTGCCGATGGAAAGCTACCCTTCACTCCTGCGGACATTCAAAGAGTATGGTGATTGGTTGTCCACTCTGGGCATCCATTCTGTGGGTTCCTTGAATGACGCTATCCAGGAAGGGCACATTGATGAGGTGATTCTTGTTTCTGAAGCCTTGCATGAGATGGAAATAGCCCAGATAGCAGCCCAAATTCATGAGGCTCGCGATCGGGTTGGCGTAATTTTGATTGCCGGACCATCCTCATCAGGTAAAACAACCTTCTCGAAACGTCTTGGCATCCAGCTGTTGGCAAAGGGCATCACACCTTTTGCGCTTGAGATGGACAACTTTTTCATCGATCGGGAAAAGACACCCCTCAACCCCGATGGAAATCGCGATTATGAATCGCTGCGAGCGCTTGATCTGGAACGCTTAAACCGCGACCTGAAGGCCTTACTGGCCGGGCGGGAAGTGCAGTTGCCGCGTTACGACTTTATCACTGGTTTGAGCGTCGACGGGGCGAAGGTGCAGCTCAATCACGGGGATGTGGTCATTTTAGAGGGTATCCACGGACTGAATCCAGGTCTGTTGACTGACATTGATCCCAAAACCACTTTCAGAATTTATGTTTCCTGCCTGACCCAGCTTAACCTGGACCGGCACAATCGAATTTCCACCACCGACACGCGCATGCTGCGGCGCATCCTGAGAGACGCGCGCGACCGCGGCTATTCAGCAGCGGATACGATCCGGCGTTGGGAGTCGGTGCGGGCGGGTGAGAAGTTCCACATTTTCCCCTACCAGGAAAATGCGGATGTGATGTTCAATTCCGCCCTGGCTTATGAACTGACCACGCTTAAACCGCTGGTGGAGCCGCTCTTACGCCAGGTTCCCTTCGGTACCCCAGAACACATTGAAGCGAAACGCCTCTTGAAATTCCTGGAATGGTTTTTGCCTACCGGGACGGATTACGTGCCTGACAATTCAATCCTACGAGAGTTCATCGGCGGTTCGATCCTGACCAGCTTTGAGCTCTGGACGCGGTGAGTGATACTTAAGGTGTCCACTTGTGCCCATAAATGAAAAATGACCGGTCGTTCGACCGGTCATTTTTATGCTTATAAAATTCAGAATTCGCACATACTTTTCTTAATCATCTCAGAAAGCCGGCGGACGCCTTCGCGGATGGTTTCGGGGTTGGCAGCAGAGAAATTGAGCCGCATGGTGTTATTGGGACCACCATTGGGATAGAACGGCACGCCGGGTACGTACGCAACCTTCTCTTCCACGGCTTTCGGGAAGAGTTCAAGGCTGTCGCAGTTTCCGGGCAGGCGCAGCCAGAGGAAAAGCCCGCCACGCGGGGTGGTCCAGGTGGTGCCTTCGGGCATGAATTCTTCAAATGCCTGGATCATGGCGTCGCGGCGTTCCTTGTAGACGCGACGGATGGTTTGGATGTGGTCAGGCAGCCAGTTTCCGGCAATCAGTTCATAAGCGACATACTGGTCGAAGGTGGAGCACTGCAAGTCTGCACCTTGCTTGGCCTGGACCATCTTTTTAACCACTTCTTCAGGAGCGATAACCCAACCAATGCGCAGCCCCGGGGCAAGAATTTTTGAGAAGGTACTGGTGTAGATGACGTTTCCATCAAATTTTGTATGCTCACATTCATGATACTGAGCATCCAGCACAGCAATTGGCGGCAGCATTTCACCTTCAAAGATCAACTTTCCGTAAGGATCATCTTCGATCATCGGCACGTTGTAGCGGTTGGCAAGCTTGATTAATCGATTTCGCCGTTCCAGAGTAAGCGTGACACCCAGCGGATTGTGAAAATTTGGCAGCACGTACATGAACTTGACGTTTTGCCTGATAAGATCTTCGAGATTATCAGTAACCATGCCGTCCGCATCGGTGTCTGCAGTTACGTACTGCGGACCATAGGCATTCCATGCCTGGATAGCGCCAAGGTAAGTGGGAGATTCAGCCAGGATACGATCACCGCGGTTGATGAAGATGCGACCGATAATATCGAGGGCTTGCTGTGAGCCGGTGGTGATCATGATATTGTCGAGGGTAACGTTGATGCCATTTGCTTTAGCATCATCCGCGATCCACTGACGCAAAGGGTTATAACCCTCAGTGGTCGCATATTGCAGGGCTTTGCGACCGTAATGGGTGAGGACTTTATCGCAAGCTGCTCGCATTTGTTCGATAGGGAAGAGTTCAGCAGCAGGAAACCCTCCGCCGAAAGATATGACCTCAGGCTGGTTGGTAACCTTCAGGAGCTCACGGATGAACGAGCTCTTGATACCTTCAGTTCGGTGAGCAAATCTTAGTTCCCAGGGTGTTGGCATTATGTTTTTCTCTCCTTTTTTCTACTACTTCCGGTTTAGATTTTCAAGAACCGGCTGATAATTGTGGCTGCACCTGGCAGTGCAACCCGATCCCCTTTTGAGAGCTCAGCAGGGGGTTTTTGTCTCCAATCAGGAGCATTCTGGAAGATAAAGACCTTAACACCTTCCACAGCCACTTTCTTATCCACGAAGGCTTGACCGGTGAGATAGCCTTCCTGGTCGATAGCGCAGCTGGTAACGACACCCACCATGCGTCCTTTCAGGTCGCAGACGGGATCACCATGGTGCGCCATGCGAACCGCTTTTTCATCAAAGCGGAAGCGCGCCACCACACCAGTGCGTTTTTCTTCGCGTTCCACAATTGCTTTTCTGCCGATAAACCAGGCAGAGTTAAGTTTCAGGAAGGGCAAAAAGCCCGCTTCGCCAATTGTCAGGTTCAAATCTCCGCCCATTTCATGCCCATAGAGCGGTAAACCGGCTTCTGTGCGCAGTGAGTCGCGCGCGCCGAGCCCACAAGGCTCAAGCCCAAGGGGTCTGCCAGCTTCGAGCAGGGCATTCCATAGTTGGCCGGCTTTATCCGGATGGACAAAAAGCTCAAAACACATGGGTTCGCCAGTGTAGCCTGTTCGCGATACAACTACGTTAATTCCATCCAGGACTGCCTCGCAGAGCTGGGTACGATTGAGGCGGCGGATGCGTCGCTCTTCAGCAGGGTCAGCCAGTTTGAGCAGGATTTCGCGACTGAGTGGACCTTGAAGGGCAATATCCACAAGTTGGTCTTCACCCTCATTGGGGTCTTTGAGGTTGCGCAGGATCACCTTGCGTCCTGGGGCTCGCACCCATGGACGGTCCGGGTCCACCATGACTTCTCCATTTTTAACCGCATTCAACCATGCCCAGTCTTTTGCTTCATTGGCTGCATTAACCACCACCAGATATTTGTCAGTATCGCGGCGATAAACAAGCAGATCGTCAATTACATTGGCGTGCGGATCCATGAAATGGGTGTAAATCGAGTTTCCAATCTTTAGGGACATTGTGTCATTGCCGCAGACCACATCCAGGAAGACAGCGGCATCCGGACCTTCAGCCTGGAAAACACCCATATGTGTCACGTCAAACAGACCAGCCGCATTGCGGGTGGCGAGGTGTTCCTGGAGCACGGATGAGTACCACAGCGGCATCTCCCAACCAGCAAAACCACTCATTTTTGCGCCCAGTGCGATATGGTTTTCAAATAAAGGAGTGTGTTTTAGCTCAGCTTCTTCAGGCTCCACCCAAACGAATTCCGGCAGACTGGGCAGGTCAACATCTGAAGGCATACCGACGAAATACGGCTTGCGCAGATCGACCCGCTCACCTTTTGGTTTTACCCAGACCGGATCAGCTTTGTGGATCGAAATTGGGCCGGGAATTCTCTGTGTGAGATCCGGATCGTAATAAATGAAAGCGCTTGAAATACCCACCAGCCAGGTTCCTGCCAGCCCAAGCTTTTCTGCTGGTACGGTCAAGGTGAAGCATTTCGGTTCATTGCAGGTAAGAATGCCTTCGATATCGCCATCGGTGGTGTGCATCATCGTCAGCTGTGAATCGCCCGGTTCGAGGGCTTCAACGTCGCTGGTCATGGTGTAGTTTAGGAAGGCACGCACGTTCTCGCCGGTAACCATCAGCGCGCCAATACCCTGGCGTGGATGATCCTGGAGGTAGAAGTAGTGCGGATAACCATGGCGCTGGTGAATTTCCTCCATGGCAGGTTTTGCATCCGCCATCGCGCGAACCTCTGTGCTGACGTTACCTATGGTCGAGAAATCAACTTTGGCACGCGTGAGCTTGCCTGAGCGACCAATCATGTGGTAGGGGATGGTTGCACTGAAGACTTCGTGGATCAAATCCGCGATCTTTATAAAGTCTTTTTCAACAAATCCACGCTGCGTCAGCCAGGTTGCACCCATGCGAATGCCCGTTGAAGAAAGTGCTGATCGATCGCCGGGGATGGTGTTGCGATTGACTACAATGCCTACCAGGTCGAGAATTCTTGCGCCCATGTCGCCGTTGAGTGGAATACCATTCGGGCTTTTGTAGGACTTGCAGTCGATCAGGCACATGTGACTGTCAGTACCGTCGTAAGGAACACGCACGCCCAGATTTTTGAAGTGGTCCGCCAGGGCCCTGGCATTGCGCAAAGTTTGTTTCTGCAGCTCTATGAACTGTTCGGTTTTGGCAAGTTTGAAAGTGAGCGCCATGGCAGCGATGGTGTTGACGTGTGGACCACCTTGCTCGCCCGGGAAAACGCCTTTGTCGATTCGTTCACCAAGTTCGCGGTCGTGGGCAATCAACACCGCCCCACGAGGGCCACAAAGAGTTTTATGAGTGGTGAAGCTGACGACATCCGCAATTCCGATTGGCGAAGGCACTGTTTTGGCGGCAATCAAACCAGCAATGTGTGAGACATCTGCCAACAGCCAGGCGCCGACCTCATCCGCAATCTCGCGGAATTTTCGCCAATCAGGGATCCAGGGGAATGAGGTGTAGCCCGCTACGATGATCTTGGGCTTGCACTCTTTGGCTTGTTCCAGGATCTTGTCGTAATCAAGCCGTTCGGTCTTGGGGTCAACCCCATAGTGAAAAGCGTTGTAGAAGAGCCCGGAGCGATTGACAGGTGAGCCGTGGGTCAGGTGACCCCCAACCAGCAGGTCCATACCCAGGATGGCATCGCCTGGTTGGGTGAGGGCTGTGTAAACTGCTGTATTGGCGGGGGCGCCGGATAACGGTTGGACGTTCACCCACAGATCATCTGCGTTGAGTTCGTTGGCAGCGAAGAGTTCCGCGGCACGCCTGCGAGCCAGGGCTTCCAACATATCCACATATTCCACGCCTTTGTAGTAGCGCGGGTCACTGTGGCGGCGATAGCGACCAAGCTGGTAGGCGTAATCCATGATGGTCTCTTCGTCCTGATAGCGGGTTTCCGGGCGGGGATAGCCTTCGGCGTAGATATTCGTGAATGGTGAAGCCAGCAGGTCGCGCACTGCCTTGGGGGCAATGCTTTCACTGGGGATCATGATCAGACGACGTGCCTGGCGTTCGGTTTCGAAATCCACCAGTCCACTAACATTGGGGTCGTAGATATCAACATCTTTCTTGAACAGAAAATCACTCATGGTTTAATTCCTTTTGATCAGAGGATAAATTCGCAGAATCAGACTGAAGCAGTCCTGTTCTGAAAACCTTAAGAATGGATTGAATTGAAGTATGAGAAACGAGAATCGACGTGCAACTTGCGCAAACTTTTTTCATAGTTTTGCCATAGTATCCCATTGTCTTTATTGTACCCTAAAGCGAATGCCTTGACGGTAAAAACGGGAGATGTTCCATGGTTTATAATCATAATTTGGAAGGTGAGCTTGTTTGAAGAATTCGATGAAGTAAGTCTGATCAATTGTGCCCGCACAGATCCGGATGCCTTCGGTGTCTTATACGAACGCTACGTCGAACGGATCTATAACTATGTCTTTTTCCGGGTTGGCAACGCGAGTGATGCTGAGGACTTAACCTCAAAAGTTTTTTTCAAAGCGCTGAAAAGTATCGGTGGTTACAAACACATGGGTTTGCCCTTTTCGGCCTGGCTTTATCGGATTGCGCACAATCTGGTCGCAAATTACCATCGCGACCGGCTGCGTGCAAGGGAGATTTCCATCGATAACCTGGTTTTGCCAGATACTGGTAAACATCCTGCTCCGGAACAAAAAATGCAGCAAAATCAGGAGCATGAGTTTCTCTTGCGCCTGATCAATGACCTTAGTCCTCAAAAAAAGGAATTGGTTTTACTGAAGTTTGTTCAGAATCTTACCAACCAGGAGATCAGTTACATTTTTGGGAAGACAGAAGGCGCGATCAAAAGCCTTTATCACCGCACCTTGCTCGAGCTGCGCGACCGGGTGAAGGAATTGGAAAATCCTCGTATCTAAAGGGCAAGAGGGGCGTTAAATTAATCGAGATGAACGATAAAAAAATTTTCAATAAAGAATTAGACCTTGAGAATCTGGAAGAACGCTTTGCCCGATTGTTTGGTCAGCAAAAACCGAGCTCTACTTATGTGCAATCCTTGAGGGAGCAACTAAAAAACTCGCGAATTTTTGAATTACGCCGGTCATTAGGCGCTATCCTCGTCGCGAGTTTTGGGGTTTTATTTGCTGGCGCGCTTTCAGTCAGCATTGCTGTGATGGCACACAAAGCACGCCGACGTTTGAGGGCTTAAGCAGTTAATTTGGTTTTGTACCCAGCCAGGACCCGGCGAAGCCGTCCTGCACCGGGCTCCACCAGGATTGAACCATCTGGAAAAATAATCGTTGGCACGCTGCGATTGCCGCGGTTAGTTGCCAGAACGAATTTTTCTCCCAGCTTGTTTTCATCAATATCAATCCAGATGTAAGGCACGCCTTCCTCTTCAAAAACAGCTTTGGTGCGTTTGCAATCTGAGCACCATCTCACACCGTAAACCGTAATCTGGTCTTTGGGTTTTGGATTTGATGAGGAATCCATCAGGACTTTCTTCCTGAAGTGTTGGCTGATCAGTCTTCGTAAGTTTTGCGGACCCACTGCCCAACCAGCCAATACTGGAAGTCACGACCGTGGTAGGTCTCCACAGCTCCAACAATGCCGTAGATGAGCGCGCCAACTGGCACCAGTGCCAGCAGGAGTGCCAGCACCAGTCCGAAGAGACCGATGCAGACAAGAACCAATGGGGTCGAGATGAGGGCTACGATGCCAGCCAGGATGGCGGCGCCGAAGAAGTAAACCAGTTGGAAAACAACTGCCTGAAGGCTCTGATATGCCACGTAGCGTGAGCGATCCTTGTAGGCAAAGTAGATGATCAGCGCTGGAACCAAACCCAAAAAACCGGTCACCAGGTTCAGCAGGATAGACAGGTGGGCAAACAATGCCAAAGTGTTTTCTTCGCTGCCTGATAGCTTCGGTTGGGCTTCATTGAAGTCGTTGTCAGTTTTAACATCGACCGGGTCAACATTCACGTAATCTTGAGATTCAGTCATATTCACCTCTTTTCAGATATGCTTAAGCTTAACACAAAGTCGGATTTCTGGCATGAATAATAATGTTAACTTTTTGTGAAAGAAAGCACAAGCAGTATGCGGGCATGTGTTAGAATCTTTGCCATGAACGAACGAATCATCTTTATGGGCTCGCCCGATTTTGCTATCCCCAGCCTGGAAGCCTTGCACGAAAAATTTGGAGTGGTGGCTGTGGTCACCCAGCCAGACCGCCCAGCGGGCAGGGGGCGAATGCTGACGCCTTGCGCGGTCAAACGGCGCGCGCTTGAGCTTGGCCTACCCGTTTTGCAGCCGGCTTCTCTCAGGAGACTCGGGGCTGTGACTGAGCTTGCACAATTTAAACCCGATCTGATCGTGGTCGCGGCTTTTGGGCAGATCCTGCCGAAGTTGGTGCTTGAGATGCCGGCAAAAGGTTGTGTGAACGTGCATGCTTCACTGCTGCCCAGGTGGCGCGGCGCATCCCCGATCCAGGCGGCAATTGCAGCTGGCGATACTGAAACTGGCGTGACCATTATGCTGATGAATGAAGGGCTGGATACGGGTCCGATCCTGGCGCAGCGCAGCGTGCCCATCCGTCCGCGCACGAACGCGGAAGAACTTTCGCACCAACTGGCTTTCCTTGGGGCGCAGGCGTTAATTGAAGTGCTGCCTTCCTACCTGAGCGGTATGCTGGCACCTTTGCCTCAGGATGGAACCGATCAGACTTATGCCCCTATGCTGAAGAAGGGGGAAGGCGAACTCGATTTCACTAAAACAGCACTCGAACTGGACCGCAAAGTGCGTGCGTTTCATCCCTGGCCTGGAAGCTTTTTTATGCTGGATGGTAAACGTGTCAAAGTGCTGGAAGCGCATGTGCATGACAGCTTCGCCAGTGAAGTCAGTGAGAGATATGTGATCAATGGTCTGCCGGCCATCGGCACCAGCGAGAGTTTTCTGGTTTTTGACAGCCTGCAGCCGGAAGGCAAAAAGCCCATGACAGGGCAGGCGTTTCTCAACGGTCAGCCTGGTTGGCTGGATCCGCAATAAACATCATACATTTTCGTAGGTCAGCTTATCGGGCTCGAAGCGTATGCGCATTTTAAGCTGACATCAAGCCACCCTACTCACAAATCAACTTAGCGGCAACCTACCCCAATCATTTGCCTGAAGTCTCCCAGCAATTCACGAATTATGGATAAGGGATGATTTCAGTTGGGGTTGGTGGCGGAAAAGTGACAACAAAGGTTGGAGCTGGTGTAGCCGTCTCCAAAACCTGCCGGGCTGAATCAGCGAATTGACGCGCTAAGGTGTCGAATAAGTAAACATTGTTGGAATTTTCAGCCTGCAAAGTGAGCAGAGATCCATCCATCTCTGTAATTCTTACGGGGTTGGTTTCAAGGTTCGGTATCCGCAGCCAGAGCGGCTCAGTCTGATCGGCAAATTCCATATAAAGCCAGGTCTGCAAAGGGTTTTGCTGCTCTTGCATCATGATAACAATCAGGTCTTGCCCGGCATTGTAACCGTGCCAACAATTGATCTCGGTGAAACCTTGGATTTTCCGAAAAGCAAAACAATCAAATATCTCAGGTGTCACTTCCCTTGTTGGAACCGGTGTGGAAAATTGCAAGGTCCGGATTGCCATTGGTGTGGTGGTCAGGCTTTGCATTTCGTAGCCAACCTTCGTTGCCCAACTACTCTCCGACTCAATTCGTTCAGAAATTGCCGTTTGAATGGGAGGGCTAGTCACTTCCTGCAATTGAGTTTGCAGATCTGCCAGATATTCCTCATTCTTTTCATCCCATGAGTTTATTACTTTAAACAAAGCACTAACCTCCTTGCCAGAAAAAAAGTAAACCAATGATGTAATCGCAAGTAATCCAACAACAAATACTACAACCGCAAATATTACTCTTTGAAGCTTGGTATTGGTAAATGATCTTTTATTCAATATAGCTCCTCATCATGTAGTGCCTGAATACCATTTTACATCGGATGCCCCATTCAGATTTCTAGAGCCAAGTCGTGTTAGTGGGTTGACTATTGCCGGATGTTATTAATTGAAATTTGCTTACATCAACCTTCCCCGCTAACAGAGCATCCCAGCTTACATCTAATCTTTGGAAAAATACTTTCTCTTCCATTCGTAAAGCAGGTTGAGTGCCTGGATGGGGGAAAGGGTTTCGAGGTCGAGCTTTTTGTAAGCTTCGATCATCGGATTATTCTCCGGGAAGAGGCGCATCTGGTCTTGCGTTGCAGCGGCATCCGGCAGGGTTGTACCGGAGGAAAGCTCGAGCTGTTTCAGGATCTCATTGGCGCGGGTGATGACGGAAGAAGGCAAGCCAGCCATCTGCGCCACGTGGATGCCGTAAGAACGATCAGCCGCGCCAGGCACGATCTTGTGCAGGAAAACGACTGTGCCATCCGCCTCTGCAACTGCCACGTTGTAGTTGCGCACACCCGGGTAGAGCTCCGCCAGTTCGGTCAGCTCGTGGTAGTGCGTGGCGAAGAGCGTCAGCGGTTTGAGTTTGGGGTGACTGTGGAGGTGCTCAACGATCGCCCAGGCGATCGAAAGCCCGTCATAGGTGCTGGTTCCGCGACCGATCTCATCGAGGATCAAGAGGCTGCGTGGGGTTGCATTGTTGAGAATGTTGGCAGTCTCAAGCATTTCCACCATGAAGGTCGACTGCCCCTGGTGGATGGCGTCCTGTGCTCCGATGCGGGTGAAGACACGGTCCACCAACCCAATTTCCGCCTGTTCTGCCGGCACGAAACTGCCGATCTGCGCCATCAGCACGATCAGAACCACCTGGCGTAAATAGGTCGATTTACCGCTCATATTCGGACCGGTAATGAGACGTACGATCTCGCCATCCTCAAATACCACATCATTGGGGATATAGCGGGTTTCGCTGCGTAAGCGCTCGACCACCGGATGGCGTCCGGCGGTGATTTTGAGGCCCTTATGCGCGTTGAGTTGCGGGCGGGTGTATTTATTGAGTGCGGCAACGCTGCCGAAGGAAAGCAGGCAGTCCAGGCTAGCAATCGCGCGGGCGGCAGTTAGCAGTTCGCTCGCGGAAGAAGCCAGTTGGGTGCAGACTTGTTTGTAAACGCGTAGTTCCACTTCGTGGATTTGTGTCTCGGCGTTTAAAACCAGCGATTCGTATTCCTTCAATTCGGGTGTGATGAAGCGTTCGCTGTTGACCAGGGTTTGTTTGCGGATGTAGTTTTCGGGTGCCTGGTCAGCCATGCCGCGCGAGATCTCGATGTAGTATCCAAAGACCTTGTTGAAACCTACTTTGAGGGTTTTGATGCCCGTGCGCTGGCGTTCGGCGCTTTCGAGACCGCTGATCCAATCGCGGGCGTGCTTTGAGCTGGCGAGGATGGCATCCAGTTCTTCTGAAAAGCCTGGCTGAATGATGCCGATATTAGCGATTGTGGCTGGCGGATCTTCCGTGATGGCTTGCTCAAGCAATTCCAACTGGGAGTCAAAACTCCCGATCGCAGTCAGCAGCGGCTGGAGGGCTGGTTCGTCGGCAGGTAGCAGCGCCGGCAGGCGGGGAATCGCGCGCAGGTCTTCCCTGAGTGCCACCAAATCTGCGGGGCGGGCACTGCCGTTGTTGAGGCGGGAAACAATGCGTTCGATGTCGTGGAATTCGGCAAGCAGGAGTTCGAACTTCTGCCGCAGGACGCCATCTTTGTAAAAGAACTCAACAGCATCCAGGCGGGCATTGATCTGCTCCAAATCAAGCAGCGGTTTGTTGACCCAGGCTCGCAGCATGCGCTTGCCCATGGGGGTTTTGGTGCGGTCAAGCACGCCCAGCAAGGAACCTTCAACCTTGTTTTCGCGCAGGGTTTCGGTAAGCTCCAGGTTGCGGCGGGTTTCGGCATCCAAGACCATGAAATCACTCAAACTGTAGGTGCTAAAGCTGAATTGAACTTCTGCCAGTCCTTTTTGGGTTTCTTTCAGGTATTTAAGCAGCGCGCCAACCGCCCGCACTGCCAGTGGCAAGGACTTGAGACCCAATCCTTCGAGGCTGCTGACCTGGAAGCGGCTCTTGATCAACTCCTCGGATCTGCCTGGCTCGTAATACCAGTTGGGGATAATGGTCTGGTTGCCATCAATGTCCCCGGGCAGGCTTACCGCGTCCGAAACCAAAACTTCAGCAGGGGAGAGGCGTCTGAGTTCAGCCCGCAGCTGGACGAATACGTCCTGGTCGGTCAGCTCGGTGGCAGCAAATTCGCCGGTGGAGACGTCCACATAAGCCAGACCGGCACTTTTATCCTGGGTAAAGATGCAGGCGAGGTAATTATTGCGTCCGGAAGGGAGCAGGTTGGGCTCCACCACCGTGCCGGGGGTCACCACACGCACCACTTCCCGCGGGAAAAGGCCTTTGTCAGGTTGTTCGCCAACCTGTTCGCAGATGGCAACGTGATGCCCCTTCTCGATCAGCCTGCCGATGTAGTTGTCCACGGCGTGAAAAGGAATGCCCGCCATGGGCACGCGCACGCCTTTTGCCACCGGGCGTGAGGTCAGGACGATATCCAGCGCCTCGGCTGTGGCTTTGGCGTCGTCGTCAAAAGTTTCATAGAAATCACCCAAGCGGAAAAAGACAATCGTATCCGGATACTGTTTTTTGATATCCAGGTATTGCTGACGAAGGGGGGTGATATCCTGGGGCATGGCTTATTTCAGATTCTCACGAATATAGACAGAAACCTGGTCGAGCGCTTCTGAGAGCTTGTCGGGGTCTTTGCCGCCGGCTTGGGCCATGTCGGGTCGACCGCCACCGCCACCGCCAACCACAGCGGCAACACGTTTGATCAGGTCGCCAGCTTTGATGCCGCGGGCGATCAGGTCGGGTGTGACTGCCGCAATCAGGAGGGGTTTGTCGTGGCTGACAGTGCCCAAAACAACGACTCCGGAGGGGTTTTGCTGGCGGAACTGGTCCGTCAGGCTGCGCAGGGCGTCCGCGTCCGCGTTGGGGATGATGGCGCTAAGCACCGGAACGCCCGCAACCTCCTGAATATTCTGCAACTTCTTGCTGAATTCGGCCTGGGCTCCCTGCGCGCGCAGTAGATCAAGCTCTTTGTTAAGTTCTTTCAGCTTGTTTTCAAGCATTTCCGTTTTCGAAAGCAGCTCAAAGGGGCTGGTTTCAAGAAAAGCCGCTGCTTCGGTGAGCAGGTTCAGGCGTTCGCGCGCCCAGGCATAAGCTTTTTCGCCAGTTACGGCTTCAATACGGCGAATGCCAGCAGCCACGCTCGACTCGCTGGTAATGTAAAAAGAACCGATTTCGGCGGTGTTATCCAGATGCGTGCCGCCGCAAAGTTCGTAGGAGACGCGCCCGCGTTGGTCGGAAATTTCGATCGTGCGGACCTCGCTGCCGTACTTCTCTCCAAAGAGCGCAATCGCGCCCTCGGCTCTGGCTTCGTTGAGGGTCTTTATGCGTTTGTGAACCGGGTATTCCTCGGCAATGTAGCGGTTGACCAGGGCTTCGATCTGGAGCAGTTCCTCGCTATTGAGAGCGCGAGGGAAGTTGAAGTCGAAACGCATGCGTTCGGGGTCCACTGCTGAACCGGACTGGTGCACCTTGTCGCCCAAAACTGTGCGCAGGGCGGCATGCAGCAAGTGCGTACCGGTGTGATTGCGCATGGTAGCCCGGCGTGAATTAAGGTCCACGCTGACCAAAGCAGGGCTGTCTACCTTTGGCATACCCTGGCGGATAATGCCGGAATGGACGATCAGCCCGGAGACGGGCTTGCGGCTGGAAGAGATCTGGACTTCCCAGCCAGATTCGTCGGCTGATATCACCATACCTGTGTCGCCAACCTGCCCGCCGGATTCGATATAGAGGGGGCTGTCAGGGAGGATCAATTCGACCTCGTCACCAGGTTGGGCTGTTTCAACAGTCTCTCCATCCCGCAGAATGGTAATTAATCGGGAGTTTGCTGTGAACGCGGAGTAAGGGTCATAGCGAACACCTTCCACGGGCAGTTGACCTTCAGCCTGCAAATCACTCAAAATTTGAGCGTAAAACTCGGTATTATCCCCGTTGATATTCCCAAAAGCCTGCCCCTTGCCAGACGCAAGCCGGTGAGCCTCCATTGCTTCGAAAAATCCCTTTTCGTCAACGGTGAGCCCGTCCTCTTCGAGGATGTCGCGGGTGATTTCAAGTGGGAAACCAAGCGTGGAATAGAGGTTGAAGGCGGTTTTGCCATCGAGCTGGCTTTCCCCTTTGGATTTCAAGCCCGATACCAGGCTCTCGAGTTCTGCAAAACCGGCATCGAGGGTTTCGGAGAAGCGTTTTTCTTCAGTAGTGAGCGTTTCGTAGATTAACTCGGCATTTTCTTTCAACTCCGGGTAGGCAGCCTGGTAGTTTTCAATCACCAGCCGGGCGACCTGCGCCATGAAGGGCTCGGTGAGGTTGAGTTTGCGGGCAAATCGGGCAGCCCGGCGGATGATCATGCGGCAGACGTAATTGCGCCCGACATTGCCAGGGATGACGCCATCGGCAATTAGGAAAGCGCCAGCGCGCACATGGTCGGCAATCACGCGGTAGGGTGTCAGGTTAGCCGCGCGTTCTGTGTCGGTCTGCCCGGCGAGCTTTTGGGTTTCGTCCAGGAGAGGCTTCAGCAGGTCGGTTTCGTAGTTTCCGCGAACACCCTGGATGATCGAGACAATGCGTTCAAAGCCCATGCCGGTATCCACGTGGCGTTTTGGCAGGGGCTGGAAGTCTGTGGGGGAGGTGCGGTTATATTGGATGAAGACGTTGTTCCAGATCTCGACGATGCGCGCGCAGTCGCCATTGACCTCACAGATATGCCCGGGCAGGTCTTTCAGATTGCAGAATTCCGGACCAAAATCGTAGTGGATCTCGGTGCAGGGACCGCAGGGACCGGTCTCGGCCATTTCCCAGAAGTTGTCTTTGCGTCCACCGTGAAGCAGATGAGAGGCATCAAAACCCGGTTGCGCCAGCCATACATCGCGGGCTTCCTCGTCGGTGGGGAGGTCGCCCTGATCGTCGACGAAGTAGGTTGCGTATAGCCGCTGAGGGTCAAGCCCCCAAACTTTGGTGAGCAATTCCCAGCTCCAGCTGATAGCTTCCTGTTTGTAGTAATCCCCAAAAGACCAGTTGCCCAGCATCTCGAAGAAAGTGTGGTGGGTATTGTCACGCCCGACGGTGTCGAGGTCATTGTGTTTGCCCGAAACGCGCAGGCATTTCTGGGAGTCAACCGCGCGGGTGTAGGGGCGGGTTTCGGTGCCCAGGAAGACGTCTTTAAACTGCACCATACCGGCATTGGTGAAGAGCAAGGTGCTGTCTCCACCAGGCACAAGCGAGGCACTGGGCACGATGGTGTGCCCGCGCTGAGCGAAAAAGTCGAGAAAAGATTGACGAACCTGGTTGCCGGTTAGATACATAAGATAACTCCAAAAATATAGTGATTAACTAAAAAATTATACCTGATAACATCGGACAAAATCGATAATTTTAGGAAGCATGATTTTCCGGCGATTTGTAAAGGGTGATTTCCAATGAATTAATGGGTAATAGCCGTTAGACGATTGGTGACGGTTGACTTTTGTGCTGGAGGCGGCGAAGCATCTCTCACAATTATTCAAAATCATATCAAAACCTTTCGCATAAGATGCTGTTTAGACAAGTATGATTGTTTACACATTATCCATGGTGATTGTTTACAGTCTTAAGGGCAGACACGGGGGTCTGCCCCTACAATAGCCAACTCTCCCTCAAACCCCCAGATGTAGGGGTAACCCCCCGTGGTTACCCGTCACAATGGCAAAAACGGGGATACCTTTAAGATCCAAGATGATCTGTTTGTTAGATAGAAAGTGTAAATAGTCACCTAAACAAGATGTAAACCATCATTGTATTGCCAGATGCTTCGGCCCTACGTCTGAATCTCGATATCCCGACGCTTCCGTGTAATCTCGGCAAGGTGATAAAATTACAAACAATTCTGCCATGTCAATTCTGCGTCGTTTCTCTTTTACAACCCTGCGCTCTTTGATCACCCTGGTTTTAATCACAGCAGCGCTCTATGCCACGGTGATGCTCACCCCACCAGAAACACTTGCCTCTCTTTACATGCCGCAAAGAACATCTCCACGCATGACTGAAGAAATGTATGCGGAATTACTTCAAAGCATGATCGAGAAGTATCATCTCGACGATCCCTTCCCGGTGCAATATTTCTTTTGGGCGGGCAAACTGCTGAAGGGCGATTGGGGTTACAGCCCTAATCTGCAAGAGGACGTCTTTGTTGGTCTTGCCCGACGGCTTCCCGCGACCCTGGAATTAACTCTTTACGCGATGCTGATCTATTTACCTTTGGGGCTTATCAGCGGAGTGTTGTCGGGAACAAGGAGGAAAAGCCCTTTAGACCGGCTTTTTAGACTGGTGGCTTTTGTGGCAACGTCCCTGACGCCAATGATCCTTTCGATTATCATGATGATCGTTTTTTACATCAGCTTGCGCTGGTTTGCTCCTGGAAGATTGAGCAGCGCTTTTGCTCCGATGGCTGCTGCTGAAAGCTTCAGATCCTACACGGGTTTTCTGACAATCGATGGGCTGCTGAACAAAAACCCAAAACTTACCTTGGACGCCCTTCGCCATCTTGCCATGCCCGCGCTTACGATCGCTTTTGCCCAGTGGGGAATTCTCGGGCGGATCACGAGAGCAACGATCATCGAAGAAAATCAAAGAGATTACATTACTGCCGGCAGGGCCAGAGGTTTACGGGAAAGGACCTTAGCCTGGCGTTATGCCCTGGGCAACGCCGCCGCGCCAGTGCTGACCCATACCATGCTCTCGGCGGCATCTTTGATGACGAATGTTTTTGTGGTGGAGATCATTTTTAATTATCCGGGTCTCTCTTCAATCGGGGTAAAAACCCTGGCATTCATCCCGGACGCGTCGAGCGCAATGGGATTCGCGATTTTCAGCACGATACTTGTGTTGATCATTACCACATCACTGGATTTTCTCAAGGTTGTGATTGATCCTCGCCTCCGGGAGGATTATTAGATGGGCGTCACAAGGAGATTTTTCTCGCAGTGGCAAAACTGGCTGGGTTTGTTGATCGTTGCAGCCTTCGTTTTTATGGCAATTTTTGCTCCCCTGCTTGCCCCGGTAGATCCTGATAAGCAAGAGCTTGCTGCCCGACCTTTCCAGCGAGTTCCTCAACCGCCCGGCCCAGGAGCGCCTTTGGGCAGACTGCCTGACCAGACCAGTGTTTTTGGAGTCCTGGTTTGGGGAAGCCGCGACGCCCTCAAATTTGGTGTGGTTGTGACTGCGATCATATTCTTCTTTGGGACCCTGATCGGTACTGCTGCAGCTTTTTTGGGAGGAAGGGCAAACGCGTTTGTGATGGGAACAACGGATATTTTCCTGGCATTTCCTGTGATTGCTGGAGTAGTCTTATTTAATCAACTCAGCAATGTAATGTTGATGAATTTATTACAAACTACAGAATATGCAGGCTTTTCACTGGAAGCCATTCAACGCTTAGGTCTTGAGGACACACTGACTCCACTGCTAAGTCCACTCATGAAAATGAACCCCAGTGCGGTCGCATTTTCTCTATTTTTATGGGTACCCTATGCGCGTGTTATGAATGCATCGGTGATGCGCCTCAAACGGGTAGAGTTCGTGCTGGCAGCGAAGGTTTCAGGCGTCAGAAATTTTCGTGTAATGATCCGGCATCTGATCCCTAACGCGATCGCGCCGGTGATGGTTATGGCTGCCAAGGATGTTGGGGCTTTGGTTGTACTGCAAACGACATTTGCTTTCATTGGCCTGGGTAAGTCAAATCCATGGGCACACGCGCTGCTTTCCGGACGTGATTGGATTTATTCGCCCAATGGGATAGTTACTTATTGGTGGGTTTTCCTGCCTGTTACCTTGGCCTTAATCCTGTTTGGGATCGGTTGGAACCTGCTCGGAGACGGACTGATCGATGCAATGAATCCGAGGTCAAATCAGAAATAAGCAAACTACTTACTCCGGGTCAGATATTTGCTGATTTTTTCCGAAATCCCTCTGCTCAAATACATCACCCCTGATACGTGGAATGCTGCATGAGATTATGACACTCATCTCCTTGGGAGCAAACGTAACAGTTTTTCTGAGCAAAACTCGAAAATGGCAAACGAGTCAAAATTGCGGATTCTATACCTTCTTTCCAATAACCTGATACATTTGGGCTGTAGAAATTACGGTGGTGGTCTGAAGATGCCTCGAAAAAATTGTCTCCAACTCTTCAACAGGAAGAAGTTTGATGGACACTTTACTGGCAGGACCGGAATGGCATTGATCGATCCGTTCGCGGCTCAAACTGTGCGCGACCGTGAGAATCCCACCCGGATTTAATAGATGTGTCAGGCGTGAGATCAATCTCTCAGGTTCGGGAAAGTGAGGAAATGAATTGAAAACGACCACGCAATCGAATAGACGATCAAATGAAATTCTTTCCACATCACCAATGATAAAAGAAGCGAGTGTCATTTCGTGATTTTTTCTGGCGATCCGGATCATTTCTGGGGCAATATCCACACCGGTAAGCGAAGCTACTTTGCGTTCAATGTAATATGGCACTAACACGCCAGTCCCACAGGCTACATCAAGGCAGTGTTTTCCTTTGCCGACTTGGGCGTTATCCAGGATCCTGTTAAAAATTACCTCGTCAATGATTTGCCGCGCATCCCAAGATGGCGCGATAGAGTTGAAAAATTCAATGACTTCTTGTGTTTCGATCATTTCAACAAGTTCCTAAGATGGCAATGATTTTGGTCTTCCCGCGCCAGGCAATAAGCCGTAGTTGGGGTTTTGGTTTCTGGCCAAATGCGAGTATAGCAGGGTTTAGGAAAAAAAGACCAAAACAGGCAATTGTGCCCTGGTAAAGTAATAAGAAAAACCCCCCAACTTAGATTCGATTGGGGGATTAGTGATCAGTAAAACACGGAATAAAGAAAAAATGGCAGGAGATCAATCCATTTCTTGGCGGTTGGACAAAGCACGCTGAAGGGTGCTTTGATCAGCGTATTCGATATCTCCGCCAACAGGCAGTCCACGCGCCAATCGCGTGACTTTGATCCCCATCTGGCTGATGCGCTGCTGCAGGTAGAGGGCAGTTGCGTCGCCTTCCATCGAGGGGTTGGTGGCAATGATCACCTCCCGCACCTCGCCAGCTTTCAGGCGCTCAAGCAAGGGAAAAATCTTGATCTGGTCAGGTCCGATGCCCTCAATGGGCGAGAGTACGCCCTGCAAGACGTGATATTTGCCCTGGAAGGCGCCTGTGCGTTCGATTGCGAGCACGTCCAGCGGTTCTTCAACCACGCAAATCAGTTCCGGGTCACGCGTGGTCGAAGCGCAGATTTCACACTTTTCCTCTCCTGCCAGGGTGATGTTGAAGCACTCGCTGCAGTGAGAGGTTTGGGTTTGCATCGCTTCAAGTGCCTGAGCAAGTTCCAGTGAAGTCTCAGCTGGAGCTTTGAGCAAGAAGAAGGTCAGACGGGATGCGGTTTTGGGACCAATGCCAGGGAGACGCGCAAAAGCATCGATCAGGTTTTGAACCGGACCAGGAATGGTGCGCATTCTCGCTAACGACCCATGCCGAAGCCGGAGAGCATGTTGGTGAAGGGCGCCATTTTCTCTTCCGATAGCTTGCGCGAGCTTTCGAGAGCTTTGTTGAAAGCTGCCAGGAGCATGTCCTCGAGCATTTCAGCGTCTCCATCTGCCAGCAGATCGGGATCGATTTTGATAGTTTTTAGCTGTTGGTCGCCTGTCATCGTCACCGACACTGCGCCACCGCCGGAAGTTTCGGTGACGGTCTCATTTGCGATTTCATCCTGAGCCTGGGCCATCTGCTCCTGCAGTTTTGCCAGTTGGGACATCATATTGCCGCCAGAAGCGCTGGGGCGTGCGTTGTATCCTTTTGCCATTATTCATCCTTTACAGAGTAATCAGGGGGTATTTCGCGGAGTTCTCCGCCTAATTTTATGATCGTTTCTTCAACCTGTTGCAAGCCGTCCTTTCCGTTCGAACGGGATGGCGGGCTATGCTCGCCAGTGGTACAAATCAGGCGCACGTCCTGCCCAAAGTATTTTGACATTACCGAGCAAACCATGCGGCTGTTTTGCTCATCCGCCATCTTGTCGCGCAGCAGATCGCTGCTGAAATTGATCACCACTGTGCTGCCATCCACATCAATTAAACGGGAAGAGTTCAGGAGGGCGCTGGTGACGGTGTTGCGGGTCTTTACAGCCCGTTTGAGCGAATCCCAATGCTCCTGGACGAGATCCAGGGTGAGCGGACCATTGATTGGTGTCGTTTGATCTGCGGCAGCTGGTTTTGGCGAAGTCTCCGTTGGAGCAGAAGTCACCTTTGCTTTTGGTTTAGGCTTCGGTTGGGCTTTTTCAGGTTCCGGTTGCGGAGCCGTTGAAACTGGCGGCGAAACTTCGGGCGCAAGTGCTTCCGCGTAGGCAAGCTCGAGCCCCAGACCTGGATGCCAGTTGGCTTTCAGCTCAATTGCGGCATTGGTGAATGCCTGGATCATGCTGACCAGCTGGTTCAAGCTGAAGCGGGCGGCGTGATCTTCCATCGTTGCGCGCACCTCAGGGGTGAGTTCGAGTTGTTTGCCAGCCTCCATCTTGATGACCAGCAAGTTTCGCAGGTAATCCACCAATTGGCGGGCGAACTGACGGGGATCCGCGCCGCTGTCGAGCGCCTGGTAGATGATTTCGAGCCCCTTACCGCTGGAAGTTACCAGGCTGGCTTCCACAAGGTCTATCACTGCCTGATTTGTAGCAGTGCCCAAAACGTCCTGGGCGATTGGGAGGGTGATTTTCTTCGAGATGGAAGAAAGCTGATCCACCAAGGAAATCGCATCGCGCAAGGAACCGGTTGCCTGGCGGGCAATCAGGCTGAGCGCGTCGTCATCAATTTTGATCTTTTCCTGTTTGCAGAGTTCCTTTAACTTTTGAACAATAATAGGCACTGGTATGCGGCGGAACTCGTGCCGCTGGCAGCGGGAGAGCACCGTGGCTGGAATTTTGTGAATTTCGGTTGTGCATAAAATAAAGATCACATGGGCTGGGGGTTCTTCGAGCGTTTTCAGCAGGGCATTGAAAGCTGAAGTGGAGAGCATGTGTACCTCATCGATGATGTAAACCTTGAAGCGACCCTGGGAGGGCGCGAAATTGATCTTGTCGCGCAGTTCGCGCACATCATCCACGCTGGTGTTTGAGGCAGCGTCGATCTCGATCAGGTCCAGGAAGCGACCCTCATTGACCGCAAGGCAGTTGGCGCATTTGTTACAAGGGCGTTTTTCGAGCGATTCGTCCAGGCAGTTGACTCCTTTTGCCAGCAGACGCGCGCTGGTAGTTTTGCCGGTGCCTTTGGGTCCGGCAAAGAGATAAGCATGCCCAACGCGGTCGGTCGCGATCGCGTTTTTGAGCGTTTGAACGATGTGGTCCTGACCTACAACCTCATCCCAGAGGGCGGGTCGCCAGGTGCGGTAGAGTGCCTGAGACATGGTGAGTTTCCTTTAAGGTACCGTGAATTGGGTGTGTTCATTCCCCTGGCTGTCGAATAACTTTAGCAGATCGCCGCTGGTCCACAGGGCTGAATCGGAATTCCAATGCAGTTCAGTGACTGTGTCGGTGCCTGGACCGGTATAAATACTGACAGCGCCATTAGGGTAGAGTGTCAGATTGGGGAAGCGATAATTCCGACCACCATCCGAGATAATCCGCCAGCCGGCAAGGTCCACAGCGCTTTCGCTTGGGTTGCGCAGAAGGATGTATTCCACCTGGATGTCGCCAACACCAAAAACGCCTTCAATACGCAGCAAACGATCTTCAAGGATTTGCAAGGTCGGGGCGGTTTGAGAGGCAGATTGGACAATCTGGATTGGGGTGATGATTGGCTGGGTAGGTTCTGCGTTTGGCATTGGATTTTTTTGCTGCCAGAAATAGAGTACAGCCAGTAATGTTGCAGCTGTAACAAATACATTAAGCAGTATAAAAGGGAGGGTCTTTTTCAAAAATTTCATTGTGCAAACCTCCCTAATGATAGCATAAAAGGTCACGGGACGCTCTTATTTTTTGAGATCACTTGCAATGTGGCGCTGGAGCAAAAAGAAGATGGGGTTTGCAGCCATGGGGGAGTTAATCATCGTGTAAATACAATTTAACAAACTGCTAACAATCCTTTTATATGGAGTTAACTAACGCGGGTTAATATAATATCGTTCGTGCAACAATTGTTTCTCTCCTTTCAAATTGCACGGACAGGATCGGATTGTGACAAAACACTTTTTAGATCGAAACTAAAACAGCCGCAGGTGAGGCGGCTGTTTTAGTTTAAAGCGGGAATAGACTTTATTCCCGGATCTGATCGAATGCGAGTTCCCGTATGTGATCGATATGATCGCGCTGGTGCCATAGCAAACGCCGCACGAGCTTGCGCGCGTTCCATTTTTCCTGTTGGTGTTCAAAAATCTGGTCGAAACCAGGCAGTTCCGGAAAATAGCGGTTTGTCATTTTGGCACTGGCTTCGAGCAGTTGGATGGGATTGTCATTATCATCAGGCTGAGGGACCTCAAAACCCAGGCGGGAAAAGTACCATGGTTCAACCCGGGCAATATGCTCCAGGATGCCTTCGATTGTCCAGCGCTGCCCTTCAAATTCCCGCTTGAGCAGTTCAGGGGAAAGTGTTTCTACACCTGCCAGCAACTCCTCACGCTGCCAATTAAAAATCTGCTGTGCCTGGCGAACCTCCTCATCATTCAATGGGATCAAATCTGAACGGAAAAATGCGTTTACCTCGTAAGTTTTTCCATCAATCTCAACTGGGAAGACCTCAAAAGTCTCATCTATGTGCATATCCAGGCCATCGAGCTGTACCCAGGGCTGGTCTGTGTGAAGATTAAGCCAGCTTTCGAAGGTCAATATTTGGCGGGGAATGCGTATTAAAGCTTCAGCATCGTCTGCGCCGTAGGTGAAGACGCCTGGATAGTCAAGCGCCCAGGCCAGGGTGCGACCTTCCACTTTACGTTCAATTCCGATTTGGATGAGTGTCATGGCTTAGTTATAGAAAATTGGAAGGTGTCCAAGCGCAATGACCTGCCGCCACTCCGCGCGATCCCCTTCGGTCAGAATAGCCGCTTCAGCGCTAACCTTGCCGCCGGCTTTTTCCGTTACCAGATGCATGCCCTGCAAGGTGGAACCGGTGCTGATGACATCATCCAGCAGTACGACGCGCTTTTCCTTAAGGAGCTCAATATCCTTTTCATCCAAAAAGAGGTTTTGGGTTTTACCAGTGGTGATCGAGAGTGTTTCTGCTTTTAATGCCTCGCCCATGTAGGGTTTGTACTCCTTGCGCAGCACCACATAGGGTTTATGCGTGACTTTTGAGAGTTCATGGGCGATTGGAATGCTCTTGGCTTCGGCAGTCAGGATGACATCGTAAGAGATGCTCGCCAGTTTTTCAGCCAGAGCGATCGCGCAAGCATCCACCAATTCTACATCCCCGAGAATATTTAAGATCGCAATCCGCATACCGGGTTTGACCTCAAAAAGCCGCAAGTCGCGCTTGACGCCTGCAATTTCGATTGTATAGATTTCTCTGTTTTCCATCTTGACTCCTTGAAGAAAATTTTCAAATTGATTTTAGTCCAAACCAATTGAAAAAACCATTTTGGGCTCTTAAAGCAACTAATGCCGCGGACGCCGACCACGGCATTAGTATTTAAGGAGGAGAAGAAGAAGAGAAGTCGCCCTTTCAAAGTCTATATTACAATAAACATTAGATAATTGCTTGATGATTAACCTACGATTACCCTACGATCCTGAGAAAAAGGTGAAAATGACCCAAATTGAAGCAAGCCATCTTGAAACTCCTCTTGGATGCTTTCGGATTGATGCTTTTGGTGAGCAACTAACCAGCATTGCTCTGGCAGACATGCATGGGTTTTACGAAGAGAGTGCCGCCCCTTTGCTCAGAAAAGCTGCAAGGCAATTTCAGGCTTATTTTGAGGGCAACTTGAGCAGTTTTTCACTGCCTTTGGCGTGGGGCAATCTTGATGGATTCCGGCGGGAGGTTTTGCAGGTTGTAGTAGGTATCCCATTTGGAAAATTGATGACTTATGGTGAAATTGCAGCACTTGTCGGAAGACCACGTGCTGGGCAAGCAGTTGGTGCAGCTGTTGGCAGCAATCCCTGGTTGATTGTGGTACCCTGCCATAGGGTGGTGGGATCCGACCGAAAACTGCACGGTTTTTCAGCACCCGGAGGTCTGGAGACAAAAACCTGGCTTCTGCGGCATGAAGGACATGAGATTATCAAAGGCAAAGTGAGCCTCAAAGGGAGTTTATGATGGAAAATAGTCAAGAATCAGAATTTCGCTCAGGTTTTGTAGCACTGATCGGCAAACCAAACGCCGGCAAGAGCACGCTCCTCAACCGCCTTTTGGGGCAACCCATCGCGGGCATCTCCGCCAAACCGCAGACCACCCGCAGACGGCAATTGGGAATAATCACCGCCGAGGATTATCAGATCATTTTTGTCGACACGCCTGGTCTGACTGACGCCAAGGATAAGCTTGCAAAATCGATCAACTCGGAAGTGCAATTTGCGCTGAGCGACTCGGACCTGCTACTGATATTAGTTGACGCCAGTAATCCAGCTGACCCGATGGATGAGAAGCTGTTGGATGCAATCCTGGCTTCCAGAACGCAACCGCCTGTGTTGATTGTTTTCAACAAGGCTGACCGCCTTAATAAAGCCACTTTTGGGCAGCTTTCCGCGTTGTACCGAGAGAAACTTCCGCAGGCACGCACACTGCAAATATCGGCTTTGGACGGCTCAGGTGTCAAGAAGATGTTGGAAGAGATTGTTGCTATGCTTCCGCTGGGTCCACAATATTATCCGGAAGAACAAATAACAAGAGATTTCGAGCGGGATATTGCCGCAGAGATGATCCGGGCAGTCTGCATGGATATGTTGAGTGAAGAATTGCCCTACTCGATTGCCACTCAGGTGCAATCATACAAAGAGCGTGAGAATGGCACACTTTACATCGACGCGACAATTTATGTGGAACGCGAGAGCCAGAAGGGGATCGTCATTGGGCGAAAAGGCCAGATGATCCGGGAAATTGGCACCAAAGCGCGCGAGGAACTGGAGCATGCCACGGGGCAAAATGTCTTCCTTGATCTGGCAGTCAAAGTACAAAAGGATTGGAAGAACGACCAGGCTTTTCTGAAGCAAATCGGTCTCTCAGGTGGCTAACGTGGCAGAAATAATCCGGGTACTCCCGGTAGTGGGAATTGGCTTGGTGAGCCTGATCAACTGGGTCTCAGCCTGGCAGATGCGGATGATTCCCTATTACATCACCAAGCCGATTGTGTTAATCGGTCTGATCCTTTTTGTGGTCTTACGCGCGCCAATCACCCCAACGCGGCTGCCGTTCCTGCTCGGGCTGTTTTTCTCCCTGCTCGGCGATATTTTTTTGATACCCAGGGGCACACGCTGGTTTCTGGTAGGTATGGGAGCCTTTTCAGTTGCCCAGCTAATGTATATCTGGGGTTTTAACCTCTCAATGCCCCCGGTTCCAGTTTTGGTGGTTGGGGTATTCGCTTTCCTCGTGGGCGTGATCCTGATTCACCTGCTGGTAAACAGATTCTCTGGATCGTCGGGCGTCAATAAGGCTATCCTGCCGTTTATGAAGGGCTATGGCGCGCTGGTGCTGGCGATGGTTATGAGCGCGTTATTATGCCTGGCCAGACCTGCCTGGTCAGACTGGGCGGCTGTGATGGCTGGCATTGGCGGTGTTTTGTTTTTCTTGTCTGACGGAATGATTGCCCTTGATAAGCTCGACCGACGCCTGCCTCGATACAGATTTTGGATCATCGTCACTTATCACCTTGCCCAGTTTTTGATTGTTGCTGCTGTGATACAATTGCCTGGATAGTGATTGCGGATTGGATGACAATTAGTAGAAATCAAGCAAGCGCTGAATTTACAATACAACTGGAATCAAAAACGCAAAAGGTACTGAGCCAGCAGATGGTATCCACTCCAGTCACCGAGCTGGACAGCGATATTGTCCAGAAGGATGGGTGGAACAAACCTGATTTTAGCATCTAAATCAGGAGAGTTAGCGAGCAGATGCTCCCAGGGGGAACGTCTTTGTAGAGATGAATGTTTTCTGACAGCATTGTAGTAATAGAGATAATGCATCGCTTCAAGGAAGAAGTCCTTTTGGGAATGAATGGAAAGCAATCTGGGGATGTAAAACTCCTCGTCATCGGTACGGTGGGAGCGTTCAACATGCGCGTTCTCCTGAGGGCTGGCAGCATGGTTCTGGATAATGGAACAGCCAAATCCAGACAGGAGTTTTCTGAGTTCGATGAGTTTGAGCCAGGATTTCCCACCAAACTCCTCACCCCGATCCACAGTAAAGACGATGGGCACCGAGACACCGTGACTTCTGAGCCAGGAAAGCACCCACAGAAAGAAAGTCAGGCCATTGGTCCAGCTTTTCTGATCAGAGTAAGCCATCAGTTTGAAGCGGGAGTTAACATCGACAGCAGTCCACTGATAGAGAGGAAACTGTTTCGAGTGAAAGTGACGGATCTGCTCCAGGGTCAGCGCTTTTTGGTCCACGACATATTTGAGGTCAATTTGCACAATTTCAAATGCTTTGGCCTGATACCAATCCACATAAGGACGGGAGCCTTTTTTGTGGGGTTTGTGAGGCTTCAGCTTCGAGTGAGTTCTGTTGCGTCTGAGAATGTTGCGGATGGTGTGTTCAGACATCGTCAAACCATCCAGCGCCTCCAGTTCATCTTTCAGCCTGACAGGTCCATAGCGGGTCTTTTCTCTCAGCTCCAGGATCCTGGCTTCAATCCCGGCACTCGTTTTGTTGTGTACCCGGTGTGGCGCTTTTGATCCATCTTTCAAATCCCCCGCCTCACTCTTGCGGATTGCTTTGTAGATTGTCGCCCGGCTGACACTCAAGATCCTGGCTGTCGCTGTCACATTCCCCTTGTGTGCCTTCAAAACCTGTAGGATCGCTCGTCTGGCTGCCTCCGGACTAATCTGCCTCAACTCTTGGTAGTCTAAGTGGGTTATAGCTTTGATCAATGTACACCTCGATGTCTTCATATCTTATCCCCCATAACTCCAGACATCGATCCCGGTACAACTCGTATGACTTATCTAAAAAGTGTATACCATGTGCTGACCTACTCACAATCAAAAACGCAAAAATAATTGACTCTTTCGTATCGAAGGAGTATACTGAAAAGTTGTGAACATTTAACTTTGGAGAAATTGACTATGGATGCCCCCGTCGAAAATAATAAAGAAGAAACAAAGATCAAGCCTAAAGATAAATTCGAAGGGAAGGTCTTGAAGATCTCGTTGCAAGGCGCTCTGATTGCAATCGACAATCCGCTGCCGGCATTCCTGCATATTTCTCAGGTCACTGATCCCAAGAATCCTGACGCTGTTTTGAAGTCACTTGAAGATGTACTCAAGGTCGATGATGTCGTGACAGTTTGGGTTCGCCGTGTTCTGAAGGACCACATCGAACTTACCATGCGTGAGCCTCTGGCTTATGAATGGCGCGAATTGGCACCAGATATGGTTGTGCACGGCAAAGTTTTGCGCCTGGAATCATTTGGCGCTTTCGTGGAAATTGGTGCTGAACGCCCCGGTTTGATCCACGTCAGTGAACTTGCTCACAGTTATGTGCGCACTCCAAACGAAGTTGTCAAAGTAGGCGATGAGTTGGATGTGAAAGTTCTGGAAGTTGACCGCCGCAAGAAGCAGATAAAACTCAGCCTCAAAGCTTTGTTGGAAGCTCCTGAAGAATTGTACTCAGAGCCGAAGCGTTCCGGTCGCAAGGGCAAAGGTCAGAAGCAGGAAGTTTTTGAAGAAACGACTGAGGAAACCATTCCTGATCCTACTTACATGGAAATTGCACTGCGCAAAGCCATGGACAAAGCCGAACAGCGTCTGCCTGAGATCGAAAGTCGTGTAAAGAAATCCAAATCCTTCAGCAGTGAAGCGGATGAAATCTTCGAAAGAACGATGCAAAACAAGATAAATGATAAGGATTAAGATGCGTGGCGTCAAACGACTGCGTATAGTCTAGAAAGCAAGCCGGGGAGGTGCTGGAATAAACAGCCCTCCCCGTTACTTTTAAAATAAGGGATTTATTCAGGAGGTCAGATGGCAACAAAGCTAATATTCTTTACCGGCGGCGTAATCTCGTCTGTGGGGAAGGGAGTTACTGCCGCATCGGTAGGCAGGCTGCTTAAAGCCCGTGGATTCAATGTCACGATCCAGAAGCTGGACCCTTACCTCAATGTTGATCCGGGTACATTGAGCCCTTATCAGCATGGAGAAGTCTTCGTTTTGGATGATGGTTCTGAAACCGATTTGGACCTGGGGCATTATGAGCGCTTTTGTGATCTGCATCTCAAAAAGACCAGCACGGTAACGACCGGACAGGTTTATGAGGAAGTCATTAACCGAGAGCGATGTGGAGACTATCTCGGCGGCACCATCCAGGTGATTCCACACATCACCAATGAGATCAAACGCCGGGTAAACCAGCTAACCCGCTCGACTGACGCAGATATTGCTCTGATTGAGGTTGGTGGAACAGTTGGCGATATTGAGGGTCAGCCTTTCCTTGAAGCCATCCGGGAATTGCGAAATGATTTGGGTCGCGAAAACACAGCTTTTGTGCACATCACCTGGCTACCTTACCTGCGCGCCACCAATGAAACCAAAACCAAACCCACCCAACACTCCGTGCGCGAATTACGCTCGGTGGGTATCTTGCCAGATATGATCATTGCTCGCAGTGATTTTCCGTTTGAGAAAGAGCTTGCGCACAAAATATCCCAGTTTTGCGACGTTCGCGAAGAGGCCGTGGTTCCGCTTGTGACAGCAGACCTTTTGTACGAAATTCCCCTGATCCTCGAACAGGCTCACGTTGCCGACATCCTGTTGGAACGTTTGCGATTAGAACCCAAACATCCTCCCAAACTGGAGGGTTGGAAAACAATGGTGGCTGAACTTAAACGGCAGAAACCCAGTATTAGAGTGGGATTGGTTGGAAAATATGTTGAATTGCATGATGCCTATTTGAGTGTCAGGGAAGCCCTCAATCACGCCGCGCTTTATTATGGGGTGGATGTGGATTTGAAATGGATTCCTTCAACAAACGTTGAAAAGGACCAGCAGATAAATTTGCTTGATAACCTGGATGCGATTGTCGTTCCCGGTGGATTCGGTGGCCGGGGAGTGGAAGGAAAGGTGTTGGCGGCACAATATGCGCGAGAAAACAGGATCCCATACCTTGGGCTTTGCCTGGGGTTGCAGGTGATGATGATCGAATTCGCCCGCAACGTGTTGGGTTTAAAAGACGCAAATTCTGCTGAATTTGACAAGCTCACCCCCGATCCGGTGATTGACCTGATGTTGGAACAACGCGGGTTAAGTCAGCTGGGCGGCACAATGCGGCTGGGTCTTTACCCCTGCCACATCAAGCCCAACACCAAGGCTCAGGATTTGTTCCAGGCGGACGTAATCCAGGAACGCCACCGCCACCGCTATGAAGTCAATAACAGCTATCGCAAGCAGTTTGAAGAAAGCGGTATGGTTTTTTCGGGTTTATCGCCGGATGGCGTTCTGGTGGAGATGGCAGAGATAAGTGATCATCCATATATGCTGGCTTCACAGTTTCATCCCGAGTTTTTATCCCGCCCAAATCGGGCTCATCCGCTTTTTCTTGGATTGATCGAAGCTGCCTGCAAAAAAGCTAGCTTACCGGACCAAAAGGTTAACCTTGACTTCACGAATTGAGGTCGGGATAGGCTATAATTTATCACTAGAAAAATAGAAGGAAGGTTTATATGGACACAACAATTGAATATATCAATGCAATCGAAATTCTTGACTCACGTGGCAACCCCACCGTGGAAGTTGAAGTTATCCTGGCTGACGGCAGTTTTGGGCGTGCAGCCGTACCCTCTGGCGCTTCAACCGGCATACATGAGGCACTCGAACTACGCGATGGCGACAAGGCTCGCTACAACGGCAAGGGCGTGCTGAAAGCGGTTGAAAACGTCAATAACGAGATCGCCGATGAGCTGCTGGGTGTGGACGCGCTGGAGCAAAAGGCAATCGATGAATTGCTGCTTGAGCTTGATGGCACTCCCAACAAAGCCAACTTTGGCGCCAATGCTATTCTGGGCACCAGTTTGGCAGTTGCTAAAGCAGCGGCCGCCTCTTTGGGCTTGCCCCTCTACCGCTACCTCGGTGGTGTTTATGCCCACGTGCTGCCTGTGCCGATGATGAACATCCTGAACGGTGGAGCGCACACTGGTTGGCAGTCAACCGACGCCCAGGAGTTTATGGTGATGCCCTTAGGTGCGCCAAGCTTTGCTGAAGGTCTGCGTTGGGGCGCTGAAATTTACGCCTCGCTCAAGACCGTGCTCAAGAGCAAAGGCTACACCACCCTGGTGGGCGATGAGGGCGGCTTTGCACCCGCGCTGAGCGCCAACAATGAAGCTGTGGAACTCATCCTTGAGGCTGTTGAAAAGGCGGGTTACAAAGCCGGTAAGGACGTGGCGATCGCGCTTGACCCAGCTGCCTCCGAGTTTTATGAGGAAGATACCAAACTTTACAACCTTCGCAAGGAAGGTCGCAAACTGACCTCGGACCAGATGGTGGAATTTTGGACCAATTGGATCAACCAGTACCCGATCGTATCGATCGAGGACGGTTTTGCACAGGATGACTGGGAAGGCTGGAAGAACTTCACCGCCCTCAACGGTCACCGCCTGCAAATTGTGGGTGATGACCTGCTCGTGACCAACCCCGAGCGTGTTGCCCGAGCCATCGAAGAGAAAGCCTGCAACTCACTGCTGGTCAAGGTAAATCAGATCGGATCTTTATCTGAAACGATGAAGGCAGTCAGCATGGTTCAGAACAATGGCTGGCGCGCAGTCTGCTCGCACCGCTCCGGCGAAACGGAAGACAGCACCATCGCCGACCTGGTGGTGGCGATGAACATGGGTCAGATCAAGACCGGTGCTCCGGCACGCTCTGACCGCGTGGCAAAGTACAATCAGCTGCTGCGTATCGAGCAGGAACTGGACCTGACAGCCAAGTACGCTGGCTGGGATGCTCTGGCGATCAAGTTCTAAAAATTCCTTTTGGCAGCTTGCATCCCCTCCCCGCGAGGGGATGCTTTTTTAATTCAATTAGTGGCACTCTGTTTCTCTCTGGTAAACTTTTGGAATGGAAAAATCATTGGAGAATATCACACATGAGTTGATAAGTTGCCGCAAATGCCCGCGCCTGGTGGAGTGGCGCGAGGAGGTAGCGCGCGTGAAACGCAAAGCCTATCGCGATCAGGATTATTGGGGTAAGCCAGTGCCAGGGTTTGGCGATCCTGAGGCGAGAATCCTGGTTTTAGGCCTGGCACCGGGCGCGCATGGCTCCAACCGCACTGGAAGGATGTTCACGGGGGATGGTTCCGGGAATTTCCTCTATCCAGCGCTTTTCAGGACAGGTTTTGCCAATCAGCCAGATGCAACGGCGATTGGGGATGGGATGGTTTTGAAAGATGTCTTCATCTCGGCGGTCTGCCGCTGTGCGCCACCAGCCAATAAACCCACCCGTGAAGAAATCTCCAACTGCCTGCCCTGGTTGGAAAGCGAAATGCAGGCATTGTTGCGTCTGCAGGGGGTGGTGGTGTTGGGGAAGATCGCTTTGGATGGTCTGTTGAACCTGCCTGCTTTCGCCGAGTTGCCTAAAAAGCACTTTGCTTTCGGGCATGATCGTTTCTATGAAACACTGCCGGGCTTACCGTGGATCCTCTGCTCCTATCACCCCAGCCTACAAAATACGCAAACCGGGCGATTGACCGAAGATATGTTTGACGAGATCTGGGAAAAGGCGAAGGGGTACCTGAAATAACTGGACTTTGATCGTGCTGGAGTATCCGCCGCGCTTCGCTCGCGATGACGAAGTTTGGGAGGCAGATCGCTATACCTGGTTCAAGGGCACAGTTAGTCGTAGGGTGAGATTAAGGGCACTTTGAACGATTAGGAAGGCCAATGTTTTGTGCCCTCAATCCGCCAATGAATGAGCGA
This sequence comes from Anaerolineaceae bacterium, assembly GCA_040768265.1. Taxonomy (GTDB): domain Bacteria; phylum Chloroflexota; class Anaerolineae; order Anaerolineales; family Anaerolineaceae; genus Mesolinea. Next base: position 83,721 of record JAXGNB010000005.1, read on the forward strand.
TGGTGTGATGGCGGATTGGAAGGACGCCAAAGTCACTTCATGATGATGGGTGAAGTCCTTCCAATACCCTGCGGGCACCTTGTCTCGCCCTATGCATAGTTTGTCTTGCCTTGGAGATGATTATTTGCAAAACCTTAAAGGCAGATCGCTTCGCAAAGCAGGCTCGCGATGACAGGGAATTGTCAATCGCAAGAAATTTCCGTCAATACTTCACCAATATCGTCATGGAAAACGAATTGCGCCTGGTAGTCGTAGGGGGTGGGATCGCGGTTGATCAGGATCAGGCAGTCCCCACGGAAGTAATCGAGCAAGCCAGCAGCAGGGTAGACGACCAGGGATGAGCCTCCCACGATCAGGCAGTCAGCCTGGCGGACGGCCTCCATGCTGGCTGTGAGCACGTCCGGGTCCAGCTGCTCGCCATATAACACCACGTCCGGACGCACCAGAGCGCCGCAAACCTCGCAATGAGGCGTTGTTTGCTGAGAGTAAACCTGCTCCGCCGGGAAATTGAGATGGCAGCGCATGCAATAGAACCGTTCCAGGCTGCCGTGCAACTCATGCACGACTTTTGATCCAGCCTGCTGATGCAATCCGTCGATATTTTGGGTAATTACGGCTGCGAGTTTCCCTCGTTTTTCCATATCAGCCAGGGCATAATGGGCCGCGTTTGGTTTCGCATCGGGATAGTAAAGCGAGCTGCGCAGAAAAGCATAAAACTCGTCGGGATGGCGTATAAAAAAGTTATGGCTGAGCATCGTTTCAGGCGCAAAACGCGAACCGGTCATCTGGTTATAAAGCCCGGTGGCGCTGCGGAAATCCGGAATGCCCGAAGCTGTTGAAACGCCCGCGCCGCCAAAAAAAGTGATCTTTTGGCAGGTTTTCAGACACTGTCGTGCTAATTCGAAGGACTGATTCACTTACTGCTTTCCAGGCGCTTTGCTGTCAACTCAGGTCCAGCCAATTCAAGGTTGCCAGAAGCAGCGCCAACCGGGGAAATATCCACATGTCCAAGGTGCTTTCCTATCTTGTTGAGGATGGGCAGCCAGTTTATAAAAAGTGCGACGCCGATGCCGATCAGGGTGCCCAACACGCGCTCGATGGTGTAGTTGAGAGGATTGGTTTCGCCGGCACTAATGACAATGAGGATGAACACGACTACCGTAATGGCAAGACCGCCTTGTTTTTTGAGAGCAATGATTAGCATCATCAAAGGTAAGGTCATCACCCCGATCAAGATAAAGTAACTGAAAGAATCAAGGCTCATTTGCATTTGTTGATGAAAGATGGTGATGAAAAGGAAGCTGTAAATACCAGCGATCAACGTTCCGATCGTCCGATCACCCGCAGTCTTGAAAGTGGATTTTAAGGTTGGCTGCATGCAGACAATTGCGGCAATGCTGGAGTGGTAAGGCATGCTGGTAACGCGGAAAAATTCAATGATCAGGCAGATGGTGATGGCAAGGCAGGTCTTGATGACCCGCATACCGGGAGAGTTGCTGATGAGGAATGAGGTGAATCGCTTCCAGACAGTATTTTCTTCCATAAAAGTAATCCTAATTTATTGTAATGTATTGATGATACCTTAACAATCACAAGTGATGGGATGACATTGTCAGTTGGGAAAGTTAGTGTACTGCCCGGGACCATAGAGGCAGATGCGTTATAATACTTTTCGAGGTTTTTATGCCCTATCCAATTGCTCACCCCAAGGTCATTCAACGCGCACAGGCTGTGCTCGAACTGCAGCCAATTTTCCTGGATACGGAAACCACCGGCACAGGCCCGACTGATTGCATTATTCAGATTGGGATTGTGAACACCCAGGGCGAAACCCTGTTTGAGTCCCTGGTGAACCCCGGAATGCCGATCCCTGCTGAATCCAGCGCAGTCAATGGGATAAGGGATGAGATGGTAATGGCCGCGCCAGTATGGACCCAAATCTGGCCGGATGTGGAAACCATTCTTAGGGGCAGGGTGATTGGGATATACAACGCCGATTTCGACTTGCGTCTGCTGCGCCAGACAAACAAGGCCTATGGATTACCGATGAGCATTGAAACCAACCAGGCGTTTTGCGTGATGAAGCTTTTTGCTGCCTTCTATGGCGAATGGAACGCCCGCAACAATGGTTTCAAATCCCAGAAGCTCGAATTTGCTGGCAGATTTCTAAAGATTCCAATCCCAAACAGCCATGATGCCATTGATGATGCCCGCCTGACCGCCGCACTGACCCAGGCAATCGCTGATTATAAAGCCGAATAAGCAATTAGAAGATTTTTTCTCTTGTAAAAGTTTTTCCTGTATGATATTATGAACATATGAACAGATATTCATATAAAAGAGGTAGTATGAAAGAGTCTTTTCCAACTCAGGCGGACTTCAAGAGCATGGCAGCCACTTTTAAAGGCCTTTCTGACCCTTCGCGCTTGCAATTACTTGCAATTCTGCTTGAGGGTGAGGCTAATGTGGGCGACCTGGCAGTGCAATGCGGACTGAGCCAAAGCGCCACCTCGCACCAGCTGCGGGTTTTGCGTAACCTGCGCTTTGTGACCGCCAGGCGTGAAGGTCAGCAGGTAAATTACCGCATCAGCGATGAACATATCCAGGATCTGTTGGAGCAGTCTTACAAACACAGTCTGCATTTGCATTTTTAAGGGATCTGATCAACATGACGATGTATCAAAACGATAAGAATCCGAATATTTCTGTTAAAAATAGAACTGGGAGTGTCTGCACAGGCAACTGCTCATCGCCGATCCTTCCATACACCTCATCCGATCACCATTCGAAAACGGCAAGAGTTCTGGATTTTAAAGGCTTCTGGCAGTACTTTCTCCGCATGCCGGATCTGAAGATCATCGTGCCGGGTTGGGTCCTTCTGCTGGCAACCCTATTCCTGGATCGCCTGGGAATTTCTCAGATAAGCGCGCTCGTTCTTAAGTTTTTGGTTTTACCTGTTGCCGGCTGGATGGTTTTCCGTAATGGTGCGATCAGTCTCTTCAAGGAACACAACCTGAACATGAACGTGCTCATGTCTGTGGCGTCCATTGGGGCTGTTGCCATCGGCGAGGCGCATGAAGCCTTGATCATGGTGATTTTGTTCACGCTTTCGGAAGCTTTGGAGGGTTACACCAACGATCACGCCCGCGCCATTCTGACCGAGTTTGCTGATCTCGCGCCGCATGAAGCCCTGTTGACAACAACGGACGGTGACCGGCTGGTGCCGATTGAAGATCTGAAAGTTGATGACCGCATTTTGGTGCGGGCAGGGGAGCGCTTTCCGATGGACGGGGTTGTCGTGTCGGGCTCCAGCGAAGTCAACCAGGCACCCATCACCGGCGAGAGCCGTCTTGTGCCGAAAACAGTTGGAGATGAAGTCCTCTCGGGCACGGTGAATGGGCAGGGTGTGCTGGAGGTGCGCGTCAGCCATCTTGCTGCGGATACTACCATTCAGCGCATAATTGCCATGGTCACGGAAGCTCAGGAAAACAAAGCCCGCCAGGAAAAATACATCGACCGGTTTGCCGCGGTTTACACCCCCATAGTGATCGGGGTTTCCATCCTGGTGGCGTTGATTCCAACGCTGATTTTTCAGCAGAGCTTCTGGAATACCCCGGAGAGCTACGGCTGGTTTCACAGAGCGCTTTCGGTTCTCATGGTTGGCTGCCCTTGCGCCTTGATCATCAGTACCCCCATCACGATGGTCAGCGGTCTGACCCGCGCCGCCAGAGCCGGCGTGATCTTCAAAGGGGGCATCTTCCTGGAAAGTCTCTCCAACAGCAAGGTGATGGCATTTGATAAAACTGGCACGCTGACGCTCGGCAGACCTTCTGTGACCAAAGTTCAGGCAACTGATTGTATGGGCGGAAAATACTGTGAGCCCTGCGATGATTTGGTCGCCGTAGCCAGTTCTCTCGAAGCCCACAGCACCCATCCGCTTGGGAACGCGGTCACGCAGGAAGCCTTCGCGCGTGGGGTGCTCAATCGCTATCCAGCAGCTGAAGGGCTGCAAGTGATTGAAGGTCGGGGTCAGCAGGGAATGCTGAATGGCAAACTGGCAACGGTTGGCAGCCTGCCGCTCTTTTTGGCTGAGCACCAAACCCCTGAAGAAATCATCCTTGCTTCCCGGGCTGCAGAACGCGATGGTCAAACAACCATGCTGGTTTGCGATGGGGAGCGTGTGATCGGCTATCTCGCCGTTCAGGACGAGCCGCGTCCGGGTACGAAAGAGGTTTTGGCTGAACTGAAAGCTGAAGGTATCCGTACGGTTATGCTGACAGGTGATAATCCTGGAGTGGCAGAACGTGTGGCTAGAGAAGTTGGACTTGATAAGGTGTTTGCCAGCCTACTCCCGGCGGACAAACTGACTAAGCTCAACGAATTCAAGCAGGAATATGGCCAGGTAGTGATGGTTGGGGATGGCATCAACGACTCACCCGCATTGGCACAGGCAGATATTGGCGTGGCAATGGGAGGCGCGGGCAACGCGCAGGTGCTTGAAACCGCAGATGTGGTGCTGATGAATGATGATCTCAGCCGGCTTCCCTTCGCGGTAAGGCTCTCGAGGCAAGTCAATCGCCTGATCAAACAGAATGTAATTGTCAGCCTGGGTGTCAAGGTTTTGGTGGCAATCGCCGCCATGGCTGGGTTAACGCCTTTGTGGGTGGCTGTATTTGCTGATATTGGAATTTCCTTGATTGTGACTCTAAACGGCTTGCGGGCCTTGAGATTTGAAGTTGAAAGCGCTTAATTTGGCGAAAAAACAATGTCCCAGACGCCCTCTTCCACCATGCTTACGCGTGAGGTTGTGCTGGCAAAAGTGATCCAGCTCTGACCTGGCTTCAGATAATAAGGGTCGCCTTGCAGGTCAAAAAACTGGTAGGGTTGGTCGATATCGGGAGCGTACCAGGTGCCGTGAGTCAATTTGCCATCGCGTAAAAGAATGGCTGCTTGTTCTCTGTCACCCTCGCGAAAGTCAATGTCGAAAAATGCAGGATTGTATTCGATATAGTCCGCCAGGAGGATCAGAACGTTCTCGAAGATCACCGGTTTGCCACTGTCGCGGTCGAAGGTTTGCTGCAGGGTGTAGCTGCCATCAGCTTGCTGAAAATCCTGCCAGAGTTGGTAGCCGCCATCAACGCTGTCGTAACGCCAATCCATCACCGAAAAATCCGCATACAGGTAACTGACACGCAGGGCAATTTCATCCCATTCGGAGATCTCGTCGCTGAAATACAGATCTGGCAAGCGGTCAATTGTGTTTTGGGTGCCTTCGGCTTCAATAAAATCACGCATGGCAGCAGTATTAACGACTGTATTTCCGCCCTGTGCCTCGGTTTCTGTGCAAATTCCCGGGCAGGGAGCGTAGCCGCGGTAAAAAACACGATCCGGCAGAGTTTGCTCAAAAACACCTTCCACTGTTGGCGGCGCGCTGGCGACCATCAGGGATGCCTCGTAGCGTCTTGCCAGACGCGCGTCGACCACCCGGCCTGGGGCAAGTGGTCCAACGGCTTCGGCATCGCCTCCATAATAGAGCGCTAAAATGTGATTGGTTTGATATCCGATGAAATATTCAAAGACCATGTCCGCATCCACAATTTGGTTAAAAGGACGCAGTGACTGGGGCCAGTTAGCCAGTTTGACCATGATTGGGCGTTTCCTTAGCCAGCGTACATCCTCTACCATCAGACCGGTCAGAGGGTTAATGGCATAAGCTTGGGCTGGATTCGCGCTCCGGGTGGAAGTTGGGGTCACAACCTGCCATGGGGTCGGGCTTGGGAATGGTGTGGGTGTGGCTTGCAGAGCAGCTTTGGTGAGCGCTTGCTCAGGATTAAGTGTCGGCGTTGCTGCTGAATTCGTAACAAGCGGAGTTATCTTTGGGGCAGGCGCAATTAAATTGCAACCAGAAAGCAGCACAACCAAAGCCCCCCAAAACAAACGCCTCAAAACGCGCACATTTCCCATTATTTCTGATTCTAACACGCCAGAAGCCAGCAGGATTCCATTTAATAGCAAGACCCTAAATATGCCTTAATTGTTCTTTAAGCTGCATTTAACCTTGACCCGTTAAGATTACTACGCATTCTAAAACTAAAAAAAGGTTAGAGGAGAATTTTGAATGAAGAGCACTAAGAAGAGTATTTTGTTGGTTTTTTCTATTATTTTGATTGCAAGCCTCCTGGCTGCATGCAGCGGCACCAGCACCCCTGGCGCACCTGTCTCAGATCCCGCGGCTGATAACTCTACCATCACCATTTCTGGATCGACAACTGTTCAACCCCTGGCAGAAAAGCTGGCGGAAGCCTTTATGACCGAAAACACCGGTGTGCGCATTGATGTACAGGGTGGAGGTTCAAGCGTGGGTGTCAAAGCCGCTGGCGAGGGCACATCTGATATCGGCATGGCTTCCCGCGAAATCAAAGAGTCGGAACTGACTGAATTTCCTAATCTCAATATCATTGTCATTGCCCGTGATGGCATCGCTATTGTTTCACACCCGGACGTTTCTGTCAGCGACCTGACAGTTGAGCAAGTGCGCGATGTTTTCAGCGGCAAGGTCACCAATTGGAAGGATCTTGGCGGAGAAGACCAAAACATAATCATTGTCTCACGCGAGGAAGGCTCCGGCACCCGCGGCGCTTTTGAAGAAATGGTCATGGGCGAGGATGCTCTGATTGGTGCCAATGCCATCCTGCAGCCTTCAAATGGCTCTGTTCGCACTACCGTTTCAACGACACCTTACTCCATTGGTTACATCTCCTTTGGTTACCTGGATAGCACCGTCAAATCTATCAGCATCGACGGCGTAGCTCCAACCGAACCAAATGCGGCGGATGGTTCTTACCCTATCGTGCGCCCTCTCAACATGCTCACCAATGGTGAACCTACCGGTAACGTCAAGGCATTTCTGGATTTCATTCTGAGCGAAGCTGGTCAGAAACTGGTTGTTGACGACGGTTACATTTCTGTAAAGTAATCCGGTGTCTGAGAATAGTAGCATTTATAATATATGGGCATCTCTCCGGCGAGGTAGAGATGCCCATATACATGAGAAAGAACCGAAAAGGCAAATTAACCCTATGTCCGTTCGTATGATCGCTGATAAAACCGTAAAGATTGTCTTGTTTACGAGCGCTATCATATCGATCATTATTGTGCTGGCAATTGGGTTTTTTATTTTCCGCGAAAGCATTGAAGCATGGTCTGAGATTGGCGTTGGTGAGATGCTTTTTAAGAGTATCTGGCGACCCGGGCAGGACCAATACGGCATTCTGGCGATGATCGTTGGTTCCATCTCAGTGACTTTTGGAGCCATTTTGCTGGGAGTGCCACTGGCATTGGGCTGCGCGATCTTTCTGGCTGAAATTGCGCCTGAGGGGGTACAGGCAGTAGTTCGACCTGCCGTGCAGCTTTTGGCAGGCATTCCTTCGGTGGTCTATGGTTTGTTTGGAATGGTGATCCTTGTGCCTCTGGTGCGGAAATTGAACGTTCCAGGCAATTCGGGTTATGGCTTACTGGCAGCCTCAATCGTCCTGGCTGTGATGATCTTGCCGACCATCGCGAGCATTGCTGAAGATGCCATTCGGGCTGTTCCGGAAAATTATCGCAATGGTTCACTGGCTTTGGGTGCAACCAAGTGGCAGACGATCACCAAGGTGGTACTGCCAGCCGGGAAATCAGGCATCATTGCCGCGATAATCCTGGGGGTGGGGCGGGCTTTGGGTGAGACCATGGCCATGATCATGGTGATCGGCAACTCGGTGATCATGCCAAAACCGCTTTCAGGAAATCCGCTGACTTATTTCCTTTCACAAGCCCGCACGCTCACGGGCAACATTGCGGTTGAGATCAATTACGCCACTGGCGTCCACGAGAGCGCGCTCTTTGCCACGGGTGTGGTGCTGTTTGGATTGATTATGGTCGTGAATGCCAGCGCGCGCTGGATCATCCGCGGGCAGAAATTCGTTGAAAAGGCAAATTAGGAGAAGGTATGTTAGCAGATCGCATCTCAAAAATTACCTTCTCGCGTACGACCCAGGCTCAAAGCCTTAAAAAAGAACATGCCAGGCAAAAATTTTGGGTCGCCCTGATGTGGTTTTTTGGATTAATGACCGTCGCAATCCTCATTTTGGTGGTAGGGTATGTATTGGTACAAGGCGGTAAGTCAATCAGCTGGGATTTTCTGGTTACAGCTCCTAAAGGTGGTATTTCTGGTGAAGGAGGTATCTCCACCACCATTGCCACTACTTTCTACCTCGTGGGACTAACTTTGTTGATCGCTACGCCTCTGGGGGTAGGCGCGGCAATCTATCTGGTGGAGTATGCCGGGGAACAGAGCCTGAGCTCGGCACTTCTTCGTGCGGTGATCAGTATCTCCAACTTTGCAGTGGAAACCCTGGCTGGTATCCCATCGATTATTTTCGGCTTGTTTGGGTATGCTTTGTTCGTCTCAACATTGAAATTTGGCTTTTCACTTCTCTCAGCTGCTCTGGCTGGGGCTTGCCTGGTGCTGCCAACGATCATACGCACAACTGAAGAAGCCCTTTTGGCAGTGCCCGACGACTACCGCCGGGGCAGCCTGGCACTTGGCGCAACCAAATGGCAAACCCTTTACAAAGTAGTCTTGCCTGCAGGCTTGCCTGGAATCATTACTGGTATCGTATTGAGCGTTGGGCGGGTTATCAGCGAAACAGCGATTTTTTACGTTACCCTTGGCGGCAGTTATCGCCTGCCAACTTCCATCATGGATGGCGGCCGCACACTTGCGCTGCATCTGTATTACCTTGCCATGGACACGCGCGCCTTCAACAAAGCCATGGGCACTGGCGCAGTGCTGGTGGTGATGATTATACTCATCAACCTGATGATTAACCTTGTATCTCGAAAACTGACCGCGGGAGTCCGAAAAGTACGATGAGCGATACCAAACTCGAAGCCATTAACTATAGCCTGTACTACGGTAATTTTCGCGCTTTGGAAAATATCAGCATCAAGATTCCAGAAAATAAAGTCACGGCTTTGATTGGTCCTTCCGGTTGCGGAAAGAGTACCTTTTTGCGCAGTTTTAACCGCATGAACGATTTGATTGCAGGCGTTCGAACGGAAGGCAAGGTTTTGATTGATGGAGAAGACATCCTTAAAACTGATCCCGTCGCACTTCGTCAGAACGTAGGGATGGTCTTCCAAAAACCCAATCCCTTCCCCAAATCAATTTTTGACAACGTGGCTTACGGACCGCGGGTCACGGGTCTGAACGACCGTCAAAAATTGGAAGAGATTGTTGAGCAAAGTTTGCGTTCGGCAGCGCTTTGGGATGAGGTTAAAGATAACCTTGGCAAGTCGGGTCTGGACCTTTCAGGTGGGCAGCAACAGCGGCTTTGCATCGCGCGGGCGCTGGCGGTGGAACCGACTGTGATCCTGATGGATGAACCGGCTGCCTCGCTGGATCCAATTGCGACGCTTAAGATTGAAGACCTCATCCACGAGCTTTCGGCTAATTACACCATTGTGATCGTAACCCACAACATGCAGCAGGCAGGACGCGTTTCGGACTATACCGCATTCTTTTACACAGATGAGACGCGCACTGGTCAGTTGGTGGAGTTTGATGAGACTAAAACAATTTTTACAAACCCGCATGATCGGCGTACAGAGGATTACATTACTGGTCGTTTTGGATAGGCAAGCGCTGGGTTATTGAACCATCCTCTGCTTGTTTCAAACCCAATTTGCGCAGGCTGTGCCGCCACAGGGCGGATTGGTAGCGTTTGGATTGGGCTACTAAGGACGGTTTGGTCAGCTTGTAGCGTTCAAAGTATTCTCCACTTACATCGGCAAGGTCCGGATCAACCATTAAGCGATAGACAGTTGCTGCTCCAGAGCGCACAGAGGCACCCCAGGAGATTGGCAGGAAGCGGATAACCTTGGTGCGGATAATGCCTGGATGTATGCTATTGACCGTAATTCCGTAGGTCTTAAGTTGGTCCGAAAGTTCCCGAGTCCAGGGGATGATATCCAATTTTGAGCGGCAGTAGGCGACCCAACGCCAATAAAATGGATGCTTTGCAGAAGCATAAACATTGGACCAAACAAAACGATGACCAATGGAACTCAGGTTGATAATTTGCATCGGCGCGGATTTTATCAAAAGGGGGCGCAGGAGGTTGGTTAGGAGAAATGGAGAAAGATAATTTACCTGGTGACATTCCTCAAAACCGTCCCCTGTTATAACCCGGCCAGCAGGGTAGAAGCCGGCATTGTTTACCAGGACGTCAATTTTGCTAACGCTTGCCAGGATCTGTGCTGCCATTTCTTTTACTTCCGGCAATTGGGAAAAATCCGCCTTGAGCGTTAGCGCGTACTGGTTGGGCAGCCCTTCTCCAAGGGTGTCAAGCAAGGCTGTGAGTTTTTGGGGATTGCGCCCGTGCAGAACCAGGTTGGCTCCTGCTTTCCAGGTCATCTGAGCAAGGGCTTTACCGATGCCATCTGTGGCGCCGGTGATGATGATTGTTTTCCCTAGTAAGTCCCTGTCCTGATCCATGTACTCTCCTGAAATATCGCTGCCTAATCATACCTAAAAGTATGAATAATGGAGGGGAGTTAATCTAAATCAATCCCACCACTCCCTTGCGTGTGGTTGAGGAGCAGGTTCTTGCTAGTTTCATCGTGCTTGTGGGTGTTTTTACACATTTTGGGCAAGAAAGATCCAAGGAGACTATAATCTATGCCTAGAAGGAATGCCAATATGAACGAACCGAAAAAGAATCCCATTCGCGACCTGCATCCAAACATCTGGGCAGTCAGTCTGACCAGCTTCTTCATGGACATCTCCAGCGAGATGGTCCTGAACATCCTGCCTTTGTTTCTTTCTTCTGTGTTGGGGGTCAAGACCAACATCATTGGCATTATCGAAGGCGTGGCGGAAGCTACTTCAAGCGTCCTGAAAGTTTTTTCGGGCTGGCTTTCTGATAAGCTTCGCAGCCGCAAGTGGCTGGCAGTTGCCGGTTATGGCATCTCCGCCCTGGCTAAGCCTTTCTTTTACCTCGCGTCCAGTTGGGAAGCGATTGGTGCCATCCGCTGGGCGGACAGGGTGGGAAAGGGCGTGCGCACTGCTCCGCGCGATGCGCTGGTGGCTGATACTGTCAAACCAGAACAGCGCGGGCTTGCTTTTGGTCTGCACCGCGCGGCTGATACGGCTGGCGCAATGCTCGGCATTCTGATCGCCGCATTGGTTGTTTGGAGGCTTCAGGCTGCCGGTTCTTCCCTGCAGGAAAGTACTTTCCGCACGATTGTGCTGATCAGCATCATCCCGGCAGTTTTGGCTGTGGTTTCACTGGCCGTGATGACCAGGGAGAAGAAGCCTGAGGGTCTTGCCGAGGCACCGAAAATAAGTTTTAGGGGTCTTGGAAAAAACTTCCTGTTTTTTATGATTATTGTGGGCATCTTTGACCTGGGTAACTCCTCGGATGCTTTCCTGGTGCTGCGGGCCCAGGAACGGGGTATGACCACCTTGCACATCCTGTTGATGCTGGCGGTTTTCAATCTTGTTTATACTTTGGTTTCCACCCCCGCAGGCATGATCTCCGATAAAATCGGTCGCAAAAAATTGATCATCGGCGGGTGGACAATGTACGCGCTGATCTACCTTGGCTTCGCGCTGGCGCAAACGGTGACCCATATCTGGCTGCTCTACGTGGCCTACGGGCTATATTACGGCATGGCGTACGGTACTGCCAAGGCGATGCTTTCGGACCTGGTTCCGCCTGATTTGCGCGGCACTGCTTTTGGCACGTACAACGCAGTGCTTGGTATCCTTGACTTTCCCGCCTCGCTGATCGCCGGTCTGCTTTGGAGCGGTGCGGGTAGCTGGCAGGGGTTTGGGGCTTCAGCCCCCTTCTTCTTTGGGGCGGTGCTTGCGTCGATTGCGATCGTGATGATGCTGTTATGGAAACCCAGACCGATGAATGTACACGCTGAAGAGCAAACCGCAACGGTGAATTAGGGAGAAATCCATGCAAAGATTGAAAATTGGCGTCCTTGCGTATCGCATGGACTTTTATACCAATCTCCGGGTAATTATCAACCAGGTTCCTGAAGCAGATTACATCCCGGTCAAGGATATTTTTTCTTACCGGCGTGCACTGGCGCTTAAGCTGAACCGCCTGATTGGCAAGCCACTTTTCCAAACCTTTGATTTAAACAACCAATTTGAGGATTTTGATCTGAACAAGGTTGACCTGTTGCATTTTTCCAATGGGATTAGCTATGGAAAAACTCCCTGGGTTTCCCATTTTGAAACCATTTTGCCGCGTTTTACGGAGTTGCTCAACCAGGCAAGGGATAACTACTGGCAGGACCTGGAACCGGGAAACCTGACGTTAAGAGGGCTTGATGCTTTGCGAAGCTCTGCCTGCAAACAAATCATCGCCTGGTCTGAGAATGCTGCCAATATTCAGCGAAAGTTATTAAGTGAAATTCCGAGTGAATATGGCGATCCTATTCTGTCAAAACTGCGTGTCCTCCATCCTGCTCAGGAGGTGCTGGTGGAGCGTGTTACTCCCCGGGAATATGATCAACAACATCCCATTCGCTTTGTTTTTGTGGGGGCGGGTTTTTTTCGCAAGGGAGGGCGTGAACTCTTCCGGACTTTTCAAAAATTAGCAGGTGAGGAGGGCTTGCCTGTTCGGTTGGTGGTGGTCAGTTCGCTGCGAATTGAGTCCTATGCGGCTCAGGAAACAGAAGAAGAAGTTGCCTGGGCGCGCCAGATCATTGCTGGAAAGCCTGAGTGGCTCGAATACTACGAGGAGATGTCCAATCCTGAGGTCTTGAAATTGCTTAAGAATGCTGATGTGGGCTTACTCCCTACCTGGGCGGACACCTACGGGCTTTCCGTTTTAGAGGCGCAGGCTTCCGGCTGCCCTGTGATTTCGACTGATGTGCGCGCCCTGCCGGAGATCAACAACAATCGCATCGGCTGGTTAATCCGTGTGCCCAAGGATGCACTTGGTGAAGCAATTTACAAAACAGCTGAAGATCGCCAGGCACTGAGCCAGACCATTCAGACGGGTCTTGAAGAGATTGTTAGGGGGATTGCCGCTGACCCTTCTGCAATCGCATCCAAAGGGCAGGCAGCTCTGGAGCGTATTCGGTTTGAGCATGACCCAAAAACCTACGCTGATAAGTTGCGCCAGATTTATTACTCAGCACTGGAATGAGAAGGCGTCTTATGATTGCCAGAACTTTAAACCTTATATTTAGCAATTTAGTCACAAGACTCGATTGCCGGGAGTGTATAATTAGCTAAATCCAAGATCAAAAAAGGAGTCATCATGATCGTTACGACAAAAAAACTATTTGAGCATGCCTATGGAAAGTATGCCATTGGTGCCTACAACATCAATAATCTCGAGCAAATTGTCGGTTTGTTCCGCGGCAACCTCGACTCGCAGGCACCCTTCATCATCCAGATCAGCAAAGGCGCTCGAAGTTACACTGATAAGGCCTTCCTCGAAGGTTTGATTCGTGCGGCAGATGAGGTCTTCCCTGAAGCCATCTTCGCGGTCCACCTGGATCACGGCGACGAAGCCACCTGCTACGACTGCATTAATTCAGGTTTTTACAGCTCGGTCATGATCGACGCCAGCAGCCATCCATTTGATGAAAACATTGCCATCACCCGGCGTGTGGTTGATGCTGCCCATGCCAAAGGCATTGTGGTGGAAGCGGAATTGGGCATGTTGGGTGGTGTTGAGGAGCACGTCTCTGTCAGCGAATCCGATGCCAAACTGACCGACCCGGAGCAGGCACGCGAATTCGTGGAACGCAGCGGGTGTGATTCCCTGGCGGTTGCCATCGGCACGAGCCACGGGGCGTTTAAGTTCTCCGGCTCGCAGTCCCTGCATTTTGATGTGCTGGCTCAAATCCAGGAGCGTCTGCCTGGCTTCCCGCTGGTGATGCACGGCTCCAGCTCCGTGCCGCAGGAGGAAGTGGCGCGTATTAACGCTGCAGGCGGCAATCTGGCTGGAGCAAAAGGTGTGGATGCCACCCAATTTAGGCGAGCCGCTGAACTCGGCGTAACCAAGATCAATATCGACACCGACGGTCGCCTGGTTTGGACGCGCGTCCATCGCGAGTACTTCCTGCAGCATCCTGAAAAGTTTGATCTGCGCGATCCGGGCAAGGTTTTTATGGCTGAGTATGCGAAATTCATTGCAGCCAAAAATGACTACCTCGGCAGCATCGGTCAGCTCCCCGGCGTCCGCGAATTTTTGCAAGCATAAATCGTGATTTTCTTAGAGAGAGCTTTGCTGAGAGGCAGAGCTCTTTTTTTTGTAAAGCCGCCTTTCGTAGGGCTGGGGCTAGCTTCAGTCGTAAACCAAAATTCCCGCATCGATTGACGGAGAGAGCAAACGCGTAGGTCAGGTTCTTCTGTTGAACCTGACCTACGCGCTGGTTGATTTATTGCAAAACCCAGAGGGACCAGGGCCCATCCGTACGAATATCTTGGGTTTTATTTCCCCTAAGGTATAATTTTCTAATCCTATTGAGGAGCATTATCATGACTGAAGAAACCTCTACTAAAACCAATTTCATCCGTGAAATTATTGATGAACACAACCGCACAGGTAGGTTTGGCGGGCGGGTGCACACCCGCTTTCCTCCCGAACCCAATGGCTATCTGCACATCGGTCACGCCAAAGCCCTGTGCATTGACTTCGGTATTGCTGAAGATTACGACGGTCTGACGAACCTGCGTTACGACGACACCAATCCGGTTAAAGAAGATGTTGAATATGTTGATGCCATTAAAGAAGACATCCACTGGCTGGGATTCGACTGGGGCAATCGTGAATTCTACGCCTCGGATTACTTTGAGCCCCTCTACGGGATGGCGCTGCAGTTGATTGAAAAAGGCCTGGCTTATGTGGATGAGCTCAGTCCGGATGAGATGCGCGAGTATCGCGGAACTCTCACCGAACCCGGCAAGAACAGCCCCTGGCGCGACCGCTCCATCGAGGAGAACCTCGACCTGTTCAAACGCATGCGCGCGGGTGAGTTCCCGGACGGCAGCAAGACTCTGCGGGCAAAGATCGATATGGCTTCGCCGAATATGAACATGCGCGATCCGGTCATGTATCGCATTTTGCACGCCACCCACCACCGCACCGGTGATGAGTGGTGCATCTACCCGATGTACGACTTCGCGCACGGCCAGTCCGACTCGCTGGAAGGCATTACGCACTCCATGTGTTCGCTGGAATACGAAAACCACCGCCCGTTGTATGATTGGTTTCTGGATCAGCTCGAAATTTTCCATCCGCAGCAGATCGAATTTGCCCGCTTGAACCTGACGCATACCGTCATGAGCAAGCGCAAGCTGCGGCGGTTGGTTGAGGACGGCTTGGTTGACAGCTGGACCGACCCCCGCATGCCTACGCTGGCAGCCATGCGCCGCCGGGGTTACCCTGCCGCGGCGATCCGCGAGTTCATCGATACCATCGGCGTGGCAAAGTCGGATAGCTTTGTTGAAGTTGAGTTGCTGGAGCATATTGTGCGCGACCAGCTGAACCAGAACGCCAAACGCCGCATGGCGGTGTTGGAGCCACTTAAGGTCGTGCTGACAAACTACCCTGAAGACCAGGTTGAGTTTTTTGAGATCCCGGATTTTCCGCACAATCCCGAAGCTGGCGGCTCCCGCCAGGTGCCTTTTGGGCGCGAGCTTTGGATCGAACGCGAGGACTTCGCGGAAGTGCCACCGCCAAAATATCATCGCCTTTCCCCGGGCAAGGAAGTGCGACTGATGAATGCATACTTCGTCACCTGCACCGAAGTGGTCAAGGATGAAGAGGGCAATCTGATTGAAATCCACTGCAGCTACGATCCTGAAACCCAGGGCGGCAGCTCGCCGGACGGGCGAAAAGTAAAAGGCACCATCCACTGGGTCTCAGTCGGGCATGCCATTGAGGCGGAGGTGCGGATCTATGACCAGATGTTCCTTGATGAACACCCCGAAGATCTGCCTGAGGGAGAAACATTCCTGGATCATTTCAACCATGACTCGCTGCGGGTCCTGAGAGCTTATCTTGAACCTGACCTGGCGAACGCCAAAATTGGTGAGGCTTATCAGTTCGTGCGGGATGGGTACTTCACGTTGGACAGCGTCCATTCCAAGCCAGGAAAGTTGGTCTTCAACCGCACAATTGGATTGGTGGATAGCTGGTCAAAATTGCACAAAGGATAAGAAGCATAGGTGAGTTCTGCGGTCTTGATCGAAAAAGGATGAGTGTATTGAATTCGTCTTTAGGTCATTTTTGGTTTGTTTAGGCCCTTTGCAAGTAGTGAAAGGATTGGCTTAATGGAAGTTGTCTCTCAAGAAGTGAGTAAATACATTCCAGGAACCAACAAAATTCTGGTGATTGGGGATGCCTTAATCGACCATCAATACTGGATCGACCGCATGCCAAGAGCAGGTGAGGATAGCCAGATTCTTTCCTTCTCGAAAAATGTTGGTGGTTCAGCTGCCAATACAGCCATCGCGTTAGCTTTTCTGGGAGTGCCAACAAAATTTTACGGGACGATTGGGCGGGATCCTGATGGCCGTCTCATTGTTGACCAGATGCAGACTGTGGGTGTGGACACTTCCGGGATTCAATATGGCGAGACCACCGGCTTCACCATCACCATGATCGATCAAAATTCAGAGCGCACGATGTTTTCTTTCCGCGGGGCGTCTTCTGATGCTCTTTCAATCAATACGCCTCTTCTCCAGAGCACAAAAGCATGCCGGGTTCTTCTCACTTCCGGATACCAATTGCTCTATCCGGACCAGGCAGAGGTCGTTCTTTCTGTTGCTGAGCGCGTTCACGCGGAGGGTAATCTGGTGGCGCTCGATCCATCCCCACTGATAGGGGATGTGCCAGAGGAAATTCGCGCCAGGATGCTTGGGTTCACGGACATTTTGCTGCCCAATCGTAGTGAAATCGCGATTCTTACGGGGGAAGAAGACCTGTCAACTGCCCTGGAAAAAGCGCGCCATTTGTCCAAATGTATCGCCGTCAAACTTGGCTCAAAGGGTGCCTGGATGGCAATTCAGGAGGGCTTTGAATTCACAGATGGTCAAAGGGTTTCCGAAGGCCTCTGTTTTCAGGCACCTGCGAACCAAGTGCGGGCTGTGGATACCACTGGCGCGGGGGATGCCTTTAATGCTGGCTTTCTGGCTTCGTTCTTGCGTAATGAAGCCCCGGAAAATTGGCTCAAATCAGGAAATTACCTGGCTGGTGAGGTGGTTCAACATCGCGGAGCAGTTTCCATGTTTTGTCCGCCCTCACAAACATAAGCCACAGAAAATTTGGTAAGAAATACAGGAGGTCAGAATGGAAAAGAATAGTCTAATAGATATCCAGCCCGAGGTGAAAGCTGCGCTTGATGTCGGCAGGGCGGTGGTCGCGCTGGAATCGACGATTATTTCGCATGGCATGCCCTACCCACAGAACATCCAGATGGCAAAGAAGGTGGAGTCCATCATCCGCAGCGCCGGTGCTGTGCCAGCCACTGTGGCTATCATGGATGGCAGGATCAAAATTGGGCTTTCAGACCAGGAATTAGAAATTCTTGCCAGTGCCGGGAATGTGGCAAAAGTCTCAAGGCGTGATTTCCCCGGTATTATTGCCCGCAAACAGTTGGGCGCGACCACGGTCGCCACCACCATGTATGCCGCTCACCTGGCTGGCATCAAGGTGTTTGTCACCGGTGGGATCGGCGGGGTTCATCGCGGCTATGAAGAGACCATGGATGTTTCTGCTGACCTGGAAGAACTCGCTCGGACGGATGTGGTTGTGGTCTGTGCCGGTGCCAAAGCCATTCTCGATCTTCCCCGCACGATGGAATACCTTGAGACCAAGGGTGTCCCCGTGATTGGCTACAAAACGGATGTGCTGCCGGCGTTTTTCACGGCAAAGAGCGACATTAAACTGGTTGAAAGGGCAGACTCGCCGGAAGAAATCGCGAAAATCATTGTGGCAAAGGCTCAGCTTGAAATGCGCGGTGGTTTGTTGGTCGCCAACCCGATCCCCGAAGAATATTCCCTGGACCATGAATTTATCGATGATGTCATCGAGCAAGCTGTCCGGGCTGCGCAGGAGCAGGGCGTATCAGGCAAGAACATCACGCCGTTTTTACTTAGCGAAATCACAAAAAGAACGGAAGGCAAAAGCCTGGCAGCCAACCTTGAGCTGGTCTACAACAACGCCCTGGTCGGGGCGCAAATCGCCACCGCGCTGGCTGCAGAGTTGGGTCAACAATAATTGAAAAAATTGTAGTAAAAAATTGTTGTTGGTGGGTTGGCTATAAAGGATTGTATGCAGATAAAGGTAAGTTGACGCCAGCCCACCCTACAAGTTTGTGTTATTTGTAAAAGAATTGAGCAGATAGCCCCGTAGGGCGAAATTGAGGGCACGATGCAGGCTTGTTTCTCGAAGTATTTGGTGCATTCAATCTCGCCCTTGTATATTAAGACTCAGAAAAGCATGATAATTGAATAAACATCGATCAGGAAGGTGAGGGTGAATCCGGTCTCGCCCTTTGGACAAGATCCAGCTTCGTAGATATGATCCCCTCACCTTTTTTTTCACAAAGATCGGACGGTATCTGAAGCCTCTCTACGCTTTGACATGGACGAGATGAGCTTGCATTCACAAGGATGATCCAAAGAATGCGCCTGACCGATGCTAAGCATAGTTTACAGAAAAGAGGTGCATAATGTCAAATATATTAGGTATCGACGTCTCGAAGGATAAACTTGACCTGGTTCTACTCAGTGAAAAGGGCAAGTTCCATAAGGTAATCAGCAACGATCCGGCTGGTTTCAAAACGCTGGACCAATGGCTGATCAGCCGACATATCGACCGGGTACACGTTTGTCTGGAAGCCACCGGACAATATGGGGACGCGGTCAGCGAGTATCTATACGGACAAGGCCATGACGTCAGTGTGGTCAATCCGACTCGCATCAAACGCTACGGGGAAAGCAAGCTACACCGCAACAAGACCGATAAGGCAGATGCTGACCTGATCGCCGAGTTTTGTTTGAAGGAGAAACCTGCTCTCTGGGAGCCTCTCAACCCCGATTTGAAGCATCTAAGGGCACTTGTGAGGCGTTTGATCGATTTGCAGGCTAATTACCGACAGGAAGAAAGCCGCTTATCAAGTGGCGAGAAGGACGCCTGGGTTATCCAGGACCTATCCGCCCATGCAGAGTACTTGAAGGCAAGCATAGAAGCCACTGAAGCAGAGATCCAGAAATTCACCATGGGGATACCTGACCTGAAGGCAAAGCAGGAGCTTTTGGTTTCCATTCCTGGAGTTGGCAAGAAATCCTCTGCCAGATTATTGGGTGAAATTGGGGAGATCAGCCGCTTTGAAAATGCGCCACAATTAGCCGCTTATGCCGGTCTCAATCCGAAGGGCTTTAGTTCAGGCTCATCCGTACACAAGAAAACCCGTATCTCCAAACAAGGACGCAGCGAATTGCGTGCCTGTCTGTATATGCCAGCCATCGTAGCAATGAAACACAATCCCGTGATCCGGGCTTTGAAGGAACGCTTGGAAAAGAAACAGCTGCCCAACATGGCGATTATCGCGGCTTGCATGCGAAAGTTGCTGCACATTGTTTATGGCGTTTTGAAGTCTCGGAAGCCTTTTGATCCTGATTATGACCGCCAATTCAATTATTCAGCTTGACTTTCAAGACGGTATCTACAAAAGCGGCTAATCCAAATAGACTTTTTCGGAGTAAGCCCTCGAAAGTTTTTAGAAAATCACCATTTTTAAGGCAGCAGATAGGATGGGCAGGCGTCACAATGCCTTTGTAGGCCGCATGATAGGTTATAGCATGCACACCCTACGGTGAAATGGCGTATTAGTTTCTTATGCCTATCTATTGATTAACGGCAAATTTACTGGGTAGGAATAATCGATTCTTACGCCTCTGATCATCAAATTTGCTCCTTGACTACCTGGAATGCCTACCTCGATCCAATACGCATAACTTTGGTTGTTAATCGTTTCTGATGTGATTGTCGTATCCTCCACCACCCGGTAGTTTTCTTCTGCACCTGAAGTTGTAAAATTTGCCAAACTAAGGAGATTAGAATCATCCATACCCATCCCAGCAAGTACTATAGACATGTTTTGCGTGGAGTTGTCGTAGTAATAGAGAACCAATTTCGTTATTTTTGCGCCATGAGGCAGGTTGACTGCTGCTTCGTAATAAGAACCAATGCTCCCAGGGTTGTAAAGGAAGCCCCCGCTAACAAACCCATATTCAAGCGATGAATTGACCGGAATAAAAGCAGTAGGGTGGACCATGACGAATCCTGGTCCTCCGGGAACTGCCGCATTGGTTCCAGCATCTTGGAGAGTCTCGCCTTCGCCAGTGGTAGTGGTTCCACCCTCGATACCCTCTTGAGCACCTACAGGTAATCCCACAGAGGTGAAGATTAATACAATAGCTAATACCATCGTGAGTAACTTAATTGGGTTTTTCATCATTTTCTCCTTTTCTACTGAAATATTGATTTAAGATGGATGTGTATCGATATAAACATATTACAACAAATTGTGGTTAAAGTAACAACGAGTTTTGAATAACCCAAAAATCTGGGTTCGATGTGAATGCGATCTGCGGGTTGTGATGGGGGAGAAAGGGTACAGATATCGTTGAGGGATTCTTTGCGTTTCAGGTGATTACTTAAATTGACCCCCTCCAGGCCTAAAATAGGCCTAAGGAGGAGGATGAAGAAAATGGGTTGCAAATTGATGTCGAGCAGGCAGAGGGCAGGTCAGCCTGTTCCTCATGCTTATTTGTTGATCAATGGCAAATTTACCGGGTAGGAATAATCGATTCGGATGCCCCCAATGTTCAAGTCACTTCCATAACCACCTGGCAAGTACACTTGTAAAAAATATCCATAGCGTTGATTGTCTACGACATTGTATGTAAGGGAGGTTGTTTCGTAGACCGACGGAAACAAATTTTCACCCTCCGAACTCAACGACCCAACAATACTACTTGTGCTATCTTCGGGACTGGATCTCGCCATCAGAACTTCAATCGTGGCTATTGTATTATCAAAATAATACAATACGATTTTGTTTATTGTTGCTCTATGAGGCAGATTCACATCTATGTGGTAGTATGCACCTTCGGGTGTGGGATTATACAGAACGCCACCACTACCAATTCCCCTTTGTTCGTATGAATCTAAGGGTAAGAAAGCAACTGGGTGTACCATGATAAATCCTGGTCCTCCAGGAACTGCCGCATTGGTTCCAGCACCTTGAGGGGTCTCGCCTTCGCCAGTAGTGGTTGTTCCACCCTCGATACCCTCTTGAGCACCTACAGGTAATCCCACAGAGGTGAAGATCAGTCCGATCGCCATTACGATCACGAGTAATTTCAAGTAGTGTTTCATCGCAGTCTCCTTGTTATTGAATGATTGATAAAAGTTGTGAATCTTCAAGTTGAAGAACCATACTTTATTTCGGCCATTGAATCCGCTTAAAGTTTATACAAACCTTGTATTCAACGAGCTAATTAATGGCAGTTTTTGGAATCGTGACTTTTATGAAAGACAAGGTTTTGGGGGAGGATGATTTGCTTGACAAAATTCCCTAAAACATTTAAAGTGATTCAATTCTCCAATACTCCAAATTGCTCACCTCTGGTAAAATAGCGCATACAGGGCCTGTAGCTCAATGGCGGAGCAGGCGGCTCATAACCGCTTGGTTGAAGGTTCGAATCCTTCCGGGCCCATATTTTGACCATGAGGTCAAGGCATTGTGACAAATTTACTACGAATTTATCGGGGTACAATTGATTCTGCTCGACACCCACCTCAAAAGGAAAAATCATGCCAAAAGCCAAGACCTATACTCTGATTTATAAACAGCTTGTGAAGTGGTTCGTAATGTTCGTCTGGCCGTGGATCGTTAATAATATTTGGCCTTTATTGGAAAAGAAGATCAATGAGCTATTCATGAAGGTAGCCGCCGACTTTGAAAGAAGGCTGATCGAATGGCTCGAAAGTCGCAATAGAGCAAAAGCGGATACCGCTCAGAAGAAAGCTGAAGAAGCGGCGGCGAGATCAAATTCTGCAAGCAATGATGCTGAAGCCGAAAAGCAACGAGCGGTAGCCGATGTGTGGCGTCAAGTTGCGGAACAATTCCGGCAAGAAAACGAGGTTCTAAAAGTTGAACTCAATGAAGTTACCATAAAATCTGCATTGGATTTTAGAAATGCATTGGATAGCCTAGATGTGGAGAATCTAATTGAGGAAGGCGAAGATTCGTCGTTGCGACTGCAAGGGTCGCAAACCGTATTAAGGCTTCCGTCGCCTACATCCAAAAAAGAGTAAGGGGTCCACACTCCCACCCTCAGCCGCTAACACAAACCTTTTTAAATTAATTGATTGATTTTATAGCCGAGTTGAAATAAATCCTTCATCCGCTTGGTTGAAGGTTTACTGGGGAAGAAACCCAGCACAGGCGAATCCTTCCTGGCCCATTTTTATTTAAGCAGATCCAGTTTATTCTTGCCCTGTTGATCAAAAAAGGAATAAAACCTTAATCCAGTTTTCACCCTCAATATTCGCTTGAAATTATCTGCAAATCACATAACGGAGAGATTGCCTGAATGAGCATTG
The DNA here is from genome assembly GCA_040768265.1 of Anaerolineaceae bacterium. GTDB lineage: Bacteria > Chloroflexota > Anaerolineae > Anaerolineales > Anaerolineaceae > Mesolinea. Next base: position 106,421 of record JAXGNB010000005.1, read on the forward strand.
CCTGTGTAAGGATGCGGTTGAAAATTTAACAAGCTGTTGATATATTCAGGTAAAGCCTAATTCATATGGCTTTTTTACTGAAAAAATTGGAGTGAACAGCATGATCAAACAAGCAATCTTCGCAGGCGGTTGTTTCTGGGGTATGGAAGCCAAATTTAAGCACGTCCATGGTGTGGTAAACACGATGGTCGGCTATACGGGCGGTTACACAGAAAACCCAAACTACCGCGAGGTCTGCAGAGATCTAACAGGACATGCGGAAGCAATCCAACTCGAGTATGATGATACAAAAATTTCCTACAAAGATCTGCTCGAAGCCTTTTTCAGCTTTCACGATCCCACTTTGTGTGAATCCAACAGCCGCAGTTTTGCTTCGCAATATCGCTCTGCGATCTTTGTTAGCAATGATGAAGAACGCAAAATCGCCGATAATTTGATTGCTGCCCTCAATAATTCCGGTGAGTATGAATGTAAGGTCATTACCGAGGTGTGCGATGCTGAAGTTTTTTATCCAGCTGAGGAGTATCACCAGGGTTATTATGAGAAACACCAGGTAATAATTACAGACGAATGCGGTTGCTAAGACTTTAACAAGGGGAGAAATTAGCAGTTATAATCTTAGTATGACAAATGATAACGATAATTCAAACGATCTAAAAGAAAAACGGATCGCCATATTAATTGATGGCGATAACGCCCAATCTGCTCTGATGGAGCAAATCGTGGTTGAGGCGAGCCGTTTTGGCAATGTGACCATCCGGCGTATTTATGGGGACTGGACCTCATCAAACATGAGATCCTGGAAAGATACGCTTAATTCCTATGCGTTCCAACCCTTCCAGCAGTTTGCTTATTCGGTCGGCAAAAACTCGACCGACTCGGCCATGATCATCGATGCCATGGATATCCTGCATACCAACCTGGTGGATGGCTTCTGCCTGGTTTCCAGCGACAGTGACTACACCCGCCTCGCCACCCGCATCCGCGAAAGCGGCAAGCTGGTGATTGGCATTGGCAAGCAAATGACCCCGCGCGCGTTTGTTTCGGCATGCGATGTTTTCATCTACACCGAAAACATGGTAGAGCGGGAACGTCAAAAGAAGAAAATGGCCGCGCGTCAACAGACAACCACCAAACTTTCTGAATCTGAAGCCAAGCTGATCGATAACATCAACCAGGCGATCGAATTGGTCGGCACGGATGATGACGGATGGTGCAAGCTCTCCGAAGTTGGCACAGCCCTGCGCCGTATTGACCCTGGTTTTGACCCGCGTACCTACGGAGCAAGACAGCTCGCCACCCTGGTGCGTGCCCGAAAAGCTTACTTTGACATCAAAAAGCAGACCGGGAAATCCATCATCCTGATACGTTCAAAAGAAGAAGATTAAATGAAAGCCACCATGCGGTGGCTTTTTCTTTGTTTCACGCATCTTTTCATGGGGTAATGATAGAAATCTGTCAAAATTTGGCATCCCAGGGCTATAATTCCCTTACCAACAGAAAGGAAGAATCATGCTCCAGGAAAAAGAACTCACCCAAGCTGTGGACCTTTGCCTGCCAAATGGGAGGCTGAACCCAGAAGCAATTGGCTGGTCGCGCCAGCCTCTGCAGAATTGCCGGCTCTATGGGCACCCCCTGCGAAAAAAGCGCTGGAATTATTGGTGCATCACCAGCCCCACGCATTTGTTCTCCGTGACATTGAGCGATGTAGATTATGCCGGTTTGCCTTTTGTTTACTTTCTCGATTTTGCCACAGGTGAATTCATCGAAAAGACCATCATTACCCCCTTTGGTAAAGATGTGCAACTTGGGGACAGGGTGCCTGATGACGCAAGCTATGTTGGGAAAGGATCCCAGATCCGCATGGGCAAGACTTCAGAGGGCGTGCAAATGCTGGTGGAGCTTGAAGATTTTGGCGGCAAGAGGCTGCAGGCAGAGTTCCAGGTTAGAGAGCCTGAAAGCCATGAGAGTTTGAATGTTGTTGTGCCGTGGAGTGAGAGGTTGTTTCAGTTCACGGCCAAGAACAATACTTTGCCTGCTGAAGGCTGGGTGAACCTTGATGGAAAGGTGGTTAAGTTCGATGGCGACAACAGTTTTGCCACGCTCGATTTTGGGCGCGGCGTCTGGCCCTATAAGGGCTTTTGGAATTGGGCAAGCTTCTCGACCCGCCTTGCTGATGGGCGCACGCTCGGAACTAATTTTGGAGCTGGTTGGACGGACAACTCAGGCTCTACGGAAAACGCGCTTTGTGTGGACGGGCACTTGATCAAGTTGAGCGAAGACGTCATCTTCACCTATTCAAATCAGGACTTTAAGGCCCCATGGAAGCTCCAAACCGCCGAGACTAAAAGGGTAGATCTCACTTTTACGCCATTTTTTGAGCGCATTGCCAAGACCGACATGGCAATTATCTGCTCGGAGGTTCATCAAATGATTGGGTATTTTGATGGATCTGTCGAAGGCGAGGGTGGCGAGAGAATCCAGGTTAGCAAGGCTGTGGGATGGGCGGAAGACCACCACTCGCGTTGGTAATTTGGAAAACTCGCGTTGAATAAAAAAAAACCGCTTTCCAGCGGTTTTTTTAAGGCGGAGAGGCAGGGATTCGAACCCTGGGTCGGATTTTACTCCGACAACCACTTAGCAGGCGGCCCCGATCGTCCACTCTGGCACCTCCCCAATTTTAGGTTGTTAAGCCTGGCGGAGGAAGTGGGATTCGAACCCACGATAGGTTTCCCTATACCTGTTTTCAAGACAGGCGCCTTGAACCGCTCGGCCATCCCTCCATAGACAGAGCATTCTAACACGAAAAAGGTCTGAATTCAAGCCAGATTTGGCGATCGACTGTGAGGAGGTCAGCACATGGTATACACTTTTTAGATAAGTCATACGAGTTGTACCGGGATCGATGTCTGGAGTTATGGGGGATAAGATATGAAGACATCGAGGTGTACATTGATCAAAGCTATAACCCACTTAGATTACCAAGAGTTGAGGCAGATTAGTCCCGAGGCAGCCAGGCGAGCAATTCTACAGGTTTTGAAGGCACACAATGGGAATGTGACAGCAACAGCCAGGATCTTGAGTGTCAGCCGGGCGACAATCTACAAAGCGATCCGCAAGAATAAGGCAGGGGATTTGAAAGATGGATCAAAAGCGCCACACCGGGTACACAACAAAACGAGTGCTGAGATTGAAGCCAGGATTCTGGAGCTTAGAAAAAAGACCCGCTATGGACCTGTCAGGTTGAAAGAGGAACTGGAGGCACTGGATGGTTTGACGATGTCTGAAAACACTATCCGCAATATTCTCAGACGCAACAAAGCCAAATCGAAACTGAAGCCTCACAAACCCCATAAAAAAGGCTCACGTCCTTATGTGGATTGGTATCAGGCCAAAGCGTTTGAAATCGTGCAAATTGACCTCAAATATGTCGTGGACCAAAAAGCGCTGACCCTGGAGCAGATCCGTCACTTTCACTCGAAACAGTTTCCTCTCTATCAGTGGACTGCTGTCGATGTTAACTCCCGCTTCAAACTGATGGCTTACTCTGATCAGAAAAGCTGGACCAATGGCCTGACTTTCTTTCTGTGGGTGCTTTCCTGGCTCAGAAGTCACGGTGTCTCGGTGCCCATCGTCTTTACTGTGGATCGGGGTGAAGAGTTTGGGGGGAAATCCTGGCTCAAACTCATCGAACTCAGAAAACTCCTGTCTGGATTTGGCTGTTCAATTATCCAGAACCATGCTGCCAGCCCTCAGGAGAACGCGCATGTTGAACGCTCCCACCGTACCGATGACGAGGAGTTTTATATCCCCAGATTGCTTTCCATTCATTCCCAAAAGGACTTCTTCCTTGAAGCGATGCATTATCTCTATTACTACAATGCTGTCAGAAAACATTCATCTCTACAAAGACGTTCCCCCTGGGAGCATCTGCTCGCTAACTCTCCTGATTTAGATGCTAAAATCAGGTTTGTTCCACCCATCCTTCTGGACAATATCGCTGTCCAGCTCGGTGACTGGAGTGGATACCATCTGCTGGCTCAGTACCGATTCGATGACCGGGGCAATTGATAATTTTGCTAAGACCGAAAAAAATCGGTCAATTTTTTGGATTGGTCACACGACTTGGGCTGTTGAATCGGTACGAAAGCCGCCCAAAATGCAGGATGTCTCCATGGTGGATTTCCTTGCCTTTGGTGTCCACAACCTCAAAATTGACATAAGTACCAGCAGTGGTGTGGAAGTCTGTCAAGCGTGTGGTACCGTCGGGAAAAGCGTGAATTTCGGCGTGTAGCGGCTCCAGAGCTTCGTCATTGAGGACCAAACCAGCCAATTGTGGGTCTTTGCCGATGAGTGTGACCTCCTTGAGCAACAAGAGAGGCTTTTCGGCACAGGGGGTGTTGTCGCGGTCGAGTTTGATGAGGCTGCCATAGGTCTTCACAGGCACACGACTCTCTGGCTCCACCCGCAGGGCAGGCGCTGCAGGTTCTGCCGCAGGGGGTTTGATGCTTTTTTTCTTCAGCCTGGTTGGAAGAATGATCACAGCCATTAATCCAAGAGCTGCCAGAGCGAGCCCCAACCAGAGCCATAAATTGTTTTCCAGTGGTTTTGGTTCATTTGCTCTTGAGTCCAGCCATGTCAATTCGATGATCTTGATCGCGCTGCGTGTTTCAAAACCAAGCGCGTCCTCAAGTCTTAACTGCAGACTGATCTTTTCCTGATCCCGGAACGGGATAAGATCGAGCACAAAATCACCAAAAGGCGGTTCCTGACGCTCTTGTATCAATCTCCCGTTTGCATACAAACTGGTGTGGAGGATCTCACGCGGAAAACCATCCGGGAATTCGATCTGAGCCTGAATGGGTAATTCTGCTGGTTTAATCCTTTCATCACTTTGAATCATCAGGTCCAGCTGGTTTGGCAGATTGCCAAAGCTCAGACTGGTGGGCAGGATCTCCAGGTCGATATTTCTCACGTCGGAGGTCAAGACAGCCCCACTTGAGGGAGTAATGCGCAAGCCGATCTGCTGTGTAGTGCCCGAACGTATTCCGGACTGCCAGCTGACGGTGTAGCGATAGCCTTTTCCTTTGAGGTATTCACGTGGGTTGGTGGGGGTCTGGCTGCCACTCAGGATTGTGAGGCTGCCGCCCCAGGTCTCGCAAACAGCCTGCAGGTCAGTTTGGTAGGCAGACCCACTCACAATTGCAGCAGCAGTCATCCATATATGCACTGGAATGCCAGCTTCACCGGCTTGTTGCACCAGGGCAGTTAGGGTCGGAACCTGTTCGGGTTCGATATAGGGGGTCATGTAGACCAAGACTGTCTCTTTGTTTGTGGGGTTATTGGTGAGGAGATTGACAGCTACCTCAAGGCTTTGAAAAGAGCTGGTCATCTGGCGTTGGTTTTCCTGGTAGCCTTCCAGTGCTTTTTTCCACTCGGTGTAATTCTCAAGCTGATCGTAGTGGATGTCCGGGTTGATAAATAGGCTGTAGACGTCAGCAGTTATGGGCGTGAGATCAGAGCCCAGTTCTCGCATCGCATTCAGCATGCGGTTGTAATCATTTTGACCATTTGGATAATTTAGTACCAGGCTGCGATCAGGATTGATAACCAAACCAAAATGCACACCAACATACTCACTAGCAAGCGAATCGACGGCGATTTGTTGATTGTTTTCGAGCACACTTACCTGGTCTGCTGAGAGCGAAACATCTTGTTCCAAACCGCCCGGGATTGAGAAGCTCAGTTCTATTTTTGGAAACTCACGCGTGTTCACCTCCTCGATCACAACCCTTGCCTGCAATTGCTGACCTGTAACAGGCGAGGGTGTTTGAATGATCACGCTGGTGATCAGGCAGAGTATCAACAAAATAGTTCTGAGAGGAACTTTTTTCATACCAATAGCAGTTTTCCGAATTTGACCAGTTGATTTCGTCGGCAGTGAAGAAAATCGCACAAAATGTATCTTATTAGATAAATTTTACCCGAGTATGGCAAACCAGTGGTTAAAATGATGTTTAAATCAGACCAAAATGTTTGAACGCGTTAAAAATTCCGTCTTCTGTCACATTGCTTGTCACATAATCTGCTACGGCTTTAAGCTCATCTGCCGCATTACCCATGGCAATTCCGGTTTGGCAGTACTGGAGAATTTCAATATCATTGAATGAATCCCCAAAGGCGAATGTATCTTCCCGATCGAGCTTCAGAGTTTCGAGCAACACCTCAACCGCAGATGCTTTGGTGAGATTCTTCTGGGTAAAATCGCCAAAATCTCTGCCTTTTCCGAATATATTCCATATTCCAATTCGGAAATACCCGCCAAACTCCTTTTCCAATTCGGCTTTGCTGATTGAGGAATTCATAACAAAACTGACTTTATTAACATCCAGATGGTATCCCTGATGGTCGAAAGTCAGCCCGGGGAAGGCCTTTTGCAAATTCTCGGCGGCTACTTGTTGAGGGATGCCAAAAGACCGGGCGGTTTCACTCAAAAAATAACGGTTGCCGTAGAGCCCGCTGTTGCTTTCTTCGTAGAATCCAATCTTTCGATCTTCCAGGAAACTGTAGACGCGGCTGATTTGGGCTTCGGGAATGGCGCTTTCAAAGATCACCTTTCCGCCAAATTCTGCATAAGCTCCTTCGCCCGCGATCATGCCATCAAAACCGAGCTTAAGCAGCCAGGGATAGATTGAAGGCTTGCTTCTGCCAGAAGAAATCACAAGTCTGTGCCCGTTTGCCTGAGCGCGATGAAGAGCTTCCCGGGTGGAAGGGGGAAGCTGTTGCGTATAGTCTATGAGAGTACCGTCAATATCGAGGAAGATAATCTTTTTTGAGCTCATGGTTTACCTTTCAGCGGTCGATGATAACACACTCAAGGTAAACCAAACATAAACAAAGCATATTATTTAAGGATTTTTTCAATTTTGCTCACGGGAAAGGAGATAGTAGGGCAGGGCTACTCCCCATATTCCCCCCACCAGGTTCCCAAGGGTACTCAGGAAGATATTGTGGAAATATCCATAAAGGTTGATGCCGTCCAAGGAGGGTCCGAGCAATGCGGAAGTCAGGAGGGTCATGTTGGCAACGCTGTGTTCGAAACCTGCTGTGATAAAAATGAACAAGCACCAAAAGATCATGATGAGTTTGGCTGTTTCGGACTTGAGGCGAAAGGTGCACCAGACTGCCAGGCAGACCAGGATGTTGCAAAGTACAGCGCGAGTAAGCAGCGCTATTACAGGCATGTTCATTTTCGCCTGGGCTGAAGCCGCCATATATTCCCCCAAAGGTCCGTCCGTCAGCCCTGTTGCGGCGAAAAGCACCGCAAGCAGAATAGCGCCGAGCCAGTTTCCGAGCATGCAGGCAAGCAGTACTTTTAAACCTTCAGTCAGTGAAATGCGATGTGCGAGGATGCCACTGCCGATGACAAAGTGATTACCCGTAAAGAGTTCCGCGCCTGCAAACACAACCAGGCTCAAACCTCCGGCGAAGGTCAGCCCCGAAACCAGCCGGCTGATGCCAAGCTCTGTGGTCAGACTAGCTGCGGTGCTGCTGAGAATGACACCAAAACCAATAAACGCGCCCGCCAAAATGGATGCCAACAGATAAGCCCAGGGTCGGGTTTTCAGTAAATCGGTTTTATTGCGTGCCGCTGTGGCAACAGCTTCAAATTCATGTGAATACATAGAACACCTCGCTCGTTTCCCAATTGTACTCCGGGCGAGATGAAAATGGCTGAAATGCTAAAAAAATTAAAGAGTTTCTTTTTTAATGAGGATATCCGCAAATGCGGCGTCGGTTTCCATGACGTGCTTGGCGTAAGAACAGGTGGGCAGAATTTTGACCCCTTCCACGCGCGCGATTTCTGCAAGCGTATTGACGAGCTTGCGGGCGATATTGTAGCCACGATAATCCGGATTTACCCAGGTATGTTTGGCGTTCCAGTAGTGATCATTGACCACGTAAACGATTTCGCCGAGCTCCTGACCATCTTCTGAAGCGGCAACGATGCGGTTGGCGTGGGGTTCATGTTGGTATGTGATCTCTTGCATTGATCCTCCTGTTTTTCTTAAGTCTACCCTCAGGCTGTTCTGAAACAAAATGTCAGCTTATGCATGCTCTCCGTGGGCTTATACGCGAACTTGCACGAGAGCGTTTACAGTTGTAAACTTTAATTTAATACATGAAAGGAACGAATTATGTCCGAAACCCTGAATATCAGTGACGCGGAATGGGAAGTAATGCGGGTGGTTTGGGCGAGCGGTGAATCCACCAGCCAGGATATCACCACAGTGCTGAATGGTAAACGCGGCTGGAGCCAATCCACAGTGAAGACCCTGCTTGGCAGATTGACACGTAAAGGTTATCTGCAAGCCCGTAAAAATGCACGTCATTTCGTTTACACTACGCATCTGGACGAGCCGGATAGTTTGAAACAAGAGCTTGAAGGCTTGCTAAGCCGTATTTGCAGCCGGAAGATACCAAACCTGCTGGCTTACCTGATCGAGAAAACCCCGATGATTGCTAAAGACCGGGCAATGCTCGAGCAAGTTTTGAGAAACAAGCAGGTGGTCGCGGAAGTTCCGTGCGATTGTTATCCCGGGCAGTGCACCTGCCATTTGCACGCGAGCGGCACAATCCTTTCTCAACATTCTAACGAGGAGATATCCCATGAAAACTAAAATTCTGCCAATTGAGGGGATGACTTGCGCGGCTTGTTCAGCTGCGGTGGAACGCGCCGTGCGCAAACTGCCCGGTGTGACTGAAGCAAACGTAAACCTGACTGCGGAAAATCTGCATCTAAGTTACGACGAATCGCAGGTTTCGCTGGAAAGCGTCGTGCAGGCTGTGGATGATGCCGGATACAAAGCTCTGACTCCTTCCCAGCACACACAGCTTGAAGTAAGGGGAATGACCTGTGCTGCCTGTTCAGCTACGGTGGAAAGGGTAGTAGGCAAACTGCCCGGCGTGCAAAATGCCAACGTTAACCTGGCTGCTGAAACACTTTCGCTCGATTATGACCCGGCAGAAATCAGCCTGCAGCAGGTGGTTGGGGCGGTGGCAGAGGCTGGTTATCAAGCTATTTTGCCTGTTGAGAGCACGCTTGAGGACGAACTTGAACGAAAAAAGGAACGCAAAGCAAAACGACTGCAAAACCTGAAGCAGCGTTTTGTCATCAGCGCGATACTGACTGTGCCGCTCCTGATTATCTCGATGGGACCGATGCTCGGGCTGACATTGCCTGCTTTTTTAAACCCAGATCTCAACCCATTAAACAACGCGTTAGCGCAACTTCTTTTGACGACGCCAGTGGTGCTTATGGGCTGGTCTTATTATGTCAATGGCTTCCGTAACCTGGTGAAGCTGCACCCCAATATGGATTCTCTGATCGCCATTGGCACAGGCTCTGCTTACCTTTACAGCTTATATGCACTCTGGCACATCACCCAGGGTCATGCTCATTTCGCGCACTCGCTTTATTTTGAGTCTGCTGCTGTTGTGTTGACCCTCATCACACTGGGTAAGTTCATGGAAGCGCGAGCCACCGGCAAGACCTCGGAAGCAATCCAGAAACTGATGGCTCTTTCTCCCAAAAAAGCGCGTGTGCTGCGCGATGGACAGGAGGTTGAAATCGATGCCAGCCAGGTCCTGGTGGGGGATGAAGTTGTTGTGCGGCCTGGTGAAAGCTTCCCGGTAGACGGCGTTCTTCTTAAAGGCGCTACCAGTGTGGATGAATCCATGCTGACAGGCGAAAGTCTGCCAGTGGAAAAAAGCCTTGGTGATAAGGTCACAGGGGCTTCGATGAACATAAACGGGTCTGTGCACTTCAGGGCCACCAGGGTGGGCAAAGACACAGCCCTGGCGCAGATCATCCGCCTGGTGGAGGATGCCCAGGGATCAAAAGCTCCAATCGCAAAACTGGCAGACAAGATCTCCGGGATTTTTGTGCCAATCGTGATCGCTTTGGGAATCCTGTCGGCGCTTGGCTGGCTGCTGATTGGCAAGGAAAGCGTGGAATTTAGCCTCACAATCTTTGTGGCAGTAATGGTGATCGCCTGCCCATGCGCGCTCGGGCTTGCCACACCAACGGCTCTGACAGTCGGCATGGGCAAGGGGGCGGAACAAGGTGTGTTGATTAAAAACGGGGACGCCCTCGAAAAGGCTCAAGAGGTGGATATGGTACTGCTGGATAAAACCGGAACCATCACCGAGGGCAAACCAGCTGTAACAGATGTTTTACCACTGGCGGGGCAGAGCGAGCAGGAATTGCTCACGCTGGCAGGCGCGGCTGAAAAGGGTTCCGAACACCCTTTGGGGAAGGCAATCTTGCAGGCAGCCGAAGCAAAAAACCTGGCTTTACCTGAGGTGAGTAGTTTCAAGGCTTTGCCAGGGATGGGAGTGGTGGTTGACTACAAAGGTAAGTCGCTGCGTATCGGCAATCAAAAAATGATTGAGGAGTATCTATCACTTGATAAGATACCTCTGAACCTGGGACAGGATCTGGCCAATGACGGTAAAACGCCGATGTTTGTGATGCTTGAAAATACAATCTTAGGCATCATCGCCGTGGCAGATACCGTCAAACCCGACAGCAAGGATGCAATTCAGCGCCTTCACAAAATGGGTATCCAGGTTGCGATGGTGACGGGCGATAACCGCCGCACTGCTGAAGCAATCGGACGAATGATGGGACTGGACCAGGTCTTCAGTGAGGTGCTGCCCGATCATAAAGCTGAGATTGTCCGAAAGTTGAAATCGAAAGGTCGATTTGTGGCGATGGTTGGGGATGGCATCAACGACGCGCCGGCCCTGGCGACGGCGGATGTGGGGATTGCGATTGGCACAGGAACTGATGTGGCTATTGCTTCTGCGGATATTGTGCTGATGCGGTCGACATTGATGGATGTTCCGGTGGCAATCGATCTGAGCAAAAAGACCCTGCGCAATATTAAGCAGAACCTGTTCTGGGCATTTGCGTACAACGTAATTGGTATTCCGATTGCGATGGGTGTGCTCCACCTGTTTGGCGGACCACTGCTAAACCCGATGATCGCTGGAGCCGCGATGAGCTTGAGCTCTGTTTCAGTGGTGACGAACGCATTGAGATTGAGGGGTTATCGGTTCAAGGCTGTGTAAACCCCAATCGGGAGCAGTCCTGCCTATTCAGGCGAAATAGGATTGGCTTGTAATTTTTTTGACATTACCACGAGATCTCCATCGCGGGCTGTTTCCACAAAGCCGGCTTTCTCGAACAAGTGCAAAGGACCGTTGAAGTCGTAAGGCTCACGGTCCTTTTGGATTCTGGGGTAGCCCTCAACAGCAACGTAACCCTGGGCTTTGGCGTCTTCAACTATGCGTTCCAGAAGCGCAAGAGAAAGGCCCTGTCCGCGGTAGTCCGGCGCGATCGCAAAGCAAAGAACCGAAACGGTCTTTCCTAAAGAGACATGATGGGCTACTTCGGGGATCCAATTCGGATAGCTGTCTCTGTCACCAGCATTACACCAAGCAACCGGGATATCGTCGTCGAAAGCCAGGTAACCGTGGATCTTTCCGGCAATCAACAGGTTAATGGCAACCCTGCGCAGGGTGCCTTTGACATCCTCGCCAAACTCGCTGATCAACTGCGCTTCGCTGGCAGGGTCCATGCTGGGCGAGGTGCAATAACACGGTCCGCAAGGACTGTTATCCGAAAAAGCCCGGTTATCAAAGAAATCGATATAACTTGGTATTAAATCAGAAGATAAAGGTTTGATTTCTATGCTCATGTGATATGCTCCCTTCCTGTTTTTTTCCACTCAATCTTCTTGGAATCAGATAATAGAATAACAAGATTCAGACCCGTTTCATTGCCTCGCGCTTCTTCTCCTCAGGCATTTTTTCAATCGCATAGCGCAGTGCTGTGCGGGGCATGTTGGTCTTATGATCGATAACGTAATTGTAAACTTCGTTTTCGTAAGCCTCCGCAAGAGATTTGAGCATCCAGCCATAGCCCTTTTGGACCATGTCGTCCTTGTCCAAAAGCAGATTGTCGGCGATTTCGAAGATCTCTTTTTGGAACTGTCCCTTTCTGGCAGGGATGATGAAGGATACAGCGGATGCACGCTTGACCCAACGGTTTTGTGAATGGCTCCAGGTCTTTATGTTTTCTACAAAACCCGGATAGCGCTCAAGAAAAGATCCCATTGTGTGGTTGCAGAAGGAATCGCAGGAAGCCCAATTATTGATATATTTTTGGACCCAAGTTTCGAATGAGGCGAAATCCTCTGGGGCATATTGCTTGCGGAGGGCATAAGCCCAATTGCAGGCGATGAACGACTCCTCCAGCATGCCCGATTTCCACAGTTCTTCACATAATTCAAATATTTTGGTTTTGGGTAAACTCTTAATTATCTGAAAAGCTTGGTTTCCAATTTTGTTTACAGTACCGGTCTTGACACCATAAAGCTGGACTGCTTCCTTGAAGAACCGCTTAACGCCCGCCCTTGTTTTCTCATCCGCATTTTCAACGAGTTGTTTTCTGATTGATTCAATAATTTCAGACATTGTTTACCTTCCAGGAATAGTTCCGGAATGCTTACTATGAGACTCCTGCTCTTTCAGTATAAGCTTTTTTGGTTCACTAAGCATTAACAAGAAATCTTTTAATCCTTACCGAGATCAGAGCAAAACCAACACCGAGCATGGCGATGATGACATTTACTGAAAGCATCGTGGTAACACCGCTGAGTTCCAGAAGCCATCCGCCACTCAAACTTCCCAGAACCGTTCCTGCTGCCATCATGCTGGTCATGAAGGCTTGCCCGGTGGTCTGATCCTCTTTTGCTATGCTTTCAGAGGTATAGAAAATGGATGCGGAAGCAAAAAGGGCGAAGCTGATCATTTGGGTAAACTGGATCAGATAGATCATGGAAACACTACCTGAGAGAGCATACATCAGGGCTTTCAGCGCGAAACCGATCCCTGCAGTCAGCATCAAACCCTTGGGAGAAAAACGTTTTAGCAATTTCGAAAAACCAAACAAGACCGGAACTTCCACAATTGCCTGGATTGCCAGGGCAACTCCAAGCTGACCGCTGTTTCCGCCGAGCGATTGAATGATCTGTAAAAGATAGGTATTTACTATGTTGTGGGTCGTAAACATCAGCAAACATGCTATTAGCATCAAGGTAAATGCAGGGTAGTGCAGCAAAAATCCTTTTTGTCGTGTCTTAGCTTCCGGTGCCATCTCGATTGGTTCCTTCGTTAAGGGCATGCGATGAACAACGAAGATCAACAGAGATGCGAGAATTATTCCGGCAATTGGTACCATCTCGATACCATAATTTTCAGCAAGCCTACCTATTAATAACGCGGCGACGGCAAATAGAGCCGACCCAATCCCCCTGGCAACCCCAAAATTTACGTATTCTCCCGCGTGCGTGTAATAGAAATGAGCGCTATTGACAAAAGGTATGATCGTATTGCCGATCAGGATCAACATGCCCATGAAGAACGCGCCTGCCCATGCCCCCGGTATCAGCGGCATCAGGATGCAGATCAGCAAAAAAGGTATGGTTAGTATCAGGATCATTCTGCGCCAGGTAAAGCGTTTGTTTCGGTCGGTCAGCCCCCCTAAAACAGGTTGTAATAAAGCTGCCAATATGCCAAAAAAAGCCGTCACGCTACCAATTGCCGCGTTTCCCAGACCGCGACCCTGCAGATATAGTGAGATAAAGCCTGAGGACACACAAAACAGCATCCAAAACAGACCCTGCATTGCTTTGTAACGCGTATTTATTGACAATTTCACGATTTTTTACCTTGCCTGATCAAACCTAATGGCATATGTCAGCGTCTTTTTGCTGCGTTGATTGTACGGTGTAAGTAGTCCATGCATGCCCAAAAAAGGCTCAGTTTATTCCCACTCAATCGTTGCAGGGGGTTTGGAGCTGATGTCGTATACCACACGGTTGACACCTACAACTTCGTTCACGATCCGATTTGAAACCTTCGCAAGCAGGTCGTAGGGCAAACGCGCCCAATCGGCGGTCATGAAATCGATTGTTGTAATAGCCCGCAGAGCAATTGTTTCGGAATACGTGCGTTGGTCACCCATCACACCCACAGATTTTACCGGCAGCAATACCGCGAAAGCCTGCGAGCTGCCAATTGTGTTACCCTGGTCATCCAAACGCATACGGGTCAGGTCTGCTTTTTGCAATTCCTCATTGAAGATGGCGTTGGCGTGACGAACGATCTCGACCCGTTCCGGGGTTACCTCCCCGAGAACCCTGACTGCCAGACCGGGTCCGGGGAAAGGTTGACGCCAGACCAGTTCGGACGGCAGACCAAGTACCTCACCGATCGCGCGGACTTCGTCCTTGAAAAGATTTCGCAGAGGCTCCACCAGTTTGAATTTTAAGTTTTCCGGCAATCCACCGACGTTATGATGCGACTTGATGCGGTGGGCTTCAGAGACCCCGATACCTTTTGATTCAATCACGTCGGGATAAATCGTGCCCTGGGCGAGGAATTCGTGTTCCTCCAGCCCTGCCACAACCGCTTCGAATTCGCGAATAAAACTCTCGCCAATAATTTTCCGCTTTTCTTCCGGATCGGTCACTCCCGCAAGTTTGCTAAAGAAGCGCTCTGCGGCATCCACCCTGATCAGATGATCGCCGAGCATCGGACGGAAAACCGCCTCGATTTGCTCCGGTTCGCCCTGGCGCATCAGGCCTGTATCAATAAAAACCGCTGTTACTCGTCCGCCGATGGCTTGTTGCAGCAAGGATGTGGTAACCGCAGAATCCACGCCGCCGCTTAAGGCTGAAAGAACACGACCATTCCTTACCTGCGCGCGGATGCCTGCGACGCTCTCCTCGATGATGGAACGCGAGGTCCAGCCAGGCTGACACTTACAAATCCTGAGCACGAAGTTACGTAAGATTTCTTCGCCGTTTTGGGTATGCCGGACTTCAGGATGGAATTGCAGACCGAAATAGTGGTTGGATTCATCCATCATCGCAGCGTAGGGGCTGTTAGCGGAGCTTGCCAGGCAGAAAAATCCCGGAGGTAAATCTCTGACGTGATCTCCGTGTGACATCCAAACAGTTTGCCTGCCCTGGGGTAGCAGTGGATTTTCGGCGGGCACTTTCAGCTCAGTCAAGCCGTACTCATGTTCGGTGCTTTGAAGCACCTTGCCGCCAAGTTTGTGGGTCAGGGCTTGCATGCCATAGCAGATGCCCAGGATGGGCAAACCGCTTTCAATCAAATAGTCCTGGATGTACGGCGCACCTTCGGCATAAATGGATTGCGGTCCGCCTGAGAGGATGATTCCTTTGGTGTCACTGTCTATCGCCTCCTCTTTTTTCGCCTGCCAGGGGAGCAGCTCGCAGTAAACGTGCATGTCGCGAATGCGGCGACCGATCAGTTGGGTATATTGCGAGCCAAAGTCCAGGATGAGAATTTTGTCGCTCATGGAGATCACTCAAGCTGTGTATTCATCGGTGAAGATGATCTTGCCATCATCCATGGAACTGATCGAGACCAACGAGTGGACAGGAACGCCCAGGTAAGCCAATTTGTTGCGTCCACCTTCGAAGGTTTTTTCGATCAAGGTGCCGATGCCGACCACTTTGGAGCCAGCTGTTTGCGCCAGACGGACAAGCCCAATGATGGTTGCTCCGGATGCCAGGAAATCGTCGATGATCAGGATTTCCTCATCGCGCAAGAGATACTCAGGCGAGACGATCAACTCGGTATTGTGACCTTTGGTATGCGAGGGGGCGACGGTAATGTAGACGTCGCTGGGCATGGTGACGGGTTTGGTTTTACGGGCATAGACCACCGGCAGGTTGAGGTATTTACCTGCCATGAGGGCAGGGGCGATACCGGAAATCTCAGCAGTCAGGATCTTGACGGCTGTGGTGCCAGCAAAGAGGCGGGCAAATTCCTTGCCACAGGCATCCATCAGGGTGGGATCCACCTGGTGATTGATGAAACGGTCGACTTTGAGGATACCCTTGCCAAGATTTTTGCCTTCAGACAAAATGCGCTGCTTTAAAAGGTCCATGGTTACGCTCCGATCTAAAACCAAGCAAATTAACAGAAATCAAGCACAAGAGAAAAAGATTCGAGCCTTTTGTGCTTGCTGCCGGTAATTATAACAGCCGGCTCTTGCATTTAGGCAGGAACCGGCTGTCAGAATCCATTGAAAGAAGGTTTACTGGCGTAATACTTCGCCAGAGAATAAGGTTACTGCTTTACCACCGAGATAGACACGGTCTTTTCCCAAGCGGCACCAGAC
This sequence comes from Anaerolineaceae bacterium, assembly GCA_040768265.1. Lineage (GTDB taxonomy): Bacteria > Chloroflexota > Anaerolineae > Anaerolineales > Anaerolineaceae > Mesolinea. The sequence continues at coordinate 122,706 of JAXGNB010000005.1, forward strand.
TGTACCGCCTCTCGCAGATGCCTGGTAGGCAACAAATTGGTCTTTGTTGAGTTTTGCTGCCCAGTAGGGGGTCAGAACACAATGACCAAGTCCAGTCACCGGGTCTTCGGGGATGCCTGTGTCGGGAGAGAAGAAACGCGAGATAAAATCGTACTTTCCACCAGGAGTCTGGGAAGTGATGATCAGATTAGCTTCTTCAAGGCTGGCAATTTTCCTGAAATCAGGGTCAAAAGATTCAATATCAGCCGGATCGGCAAACTCTGCTACTAAAATCTCATTGTCTTCTGAGCGGGCGACTGCCAAGGGGACCTGCCCAAGAATTTCCTCAAGCAGAGGCGTGGACTCGGCGGGAACTGAGCGAATCAGGGGCATATCAAGCTCAATGGTGCCGTGATTAAAAGTGGCGGAAATGACACCGCTTTTGGTGTGAAAAAAGATTGTCTCATCAGGATCGTAAAACCCTAACTCAAACAGAATATGTGCTGAGGCAAGGGTGGCGTGACCGCACAGGTCAACTTCCGTGCTTGGTGTAAACCAACGCAGGTTGTAGTCGTTGCCTTTGGGACAGAGAAAAGCTGTTTCTGAAAGGCGCATTTCTGAAGCAATTGCTTGCATCCAGGCGGCATCGCGGGGTTGTTCCAAAAGGCATACGCCAGCCGGGTTGCCTTTGAATGGTTTCACGGTGAACGAGTCAACCTGAAAGATCGGGATCTTCATACCAGCCTCCTGTAACTACCAATTATTCTACCAGTTTTGTATGCGTCCACAAGTTATTATTTTAGACAATCTTCTGATTTTGTTCAATATGATTGCATGAGGTGGAACTTTTGTGCCTTTATAGGTGATTTTATTTCTTTACTGAGAGGCTACACTCATCACGAGCGAAGCTCGGCGATCTGCAAGTTGTGTTTATATAGCGGCATCCATAAGGTGATATAAGGTATGTACAGCTCGAGAGATCGTGCCATCAATCTCAACCTGCAAAAATAAGATGTGTACTTTTGCACAACCTCGCACTCCCGCGAAATTGGCACAGGCGCCTGGGCCGGTTATAATGCAGCTTATGAAAACCAAGAACTTCCTGCTGTTGTTGGCTGCAATGGTTATGGTGTTGGCGATTTCACCAACCACGACGCGCGCTGCTGATTTGGCAGTTCCTCCTGCGCCTTACTATGACCTTCCTCTCTGCCAACCAGGATACTATCCAACCAACCCGGGCGATTGCTTTCCACTGGGAGCATCGCAAAGCATCGCTGAGCTGCACGATTTGGGTTTTCCATATCCCATCAAACCGCTGGCAGCTGCAAAACCGGATGCGTCCCTTTCTGACTTGCCGGTGCGTGTAGCCAGAATTACCGGCGCGGAAACCCCCGTGTATGCAAGTTTGAATGATGCCATCAATGGAGGCGCAGTCCTACAAACCATACCAGATGGAGCAAGCCGATATGTGACCATGATTGATTCTGCCGTTGCTAATGGACGAACCTTTGTGCGAACAATGTCTGGCGGATGGGTGGCGGCGACACCCTTCTATTCCTGGCCAAAATGGCAGGGGCTTGAATTTTATGCCACACCCCAAAATGACTTCGGCTGGACGATCAACCCGACGCCGAGCTACACTCAGCCAAGCTTTGGAGCACCAAGCACCGGTAAGCAATATGAGAAGTATGTTGAGTTTCAGATCTACCGGGTGGTGGAGGCTGAAGGTTACGAGTGGTACGAAGCAGGACCGGACGAGTGGATTCCCTCATTGAAATCCCGCAGATTGGTGGTGGATACCACCCAACCTGAGGGCGTGGACAATAATCGTTGGATCAGCATTGATCTTTATAACCAGACTCTGGGAGCTTATGAGGATGGTGAGCTCGTGTTTGCAGCCCTGGTGGCAACCGGTTCGGGGGAGCTCTATTCGGACCCCGGTCTGTATTACATTTATGAAAAGCGTGAGCTTGAATTGATGCAGGGTTCCTATACCAGCGATCGTTCCGATTTCTATTCACTGGAAGGTGTTCCCTGGACGATGTATTACAACCACGCCCAGGCAATTCATGGCATTTATTGGCCTGCGTCCCTGGGGTTTACGCAATCCCACGGCTGTGTGAACATGTTCCCGGGCGACGCGCACTGGCTTTTCAACTGGGCAGAGCTGGGAGACTGGGTGTATGTACATGACCCATCTGGTGAGACTCCAATTCCCACTCCCACACCGATGGGCACGCCCGCCCAAGAGATCATCTATCCAACCCCAACAGCGCAAAATTAACGAAACAGGTCCCACCCGGGACCTGTTTTTCGAAATCTTTTCACCTTGTTTCAACAAGGCGGAGTTAATCTGAGTTAGCAGATCTTCCAGCGCAGTGGATTGCCCTGCAGTGCATTAATGACTTCGCTGGCGATATCTCCAGCAACGCGCACCTGGGCTTCCGCGGTCTGACCGCCGACGTGCGGTACTGCAATTATTTTGGGATGTTCTGCAAGTGTCCAGTCCACAGGAGGTTCCTTCTCATAGACGTCCAGCGCTGCTCCAGCAACTTTTCCGCTTTCCAACGCGCGCAGGAGTGCGGCTTCTTCAATAATGCCACCGCGGGCAACGTTTACGAGCAAGACGCCGTCTTTCATTTTGGTGAAGGTTTCGTCATTGACCATGTGTTTTGTTTCGGGGATCAAAGGCACGTGGAAGGTGATGATGTCAGCCTTTGCGTAAACCTCTTCCAGTTCAACTGGATCTGCGCCGGTAGCACGCATATCGTCTATGTTGCGAATGGGATCGTAGCAAACGACCTTCATGTCAAGCGCCTGTGCGTATTTACCTATCCGACTGCCGATATTGCCGTAACCGACGATGCCGAGAGTTTTGCCATTTAACTCACGTCCCTTGTAATCTTTTTTGATCCACTTATCGTGCTTCATTTCAGCGTCCGTGTGAGGGATATCGCGCACCAGCGCCAGCATCATGGCAAAGCCCAGTTCAGCAACCGCGATGGTTGTGGCAGTGGGAGCGTTCACTACGGTCACACCGTGTGCTTTGGCGGCTTCGAGATCGATGTTATCCACACCCACACCCGCGCGACCAACGACCTTCAGATTTTTTGCAGCTTCAAATACCTCTTTGGTGACTTTGGTTCGTCCACGGACGATCATGCCATCGTATTCCCCGATGATTTGCAATAATTCGGCTGGCTCGATACCCTTCTTGTCCACCGCTTCGCCAACGGCGTTGATGATATCTTTGCCCTCCTTTTCCAAACCGTCTGTGATCAATATTTTGAAACCCATATTTTCTCCTTTTTTAGGTTTTTGTTGTTCTCAGGACGCGCACGTCCCCTTTCCTTAGAGTATAACCAATCGAATCAAGATATTCCAGAAACGCAGCGGCATATTTGCGACTTGTTTGGAAATGATCCCTGAATTGTGCCAGCGACATGTTTCCATTGGCTTGAATTGCCTCCTGCACCCAGGATTTCATCGATTCGATTGTGTCGGGCAAAAAGAGCACCGTATCTGAGACGCGAACCAATCTGTTGGTGGCGATAAGGCCTTCCAAAACGTCAAACCCAAGCTCTGCTTCAGCTTCATTTACATCTGGCGGTGAGTAGGGAGAATTTGCAAATTTTTCGAGCAGGCTGGCGGCCAGGGTTTCCTGCTGGGGTGTGAGCAGGATGGAGTGGCCGGCTGCCCAAACCAGGGTGCCCTGCTCAATCAGTATGCCTTGTTGGTTCAACAAATCCAGCACCAGGTCAAATTGTTCCTGGGTCAGCTTCAAGCCTGACTTGAGCAGCTCCCGGCTGATGCCTGCCTTAAGGGGAAAATTGCGGTGAAATTCATCGAGAATGCCCACGATGCGATTAGTGATCGATTGCCAGTTTTGAGCGGAAATTAATTGCGTTTTGGCAGGGTTGGGGTGTTTGCTGAGGAAAATGATCTCACCAGCGCTTTCAAGTTCTCTTACTTGTGTTTCGAGTTCTGCTGCAGGAAGCGAGGTGTGGGAGGTGAGCGCGGCGAGATTGGTGACGTTCAGCCGGTCGAGTGCTTGCATAACCAGATCCGCGCGTTTCCCAACGCGCAACTGCTCCAGGCGGGTGAGGGTTACCTCATCGAAACGGCGATAACGGCGGGTGGGCTGTGTATCGAGGATGACACCTCCCCCAATGGTGGCAGCGGGAGAGGGCAGCCTGAGCACGTAGTGGTCGCCTCGAATTGCCACCAGCGGCTCTTCCAATTCAAGCTGCACAAAACCTTCCTCGCCAGGTTCCAGTCTTTCGACTCCCAAGAGGCGCACGCGGGCCAGAGTTTCGCTTGCGCCGGCGTAGAGCTTGAGGCTCATGTTGTGCTTTAACTCTGTAGTCGCTTCGCGAATCAGCCGGATGGATGCGTCCACGCGCTTTGTGGGTTTGTAGGTGGCAGGCAGGGCAATCACATCCCCGCGGTTGATATCCTCTTTTGAGAGATTGTTGAGGTTGATGGCAGTCCGGTATCCGGGACTGACCTTCTGAAGTTTCCGGTTGTGGTTCTGCAAACCGCGGATGCGTCCGGTCTTGCCGCCAGGAAGGCAAACAACTTCATCTCCCAGCGCAAAGCTGCCATCCAGCAGGGTACCTGTTACGACTGTGCCAAATCCTGAAAGGGCAAAGACACGATCCACAGGCAGACGCGGTCGGTTGAGATCGCGCTTGGGAGGGATTTCTGCCAGTAGTTCTGCAAGGCTGAGCTTAAGCTGATCCAGACCTTCACCCGTCTGGGCTGAAACGCGCAGAACCGGGGCATTCTGCAGGCTGGTGCCCTCCACCAATTCCTGGGCTTCAAGCCCCACTAATTCCAGCCATTCACGGTCTGACACAAGATCGCACTTGGTGAGGACGATCAGCCCGCGTGTAATCTCCAATAAATCCAGAATTGCGAGGTGCTCACGCGTCTGGGCGCTGACGCCTTCATTGGCTGCTATCACCAGGAGCACCGCGTCAATTCCTCCGATGCCAGAGAGCATATTGCCGACGAAGTCGCGGTGCCCGGGCACGTCGATGATGCCGATCGTTTCGCCTCCGGGCAGCGCCATGGACGCGAAACCGAGATCGATGGTCATCTCACGTGCAATTTCTTCTTTGAGACGGTCCGGATTAGTGCCGGTTAAAGCAGCGATCAGGGTTGATTTCCCGTGATCAACATGCCCGGCAGTCCCGACAATGTGCATGATCAACCACTCTTCTTATCGATCAAGGGTGAGATTTCCTGGATTGAATCCTGATAGGCTACCAGTATTGATCTCAGGTGACTGCTCGTGCTCCTGCTGAGGGCTTCAAGCTGGTCGCGCACTGAGGTGGTCAGATCATCAAGTTCCTGTAATTGGGCTGTCAGATCTTTAAATTGTTGCGCGTTTTCGCGGCTTTGTTCTTCCTGGGTGAGCATGTAATTTGACCAACGTTTCACATCGTCGGACTTGAAACTTGTCCATTCCTGGCGGAAACGCTCATCATTCAGTCTTTGGAACTCGCTGACCTCATTGATACGGCGTTCGAAACGCTGTGTCACTTCGTCCACGTTGCCAAGCGCTTTGCTGACTGCCTGCCGGGCACTTTCCAAATCGTCTATTTGTTTATTTAGATTCAAGTTCACTTTATCGATTTCAGCAAAGCGTTTTTCCCACGCGGCAAAAGTTCTGTCTTTTTCGACCAGGGAGTTGTTGACTTTTTCGATGAAGACAGATTGCGCCTGTTTTCGGTCCTTTTCAAAAGTCTGTAATTCAGTGATGCGTGTATCGAGCGTACGGAAACTGTCGCTGAAGCTGTCGAAACGGCTGCGGGTTTCTTCCAATCGCTTGCGAACTGAAGCCACTTCGCCTTGCAGGTCTGAGAGCCGTTTGGCTTCCTGGCGGCGGTTTTCCTCCAACAAGTTCAAGGACCGGCGATAATCTTCGTCGAAACGGGAGACTTCCTGTATTTTTCCTTTAAGCTCTTCGATCAGACGGGCGAGACGTGTATCCTCAACTTTAAAGGTGCGCAGTTCAGTTCGGATTGGCTCCAACTCCTCGGTAAATTGAAAAATCTCCGCGACAGATTTGCGGGTTGCATCAATTTCGAGTTTCGTGCGTTTAATGGCTTCGTTCAGGTTGAACTCTGCCCGTTCGTTCACATCGCGAATTTGCTTGGTCAGATCGATGTTCAACCGGTCAATCCGGTTATCGTACTTCTCGACGTTTGCGATCTGGTTTGCATTTTTTGTGATCAAAAGTTCGAGGTCTTTGATCTGTTTGCGCAGGTTGAGATTTTCACTTTCCAACATGGTCAGGCGGTTTTGCAGGGATGCCAAATTGGTCTTATCGCTGCGCCGTTCGTTATCAAGCCATTCAACTCGCTTTTCAAGCTGTTCAAATCCAGAATAATCGTCCATATTTCACCTCTTCGCTAATGCTGATGTGATTATACAATGTTTAGCCATCCTGTCATCCTAAGTGAGCGGCAGGAGGTTGATATAGGGTTCAAGTAAGCCTAAAAACGGGTTGAGGAAAATGTGGGGGAAGATCCCCATGAGCAAGGAAAGCAAAGTAAAAAAGCACAGGACAAAAATTTGCCATGCAGATTCCTCACTTGCGGAAATGAGAGATGATGAGGGATTTTCAGGATCGGGAGTGAACAGGATGTGCATCAAGCGAAGCATGAAAAGAGCCATCCCTGCCAAGGCCACCGCAAACAAAGGGGTATAGCGCAAGGTGAGATCTGCGACACTGTTCCAAAGCATGCGTTTGGCGGGGAAGAGTCCAAGAGCGGGCAGACCGAATAAACTCAGCAAGCTGATGACCAGCGACATGCTGTGAAATGGCAGCCTGGTGAACAAGTCGCGCAGAGAGTGGAAACTTCCGTCAATTTCAGGAGCAATCTGCTGGACGGAACTAAGGGTGTAGGCAAACTGCCAATAGGCAAGAACCCGGGGTATGAAACCAAGCGCCAGGGTATTGCCTCCCCCTTGGTTGATCAAACCAATCGCCAGGACTGAATATCCGGTCTCTATCAGGATCAGGTACGCCAGAACCCGGTTCACCTTTGTCTGCTGGGATATCAGCAAACCACCAGCCAAAACTGTTAAAACACCTGCCCACTGAATCGCGGGGAAAATCCCATCCAGATTCCTCAACCAGGCAAATTGGTCGAGGAATTCAAGCAATAAGAGCCAAAGGGTAGTCTGTTGCATGAGGAAAACAAAACTGAAAACCCATGGATGAGATTCCTCAGCCAGCATAGGCAACCAGGTGTGCAGCGGGAAGATTGACAGCCAAAGCGAGAATCCAAGAAGGATCAGGACTGTACCGCGCAGGATGAGTGGGCTGGCGCTTGGAGCTGTTTCAATGCCGGTAACCATCCAACCGCTCAGAAGAATTAGCGGCAGAGCAACCGTCTGCGAAACCAGGTAGCGCATCACACCCCTGCCTGCCTTTTCTCCTCGTGGTGTCAGCAGCAGTGTGCTGATCAGAACAATCAATTCGACAATTACTGCTGCGTATAGAAACGGCTTGACCGCCAGTGTGCTGATCCACAAGGCTGTGAGAGCCAGCGAGATCGTCGGAAACCAACGACTGACTGAAAAACGGAAGCCCGCAATGCTCCATAAGAAGCAGAAAAAATACACCATGGCTACTGTGCGGAGTTGGCTGGCAGTGAGGGTCAGCCCCCGATTGAAGATCAGGAACGTGTCATCGAAAAGGAATTTTCGACCAAACAGGTTGAATTCAAGGCTCTGGGGGAATATAAAGGCTACTACCGCTAATAGCAGACTGCTGACAGCGGCTATCCAAACTGAGAATTTGGGAAATCGATGAACCAGGCTCAGCACCAAACTAAGCAAGATGGGAAGAAAAATCCAAATTGAGGGCGTGGTCAGGACATTCATTCTGACCTGCTTTCGACGTCTTTGACGATGAAAAAGCTGCCGATTAGTGCCAGGCTGAGGTTGACAGCAGTAAAGAGCGCTTCAAGCAGCCGCGAAAAATCAAGGCTGGCATAGAGAAGCTCGAAGCCTGAAAGGAATGTCAGTAAGCCAATTACCAGGTAGAGGGGTTCTGTGATGGTGCCCATTTGAAACAAACCAAACAGGATTAAACCCAGGCTGGCTGTTAACAAAAGCTGGCTGCTTTGGGGAAAGACCGATTGCTGCAAGGCAGGGGCAACCAGAAAGCTGATCAGCGCCAGCAGCAGGGCAATCGTGCCGCGGAAAACTTCGCCGGAGGAGACATACTGGCGCAAGAGGATTGACTGGATTAAATTTGAGGACTTCAGGGTTAGATAGAGCATCAGGCTGACCATCACTCCGACAATCAATTTGATGCTGGCCAGAAAGGGGGAACGTACTTCAAGGATGATCAGGAAGATACAGAGGTATTGAAGCCCCAGGGCAATAATGTTCAGTGCCCACTGGCGTCTGACAAGATTGATGGCGGCAGATAGAAGCAAGATGGCTGCCAGGGCAGTATGCAAATTTTCGTTCATGGCTGACCAACCTGCGAGTAAATCAGGGTGGCAAGCACCAGCAAGAAGAACAGGGACCAGAGCACACCTGCTTCACCCTCAAGAACTTGCTGGAAAAATCCTGAAACAGTGCTAAAGCGTGAAAAAAGCCATCGCCCCGTAGCATAGATCCAATCCAGACTGAAAATGGCGCGCAGGGTGTTCAGGAAGCGATCCAGCAGGCGGTAGAAGGGCACCCGCTCTTTAATTTCGGTGCTGGTGAGGCGCACGCCGAGCTGCCTGGTCAGAAGACCTCCCAGCAAAACAAGACCCAGGCTGGCAATGCTGCCCCACCAAGTGCCCAATGTGAGCACGCCTGCCCAGCCAACCAGGTTAAGCACCAGTATGGTCTGAATCAGAAGGATCAGACCCAGCGGGTAGGTGATGCGGGCGTACTTTTCGAGCCCTGTAATGGTGCTGTTTGCTTCGAGTATATAACGCAGGTAGCCACCAACCAGCATGGCATGGCAAAGAATCATGGCGATCCCCGCCAGTGTGAATTCCTGACCTAAAAGCGCGCTCCAACCTGAGGCTGCCAGGGTGTATGGGAGACCTGATATTCCAATCAATCCCAGGAGGGGAATAAAACGAATTCTTCGGATGGGAGGGTCAAACAAAAACAGTACCCCTCCCGTCAGTAAGAGAGCGAGACCCCAAACGCGGCTATTTTCTGGCTGTCCATTCAAGGCGGATTGCAGGGCAAAAGCTGAAAGCGCCACAACCCAATAGGGTCTGCCCTCGTTGGCGTTGGCTCGAGTCAGCCACATGGCTGAGGCATATAGGGCTGCCAGGATGGTCAGAATGCTGATAATCGATACCAGGCTTTGGTTCAAGACCAAAATTTCGGAGGGTAAGTGTGCAATTAGCACCAGGGCCGAAACCACCGGTGAGAAGCGCAACAGCAGGTCAATTCCGCGTTTGAGTTCAAGGTCGTTTTGGGTTGGTAAGTTGAGCGGCAGCACCCCCAGGCGAAGCCCGGCGGCAACCAGAAAAAGCAAGCTGGCAGTTGGAGGAATTTGTGTGAAGTCCAATCCGGCAGTCACTTGCCAGCCAACAGCGGTTGCAGCCACCAACACGAAAGTGCTGATGAGCCTGACACCATAAATGGTGGTGACGTTTCCTGTTGAGCCGCTGCTTCTGAGAAAAATCAAAATATATATCAACTCCACCAGATCAGTGATAGCCCAGGCAACAGCCATAGTCAGTGGGTTCTTCGACATGACTGCGATCAAGTTCAGCCCGGTTAAGCCCAGGGCGGCAGCCCAGGAAGAGGGATTGGCATTGGCGGATGCCCGGCTGGAATCAGTCAGAATGACCGAAAGGCACAAAACCAGGATGGCAATCATGTAATGCCAGTTGATGTAGTCAATCCGAAAGGCAAGCGTGCTATGGTAGAGTGATTCAGGCAACCAGCGGATGAAATCCATATCCATGGGCAGGTAAAGGCGCGCGAAAAGAGTGCCGAGCAAAGCCAATGACGCTCCAGCTATGGCAATGAACCACGAACGGGCAAAATTTGGTTTATTCGCCTGGCTGATGGTCAGGACGATTGATGGGAGCCAAAGTAAGCCAAGAATGCCTAATAGGATCATGGATCTAATTCATTTCAAGGATCAGAGAATTTCACCCGCATGGCGATGGACAAAATGCCCTCCACCGGCTTTGCCATACCAGTTTCGATTGTCAACAATTAATGTACCGCGTAAAAATACCTTTACGGGGTAACCACGCAGTTTCCAGCCTTCATAAAGGTTATAGTCTGTGCGGTGATGCGCCCATGCAAGACCGTAGTCCAACTCTTTATTAGGGTCCCAGATGGCAATATCGGCATCCGATCCTACCGCAAGCGTGCCTTTTTTGGGGTAGAGCCCAAAGATTTTGGCAGGGTTGGTGGCGGTAAGTTCCACAAATCGGTTTGGGCTGATGCGCCCGGTGTTGACGGCATGCGTCCAGAAAACCGGCAACCGGTCTGCAAGCCCTGGCAGACCGTTGGGGATGAGAGTGAAGTTCTTTTCTCCCAGTTCCTTGCCCGGGATAGCGATCTCCCGATCTTCGTAGGTGATCGACTGCCTGCCGTTGTAGAAGAAGGGGCAGTGATCGGTGGCAAGCACCTGGATGGTGCCATTCTCGAGCCCTTGCCAGAGCCCTTGCTGGTCTGATGCCTTGCGCATAGGCGGTGAACAGATCCATTTTGCGCCATCAGGACGCTTGAGGTCTTCTTCAGTGAAGAATAGATACTGTGGGCAGGTTTCTCCCATGGCATGGATGCCATGCTTGCGCGCGTAAGCCAACTGATCCACCTCACCAGACACATTCATATGAACGAGGTAAACGGGTGAGTCTGCCTGGGCTGCCAGGGCAGCCGCGCGCAGGCTGGCTTCCACTTCGCCCCAGGCCGGGCGGGTATGGGCGTGGTGGATGGGAGCGGTTTTGCCAGCCGCGAGGGCTTCCGCAACCAGGATGTCGATCACATCTCCATTTTCAGCATGCACCATTGTGAGCAGATTGTTCTTACCGCCGATGCGCATAACTCTGAAAATATTGCCGTCGTCCAGGCGCAGCCGGCCGTTGTAGGCAGTGAACACTTTCATGCTCGTGACTCCCAAACCAGGTAAATCAGAGAGTTCTTCGGCTACCTCCTCATCGAAACGGGAGATATTCATGTGGAAGCTGTAATCGATGCTGGCTTTAGGGTCCGCCATGGCACGGTGCCTGGCGATATTATCTGCCAGGCTGACAGGCTCCTGCGAAACGAAATCGATCATGGTGGTTGTGCCACCGAAGGCAGCGGCTTTTCCGCCAGTGTAGTGGTCATCGGTGGAGATGGTGCCAAACATTGGTAGTTCAAGGTGCACATGAGGGTCCACGCCGCCGGGAAGGACCAGCAGACCACTGGCATCGACAACTGTCGCTTCCGGGTCTTCAATGTTTTGGTCAATCCGGCGGATGATCTCATCCTCTACCAAGACATCCGCTTTAAGTGTCTTTTCCGCGGTTATCAGCGTTCCATTTTTGATGAGCGTTTTCATTAAAACCTCACTTTGCTGCTGTGGTGATGCCGCTCAGCAGAGCCAGCAGCGCTGGGTCGAGCGGAATTTCCGGCAAGGGAGCCGCCTGGTAGGCTTCGCCGCGGGAAGCACGCTCGCGCAGGGCTGCCCAAAGAACAGGTCGTTCCTGGTCGCGCACAGGCAGGTCACCCAATTCTTTAGCTTGCCTGACATGCCGCATGGTTGTGTAGAAGAAAGTCACGCGTTTCCAGCTGCCGGCTGGAATTGGCTCGGGTAATTCGATCAGGCTGCCCAACTGCAGCTTGAAATATTCCTCATTGGCCCTGGGGTGGTCTGGCTGGTCGCGGAAGAGCTGCTGGCGGGTGGTCAGCTCGTGCCCAATAATCGGCGCGAGCCATTTGATTTGCCAGCGTTCTGAGTTGCTGAAGCTGCCGGTCTGATAGAGCGCCAGGTAATCGACAGCAATCACCTTTGGGGCGTTTTTGAGCGGAATACGATACCAGCCTAAGAGACGGGCAATCTCGAGATCCCTTTGGTTCGGAATGATTGCCACCAAAACAAGGCTGGTATCGTCAATGGCATTAAATATACTCAAACGGCTCCTTTAGAGCTCAACCTTTGCTTTATGGTTAAACTCCTCGATCAGGGCGTCAATTTCAGGCTGCTGAGCCTGGATCTCGAGCCAGTAGTCTGGGTCGTACCATTGATCCATGATTTCTTCATAGGTGCGGCCCTGCTGTTCGACCCAGGTGTAATACTTGAGGTTGTGGATGCGTTTGCGATCCCAATAACCAAGCTCTTGCATGTAATCTGTTGTGATGGCTTTGAGGTAACGGGCTTCATCTGCGATGGCGTTCTCTTTGCTGTATTGTCCGAATTCTTCATGCATCTCGGTCAGACGGCTCTGGTAAAGTTCCATCGAGTCGGTCAGAACGGTGAGAACGATATCATGCTCAGTCAATTCATAGAACTTGGCGAATTTGATTGCAGTGATCAGGTTGGAGATACTTGAGAAACCCAGCAAATCCAGCTGGTTCACAAAGTCTTCTTCAAAGCCGGAATTGATCAAGTGTTGTTTACCTTCAGGCTCATTAAATAAACGGGCTAAATTGACGACAGCATTATCGTCGATGGCGGTGATGAAGTCAGTGTTTTTTGAATTGTGAATCCAGGGAACGTGCTTGTCGCCAATGCCTTCGATGCGATGCGCGCCAAAACCGTTGTTGAGGAGGGTGGGGCACTGCAGGGCTTCACTGGCAATGATTTTCATATGCGGGAAACGCTGCTTCAGGTAGTCGCCAGCGGCAATGGTGCCTGCGGAGCCGGTTGCCGATGCAAAACCGGCTAATTGCCCTTTTTCCCCCATCAGTTTATGAGCTAACTCTTCCAGGGCGTCACCGGAGATCAGATAATGCCAGAGGTAATTGCCAAATTCATCGAACTGATTGAAGATCATCAGATCTTCACCACTGCGGCGCAGTTCCCAGCATTTGTCGAAAATTTCCTTGACGTTCGATTCAGTTCCTGGTGTGGCAATAACCTCACCAGCCACGGTTCTAAGCCAATCGAAACGCTCCTTGCTCATGCCCTCTGGAAGAATGGCGACTGATTCACATGCCAATAAGTGCGAATCGTAAGCGCCACCACGGCAGTAGTTGCCAGTTGATGGCCAAACCGCCTTTTGGGTGGTTGGGTCAAATTGACCGGTGATGAGGCGTGGAACCAGGCAGCCAAAAGCTGCACCAACTTTGTGGACGCCGCAGGGGAACCACTTGCCAACCAGGGCAACAATTCTTGCTTTAGTGCCGGTGAAGCTGGAAGGAAACTCGATGTAGTTGAGATCTCCAAAAAGGCCACCAAATGGCTTGGGTTCGTTGTGCCAGGTGATGCGGAAGAGGTTCAATGGATGCAGATCCCAAAGGCCGATTTCTTTCAGGCGGTTTTGAATGTCTGCTGGCACGAGCGAAGGGTCACGCTGCTGTGCGAAAGTTGGGATGATGATCTTGCGTTCGCGTACACGCTGCAGGGTTCGTTCGAGGCGGTCATGCATTACGGTCAAATCGATTTTTGTCATATGTGGGTTCCTGTGGTTTTTTAGTTTTCTTCTTTTTCCCGATCGAGCCGGGTGGGGTCGAGGGACTTGTCGGGCCCTTCGGCAACAATGTAAAGTGGACGACCTTTGGCTTCATCATAAATGCGGCCAAGGTATTCACCAAGAATACCCATGCCGGTCAGCAGGACGCCAGCCAGGAAGATCAGCGTTAGCCAGATGGCCAGGATGTAGGTGAGGTCGAAACCGTTGAAAATTGCCAGACCAAGATAAATAAGCAGCAGTAGCAAGCTGAGTCCAATCAGCGCAATCCCACCGGAGGTGAGCATTTGAAGCGGGAAGGTGGAGAATCCGGTCACGGCGTTCATCGCCAAACGGATCATTTTCTTCAGCGGATAATGGGTTTCCCCAGCGTGGCGCGGGGCGCGTTTGTATTCGACGCCGATTTGTTTGAAGCCCACCCAGGCACCCATCCCGCGCAAGATGCGGTTGCGCTCACGCATCTGATTGATGATGTCGAGCGCCTGACGGTCTATCAGGCGAAAATCACCGGTATTGAGCGGCATCTTGACGTCGGTTATCTTGTAAATGAGCTTGTAAAAGAGGGAGGCAGTGGTTAGTTTGAACCAGCTTTCCCCTTCACGCTCAGTGCGTACCGCATACACAACCTGGTAACCTTCGCGCCATTTTTCGATCAGTTCAAGGATCACTTCCGGGGGATCCTGCAGGTCAGAGTCAATAATAACAACTGCTTTACCGCGGCTGTAATCCATACCGGCAGTCACAGCGATCTGGTGCCCAAAATTACGGGCAAAAATAACCGGACGCACGCGCTCATCCTGTTGGGCAAGTTTGCGAATACTTTCCGTGGAACCATCTGAACTACCGTCATCCACCAGGATCAATTCCCATTCTTCGCCAGTCTGGTCCATGACTTCGCGGACGCGGGCATAGAGCAGGGGTAAATTTTCGAGTTCGTTGAAAATTGGGGCAATGATGGTGAAGATTGGTTCAGACATGAAGCGCCTCTTTCAGCTCTTTTAACGTTGGCTCGATGATGGGTGCGGGCTCCACTGCACGCATGGCAGCGTTGATATCTTTCAGTCCGCTGCCTGTGCAGAGTACCAGAGCGGACTCGTCGGGCTGGTGCAGACCCTGACGAATGGCAGCTTGTAATCCGGCGAATGCCGCCGCAGCGGCAGGCTCCACGAAGAGCCCAGCCTTGCCAAGCGTCGGAATAGCCTGCAGGATTTCCTGGTCCGAAACGGTCAGGAAATATCCACCGCTCTGCCGGACCCGTCTAAGGGCTCGCAGCCCATCGCGGGGTAAATCCACGCTGATGCTGTCGGCAACGGTTTTTGCGCTCACCGGAGTAATTTTATTGATACCAGCTTCGAAAGCATTGAAGATGGCGGCTGAGCCTTCAGCCTGCACGCCGACCAGCCTGGGCAATTTTTCGATCCAACCCAGGGCAAGCAGGTCAATAAAACCTTTTGCCACCCCGCTGAGGATGTTACCGTCGCCAACCGGGATAAAAATCGTCAAATTCTGGGAGGATTTTTCGCGTTTTTGGAGCACCTGTTCCCAAATTTCCAGCCCAGCGGTCTTTTTGCCTTCCACGGTGTAGGGATTGTAGCCAGTGTTGCGGTTGTACCAACCCAGTTCATGGGAAGCTTCGATGCTCAGATCAAAGGCCTGATCGTAGCTGCCGTCCACCAGCACTACCCTTGCGCCAAAGGTCAGCAGTTGGGCTACCTTGGCGGGAGGGGCACTGCGCGGGGCGATGATGACTGCTTGTTTGCCTACGCTGGCAGCCATGCACGCCATGGCTGCACCGGCATTGCCAGTGGAAGCAGCGATAATCGTCTCAATATCCGCTTCAATCGCCCGCGCAACAACCAACGCGCTGGCGCGGTCCTTAAAAGACGCGCTTGGATTACGGCTCTCGTCTTTGATCCAAAGCTCCCGCATGCCAAGTTTTTTTCGCAATGATTCAGGTTGATAGACTGGCGTCCAGCCCACCTGGTGGAGGGGGGTATTGTGATAACCAGGATCTGGAGCGGCAAGCAGGGGGGCATAACGCCAGATTGAAGTTTCACCACTCTCCAGTATGGTGCTCTGGCTTATTTCGGCAGGGTTCTCCTCAAAGCTGAAGTGCGCATCCAGGTTGCCACCACAGGTCAGACAGTTGTATGTGACCAGGTCGGGCTCAAAAGACTGCCCACATTCAGAACATTGAAAGTAGCTAAGCGGCATTATGCTTTCCAATAAGTTGCAAAAAGATAAGGGGTGAGTGTTTCATAGATTGATTTCAACCCACCCGCCTATCCATTTAGTTCCGATAATCGTTTATTCTACCGTAATCCGCCTATGGCAGGATCCAGGTGCCAGTTTTGCCTTCGAGCGCGTCTTTGATGTGTTCAGGATCGGTAATCAGGGCTTTTTTGCCGCCCTTGTCCATGAACTTCAGGATGGCTTCAATCTTTGGCAGCATGGAGCCTTTGGCAAATTGCCCTTCAGCCAGGTACTTTCTTGCTTCCGCAACGGTCATGGTGTCCAGCCATTTTTGGTCAGGCTTGTTGAAGTTGATGGCCACTTTTTCCACCGCAGTGCTGATCAAAAAGAGGTCGGCATTGATCATGCTGGCAAGGATGGCAGAGCCAAAGTCCTTATCGATTACGGCTTCCACACCGGTGAGATCGCCATTTTCCAATTGCATCACCGGAATGCCGCCGCCGCCCACAGCAATGACCACAAAGCCCTGGTCGATCAAACTGCGGATGGCATCCGCCTCGACAATGGTTTGCGGGATCGGTGAAGGCACCACGCGCCGCCAGCCACGTCCGGCATCTTCCACCATGGTCCAGCCTTCTTTTGCCATTTTTTCCCTGGCAGCAGCTTCATCCATGAAGGAGCCAATCGGTTTGGTTGGATTTTCAAAGGCAGGGTCCTTTCGGTCAACGATGGTTTGGGTGATTACCGTGGCAGCCTGTTTTTTAATTCCGCGCAGGCGGAATTCATTATGCAGGGCTTGCTGGAACATGTAACCAATGGCACCCTGGGTGTCGGCACCGCAATAATCCAGCGGGACTTCGTGCAGCTCATGGGATGCGAGCTCTGAACGGCGCAGGATGAAACCAACCTGCGGACCGTTGCCGTGCGTGACAACGACATCCCAGCCTTCAATGATCATGCTGGCAATGTGTTTCATCGTTTCTGCTGCAGCTTGATACTGGTCGGGAACGGTCTGATGGTTCTGTCTTTGATTAATGCGTTGCCGCCAACTGCAACTACTGCCAAACCTTTACTTTGCATGGAAAGAATCTTCGATCTCCGTGTAGGTGAGTTTGTCCTTTAAATCTGCAACAGGCGTCTTGCTGCCTGGTTGTGTTTTTCAACTTGTTTTTGAACGTCGAGTTTAGTCAATTGACCTTCCCGCACGATAACCTCTCCGCCAACGACCGTCCAGTTTGCCTTAACAGGCTGGCAGAAAAGAATGGTGGCGAGGGGATCCGAGATCGCGCCGGCATAATCCAGCTGATTCAAATCCATGGCGAAGAAGTCCGCGCATTTGCCAACCTCGAGCGAGCCGATATCCTTACGCCCAAGCACCGAAGCACCGCCGCGCGTGGCAATCGAGAGCGCCTGGCGGGCAGTCATGATCGGCGGGGCGTCTGGCGCGGAGCGGGATGCGCCCTTGATACCGCTGTTTACGCGCGCAAGCAGAAATGCCTGGCGCACTTCATTCAGCATGTGTGAACCGTCGTTGCTGGCAGAGCCATCCACGCCGATCGCCAGTTTTACTCCGCGTGCAAGCATATTCATAACCGGCGCGATGCCGGATGCAAGACGCATGTTGGAGGAAGGGCAGTGCGCCACTCCGCAACCGTGGTGGGCGTAAAGATCCATCTCATCTTCATTTACCCAAATAGAGTGGGCAAACCAGACATCATTGCCGATCCAATCGACCGTTTGCATGTAGGCTACCGGTTTATGCCCAAATTTCGCCAGGCAGAAGTCATCTTCATCTTCGAGCCCAGCGAGATGAGTATGGAGGTGAACGCCGTACTTGCGGGCTAACACAGCAGACTCGCGCATAAGTTCGCCGGTGACGCTAAAAGGGGAGCATGGTGCCAGCACAATTTGCAGCTTGGAGCCAGGTTTGGGGTCGTGGTAGCGCTGAATCAGACGCTTCCTCGTTGTCCTTGAGAATGCTTTCTTCACTGTCCACGACGGAATTCGCGGCAAGCCACCCTGGGATTGCCCCCAGGCTCATTGAGCCGCGTGCGGCGTGCAAACGCATTCACTTCGCGGCAGCGGAAATCTCGTCATCCAATTTGCTGCCATTAGGGAAAAGGTAGAGGTGATCTGACGAGGTCGTGCATCCGGAAAGCGCCAGTTCCGCCATGGCGGTTTGGTGCTGGTGAAGATATCATCGGGGGTCATGCGTGCCCAGATGGGATAGAGCGTGGTGTCGTTGAAGAGATTGGCATCCTGGGCAGCAGGTAAAGCGCGCGTGAGGGTCTGATAGAAATGGTGATGGGTGTTGATCAGACCCGGCAAAACGACGTGATGACTCAAGTCCAAGACTTCGTCCGCCTCTTGGGGCAGATCTGCCTGGCTGCCAATTTGCTCGATAAAACCATCCCTGCAGAAAATTGCGGCATCTTTCAGCTCGCGGTCCTGCCCATCCATGGTGACGATCAGGTCAGCGTTTTTGACGAGTAAGGTCGACATAGATACCTCCTGGGACTATGACTGATCAGCCAATTCGGCTGCACGCAGTGTGTTTTGAAGCAGCATCGCAATGGTCATAGGTCCAACGCCGCCAGGCACGGGGGTGATAGCACCGGCAACTTGCGAAACTTCATCATATGCCACATCGCCCACCAAGCGGTAGCCACGTTTGGCAGTGGAATCTTGCTTGCGATTGATGCCCACATCAATTACGACAGCTCCAGGTTTCACCCATTCTTTTTTGACGAATTCGGGCTGACCGATGGCTGCCACCAGGATATCTGCTTGCCTGACAACCGAAGGCAGGTCGCGTGTGCGGGAGTGGCAGATGGTGACCGTGGCGTTGGCTTTGACCAGCAGCAAGGCGACCGGCATGCCAACAATATTGGAACGGCCTAACACCACGGCATTGGCGCCGCTGATCTGAGCGCCAGCGCGCTCCAAAAGCACCATGCAGCCGGCGGGAGTGCAGGGCACAAAGACCGGTTCGCGACCTTTTTGGGCCAGGCGTCCGATGTTGACCGGGTGGAAGCCGTCGACGTCTTTGTTCAAATCGATGGCACTGAGCACTTTTTCTTCATCCAGATGGCGGGGAAGGGGCAATTGCACGAGGATACCGTTGACTGTGGGATCCGCATTGAGTTTGCGAACCAATGCTTCAACTTCTTCCTGGCTGGCATCTTCAGGCAGATGATGACCAAAGGAGTTGATACCCGCTTCGGCGCAGGCTTTTTGTTTGCTGCGCACATAAACTTGCGAGGCAGGGTTTTCACCGACCAGGACGGTAGCCAATCCTGGTGCTGAAAGACCTCTTTTGAGGCGGTCATCAACCGCTGTTTTGACTTCGTCACGGATTTCCTGCCCTATTTGTTTTCCATCGATGATATTTGCGCTCATGTTTGCCTCCGTGGGTCATTATACCCGAAAGGAAGGTATAATTTGCACATGCCCACATCCTACACTCCGTTAATTATTGGCATTGCAGGCGGTTCCGGTTCGGGAAAAACCACCCTGGCAAACAGCATTCTTGCAGCCATCGGTGAGGACCGAATTTTGTTCTTGCCGCATGATGCTTATTATCGCGAACAGAGCGATAAGACCTTTGAAGAGCGGTTGTCGGTCAACTACGACCACCCTGATTCGCTTGAAACTGAGCTATTAATCCAGCACATCCAAACGCTTCAGCACGGAGAGGCGGTGGATTTGCCCGTGTATGACTTCAAACAATATACCCGCGCGGCAGCCACCGTTCATGTTTTGCCCAAACCGATCATCCTGGTGGAGGGGATCCTCATTTTCGTTGAGCCCAAACTGCGCAATCTGTGCTCTATGAAGCTCTTTGTGGATACCGATCAGGACATCTGCTTCATTCGCCGTCTGCTCAGGGATGTCACCGAACGCGGGCGTACGGTTGAATCCGTTATTGATCAATATCTGAGAACTGTACGCCCGAGTTTCATCGAATTTGTAGAACCCACAAAACGTTTTGCGGACGTGATTATCCCCGGGGGCGGCATGAACACGGTTGCTTCAGATATGGTAATCGCGCGCCTCAAAGCGCTGCTGCCAGAATGATCGAACAAGAGAAGCCAAAATTTACTAATACCCAGCTTGTATTGCGTATCACCCTGCTGATTTTTGTGGTCTTGGGCACGATTCTGCTGGTGCTCAATCGCGACAAAATACAGCACCTGGAGGTTTATGGCTACCCAGGTATCTTCCTGGTGTCGCTGCTTTCCAATGCCACAATCCTGGTTCCGCTGCCTGGGGTGATGATCACCTCGGCCATGGCGATGGTGTTTAACCCATTCTGGGTGGCGATCGCCTCGGGAGCAGGTGCAGCTTTGGGTGAACTCTCAGGTTATCTGGTGGGGTTCAGCGGTCAGCCAATGCTCGAAAAATCTGAAAATGTAAAAAAATTGACGGAATGGATGCAGCGCAATCAATCCTGGACGATCTTTTTGCTGGCTTTGGTTCCAAATCCTCTGTTTGATATGGCGGGGTTTATGGCAGGAGCAGCACGTATGCCCGTCTGGAAGTTTCTGTTCTTTTGCTTGTTGGGAAAAATTGCCAAAATGCTGGCATTTGCCTACCTTGGGGCTGGCATATTCAGTGTTTTTGAGTAAAACTCTTCTGAATTTCAGCCTATAACATTTATAACCATTAAATTATTGTGCTTGTGTATAATTAAGAAATGGATAATTGGATTAAATTAGCAGATCGCCACCTCGGCATTACCCTGAATGACCTGCAGCGGTTTCAATTCCAGGTCCTGCAGGAGGAATTGCTGGAGTGGAATAAAAAAATTAACCTGACGGCAATTCGTGATGAAAAGGGCATCCAGGAGAGGCACTTTTTTGATTCCCTGACCTGTTTCATGGGTTTTGAGGAGTGGCCTGAAAGCCTGATTGATGTGGGTAGTGGCGCGGGTTTTCCGGGACTGCCAGTCAAATTTATCATTCCAGAATTGCGCTTAACCCTGGTGGAATCGGTCGACAAGAAGGCGAATTTCTGCCGGCATATTGTCGAGACGCTGGGACTATCGGATGTCACAGTGATATCAAAACGCGCAGAAGAAGTGGCGCGCATGCCGGAACACCGCGAGGCATACGACATCGCAATCGCGCGAGCGGTTGCGCCAGTCCCGACGCTGGCGGAATATCTCCTGCCCTTTGTGAAGGTAGGCGGGAGGAGCCTGATGCAAAAAGGAACGCGCGTTCCGCTGGAAATTCTGGAAGCTGGAAAGGTTATTGATCTTTGTGGTGGAGAAATAAGCGACGTGCGGCGCTTGGATTTTGATGGAATTGAGGGAGAAGGCAATCTGGTGATTATCGACAAACTTCGCCATACTCCGAAGGATTTTCCACGCGCGGTTGGTCTGCCTGCCAAAAAACCGATCCTGACTTCTGATGACGAAAAATACCGGAAGTTATTTGACCAACTTCTCAATGGTTAGATTTACCAATTTATGAAAACACAAATGACGTTCTTTTGTGAATTGCGGGCTGCGGAGCTGAAAAAACTCTTTGAAGACCGCTTTGTTTTTGACGACCTGAAGACTCTCAATGCTGGTATCTCCCTGGGCATATTGGACTTTTCCCCTGAGCGCGCAAATGTGGTGCAAAAACTCAACCGCCTCGGCATTCCGGTGACTGCCTGGCTGCTGCTGCCGGAAGAGCAGGGTTACTGGTTTAATATTGGAAACCATGCGGAGGCAGCAGCCCGCTACCAGGCATTCAAGGCCTGGAGCGAAGAGAATAAGCTGGAGTGGGCTGCAGTCGGACTGGATATTGAATCAGATATTAATGAACTCAAGTGTCTCACCGATGACCGCGGAGCCATCATTCAGAAAGCCCTCAAAAGGCTTCGAGATACCAGGGCTTATCGGGTCGCCAGGAAAGCCTACGAAGCGTTGGTCGCGCAAATACACGCGGATGGATACATGGTGGAGAGTTATCACTTTCCCTTAATCGTGGATGATCGTGAAGCGGGTTCAACTGTTCTGCAACGCGTGGCAGGGCTGGTGGAAGTCCCCGTCGACAGGGAAGTATTGATGTTGTATTCAAGTTTCTTCCGACCACGTGGGCACTCGATATTGTGGAGCTATGCCCAAAAAGCCCAGGCAATTGGAATTGGCAATACCGGCGGCGGTGTTCAGGCGGGTCCTCTTGAGAATGTGCCTTACTTAACCTGGGATGAGTTCGCGACAGATCTGCGCCTGGCGCGGCGCAGCGGCAAGCCTATTTATGTCTTCAGCCTTGAGGGCTGTGTGAGGCAGGGATTTTTGCCCCGCCTGGTTACGTTTGATTGGCAGGCTGACGTCGATTTGCCCAGAACCGCGCTTGTGTCTGCTGGCAGAAGCGGACTGCGTGGCTTACTATGGGCGCTGGAGCGTCCCCTGGTGGTTTTGGCGGGTGTGGCTGGAGTGATTGGCACCCTGCTGATGATCAGGTCTCACGGAAAATCAAAAAAGAACAAGAAATAGCACTTCAGGCAGTCTCAAATACCCCTCTTTCGTGATCTGGAATTAATTCGATTAACCGAAACTTTCAATCAGGCTTGCCCATTCGGTTATGCTGAGGGTTTCGGCCCGGCGGGATGGCTCAATCCCGACCTCCAAAAGCCTGGCTTCGGTTTCGCTGGCAGGCAGGTTTAAACCCGCCGAAAGAGAATTCCTTAAGGTCTTGCGTTTTTGTCCAAAACCGGCGTGCGCCAGTTTGAAGAATTGATTCAATTGGGATGTGTGGATAAGCGGCTCGGGGTGCAGGCGAATGCGTAAAACCGCCGAGTCCACATCCGGCGAGGGGAAGAAACTACCCGCCGGGATCGTGGCGGCAATCTCGGGTTCACCAAACACGAATACCGAAAGTGAAAGCAGGCTCATTTTGCCATCGCGTGCCAGAATGCGCTGAGCAACCTCTTTTTGGATCGTGAGGATGACGCGCGAAGGCTTGAGAGCGGCCTCAAGCAAATGGCGGATGATGGCGGAGGTGATGTAGTAGGGGATGTTCGCCACAACGACGTAATTTTCCTGCCTGGTGAGAGTTGATGGGTCAAGTTCCAGAATGTCTCCGGGCACGATCTTCACGTTTGAAAAAGGCTTTAAAGCGTCCGCAAGCGGCTCCAGCATCCGGTTGTCGATTTCAACCGCGGTTACCAAAGCAGAGGTTTGTGCCAGCAGATAGGTCAGGCTGCCCAAGCCCGCGCCGATCTCGAGCACTTCTTCGCTGCCGGAAAGTTCCGCGGCATGGATCACTTTCATTAATCCAGCCGGCTCCACCAGAAAGTTTTGCCCGAGAGATTTCTTGGGGTGGATGTGGTATTTTTTCAGCAGAGGTTGAATATTTAGAAATTCAAGCGTCATGGCAGGACCACCTGCACATAATCTGGTACGGGTGTAAGGAAATAAATCACGGTCCAATCATGCCAGGAAACCCAGTTTTCATCGTCGTAGCCAAGGTCAATCCAATACCTTCCGTCTATTCCATAGCCTGAATCTCCGATTATGCCATGCCCATAGCCAGGCACGTAAACCGGCTGGAACTCGAGTGCGTTGTACCAGGAAGTATGGACAGCCACGATTCCCTTGGTCAGAGGGATGCCGGAGCGCGTCAGGTCCCCGTAGCTGAATTCGGAAGGATGATAGGAGGTTGCATAAACACTTAGCTTGCGCCAATACTCAATCGTCTGCCCGTCCACAACTTCAGTTCTGACAACCACCTTCGTGCCTGTACCCAAAACCGCATCCGAAGGATCGGATGCCTTCCACGGACCTTCTTCCAAGCTACGGACGATGATGCCGTTTTCAACCCGGTTGCGCTGGCGCGTAACGACCAATCCAAGCTGCCCTGGCGTGATCACAGAGGTGGTGTCCAACTCAGCTTCGGGGTCAAATTGGTAGGTGTAATTGAAAGCGGTTTCGTCCTTGACCAGCGAGATGCTTTCCGTAGATTGGATGAGGTTGATCTGCCCGTTAGGCGGCAGAGGCTGGTCCTCAGATGGGATGGAGCGGTCAAGGTTTTGCAGTGCGAGACCAAGATCTGCCAGCGCTTCGCCTACTGTATCTGCAGCGGACATGCCACTGAGGGTTTGGTTGCCAATTGTGACTTGCAGGCGTTGAGCCCTGGCTAAAGTGAATTCGTTTTGGGCTTTGAGTTGGGTGTCTGGCGGTGAAGAAAGCCGGTCCTCAGGCTCTAATTGGATAACGGCTTCAGCAAGCGCTTCAGCGAGGGTATTTTTTTGAGTGTAAAGCGTTTGGGTTTGCCCATCAATTTCCAGCGTGATTTGCTTCGCGGGCAAGAACTGGAGCCTTACCTGTTCACCAGCCGGCAAGGGCTCGTATGGGTTAATGGTGCGACCATCTCGCAACAACAAATCGTTGGGAAAGAGCGGAATTCCCGCCGCTTGCAGCAGGTTGGCTGGTAAAAGTTCTGAACTCTGCAGTTCAATGTCTTTGGCACCATTTTTAATTTGCACCAGACGAGCGCGTTGAAGGCTCAGGCGGTCTGGCAGGCTTAAAGCAAAACTTTCGGGATCGGTCGAGGTCCGGTCTTCGGGTTGAATTTCATAGTTTAGCTGTCGGAGCAGTCCGCGCAGGCTGAACGCAATGGTATGCACCTTGAAGGTCTGTCCATCGACCACCAATTGATAAGGATGCCAGAGGTGGGCAAAGATTAAACCAAGACCACTCACCACGAGGGCCGCACTCAACATGATCATCACTTTTCTCTGTTTAGTCATCAGAACTTAAATGTATCACATGCCTGAAAAAGGTCCAACCAGGCAAAAATCTAATCCGGTGTGTGTACCTGCTGCAGGATCTTTTGCAATGCACCCAATAAACGAGCCTTCCATTCGTCTTTCGTCAAATCGGTGATATTGACCCAATAGCCATTCTTTCCCGCCCGCACATAGGGCGCGATTTCTGGCAGTTGGCGGTCTTTGATGCCATTGGGCAGCGCAGGGTAAGAAAGCAGAATCTGGTTGTTATTAACGCTGATTGCTTCAATCCCCGCGGCTTCTCCACGCAATTTGACCTTCATCTGGAACAAGAGATCCAGGACGCCTTGCGGAATTGGACCAAAGCGGTCTGCAAACTCGATTTCGGTTTGAGCGATCTCTGTTTCGCTGCGCAAGGAAGCGATGCGGCGGTAGAGTTTGAGCCGCAATTCCTGGTCGGGGATGTAAGTGGTGGGGATCTCATTGGAAAGGGGCAGTTCAACGTTGATGTTCAGGCTGGGGGCTTCAAGCGTGGTTTCGACCGGCAGGCCGGAATCACTGCGCATCGCTTTGACCGCCTGCCCGAGCAGCTTGGTGTAGAGGTGGAAGCCAACCGCCGCAATATAGCCGGATTGGCGTGTGCCCAGCAGATCTCCCGCGCCGCGCATTTCCAGGTCACGCATGGCTATGGCATAGCCTGCGCCAAGCTGGGAGTTATCCGCGAGGACTTCCAGGCGTTCTTCGCCTTCAGGGGTGGGGGAGCGGCGTTTGTCGCGGAAGAGATAGGCAAACGCCCGTTGTGCGCCGCGCCCAACCCGACCGCGCAGTTGATATAACTGCGCCAGACCAAAAGTGTCGGCCCGGTCGACGATCAGGGTGTTGGCGTTGGGGATATCGAGCCCGGATTCAATAATCGAGGTGCATAAAAGGACGTCAATTTGCCCGGCAGTGAATTGCTGCATAACCTCCGCCAGCTGTTCTTCAGGCAGCCGGCCGTGCCCAATGCCGATACGGGCCTCTGGAATAAGGGTAGAAAGATGGTTGTAGACAGCCGGAATGGACTGAATGCGGTTGTGAACAAAAAATACCTGTCCACCGCGATCCAATTCGCGAATTATGGCTTCGCGCACCAGTTTCTGATCGTAGGGTCCAACGTGGGTGATGATGGGCAAACGTTCTTCAGGAGGCGAGTTGATGTTGGAGATATCCCGTACGCCGCTGAGGGCCATGTAGAGCGTGCGCGGGATGGGGGTAGCGGTGAGGGTGAGCACATCCACTTCGGCGCGCAATTTCTTGAGATGTTCCTTGTGGGTTACGCCAAATCGCTGCTCTTCATCGATGATGACCAGCCCAAGATCTTTGAACTTTACATCCGCTGAAAGAAGGCGATGGGTTCCTATCAGAATGTCCACTTGTTTTTCGGCTGTCAGGCGAATGATCTCATCCTGGGCTTTGTTCGAGCGGAAGCGTGAAAGCATCTCGACGGTCACGGGAAAGACAGAGAGCCGCTGGCGGAAGGTCTCATAGTGCTGCTGTGCCAGTACGGTTGTGGGTACCAATACTGCCACTTGCTTGCCATTTGTAACCGCTTTGAAAGCGGCTCGCAGAGCTACTTCGGTCTTGCCATAGCCCACATCACCGCAGAGCAGCCTGTCCATCGGGCGCTTGGATTCCATATCGGCTTTGACTTGTTGGATAGCCAGCAATTGATCCGGGGTTTCAATGTATGCAAAGGAGGCTTCCAGTTCCTTCTGCCATTCGTTGTCAGGGTCAAACGCAAAACCTTCAGCAGTTTGACGTTTGGCGTAGAGCTCCAGCAGGTCCTGCGCGACTTCCACCACAGCATGGCGGACGCGGCTCTTGGTGAGGTCCCACTCTGAGCCGCCCAAACGGCTTAAGGAGGGAGGACCACTTTCAGGTCCAACGTAGCGTGTGATGCGGTCAGCCTGGTGGATGGGGACGTAGAGTACGTCATTGTCCTTATAGCCAATAGAGAGGTATTCGCGTTGGACGCCTTCGATGTTCGGGGAATGCAACCCAATGAATTGACCGATGCCGTGGTCCACATGTACAACCCAATCGCCGGGTTTCAGGTCCGCGTAGATCGTCTCGGGAGCTTCGGTGTTGAGCATGGGTCGGCGGCGGGGCTGCGGGCGGCTCCATCCGAAGATCTCACTATCGGAAAGAAGATGTTGTTCGATTTCGCCATGCTTCAGCACCCAACCACCGGAAATTGAGCCTTCTATGAAATGCTGTTGGATCTCTTGTGAGCTGATATCCGGATGCGTTTCAGTCCAGAGCTGTTTAAGCCGGGCAGCCTGGCGTGAAACAACCGTCCAGGGCAAACTTTCGCTGCTTAGATTCTCGATGTGGTACTGATATTCTTTAAGCCGACCAGCAAAGCGCGGTCCTGGACCAAAACTGGTTGAGAGGCTTGAGCCGCCCTCCGCGTTGGTATGACCTAATTCAAGCACCTGATGCTGGCTGAGGCTGTCGGCCAGTTCGGACCAGGTCAGGTAAGGAATTGGCGCGCTCTGCTTGAGTGAATGATCAGCAATTTGAGTCGCCCGGCGTTCACTCGACTCTTCTTCAATGTCGTTAGCGGCAGCTTCGATAAACTCCTGCCCGTCCAGCAGCACCAGGGCTTCTTTGGGCAGGAAATCAATCAGGCTGGAGGGAAAACGGTAAAGATCAGGGATTTCAAGTTCAGTTGGTTGGTAAGGCAGCTCGCCCTCACCTGTTGAGGATAGCGCAAGCGCTTCAGAAGCCGGGAAAAGCACCGCGTGGTCGATCTTTTCGGTGGTGCGCTGGGTGGCAGGGTCGAAGAGGCGCAAGGTGTCAATTTCCTGACCGAAAAATTCAATTCGAACTGGCCAGGGGCTGGAGTGCGACCAGGCATCAAGAATGCCGCCACGGCGGGAAAACTGACCAGGACGAACGACGATGTTGCTGTATTCATAACCCAGCATCACCAGGCTGGCACTGGTTTCAACCAGGTCGCGTTGATCCGCCAGCTTGATGCGCAAAGTCTTGCGCAGGAAGTCGCGGCGGGGGATGGTGCGGGTCATTACCGCACGGATTGGTGCAATCACGACCGAGGGGATCAGGGGTGCAAGGTTGCCTGGAAGCCAATAGCGACCAAACTCTGTCAGCACGCGCAGACGATCGTGGCGAGTGGCTTCGGACCAGGGCAAATCTTCGTAAAAGGAGGGGTTAGGTTCCGCAAAGTAAAGGTTGCTGCCTTCCGGCAGCCAAAAACCCAATTCATCGAAGAGCGAGAGTGCCCGGTCTGCCCGGTTTGTCAGCAGAAGGATGGGCTTTTCGAGATCGTGATGCAAAGCTGCCAACAACGCCAAACGGACTGCACGCGGCAGCCCAAGACCGCGCAGGCTTCCACCGACGAAATCACCTTCCTTAAGCCTGTTTAGCAGATCCTGGTAGGCTGTCAGGCTGGCAAGCGGTGCGAGCAGAGGATGTTCAGCTGACTTCCCCATTATATTTGTTCATGGTCTGTGTGAGACCTTCTTTGATGAAGTTCTGACTGGCTTCAACTGCAGTTCGCAGGACTATCGCCAGAAGTTCGTTTTCAGAAGGTAAAAAGTTCTTTAGCACATAATCAACCGGGTCCATCTGCCCGGGCGGGCGACCGATCCCCAGGCGCATGCGCGGGAACTCCTGCGTTCCGAGGTGGGTGATGATGGATGCCATGCCGCGCTGCCCGGAGGTGCCGCCGCTGGGACGCAGGCGCAGAGTGCCCAGGGGCAGATCGAGATCGTCGTGGATGATGAGTAGATTGGAGAGCGGGAGTTTAAAGTAGCGCAGCAAGGGAGCCACAGCCCGACCAGACTCGTTCATAAAGGTCATCGGTTTTACAAGCACAACTTTGCTCTCGTTAAATCTGCCCTCACCAATCATGGCTTTGAACTTGAGGCGCTTAACCTGGATGTTGAGTTCCTCCGCAAGTTCATCAAGGGCAAGAAAACCGAAATTATGACGGGTGTGGCGATAAACTGGACCGGGGTTTCCCAGTCCGACAATCATGACAGGTAAATCTTTGTTAAATTCTTCCATGTTCTCTCTGCTTTCGCAATCTTTTATTTTAACACGGAATATGACCTGCCGCCCAGATTTTTTAAGTATTACCGATTTATGCCTGCAAGGAAAGAAACATGTCATGAGAAAAAATTTACCTGCAGATCTGATGATTTTCGATCTGAAACGGAATTTTGCTTAAGCAAAACAGACCGCTCTCAGGCGGTCTGTTGATTGAAATGTTTGGTGGCTACATGAACAACAAGGGCAAAATGCTGACGGTATCCCGGAAGAGTGCAAAAATACTGCCGCCAAGAATGATGATGGGGCAGGCAATGCATATGCACAGAATTAGCAAGACGATTAGGATAATTGCCCAGACCGGGAATTTATCTTTCTTTTCTGGCTTTGCGGGAGGTGTCGTGACATAATCCACTACTTTTGGGGCTTCTTCAGCTTTTGCTTCAGAAGCGGGAGTTGGCTCTTCAGCTCCAGGGGTATAGAGGTTGTCGTTCCAACGACCTGGATCGTCGGCGGCTTCATTTACTGCCGCCCCCCAACGATCGGCTTCTGGTTGAGGAGGAAGGGGAGTTTGGGGTTCTTCAGGCTCGCTCCATGTTTCGGCTGAGGCTTCTTGAAAATCATCCTTGACTTCACTCCAGGCGCCTTCCACAGTCTCTGCTGCCTCGGCAGCCTGCTCCTGAGCGGCTTCCTGAACTTCTTCGATGTGTTCTTGCGCCTCCCCGGCAGATTCTTCTATGGGTTTCCATGCGTTTTCAGCGGCTTCATTCAAATCGCGTTCGAATTCCTGAGCTGCATTTTCGAGATTTTCGTCCATTTTCTATCCTTTCACAACAGGTTCATTGAGAACTATCCAGATAAATTATACAACATACAACGACAAGAGGAAGGAAATGATTAAAAATTGATCTCAAGGATTTATCTTGCTGAATATATGCGCGTCTATTTTAGTTATAATTTGGAATGAAAGAGAGGTGAGAATGAAAAAAATTATCGAAGAATTTAAAGAGTTTATTACAAAAGGCAACGCGCTTGATCTGGCTATTGGCGTTGTCATCGGCGGCGCCTTTGGCGCCATTGTCAATTCCTTGGTTGGAGACTTGATCATGCCTGTCATAGGCATGCTCCTGAACAAGGTCAATTTTGCGGACCTCTTCATCCAACTGAACAAGGCAGCTGTAACAATTCCCGCCGGCACCACTTTGGCTGCCGCCAAGGAAGCCGGAGCCGTTGTGTTTGCTTATGGCAATTTCCTGATGACCATTGTTAATTTCCTGATCATTGCTTTTGTCATATTCCTGCTTGTCAAAGCTATCAATAAAGCCCGCAAACCAGCTGAAGAACCTGCCGCTGAGCCAACCACCAAGACTTGCCCCTTCTGCAAGACGGAAATTCCGCTCGAAGCAACCCGCTGCCCTCACTGCACATCGCAGTTATCATAATTACACAAGAAGTCACAAAAAGCTGTCCACTCGGACAGCTTTTTTGATTCAGGCATGCTACAATTTGCAAATGCAAAATCAAATCCACTTTGGTGATAACCTGCGGTTCTTGCAGAAACAGCCTGAGGAAACGGTTGATCTGGTCTATATCGATCCACCTTTCAATACCGGAAAACTGCAATCGCGCCGACAGCTCAAGACCACCCGCTCTGAGGCAGGAGACCGCGTTGGTTTTGGAGACCAAAGCTACACCACCGAAGTCCTCGCCACACGCGATTACCGCGACAGTTTCAAGGATTACCGCGCCTTTCTCGAACCCAGGCTTGTTGAAGCCCACCGTGTGCTAAAGCCATCTGGCAGTTTGTATTTTCACATTGACTTCAGGGAAGCCCATTACTGTAAGGTTCTGTTGGATGAAATCTTTGGGCGGGAAAGCTTTTTGAATGAAATCATTTGGGCTTACGATTTTGGCGGACGTGCAAAGGATCGCTGGCCTGCCAAGCACGACAACATCTTCTATTACGTAAAAGACGTCCAAAATTACACCTTTAACCGGCAGGATATCGATCGCATCCCTTATATGGCTCCGGGTTTAGTGGGGGAGGAGAAGGCAAAAAAGGGCAAACTGCCCACGGACACCTGGTGGCACACCATTGTGGGCACTAATAGTCGGGAAAAAACCGGTTATCCAACCCAAAAACCCCTGGGCGTGCTCGAACGTATCATTCGCGCCTCCTCCAACCCGGGCGAGCTGGTGATGGATTTCTTCGCAGGCAGCGGCACCACGGGCGCGGCATGCCTCAAGCTGGAGCGAAATTTCATCCTGGTGGACAATAACCCACAGGCGATTGAGGTCATGCAAAAGCGTTTTGCCAATGAAGCTATCAACTGGACAAAAGATGAATGACGACAGGCTTTATCCGATTATCGACTTTGACCCCGACCGGGATGCGATCATTCGACCGTTTATGACCGAAACACCGCCAGACTTTCCGGAGTTGGTGGTGATGTGTTTTTTCAAGGAAGTGGTCGAAAAGGTCGCAAAAGAGACCTCAGCCAAAACCGTCTATGTAGGACAATCAGAGGTGGGTCCGGTTCCCTTTTACGAAATAGCGCTTGAAGGAAAACGCCTGGGATTCTTCCAGGCCATGGTAGGCGCACCGCTGGCAGTGGGTTTCATGGAGAAAGCGATTGTGATGGGAGGTAAAAAGTTCATCGTCTGCGGTGGATGCGGGGTTCTGAACCCGGACCTGGCAGTTGGGCATTTGCTGATCCCGACTGCGGCGATCAGGGATGAGGGCACTTCTTACCATTACCTGCCGCCGGCTTTTGAGATTTCATTAAACCCAAGAGTGGTCAAACGGATCGAGGATGTGGTGAGGGAAGAAGGTTTGGAGTTTCTTCTGACCAAAACCTGGACAACAGATGCCTTTTACCGGGAAACCAAGGCGCGCGTTGCCCGTTTC
Organism: Anaerolineaceae bacterium; assembly: GCA_040768265.1. Taxonomy (GTDB): domain Bacteria; phylum Chloroflexota; class Anaerolineae; order Anaerolineales; family Anaerolineaceae; genus Mesolinea. Next base: position 154,173 of record JAXGNB010000005.1, read on the forward strand.
AAGCAGGCGGGCTGTGATTGTGTGGAGATGGAAGCTTCTGCTCTGGCGGCAGTGGCAGAGTTTTATGGTGTGGAATTTGGTGCCGTTTTTTACGGCGGGGACCTGGTGCAGGCTGATGGCTGGGACCACCGCGGTTGGAACAACAGGACTGAAATCCGTGAAAATTTATTCTGGCTGGCTGTAAAGGCTTGCCTTGGTTTGAAGGAGGAGAAGAATGCCAATTTATGATGCATATCTAAAAGGAATCCAAATGCCAAGGAATTTGCCAGGAGTAGAAAACGCACCAGACATCCTGCTGCCCAGTTATGATGGTTTTGGATTAGCAAACCTAACTCCAAGCATCAGCCGCTGGCTGGGCGGACCGGAACTTTCCGCCCCTGTTTTTTCAGATATTATCCTGGATCAATTCGCACCTAAGTACAAGCGGGTTGTGATGCTGCTGGTGGACGCGCTTGGTTACAAGCAGTTAATCCGTTTGATGCAAGAGGGGCAGGCTGGTTTCTGGCAGCGCAAGCTTGGCACTTCGACGCTTCTCCCCATCACCAGTATCTCACCCAGCACGACTGCTTCAGCCCTAACCACAATCTGGACTGGAACTACTCCGCTGGAACATGGAATCATCGGTTACGAAATGTGGGTCAAATCCCTTGGCATGGTGATTAACACGATTTTACATTCACCGATCACCTTCTGGGGGGATGTGGGTGGATTGGCAAGGGCTGGGTTTGACCCGGTAAGTTTCCTTGGATTTCCGCCGCTGGGTGAGCTTTTTACAAACAGCGGGATAGAGTCTCATGCTTTTGTTCCAGCTGGTATCGCTAATTCGGGACTGTCTAAGATGCATCACGTTGGGACCCAATTGCATGGATACACGGCGGAAAGTGACTTTTTGGCAAATATGCGGGATTTGTTAAACGCCCGTCCAAATAACCGCAAATTCGTGTATGCCTACTGGAGCCATGTGGACAGCCTTATGCATCGTTATGGGACTTACAACGAAAGAGTCACCGAACAATTTAACAGTTTCAGCGATGCGTTTGAGCGCATCTTCCTGAACAAACTCGAACCCTGGGCTCGCGAGGAGACACTCATCCTGCTTACAGCAGATCACGGATCGGTGGAAACCCCCAACAATCCTGCTTACGAGCTGCGCTCGCGCCCGGAATTGATGGATCTTTTGGTGATGCAGCCGACCTGTGAAGGCAGGCTGCCTTACCTTTACGTAAAACCCGGGCAAGAAGAGGCTGTTCGTGAATATTTCGAGCATGCATGGCCAGGCGAGTTCAGTTTGATCACGCGTCAGCAGGTGCTGGATTCAGGGCTTTTAGGCCGGGGAACACCGAACAGCGATCTTATTAATCGCATTGGAGATTTGGTAGCCATCCCGCATGGAAATGCGTATCTTTGGTGGGTGAACAAGAGTAATGTGATGCTTGGGCGCCATGGCGGTTTACATCCGGATGAGATGCTGGTGCCCCTTTATGCTCTGTCGCTTGATTGACCTCGCGTGTAGTTGATCTCTCTGTGACCGTAGCAATTGATGACGCGGGTTTGTCCGTGCATTGTTTCACGGGCTTTGAGGGGGTTATAGAGATGAATATGCCCGTGCAGGTGCAGTTTGGGTTTGAAATGGTTGATTAGCCAGCGAAAGGCTGCCACTCCCTTGTGAGCGGCATCATCCTCATCCTGGATCCCTTTCGGTGCCGCATGTGTGACAAAAATATCCAGGTAGCGTCCGTAACGGATTTTGTTGAAAAGTAACTGCGGAACGAGACCAAAGACCATCAGCCACATCTGCCTTTGTGAATATTGATAATCACCCTGGTTGTAACATAAACTGCCTTCAATGCCAGCCAGGATCAGGTCCAGGTGGGGGTTGTAGATGACCCGGCGGTGCAGGTTGATGGCGCCATGAGGGTGATGCCGCACTTCTCCTTGACCATCCTCAATATCAAAGACATGATTGCCCTGGACGTAATAGAGGGGCAAATCGAGCATACTAATAACAAATTCAAGATAATACCAGGGTAAGTCGCCGCAACTGATGACTGCGTCCAGACCAGGGAAACGCTCGCGGATGCGTGGGTTGTAAACCGCCGGCACCTCCACATCGCTCAAACAGAGCAGCTTTTTCTGGTTCACAAGCCTTGAGCGACAGCAACTGCTGCAGCTATTCCTCCTTCGTGCGTGATGGAGACTGACCACTCTTCCAGCCTTTTTATTTGCGCGACTTCCAGGGCAGCTCCATGAAGGAAAACCGCAGGCTCACCGCTGGGGGCGTGCAGGATTTCGATATCCTGCCAGGAAACCTTGCCGATCCCGGTGCCGAGGGCTTTTGAGACAGCTTCCTTTGCGGCAAAAATACCCGAAAGCGTGTCGTTATCTCCTTGAGCCTGGGCTATTTCTGCGGTGGTGTAGACCCGGCGGATGAATCGTGCCTTGATAGCTGGGTTAACCTCCGCCAGGCGGGAGGTTCGGATCAGATCGATGCCGCACTTGATCATTGGAGCGCCTTTCCGGCTGAGGTGATAACTAACTTTTCCAGGTCCCAAGAGCGCTTTGCAGCTGCAAGGATATCTTCTGCGGTGACGCTTTCGATGATTGCTGGTAATTGACGCAGATGATCCAGACCATAATCGTAGCGTTCGATGCTGACCAAGATGGAAGCAATACCCGCGTTCGTCTCTATTGAGAGCGGTAATCTACCCAGAGCCTGGGTTTTTACATCCTGCAGTTCCTGCGCCGTTACCGGTTCGCTGTAGAAACGCAGAATTTCCTGTTTGAGCAAGGAGATGGCTTTTTCGAGGTTGTCCGGATTGACTCCAGCAGCTATCTTCCAGGCGGTGGGTCCGATTCCGGCTCCCAGGTGACTTGAGACTTCATAAGCCAGTCCGGCTTTTTCACGAACTGCCTTGCCGATGCGACCCATCATGCCGTACCTGCCGAGAATCGCATTTCCCAAAGAGCAGACCTGGAAATCACGACTGATTGTTTTTGGAGCTGGAACGCCAATAATCAGATCGCTCTGATTTTTTTCTTCAAGTGCCACATGGCTTCGAATGGAGTAGGCGGGTGGTGTGAAAGGAGGAAGTTTAGCAGGGGAGAATTGCGTGTTGTTCTGCCAGGCGCCCAGGGTTCTCGCGAAGATATCGCGGGCCATATCAGGCGCGATGCCGCCACAGACCGCTAAAACCAGTCCGTTTGGACCGTAGTGGTTTGCGTGGAATGATTGCAGTTGCTCTAATCGCATGCCAGCGACACTTTGCGCGTAGCCGATATCAGGGTGGGCATAGGGGTGTGAACCATAAAAGGCGTGGTTGAAAGCCTGCGATGCCATGGCGGCGGTGTCCTGGTTTTGAATCGCGATACTGGTCAGAATTTGGTTGCGGACGCGCTTGAATTGTTTTTCGGCGAATGCAGGCTCCTGGATGACCTCAACCAGCAAATTCCAGACAGTCTCGAGATCTTCCCTGAGGCACTGCCCGGTAAAAGTGGTTTGGAGATGTCCTGTGCCGATTGATAAAGAAGCGCCGATGCTTTCGATTTTGTCGTGCAGGCGCTGAAAATTCAGACGCTTTGTGCCGGTCATCAGCATGTCGGTCGTAAAAGAAGCCAGACCGCGCAGCTCATCGTCATCCTCAAGCGCGCCAGGCTGCATGTAACCCGTAAAGTACACCGCGGGACTGGTCAGATTTGGGTAGGCAAGCAAAGTTGTACCATTACTCCAGGTTTCGCGCAGAATGGTTTTGGAATCGGGCAATGAATTGCTCATTTGCGCTCCTGCGTTTTGCTGGCGCGGTAGATCCCAACCACACGATGATCTGCGTGCAGGTACTTGCGGGCAGTTTTCAGCACCTGGCTGGGTGTGACTGAACTCAGGCGGGTGAGGTACTCGGCAAACCACTGGTAGTCGGCGAATGAGCTGGCATAACCCATCCAAAAGCCCTGGTTCGTGATGTTGTCACTGCCATAGGCGAAAAGCGCCCGGGCTTGCTTGATGGCGCGCTCGATTTCCCCGATGCTTAACTCACCCGAGGTTATGCGACTAAGCTGCGCGTCGATAATTTTCAGGGCTGCTTCAGGATCCCCATCCGGTCTGATAGTTGCAAATAGCTTATAAATGCCGGGGTCAGTATTTGCGGAAAGATCTCCAAATACTGAGGCGGCAATATCCTCTTCGACCAGTGACTGGTAGAGCCTTGAGGTGCGGTTGCTGATGCCACCGCTGCCAAACATGTTGAGTGAGGATGGCCCGCTCAGCAGGCTTTCAATGATGCTATAAGCAAAAAAATCCGGGTCGCTGGCAGCCGGGCAGCGCCATGCAATTTCCAAATAGTGGGCTTCGCCGGGACCTTTCATCTCAATCACATCGCCATTTTCAAGCGTTCTTTCAGGGACTGGAATATTCCGGTCCAAGTGGTAAGAAGGAATCGCGCCAAAAAGATTCTCAACGTCCTCCATGACGGATTCGGGAGAAATATCACCCGCAATGCACAAGATTGCGTTCGCTGGCTGGTAATATTGGCGGTAATGCCCAAAGAGGTCCTCCCTGCTGATTCTGATCAAATCTTCTTTGGAGCCCAAGACTTCATTGCGGTAGGGATGAGCCTGGAAAGAATGCAGTTGCACAGCTTCGTCCAGGCGAAACTCCGGGTAGTTTTCAGAGCCTTCACGCTCAGAAAGGATCACTGTCCGTTCGGTTTCCACTTCCCCGGGGTCAAAAAGACTATTAACCATACGGTCGGCTTCAAGCTCGAGCACGGAATGCAGATGGGCTGATGGCATGGTTGCAAAATAGGTCGTCCAATCCGGGCTGGTGAAAGCGTTGGCATAGCCGCCTACCCGCGATACCAGGTTGTCGATATCTTCACTTGTGCGTTTGTGGGTGCCCTTAAACTGCATGTGTTCCACCCAATGGCTCAATCCGGTTTTGCCTGGCAGTTCATTCCTGGAACCAACCCCATACCAAATCCAGGTACTGGTCACTGGGGCTGTGTGAATGTCCTTGAGCATCACCCGTAGTCCATTCTTGAGCTGTGCCTGATGAAGATTATGATTTAGATTGATGGGCATGGGGATCAGGATTATTTATGTCTTCGTGCTTTTTGCGCTTTGGAGAGGTATTTCTGTGGTCTGAGCAGTAAAACTAAACCAAGGCAGATAATAAAAATACCAATCATTACGCCGCGCGATTGAAGTGTGCCAAGCAGAACATGGGGGAGCGGGTTGGTACCAAAACCGAAAGCGTCCGCAAGCGCGGTAAAAGCGCAGATCACATAGCCAGTGGCAATAATACGTGTGCCAAAATCAGCTCTGAGCGATTTGGGACCGCCATTCCAAAAGGAGATCAGCGATCCGGTGGCTGAAAGGGTCATCAGTCCAATCCCAAGCAGGATCACAATAATCTGGACAAAACCAATGTATTGCCCTCGATCCAAGCCGAACAGATCAGGTCGCAAGCCGGTCAGCAAGACCAAAAAACCCAGCATAAGACCGCTTAAGCCTGCCCTGACCTGGAACTTTGGAAAGGTCCCGGCTTTAACAGTTCTTTTGGGATTGTTGGGGTCTAGTAAAACATCTGGTTGGTTCAAAAAAGTTCCTTTGCCTCAGACCGGCAGCGTAGTTTCAATCATATCGAGAAAGTTCCCCGACGCGATTCTTTCAATCTCTTCAGAATCATACCCCAATTCTTCAAGGAAGGGGAACAGACGCGGCAGATCGGCGATGGTGTCAATTTCAGCCGGCACTTTCTCGACCCCAAGCCCTCCATCGAAGTCGGTTCCAAGTCCAATGTGACGCACATCACCGGCGATCTGGCAGATATAGTCGATCTGTTCGGCTACCAAACGAAGCGAGATGGCTGGTTTGCCGCCATCTTCAATCCATTCCGCATTTAGAAAGGCATTGATTGGCGCAACTCCTATCAGCCCATCACGCGCAATCAGCTTGCTGATGACTTCGTCGCTCAGAAGCCTGTTTGAGTTGTAACCCTTCACCAGCCTGGAGGCGTTGGCATGGCTGGCGATGATCTGCCCGGGGTAAACATCAAGGCATTCAAGTGCTGCTGGCTCGTCCATGTGGGAAAGGTCAAGCGCAAATCCGATTTCTGCCATCGCGCGGATCAGGTCTTTACCATCGGCGGTCAGTTTGCCGGGCTCCCTGGTTCCGCCACAAAAGCGATTACCAGCCCAGGCCAAGCCGATGATGCGCAGACCGTGTTCCCACCAGGCGGGAAGTTCATCCAGGTCGAGGATACCTTCCGCGCCTTCCATCAGTGGAACAATGCCGAGTGGCTTCAAACTTTCTTTTTGGGTTTGCCAGAGATCCAGGTGGTTTTTTAGATCCTGCTTGGTAAGCACAATACGAAAGGCATCAGATTGGGTCTCTGCCAGTTTGTGGTAGAAGGCTAGCTGATCCCAATAGATGCGATGGGCTTCTTTTGGTGTGCTGTAGTACTGCTCGCCTTGAAAGTTGGGGTTACGCCGGCGCTCGGGCACAGAAAACAAGGTCCCAAACACCAGCCCCACATTGGCTGCGTTATACTCAGGCAGACCGAGCAGAGAGCCCCCACCAAAATACGCTTCGTTTCCGCTCTGGCGGTCACGCAAGCGGGTTTCAGCGTTTGGCAGTCGGTAATCGCGACCGAGAACGGTCATGTTGTAGGCAAGGTCCTGGTGTGCGTCAAGGATAAATGGCATCATTATCAAAAAACGCCGGTTTTTTGGGCCGGCGTTTCTCCTTAAGAAATGGTTAGTCTTCTTTTACTTCTTCGTCAGCTTTGGGTTCGAGCGCTTCAACGACTTCGTCGACAGTTTCCTGAACTTCCTCAACAGTCTCATCAACGGCTTCAGAAGCTTCGGCAAGGACATCTTCCACAATTTCCTTGGCTTCCTCTACGGTCTCTGTGACAACTTCGGGAGCTTCGGCAACAACTTCTTCCACAACTTCCTTGGCCTCCTCTACGGTCTCTGCGACAACTTCGGGAGCTTCAGCGACGACTTCTTCCACTGTTTCCCTGGTTTCTTCAACCTTTTCTGCGACTGCTTCAGCAGCTTCTTCAACTGCTTCAGGAGCTTCCTGGCCGAGAATGGTGGCAAGCGTTTCACCTTCGGAACTGGGAGTCAGATCAAAATCTGCTGCCAACGATTTCCAGTCGGAGTCGGCATATGCGGGCGAATCGACGCGGCGCATGCTCAAACCGATGCGATGATCTTCATCTTCGATCTTCAGAATACGCAGTGTGACGACGTCACCAACTTTGATCACTTCCTTGGGGTGGTCCACACGGCGATCACTTAACTCGGAAATATGGATCAGACCTTCCAGATCGCCGGGAACGTTCAGGCGGGCAAATGCACCGAAACTGGTGAGGCGGGTAATTTCGCCTTCAACCAATTGACCCGTCTTGAGGTTTTTGACCTGGTCTGACCAGGGATCTCCCTGCAACTGGCGGATGGACAGCCCAATCCGACGGCGTTCGCGGTCGATACTGATAATTTTTACCTTTACCTCTTCGCCGACCTTGAGTACCTCACTGGGGTTGACCACGCGATCCCAGGAAATCTCGGACATGTGGACGAGACCATCAGCGCCGCCAATATTGACGAAAGCGCCGAAATCTGCAAGGCTGGTAACGCGACCTTTGCGAACCTCGCCTTCAGACAGATCTTCCAGCACCTTGTCGCGGATCTGGTCACGCGTTTCGCTGCTGGCAGCCCGTTCGCTGAGGATCAGGCGATGGCGTTCACGGTCCACTTCGATGACACAGACACTCACCGCTTCACCCACAAAACCTTTATATTTGGCTTCGGGGGTATCACCGGTTAGGGTTAGCCTGCGGCTGAGGCTGAGTTGGGAGGCGGGAATGAAACCGCGAATTGTAGACAACGGTACCAGCAGCCCACCCTTGTTGTAACCAACAACAGTTGATTCAAAGCTTTCGCCAGAAGCGAGTGCTGCTTCGGCATCGATCCAGCTTTGTTCTTCAACTGCACGAACGAACGAAAGAACAAGATTTCCTTCCTGATCATGCGGGCTAACCACATAAACCGGAATGGCTTTACCAACCTCAAAAGTTTCAAGGATTTCTTTGGGGATCGCGTCGAATTCTTTGCCTACGATCAGCCCCTCGGACTTGGCTCCAACACTAACCAGGATCTGGGATCCTGAAATGCTGGCGATGATACCGTCGCGAATTTCACCGGCGACTGGCATTTGGAAAGAGAAGTCCTCAGAATCGAGATACTCTCCCATCAAACTTTCCATGGTTTGCTCTTTTTCTTTTTCCTGATTGCTCTCCTGGTTTTGCTCCTGCATACTAATGGCGTCGTTGTCTGACATTTAATGAACTCCGAATTAAGATTTGGCACTGATTATAGACCCAGAATCAGATTCCCGCAACCCATAATACTAAAAAGGGTCGGGAAAACCTCAGATTTAGCGACAATATTTAATAATTATGGCTTAATCTTCTTTGAGTGGGGGGTAATCGCCCCAGTCAAGGACCTCGCGCGTGCCTGTTTGAGGATGGGCTTCACTAATAATACCTTTTTCTTGAAATTTTTCAACCATGCGTGACGCGCGTGTGTAGCCAATGCGCAATTTCCTCTGCAGCATGGAAACAGATGCGCGCCCTTCCTTGCGGATGACGCGGAGAGCTTCCTCTGCCAGTGGGTCCTCATCCGGATCCTTTTGGAGTTCCTTCCAAAGGGGTTCCTGGCTCATGGGGAGATTGTTTGAGCTGGTGTAGAGTGCTTTGTCCGGGCGTTCCGGGGCGCCATTGGCGCTGGATTGCGCCTGCCAGAAGCGTGCCAGCCGGGCAACTTCATCTTCTGATACATAAGCACCCTGCAGTCTGACCGGAGCGGGCGCATCGGGTGCCTGGAAGAGCATGTCACCACGACCGAGTAAGCGTTCAGCACCGGGCTGATCCAGGATGACGCGGCTGTCCATATTGGATGCAACGGCAAAGGCGATGCGCGCAGGGAAATTGGCTTTGATCAAGCCGGTAATCACATCGGCTGAAGGACGCTGTGTGGCAATGATGAGGTGGATGCCTGTGGCGCGCGCCAATTGAGCGAGCCTGGTCAGGGCGCGTTCTGTTTCATCGGGTGCCAGCAGCATCATATCTGCAAGCTCGTCAATTACCACGACGATATACGGTAAGGATTTGCCACCTTCAAGTTTGGTTTTCTTGTTGTATTCTTCGATGTTCCTGACACTGAAATTCTCAAATATGCGGTAGCGCAGATCCATCTCGCGCAGCATCCACTGCAATGCCCCAACAACTTTCTCAGGGTCAACGATCACATCTGTTAAAAGGTGAGGAATTCCGTTATAGACCGAAAATTCCACTCTTTTGGGGTCCACCAGCATCAGCCTCAACTGATCCGGATTGAGATGAAGCAAGTAACCTGTCAGGATCGCATTTACGCAGACAGATTTCCCTGAGCCAGTTGTGCCGGCTATCAGGAGATGCGGCATGGCGGTCAGGTCTGCGGTTGCTGGAACACCCGTCACATCCTTGCCAAGGGCAAATTTGAGGGGCGATTTGTGGTTTTGAAAGGGGAGGCTCGTGACAAGTTCGAGCATGGATACCATGCTGGTCTTGAGGTTTGGCACTTCAATACCAACATAACCCTTGCCCGGTACTGGTGCCTGGATGCGAATCCGGGAAGCTTTGAGCGCCATGGCGAGGTCATCACCCAGTCGGGTAATATTACTCACGCGCACACGCGTGCGTCCGCTGCGGCTTTCGTTATATTCCGGTTCTACACCAAACATCGTAATGGTGGGACCACGCCTGATCTCGACCACCTTACCAGGGGCGTTGAAGGAGCGCAGCGTTTCTTCGATCACACGGGCTTTATCTTCGTCGGATTCTTCGTCGACAGGAGCCTTTTGGATTGGATTGAGGACCTCTTCAGGTTCTGGGATTATCCAGGTTTTCTCTGGGGCGTCAGGATTGATTTCCATTGCATTGGGGTCGCTTGTGCTGACAGCAGGTTTGGTTGGGCTGCTCTGAACTTTTGCTATTTCTGTTTGTTCTGTTTCAGTCAATGTCTGACTTTTTTCAAGCTTGAGACGGTGTTCTTCCACTCTCTTGCGTAAGAAATTAGCGAACTTAGAATGACTGTGCTTGAATTTTTCGGCCAACCAGCCGACAAGGTTTGCCATGGACAGGTCAATCAGAAGCACCAATGCCACGAGCAACCAAGCAATCAACACAATCACTGTGCCGGCCTTGCCCAGTGCGGTCTCAAGACCACGATAGATAGCTCCACCAAGGGCTCCGCCACCCGGAGGAGTCGAAATGCTGCCAAAACTGGTATCCAGCAACTGAAAGAAAGTGATTAAGTTGAAAAAGATCAACATGATTCCAATGATCCGTTCAGGCGACACTCCCGGAAAACGTTCCATCTTTGAAAGCAAGAACCATGCTCCGATTAAAAGTAAAACAAGCGGAAGCGCATAAGCACCCCAACCGATCCAGCGGTGCAAAAAGCTGCCCCATGCCTGCGTAAGACCACCTGAGAGCGAGGTCATCAGGCTGAGGAGAGTAAGCAAGCCAATGACTAACAGAATAATGCCCGCAATATCAACTTTTCGTTCAGCGGTCAGGGGTTTTGGTGCTGGAGCTGGTGTGGAAACCTTCTTGCGGGGGGCTGTGGTCTTGGGTTTTCCAGCAGATCTTGACCGCGTTGTTTTTGGGGTTGTTTTTCTGGTACGGCTTGGCGTCCTGGTTGTGGTGCCAGTTTTCTTTTTACTGCCAGAAGTTTTCCTAGTCTTACTTGTTGATGTACTCCGCGCCATTGCAATACTACTCACTTTCCCTTAGTCTTCAAATTATAGCACCAGAGATTTGTCCGTTTACATTGACTAATTTGGAATGAAAAGTCATTATACAGTTGTAGGGGAAATTGGTACTGAGCCAGCAGATGGTATCCACTCCAGTCACCGAGCTGGACAGCGATATTGTCCAGAAGGATGGGTGGAACAAACCTGATTTTAGCATCTAAATCAGGAGAGTTAGCGAGCAGATGCTCCCAGGGGGAACGTCTTTGTAGAGATGAATGTTTTCTGACAGCATTGTAGTAATAGAGATAATGCATCGCTTCAAGGAAGAAGTCCTTTTGGGAATGAATGGAAAGCAATCTGGGGATGTAAAACTCCTCGTCATCGGTACGGTGGGAGCGTTCAACATGCGCGTTCTCCTGAGGGCTGGCAGCATGGTTCTGGATAATGGAACAGCCAAATCCAGACAGGAGTTTTCTGAGTTCGATGAGTTTGAGCCAGGATTTCCCACCAAACTCCTCACCCCGATCCACAGTAAAGACGATGGGCACCGAGACACCGTGACTTCTGAGCCAGGAAAGCACCCACAGAAAGAAAGTCAGGCCATTGGTCCAGCTTTTCTGATCAGAGTAAGCCATCAGTTTGAAGCGGGAGTTAACATCGACAGCAGTCCACTGATAGAGAGGAAACTGTTTCGAGTGAAAGTGACGGATCTGCTCCAGGGTCAGCGCTTTTTGGTCCACGACATATTTGAGGTCAATTTGCACAATTTCAAATGCTTTGGCCTGATACCAATCCACATAAGGACGGGAGCCTTTTTTGTGGGGTTTGTGAGGCTTCAGCTTCGAGTGAGTTCTGTTGCGTCTGAGAATGTTGCGGATGGTGTGTTCAGACATCGTCAAACCATCCAGCGCCTCCAGTTCATCTTTCAGCCTGACAGGTCCATAGCGGGTCTTTTCTCTCAGCTCCAGGATCCTGGCTTCAATCCCGGCACTCGTTTTGTTGTGTACCCGGTGTGGCGCTTTTGATCCATCTTTCAAATCCCCCGCCTCACTCTTGCGGATTGCTTTGTAGATTGTCGCCCGGCTGACACTCAAGATCCTGGCTGTCGCTGTCACATTCCCCTTGTGTGCCTTCAAAACCTGTAGGATCGCTCGTCTGGCTGCCTCCGGACTAATCTGCCTCAACTCTTGGTAGTCTAAGTGGGTTATAGCTTTGATCAATGTACACCTCGATGTCTTCATATCTTATCCCCCATAACTCCAGACATCGATCCCGGTACAACTCGTATGACTTATCTAAAAAGTGTATACCATGTGCTGACCTACTCACAGTTGTAGGGGAAATTTGCCTTGCATAATCGAATTTAACTGTTATAATTTCTATATAATTAAAATTCTTCATTTAACAACTCCGGCTCCCTCTAAAGTTATCCTTAATTAATAAATGGAAATTGTGCTACTTTAGTCTGTAATAATCGTCAGTCCTGAAGTTTGAGCTATTTCTGTGAGAGGGTGGAGAGAATTCTAAATCATGGTGAGAGAGACATGGATATTTTTGAACTTGAAAAGAAGACCGTAAAACAACTCAAAAAAATTGCCAAAGACCTGGATATTCCGAATACAAACCGGCTAAAGCGGGAAGGGCTGATTGTGAGAATTGCCCGATCACTTGCAGAGGCTGAGGGTCTTGAGATGCGCGGTGGCGTGCTGGAGATCATGAATGAGGGAATTGGATTCTTACGCGGTAACTATCGAATCGGTTCGGAAGATGTATATGTCTCCCAGGCACAGTTGCGCCGTTATGAGCTGCGATCTGGGGATCTGGTTATCGGGCATGTCAGACCGCCACGGGAATCTGAACGCCATCATGGCTTGCTCAAAGTGGAATCGATCAACGGGCTCACGCCAGATGAAGCCAGAAGGCGACCGAGATTCGAAAACCTAACCCCCATTTTTCCAAACAAACTCCTCAACCTTGAATATGACCCCCTCAATCTGGCGACCCGGATGATCAACCTGGTGGCGCCGATTGGAGGCGGGCAGCGTGCAATGATTGTTTCACCACCAAAAGCGGGAAAAACCACGATCCTTAAAGATATCGCAAATGCGATCAGCGCGAACAATCCGGAAGTGCGCCAGATCATGTCGCTGATCGGGGAACGTCCTGAAGAAGTGACTGATATGGATCGCTCAGTGGAAGCTGAGGTAATTGCGAGTACATTTGACGAACCGGTGAACGCTCACGTGCGCATGGCCGAGATTTCTCTGGATCGTGCAAAGCGTTTGGTTGAAAATGGACTGGATGTGGTCATCCTGATGGATTCTCTGACTCGTTTGGCACGTGCCTATAACATGGTGGTTAATCCTTCCGGGCGCACACTTTCGGGTGGTATGGATCCCTCCGCGCTATATCCTCCCAAGCGCTTCTTTGGCGCGGCACGTAACCTGGAGGATGGCGGCAGCCTGACGATTATTGCGACCGCGCTGGTGGATACTGGCTCGCGGCTGGATGATGTGGTCTACGAAGAGTTCAAAGGTACAGGCAACATGGAAATGATCCTTTCACGCCGCCTGCAAGAGCGGCGCATCTTCCCCGCGATTGATATCGAGAAATCATCCACACGACGTGAAGATTTGCTGATGAGTCCTGAGACCTTGCAAAGAGTCTGGTTGATGCGTAGAATGTATCTGCAGATGGTTTCCAATCCTCCCCAAGGGGCGGGCATGGATACCGCGGTTGCTACTGAGGCAATCCTGCAAAAAATGGAAAAGACAAAAACAAACGCGGAGTTCCTGGAGAACCTGACAGACATGTAGGTTCTGCAGCAAGATTTGAGAGAAAGTTCATGACACAAAAGGATACTACAACGGCGCCATCTTCTTCCGGGCGCTTATTGGGGGCTATAGGTTGGGTTTTGGCTGCGGCAATTAGTGCTGGTTTGATTTCATTTCTGTTCTGGCAGCCTGAAATCGCAAGGTCGATGGCAAGTTACCAGAGAGTGGTCGAAGTTGAATCTCTGCCCGCAGACAATCCGGCGGCATTAGAGGTGCCCCTGCCAGACTTTATGCCGACCGAAGCCTTGACAGGTCTGGTTCGTGAATCGGACCCCATTACTGAAACTTCCAATGAGTACCGTTCGGCTCCCATTACCTATACGGTACAAAGTGGTGATTCTGTCTGGGGTATTGCAGAAAAGTTTGGTCTGAGTGTTGAATCTGTGCTCTATGCAAACTATGACATCCTGCAAGATAAGTCGGACAACCTTATGCCAGGGCAAAATCTCACAATACCACCAACAAATGGAATTCTTCACACCTGGCGCAGTCGTGACAACCTCAGCTCAGTCGCTTCACGTTATGGCGCTGACATTGAGGATATCCTGCTTTTTATCGGCAATGAGCTTGATCTTGCCAACCCTGAGATCAACCCGGGCACCGTGGTGATGGTGCCGGGTGGAAACCGGGAGTTGATCAATATCACGTTTCCCGGAGTCACGACTGACGATAGAGGCAACCTGATCAGCGGTTTTTCAGGACCAGGCGCCTGTGCGCTTTCGGGTGTTGGGCTGATTGGCAACGGCTACTTTATCTGGCCTTCCGCGGTCCATACGATCTCGGGCAATCACTACGGTCCCGGACATAATGGTATCGACATTGGAGCAGGAATTGGTTCTCCATTATTTGCCGCGGACAGCGGCACGGTTGTTTATGCAGGTTGGCTTGATGGAGGCTATGGAAATTTTGTCATGATCGATCATGGCAATGGATTCACCACATGGTATGAACACCTTGAGTTTATCAGTGTCAATTGTGGCGATAATATCTTCCAGGGCAGCGTGATTGGCACAGCAGGCTCCACTGGCAACTCAACCGGACCTCACCTGCATTTTGAGATCCGCTATGGCGGAATGCCGGTTAATCCATGGGACTATCTGCCTTAGCGGTGATATAATCCCTGCGCGCCCCAGTGGCTCAATGGACAGAGCGAGGCACTCCTAACGCCTAGGCTGGGGGTTCGATTCCCTCCTGGGGCATAAAAAAACCACCTGCAAGGTGGTTTTTTGGTGGATAAAAGAGTTGGATTAATCTTCCAAGTCGGAAAAGTCCACAAAATCGCTGGCATGCTCGCTGTCGAGCTCTCGCCGAACCCACAAGAGCAGCATGTCCCCTTCTTGGACAGTGAGTGCGCGTGCAGCAATGATGGGATCTTCTCTGCGCAGCCCAATTTCGTCCTTATACTCCAGGAACATGGTCTGCTTGGCTTCCCAGGCCGTTTTGCAGCGATCCAGCAGTTTGTTGCTATCAAGCGTGCGCAAAGTTGTCAGAAAGGTGTCGTAGAGGAACGGACCTTCCAATATTCCGATTGCCCAATTCAATTCTTCGCTGCGATCAGGGTCACCTGAAAGCCTTTCGAACACAGGGGTCGGTCCTTCGATGATGGTAATTTTATTGTTCATATTCGCGCAAAATCATACCACATTGTTCGGTAAAGACAACAATTCAGGACCGGCAAACAACCGGTCCTGAAAAGCGATGATATACCGGTCTACTCTGCAGTCGTGTTGTTCCAGAACCAATTGTAGGCATACCAACCGCCGCTTGTGGCTTGCAGGCGGATGGATATTCGAATCAGACCAACCAGTTCAGGTGGGATGGTGAATGTGGCTGTCATGTCGCCACCTTCGCCGCTGTTGAAAGTGCCGGCCTGGATGCCGTTAATTCCCATGGTCCACATCTTGCCCAATAGGACTTTGAATTCTGTGTTTGCAGGGAAGTTCTTGCCTTGCACAGAGACAGTCTGGTCCTTTTCAACGGCAACAATGTTGAAATAGGGGTACTTTACTACCGGAACAGGAGGGATACTTGGGGTGGGAGCTTCGCCAGGCCAGGTACCAGTTTCCTTGTCGTTCCAGAACCAATTGTAGTAATAATAACCGCCAGTCAGGCTTTCGATGCGGATGGATATTATTGCACGGCCTTTGAGGGCGTCCGGGATGTTGAATGTGGCTGACATCGAGCCGCCAGCACCAGAATTGAAGGTGGCGACCTCAATACCATCCTTGCCGCGGGTATTGTATTCACCCATCAGGACCTTCCATTCCATATCCGCGATCATGTCCTTGGTCAGGATGGTAACTGAAACATCCTTCTCAACTTCGCTGATGGTAAAACTTGGGTAAGCGGCTTGCACTTTACCGATACCTGTGACTGCTGGTAAGAGCATGGTCAGGACTAAAACAATCACTAATACGAGTTTCTTTTTCATTTTCACTCCTTTTTTGGTTAAAGCAATTTGTCTTCCTGAATATGACGTTTTGATCGATTGATTAGTTCCCTTTATATTGTAAGAACAATGGATTCAGATATCAATAGATGATTCAAGCTTTGCAGGAAAGAAATCTAAACAACATTATAATGAGCCGAAATGGAAAAAAGGATATTCAACAAATCCACTAAATTGCAGCTGAGAACCTGGCATGTCGTTGTTTTGGCAGGCGTCCTGGCAGGATTGATGGGTTTATTCCTGCTCGGTCGCGCTTACCTTGGAGGGCGCACCAAGCTGGTGATCGATTACCTTCGCAATCCGGGTCAACATCCTGATTATGAAATTGAAGCGCTGAGCCGATGCGGCAGTGCGCCCTTTTTGCTGCCAAGCAGCGGCTTTATTGGCTATTTGTGGGATGACTCTTTCAAACCCTTTAATCGACACCAAGGGATTGACATCTTTGCAGGAACCGACGCAGGCATAACTCCTGTATTTGCACCATATGACGGCTTTTTAACCCGGGAAGAAAGTTGGCGTTCAAGCCTCATCATTCGTATTCCCCAAGATCCCCTTGACCCAGACCGGCAGATATGGCTTTATATGACCCACCTGGCAGACGCGGAAGGAAATTCCTTTATCGATGACGCCTTTCCACCGGGAACTTACGAAAAACCAATTTCTGCAGGGGACCTGCTGGGCTATCAGGGCGATTATTCAGGGAATCCAGACAGACCGGTGGGGGTTCATCTGCATTTTTCGATCGTCAAGGATGATGGCATGGGAAATTTCCTCAATGAACTCGAAATTACTAATACGCTTGACCCAACGCCATATTTTGGTTTTGAACTGAATGGAAAGGTGCTCGGCACGTCTGAAATCCCGCAGTGTAAGCCGTAAAGCCTCATCAATTGGCGATTAAGCACGACTTTGGCTATAATGGGCGGAGGTAAAAAAGGAGTCTCCATGCAGGAATTAACCCCAACTGTAGCGATCCAGCAAAACGCACTCGGCCTTTATACAGGCATTATCCAAACCTCAGAAGGCAACATATTGATCGATTCTCCATACCGGACCGATGACCAAAAGGCCTGGGGCAATCGCAGCACGAAATCGGACGCGATGTTTCTGGTTTTGCTTGACACCCAGTACGATCGTACCCTGAGTGCCAAAGGCTGCGACTGCATTATTGTTTCCCAATCCGATTATCTTCTACCGGCAAGACCACGTCAGCAAGCGGTTAAATTACAGGAGGAACTACTGGGTACGGGCGAAGCATACGAGCAGGTTGGTTCGCCCGCCCGTCCTTACTCACCTGAAATCAGTTTTGATCAAAACATGAATCTCTTCTTTGGTGGTGTCGAAATTCAGTTAGAGCACCATCCCGGTTCAAACCTGGCTGGAATTTGGGTGACATTGCCGCAGGAAAAAGTAATTTTTGTGGGGGACAGCGTTATGGTCAACCAGCCCCCATTTTTGGCGCATTGCGACCCAGCTGCCTGGACGGCAGACATGAAACTGTTGGCATCAAGAGCTTTTAAAGGCTACCAAATCGTTTCTTCACGTTCCGGTCTGGTCACTCAGGATCAGGTGCGGGAGATGGGAAAACTAATGAGTTTTATCCAGAATTCGATAGACAAACTGCGGGAGAAAAATGCGGATCTGGATACTTACCTGGAATTGATTCCGCGCATCCTGAAGCGCCTTGAATACCCGGCTGTAGAAGGGGAACTATTTTTCAACCGTCTCAGATGGGGCTTGACGACCTATTACGAATTGAATCAGGCATAGAGAGGATTGTGCATGGCAGAAACCCTTGCAGGTTATGAGCCGGTTATTGAACTGACAAGAGGTGGAATTGTAGAATGTGTCCACTTTGGGGCGATGGCTGTGGTCGATTCGGAAGGCAAGCTGCTTGCCTCACTTGGCGACCCAAACATGGTCACCTTTCCACGCAGCTCCATGAAGCCGCTTCAGGTGCTGCCCTTTGTGGAGGACGGTGGTCCGGAACACTTCAATTTGACCGAAGAAGAACTTGCCATTATGTGCGCTTCTCATCATGGAACCGATGAGCATGTGCGTGTTCTGCGCTCGATCCATGCCAAAGTTGGTTTACAGGAAGCAGATCTGCAGTGCGGCGTCCATTGGCCGTCAGATAAGGCTACCAGCCAGGCTATGCGCGAACGCGGTGAGGAACCGACGCCATACCGGCATAACTGCTCGGGAAAACACAGCGGCATGCTTGCCCAGGCACTTCTGCATGAATTTGATAAGGAAAGCTATTTATCCATGGAAAATAGCCTGCAGCAACGCATCCTTGAGACTGTGGCGGAAATGTGCGGATTGAAGCCGGAAGATATGCCGATTGGTATTGACGGCTGCAGCGCACCGGTGTTTGCCATGCCACTATATAACTTTGCCCTGGCGATGGCGCATTTAGCAGACCCCTCTGGCTTGGGAGAAGTACGTGCGGCTGCATGCAAAAAGGTTACCCAGGCAATGATGGATTTTCCTGAAATGGTTGCGGGACCCGGAGCACTTGACAGCGTTTTGATGCGCGTGATGCAACGAAAGGCAGCCGTAAAAGGCGGGGCGGAAGGTTATCAGATGATCAGCCTGATGCCCGGAGCTTGCGGCGAGGGTTCGCCCGGAATTGGAGTGGCATTCAAGTTCAGTGATGGCGATCCGAATCGCCGGGCGACGCGTGCTTTGATTGTTGCCTTGTTAGACGCGCTTGGTTTTAAAGCAGAGATGGCAGATGAAATCTTCAAACGGTTCAATTCGCCCATGCTTAAAAACTGGCGCGGTCTTGAGATTGGTCAGATCCGGACCGCAAAACCCATCGAAATTACAAAGACCTGGTGAGTGGGAATGGACCAAATCCAGGAACACCGCCAACGTATGAAGCGGGTGCAAGAACGCCTGCACACAAGATTTGGGACGCCGACATGGCATGTTGAATTGCCAGCTGTCGATGAACTGGTTTGCACGATCCTCTCGCAAAACACAAACGACATCAACCGCGATAAAGCGTATGAGGCTTTGAAAGAGCGCTACCCAAGCTGGGAAGCCGTGCGGGATGCTGACCCGGCGGAACTGCAATATGTGATCAGGATTGCCGGATTGGCAAACCAAAAAGGACCCAATATCCAAACTGCCCTGCGGGAAATTACCGAGGAACGTGGTGAGATTGATCTGGATTGGTTAAAAGAGAAAAACCCTGAAGAAGCTCGTGACTGGCTGGTCAAATTGCGCGGTGTGGGCCCGAAGACCGCTGCAATTGTGATGGTATTTTCTTTAGGAATACCAGCCTTTCCGGTGGACACGCATATTTACCGTGTTACCGGGCGTATTGGGGTGCGTCCGCAGGAGCTGGATGTCAGCAAGACTCATGCTTACATGGAACAGGTGGCAGACCCGGCTGATTTCGGCAGCTTGCATCTGAACCTGATCGACCTCGGCCGCGAAATTTGCCAGGCACGCAAGCCCAAGTGTGGCATCTGTCCGATAAGGGATTTGTGCCAGTTTGAGGACAAGACAAATGAATGAAAAAAGGTGCTTTCGAGCGCCTTTTTGATCTTTTGAAGCAATTGACTTTAACAGGATTTTGGATTCAAAGCTCAGGACTTAACTGATATTTCCAGCCACCCCTTTCCAGCTACCCCAGAGGGTAAATCTACTTTTGAATTTCTCCCAGCAAGGACCATGGTCCGGTCCAACTGATATTCACATCCAATTCCTGTCCCAACAAATCCTGGTCAGTCTCCACGAATACAAGCCGGTTGGTGGGGGTTCTGCCGCGCCAGCGATTTTTGGACTTGCCTTCAAATAGTACGGGGATTGACTGTCCGAGATAAGCCGTGTTGATATTCCCTACGACATCCTTTTGCAGGTCTTCAAGCACTCTAAAGCGGCGCATTTTCTCTTCTGCCGGAACATCGTCTGGCAGGAATCGGGCTGAATAGGTGCCCGGACGGGGCGAGTATCGCGCGAGATGAGCAACATCCAGTTTCAGATCTGCAAGGGTATCGTATGTGTTTAGAAACGCTGCTTCACTTTCGCCCGGAAAGCCAACGATGATGTCTGTACCAATTGAGACACCAGGAACGCGCTCGCGTATGCGTGCTACCAGATCGCGATACTGGCTGTTGGTATAACCGCGGCGCATCATCTTCAGGATTTCGTCATCGCCAGCCTGCAGCGGAACCTCGATATGAGGCATCACCTTGGGCAGGGCGGCAACCGCGTCTATCAGCTCATTGGTCATCCAATTGGGATGGGAAGTCAGAAAACGCAAGCGGAGTAAATCCGGGATTTCGGAAAGATCCGCAAGCAGTTGGGGGAGGTGATAGCCCCCTTCCAGCTCAAGACCAAAGCGGTCAACGATCTGACCAAGCAAAACCAATTCTTTGGCACCCCCCGCAACCAGGCTTCTGGCTTCCTGCAGAATTTTTTTCGGGTCGCGGCTTTGTTCCCTGCCGCGTTTGCCTGGAATGACGCAGTACGCACAGGCATGCGAACAGCCAAGCACGATTGGCAGATTTTCGGATACACTGTGGGCTTCCGCGAGACTCAGACCAAATTCATCATCCAGAACTTCATCCACCTGCTTGCGCCAGGCTTCTGAGCTATCGTGCTGGAGCCTGTCTTCGAGAGCCCGCAAGAAGGGTTCAGGATCTGATGGAGCCGCAAAGATATCCACCCAGGGAAAGCGTTTTTCCAGGGCGCGGTTACCGTGCACGCCGATCAGGCAGCCCATTAAGCCAATTAACAGATTTGGATTTGCGAGTTTCAGTGGCTTGAGGGAGTTGAGGCGACCCAAAGCGCGGTCTTCAGCGCTCTGACGCACCACGCAAGTGTTCAGGATGATCAAATCCGCTTGTTTAACGTCTGAAACCGAACTCAGTCCAAGCGAGTCAAGCGCCCTCGAAAGACGGCTTGAATCGGCGACATTCATTTGACAACCTTCGGTCCAGATATGGTAACGCATAGGCACCTATTATACATGAGACAATGTATACAACAAACCGGATTTTTGGCGGTGTAAGAGCAACATGATAATGTCCTAAAGTAGCAAAATAGAAATGTCCTAATTAACATTAGGAGCTATGACATGGACAATCGAAATGAACAATGAAGAACTACTCCGAAAAAGTGTCCTTGAAGGAGTGCTGGAAAAACGAGAAAGCCAAAAAGATGCGGCTGCAAAACTGGGGATCAGCGAACGACAATTTCGGCGGATATTGCGAAGATATCGGTTGGAAGGCGTTGCGGGGTTGGTGTCCAGGAAGCGGGGAGTACCCAGTAATCGCAAGATGGAGGCGGCGATACGGGAGATTGTTGAAGACTTTATCAATGATCCGCTGGTAAGAGGTTTTGGACCCACTCTGATGGCTGAAAAGGTTGAGCAGATGAAAGGTATCCGTTTGAGCAAAGAGACCCTGCGAAAGATGATGATTGAAGCTGGTGTCTGGAAATCAAAGGTCAAAAAGAAGGCTGAGCCCCATTACGCTCGTCCCAGAAGGAAGCATCGTGGAGAACTGGTGCAGATCGACGGTTCTGAACATGCCTGGCTGGAAGATCGTGGGCCAAAAGCCACTTTGCTGGTGTTTGTGGATGATGCCACCAGCCAGATGCTGGCAGCTGAATTTGTCCCAGAAGAAAGCTTCTTTAGCTATGGGAGCTTGTGTCAACGCTACTTTCGGGAACATGGTCTACCCAAGGCTTTCTACAGTGACCGTTTTAGCGTCTTTCGGGTCAATCGCAGAGATAATCTCAAGTATGAACCGGTTACTCAGTTCCAACGGGCTCTCAGCGTCCTGGATACCGAACTGATTTGCGCCAATTCACCGCAAGCCAAGGGACGGGTGGAGAGAGCCAACCAAACTTTGCAGGATCGTCTCATCAAGGAAATGCGTCTTCTGGGTATCAGCGATTATGAACAGGCCAATCTGTATTTGCCCCAGTTTATTCGCGACTATAACCGCAAATTTGCTGTGTCGCCCGCTTCAAGCTTTGACTTCCATCGTCCCCTGGATGAAACACATGATTTGGCTTTCCTTTTCTCCATTCATGACTTCCGTAAAGTCACCAAAACCTTGCAGATCAATTATGCTGGCAGAGTGTATCAAATTGTGACTAATCATCCAGCCTATTTTTACGCTGATCAGGAGGTTTTGATCACTTGTGATGCTTCCGGTTCTGTCTCAGCCTGGTTTCACGGCAATCTGCTTATCCTGGAAGAAGTGGAGAAAAGATCCAGGCAAACTGCGATTGTCTCCTCCAAATCCGAGCAGACAAATCCCTTGCCACCTGCTTATGACCACCCCTGGAGGACTTATGGAAAAAAGCTGAATGGAAAGCCAGTGCTTACAACTTTATCAACACAATAGGACATTTCTAAATTGCTGAGATTAGGACGTTTCTAAATTGCCTTGACACCGGATTTTTGGCGGATAATGTTATAATTACATTTTGACGTTCATTAGTTCAAACGAGGTGAATATGGACTTTAAAGTAACTGAATATAAACGCGCGTGTGTGGTCAAAGGGCTTGGTCGGATCGATAGCGCTGTTGCTCCTGACATTGAACGGGTGCTGACAGATTTGATTGACAAAAACAAAGCAATCATCATTGACATGAGCGATATAGACTTTGTTTCGAGTGCTGGTTGGTGGTCGATTATTCGGGTCCAGAAAGAGCTCAAAAAGCGCGGCAGAGGCAATCTGACCCTGGTCGGCTTGTGCCAAAACGTTCGTGAGTCGATGGATCTGATTGGAATCCTGCCATACTTCACTGTTTACGATGAATTAGTAGACGCTGTTGGAAGCGTTTAGTTTGAAGAATGCATAAAACAGAGGCTGAAATTTTTCAGCCTCTGTTTTTATGTTATTAACCCTCTTACTCTATCTCAATTGAGTAACTTGCTTTTTCCCTGGTGAAGGGGGTCGTGCCTGAAATCACCAGTATGATCTTATCAATTTCCTCTCCACTCAGTTCAGAACCCGGAATAGTAATGCTGCCCTGAAAACTGTGGTGGTCTACGGTGATACTGCCCTTGGTGTAGGTCACAATGCTGAGATTCATTGTTTGGGGCAGTTTGTTCTGCACGCGCACAAAACCTTCAGCAGTCCAACCTCCGAGGTCAGTTTCAAGGTCTGTGGCATAGTTGATGGCATCAATTGCAAGATCGTCGATTGTCATGCCTTTGCCGTTGACGGCGGCATCAGTGACATAATCAAAGCGGAGTATCACCTGTTCACCAGCATAGCCCGAAAGATCGACGGTTTCATCAATCCAACCAGAACTCTGACCATTCCAACCGCAGCCGTAACTGTTGCCAGAGGGATTCTCGGTGGTGCAATTCTCGGAATCGAGGATCTGCCAGTTGATGCCATCTGTACTGGCGCTAATGTAGATGTAGTCATAATCCTCTTCCAGGTCGTACCAGGTCTTGAAGGTCAGCGCGGCTTCACCGGTGACAGCGCTGAGGTCAAAACTCTGGGATAAATATGCATTCGATTCATCTCCGACGTTGGACCACAAGAAATACTCACCTGAGCTTGGGGCAGAGAAGGGCAAAATGTTGACAGACTCAGAAGCATCTATCCGGATGCTTTCCAAGTCATCACAATCAACTTCAATGTAATCCACGCCAAATTGGTAAACGCTGCCGCTTACTTTTGTTGGGCAATCCAAAACCGATTTTTCCAAATCCACAGAGGTGGGGTTATAAGTCTGGTAGTCATAGCGACCGTTTTCAATGCCTGTATCCTGAAGCAGATTCGCAACAGCCCAGTCAGCGAAAAGCTCGTCTCCCGTGTAGGGTAAGCCTGTTGTTGGATTGTTCAGTGAAAGTTCATTCATCACTTTCTCAATTCCAACGAAACCGTTGTCGTCGTGTCGCACGAGCGCTTTGGTTGCATCCTCACCGAAGCGATCAAGGAAATAGACCATAAAGAGATAACTCGCGCCGTAGTGTGGTCCATTGTTTCCGATGTCTCCGCCCCAATCGTTGAGTTGCAGGTCAGTATTGTCCATGTAAGACCAGTCGAATCCACCCGCGTCGTAATTATTTACGTGTTCAGCCAGCATTGAGAAGCCTTCATTCACCCAGGTTTCCTCGTTTTTATCCTGGTACCAGTGGATCATGTGCTGAAATTCGTGAGCCATGGTGCCGTAAATGTAGCTGTCTCCGAGATCAACATTATCGGAACTGATAAGGAACATCTCATGCGCGTTCGAGTATGGATGCGCGTCTGGGTGGAGCTGGTCTGCCGAGGAATAGTAGCCTGCCAGGTTAACACCTAAATTTCCGGCGTAAAGGACATAAAACCTTGGGTCACCATCCACTCCAGGGTTCCATTCCTGACCAAAAAATTCGCGGTTGGTAGGAATGATTTCCTTGTCGAAGGTGTCGGCAAGTTCTTTCAAATCGCCCTGGTCGAACCTTACGCCGTTTTCAATCCAGAAATAGATATTCTCGCCCACATAGCGTAAGGTCGCATTTACCTGGAAATTATCGTTTGTGTCGGTGTTGGTTGCCCAAAACTTCTTCTGATCTCCAACTGAATAGGGGGCATCGGTGTCGATGAGTACGCTCGGCACATTTGGTTTTCCGCCTAACCTGGCTGCGAGATCGATCGGGTCATTGATTGGAACGGTTTTGCGATAGAGCTCTTCGAGAGTCTGCTGAGCCTTACTGTATTCATTTGGATCCAGAATCTGTGTGCCCGGGTCAACAAATGGGACGGGGGTGGATTCAGAAAGACTGAATGGTGTTTCCCCAACTGGAATTATCTCAGAACTGACATTGCTCAAAAAGACAAAAGTTCCGCCGATGATCATCAGGCACAAACATACGACACATAAAATCAGGATTGCCGCAATGATCAGCACGATCTTGGTTGAATTGTTCATTGTTTAACTCTCTATTCTTATTGTTGCTTGTGACGCGCAACAATTTGTTTAACATTGTACCTAATCTGCAAGTTTTCTGAAATATATTATCTAAGGTCTGTCAGGTGATTCATGTATTGGGAGCCGCATTTACAGGAAAATTGCTGGTGTTAGAATCACTGCACTATGGATGAGAGCTCATTGGATGGCCTGACAAGAAGGCTGCGCCTTTTGGTGATAATTGTCGCGATCATACTGCTGGTTGTGGGATCTGCGGTTGAGTCGGTCAATCCCCTGGATGGATTACGAAAATACACGCGCGGCGTTGAATTTGACTTCATTGAGTGGGAATTGGCTGCGCTTTTTAACAAGGCAGTCAGTGCTTCTCTGAAGCTTGAGCGTTTTCTGGATGACGGACAACAAGTTGAAGTCGTTCAAGCCTGGTTGATGGGCACGGAGCAGATCATTACCCTCGAGCAGGACCTGGTCGCTGCCCAAAACGAAGCCTCTCCACAAGGCGATATTCTGGTTCAGGCGGTCAAATCTGATCTCGACCGAGCCCAAGCCGAACTAAAGCGTCTTGGCAAGTTGGCAGAAGCCGTGCTGCAGAACCAGAGCGAACGCACCCTGGTTAAAGCTGGATTTGGATTGGGTGGTCAGATCCTGCCCCCACTGCTCTACCAGGTTTCCGACCTTCCGCTTAATCTGATCATCTCGCCCCGCTCAGAAATCAGGAATCAACTCAGCATCAGTCTTGAGGCGGGACTGGATGCGGTTGAAAAGGATCTGATCGAGACGGGCATATACCAGGATTATGATCTTTCAGCCCTGATTGAGCCGGTTGGGGGAATTGGGGCATACCCCACGATGGTCACACGCACAACCAATCTCAACTGGCTTACTGAAACAATCGCCCATGAATGGGTACACAATTACCTGACTTTCTTTCCGCTTGGGATTCGGTATTACCTGAACGACCAAATGCGGACAATCAACGAAACCACCGCATCACTGGCCGGTAAGGAAATCGGCCTTGCCCTGATCATTGCATACTACCCGGAGAAAACGCCGCGCTATTATCAGCCAATGCCTGTTTATACGACTGTGCTGGCTGAAGGGCTGGAAAGGCTCGACCCCTTTGACTTTCGGGCTGAAATGCGCGAAACACGCGTGCGGGTGGACGCACTCTTGGCGAGCAATGATATAGACGAGGCGGAAAGGTACATGGAGGTCAGAAGAAATTTTTTCTGGGAGAACGGCTACCGCTTGCGTAAAATTAACCAGGCATATTTCGCATTTTACGGCTCCTACAACGACACACCTGGTGGCGGAGCCTCGGGAGCTGACCCGGTAGGACCTGCTGTTCAAGCCTTCCGCACAAAATTCGACAGCCTGAACAAGTTCCTCCTGGCAATCCGAACCGTCAAGAGTTTTGATCAACTCATCACACAGTTGGATTAGTTTCCGGTGAGGAAAAAACCGGAAGGGCGTACTAACCTGATGGGAAACGCTTTTCTAATTTATAATGGTTAAAACTAAGAGCAAGAAGGGATGGCTTATACCAGCTATGCAATTTGGAACTCCACCTGCCAATCCGCTATTAATCGTGATATCCGGTCCTTCGGGGATCGGTAAAGATGCCGTGGTTGGACTATTGCGGAAAACTAATCCAGACACGCATTTCGTGATCACGATGAATTCGCGACCTCCCAGACCGGATGAAGTGGATGGTCGGGATTATTTCTTTGTCTCGCGTGAGACCTTTGAAGAAATGATTGAGACGGATGAGCTTTTGGAACATGCCAAAGTTTATTCTGACTATAAAGGCATCCCAAAATCGCAGGTTCGCGAAGCGTTTGCCTCGGGAAAAGATGTTATCATGCGGTTGGACGTGCAAGGCGCGATGACCATTCGCAAAATCTGCCCTGATGCCATCCTGATTTTTCTGACTGCCAGTTCGCGTGAAGAGTGGGTGAACCGCTTGCTTGAGCGCCGCAGTGAAACGCCTGAAGAACTGGAACTTCGTTTTAGAACCGCGGCACAGGAATACGCCATGATGGATCAATTTGACTACCTGGTGGTTAATTCTGACAAACACCTCGACAAGACAATCGAGGATATCCAGGCGATTATTCGTGCCGAGCATATGAGAACAACTCCACGCAAGGTAGATTTATGAGTGAACAAAACAA
Organism: Anaerolineaceae bacterium; assembly: GCA_040768265.1. Lineage (GTDB taxonomy): Bacteria > Chloroflexota > Anaerolineae > Anaerolineales > Anaerolineaceae > Mesolinea. The sequence goes on from JAXGNB010000005.1 coordinate 181,323, forward strand.
ACCAGAGGCTGGCTCTGAGTTTCAATTCCAGCCAAATTCAACACGCCCGGGAGATTTACGCTCCAGACTTGATAGACTGAAAAAACGCTGGCAGCTGCCGGGATTTCCATGGGTCACTTACATCCTCATGGCAATTACAGTATTGTTTTATGTTACCCAACAGATCGTGGAGCAGTTTTACAGCTTTGATCTGCTTTTCGCGTTTTTGGGCAAGATTAATGTGTTTATCCAGGCGGGGCAATTCTGGCGCTTGTTTACGCCGGCGCTGCTGCATTCCAATCTGATCCATTTGATGTTCAACGTGTACGCCCTGAGTATTCTCGGGCGGCAGATTGAGCCATTCTATGGCAAGGGACGCTTTATTCTGCTTTACGTAATTGGCGCATTTGGTGGCAATGTGCTTTCGTTCGTCCTGAGCGAGTTCAATTCACTCGGCGCTTCCACCGCGATATTTGCGCTGCTGGCTGCAGAAGGCGTCTTTATCTGGCAAAACCGCAAGGTTTTCGGCAAGCAGAGCCAGGGAATTCTGATGAACCTGGGTTTTGTGTTAGTGCTCAATTTGTTCATCGGCATATCTCCCGGAAGCAACACGGATAATTGGGGGCATCTGGGGGGCTTGCTGGCGGGTTTCTTCTTTGCCTACATGGGGGGTCCTTTGCTGGAGGTTCGTAGGAGTGAGACGGGATTGCGATTGCAAGACACCCGAACAAAACAGCAGATCTGGCTGGCATCCGTGATGGTGTTGGTTGCTTTCATTGTAATTGCCGCCATTCCTTTTTTCACTCGCTGAGCAGAGATCTATGAAGCTGCTTGATCAGATCCAGAAAATGGATGAGCAAATATCTGCAAGGCTTGTTTTGCAGCGGCAGGATGGGTTTGCCCACAAATTGGCGGCTCTGATTGGGCACAGTTGTGATTCCTGGTATTGGTTGATCGGGTTGAGCCTGGTTTGGGCTTTCACCCGCGGACCGATACGAACTACCGCGAGTCTGTGGGCATTTGCGCTTGCGAGCCTGGCGGTGATCGTGCTGGGGGTGAAATTTTTACTGCGCCGACCACGCCCCGAGGGCGAATGGGGCAGCATCTATCGTGTCACTGATCCGCATTCCTTCCCTTCCGGGCATGCCGCCCGCGCAATGACAATTGCTTTTATGGCGCTGGCATTTGAAAACCCATTTTGGTTTTTCTTGTTGTTTATCTGGGCAATTTTGGTGGGATATTCAAGAGTGGCATTACGCCTGCATTATTTTTCCGATATTCTGGTGGGGTGGCTGATTGGCGCACTCAGTGGCTTTTTGGCACTAAAGTTTTTACCCGTCCTGATTGAAAGGTTACCGGAAATCTTTCCATTTTTGACCTGACTGTTAAAATAAACCGACCCCAGGTTGGGGTCAGTTCTTTGGAAGATAAGGGGCTTAGGCGAGAATCATTGCTCCCATTGCGGGAACGGTAAGGTCAGTGATTTGCTGCTGCTCGATGTTGAAGTGTTTGTCGCTAAGCTGATCTTGCAACTCAATGCCATTTTCGTAAGCCTCGCCAGTGGCAAGGTTGAGTTTCTTTACCGATTCTGAATTATTCAGGATGACCAGCACAGTGTCCAGCTCGTCCCGGCGCAGGTATGCCAGCAAACCGTCCTCGGCATAGATAGGTTCATAAGAACCCGTGCGCAGAGCTGGGATGGCATGGCGGATTGTGGTGGCTTCTTTGATTGCGTCACGAAGCGCGACGTTCCAATCTTCTTCGCGCCAGGTGAAACTCTTTCGGCAGAGAGGGTCCCTGCCGCCTTCAAGACCGATTTCGTCTCCGTAGTAGATGCTTGGTGCGCCGGGGTAGGTCAACAGGAAGTGATAGGCAAGCTTGAGTTTGTCAACATTGCCCTTCATCAGGCTCAGGAAGCGGGGCATATCGTGGCTATCGAGCAGATTGAGCTGCGCATAGGCGAACTCGCGGGGATAAATTTGCAGTAATTCGCTTGTGCGATGCGCGAAGGATTTTGCGTCCATGGGTTTTGGTTGGTCCAAGCCCATCATGCCTTCAGCGAGTTTGTGGTCGAAGGAATCGTTGCCAAAAAAGCTCACCGCAGCATGTGTCAATTGGTAGTTCATGACTGCATCGAATTTCTCGCCCGAATTGAGCCATTGCTGGGCTTCGGTCGGAACTTCGCCAACGATGTATGCCTCAGGGTTGGCAGTTTTGACCACATCCCGGAATTCTTCCCAGAAACCATCGGTTGTGATCTCAAACGGCACATCCAGGCGCCAGCCATCGATGCCCTGATCGATCCAGTAGCGCGCAACATCCATGATGTAGCGGCGAACGATTGGATTCTCGGTGTTCAATTTTGGCAAAGAGGGAATGTTCCACCAGCATTCGTAATTAGGCTTGCCCTGGTAAGCATTTAACGGGAAGCCGCGCACCTTGAACCAATCAATATAGGGTGAATCCTGCCCGGTTTCAAGGATGTGGTTGAAGGGGAAGAATCCTCTGCTGGCATGGTTGAAAACCCCATCTAAAACGATGCGAATACCGCGGGCATGCGCGGCATCCAGAAGGGTCTTAAAGGCTCCATTGCCTCCCAGGAGGGGATCAACCTGGTAGTAATCGTGCGTGTGGTACCTGTGGTTGGAAGCTGATTGGAAGATGGGATTAAAATAAATCGCGTTGATGCCGAGATCTTCCAGGTAATCCAATTTCTCGTAAACTCCGAGCAGATCACCGCCCTTAAAACCATGGGTAGTGGGAAGGCTGTCCCATTTTTCAAAAAGACCTGGTTTGTTTACCTTTGCACTCCAGGCAAATCGATCGGGAAAAATTTGATAAAAGACTGCGTTCTTGACCCAGTCCGGGGTTCGGTTATTATAGTCAGTCATAATTCCTCATAAAAGCACTTAATATAGTTGATGCACCAACTAATTATTATACTAAAAGAAAATGATTTTGCTACTGTCTTGATGAACCTTTGACAAGTTTCGACAGATGATTTTCAGAGGGTTTCTCTTTACGGACTGTTCCATCAAGAAAAAACGGCTAACTACTTTCTCCGGCACAACAGGGGGTTGCAAGCTTAATCAATTTGAATTATTCTTAACCCGGGAATGGTAAAGTCCCGGTGGGCTTCCTGGTCTTCAAAATCAGTGTCGGGTCGGTAAGAGCCGTCGTGGGTTCGACTCCCATCCATTCCCGTTTTTTATGGGAAAAAATATGAGAAATTTCAAGCCATTTTTGCTGCTCTTCTTGGTCCTGCTTGTTGTTGGCAGTGCCTGCCAACCTGTGACTCCTACATCGACGCTTCCACCAACCCGCACACATACTCCTCTTCCGCCTACCGCAACACCCTCTCCGACAATTAAGCCTGGCCTGGTGGTGGATCTCAAGGCACTGAGTGGGCAGGAAGTGAGAGTGGCATATCCATCCCTGGTTGATAAAAATCGGTTCAACCAACTCATCGATGATTTCAACCTGACCAATGCCTGGAATATCCGGGCAGTTGCTGAGTATTATGAGAGCGATGACTCCATGGCTGAGGCTTTACAGGGAGGCAATTTGGATGCCAATGTTCTGATTGGTAGAACTTACGATTTGCTGAATCCTCAGAACCAGATCGAATTTCTCGATTTGAACAACTACATTAACGATCCTACCTGGGGAGTGCTGGACGCGTATCGGCAGGGTTCGCCATTTGAACCTTTTGCTCCCAAAGCGAATGAAGCCGAGCCGCGCGATTGGCTGCCACTGGCATATGACGCGGGCTTGATTTACTATCGGACTGAGTGGGCAACAGAGCTTGGTTTCGACCAGGTTCCGCTAAACCATGAAGATTTTATTAGGCAGATGCAGGCTGGTTTGTTTGCCAACTTGAACGACAATTTCTACATTAATAATGGCACAGGCGGTCTGCTGCTTTCAAAATCCATTTTTTCTGCCCAGAGTTGGTATGCAGCCTATGGCGGAGCTTATTCGCTGGAAAATGGGGTTTTAAGGCTGCAGGAGGAGGCTCTTGATGCTTCTTTCCGAGCTCTAAAACAAGCGTTTAATGATGACAGTTCCTGGGTTGGTTTGGAACCCACGCCCTATCAGTATTTTGTGGATAAATACGCTTTGGCTTATGAGGGTACCTTAAGCGAACTCAATCAACAGTCACAATACCTGCCGGAGAAAATGACAGTAACAAATTGGGAAACGATTCCCTATCCTACGACGGATGGAAAAGGGTCGATTGCTCTTGAATCGATCGGCATTGCAATCAATGCCCAGGACGCTGAAAGTATTCTGGCAGCCTGGTTTTTTGTTCGATGGATGCTGCAGCCGACTCAGCAGGTCAGAATGGTTGACCTTAACGGTTTGTGGCCTGCCACCGGGCATCCTGCCCAGGTCGCGGCAGATTACGCCGCTTTCCACCCTGCCTGGGCATCTGCTCTAAAGGATGGTGTGCACCTGACACTGGCGCCTGAGTCAGCTTCATGGGGGATCAACCGCTATGTTTTACAAGACGCTTACCTGAGGGTTTACGATCTGGATCCAGAATACTTCTCAAATATCATCGATGTGCTCAAACAGACTCTGTTCAGCTACCCCGGGGGGCAGCCTTGAGCGAAAAACCCAATGTCAAAATTTACTCCGATGGTGCCTGCTGGGGAAACCCAGGACCAGGCGGTTGGGGAGCAATCCTGATTAGCGGCAGACATAAAAATGAGATCAGCGGGGCAGAACCACTGACCACCAATAACCGCATGGAAATCACTGCCGCGCTTGAGGCATTGAAAGCACTCAAACAACCTTCAGTTATCCAACTGTTCACCGATTCGAGCTACCTGGTTAACGCCGCAACCGCATGGCTGCCGGGATGGAAAGCCCGCGGCTGGAAACGCAAAGGTGGCGAACTCTTGAACGTTGATCTATGGCAGGAGCTTGATCGCGAGATGGCAAAACACCAGATCAGCTGGAACTGGGTGAAAGGGCATGCGGGAATCCGTTACAATGAACGGGCGGATGAACTGGCGACGGATGCGATCCGGCAGCTTGGCTTTGATCAGGCTGCGGGGTAGCCGATTTCAGCTAAAGCAGCTCTGAGTTGTAATTCTGTTGCCGGGGCGTCAAACTCTACGGTGACAGACTTGCTGGCAAGGTCTACATCAACCACTTTGACACCTTCCAGCGGTTGGAGAGCCTTCTGGATGTGCATGACACAATGGTTGCAGCTCATATTTGGAACAGAATAGCAAATGGTATTCATGGTTTTCCTTTCGTGTTATCTGATTCTAGTAAGGATAGAATGAATGTCAACACCAAACATTAACCAAGAGATTTTGAGTTCAGCCAAAGCCTTTCTGCTGGACATGGACGGCACTTTTTACCTCGGTGAAAGGCTTTTACCGGGTGCATTGCAACTACTTGAGCTTCTCAATCAACGTGGGTTACCTTATAGTTTTCTAACCAACAACACCTCACGCAGCAAGCAGGATTACATTCGCAAGCTGAAAAATTTGGGGGTCAGTGAGAAGGATGCCCGCGTCTATACTGCGGGGGATGCCACCATCGCCTATCTGAAGAAACATCATGCGACTGAAGAGGTTTTTCTATTGGGCACTGAGAGCCTGGCGGAAAGCTTCCGGGAGAGCGGAATCGCGTTGAGTGATAGCAAGCCGGATTTGGTGGTGATTGGCTATGACACCAGCCTGACCTACACGCGCTTGAGCGCCTTTTGCCGCTTTGTGCGCCAGGGGTTACCTTACGTTGCCACGCATCCGGATGTAAATTGCCCCAGTTCTGGAGGACCACTGCCCGACATCGGCGCGATGATGAGCCTGGTGGAGGCTTCCACCGGGCGCAAAGCCGACGTGGTGATCGGCAAGCCCAACCCGGGGATCGTGAACGCATTGGCAGAGGAGTGGGGGCTTGAGCCTGGAGATATGGTCATGGTCGGCGACCGTCTATACACAGACATTGCCCTCGGCAAAACCGCGGGTGTGCAAACCGTGCTGGTGCTGAGCGGTGAGACCAAGCTTGAGGACCTGGGAAATACCAGTTACAAACCGGACCTGGTTTGCGAGAATCTGACTGATATGATCCGGTATTTAACAAATTAATCTAATTTTGGAGGAGCTATGGAAAATTTTGGTGGTGTTTTTGGTTTGATTGGGTTGATTAGTATTCTTTATTTGGTTTCCCGCCCCATTTTGCAGGTTGTGGTTGAGCAGTTGCGCAAGCAAGGCAAAACCCTGCCCGGATTGCTAAAAAAAGTGTATCAATTTGTGAATAAAACCCACCGATACGCCGGATTTGTGGCTTTGGCTGCAATTGTTTTGCACTTCATGCTGCAATATTCGCGTTTTGGAGTTGTGCCAGCGGCGGGCCTGATCGCAGGTTTGGCATTGGCTGTTCAGTCTGTTTTGGGCTTCGGACTGACCAAACAGAAAGATAAAGACATCCGCAAAAAGATGGCACTATTGCACCGTGTGTTGGGGATGGTTATTTTTGTGGCGGTTTTGGTACATCGCTTGGGATGAGGGAACAAGTTCGGATAAGGATAATTCCGAAGAACAGTCATGACTTCATTGCATCTAGGGTAGGGGCACGGCACGCCGTGCCCGTTTCGGTTAACACATGAGATCAGTGGTGGTAGTAAACCCCCGCCGTACGCACAAGCTTCATAGAGATTGTCTTTGTGTGATACCTCTTGGCTGACACAACGTGAAATTACATGGTTTATTTAATAGGCAATCTATTTGAGACCCTGTAGGGTCGATTACCGTGCATAGCCTCCACCTGGGGAATGCCTCGACCGGGATTGTTATACGGGCTATTTGGGGAGGAAAAGGCAGGCTGTATAGTTACAAGAGATAGGTAACACACTGTGCAATGACATAGGTAACACTTTTAGCCGTTGGTCAGGTTCTTCTTTTGAACCTGACGACACAAATGTTGGCAAATAATGGCCTCAAAAATCTAGGTTTTCGATGTCAGGTTGAACCCCGCCAATAAAGCACGGGGCAGGCTGCGCACCCTGACCTACGCGTAATCGTAATTTCGAAATTGCGCAATATAACCGTGTCACTTGAGAAGATTAATTGAGAAGATCAAAAAGGATCAACTTGATCTGATAGATAAAAGTGTAACCCATGTCCTGTCACAAATTGTCACCTATGTGGTGTCATACACAGGCCTTTTCCCTACGGCGTGTTCGTTGGTCTATTTCCTGAAAAGTGGCGGTTATCAATGCCAAATTATTGTAGTCGTGATCAGAGAATGTTGTTTTTCTAAAATTGTGATTGTTAAATAAAAAGAGGCGACGATGGGATTTGAACCCATGATGAGAGTTTTGCAGACTCTTGCCTTACCGCTTGGCCACGTCGCCGTAAAAACAAAGCTGATATCGCTTGCGGTATCAGCCTTGAACTAAGCGGGCGATGAGGCTCGAACTCACGACCTTCTCCTTGGCAAGGAGACGTTCTACCAATTGAACTACACCCGCAGGTATTTTCTCAGCCTCTAAAGGACCGAAGTTCACAGATTTTAGCATATGCATTTTGAATTGTCAAATAAATGAATGGGTTCAATGTGAGTAGGTCAGCCGCCACAGCCGTTGTCTCAGGAGCATAATTGACAGAACCAGGAGTCTCTCCAATTCGCAATTTTATATTACAATTTTGGTCACAAATAAAAACCCGGAGGAATTTTAATGAGCAACACAACAGACGATCTCAAGACAGCTTTTGCCGGTGAGAGCCAGGCATTCCAAAAGTACACGGCTTATGCCAAAAAGGCAGCCGCGGACGGTTTACCGAACATTGCCAAACTGTTCGAAGCCACCGCGCAGGCCGAGCTGACCCATGCCGCCGGTCACCTCAAGGCACTCGATAAAATCCAGAGCACCCTGGATAACCTGCAGGATGCCATCGATGGCGAGACTTACGAATTCACCGAAATGTATCCGCCCATGCTGGAAGAAGCTGAATCGGCCAACCACAGAGCCAGGGTGATGTTCGGCTATGCAGTGGCTGCGGAAGAAGTGCACGCAAATCTTTACAAGAAAGCGCTTGAAGCCGTCCAGGAAGGCAAAGACCTGGAAGTTTCCGATTTTTATCTCTGCCCCACATGCGGCTATATCGAGCTGGGAACACGCCCTGAACGCTGCCCGATCTGCGGCCTGAAAGGCGAGAAGTTTTTGCACTACCAGGCTTAAATAAAACTTAAAGCAGAAATCTAAGCGCGCCTGCCATCCTTACGGTAGGCGCGCATGACGATGATCTTTGTGGGGTGATTGAAGGGGGCAGGGTCAGCCGGAGCTTTTGCGGTGATGGTTTGCGCGTAGCCAGTGACATCCGGCGGCACTGGAATAATTTCTGAGATTTCCAGGTATCCATCAGCAGTCAATCTCCTGACGCTTTCCATCAATTCAGATCCAGGCAAAAACAGGGCGTTGTTGATTGCCACCAAGCAGCCTTCATGCCCGATAAGGGGGCGCACTTTGTTGATCAGACCGTGCCAGTTTTGCAGCAGGTCTACCCTGCCGCGGCGCGTTTGGGAAAATAAGGGCGCGTCCAGAATGACGCAGTCAAACAATTGTGATTGGTTTTTAAATCCTGCCACCATTGGATAAAAATCCTGGCTGAGGGTTTTCATCACTCCAGAGAAATGGTTCAGAGCCAGTGAATGCTGCGCCACTGCGAGAAAACTGGGATTGAGATCAGTTTGAGTGACCTCTCTCGCTCCGCCAGCCAGGGCGGCGATACCGAGCGCGCCGGTGTAGGCAAAACAATTCAAAATGCGCTTATTGTGCATCTTTTGGCTGAGCCACAGGCGCAAATTGCGAGTGTCAGGGTAGAAGCTGGAGTCCTGGTTGAGCTTAAGATCCAGGGCATAAAAGACACCATTTTCTTCAACAGAAGTGGCAAGCTGCTCACCGAGTATCAGTTTTCCCTTACGCAAATGATCATCCCGGGCATAGCGTTGTTTTAGCAGGATGCTTTTCAGGCCAGGCAAACTCCCGGCATAGAACTGTGTTATTTGTTGGATGAAGTTACTGCTGGTTGCCAATTCGCGGTCATAGTCCGAGATAACCAGAGTATTTGCGTAGAGGTCAACCGTCAGACGCGGAAAGCCTTCATAAAAGCCATTAAACAGGCGCATAACCTGGGTTGCCTTAAGGGCGGGGTCCTGGAGCCTGAGACTCAGGCAACGCTCGAGGATTTTCAACAATTCCACGCTTTTGCCTTTGATGTCACTATCCAATAATTCATTCATCGTATAGAATAAACCCTGAACTAATCTTATCATCAGAGAGATACAATGATTTTCGATAAACTTGCCCAATTCAATCCCATTATTCAGGCTCTTTTAGGCACGGCGTTCACCTACGCGATGACAGCCTTTGGTGCTGCCGGGGTGTTTCTTGGCAAAGAGATTAATCAAAAGTGGCTCGTTGCCATGTTGGGTTTTGCGGCGGGTGTGATGATTGCCGCCAGTTACTTCTCTTTGTTGGCTCCCGCGATTGACATGTCTGAAAGCCTGGGAGTTCCCTCCTGGTTTCCAGCAGTCATGGGTTTTTTGGCAGGTGGTGCCTTCCTTTTTCTGGTGGACAAGCTTTTGCCCCATCTCCACCCTGGGGAAAGTGAGCCGGAAGGTGTCAAAAGCTCCTGGCAACGTAGTGTGCTGCTGGTTGTGGCTATCACCCTGCATAATATCCCTGAAGGTCTCGCCGTAGGTGTGGCTTTTGGTGCCACCGCTGCAGGTATTGAAGGGGCGGATCTAAACTCGGCGGTTGCCCTGGCGCTCGGTATTGGGATACAAAACTTCCCTGAGGGCATGGCGGTTTCGATGCCACTGCGTAGTGAAAAAGTCAACCGGAAGAAGGCTTTTTTGCTGGGCCAATTCTCCGGAATGGTGGAACCCATTGCGGCGGTGATCGGCGCATGGGCAGTTTTGTCCATGCGCGGTCTTTTACCCTACGCCCTGGCATTTGCCGCAGGCGCAATGATCTACGTGGTGGCGGAAGAGTTGATCCCCGAAGCGAAATGCTCCTCGGGCGATCATTCGGATGTGCCGACGATCTCGGTGATGCTGGGATTCGCAGTGATGATGCTGCTGGACGTGGCTCTCGGTTAGAAACCGGGTTTTTGCCAGACCTGGTACAGCCCCAAATTGCCTTCTTTGCCATCAGAAAAGAACTCTTCCTGGAGGACCAATCCCTGCGATTCGCCCAAGGCTCGTAATTCTGAGGGAGTGAAATTGTGAACATAGCGCAACTTTGCCGGTTTGCCCGGGTCTGCCCGCCAATCCATCAGTAAATCAGTTTTCTCAAGCGATTCAGCTGAGATTTCTGTTGGACTCCATGGCACCAGGTGCTTTTCGAGGCGCTGATTGCCAAGCACCTGCCAGCAGGAGAGGAAAAAGCGACCATTGGGGTGGAGTTTGCTGCTGACTGAGGAAAATAATTGCCGATGCAAATCTGCGCCGGGCAGGTGGTGGAGCGTGGCGAAGGAGCAGATGGCATCCGCCTTTTCTACCAAATCCAACCAATCGAATTTTGCTAGCGAGCCTTGCGTGAACGTGTAACTGCTGCAGGGGGCATCTTGTGTGGCAGCCTCCGCCTGATTCAGGAAATAGGCGTTTTCATCAACGCCAAAATAACTGCCCTTAAAACCCTCGCTTTTAAGCAGTTCCGCCAGGTTGCCATTGCCGCAACCGAGGTCCAGCACCATTTCGGCTTGCATGATTTGGGGAAGCAGGCGCTGTACGCCGGGCTGGACGCTGTGGCGCGTGGCAGCGAAAGACTGCGCGTAGGTGACGTAGAATTCCTGATTTAAGCGTAAGAGCTTCTGGACCATTTCGGGTTGCATATGCTGATTTTATCAGCAAGTCTGGCAAACAGACTTGTCCGCTTTCTCAAAGTTGTCCGAGGCAATACAGCTAATCCTGAGAAACTCATAATCGGCTGGCAAGCGGAAATCAAAAAAAAAAAAACAGAGGCTGTCGGTCCGACAGCCTCTATATGTAAAATTTGGTAGATTTTTACTTTATCGTCATTGGTAAATAGACACCAAATCCTGTAAAAGTTTGATCGCTTGCAGCAAAACCGTAAGAGCCGTAATAAAATTCTGCCTGGTTGGTTATGATCTGATTCAGAGGGCTATTGACAACAGCATCAAATTCGATCTGAAGATTAGTAACTACCATTCCTTCAATGCGGAAAGCCATATCTGAATCAAATCCCCACCAATCCATCCAAGGTTGCCATTCAGTTCCAAACCCAAAACCGCCGCCTGGATTGATAACCCGGGCTGTGTGTGCGTTCATTGTATCGGCTGGTTGCCTGCCGAATTGGCCACCTATTGAGAAGTCTATGGATGGATAGAAAATGAGCCAGTAGTGCCCTGGTGGTAGCAAGATTGGTTCGTCAAGGACTAGTAGAGTATTCGACGGATATCCACCGGAACCAAGTGTGATTGTGACTTTTGGATCAGTTGGAGGCAATGTATACGCCCAGACTGGTAGTGCACCACCGCCAGAAGGGTCGCCTGCAGGAATTCCAGCATTGTCTGCATAGATCATGAAGGTTAGCGCATTAGCATCCAAAAGTGTTGAGAACCCATTCCAGCCGTGGCCCGGGACAAAAAATGTATCTATCAACCAGGGCGTTGTTACCTCAAAGTCATCTGCAAGGAAAGTCGAGTATATAGGGGTATCAAGGAATTGTTGATTGACATAAGCAGTTTGGTTAATAGAACTGAGAGGTTGATCCCATAAGACAGAATTGATCGCATAGTCCAGGCTATCGTTTGATGTTAGCGCTATAGATGTTTCGCTTTGGGTGGTTACTTCATTGAAGGTAGAATTTCCTGATTTTTCTGCGGGCGTCCATCCAGTGGTTTTAGCTAAGCCCTGTTCATAAAGCCACCAAACCATCCGATAGGTTGGGTTATAGTCATATTCACCAATATCGGGTGAAACAGTCAAGCTGCCAGGCACATATTCAACCGAGTCAGGAAGCGAATCAAAAATAGTAGCTGTGTCTGCTGCAATTGGATCAAGAAAAATGTCATAATGGATGGTCTCACCGGGCAGGGCGATTTCGGTGGCTTGTTTGGTCATGTAAGGTACGACACATTCAGGGCAGATCAGATCGATTCTTTTATCTGAAAGACCAGTATAAGAAAAGCCGCTTGTCGCTCCACCCACATGATAAACATCATTGTTAAGCGTCACTGCGGCTGTGCGGTAGACAGGAGAAGATGGGAAAAAGCCTCCATCCATCCAGGTGCCGCTACTGACATCGTAGTACCAGGTTTGATTAGTAATGATTGTATTGAAACTCCCACCCAACATCCACAACTGCTCACCCTCCGGTGTCACGCGCTTGGTGTAGCCCATACCCCATAAGCTGCCAGGAAGTGCACCAAGGTCAGCATTTTCGCTGTTCCAACTTCCTTCCAATAAATCATGGCATTGGGTTGAGGTCAAAGCTGCGCCGTTGTTTCCCCCAGCTACACAGAGAAGTTTATGACCATCTGAGGGTCGGATGTAGAGGAAGGCCGCGTGAAAGTCGCGAACAGTGCTAAACTCTGGCCTTGGAGGCCACCACGAATTTGTGTTTGTGTTGTATACATAGACTGTTGACAGGTTGCCAGCGCCAGGAGTTGTGGCTCCACCGGTCATATAGCAAAGACCACTTTCTGGATCCGCCACCCAGGAGGGAGACCAGATACCAGTGTATGGGGGAGGAGTACCGCTGGGGGTTTCTTGGGTCCAGGTATTTGTAGCCATGTTGTAGCTCCACAAGCCGGTGAAGCCGGGTGTGGAAGCATCTCCGTATAGAAAGACTTCGTTGCCCATCTGGCAGCCAGAACGTGGATAGCTGGATAATCCCCAGGGTGGGGCTGAGGAGGGGACAGAGACCCATATATTGAGATCGGGATCGTAGTAAGTGACTCCGGTTGACACACCATAGCCGGCAATACTCCAGACTTTTCCATCATACCCCGCCACCACATTATCCATTAACGCATTGACGTCAGTTGGGATTTGATGCCATCCGTGTAACTCTGAATATACTTCCAGGTAGATGGTTGATTGATCTGAATGAGTGCCATCAGATACACTTACTGTCGCACTGTATTCTCCGTCATCAGTGCAGATATGAGGATCGAGAAATACGTCATAAGTAGTCGTGGCACCATCAGCCAGCGTGATTTGATCAGCCCCATAAATGTCACCCGGGAAGTCTTTGTTGTAAGTAATATCAAAAGTAGCCTGAGCACCTGTATGATTTGATAAGGTCAGGACGTGGAATTGTGCCTCCCCATGGCAACCTGATGTTCGAATTTCTGGTGGATCGATGACAACTTCAAATCCGCAAGGTGGAATAGCTGCGGGGGGATTTACCATCTCATCACAGGCATTTTGACCTGCCGGGGTGTAGCCGTCGCTACTGCACGGATTATGCGGTGCTGCTGCATATCCGTCGCCATCAAAATACCAGGACATTTCCGCCGGGTCGGCAAGGCCTGCTGGTGTCACATCAATGCAGTAAGTTGCGACACAGTGGTCAATTGAGTTTTGGTAACGGGAATGTTCCACGCCTACTTCATATGGCGAGGTCTGGAAAAACCAAGTAAAAGTACCCCAGCTTCCGCCGTTATCGCAAACCGGGGTTCCCTGCACATACACGTTCGAGACAGTCCAATCGGAGGGGAATTTGATCCAGTTGTTATAGACGTATTCCCAGTCATTTGTGTAAGTTTCTGATTTGAAGCAGAATGTTTGAGGTGTGGATGGGATGTAGCAAGCATCACCCCCGGAAGCAGGGTCAAATGTGACATTGCTGCCAGAGAGTGAGCTTATTCCGGAATAGTTGAGATCTGAAGTTGGGGCGATCCCGGTGCTGGTTTCGGTTTCTGGGGTTTCTATTTGGGTGAGTTGATTTTCGACAATAGGTGAGGCAATGGAGTCTTTGATTGGGAGCAAGCAAAGCACCATTATCATGACAATAGTGAAAACCTTTTTGGCAGGCATCGTCATCTCCTTTGAATATGTCAGGCGAATTAAACTGGTCAAGCGGATTGGGTAGATGGGCCCTTACCGGCTCAGCCAATTACCCTTTTGTGAAGTGGAAGATTGTCAGCTTTCCCAACAATCCTGGTAGAAAAATCTACCGAGTGGACCAATGAATAGTGATTGATTAACAATTTTTATCGGATTAATCATAGTATAGCAAAATAATTAAAAAATTCAATAATGAACAAAGACAAATAGTTAAAAAAAGAACCTTTTCAGGAGCAAACCCTAATTTCCTTGCATTTTTGAAGCAATAATAGTCAATAAGAATGTTGCGCGAAGCATTCTGTTTACTCAATTAAAGATTTCTCTTTCTACACACCACCATTGGGCCGCTGCATGATCTTTGACTTCCAATAAATGAAATCCAATACCATGAGGTAGAATAGAAATCCATGACTACCTCAACTGAACGTGAACGGTGGCAGAAGAAGCGCCAACATACTCCCCAGGAGCTCGATCTTGCTCTCAAGGTGCTTGAAGCTGTGCGAGCTGGGGCTGAAGTGCGCCAAGCTCTGCGGGCGAATCCGCTGCCCGGAGGCAGGGGGTTCCTCGCCAAGCACGCCCTGGTTGCATCCTACCGGCGCATGGTGGAAGCGGGCGAGTGGGAAGAAGACCCTGTCTTGCTGGCAAAAATTCGAATGAAACCAATCCGCACACTCTCTGGGGTAACCACCATAACCATCCTTACCAAGCCCTATCCCTGCCCGGGGGAGTGCATTTTTTGCCCCAATGAGGCAGGATTGCCGCAATCGTACCTTTCAGACGAACCAGGCGCGCGCCGTGGTGTTGAGAACCACTTTGACCCCTACCTGCAGGTCAGCTCAAGGCTTAAGGCGCTGCACGAGGTTGGTCACCCGACCGACAAGATCGAGCTATTGATTCTGGGAGGTTCCTGGTCTGCGTATCCTTCAGATTACCGCGAATGGTTCATCAGGCGCTGTTTTGAAGCGCTTAATGAAGAGAACCCGTTGGATGACCGGGGATCTGTTCCGTTGGCGGATGTGCAAGCACGGAATGTTGATGGCGCCCATCGCAATGTGGGGCTGGTTGTTGAAACCCGGCCTGACCTGATCACATTGGAGGGCTTGCTGGAATTTCGACGGCAGGGCGTTACGAAAATTCAGATTGGCGTGCAGAGTATGGATGACGAAGTTCTGCGACTCAATCGGCGTGGTCATACTGCAGTCGAAACAGAGGAAGCCGTTGCCCTGGTGCGTGCGGCCGGCTATAAAGTGTTGCTGCACTGGATGCCCAATTTGCTGGGTGCCACACCTGAGAGCGATCGCGAAGACTTCAAACGACTGTGGCGGGAAGGGGGATTGCAGCCGGACGAGCTAAAAATTTATCCCTGCCAGTTGCTCGAATCCGCGGAACTTTACCACTATTGGCAGGCTGGCGAGTATCAGCCTTATTCCGAGCAGACTTTAATTTCTTTAATAGCCGATGTGAAAATGGACGTGCCCCGGTTCTGCCGCATCAACCGGGTTATCCGGGATATCCCTTCGACCCTGGTTGTGGAAGGCAATCGCAACACCAGCCTGAGGCAGGATGTGGCTCTGTTTCTGCAAAAACGCGGGCAGCAGTGCCAGTGTATCCGCTGCCGTGAGATCCGCTATGGCAAGGTGGATGCGGACTCGTTGGTACTGACCGACCAAGTCTACCTGGCAGGTCGGGCGGAAGAGCATTTCCTGTCTTTCAACACCCCTGATGACAAAATTGTCGGCTTTCTGAGACTTTCCCTGCCCCTGGTTGAAAACACGCCTGCCATCCCTGACCTTCAGCAGGCCGCGATCATCCGTGAGGTGCATGTGTACGGGCAATCGCTTGAGGTTGGGTCCGAACAGGCAGGCGCCGCGCAGCATATCGGTTTGGGCAGCCAGCTGCTGCTCGAGGCGGAACGAATTGCCAGAGAGCGCCAATATGAAGGTTTGGCTGTCATCTCAGCAGTTGGCACACGCACCTACTACGCTGAAAGAGGTTTTATACTGAGCGAGCTTTATATGCGCAAGTCGCTTTAATATAAAAAACTGCTGGATCTCCCAGCAGTTTTTTGTCATCGCAATAAGTTTCTAATCCTTATGATGAGGTAAATAGGGCAGAAGCTTTGCGGCAAAATTGGCGGCGTTAACGGACTGCAGCCAGACCTTTCCGGGACCCTGAACGGAACTCAGGAACAATCCCTCACCGCCAAAGAGGACATTGGTGAAACCTTTGACGGTTTCGACGTCATAGAAAACCCGCGATTCAAACAGGGCGATGTTGCCGGTGTCAACCTTGAGGCGTTCACCCGGGGCGAGATCTTTCTCGACCACGGTTCCGTCAAGTTCGAGGAAGACGATGCCACGGCCACTTAATCGCTGCATGATGAAACCTTCACCGCCAAAAATGCCTGCTTTAAGCTTGGTTACATACGTAGAAAGCTCAACACCGGGAGTCGCGCACAAAAAAGCGGACTTTTGGGCGATATATTCCTTGCTGCCATCCAGTTCAAGCGCGAGGATAGCTCCGGGGAGTGAAGAAGCAAGGGTCATCTCAGCGCCGCTGGCAAGGGCGGTATAGGTGGCCATGAAGAGGGATTCCCCGGAGAGCATGCGCCCAAGCCCTTTCATCAGACCACCGCGTACGTTGGTTTCCATCCTGAAATTATCGGTCATCCAGGTCATGCCACCTGACTGCGTGTAGATGGCTTCGTTGGCTTCAAACTGCAAGCTGACTGCGGGCAATTTATCACCAAAAACTTTATATCTCATATTAGTCCTTTCGATATTTAAGAATTTGTTTAACTTCAAATGACAAAGAAATGGCAGGTTTTATGCGACTCTCAAGCTCAGAAAGGCGCGATATTACTGCTAATTCTCCTTGGAAGGTGCGTCTGCTGCAGGCAGAGGGCTGGTGTCATTTTCCTTGACTGGCTGAGGAGCGAATGGGATGGTATATCGCTGCTCGATGCGGGTCAGCATGTCCACACGGCGTTGGTGGCGCTCTCCTTCATAAGAGGCATTCAGCCAACCTTCGGTGATCAGGGTAGCCAAGCCGCTTGCCACCACTCTGGCGCCCATGCAGAGCACATTGCTGTTGTTGTGGCGCTTCGCAAGGATGGCGGAATAAGGTTCGCTGCAAGCTGCCGCCCGGATGTTGGGGATCTTGTTGGCGGCAATTGACATGCCGATCCCAGTACCGCAGATCAGGATGCCGCGATCGAATTCGGAGGAGAGGATTGCCTTGCAGACAATCTCTGCGATACGAGGGTAGTCGCAGCTTTCCTGAGTGTGGGTTCCAAAATCTTCATAAGGAATCATGCGGCTGTCCAGATAAGCCTTGATCGTTTCTTTTAAAGCAAACCCTGCATGATCAGAACCAATTGCGATTTTCATAGTTACCTCACTTGGATGAATTGCTATTATTCTACCAAACTCCCTGTGTTTTCTTTGCCGAAGCCGTAAATTGCACAGCTTTTCAGTTGTAGAGCCTGAAACTTGACACCAAAGCGTTTTGGGGTTTCAATTAATCCGACCAGTCGGTTTAATAATAAGAGAAGGAGTCTTATGCAAAACAAACTTTCATCCCGGGACAAGCTATTGCAGTCGGCCGCGACGCTTTTCCTGGAAAAGGGCTATGACGCAATATCTGTAAATGATATCTGCAAACACGCAGAAGTGAGCAAGGGATCCTTTTACCACTATTTTGATACCAAGCAGGTGCTCTTTTTGACCCTGATGGAGAACTGGTCCAGCAAATTAATGCAATCCATCCTGAGTGAACCCGTCGCAGAGGGTGCCAAGGCAACAGAGGTGCTGGTTGAAATACCAAATCACTTCAACGAAGCTTTTGATCTCATCCCCAAAGGTTTCCCGATCCTGGTTGATTTCTGGCGTCAGGCGATGAGCGATCCTGCGATATGGAAAATGGCTTTAGATCCTTATCGTTACTTCATGGGCTTTTTTATGGGAATTATTGAGGCTGGAAAGCTTGATGGCTCCATCCGCGCAGATGTTGAAAGTGAGGTCATGGCAAGATTGCTTGTTGCTGTTGCGATGGGTTATTTATTGGAGTCGGCCTTTGAACAGAACAACGCGGATTGGTCTGACATCACCTCGCGCGGATTGAAGCTGCTGCTTGAAGGCATTGGAGGTTCAAAATGATATTAGTTACTGGTGGCGCGGGGCATCTGGGGAATGTGCTTGTGCGAACATTGCTCGAAAGAGGTGAAGAAGTACGCGTCTTGGTACTGCCTGGTGAGGACGTCTCTTCTCTCGAAGGATTGAATTGTGAACGGGTGGAGGGAAATGTTCTCGACCCCGAAAAACTACGCCAGGCGATGCAGGGTGTGGATTTGGTTTATCACATGGCAGCCTTGGTGGCGATCACCTCGGATAAGTATGAGCTCATGTATCAGGTAAATGTGGAAGGAACACGCAATGTGATTGAGGCTTGCCGTCAGATGGGTGTCCGGAGATTGGTTTACACCAGTTCCATCCATGCTCTTGGTCGGCTTGCGGAGGGTGACACCATTGATGAGACAGTCGAGTTTGATCAAGCAAATCCTGCCGGTCCTTATGACCGGACCAAAGCTATCGCTTCGGCACTGGTCCAGGAAGCAGCAAAAAAAGGCTTGGACGCAGTCATTGTATTGCCAACAGGGGTGATTGGTCCAAATGATTTCCGACGCTCTGAAATCGGAGAGATGCTGTTAGCATGGATGCAACCGAAACCATCCATATCGACGGAAGGCGCTTTTGATTTTGTGGATGTTCGGGATGTGGCAGAAGGGCATATCCTTGCCGCGGAGTCTGGTCGGAGTGGGGAGGCATACCTGCTTTCGGGTACCCAGGTTTCGGTGAGCGAGTTTCGTAAACTGGTCCAACAAAGCGCGGGAATCCGCTCACATGAAATCAAGCTCCCGGGATGGTTTGTGAAGCGCATCGCTCCCCTGGCTGAGTTCTATTACAAGATCACCCACACACGCCCCCGCATCACAAAATATTCGATTGAAACGCTTCAAAGTAATTCACGTGTGACTTGCATCAAGGCAGAAAAAGAATTGGGCTACCATCGCCGTCCGCTTCGCGAAACGGTGGCAGACACAGTCCAGTGGTGGCGCGAGAATCGGAAGCGCATCAAACCTTCCCTGCGGAAAAGTTCACTTTAAGCATATTTTGAAAAGTTTTCAAGCTTTGGTAGCGATGATCACAAGGTCACCACTGGAGTCGGCCAAAAATGGCTCTGCTGCAAGATTGCCAAAGAGTTGGATATCGCGAAATCCGAGCGAGCCAAGTTCCGTTTTCATTTGCTCTGAATGAATCGGCAAAAGATGGGTTGAAGTTAGTTGGGTTTGCCAGGGGGAATTAACTTTCCGCTGAAGTGAGAGGATGTTGAACTGGATCCTGCCATCGTCTTCAAAATCGTAAAAACGCAAAAAAAGCCATTCCGTGGCGCCATCTTTTAAGCTTTGTGGTTCCATCCAGCGTTTCTTTTCTCCCATCACGAGGTCAAAGTTGCGCATCTGCAACAAAAGCATGCCTCCTGGGCGTAAAAGATCTCTAAAATCGCGCAAGGTGATATTTAAGTCCTTATGGGAATCCACATGGGGCAGGGAATTGCCCAGACATAAAACCGCATCGAACTCGCCAGGCTGACCGAAGGCATCGCTGATGCTTCCAAATCCGGCAGTTCTGAAGCTCACGTGCTCACCGGCTGCTTTGGCGTTGGCATCTGCCAGGCTGACCATTTGGGGAAATAGATCTGATCCGGAAACATTGAACCCTAATTTAGCCAGGGCGATCGCGTGATGCCCGGTGCCGCAGGCGGTATCCATCACCCGAATTTGGGACGGATCATCTCCAAGTGTATGCAGTTGACGCTCCAAAAAAGGGAGTTCATAAGCCAGGCGGCTCTCCCAATTGACGAAATAGTCATAGATTGAGGCAAGTTTGTCGTACATACTAAGCTCCTTTCAGGGGCTGGCAGTGCGGGCAAAAATGGGTGCCTCTTTGCCCCACAACAGTCTTATTAATCGCCTGACCACAGCGAGGGCAAGGGTTTCCAGTTTGTTGATAGACCTGGAAATGGTTCTGAAAATCTCCACCGCGATAGACCCAATCGATACTCGCGCCGTTGGCTTCGATTCCACGTGCCAGTGTGAACCTGATGGCTTCAAGCAGCCTGGCAGCATCCTCAGGCCTGAGTGTGTCGCTGGATTGGAGAGGGTGGATACCAGCCTGGAAAAGTGCTTCGTCGGTGTAGATATTTCCCATACCAGACAAGAAGTGTTGGTCAAGCAAGAGGGGCTTTATGGCTCTTTTTCTTGCCTGCAACATTTCATGGAATCGTTTGGCTGTCAGGGTTGGATCGTCGGGCTCGGGTCCTAAAGACGCAAACAGACTTTGTGTGTCGTTCACAAGCCATACTCTGCCAAATTTGCGGGTGTCGGTAAAGTTAAGTCGCCAGCCGGACTGGAAATTCAGCAGCATGCGGTCGTGCTTGCCCGGAGAGGATGTTGAGGGTTCCATCCGCAGATCGCCGCTCATGCGCAGATGGATCACCAGGATTGATTCGGAGAGAGTGATTACCAGGAATTTGGCTCTGCGTCGGATATCAAGCACCGTCTGACCAGGCAGCAGCGCCAAAAAAGAATTTACATCTGGTGTTGCCAGTGTGCGTAACCAAAGCAGTTGAACATCCTCAACGGTCTGTCCAATCAAAGAAGGAGCATCCCCATTGCCCCTTCTCAAGTTCCGAACTATGGTCTCAACTTCAGGAAGTTCCGGCACTTCGCTTACTCATTAAACATTGCCCCAACGCTGGTGCCTTCATTCGCCCGTTTGATGACTTCCGCCAGGAGGGGTCCGATGCTGAGGATCGTCAGCCGGTCGCCAAATAAGGCTTGCTTCTCGGGCGACATTGGAATGGTGTTGGTTGTAATGAACTGTTTCACGGGCAGAGCGGCCAGGCGTTCAGCCGCGTTAGATGAGAGAACAGGGTGAATGAACACCACGTAAACATCCCTGGCACCGTTCAACTTTGCCACCTGAACTGCCTGTACAATCGAACCGCCGGTATCGATTTCATCGTCTATCAGCAAAACATCCCTTCCGTGCACATCTCCGATCAGGTTGAGCGCCTGGGTGTGATCTTTATTGTCAATCCGGCGTTTTTCGATAAAGGCCAGGGGGATGTTGAGGGCCTGCGCGTATCGACGTCCGTCTTTGGCAAAGCCGAGGTCGGCTGTCAGGAGGACGGGATTGGTGAGGTTGGGTACTTTGCCCATCAGATAAGGTTTGATAATGTGGTAAGCAGAAAGCACATCCCCAGGGATATCAAAGAAGCCTTGAATTTGCCCGGCATGGAGGTCCATGGTGATGTAACGATCCGCGCCAGCTGTTTCCATGATCTGCGCCACCAGTTTGGCAGCGATTGGAACGCGTGGTTGGTCTTTGCGGTCTGAACGACCGTAACACATATAAGGGAAAACCAGGGTGATGCGTCCGGCTGAGTCCAGCTTGAGGGTTTGCGCCATAATCAGTAATTCCATCAAGTTGCGGTGAACCGGCATGGAGGTCGTCTGGATGATATAGCAGTCCTGCCCACGCACCGAGGCGTGCAGTTTGACAAAAAGATTCTCGTTGGTGAATTCAATTACGTCACGACCGCATAGCTCCAGCCCGAGGTTGTCAGCAACCTCCTGGGCTAAGTCAAGAGAAGCGGTTCCGGCAAAAAGGCGGATATTACCATAGAGCAAACTGTGCAGGGTCTTACCAGGGGACATCTGTTTCGCATTCCTTTCAGTTTTTGATCCAATCCGATTTTAAAATGCTCATGACGTGAACATCGATGTAGCGTCCGTGTTTATACTCAGCCTGGCGTAAGGTGCCTTCGTGGACAAAGCCGGCTTTCTCATACGCCTTGCGGGCTCTGGGGTTCGTATCGAAGACCCTCAGCCAGATTCGGTAAAGGTTAAGTTCCTCGAAGCCATAGCGGCACATGGTGCGCATCGCCTCGGTGCCGTAACCTTTGTTCCAATAATCCTTCTCGCCGATCATGATCCCTATTTCGACAGAGCGTGCCTTTTGATTGATCGGGAAGAATGATGTGTTCCCAATTACCACCCACTTGTCCTCGCAGCCCTCAGGGTGTACTTCGATTACTAATGTGTGCTCATCGATTGGGCGGGCTTTCATGGCGTCAAACCAGCCTTCTTCTTCGACTGTTCCCATGGGGGCATAGACCTCGAGGTTCTCGACGACTTCCGGGTCGTTGATCCAGCGCAAAAATTGTGGAATATCCGCTCTTTCAGCAGAACGGAGGCGAAGGTTGTGACCGTAGAGGTAAGGCATTTTTACTCCTAAGGTTCCAGTCGGTTAGGTCCCCTGAACAAGTACACCGCGTCGCGGATCGAAGGGAGGTTGAGCATAACCATCAAGAGGCGGCTAAGACCCAAGCCAAGTCCGCCATGCGGCGGACAGCCGTAGCGGAAGAAGTTCAGGTAGTTCTGGATCGGTTCCAGTGTCAGACCTTTATCGAGGGCTTGTTGTGCCAGTTTTTCGTAGCGGTGTTCACGCTGGGCGCCAGTGGTGATTTCCAGGCCGAGCCCCAACAGGTCAAAACTCTTGGTGAGACTGGGGTTGTCTTCATGAAGCATGTGGTAAAACGGACGAACCGTGAGGGGCCAGTCCTTGACGAAGACAAAGTCGTGACCGAAGTTTTGCTTGACGTATTCGCCCAGAGCGCGCTCCGCGCCGGGGTCGAGGTCACCTTTGCGCTCTGGCGGAAGTTTGTAGTCAAGACCCTTGAGAATCTGATAGGCTTCTGCCATCGTCAGACGCGGGAAGGGGACTGAGGGAACCTGCAGATCTACATCAAAATACTCTTTGATCGCATCGTGGAATTTCGCGTCCACTGCCTGGTAAACATATGCCAGCCACTTTTCAGTGAAAGCCATCACGTCTTCATGGCTCTCAATCCAGGAGATCTCAAAGTCCACGCCAGTGAATTCGGTCATGTGGCGTGAGGTAAAGGAAGGATCAGCACGAAAGACAGGTCCGATCTCAAAAATGCGTTCAAATCCGGCTGCCTGCGCCATCTGCTTGTAAAACTGAGGGGATTGCGCCAGGTAGGCTGTGCGGTCGAAGTAATCCACCTTGAAGAGTTCCGCGCCGCTTTCGCTGGGAGTGCCCATGATCTTGGGGGAATGGACTTCAATGAAACCGTTTTCAATCCAGTATTCGCGCATGGCTTGCTCAACGCAAGTTTGAATTTCAAAAATCAGACGATTGCGTTCGCGGCGCAGGTCAAGGTAGCGCCAATCCATGCGGTAGTCTTGATCTGGCATAGTATCCGAGAAGGGCTCAAATGGCAGGGGAAGCTCTGCATTGTTTTCTATTACCAGGGATTCCAGCTGAATCTCGATACCGCCGAGTTTTACAACCGCATTTTCGACCACTGTGCCAGTGACCGTTATTGCGGATTCTGTTCCCAAAGTGGAAATAACTTCTGCCAGTTCGAGGTTGCCTTTTTTCCAATGCGCAATCTGCACCAACCCAGTTTTGTCCCGAAGGATCAGGAACTGCATACTTTTTTGGTCGCGCAGGGTTTGCAACCAGCCTTTTAGGGTAACCTGATGACCAATTTTTGTCTTCAGGTCTTTAATAAAGGTTCTTTCCATTTATCTTACTCCGATGATTCCAAAGAGTTAATTCGATTATACGCCAATAATTGACGAACTGCTTCATTGGGTGATATGAGTCGTTTCTGTGCTTTTTCAATCAGCGAGTCCAATAGCTCCACAGGCACCTTCTGATTGAACTGATTCAGCAGACTGGCAGTTAGTAGATGGCGGATGTTTGCCTTGATCGCCGCCCGGTCTTTGGCGTGCCACTGACCGCTTTGACGCAAATAGCTCGCGTGTGTGAGGATGGCGTCGGTCAATTCTTCAATGCCATGATATTCACAGGCAATGGTCTTGAAGATTGGCGGTGTCCAATCCGTTGATGTGGTCTCGTCTTCTGGAATCTCCTCAAAATTTTGCAGGTGATGTTTTCCGTTGTTGAGACTCCTGGCATAGCCCAGTTCAAGCATGTTTCTGAGGTGACTAACGCTTTGATCGGCCCCGGGGCGATCAGCTTTATTGACCACCAGGATGTCAGCGATCTCCAGAATGCCGGCTTTGATGGATTGAATGTCATCCCCGGTTCCGGGGGTGTCAACCACAATGGTTGTATGCGCCAGGTTGACCACATCCACTTCGGCTTGCCCCGCTCCGACTGTTTCTATCAAAATAAAACTGTAGCCCGCAGCATCAAAAACCTGGCTGAGGGCTTCGGTCTGTTCTGCCAATCCACCCAGCGCGCCGCGTGAAGCCATGGAACGGATAAAGATTTGCTTGTCGACCTCCAGATCGAGCATGCGCACCCGGTCACCCAGCAGCGCTCCACCGGTGAAGGGGCTGGAAGGGTCCACAGCAATGATTGCAACTTTTTTATCGGGTTCGCGTTGGCGCAGTTCGCGCGCCAGGGCATTTACGAGCGTACTTTTACCGGAGCCAGGCGGACCTGTAATGCCAATTTTATGCGCGGTGCCAGTCTTGGGGAAGAGCTCCTCAAGCGCGGTTCTACCAGTTTCCGTTCCATTTTCAACCTGGCTCAAAATGCGAGAAAGGGCAAGCCTGTTGCCCTTTCTTAGCGAGTCGATCAGATCTGAGGTCATGCCTGCGCTTTCGCTGTTACAGCCTCACGGATGTCTTTGCAGACCTCACGTGTGTCTGTTCCGGGTCCATAGATCTTGTACACTCCCTGCTGGAGCAGTGTCTGGATGTCGTCTTCGGGTATGATACCGCCAAGAAATAGCACAACATCCGTCTGTCCGTTTGCTTGAAGGTCGGCGATCACCTGGGGTACCAGGGCGTTGTGAGCGCCTGAAAGGATGGAAAGACCAACTACGTCCACATCTTCCTGTAAGGCGGCTTCAGCGATCATTTGCGGGGTCTGGCGCAAGCCGGTATAAATGACTTCCATGCCGTCATCCCGCAGCGCGCGGGCTACGACTTTGGCGCCCCGATCGTGACCATCCAAGCCGGGTTTGGCAATCAAAACGCGAATCTTTTTCTCGGTCATTGACTCTCCTTTTTGTTGTCGCTTAGATTATAACGCCTTCCAGGTCCTTTTGGCATTTCTTATCACTTTGTTTTGTTCTGATATTTGCTGATGCCTTTGATCTGCAGGATTTTGCCGTAATAGAGTCGGTGATAATCTCCGCCATCATATTGTTTGTGAATGAAAGGTGCCAGGAAATGCTCTGGTGTGTAATCCTGGAAGTAAATTTTCTCGCATTCCACGCTCAATTCTGCTTCGGAAAAAGTTGGCGAACTCACAAGGTCCGCGGCAATCGCGGTGAGCTTGGTTTTCGCTAATTTGTCCTCATCTCTGCCGGAATGCCTGCCGAGATAAACCAGGTCTCTTTTATATTCTCTTGGGAAAGCAGTCATGGTGAAGTGATCGAAGCGTTCCATGAATTCGTAGGTGAAGCGGCTTGGTCGCACCACAACCAGGGCAACCGGAACGCTCCACATCGTGCCGAATAAACCCCATCCGATAGTCATGCAGTTGTAAACCCCTTTGGCGAAGTCACCGCTGGTTAAGAGCACCATTTGGCGGTCAAACAAGTTGTGGGGTGAGACTGAAAACTCAAAAGGGTCAATCACGTGTAGATCCATTATTTCCTCCGAAAATTATTATGCCCTATTGTAACAAATCGCAGGGCTTGCCTGTTGTATAATTGCGAGCAGGTTTCCTATGTCAAAGCAAAGCAAGCAGCGGTTCAATCTCATTGTTCGTTGGGGGGGGACACTTCTCTCCATCGGGATCATGATTTATCTCCTCAGCCGGGTGGGTTGGGGGGAAGCCTGGCAGACCATCCGCCAGCTGACAGCCTGGCGCATTTTGTTGGTTTTGGTTTTAGTCTTTGTCTCGCGCCTGGCGACTTTTGGGCGGTGGCATACACTGCTGAAGGATCAGACCCCCACGCTTGGTATCACAGATACGCTTAAACTCACTTTTGCGGGACTTTTTGCCTCAAATGTTTTGCCAACGACGATTGGCGGAGACGTGTTGCGGTTGGCTGGGGCTGTGCGGCTTGGGCTGAGCACAAGTCTGGCAGCGGCTTCGCTGGTGGTGGACCGCCTGGTCGGCATGACGGGCATGGCGCTGATGCTGCCTTTTTCGCTGCCTTCATTGAGTGCTTACCTGCAGTCACGAAATCTTTCTTCTCCGGCTGGAAGCATGACACTACCGATTGTCACCCGGCTCAAAAAGGGGATTAGAAAGGTCTTTGAAAACCTGCGATACTGGTCCAAACACCCACTCATTCTTCTAAAGGCGTTGGGGTTTACACTGATCCACCAGGCAGCCATCTACCTGATCATCCGCACCCTTATTGACGGGATGGGTGAAACGCTAAGCTTCTGGCAGATCGCCGGCATCTGGAGCCTGACCTACTTCATCAGCCTTTTACCCATCTCCATCAATGGTCTGGGCTTGCAGGAAGTCACCATCACCAATCTCTACACGCTGCTCGGAGGTCTTTCGCCTGCCACAAGCATCGCTCTGGCGCTGCTTCTGCGGCTGGTGTGGCTGATCGGCAGCCTGCCAGGAGCTTTTTTCATCGGTGAAGTTCTGGCTGGCAAATCTCCCACCGAAGTGGAAGAGTCGTTGCCGGAGGAAGCACTATGAATCCGGAAGAAACCCAAAAATTCCTGCGCCACTGGTTGTTACTACTCGGCGCAGCCTGTGTTTGGTTTTTGTGGGAAAGCCGCTACGTGCGCAATATCTGGTTCATGGCGATGGCGGGCATGGCGCTGGTCTGTGCGATTTTGTTTTTCCTAACATGGAAGCTCAAACCTCGTTTTCTGGACAAAATTCCAACATTGGAAAACAATAAAATCATTTGGAGTGCCTTTTCGATCATAGCACTGGTGCTGACAGTACTTTTCTTTACTTTCAAGTTACACCTTTTCAGCTACGGCAGCGGCAGATTTGCCTTCGCGGTGGGGTTTTCGGGTGTCTTTGCTTTAGTCTTCTCGCGGAAAATTGAACACTCATCTTACCTTGCCTTTGCCAAATGCCTGCTCGTGTTTGGGGTACTGTACCGCACGGCAGCATTCGTGCCGGAGATCCAAAGCGGACCTTTCGCGCTAGGCTGGTCGGAAGGCAGCCGTTTCTACAATGCTTCACTATTCGCTTCAGAAGACATTTATGGCTCCAGGCTCTCTCTGCCGGTGCTGCATCCGAGCCGCTACCTGATGCAGGCGCTGCCGTTTTTCGTCGGCATCCGCTCGATCCTTGTTCACCGCGTCTGGCAAGTGGCACTTTGGCTTGGGATGACGCTTTGGGGCAGCTGGCTGATGGCAAAGCGCCTCAATAAATCTGCAAACGTTTCACTTCCATGGCTGACGGCCTTGCTCTTTCTTTTCTTTTTCCAGGGTGCGGTTTATTACCATCTGATGGTTTGTGTGGTCCTGGTTTTGCTGGGCCATAAAAAAGATAAACCCCTGCGGACGCTGATCTTTGTATTGATTGCCTCCGCCTGGGCTGGCATCAGCCGGGTCAACTGGATGCCTGTGCCGGGATTGATGGCAGTCGCGCTTTACCTGTTTGATATACCTTTTGACGGCAAAAAATGGGCAAAATACCTGATTTGGCCGCTTGTTTGGGTGATTGGGGGCTTCGCGCTGGCATACCTCACCAAACAGGGTTATATCGCCATTTCCGGCGAAGATCCAGCCCTGTTCGATTCTGCTTTTTCTTCCGCGCTGCTCTGGCGCAGACTATGGCCTAACGCCACATTCTTCCTGGGCATCGTGCCGGCGATCCTGCTGGTGATGCTGCCGGGGATGGCTTTATTATGGCTCAAGTTCCGCGAAAAAAGCCTGCCCGCCTTCCACTGGCTGCAATGGCTGGGTCTGGCTGGAATCCTGGGGGTCTTCTTCGCGGGCGGCTTGGTGGTCAGCGTAAAAATCGGGGGTGGGGGAGACCTTCACAACATGGATGGCTTCCTGGTTTTTTGGGTTTTGATCGTGGGCGGCATCCTGGCGAAGAGTTCGAGCCGGTCAAAGCCAGAGCAAAAGGTTACAGAAAATCAAGCATGGCGATTTTGGCTGGCGATGGCGGTGATCATCCCGGTTTTCTTTGCCTTCATGCGTTCAGGAACCTGGTCTTTTGGCTCCGCCCGATCCCAGGGCACAGAGCTGAGCGATTTGAAACGCGCTGTGGCAGTGCTTGAGGAAAATGGCGGAGAGGTGCTCTTCATTTCAGAACGCCAGTTGCTCACTTTTGGTGAGCTCGACCTGCCGGTTGTGCCTGATTATGAAAAAGTCTTCCTGATGGAAATGGCGATGGGCAACAACATCGAATATCTGAGCCGCTTCCGACAGAAATTGCAAGACCATGCCTTTGTGGCGATTATCAGTGATCCGCTTTCGACCAATATGCAGGGCAGCAATCGCGGCTTTGCGGATGAAAATAACGCCTGGGTGGAGCAAGTGGTGCTGCCGATGCTGGCGGAGTATGAAGGCGTGCTATCCTGGCGCAACGGCGAAATCAACCTGCTTGTACCGCAAGGTGAAACAGAATTAATTCAGCAATTGTTGGAATCCCAGGCGACTGGGAATTAGTCGATCTCCTCGGGATCAACGACCTCGCGGATTGCGTAGGTCTTTTTATCCTGCGATTCGTAATATGTGCGCATCACCAGCTCGGCGATCAGCCCCAGCAGCACAGCCAGGAAACCCAGAATGAACATCATGATGCTGATCTGGAACCAGGGCGAACCCAAAACCGACACGGCAGACACAATCCGGCGGATCGCGAGCCACAGGAAAAGCCCGAAACTGATCCCCATCAGTCCCAAGCCAACTCCGCCAAAGAGATAGATCGGTTTTTGCGAGAATTTCATCAGAAATTGCACGACGAACAAGTCCAAAATGACCTTGACAGTGCGTTCAAGCCCATAATTTGCTTTGCCGTGTTTGCGCGGGTGATGATGGACCACTACCTCGCTGATCTTCCCACCGGCTTCCCTGGCATAGACCGGGATGAAACGGTGCATTTCACCGTAAAGGTTGATGGAGTCCAGGATATCGCGGCGGTAGGCTTTGAGCGTGCAGCCGTAGTCGTGCAAATGCACGCCGGTGCTGGAGGAGATCAGTTTGTTTGCCAGGTGAGAGGGGAGGTTGCGCGTCAGCTGATTATCCTGTCGGTTTTTGCGCCAACCACTGACCACATCAAAACCCTTGTCCAATTCTTCCAAAAGCAGAGGGATGTCTGCCGGGTCGTTCTGCAGGTCGGCATCCATCAGGATCACAACGTCTCCATCGGACTCGTTGATGCCGGCGCTGATGGCAGCGGTCTGACCGTAGTTGCGGCGGAAGACGACCATCCTGACCCGGTCGGGCTCCTGCGCGTGCAGCTGGCGGATAACATCAACGCTTGCATCGCGGCTGCCGTCATCGACGAAAGTCACATCCCAGTCCATTTCCAGCGGCTGCATGGCTGCCTGGATCTGTTCGAAAAGTTCAGGCAGATTTTTTTCTTCGTTGTAGACCGGCACGACAATCGAGAGTTTCATAATTGCTCCAAAGGTATTGATCACTTGCCTGATTATAACGCCTGGCAGGGGTTGCGCGATAAAGTCGGGTATAATTTTTTGCGATGAATACGAAGAGTGATGAAAGTGTCCTGGCAGGGCACAAGCACCCGGAAGATCCGGTGGATTTAGCCTTGCGCCCCTCCGCTTTGGATGAATTGATCGGGCAGGATCTGGTCAAGGAAAACCTGCGCATTCAGATCCAGGCAGCCAAACAGCGCGAAGAAGCCCTGGAGCACGTGCTTTTTCATGGACCTCCCGGGCTTGGCAAAACCACCCTGGCGCACATTCTCGCAACCGAGATGGGAGTCAACATCAAAGTTACCTCTGGTCCCGCGATTGAGCGGGCTGGTGACCTGGCAGCTATCCTGACCAATCTGCGTGCCGGTGACGTTCTGTTCATCGATGAGGTTCACCGGTTGGGACGCATGGTGGAGGAGATCCTTTACCCCGCCATGGAAGATTATGCTCTGGATATCATCATCGGCAAAGGCCCCGCCGCACGTTCGGTACGTCTGAAACTGCCGCGCTTCACCGTGGTGGGCGCAACCACCCGCCTGGCGCTGCTCAGCGCGCCTCTCAGAGCGCGTTTTGGGGCAGTCTATCGCCTGGATTACTACGATTCCCAAGCCCTATCCGATATTGTTCGCCGTGGAGCCCGCTTGCTCAACGTACCCTGCGAGGAAGATGGCATTCTCGAAATCGCCCGCCGGGCACGCGGCACACCCCGCATTGCCCTGCGCATGCTGCGCCGTGTGCGCGACTATGCCGAGGTCAGAGCCGGCGGTCACATCACCGCGCAGGTTGCTGAAGCTGGTTTGAGCATGATGAATATTGACGGGATCGGTCTGGATGAAATGGACCGACGCATTCTTTTGACTATCATTGAGAAATACAATGGCGGACCGGTTGGGCTCAATACCATCTCCGCTTCTGTCAGCGAAGAGCCCGATACCATCATGGATGTGGTTGAGCCCTATTTGCTGCAACTTGGTTTCATCGATCGTACCGCCCAGGGGCGTGTGGCTACCAGAGCCGCGTATGAGCATCTGGGGATACCCTTTGTGCCTGATGCCGCACAGCCTGACCTGTTCAATGATGCAGCTTGATTCTCTCCCATGAAAACTGAAGATTTCTACTACGATCTGCCTGCAGAACTGATAGCTCAGACTCCGATTGAACCGCGCGACCACTCGCGTTTAATGGTGTTGGAGCGAAAAACTAGCGAGATCAGCCATCACCGTTTTTTTGAGATTGGTCAGTTTTTGCGCCCTAAAGACCTGCTGGTGGTCAATGAGACGCGCGTTTTTCCCGCAAGGTTTTATGGACGGAAGCTGCCCGGGGGCGGCAAGGTTGAGCTTTTATTACTTAAGAAGCTTGATGATTGCAGTTGGGAGTGCCTGGTGGGGGGCAGCGGTATGAAACCGGGGCGGCAAATCCAGATCACGGATGGTCCAATTGCTGAGGTGATTGAGGATCTTGGCGAATCCCGGCGCTTGGTAAGATTTGAGCAAGCGATAGAAGGCGTTTTTGAAAAAGCAGGTCATGTGCCTTTACCCCCGTATATTCACGCTTACCAGGGTGATCCAGAACGCTACCAGACGATCTTCAACAAAACGCTTGGCTCTGCCGCGGCGCCAACTGCCGGGCTGCACTTCACACCCACCCTGCTCGAAAAATTGCAGCAACAGGGTGTGGGGCTGGCGAAAATCGATTTGCATGTCGGCTTGGACACTTTCGCGCCGGTAACAGAAGAAAACCCGGAAGCTCATCACATCCACAAGGAATGGTGCGCGATCAGCGCGGAAACCGCACAAATGATCAACCAAACCAAACAAAGTGGGGGCAGGGTGGTGGCGGTTGGCACAACCACGGTACGCACGCTCGAAAGCGCGGCTGCCCACAGCCAAAACGGCTTGCTGCAAGCTTGGCAGGGAAATACGAACCTTTTCATCCTACCGGGATATCATTTTAAAGTGATTGACGCCATGGTCACAAATTTCCACCTGCCAAAATCCACCCTGCTGATGCTGGTTAGCGCCTTTGCTGGCAGGGAGACCATGCTCAATGCTTACGAAATCGCCAAGAAGGAAGGCTATCGTTTCTTCTCTTTTGGCGACGCGATGCTTTTGATGTAAGCCGGGACTTTTACCTGATTCTTATATCAATCCGTTAAACTTACTCCTTGGAAC
Organism: Anaerolineaceae bacterium; assembly: GCA_040768265.1. Lineage (GTDB taxonomy): Bacteria > Chloroflexota > Anaerolineae > Anaerolineales > Anaerolineaceae > Mesolinea. The sequence goes on from JAXGNB010000005.1 coordinate 213,203, forward strand.
ATTAATTGCAACGTATTTTCTGTTGCAAAGAAAACAAAAAACGAGGAAAAGCATACTATGATGCGATTTGATAAGTTTTCTGAGAGGGCTCAGGATGTGGCAGCACGCGCTGCCGAGATTATCCAACGGTATGGTCACAATCAGATTGATTCAGAACACATTCTGCTGGCTCTGATCGAACAACCAGAAGGTACCGTTTCTCAATTAATCGAGATGGCCAACGTTGAACCTGGCATTATTGCGGATCGGCTGGACGTGATCCTGCGCACCACGCCCAAGGCCAATATTTTTGGCGGTCCTTCCGGGCAGGTCTTTTTGACTCCGAGGGTAAAGATGGTGGTGGATCTGGCCAAGACGGAAGCCAACCGCCTCGGGGATGAATATATCTCCACCGAGCACCTCTTTTTGGCTGTACTTTCCGAAAAGAACACCCAACTTGCACGCTTGCTGGAGGAGTTCAATCTCACCCGGCAGACCGTTTACGAGAATGTGCTTGAATTGCGAGGCACCAAAAAAGCCACGGGACGCAAATTTGAGTCCCGTTATAAGACCCTTGAGAAATATTCCCGCAATTTGACCCAGGCTGCCAAGGATGGAAAGCTTGATCCTGTGTTTGGGCGTGAGTCTGAGATCATGCGCGTGGTGCAGGTGCTTTCACGCCGCACCAAGAACAACCCGGTTCTGATCGGTGGCGCTGGCGTGGGAAAGACGGCTATCGTGGAAGGTTTGGCGCAAAAAATTGCCAACGATGACGTGCCTGAAATCCTGGCCGACAAGATCGTGGTCGCGCTTGACCTTGGTGCAATGGTTGCCGGCACACGCTTCAGGGGGGAGTTTGAGGAACGCTTAAAAAATACGATTGAAGAGATCCAGGAGTCGGATGGTGAAGTGATCCTGTTCATCGATGAGCTTCACACGGTGGTTGGAGCAGGAGCGGCGCAGGGTGCCATGGACGCTTCGAACATGCTTAAGCCCGCCCTGGCACGCGGTGACCTGCAGTGTATTGGCGCGACCACCAGCGATGAATACCACAAGTACATCGAGAAGGATGCCGCGCTTGAAAGGCGCTTTGCACCAATCTATGTTGAAGAACCCAGCATCGAAGATACTGTCAAAATGCTGCGCAGTCTGCGAGACCGATACGAAGCGCATCACAACGTGGTGCTTTCGGATCAGGCTTTGGAAGCTGCATCAAAGCTTTCCGCGCGCTATATGACCGGCCGCCGTCTGCCCGACAAGGCGATCGACCTGATGGATGAGGCAGCCGCCAAGCTGCGCGTAGCCTTATATTCCATGCCTGATGACCTCAAGCAGGAGAAAAAGGAAATCGACCGGTTAACCGCTGAAGAAGAGCAGGCAGGTGTGGAGCGCGACTACGAACGCGCGGTCAAATTGAAGGCTGAACGTTTGCGCCTTGAAGAAGAATTTAAGGAAAAACGCAGTGTCTGGGAAGCAGAACACAAACTGGATGACATCGTCGACGCAGACGATATCGCATCCGTTATCCACCAGTGGACCGGCATCCCTGTGACGCAGCTGCTCGAGTCGGAATCGCAAAAATTGCTCGAAATGGAAAATCGCCTGCACGACCGTATCGTCGGTCAGGATGAAGCCATAAAGGCAATCTCCGATGCCATCCGGCGCGGGCGCTCCGGGCTGAAAGACCCCAATCGCCCGATTGGTTCATTCATTTTCATTGGACCTTCCGGTGTGGGCAAGACTGAGCTGGCAAAAGCGCTGGCTGAGTTCCTCTTTGATGATGAAGATGCTTTGGTGAGGGTGGACATGAGCGAATATCGTGAGCAGCATACTGTCTCGCGCCTCTTTGGCGCGCCTCCCGGATATGTTGGCTACGAAGAAGGCGGGCAGCTTACCGAAGCGGTGCGCCGCCGCCCCTACCGCGTGGTGCTTTTCGATGAAATTGAAAAAGCCCATCCTGAGGTGTGGAATTCACTCTTGCAGATCCTTGATGACGGACGCCTGACGGATGGCCAGGGCAGGGTGGTGGACTTCAAGAATACCGTCCTGATCATGACCAGCAACCTCGGCACCGAATTTGTTAAAAGCAGCGGTTCGCTTGGCTTCCTTGCCAAAGACGAAAGCGATGACGTCAAAGCCTCACATGAAAAGATTGAGAAAGCCCTCAAAGACGCTTTCCGACCTGAGTTCCTCAACCGGATCGATGAAATCATTACCTTCTCACAGTTAAGCAAGGAAAATGTGCTCGAAATTGTTGAGCTTCAGCTGAAAGAAATCGTTGAACGCACAGAGGAATATGGCTTTGGACTGGTGGTGGATCCTTCTGCCAAATCCTGGCTGGCGGATCAAGGCTTTGATCCTTTGCTGGGTGCCCGACCGCTAAAACGCGCTTTGCAGAAGTTTGTTGAAAGTCCTCTGGCGATCAAATTGCTCGAGGGCGGTCTGCAAGCTGGAGCTTCGGTCCATATCTTCCGCGAAGAAGGTAAAGAAGGTCTCAGTTTTGAGACAATCGTACAGCAGCAACCTGAGCCAGGAAATACATAGGAGTGTATGGAAGAGCGGTAACTAAACACAGACCGCTCTTCTTTTGAACGAAGTGACCATGAACGAGGAAACAATAACTATTCTGCCATTGCTGTGTGAAGTTCCTCTCTTCAGCGGGCTGACTGTTGAGGAGTTGGAACGCTTGAGTGAAGAGTTCGTTGTGGTTGAACTCCCAAAAGGGGAAAAGCTTTATGAAGCTCAGGAAGCTACAGACGGGCTCTTTGTGATCGATTCAGGCCAACTTGAGCTGCTGGATGAAGACGGAAAGCAACTTGAGATTCTCAAGCACGCTGAAGTTGTCGGCACGGAGGCCTTAAATTACCTCCCAAGACGTCAGAATAGCGCCTTAGCCCTCGCGGATGTTCATGTTTACTTTCTTCCCAATAAACAAATCCAGACCTTGTATGCTGAAGTGCCTGCCTTCAAAGAAACTGCATTCGTGCTTCTGAACAGCGTGCGCCTGGCATCCAACATTCCCATGACATGGCTTGAACCGGGTGAAAAGATCCACCTGATGGCACGCAAACACCCGGTTTTTCTCTTGTTCCGCTCCATTCCACCGATCTTTGCTTTTGCAGGGTTGTGGTTTTTGATGGTGTATTTGAGCTCTGAATACGCCTTTTGGTCCTTGATTGGATTGGTAACGGGTTTTCTTTTTTGCCTGCTCTGGCTGATCTGGAACATAAACAATTGGGCGAACGATTTCTACCTCATCACCTCGCGCAGAATGGTTTGGGTGGAGCATGTCACCGGCTTTTATGACAGTCGCCAGGAAGCCCCCTTGAGCACGCTGATCTCGGTTGGGATTAAAACCACCCAAATTGGAGTTTTTCTGGGATATTCGGATGTTTTGGTCCGAACATATATCGGCGATATTCGTTTTGAGCGTGTCGCGCATGCGCGCACGATTGGCAAACTGATCGAGACAAACTGGGCACGCGGCAAACGCACCGATCTCGAGCTGGACGCGCGTGAGATCCGCAAGGCGCTGCGTCAGAAATTTGGTAAAGAAGCCGAAGATATTACTGCCAAAGATTTACAGGCCGAATTAGGCGTGGTGGAGCCCGCACCGAAAGAAGTCAACTTTTTTCAGTGGTTATTTGCAGATTTTGTTCGGATACGGCACGAGCTTGGGGGCACTATCACTTATCGCAAACACTGGCTGATTCTGCTCAATAAGATTTTTTTGCCGCTGCTGGTACTGCTACTGTCCATCGGATTTGTGGTTGGGGTTATCACCCGCAATCTTACCCAGGTGGATTACACCATGGGTTTGGTTGCCGGCTGTTTTCTAATCCTGGTTGCTGTTGGGCTGTTGGGCTACCAATATGTTGACTGGCGTAATGACCTCTTTCAGCTGACACCAAACCAGGTGATTGACCTAGACCGCAAGCCTTTTGGTCGTGAATCGCGCCGGTCTGCTCCCCTCGAGAATATCCTTAGCATTGAGTACGAAAGGCGGGGGATTCTGCCCATGTTGTTCAACTACGGCACGGTCTACATTACGATCGGAAACACCCAGCTGACTTTCAATGATGTGTATCAGCCATCTGTGGTGCAGCAGGATATTTTTACCCGGATGGGGAAGCATGCCCAGGAACGCGATGAACGCAACACAATGCTTGAGCGGGAACGCGTTGCCCTGTGGTTTAAGGTATTCCAGGAAGAGTCTGAGCAGGGCTTGACCATACCCCAGCCATCTGGATCCACCCGTCCTGTCGCGACGCAAGCTCCTAAATAATTCTGCAGAAGAGAATTGATTCCAGATTCAGGTTTAACGATCGAGCCTTTCAGGTAATTTCGCTTCGGCAGCAGTTTGAATCCAATACTCCCTTGAGGTAAAATAAATCAAATAATGGATGGAGAATTATGGCAATTTTAGATATTGTGACCTTTCCTGATCCCTTCCTGAGGCTAAAGGCGAAGCAGGTCACTAAATTTGATTCAGAACTGCAAACACTGATCGATAACATGTTTGAGACGATGCGTGCTGCCCCGGGCGTGGGGTTGGCAGCTCCTCAAATTGGGGAATCGCTGCGCCTGATCGTGGTGGAATACACTGACGAAGAGGATGAAAACGCCAAACCTAAAAAGTATGTTCTGATAAATCCAGAGATAGTTAAACGCTCGGAAGAAACGATCACAGACCTTGAGGGCTGCCTCTCGGTGCCCGGTCTGGCAGGCACGGTTGAACGCCACCAGGCGGTAACCATTAAAGCCAAGAATCGTTTTGGCAAATCCTTGAAGATAGAGGCAGAAGATTGGCTTGCCCGAATCTTCCAACACGAGATTGATCACCTCGATGGAGTGCTCTACATCGACCGGGCTGAGGAAGTGTTTGAACCAACCCCCGAGGAAGCAGAACAGATCAAGGATTAATGTACCTCACCCGGCTTTCGCTGACGAATTACCGCATTTTCTCCCGCCTGGAACTGGATTTTCCCAGGCGGGTGATTTTATTCACCGGTCGGAATGCCCAGGGGAAAACCTCCATCCTCGATGCAGTGGCTTTTCTGGCGAACTTTTCCTCTTTTTCTGCTGCGAACGATCGCCAGCTGATGAACTTTTTTGCTCCCGTTGAGCCGCTGATGGTTGCCCGCGTCCTGGGCGAATTTGAGAGAGCTGGGCGTCACCATAGCATTGAAGTCCGCCTGATCCAGGATGCTGCAAGCAATCCGGCCAACCCTCGATTTTCCAAGCAAGTATTGCTTGATGGGGTGAAAAAACGCATTGGAGACCTCTACGGTCATTTCAATGCGGTCACGTTTTTGCCTCAAATGTCCCGCATTATTGAAGGTGCTCCAGCTGACAGGAGACAGTACCTGGATGAAATTCTCTCGCAGGTGGAAACGGGATATTCCCGCCATCTGTCTGTCTACTCCAAAGCGCTTAGCCAAAGAAACGCCTTGCTTAAGACCCTGGCGGAAGTTGGAGGGGATAGAACCCAGCTTGAAGCCTGGGATGACCTGCTCGCGAGGCACGGGGCCGCAATCATGCACGCTCGCATCCTTGCCCTTGACGCGTTGGAAAAACAGGCAATTCCTATTCACCAGAGACTCACACGCGATCTTGAAATCCTGCAGTTTCACTACCAACCCTCCTATGAGCCGCTTAAAAAACCTTCCGGACAATTGGCGCTTCCGGTGCAAACTGCGATGGATCGCACTGGAATTAGTTCTGATGAGCTCGAACGCGGGCTGCTTGCTGCCTACAAGCAAAGCTATAACGCAGATATCCAGCGAGGGCAGACCAGCCTGGGGCCGCACCGCGATGAGGTCCGTTTCCTGAGCAATCAGATTGACCTTGGCGACTTCGGCTCACGCGGGCAAACCCGCACTGCCCTGCTGACACTCAAGTTTGCTGAAGTAGCCTGGATGAAGCAGCGCACTGGGGAATGGCCGGTTTTGCTGCTGGATGAGATCATGGCTGAGCTTGATCCACAAAGGCGCAAAGATCTGCTTTTGGTGGTTGGTCAGGTGGAACAGGCTTTTGTAACCGCCACGGATCTCGAGATGTTCACTCCGGAATTTGTGCATGAGCACGAAGTCTGGCAGGTGAATCAGGGCATCGTGACACGCTCATGAAAAACAAAGAATTCACCTGGCTGCTTTTTCCCCGAGTGCTGATCTTTTTGGTTCTGGCGATGAATTTGCAGTGCGCACTTGCTTATATTTTCGACCCTTTGCCATATGTGGCGCCATTTGAACTGAGCGGCGAGCCTGGCCGGGCAGCCGTTGTTGGGATCGGCATTTTGTTCGTCATGTGGCAGGTGCCTTACGTGTTTGCCCTAGTTCACCCCTTGCGTCATCAACGTTCATTATTTGAAGCTGTAATCATGCAAGCCATTGGACTTTTGGGGGAGAGCTTGCTGCTGCGTTCCATACCTCTGACGCACACTGTGTTAAGGGCATCGATTTTGAGATTTATAATTTTTGATGCAGGCGGTCTGTTCTTACTTTTGGCAGCTGCTGCTTTCACTTTTCGACTTTGTAAACCTAAACCAGGAGAATCTCATGCTGACTGACCTCTTAGTAAAAAGCCGTTCTTATCGCCGTTTTGACGAATCTGTCAAAATCAGTGAGGATATCTTGCGTGATTTGGTCGATGCCACCCGTTTTTGCCCCTCAGCCGCAAATCGCCAGCCGCTGAAGTACCGATTGGTATTTAATGAGATTGAAACTCTCCAGGTTTTTGATTGCCTGAAGTTTGCGGGATATCTGCGCGACTGGCCGGGACCAGCTGAGGGCGAAAGGCCGACCGCTTATATTGTCGTACTTGCCGATGAGACCATCAGTAAGTTCTCGGATGTGGATGCTGGAATCGCCATGCAAACGATTTTGTTGCGTGCCACAGAATTGGGCTTTGGCGGGTGTATCTTCGCATCGGTCCAGCGTGAAAAACTGCGCGAAATTCTGACTTTGGATGAACGCATGCAAATTGGCTACGTGATTGCATTGGGTAAACCGGTCGAAACTTGTGTGATCGAGCCGCTGGGGGAAGACGGTGATATCAAATACTACCGTGACTCGGATGGCGTGCATCATGTTCCGAAGCGAAAACTCGAAGACCTGCTTATCTAACTTATTGAGTCAGCCGAAAATCATTCTTTTGTTGCTTAATAAACTCTGGCGGACCTGTGTCTGAGCACATCCCACCTTATTTTCTCAATTCAATTTTTTGGATTTCCCGATCGATTCCAGGTCCCAAACAAATGGCCTCTGCTGAGAACATCAACTCGCTTTGAGTTTCATTCCTCAATTCGAAGATCCAACCAAGGTTAGTTGCCTGACTTGACAGCATCTTCAGTCCTATAGGGATATTAAAACCCCCGCTAATGGGTGCGATGCCGCAAATGAGTTTAGCCGTCTGGTTTTCACCCCCAGGAATCGTAATAGCATCTTTACGAATTGTGAGAGGGGGCAAAGAAGTATTAGACAGGCACTGGGCATAGGCGGTAATGGTTTGCTTGTCGCGACCCTGATTGACAACAGAAATTACCCACTCATTTCTGGCAAGTCTTGATTCTGTCACTACCAGATCGGGTGAATTGGATAAATCAAATCCACCGCTCGTTACTCGGCCTGCAATCTGGCAGCCAATCTTGATGTTGGAAAGACTCTTGCCTTCTATAGTTTTTTCAACCCGGCTGGTGTGAAGTGTTCCGTCAAGACCCACCAGGCAATTGGCATAGGCAGTCACAGTTTTGCGAGCTTTGGTTTGATTGGTCAGAGTGATCTCCCAGCCATTTTTTGCAGGCTGGCTCGCTACCAGAATCACATCTCCATCGATTGCATAGCCGCCTGAGATCGCCAGACCTTTCACATCATCACATGAGACATAGAACGATTGGGTTTTTCCTGAATCGAGTTTGAAATCCTCTATTACCTGAATGGTGTTGAGCATTTCTGGAGTGGTGGTTGGCGTTTGTGTGGGGGTAGGTGTGGCGGTTGGGGTAGGCGTTGCAGTTGCTGTTGCAGTTGCAGTCGGCGTGAGTGTCTCTGTTGGAGTGGCAGTAGTTGTGGCAGTCGGCGTAAACGTTGCCGTCGCCGTGGGAGTGGCTGTGGCTGTTGCTGTCGCGGTTGGGGTGACAGTCGCAGTCGCGGTTGCTGTATTTGTGGGGGTTGGGCTTGGAATGCGGATGGTGTAGTGCAGTTCAGGCCCGATCAGGCTGCCTTTATTGGATTGGATTTGCCAATAGCCTGAGTAGTCTCCCTGGTAACTCGGCGCAAACAGCTCCAGAGAGATATCGTAGGTACTCCCAGGAGTCACTTTTGGCAGCAGACTGGGAGAATTGCCGCCTAAAAGACTGCCGCGCACGAAGACCAGTTTGTAGTTTTCCCAGTCACAGGTGCCATTGTTTTGTACCCGCCAGGTCTTGGTGAATTGCTGACCAGGCTTCAGAATAGTGCCATCCGGGATGCTCAGGTCCTGCAGCAGGGCTGCAGACATGGTGCAGGCAGAGGGTGTGGTTGTGCCAGTGGGGGTTACTGCGGGAGTGGGCGTTGTTAGAGTTGGGGTTGGCGGAATTTCCTCCTCTTCCATCACCTTCACCATTACGGCTACCTGGGCACTTGCTGCTGGAGAGTTCCCTCGCTGATAGAGTTTGACCTCGACCATGGTGGGACCTTCTTCGGTGGGGATCCAAGGCTGTAATATCAAACCAAAAGTGCCTGGATTGTTGGCGGGTGTGTCAAGACGGGTCAGTTCACCGTTGATGTATAGTTCTATCCGAGACCAAGTTCCTTCAGGTTTGATTTGCGATGTGATCTGGTATTCCAAAAAAGCCGGGATTGACTGCCCGGACACTGGGTTGAGAATTGAAACGCTGGCATTGTTTCCCGGCAAATTACAGGCAATTAAGCCTATAGCAATCAGCAAAAAGAGAATAAGCAGCGTTATGATGGTGCCTTTTTTCATATCAACCTTTCAAACAAAAAAATACCTTTGCCGTTAAGACGAAAAAATGCGCCCTTAAGTTCCCCACTCAGGTCAACCGGTAAGCCGTATTCTGTCTTGGATGCGCATCTATCTCGACAGGCTGTCGCCAGCCTGCTCATGCGGTCTACCCGGAGATCAAATGAGCCGAGCAAGCTCTTTCTCCTGTTTGACCTTGCACCGGATGGGGGTTGCCTGGCCGCGTTTGTTACCAAAGCGCCGGTGGTCTCTTACACCACCTTTTCACCCTTACTCTTGCGAGCGGTATGTCTCTGTGGCCCGATCCACGATCTTACGACCATCCAGGGGTTACCTGGCATCCTGCTCTGCGGTGTACGGACTTTCCTCACTAAAAGCGCGCGCACCTGGCTGACCTGAGTAAGTTAAGAATAGCGGATGGAGGGGGAAAAGTCAATCAAGCCTAGAAGGGGAGATAGATATTGAGGACAATCTTGAAATGCAGAGATTGATGTGGCAGGGGCACGTCACTCCGTGCCTGCCATCGAATCAGGAGACCTTAAGGTCAATTCCCGCGCTCGGTGAGGACACCGGCGCGATCTAAAGTAGGCGCAATGCTCCCGTGCCTTTTTTGATGTTTGGAGACCTGGCGGTCAAAAGCCTTTCATGGTCAGGAGACCAAGAAAGAACAAGGCGCGATCTAAAATTGCATATCATGCAGATGGGAATGGGGGCACTATGGCAGTCCGAAAAACACACGAGCCATCTGGAAAGAGGGCTCGTGTAACTGTACAGAGTGCTTTATGAAAGGTTCTATTTCTTAGACTCTGTCAACTTTCGACGCAACCATTTCTCAATTTCAACGATTACATACGCCGCGATACTGACTGCGATCACGTTAAACCAAATCTCCAGAGAAATTGGCGCGCTTTGAAACAGGTCGTTCATGAATGGAACATAGGTGAACAGCAATTGAATCAAGATCATTGCAGCCCCGCCAGCAATTGCCCAGGGGTTGGAGAAGAAACCCAACTGAAATGGAGAGCGGGTGAGAGAACGTGCGTTGAACAGGTAGAAAAGTTCAACGAATATGACGACGTTAACCGCCGCAGTCCGGGCCTCTGCCAATGATGCGCCATTACTCAATAAGCGACTAAACAAACCAAAGGCTCCTGCCAGGATAAAAAGGCTAACCAATACAATGCGCCAAATGACCATACCACTAAGAATAGGTTCTTTTGGATCGCGAGGTTTGCGGAGCATCAGGTCGGGTTCTTTGGGCTCCAATGATAGAGTCAAACCCAATATTCCCGCTGTTATCATGTTGATCCAGAGCAGCTGGATGGGCAGGATCGGGAGCACTGCACCGCTGAGAATTGCAGCGAGCAAGACCATACCCTCTCCCAGGTTGGTCGGTAATGTCCAGGCGATAAACTTGGTCAGATTATCAAATACTCCGCGTCCTTCTTCCACTGCGGCCTCAATCGAGACAAAGTTGTCATCGGTCAGGATCATGTCAGCGGCTTCTTTGGAAACATCTGTTCCGGTGATTCCCATGGCTACACCGACATTGGCTTGCTTGAGTGCGGGGGCATCGTTCACTCCATCCCCTGTCATTGCCACAATGTGACCGCGTGCCTGAAGTGCCTCCACCAAGCGCAATTTTTGTTCCGGGGCAACCCTGGCGAAAACATTCGATTTTTCTGCTTTTTCAATCAATTCCGCGTCGGATAATCCTGTTAGTTCTGAGCCCGTTATCACATCCCCACAGTCGTTTTTGCAGAGACCGATTTGATTGCCGATAGCGGCAGCAGTAAGCGCATGATCCCCTGTGATCATTTTGACGCTAATTCCAGCTTGCTGAGCAACGCGAATGGCATCCCGGACTTCCGGTCGGGGTGGGTCCATCATGCCTTGTAATCCCAAAAGGGTTAAATTGGCGATATCTTCAAAGTCGATTTTTTGTGCCGAGGGTTTTTGCAGTCGCGCGAAAGCCAGTACCCTTAAACCCTTGGACGCCATCGTAACGAGAGATTTCCGGAACTGTTGTTGGTTACAAGCTGCTATCTCACCCGAGGGTAGCATTACCCCGCTGCAGCGCTCTAGCAAAATCTCAGCGGCACCTTTCACATAAACAGTACCGTCCTCGTGCAGGGTAGCCATGTATTGATGCTGTGAATCGAAGGGTATGGAGTCAATCCGGTTTGCTAACTCTATCGCTTCAGTGTCTGGTATTCCTTTGCGTGCTGAAACCAACAACGCCCCTTCAGTTGGATCACCCTGCACAGTCCAAAGACCTTCTGATTCCACAAGTTGGCTGTCGTTGCAGAGCAATCCCGCCTTGAGGGTTTCCTGTAAGGCTGTGTCATTCTGCCAATCGCCAGATATATCTCCATCCGGCTGATAACCGACACCGCTAATTTCGTAAAAACCGCCCAACGTGAAAACTTCCTGAACAGTCATCTGGTTTTGGGTGAGGGTGCCTGTCTTATCAGATGCGATCACAGTCGTTGAACCAAGAGTTTCGACCGCGGGCAGATTGCGGATGATGGCGCGGCGCTTGGCCATGCGTGAAACCCCGATCGCCAGGGTAACAGTCATCGCGGCGGGCAAACCTTCAGGTATGGCACCAACAGCCAGCGCGATTGCTGCCATTAGAGTGTCCACTGGAGGCTCACCTCGAAGCACGCCGATTCCAAAGGTTATGGCAGATAGGATAAGGATGGCAACCAAAAGGATTTTGCTGAATTGGGTGATTTTGCGGGTGAGAGGGGTCTCCAACTCGCTTGCGCTTGCAATGAGTTGCGAAATGCGCCCGATCTCACTCCGGTCGCCAGTGGCTACAACCACCCCGGTTGATGTGCCATAAGTAACCAATGTTGATGCATATGCCATGTTTCTGCGTTCGGCTAAGACTGCGTCGTGGGAAGCTAATGAGGTGGCGTCTTTTTCTACAGGCACAGATTCGCCCGTAAGGGCAGCCTCAGTAATCTGCAAATCGCGGGAGGTCAACAGCCTGAGATCGGCAGGTACCCGTGAGCCCGCCTGTAGCAGGACAATGTCACCAGGAACCAGCTCTGATGCGTCAAGCCGGACCACCTTTTTGCTTCGGATTACAGATGCCTCCGTGGTCATTGTTTTAGCCAGTGCTGCAATGGATTGTTCGGATTTTGTTTCCTGGATAAAGCCAATTGTGGAGTTAATCAAGACCACCGCAAAAATGACCAATGCGTCTGTCGGGTCCTTTAAAATCGCGGTAATAATACTGGCAACCAGCAATATGATCACCAGGGGATTGTTAAATTGGAGCAGGAAGCGGATAAGAGGGCTTTTTCCTTTCTTTGGAGTCAACACATTAAAACCAAATCGTTGCGGACGATGTTTGACTTCAAAAATGTCTAAACCCTGCTGTGAGTCCGTATCCAGAATATCCAAAATTTCTTCTGAAGAAATGTGATGCCAGTGCTTACTTAGAAGTGTGTCCATTTTTTCCTCTCGCATTCTTTTTGCAGAGCAATTATTTCAAAATGTACAACTTTTTTCCAGTCTTATTCGGGGGAATAGCGCAATTTGTACAATCTATTTTGCCAATTAGATTGTACAAATCATGTTTTTGTTCTTTTTAACGACTTTCCACCACAGTCCGTTTGAGCCACAAGCTTTCAATTTCTGCGATTTGTTTTAAGAAGACGAAAAAATCAAAGCCGATTTACTTGCTGCTAACAAAAACATACTGGTTTCAACAGGGGTTCTTTTGTTTGCCCCCCCAATTACTGGACAAATTGGGATTTTATTGTAAAATAGTCTTTTGCAAGTCTAAAGGAATTATTTTTGGAGGAAGAAGTTGGCAAATATTAAGTCTCAGATCAAACGAAACAAACAAAATCAGGCTGCACGCCTGCGCAATCGCGTCTATCGCGGCTCTGCCCGCACCTTTGTGCGCAAGGCTCAGGCCGCCATCCGCGCAGAGGATGTTGAAAAGTCCCAGGTGGAAGTTCTCAAAGCGATCCGCGCGCTGGACAAGGCTGCTGCCAAAGGCGTTATCCACAAGAACAATGCCGCGCGCCGCAAATCCCGTTTGATGGCACGCTATAACTGCTTAGACAAGTAAGCTTTTTTTTATTCACATACCGAGGCTCCCATACCGCAAGGTAGGGAACCTCTTTTTTTGTTTAACAGGAAGGCATTAATTGTTTGAGTAATTTCGGTTTTCCCGAAAAGCAGCCCAAGCGCCATTCCGTGATGTTATAATCGCCCCAGACTGAATGTGAGATGCCTATGTTTGAAGATGTAAAAGACCAACTGACTCAAATAATCGATAATTTTTGCCAGGCGAAGGGCTTGCCAACTGGCAAAGTGGATTTCCGCGATATTCCCTTCAGCGGGGAATGGGGGATTGCCGCGCCGCTGTTCCCCCTGGCAGCTGCTGATCCTGATGAATCCCTGCCTGTGCCAAAAAAAGCCCAGGAATTTGCAGAAATTCTGAAGACTCAAGCAGAGGAATTGCCAGGATTTTCACGGATTGAAGCCGTGAGGGGATACCTGAACCTGTACTTTGAGCCTCATCAATATGCCGAAAGAGTTATTAGCACAGTACTTGGTCAGGGCAAAGACTTTGGCTCGAGTGAGCAACAGGGGAAGCAGGTGATGGTGGAGTATTCCAACCCCAACACGCACAAACCGCTGCATGTGGGGCACCTGCGGAATGTGATTTTGGGTGGATCGGTATGCAATATCCTGGAAGCCAGCGGCAAGAAGGTCATTCGCGCCAACTATATCGGTGATATTGGGCTGCACGTGATCAAGTGGATGTGCAATTACGAGATGTACCATGCTGGTGAGCAGCCTGGCGCTGATACGATGCGCTGGATGGCTGATCTGTATGCCGAGGCAGACAAACGTTTTGTGAGTGAGCCTGAGTTTGAGGCTGCGGTAAGAGAATATTTCGGGCGCTGGGATGCCGGTGAGCAGCACCTCAAAGACCTTTGGAAGCAGACGCGTGACTGGTCAATGGAAGGTTTCGACCAGGTTTACGCGCTACTGGGGGAGCATTTTGACCGAATTTACTTCGAAAGCGAAGTGGAAGAACCCGGCAAAGATCTGATCGACCAGCTGATCGAAAGCGGATTGGCTGAAGACGGACGCCCTGAAAATCCGGTGATCATTGACCTGGATAAAAAACTGGGCACCAATGAAGAATACCGGGTGGTGGTCATTTTGCGCTCGGACGGAACCTCTTTGTATGCCACCAAGGAAATCCCCCTGGCAATCATGAAATTCGAGGAATACGACCTCGACCAGTCCATCTACGTGATTGACGTACGTCAGTCGCTGCATATGAAGCAAATGAGCAAGGTGATGGAGCTGATGGGTTACCCCTGGGCTGATCGCATGCGGCATCTTGCTTACGAGATCGTTAATTTGCCCGGAAATGTGACCATGTCTTCACGGGATGGCACGGTGGTGCTGTTGGATGACCTGATCCGTGAAGCCACCCAACGTGCCCTTGAGGTCGTCAGGGAGAAAAACCCGACACTGGACGAGAAGATGATGTTGGATGTGGCGGAAAAAGTCGCCCTGGGTGCTATTAAGTACCCCATGATCGCGCGGGAAAACACCAAGATTGTCACATTTGATTGGGAAACCGCGCTTGACTTTAATGGGCAATCCGCTCCTTACATCCAGTATGCCGTGGTGCGTGCCAACAGCATCCTGCGCCGCCTGAGCGAGCCCGCCCCCAGCACGGCTGCATTCAGCCACGAGTTGTTGCCGGCGGAAGTCAACTTGATTGAAAAGATTTCACAGTTACCGGACATGGTCCAAAGGGCAGCTGCTGAATTCAAACCCTCTTTGGTTGCCACCTACGCCTTTGAACTTGCGCAGGCATTCAATGATTTTTACACCCAATGCCCGGTTTTGTCGGCTGAAGGCACCACCCGTCTTTCGCGCCTTGTGCTTGTACAGGCAGCCAAAATCAGCCTTGAAAATGGGTTATCTTTACTGGGAATTCAATCACCGCAAGTGATGTGATGTAGAATAAGAACAATCAAAATCAAAAGGAGAAACATATGAGTCGAATTCGTACACTAATCATGGGGGCAGCAGGTCGGGATTTTCATAACTTCAATACTTTCTATCGTGACAACGAAAAGTATGAGGTGGTTGCTTTTACCGCGACCCAGATCCCCAACATTGAGGGTAGGAAGTACCCCGCTGAACTTGCTGGAAAACTGTATCCAGACGGCATCAAAATCTACCCCGAGTCGGAATTGCCTGATCTGATCAAGCAGTTCGATGTTGACGAAGTCGTTTTTGCTTACAGTGATGTTCCCTACGATTATGTGATGCACAAGTCTGCGCTGGTCAACTCACTGGGAGCGGACTTCCGCCTGATGGGCACCAAAGAGACCCAGGTTAAATCCACAAAACCGGTGGTTGCGATCTGCGCCGTTCGCACGGGCTGCGGCAAAAGCCAGACTACCCGTCGTGTTGCATCGATCCTCCAGGAAATGGGCCTCAAAGTGGCAGCTATCCGCCACCCCATGCCCTATGGAGACCTGGTGAAGCAGCGTGTTCAGCGCTTTGCGACCTATGCTGACCTTGATAAGCACGAGTGCACGATTGAAGAACGCGAGGAATACGAACCTCACATCGACAACGGCGTGATTGTCTATGCCGGTGTGGACTATGAAGCGATCCTGCGCGAAGCGGAAAAAGAAGTGGATGTGGTCCTGTGGGATGGCGGAAACAATGACTTTGCCTTCTACAAACCTGACCTGCAAATCACTGTGGCTGACCCTCTGCGACCCGGGCATGAAAGCGCCTACTATCCAGGCGAGGTCAATGTGCGCCTGGCTGATGTGGTGGTGATCAACAAGGTCGACACTGCCAATCCCGAGGACATCATCAAGGTGCGCGAAAATATCCACACCATTAACCCGAACGCGGTTATCATCGAAGGCGCATCCCCGATCTATGTTGATGACCCCGAAGCCATCCGCGGCAAGCGCGTGCTGGTAGTGGAAGATGGTCCAACCCTGACGCACGGCGGAATGAAGATCGGCGCGGGCTGGGTGGCTGCCCGCCGCTTTGGCGCAAAAGAGATCGTGGATCCCCGTCCGTTTGCGGTTGGCGAGATCCTTGCCACCTATAAGAAATACCCCGATACCGGCGACATTCTGCCGGCAATGGGTTATGGCGATCAGCAGATCCGCGACCTTGAGAAAACCATCGAAGCGGCTGATGTGGACATGGTTATCATCGGTACGCCTATCGATCTGACCCGTGTGATGACGATCAATCGCCCCAGCCAGCGCGTGCGCTATGAGCTTGAGGAGATCGGCAAGCCTGATCTTGAGGACATCCTTAAGAAGAAATTCGGCAAGTAATTTTGAAGCATCAAACAACCGGTCAAGCAAATGACCGGTTGTTTTTTAATAGGAGGGGATACAGGCAAGGCTTTCCCTCTCTCTAAACCAATTTGGTATATGATAGACTCAGCCTAAGCAAATACGAAAGAGTAACTATGTTTATCGATTCTGTTCAAATTAAGGTCGCCTCCGGGAAAGGCGGCGATGGAATGGTGCATATGCACCGCGAAAAATACCGACCGCGCGGGGGTCCTGATGGCGGGGATGGCGGCAAAGGCGGGGATGTGATCTTTGAGGTCGTACCGACCCTGAATACCCTGAGCCATTTTCACCAGAACGAACACTTTTTTGCCGATGCCGGCAAGAATGGCGGACCCTCAAACCGCAGCGGTCGCTCGGCAAAGGACCTGATTGTTCGCGTTCCGCCGGGAACGGTCATCTATGATGACGATAAAGCAGAGCTGATTGGAGATCTCGTCTTACCGGGTCAACAGCTGATTGTTGCCAAAGGTGGGCGAGGGGGCAGGGGCAACCAACACTTTGCGACCAGCCGCAACCAGATGCCGCTTACAGCAGAAAAGGGCGAACCTGGCGAGGAATTCAACCTCAGGCTTGAATTGAAACTGATCGCGGATGTTGGGCTGGTTGGGCTGCCTAATGCCGGAAAATCGTCCATTTTAGCCGCAACAACGAACTCCAGACCCAAGGTGGCTGAATACCCCTTCACCACGCTGGAACCAAACCTGGGAGTGGTCCAGCTTGACCCCGACAGCAGCTTCGTGATGGCGGACATTCCGGGTCTGATTGAGGGAGCCTCAATGGGTGTGGGTTTGGGTTTTGACTTCCTGCGTCACATTCAGCGCACGCGTTTGCTTGTGCATGTGTTGAACGGTCTTTCAGATGATCCGTTGGAAGACTATCACACCATCAATGCCGAGCTGGAACTCTTCGATGATTTGCTCGGAAAACGCCCTCAGATCGTGGTGTTAAACAAGATGGATTTGCCGGATGTGGTTGAGAAGTTTGAAGCTTTGCAGCAGGAATTTAAAAGCCTGGGAGTGGATCTGATGCCTGTCTCTGCCGTCAGCCGCTACAACCTGCGTGAGTTGATGTGGAAAGTCTTTAGTACGTTGAATGAGCTTCCAGAAGAGGAAACGAAGACTGAAATGCCGATTTATCGCGCGGAGGTTGACCCGAATGCCTTTGAAATTGAGAAAACAGAAGATGGTTACGTCGTCTCCGGAGCGCGGATTGAGAAAGCGGCTGCCATGACCTACTTTGACCAGCCTGGTTCGGTCAGACGTTTCCAGAAGTTGATGGCTGGGCTTGGTGTGGAGAAGGCACTGCGGGAAGCTGGAATCCAGGAAGGTGACAGCGTCATTATTAATGAATATGAGTTAGAGTGGCAGGATTAATCTGAGCTTAAATGCGCACGACTTGGGTGAGGGGGGCACCCAAGCCGTGCGCGGCAGTATTATCTCACGCAATTAACTTATTGTCAATCCGATTTGATATAAATTCCTGGCAAAATCGTACATAAATGTTCATTAACTTAAGCGAGATTAACATTCGCTGTAACCGCAGGTGTAGCACTTGCGGCAGCCTTCTTCATTGATCATGGTCGCCTGACCACATTCCGGGCAAAGCTCACCAATCTTATGGATGGGAGAATCGATGCCCGGCATGGGAGAATCGATGCCTGGCATGGGAATCTGCTCGACAGGTCTTCCAACTGCCTCTTCTTCTTTCTCCCAATGCTGTTGGAAGAGGTACTCATCCAAAGCTTTGGCAATCCCATCGGGCAGAGAGCGCACCCGGTTGGGCCCAAAACCGAGCGATCTGCCGCCGCCGATGCCCGCTAACTGTTCGAGGACTACCTTGAGACGTACGCGTGGTTCCACAGGAGAAGCCAGGCGCAGGATGTAGGAGATCAGTCGACCCAGGGCTTCGGAGTGGGCAGCGGTCTCAGAGCCAGCCTTGGCAGTGTTGATAAAGACCTCAAAGGGCTGTGAACCGCCATTTTCATTGATTGTGACAAAAGCTTTTCCGAGAGGTGTCTCGATCGAATACGTGTAGCCATGCAATGTGCGAGGGCGGGGTTTTTTTGTGTCCTTCCAAAACGAAAGTTGTGTTTCTTCTCCACCCTCAAAGAGCAGCAAGCTCGGCAAAGATGGGTTTTCTTTCTTATCCATCGTCGCTTTGGTTTCCAAGACGACTTTGTCGCGGGAACCGGTGATGTAGACCGTGATGCCTTTGCAGCCCAATTTCCAGGCACTCATGAAAGCTTCACTGACCTCTTTTTCCGTCGTGCCTTCCGGGAAGTTAATGGTTTTGCTGAGGCTGTTATCCACAAATCGCTGCAGGGCAGCCTGGATGTGGATGTGTTCGTCGGCTGTGATATCGGAAGAAACCACGAAGACATTGCGAATGTGTTGTGGAAGTTGTTCAATATGCTGGCAACTGCCTTGTTCAATCACCTTTTTGATGACCATTTCCTTGGTTTCTTCAGGCAAGTTGGCAGCATTGAGGGCATTCTGGAAGAAGGGGCTGACATAGTTCAGCAGCAGATCTTCCCCGTTGTCATTTACATGGCGCACGTAGGCCAGGGCAAAAACAGGTTCACAGCCATAGCCTTCGCAGCCGGCTACCGTGCCAATGGTTCCGGTGGGGGCGATGGTGGTTTGGGCGGCGTTGCGGATGCCGTGGGATTTGATGCCGTCGATGATCCACTGCCAGTCCAATTCAGGTCGCAGCCAGTCGCGTTTGTAGGGAGTCAGCGGAGTAGGGGCTTGCCATTTAAGGTCCTCGGGATCATAAATACTTCCCTTAATAACAGGAAACGCTCCGAGTTCCTTTGCCATTTCAATGCTGGTTTCCATGGAAAAGTAACGGATGAACTCCATCACCTGCCCGCAAAACTCGAGGGATTCTTCCGAACCGTAACGCACACCGCAGTGGTACATCAGATCTGCCAGTCCCATAATTCCCAAACCAATACGGCGCGCTTTGAGGGCGGCATCCCGTAATTCCGGAACAGCTGGAACATAAGCGTTCTTATCCACAACATGGTCGAGGAATCGCGTGGCAGTTTTGGTCATCTGGCGTAATTTTTCCCAGTCCACCGTGCCGTTTTCACCAAGCATCTCAGCCAGATTGATAGAACCAAGGCAGCAATTTTCATAGGGCCCCAACCACTGTTCACCGCAGGGGTTGGTTGCTTCAAGTTCATAAAGGTGGGGTACCGGGTTGTAGCGATTAGCCGCATCCAGGAAGAGCGCACCGGGTTCACCGTTATGGTGTGCCTGACTGACAAAAAGCTTGAAGAGTTTTCGCGCCTTGATGGTTTTATAGGTTCTTACAGGAATACCCGCAAGTTCGGCTGTATCGAGAGTGCCTTTAAAATTTTTATAAGCCGGATGATGAACATCCGGAAAACGCAGTTCCCAGTCGGCATCGTCCTCAACCGCCTGCATGAATTTGTCAGTGATACCCAATGAGATGTTGAAATTCGTGATGGCCATCTCACTGGTTTTGCATTGGATGAAGGCTTCCACGTCCGGATGATCGACCCGCAAAACTCCCATATTCGCCCCGCGGCGTGTGCCTCCCTGGGCAATTTCACCAAAAGCGTCATCGTAGACTTTCAAAAAGCCAACCGGACCGGTTGCCTCACCGGCAGAAGTATTGACAATCGAGCCCTGCGGACGCAGGCGCGAGAAATTGAAGCCATTGCCACCGCCAGTTTGTTGGATCAGGGCAGCATTGCGCAGGGTGCTGAAAATTCCATCGGGTGCACGTCCCATGTCGTCTGAGATGGGCAGCACAAAACAAGCTGCCAGCTGACCAAGAGGTGTGCCGGCACCTGTGAAGGTCGGTGAGTTGGGGAAGAAGGATTTTGAAACCATCATCTTGTAAAAGGCTTCAGCAAGAGCTTGTTGATCGTGTTCACGCTCCGGTACATCGGCGACATGCCAGGCAACGCGCCAAAACAATTCGTCAATGCTTTCCACGGGTTTACCATCATTTCCACGCCGCAGGTATCTTTTGGCAAGCACCTGGCGTGAGTTTTCGCTCAACTCAATCCTTGGCAAACCTTCTGGAAGGGGGGGTGTTTGTAGAAGTCCCGAATGATTAACTGTCGGTTCTGGCATGATATTCCTCTGTAAATTATTTTTCTTCTTCAGACAGCAGGTGGTCGATTTCGTCCCGGATAGCATGCAGGTCATCCATGCGCAAGTAGACCGAAGCATAGCGAATGTAGGCAATGTGGTCCAGTTTCAGAAGACCTTTAATCGCCAAATCTCCAACGACGCGTGAATTTATTTCGGAACGACCTCGTTTGAGCAACTCAGATTCGATTTCATTCACCAAATTATCAAGAGCGGCGGCAGAAACCGGACGCTTGGCACAAGCAGTGCGCAAACCGGCCAGCAATTTCTCACGGTCAAATTCTTCCCGGGTGCCGTCTCGTTTTATCAGCAGGGGAGTTGTCATGATGACTCGCTCGTAAGTACTGAAGCGCTGATGGCAGTTTTCACACTCACGGCGGCGGCGGATCACACCATGATTGACATCCTTGGTGGTATCCACAACGCGTGATTCTGTGTGTTGGCAGTACGGACACTTCATCAATAACTCCTAAAAGATAAAACCCCTAAATATGGGGGTAATCACATGTTTCACCCCTACAGTTAGTACAAAGATTTTAGCACAGGCACATGGATAAGACAAGATAAAAATGGTTGCCAATCTTAAAACTTAGGAGATTTTAAGACAAGCCTTTTCATTGCGTATAGATTCGGATTTTTACGAAGAAGCCTCGGGTATTTTAAAAAATTGTTAAAACCGGTAAAGGAATTTACGGAGCCAATAACTCCCTGGATTTGCTTTTGGTTTGATTTTGGATTGCCTTGAAGCTTGCGATTGCCATACTTGGATAGTCTGCCAGGCTTGCCAGAAAGAGATAAAAAAGCCCGAAAAAGATCCAGGCTAAAAAAACTGCTAACTTTCTAAACCAGATTTGGGAATTGTCACAGCCTCGCCGTGATTCTTCCTCCGTTTATGCGGAGGAAGAATCTAATCAGCACTGTCAGGAGATCCTGATTGATGAGGCTAACGATTTGAGCGTTTGCTCAGTTCCCGCCTTACAAATGCCGGAAGGGTGATGTCTACATCACTGGTGTAGACATAATCTTCCTGTTTGTTTGTCTGAGCTTTTTGCTCTTCACGCGCGCTCTGTACCCGTGTATCGTTGATGCTTAACCGTTCCTGCTGTTGACGTGGATGTTCCTGGCGAAAAAAAGCGGGCTCCGCCTCCTGGGGAGGCGCAGGGCGATCAAAGCCAGTAGCAATCACAGTAATGCGGATGTTATCGCCCATATTTTCGTCGACGACAGCACCAAAGATCAGGTTCACATCCTGACTGGCGGTTTCCTTAATGATGGCAGCAGCCTGGTTGACCTCGAAGAGAGACAGGTTGGTACCACCTGTGACGTTGAACAGAATGCCGCGGGCGCCATTGATGGTGACATCCAGCAACTGGCTTGAAATAGCCTGTTCAGCCGCAATCTTGGCGCGATCTTCGCCAGAAGCCTGACCAACGGCCATCAGTGCCGCGCCGCCTTCAGACATGATCGTACGGACATCCGCAAAGTCGAGATTGATCAAACCCGGGATGGTGATCAGCTCTGAAATGCCCTGGATGCCCTGGCGCAAAACATCATCTGCCATGCGGAAAGCGTCGTTGAGACCGACATTCTTATTGACAATTTGCAGCAGGCGGTCGTTGGGGATCACGATGAGCGTGTCGGCATGTTCCTTAAGCCGCATAGCGCCCTGTTCGGCTGAGCGGGAGCGATGCGCGCCTTCAAACGAGAAGGGACGGGTTACCACACCAATGGTAAGAGCGCCAATTTCCTTGGCAATCTGCGCAACCACGGGCGCAGCACCGGTACCTGTGCCGCCGCCCAAACCTGCAGTCACGAAGACCATGTCTGAGCCTTTGAGCACTTCGTACAATTCCTCGGCTGACTCTTCTGCTGCTGCTTGTCCGATTTTAGGATCACCGCCGGCACCCAAACCCCTTGTGGACTTGTCGCCAATGCGCACGCGGGTTTCCGCCTGCGATTTGAGCAGCGCCTGGGCGTCTGTGTTGATCGAAATAAATTCGATCCCTTGCAGACCTTCGGCAATCATGCGATTGACGGCATTACAGCCGCCGCCGCCAACGCCTACGACCTTAATTCTTGCGAATGATTCAGTTTGTTTTGCTTCCATTTTGATCTCCTCTAATTGTGTGCTTGTTTGATTATGGCAACATTCGCTTGAGCCACTGAACAAAGCCATCCGCTTTGGCGTTGTTGTTAACTCGCTGCGATTTTCCAGGTCGCTCAGGAGCGATCTGGGTTGTTTCACTGAAAAGGATGCCCCAGTCCAGCAGTCCTACACTGGTCGCGAATGCGGGGTTCGAAATTTGGTCGGTCAGACCAACCATGCGCTCTGGTTTTCCAATACGGGCTGGCAGACCAATCACCTTGCTCGCCAGTTTGCGTATACCAGGCAGCTGGCTGCCCCCTCCAGTCAGGACTAAACCTGCCGGCAGGAGTGAGTCGTAACCCGAATGTTTGATTTCCTGGTGGATCATCATGAAGATTTCTTCCACCCGGGCTTCGATAATATTTACGAGTTCGCGGCGCTCAACTTTGGTGCTCTGTTCGGAGCCAAAAGTGATGACATTGAAGGCTTCCTCCTCGCGGATATCTTCGAGGACGGCATAACCGTGCTTGAGTTTGACTTCTTCCGCCACCTCGAGGGGCAAACGCAGCCCCTGGGCAATGTCTGAGGTCACCAAATCGCCACCGACGCCAAGGACATTGGCGTGGAAAACATCCCCTTTAACGTAAATTGCCACGCTGGAGGTGCCTGCGCCTAAGTCTATGACTGCCACACCCATCTCGCGTTCTGTTTCGGAAAGGATACTTTCACCAGCTGCAAGGGGATTGAGGACAAACTGGGAAACATCAATACCAGCCATCGAAATGCACTGGCGCAGGTTTTCCATTGAAGAGGCAGCACTGGTGATGATGTGGGCTTCGACTTCCATGCGGAAACCGTGCATGCCGACCGGCTGGCGGATGCCTTCCTGCCCGTCAACGCTGAAACCACGCTGAATTACATGCACGATCTCACGGTTGTGGGGGACGGCGATTGCCTGGGCAGAATCCAGCGCGCGATAAACATCTTCCTGGTCAATCACGCGTCCGGAGATGCCAACCGCACCCTTGCTAATGGTGGATGACACCTGCATTCCTGCCAGGTTTACGATTGCGGAATTGATCTCAAAGCCGGAAGTTCTCTCAGCTTTCTCGATCGAACGGGCAATACATTCTGAGGCAGCGGTGATATCGGTCACAATCCCTTTGCGGATGCCCTTGGTGGGTTCGATACCCACACCCAGGATGCGCAAGTTGCTGCCATTCTCAACTCTGGCTACCAGGCTGCAAACTTTAGCAGTCCCAACATCTAATCCAACAACAATCGGTTCTTCTTCCATAATTAAGGCTCCAAACGATAATAAGGTGCGTGTAGAAATTCCATGCTGATAAGAATTGGTTGCAAGTTTCTATCCAGAATAGTCTCTACAATCTTGGTGTACTCAAGTAGTTTCATGTCGATATTTTCATCTTCATCGCCAAAGTAAACTTGCCAGCCGTGTGGATCAACCCAGCCCAGTCCGTTCTCTTTGTCATACAACATGGGACTTTCGGGAGGCTTGATGCCATTCAATTTTTGCACGGTGCTGACGAAGGCGGGGTCCACTTGCGGCAGAATCTTGTCGGATTCCGACGCGTTTTCTTGCAGTTGCAGTTCAGGCGCGACCCAACCCAAGGGATGGGGTGGTTCGCTGTTGGCGTAGACGCGAATGGGGAGAGTGGCTTCCCCGCGCACTGTGAAGGTGTAACCGTCCTGGTCAATCCAATAAACAATTTCCTCATCTTTCAGCCACAATAGGGCTGGTATGCGTTCCTGGATGATGATCTCAATACTTTCCGGCATATTGACCTTGACTTCCGCAGCTTTAATGTCCGGGAAAGCTTCAAGGATCTGTTTTTCCACATCGCTGGGAATGATGTTGATGATTGATTCACCCTGCAGGTTAATTTTCTGGCTGATTTCTTCAGCAGGGACGCGGATACCGCCGCTCAAACTAACCTGGTTCACCGCGAAAACGGTCGAGGTTTGCATCATGAAAAGCAAAACCAACATCCCGACCGCAATCAGGGCTGAGAGTAAACGCCAGGTCAGGTGCAGCTGGGGCAGGGCAGGCAGGCGAACTTCGCTGCCTGGCGTGCCGGTGGGCATGTAAACCCGGCTGCGGTTGCGCGTAGCAGCCGAGCGGGTGTAGTGGGTGCTCGTGTAGGATCGGCGCGAAACGACCTTTGAGGCGTTTTGGGCGTCTCTTGAGACCCTTACTGAAGGGTTGCTCGGGATGGGTTTGCGCCGCACCGGTTCGATTTTCCGGCGTGCCCGCACCTCATCTGCCCTGGTTGTTCTTTTGGAACTGCTCGCCATCTTACTCCTCAAACTTCCTGATGGTCTCATCCTGCTCGGCTTTGCGCTCAAGCGCCAACTCAAGCAGCCGATTCACCAATTCGGTATAGCTCAGCCCTGAATAGAGCCAGAGTTTAGGGTACATACTGATTTCCGTGAATCCAGGCATGGTGTTGATTTCGTTGAAGTAAACTTCACCGCTAACTTTATCGATCAGAAAATCCACCCGCGCCAGACCCGCACCATCCACTGCTTTAAACGCCTCGATGGCATATTTTTGAAGCAGAGCTGTTTGGGTATCTGGCAGGGGAGCTGGAATGGCAACCTCAGGATCTCCGGATTGATACTTATCTTTGTAGGTGTAAAACTCGTCTCCAGGCACAATTTCCCCTGGCACTGTGCATTCCACATCACTATTCCCCAAAACGCTGATCTCGATTTCTCGGGGGGAGATACCGCGTTCCACCAAAATTCGGCGGTCAAAGCGGGCTGCCAGTTGGAGCGCTTTTGTCAGCTCCCCGCGGTTGCGAGCTTTGCTGATACCCACCGATGAGCCAAGGTTTGCTGGCTTGACAAAGAGTGGGTAGGGGGCAACTTGTTCTGCCAATTCAATTGTTTCAGGTAAATTAGTCTGGATGTCACGGCGGGTGAAAACCGAGTATTCCAACACCGGTATGCCGATGGACTGCATCACATGTTTGCAAACAGCTTTGTCCATCGCCACGGATGAGCCGAGCACGCCCGCACCAACGTAGGCGCAATTCTGGATCTCGAACAAGCCCTGAATAGTGCCATCTTCGCCGAATGTTCCATGCAGAACCGGGAAAATGACATCAACAGGGGTGATGCTTTCAAGGCGATTTCCTGTGCGGGTATAGAGATGTGGTTTTCCAGAATCATTGAGTATCAGCGCTTCCTGAAGCAATTCAAGTGAACCAGCACGAAAAGCTCTGTGCGCATTTGGACCGTAGAGCCAAAGCCCTTCGGTTGTGATGCCAACCTGGAAGACCTGGTATTTTGTTTCGTCCAATGCGGCAAGCACAGATTGCGCGGAGCGCAGGGAGACGGCGTGTTCGCCGGAGCGTCCGCCAAAAATCAGCACGAGATTCAGTTTCTCAGTCATCTTCAAACTCACCCAACAATTCGATCTCAAGGTTTAGATTGACATCGAATTTTTCTTTCACAGTTTTTTGCATCAGGCGGATCAACCGGTAATAATCCTGCGCGCATGCCTCACCGTCGTTGACAATAAAATTCGCGTGTACCGTGCTGATGGAAGCGTGCCCTGATGTGACACCTTTCATTCCAGCAGCTTCCAAAAGACGACCGGCAAAATCGCCTTTCGGATTTTTAAAAGTTGAGCCAAAAGAGGGACCCACCGGCTGGGTCTTGCGTCTTTTGTCAGTTAATTCCTGCAGCAAGCGCTGTGTGACTTCCTTTTCCACGATCGTTCCAGAGAAACTGGCGCTGAGTATGACGACCTGTTCCTTGTTGCGTTTGAATTTGCTCGAGCGATAACGGAAGCCCATACCCTCGCAGTCCAGATTTTGCTCACCTCCAACTTTGGTGAGGACTTGCGCTACGATCATGCAAGTGGAAATATCCGATCCATGCGCGCCGGCGTTGCCATAAACCGCTCCGCCGACCGTACCGGGGATGCTGTTTGCCCATTCAAAACCAGACACACCCCTCAGGCTGGCCTGGCGTGAGACCGCACCAAGGTTTGCTCCGCCTTCAGCGTAAATAACAGGGTGTTCACTTTTGGTGTCGATGCGAACGTTGTGGCAGCGGTTGTGCACCATCACACCTTTAAACCCGGAATCGCTCACCAGCATGTTTGAACCACTGCCCAAAATACGGAAGGGGACATCCAGTTCCCACAATATTTTGACCGTTCGGCGCATCTCGTCGGCAGTATGGACGGAAATCATTCCACTGGCAGGTCCTCCCACACGGGTGGTGGTGTAGTTTGCCAGGCGCACGTTTTCCTGTAATTTTTCGCCAAACAAGGCTTGAAGTTTTCGCAGCGGCAGCTCAGTCATTCTGCCTCCTCGCGTCTAATTTCTGACAAAGCAACTGGGCAAATTCAGGTCCCTTACCAGCGGAAAAAACGATCACGAGGTTCAGCCCGGTGGCTTGTTCGGCCACAAATTCAGCCGCCTCAGCAAATCCTGCGAAGCAGACGGCTTTTGAGCCCGGAATGTCTTCCGCGATCTTGCGGGGAGTGTCGGTTTCGATTGTTTCCCGGGCAGTGTAGGTTGGTAATATCACCACGCGGTCAGCCCGTTGCAGAGCGGTAGTGAAAGCCTGCTGCATCCGGTCGGTCCGCGAGTAGGTGTGAGGTTCCCAAACTGCCCAAAGGCGGTGGTCGGGGTAGAGTTCGTGCGCGGCTTCAAGAGTCAGGTCGAGCTGAGTGGGGTGATGACCGTAGTCATTGATCACCACTGTGTCTCCGCTGTGGCATACCTGGTCGAAGCGGCGTTCGGTGCCTTTAAAATTGGCAAGACTTTTCCGCGCTTGCGCGGGATTTAACCCAAATTGGTGCAGTACAGCCAGCGTTCCGGCTGCATTGAGAAGGTTGTGGCGACCGGGAATTTTCAGGACAAAATCACCCAATTCCTGTTGAGAAGGAGTGTGGAAAAGGCTAAAGTCATAGCCATCGCCATTCCAGTGAATGTTTTCAACCTGGTAAGTGCATTCCGGGCTATAGCCGTAGGTCAGCAGTTTCATTCCCCCAAATTCTTCTTCCGCCAGGAGCTTGCGCACGCCAGCGTCTTCAGCGCAGGCGATGACAGCACCGCCAGCCTGTGTGCGGCGGATAAAAGCCGCAAAAGCATGGTTGTAAGCATCGGGTGTGGTGAAAAAGTCGGGGTGGTCATACTCAACATTGGTCAACAAGCTGATCTTCGGGCTCAAACCGAGGAACATGTAGTCGTATTCATCGGCTTCGATTACGAACAAGTCACCTGACCCGGCGTGCGCATTAGTGCCCATCGGGAGGATTTGCGCCCCAAGGATAAAAGTTGGGTCCAATTTCAAATCGCGCAGCATGCTTACCAACATGGCAGTACAGGTGGTTTTACCGTGTGAACCGGCAACTGCAAGTGTTTGGTAGCCAGCGGTCAGACCAGGCAAAAAGTCGTTGCGCTTCAACACGGGGATGCCTTTTTCGCGAGCGGCGATAACTTCCGGGTCATCATCGCGTACAGCTGAGGAGCGCACAATCATGTCGGCTGCCAGCGCAAGTTCAGGGCTGTGCCCAAGCAGGGTATGTGCGCCTTTGGCTGTGACCGCATCGAAGTAGCGTGAAGCAGACTTATCAGTCCCGCTGACCTGCCAGCCTTTTTCAAGCAGCAGCAGGGCAATCGCTGAGATGCCCGTTCCGCCAATCCCGATGAAATGCACCTTACGCATCAAATCATCACTCCGATAATAATTAGAACCGCGATCGCAATTGCGGCATAAAGTCCGTTGCCATTGAGGAGTTGTGGCACCATATTCTGGAGAAGTACGAGCGACTTCTGACCAGCTTCGGTTGCCGCGTCCGGCGCTGTGATCCACGGGAAGGGATAAGCCGCCTTATCGATGAAGTACCATGCCGAACCCACCAGCCAGTAACCGTTGACGGCTCCAAAGACTGCACCAAGAATTATTTCGATGGGTGTATCCCGGTTGAAACGACCTGACTCGGATAGACGGCGGAAAGCAGGGGTCTGGTAGCCCAAAAAGCCGCAGACGAATAAGATGATCAATTCCAGAACGAGGGCTTTTGTGCCGGCGAGATCGCCCAGCAACCTGGGCAGAACCTCCTGGATAGTAAAAAGCGCGAGAATTCCTGACACGATCACCACCAGTTCCTTGCGCAAACCGCGAACTGCTCCAATGATTCCAAAAAGCAGGACAAAGATGGTGAACAAGATGTTAAGCGAAACCATTTTAGCCTCTAACCCTCCGCCATTTCATAGAGCAGGCTGGCAATCCGCTCTGCCGCCTGGGGCTGCGAGAGGGCCTTCATTGCGCGCTGCATGTGCTGCAGTCGTGCCTGGTCCTGGACGAGCATATCAATCTGAGAAAGTAATTGACCCTGCAGATACTGGTCTTCCAACAAGATAGCGGCTTCACGTTCCACCAGGTAGTCCGCGTTAACTTTCTGATAGCGCCAGGCGTATGGATAGGGCACCAAAATGGCTGGCAGACCAAAGAACGGATATTCACCCAGCACGGACGCGCCAGCTCGCGAGATCACGAGGTCTGCCGCGGCATAAGCTGCTCCCATCTCGTGCAGATAGGGGAAAACCTGGTAAGTCTGAGGCAGGTTGGCCGTTGCGGTTTTTACCGTCTCCCAGTCGAGGTGTCCTGTCAGGTGGATTACCTGGTAGCGCTTCAGAAGCTCGTCTATGATGGCGATGACGGCTTTATTGATAGAGCGCGCGCCACTGCTGCCACCAGTGAAGAGGATTACAGGTTTTTCATTAGTAAACCCGAAGTATGCCAAAGCATCCGCTTTGGTCCATTTCATCAGGTCCTTTCGCAGGGGATAACCGGTCACTTCAATTTTCTCCTTTTTGCTGAAAAACCTGTCCGATTCGTTCACACTGACCGCAATCTTGTCCGAAAAGCGGGCCAGGGTTTTCAATGCCAATCCGGGTTCGATATCCGGTACGAACAACAAGGTGCGGACCTTCAGACCAGCCAAAGCCATTGGAATTGCCACATACCCGCCTGTGAACATGATCACATCGGGTTTGTACTCCTTTAGAATTTGCTTTGCCTGTTTGTAACCTTGCCATAATTTCACCAAATTACCAGGCAATTGCCTGATTGCAACACCGTGGACCCCAGCTGCGCGAATGCCGTGGTAAGGCAAATTTGCCCGCGCGACAAGTTCGGCTTCCATGCCGCCTTCACTGCCGACCCATAAGATCTTTGTGTCGTCACTCAATCTCTCCGTAACGGTTAGCGCCGGATACACTCCGCCGCCAGTCCCGCCTGCGCAAATCAACAGTCGCACTGGTTGTACTCCTTTCAGAGGCTTTTATGTCTGTTCCCTGCCGGGCAACATTCATGACGATCCCTATGGCAGCCATCGTTGCAGTCATGCTGGAACCGCCCGCACTTATGAATGGCAAGGCGTTTCCGGCAAAAGGCAGTAAACCAACAATGACCGAAACATTGATCAGGGCTTCTATGACAATCCAACTTGTGAGACCGAAGGCCAGCAGAGATCCCAATTGATCCGGAGCCTTGCGGGCAATCTTGAAACCGCGCCAGATCAAGAGGATGTAGAGCGCGATAACGATGATCGAGCCGATGATGCCGGTTTCCTCAGCCAGAACCGCAAAAATACTATCAGTATGAGGCAGTGGAAGACCAGTAAATTTGGTGTTCGCCTTACCGAGCCCCACGCCAAAAATGCCGCCTTTGATAATTGCTTCATAGGTTCGCCGGATGTGATAAGAACTCTGGGTGGGGTTTTCAAGTCCGGACAGATACTGGGAAAAACGAAGGCGCCCTGTGGGCATCACATTGATCAGGAAAATTGATCCCAACAGACCCACCAGGATGACAATGGCAATGTGTTTCCAATCGCCACCTGCCAGGAAAAGAAGCATGATTCCCAACATCAAGACGGTCAGACCGGCGCTCAGATCGGGTTGGGCGAGTATCAACGCCACGATAAAACCGATGCCAAAGGATAGCGGCAGGAGATAATTTTTGAAATCCTTAAGCATGTCCTTTTTATTGGTCAGCCAAACGGACAAGTAAAGGATGGAAACTAATTTGGCAAATTCTGCAGGCTGGATTGAGCCTTCAAACAATGAACGGGCAGAGTTATAGCGAACTTCCCGAACAATCAAGACTGCAAAGAGCAGCCCGATAATCACGAGCATCATTGGAACGACCCATTTGCGGTAATGGTGGTAGTCGAAGTAACTTAAGACTGTTGCGCCAACTACTCCCAGAACCACCCAGATTACCTGCCTTAGAAAAATGGAATTTTGGCTGTCACTGATCGTCATCGAAACATCCCAACTGGCAGAATAGACCATTAACAAACCGATTACCAGAAGGCTGGCAACGATTAGAAGCAGTCCTACATCAAACGAGAGGGATTGCACGTTGGAACGGCGGTGGGATTTGGAGACGCTTGCGTTGGTCATAGTTCGTTCACCCAATTTCTGAAAGCCTGACCTCTCTCTTCAAAATCCTTGAAGGCGTCATAGCTGGTGCAACCTGGCGAGAGTAAGACCACATCTCCTGCTTCTGCCTGATTGTGCGCGGTTTTGATGGCTTCCTGCAGGGTGGCGCAGCGGACAACAGACCGCATTGCCTGCCCCGGCTTTTTTGGTCCGATGGCATCAGCGATCAGATCGCCTGCCTCGCCAAAGATAACCACGCGTGAAACACGTTTGCGGATCAGGTCAGCGAGCTTGTCCCAGGGCAGATTTTTATCGCGTCCGCCAAGCAGCAAAAGGATGGGTTCTTCAAAGGAGTTGATTGCAGCAATGGTTCGTTCGGGGGCAGTGGCGATCGAGTCGTTGTACCAGCGGACGCCGTTCAGTTCGCGCACCAACTCCAGGCGGTGGGGAACACCATCAAAAGTTTCAATGCCAAGCTGGATACCCGGCAGACTAATCGTCGCGCCTGCCGCAATAGCGCAAGCTGCCAATGCGTTGTAAAGATTATGCTCTCCACGCAGGTTAATCCACTCCACCGGCAGCATCTTGAGCTTGTCATTTCCGATCTGCAGCATGATCTGACCTTTGTCCACATAGGTGCCGTTTTGACGATAACCGGGAGCCTTCATGCCAAAACTGATCACGTCAGCATTGGTTTGATCGAGCAGATCCCACGAACCTTTATCGTCACGATTCAGAATAGCCACATCACCCTGATGCTGGTAGCGCAGGATGCGCGATTTGGCTTCGATGTAGGCGTGCATTGATTTGTGCCGGTCGAGGTGGTTGGGTGTGATGTTTAATACTGCTGCCACCTGGGGCGAGATGCTTATCAACTCCAGCTGAAAGCTCGAAAGTTCCATCACCACCAGGTCATCCTCATCCATCTTGTCGAGGTTTTCGATCAGTGGATTGCCAATATTGCCGCCTACCCATGCGCGATGGTTGCTATTCTTCACTTCGAAATGTTTTTGCGCCATCAAACCTACCAGTGCGGTGGTTGTGCTCTTACCTGCAGAACCGGTGATACCAACCACAGTTGCGGGACATTCCTCAAGGAAAATCTGAGAGTCGTTGCTGAGCTTGATGCCCTGATTTCGGGCGGAAACCAGGAACGGAATAGTCAGAGGAACGCCGCCAGAGACGCAAACCATGTCCGCTCCTTCGAGCAAACTCTCGGGGTGACCTCCAAAAGCGAATTCCATCGGAAAATCAACCAATGCAGCTTTTTCGGATGCAAGCTCTTCCGCGGATCGGGAATCCGTAAGCACCACCTGCGCGTTTTTGCCAGAGAGGTAGCGCGAAATCGCCAAACCCTGACGGGCTGCACCAACAACGATTACTTTTTTGCCAGAATAATTTGTTTTCATCAGCTCATAAATGCCAAACTAAGTCCCAGCATAGCGCCAATCAGCTCAATCAGCCAAAAGCGCATGACAATCTGGTTCTCTTCCCAGCCAATCATCTCAAAGTGATGATGGATCGGGGTCTTTTTGAAAATACGTTTACCGCCGGTGGCCTTGAAGTAAAGCACCTGGATGATCACGCTCAAGACCTCAGCAGTAGGAATAATTGCAATTAAGGGCAGGAAGAGCCAGCGACCAGTCATCAGTGCGATCACTGCCAGAGTGGCTCCCAGGGCTTGTGAGCCTGTGTCGCCCATGTAGAGAGCGGCGGGTTTGCCATTGAACCATAAAAAGCCAGCCAAAGCTCCGATTATGGAGAAACAAAAGCGTCCAAGGTAGATTTGTCCTTGCATCAGGGCTATGATGCCATATGCGCCAAAAGCTCCGATGGAAATCATGCCTGCCAAACCATCAATCCCATCGGTCAGATTGATGGCATTGGAGTAAGTGACGATGACGAACGCGGCTATGACCAGATAAGACCAACCCAGATATAAAGGTACTGGGGAAGTCGGCCAGAGCAGATGGGGAACCAGCAAAATTTCCTTAAGGGCATAGGCTATCACGAGGGCAACAAGGCATTGTAATAAGAACTTGGTCTTGCCTCGCATTCCCAATCCGCGCCTTGGTCCCCGGATACCTTCCCAATCGTCGACTGCACCGATTACCGCAAAACCCCACATAGCGGCCAAAGGTACAAGAATTGAGGAGCCAATCAGGCGTGAACCGAAGAGCGAGACTGCGTTCAAAATAACAGTCAGCAGGGTGATCGGGATCAAGAACATAAACCCGCCCATGGTGGGGGTGTTCATCTTGGACATGTGGGATTCGGGCACATCGATGCGGATGATCTTCCCAATGTTCAATTTCCGCAACATACGGATAAAAGGACTGCCCCAGATGACTGTCAGCAGGAAACTGATGCTGCTGATTGCGATTGCCAGAGAAGAGCCGGTCATTGGTCTACCTCCTCAAGCGCTGAAACGATTTTTTCCATGTGCATGCTGTGAGAACCTTTGATCAAAGCGATATCCCCGGCTTTCAGTGTTTCGCGCAAGTAGGCGGTTGCCCCACGGTGATTTGCGAACCAATGCACCATATCGGCTGGAAAACCGTTTTCCACAGCCGCATCACGCGTGATCAGGCTGCGAGTGCCCACAAGAACGAGTTCATCTGCCACTTCTGAAGCCCGCATGCCCACTTTGTTGTGTCCGGCTTCTTCGTAGCGCCCCAGCTCAAGCATGTCCCCAAGCACTGCCACCTTGCGACCTTTGAGGTCGTCCAGCAGATTTAAGGCTGCCATGGTCGAGTCGGGGGAGGCATTATATGTATCGTCGATCAGCAATGCGCCTGAGGCGGTCTGGACGGTGACGATGCGTAATTGCACGCGGTTGTCCCTGAAGGCGTCGAAGATTGAGCCCCAATCCATCCCGAGGTTAAGTGCCAGCGAGGCAGCCCGCAGCATGGTGTAAACCGAATGACGCCCAATCAGGGGTGCTGTAACATAGATGCTCTCATCCTGATAATGCATTCTACAGCGGATGCCATCCAACCCACGGCTTTCGACTTCATCGGCCCAGAGATCAGCCTCAGGATTGAGACCATAGTAGAAGACGCGTGCCTGGGTCAGATTTGCCATATCCTTTACCAAAAGATCATCGTAATTAAGAATCGCAAGTCCATTTGGTGAGGAAGGCAGCGATTCCACCAGTTCTGCTTTTCCGCGGGCAATTGCTTCAATGCTGCCTGCCCGTTCGGCGTGAACGGTGCCTATGTTGGTGACAATACCAATCTGGGGCATAGCAATATCACACAGGAGTTTGATCTCGCCCGGCACATAGAAACCCATTTCGAGTACAGCCACCTTGTGCTTTTCGTTTAAAGAAAGCAGAGTCAGGGGCAAGCCAATTTCGTTGTTCATATTGCCCAGATTTTTCAAAGTTTTCATTCGGCTGGACAAAACTGAGGCAGCCAGTTCCTTGGTTGAAGACTTTCCAACACTGCCGGTGATTCCGATCACCATCAGATTGTGCTGCTGCCTCCAATACTTTGCCAGCGTCTGAAGTGCTTCCAGCGCGTTTGGCGTCTGCAAACTGAATGGAGTAGTTTCAGGCAGTTTGAGATCATCCTGACTGAGGTCAATAACGGGGTGCTTTGACTCGATGTCGTGATCCGTTAAAGCCAAAACTGCCCCGTTGGCGAAGGCCTGGTCAACAAAGTGGTGCCCATCCGTGTTCTCACCTTTTAAAGCCACAAAAAGCCCTTTTTCAGTGGTGCAGCGGGAATCAACACAGCCGCATCTAATCTCAAAATCCTTCAGGATCTGATAATTTGCAGCTGGTGCGAGAGCTTTCAGAACGTGACTCAGGGTTAACATCGCTCTTACTCCGTTCCTGCCAGGCGAACATTGTCGGGGGGAATGTTCATCAAAACCACCAGCTCGCTCACCAGATCTGAAAAAACAGGAGCTGCCACTTCAGAGCCCCAAATGGAGATTTCTGGTTTCTCCAACCAGACATAGACCAGGAATTTTGGATCCTCAGCAGGTCCCCAGCCAACAAAGGATGTGTTGGTAAAACTGTTTGTGTAGCCCAGCGGTGTGGCAATTTCGCCGGTGCCGGTTTTCCCGGCCAGTTTGTAGCCCTCCACAAGGGCATTTGAGGCTTCATTCTCCAGTGAGTTGACCAGCATATCAGTCAGGGTGTGGGCCGTTTCCGCTGAAACTGGCGTTCCGACCACAACGGGGTCAATGTTGTATTGTTTGCCGTCAATTACCATTGCCTTTACCACATGGGGCGCCATCATTTTGCCGTCATTTGCGATTGCACCAATTGCGGTTACCATTTGGATTGGGGTGACTGAAACGCCCTGACCAAACGAATTAGTCGCCAGGTCAACTTCGTACCATAATCCGTCACCGGGCAGTTTGAGCGGCCAATGACTTTCGCCGCCCAGATCGATGCCTGTGTTGCGGTCAAAACCGAAAGATTTGAGATAGGAGTAAAAACGATCTGGTCCAAGTTCCATTCCCAGCCAGGCAAGGCAGACATTCAGCGAGTGCTGCATGCAGCCGGTCATGTCCACTTCGCCCCAGCCGCCCATGTTCCAGTTATAGATGGTGGCTCCACCAACGAAGAGAGAGCCAGTATCGTTAAAAGTTGTATTTTCTGTGACCACACCCGAATCCAAACCAGCCGCCATTGTGATGACTTTAAAGACAGATCCGGGTTCGTAAGTGCTGCTGATGGCGCTGTTGAAAGGTTTTGGGTTTGGAAATAACTCAGAATAATTCCAGTATTCGTTGGGATCCAATCTCGGAGCGGTGGCCATCGCGATAATTTCGCCAGTTTCGGGATTGTAAACAATGATGGTCCCATTTTCAGCACCAGACCACTCGATTGCCTCGTCCAGTTTCTTTTCAGTCATTGCCTGGATTTCACGATTAAATGTGAGTTGTAGTGTTACACCTGGGGGAACTTCTTCTAATGAAGTCAAGAGATTGGGGTCAATCGCTGAGTAGACCTGTTTTGGCTCACCAGCCATCAGGTCATCGTATGCTT
The DNA here is from genome assembly GCA_040768265.1 of Anaerolineaceae bacterium. GTDB lineage: Bacteria > Chloroflexota > Anaerolineae > Anaerolineales > Anaerolineaceae > Mesolinea. Next base: position 249,184 of record JAXGNB010000005.1, read on the forward strand.
CTTCTACACCAAAATAACCAATACCATCTGTGCGATCCAAAAAGCTGTAAAAACCCAATATATTTGCTGCCAGGGTGCCTTCTGGATAACTGCGCTTGTTATTAGCTGTCCAAACCAAGCCGAGCAGGTTGGGGCGAACCTCACCGCGTTTGGTGGTGCGGTTGGCATAGTCCTCTTTAATCGACTCAAACTGAGCGATTTTGTCTTTGCCGACAAAACCATCGAGCACAATAAAATAAGGGTTGCCGTTTCCCGGCGTCATCTGCGCATAGCCAAGAACGCGATTATAATCCAGTTCAAGGACGCTCGAAGCTACTGCAGCTACATTTTCTGGTTGATTAATAGCTTGCAGATCCAGACCGACTTCGTAAACCACCTCGTTACCAGCCAAAAGCCGACCGTCGGAGTCGTAAATACTGCCGCGTTCAGGATAGATGATTCTATTAATGCCCTGGTAAGCTTCACTGTCAGCCAAAATCTGTTTTGCGCCTTCGATATTCTGAATGCGGATCAGTTGAATTCCAGCCGCACCAGCTACCACACTTGCCAACACGCAAACTATGAAGAAACGATTCCAATTCGTGGTTCTCATGGAGTCACCTCAGTTGGTGCGGATGAAAGATTTTCAGTGGCAGGGCTTTGGTTTGGTTCCGTGGAAAGCCCCGGTTCAATAAAGACCTGCAGTCGGAGCCAGTCCCACAATGAAGCCGTGAATTCAGGCAAAAGCACCGGAGTGCTGATATCCTCAATTGCAGGGGGAGGAGCCAGGGCTGGTTGGGAGGGTGGTATGTAGCCGGGCACCTCGATATACAAAGCCCTGAGAGGATCCAACATCTTCATATTGAGAGCCTCTGCGCGTTGACTCAAGGATTTTGCAGAGGAAACCTCTGCATATTGTGTTTTGAGATCGTTTATTTCCATCTCAAGGGCGCTGATTTCCGCTTCCAGGCTCTGAATACGCCTTCCGGCGGCGGCGGCGCGCCCGCTGATCATCAGGTAAACGCCGGCAACTACCGCGACCCCAACCAGAACTAACAGGAATATGCCAATCCACTGGATCTGAGTTCGCCAGGGGGCTTGTTTATAGGCTTGTACGAGATTCTTTTTCATAGCCTTTTCCATGCAGTTTCCGTGCCATTCCTCTACAATTTCTCTACTACCCGCAACTTAGCACTGCGAGAACGCGGATTCGTTTCTACCTCTTCGATCGATGCCATGATCGGCTTGGAGGTCATTATCCGGACGCTTGCTTTGTGCCCGCAGGTGCAGACAGGCTGTTCGGGAGGGCAAATGCAATCGCGGCTCTCACGCTTAAAGGCTTGCTTCACCAGTCGGTCCTCCAAAGAGTGAAAGCTGATGATTGCCAGGCGTCCGTATGGGTTTAAAAGTGCGATCAGGCTTGGTATTGCCTGTTCAACGGTCTTGAGTTCGTCATTGACCGCAATTCGTAAGGCTTGAAAGGTTCTGGTGGCGGGGTCTTGCTTCTCTTTGCTCCTGCCGATAGCGTTGCGCACCACCTCTGCCAATTCCCCCGTAGTCGTCAAGGGTCTGGCTCTGAGAATTGCCCGCGCGATGCGCCTGGAGTAACGTTCCTCACCGTAGCGCCAGATGATGTCTGCCAGGTCTGCTTCCGCCAGCTTGTTCACCAGATCAGCAGCAGTCTGACCCTGGGTGGGGTCAAAACGCATATCCAGCAGACCATTGTGTCTGAAGGAAAAGCCGCGTTCGCTCTGGTCGAGCTGCATGGAGGACACGCCAAGATCCATCACAATCCCGTCAAGACCCTGCCAGCCAATTTCTTGTAGGATATCGGCGCTTTGCAGATAAGATGCTTGTACTACCTGCGCGCGTTTGCCGAAAGGATTTAAGCGCTGCCTGGTAAGTTCGATTGCCAGGGGGTCAAGGTCCAGCGCCAGGAGCTCTCCGGAAGGAGCGCTCTCGGTCAGGATGCCTTCAGAATGACCGCCGGCTCCGGCAGTGCAATCCAGGTAACGCTTCGGGCTCGAGGGAGCCAGATATTGAATTGTTTCTTTGTAAAGTACCGGGCGGTGCGGGAAGGGGACTTCGCTCACCGCTTTCCTCAATTTCCTCTGGTGTTGATGTTGAACATTGCCCAGCGATCAGCATTGGCTTTCGGGTCGCTGTTCGCGTTTTCTTCCGCGTCGAGCCGTTCGGGAGCCCAGATCTCAAAGCTGTCTCCTACGCCGATGATGACCACTTTTTCCTCAATGCCGGCAAACTTCCGCAGGTGTGTCGGAATGAGGATACGTCCAACCGTGTCATAAGTGAGTTCAGCAGAACCACCCAGGATTTCACGGCGCATGGAGCGCAGGTGTGGATCTGTGATGGAAATGCTGTTGATCGAGTCAGCGATGATGTCGAACTTGTCTTTGGAATAGGCCATCAGGTTGCCATCCAGCCCTTTGGTCACGCAGACAAGATCGCCGATGGTTTGATCCCGGTAAGTGGAGGGAACAGTCATCCGACCTTTCTTGTCAATATTGTGTTCAAACCTTCCATAAAACATTTGTTCTAAACTCCCTTTAATTGCCGAAGCGCCGGTTTTCCAGCGCTTCTTTTCAATTTCGTGACACTTTCTGACACTTTATGACAATCTTGCACACATTATAGACCTGAAATCCCAAAAAAGCAAGCAATTGGGCATGCAATTTGCAAAGAAAGATTGATTTTTTACATTTTCAGGGGGGTCAGATTGAGATGTTGAGTATCAATGCGCGTAGCCACTTAATGGAAAGGGTGAAAAAATGGGTTAGGTGGTCCTAAGCAGGGGGGTGAAGTCGTGCGCATAAGAGTAGTTTTGCAATATGTACAAGGATTGCGAATTAGCATAGATGGTGACTTACTCATGCTGGTAACAGGAAAAGGTGAAGGCTTTTGTTCGTCTTATGCAAGGCTGACGGGCTTTCGATTTGCATTATAATGGCATCGTATGAGCGCTCTCGGCATTCTCAATGATCGCTACCAACTCGAACAAACGCTGGGCACTGGCGGAATGGCTATTGTTTACAAAGCCAAAGACCTGATGCTTGAGCGATACGTGGCGGTTAAGGCTCTGCGCGAAGATTTTTCCCAGGATGTGGCCTTTCGCGAACGCTTCCGCCAGGAAGCCAAGGCAGCCGCGAATCTCTCCCATCCAAACATTGTCACTGTGCATGATTTCGGTCTTGATCAAAAGCACCTGTTTATCGTGATGGAGTACATGCCGGGCACTGACCTGAAAACACTCATCAAGCAAAAAGAACGCTTCAGTATCACCGAAGCGCTGGAACTGATGATCCAGGCTTGCAGTGGGGTGGGGTATGCGCACCGTGCGGGTCTGGTGCACTGCGACATCAAACCCCACAATATGCTGGTCACACCGGAAAGCCGCCTGAAAGTAACTGATTTTGGAATCGCCCGGGCTCTTTCGACTATTTCGCCGGATGAACGCAGTGAAGTCGTTTGGGGTTCGCCGCATTATTTCTCGCCAGAGCAAGCCAGCGGGATGCCACCTTCTCCGGCTTCGGATGTGTATTCACTGGGTGTGATACTGTACGAAATGCTGGCTGGCAGATTGCCATTCATCGCTTCAGATTCTGCCGAGCTTGCGCAAATGCACAGGGAAGACCAGCCTGTAGCGCCCCGCTATTACAACACCAGTATTCCTGCCAAACTGGAAGAAATTATTCTCAAGGTGCTCGCAAAGGAACCTTCCGCTCGTTACCGCACAGCCGACCAGTTAGGCAGACTGCTGATGGGCTTATATGAAACCGAACGGTCTGTCTCATTTCCTAACGAAAATCTACAGCAAGTTCCCAAGCTGGAACAGGCGCAGCCAACCCCGGTACGCGTGGAAGATCCTTCCTTTCGTACCCCCACACCCACGCCCACCCCGGTCAGAGAATTTACACCACCGGCAGCGGAAAAAACACCCACTAATCGTGCTATTCCTGCGCAAGCGAGTCAAATCCCAGCGATAGATTTTGATTATGATCGAGATGAACAGGTTAGAAAGCCTATTGATTGGAAAACCTGGTCACTGGGCCTACTGGCTGCGATGTTGTTGCTGGGATTAATTCCTTTCTGGTTTTATGTCTATTTGCTACTTAAACCCTGATGCGAGGTGCCATGACCGCTTTGATATCCCCTTCCATCCTTTCTGCTGACCTCACCAGGCTTGGCGCAGATCTGCAAGCCTGTGAAGCAGCCGGCGCCGATGCGATTCATGTCGATGTCATGGACGGCAGATTTGTGCCTAACATTACCTTTGGTCCTGATATCGTCGAGGCGTGCAAGAGGGTGACTTCACTGCCTTTGGACGTGCATTTGATGATCGTGGAGCCCGAAAAACATTTGAAAACTTTTGCCAATGCCGGCGCGGATTACCTGACTGTGCACTACGAAACCTGTCCCCATATTCACCGCACCTTGCAGACTATCCGCGAACTGGGCGTCAAACCCGGGCTCACCTTCAACCCAGGCACACCAGTGAATCCGCTGGAGCTCCTGGCAGACATGGTGGATTTGGTATTGATCATGTCGGTGAATCCGGGTTTTGGCGGGCAGAAGTATATTCCCCAGGCAATCGATAAGATTCACCAAACCCGTGCGATTCTCGACGCGCACGAGTCAAACGCGATTGTCCAGGTGGACGGCGGCATCACTGCAGACACGATCCGTGCCAATTACGAGGCAGGAGCCCGGAACTTCGTGGCAGGCACTGCTGTTTTCAAACATCCTGAGGGCATTGCCGGGGGAGTGCGCGCTTTGCGCGAGGGACTTATTTAAAATCAAAAAAGTCGCAAACGCGACTTTTCGATCGTTTGTGGGTTAACAAACTAGTTGTAATTTTTGGTCAAAGTCTTGATGCAGCGTGCGCAAAGAACCTTACGAACTTTTCTGCCATTCTCCATTACAGTGACGCGCTGAAGATTGGGCAGGAATTTACGCCGGGTTGCCACCAGCGAGTGACTGCGATTGTGACCAAAAGTTGTGGTTTTACCACATTGACTGCACTTTGCCATCTTGTTACCTCTTATGCATTATAATTTCAGGCTGCATGTGGGTTCATTACTCACACGCAAGAAATTATAATAACAGATAACGAGAAAAGAATCAAGCAAATTTTGCGGAGAAAGAGGATTTCTATGACAACTCAAAGTAATCAACAGGGCAGCATCTTCATCCTCCCGCAGGCAATCAAGACGATTGCCCGCAATGCTGCCTTGCAATCTTATGGCGTAATCAGCCTTGCGCCTGCGAATCCTGCTGAAACCGTCTCACGTTTCTTCAAAAGAGAAGCAGATGTGGGTGTTTTGGTCGACTCGCAGGAGGACGGCGTGAGCCTCGAGCTAAATCTGATCATCGAATATGGTCTTCGCATCAAATCGGTGGCGGACTCGGTGGCAGAAAGCGTCAAGTATAGTGTCGAAAAGACTATGGGGATCCCGGTCAAACGCGTAGATGTCCATGTCAGGGGCTTGAGAATAAGTAACCCGGATTAATTAATGTATATAGGTGCTGAATGAACGAAATGTCTCGAACCCTGCCTGATGAGTCGGAACGCCACCGACTATTGAAGTCTCCCATCAACGGTGAAGGGTTAATGTTACTCTTTGAAGCTGGTTTGATTTGGCTAACGACCAACCAGCAGTATGTGAACTCACTGAATGTCTTCCCTGTGCCCGATGGTGATACTGGAACCAACATGGTTCTCACCATGCAGGCGGCATTTGCTGAAGCCGACCAAAACCGGTCAACCAATGTTGGCGAGGTGGGTCGATATTTTGCTCAAGGCGCTCTGATGGGTGCAAGGGGCAACAGCGGTGTGATTCTTTCGCAGATCTGGCGCGGGTTTTCACGCGCGCTTGATCATTACGAAACAATGGATACCGGTTTGTTGATGCGTGCTCTGCAAGAGGGCAGAAATACCGCCTATAAGGGTGTTGTCCGCCCTGTGGAAGGAACCATTCTGACTGTCATCAAGGATATGACCACAGCCGCGGAGGAAGCCTTGAAAGGGGATTCCAGCCTCAGCCAGATGCTGCTGGCGATTGTGGAAGCTGGCGATGAAAGTGTGAAACATACCCCGGAACTGCTGCCCATTCTTAAACAGGCTGGAGTGGTGGACTCAGGGGGTATGGGTTTGTTCTACATCTTTGAAGGCATGCTGCGCATGTTGCAGGGGCTCTCTTTAGACGCATCCGGTGCAGCTTTGCGCCCCTTGGCGGAGCTCGACCTGAGCCACGCCCTTGAGACTGTTGAAGAAGGGCAGGATTACGAGGTCGTGATCGACTTTGCTCCAAATGGTAATTTTATATTGGAGCAATATTATGACGGGCTGGCTGAGATCGGTACAAGTATCCAGGTGGGGGAGGGCGAAGGCATATACCGAATGCACATTCACACAGCATTGGACAAACGCTACGAGCCGATTGCCTATACTGAGAGCCTTGGGATTGTCAAGAAAATTATGATGGAAAATCTGCAGGAGCAGATGAACGGTCGTAACAAGGAAGCTGCGGCGCTAACCCTGACACCGGTTGAGCCCGGTGAGGTGGCAGTCGTGGCAGTATCTCCGGGAGAGGGACTCTCGCGGATTTTTGCAAGTCTTGGTGTTGCGGCGATTGTGCAGGGTGGGCAGACAATGAATCCCAGCGTTAAGGAACTGGTGGCAGCCTTTGAGAACCTGCCTACGGACAAAATAGTAATTCTGCCGAACAATAAGAATATTATCCTGGCTGCCCAAAACGCAGCTAAGGTTAGCGTTAAAAAGATAGCAATCATACCAACCCGAAATGCTCCCCAGGGCTTTTCTGCCATGCTGCGATTAATGCCTGATGGAAGCCTTGAGGAAAACGAAGCTTCCATGCTCGAGGCGATTAGCGAAGTGCACACCGGCGAAATTACAATTTCAACACGCTCAGTAGAGATCGAAGGCGTACAGGTGGAAAAAGGCCAGGTTATTGCGCTGTATGACGGAAAGCTGGTTTCATCTGCGCCGACAATTGAAGGGGCCTTGGAGGAATTGTTCCAAAAGGCAGATCTGGAAGATATTGAGCGCATTACTTTCTTCTATGGAGAAGGCATGAATCAGCAGCAGGTAAATCAGCTCGGCGATCATATTCGCGAGGAATACCCGGACAAAGAGATCGAAATCCACGAGGGCGGTCAGCCACATTATCAATTGATCATCGCATTTGAGTAATTCGCACTAAAAAATCAAAAACGGTCGCAAGACCGTTTTTTTTATCTTACAAATTCCTATCTAGGTTTAATAGGAAAAGTGGGGCATAACATTTTAAAAACATACCAAATTGCGCATAGAAATAAATAGGAATCCACCTCCCAGATCGCCCCACGCGCTTTGTAAAGAACTTGCTTACTCCCTGTTCGCTATTATTCGGTCGGCGCAGGCATCGACCCTAGGTCTTAAGTGCCTGTGGGGAAATGGCCTGCCTTTTCCTCGTCTTAATATACTCGATACGTCCCTAAAGGGGAGGCTTCGCACGATCGTCGACCCCAATGGCTTAATAGGAAATCCACCACAAATCGATTATCATTATGCAAGGGAGATGGTTTTTGTTATGCCTAAAGTCACTGATAAGTACGCGAATTTCATCAAACTGGAACGCAGCAAAGGTTATCAAAATACAGCTGTGGTGGGTGGTTTTGGCGCACTTGCAAACAGCTGGCCTGCTGACGCTCGAGAAGCAGGGTTGCCAGAAGCCTTGATTGCCAGGGTTGTTCAGCTCTTACGAAAATATGAAGAAAAATCGCCTGAAGATCGCAGAAAAGATCTGATCGAATTGACTTCCTGGCTTGGCTTGAGCGAGATTGGCGACTTTCCTCCCGTTCCGGGTGTGGATTCCAAGCCCAAACCTGCTGCTGAGGCAAGCTCCAGACCTTCGACACCATCAGTTGCAAAAACATTAACGCAGTCCACCCAGACGAAGAGTTCGAGAAAATCAGAACCATCAGACAGACAGATTCAACCACAAACGGGCCTGAATGCCCCGGTGAGTGTGATCCGGGGAGTGGGGGATAACCAGGTAAAGAATCTTGCCAGGCTGGGGATTTCCACCATCCGCGACTTGCTTTATCATTTTCCGCGCCGCTATGATGATTACTCAAAGCTGAAAACCATCAACCAACTTCGTGTTGGCGAAGAGGCAACAATTGTTGCCAGTGTCAGCAATGTGGTCAGAATTCCGACCCGCAAAGGACGTACCCTGATTGAAGCAGTTGTCTCTGATGCCACGGGCAGTATGCGCTTGTTGTGGTTTAACCAGGAATGGCTGCTGCGCAGTTTGCGCCAGGATATGATGATCTCGATTTCCGGTAAGATCGACACATACCTGGGCAGACCAGTCATGTGGCATCCGGAATATGAACCCCTCGACAAAACTCAGCTGAACACCAACCGGATTGTTCCGGTCTACCCGCTGACAGCCAAAGTCACCCAAAAGTGGCTGCGCCGCACGATTTTTTCAACCCTGAAGTACTGGGTTCCACGCGTCAGTGAAACACTGACAGAACAAATCCGTCAGCGTGCCCGGGTTATTGGGCTGCAACAAGCCCTCAATGAGGTGCACTTCCCGGATGATATGCAAAGCCTGTCAGCCGCGCAGAGGCGTTTGGCTTTCGATGAGTTGTTCCTTCAGCAGCTGGGCATCATCCAGCAAAAACAGCAGTGGCTCGAATTATGCGGCAAGTCTTATCCTGTCAGTGATCAATGGCTGGAAGCTCGAATCGACTCACTTCCATATGAGCTTACCGGCGCCCAGATGCGCACGATCAATGAAATCCGCAGGGATGTCGCCAGCGCGCATCCGATGAACCGGCTTCTGCAAGGCGATGTTGGCTCCGGCAAGACGATTGTGGCGCTGGTGGGTATGGCAATGGTCATTTCTCACGGCGCGCAAGCAGCTTTGATGGCACCCACAGGCATTTTGGCAGAGCAGCACTACCAGACTTCATTGCGCTTGCTGACCGAAAGCCGCAAAAACCGGACGGCTTTTCTTGAGCCTGGTCAGGTGCGCTTATTAACCGGGGATACCTCGCAGTCGGATCGCAAGGAAATAGCTGAAGGTTTGGAAAACGGCTATATCAAGCTCCTGATTGGCACGCACGCCCTGATCGAAGACCCGGTCAGATTTGAGAACCTGCAAATTGCAGTTGTGGATGAGCAGCATCGCTTTGGCGTTGCCCAGCGCGCGGCACTGCGCAACAAGGGCGAGAATCCCCACTTGCTGGTGATGACCGCCACGCCCATTCCTCGTTCCCTCCAACTGACGGTTTTTGGCGGGCTGGATGTGAGCGTGATGGACGAAATGCCAAAGGGGCGCCTTCCCATCAGCACCAGCATCGCATATCCAATGGAACGTGAGCGGGTATATGACCGCATCCGGGATGAGGTGGAGCTCGGGCACCAGGCTTTCATCATCTATCCGCTGGTAGAAGCCGGGGAAAATGAGGAAGTTAAAGCGGCGGTCGAAGAGCAGGAACGCCTCCAGAAAGAGGTCTTCCCCGAATTGCGGGTGGGGCTGGTTCATGGAAGGCTGAAGCCGGCTGAGAAAGATGAAGTGATGCTGCGCTTTCGCAAGGGTGACTTTGATATTTTGGTTTCCACGTCGGTCGTCGAAGTCGGTGTGGATATTCCCAATGCCACGATCATGATCATCGAAGGAGCCAACCGCTTTGGGCTGGCGCAGTTGCACCAGTTCCGGGGTCGGGTGGGGCGAGGTGACGCACCTTCTTATTGTTTCCTGATACCAGATACGGAAGATGCCGCTGAAAATAAGCGCCTGATGGTGATGACCGAAACAAACGACGGCTTTGTGCTTGCAGAGCAAGACTTGCGAGACAGAGGTCCCGGTGACTTCCTTGGCACCCGGCAGGCGGGCTTCAATGAATTCAAAATGGCTTCCCTGGCAGATGTGCGCCTGATACACCTGGCGCGGGAAGTTGCCGAAGAAGTGCTTGAAGCGGATCCGAGCCTGGATTTGCCTGAACACCTGCCTCTGAAAGAAGCTGTTGAAAAGATCCTGCCATCCGATGATGGCGAGGGAGATGTGAGCTGATGACAAAAGTCTTATTCCCCGGCACATTCGACCCGATTCACTATGGGCATGTGGATATCGTTATGCGAGCCGCACACCTATTTGATGAGGTTGTGGTAGCGGTTTACGATAAACCTCTGAAGAACCTGCTTTTCTCGCCTGAAGAACGCATTGGTTTGGTGGAGGAAGTATTGAAGTCGGAGAGCCGGATTAAGGTTCTTGGTTATTCCGGTCTCACGGTGAATTTCGCGCGGCAGATCGGCGCCAAGGCGATTGTGCGGGGTTTGCGGGTGTTCTCTGATTTCGAGTACGAATTCCGCATGGCGCTGGCAAATAACCGTTTGGATCAGGAAATTGACACGATCGCTTTGATCACCACCGAAGAGAATACTTTCTTGTCTTCGTCGACCGTCAAGGAAATCGCTTCATTGGGTGGCGACGTAAGCAGCATGGTGCCCTCAATTGTCAACCTGGCGTTGATGGAGCGCTTTAAGGACGTAAGCGACGCCCCCATGCCACAAACCTATCCGTCGGAATAGTCACCCGAGCAATATTTGCTTACATCGGCGGATCCTGTTTTGAGGACACATTTGTTTGTAGGGTGTGAATGAGGGCACTTTACCATTCATTATGCGGAGACGTCGGTATGCTTCCAATCCGCCATCACGCCCTACGGCCATTGTGCTCAAGATGACGATAATATGGGTTAATCGGGTACATTATGCCAATGCAATGCAAGAGCGACCCATCTGCAATATGGTGGAAATGCAACTTGCGTATAAACGGTATGTCAAGGCAATTTAGAAACGTCCTAATCTCAGCAATTTAGAAATGTCCTATTGTGTTGATAAAGTTGTAAGCACTGGCTTTCCATTCAGCTTTTTTCCATAAGTCCTCCAGGGGTGGTCATAAGCAGGTGGCAAGGGATTTGTCTGCTCGGATTTGGAGGAGACAATCGCAGTTTGCCTGGATCTTTTCTCCACTTCTTCCAGGATAAGCAGATTGCCGTGAAACCAGGCTGAGACAGAACCGGAAGCATCACAAGTGATCAAAACCTCCTGATCAGCGTAAAAATAGGCTGGATGATTAGTCACAATTTGATACACTCTGCCAGCATAATTGATCTGCAAGGTTTTGGTGACTTTGCGGAAGTCGTGGATGGAGAAAAGGAACGCCAAATCATGGGTTACATCCAGAGGGCGATGGAAGTCAAGGCTTGAAGCGGGCGACACAGCAAATTTGCGGTTATAGTCGCGAATAAACTGGGGCAAATACAGATTGGCCTGTTCATAATTGCTGATACCCAGAAGACGCATTTCCTTGATCAGACGATCCTGCAAAGTTTGGTTGGCTCTCTCCACCCGTCCCTTGGCTTGTGGTGAATTGGCGCAAATCAGCTCGGTATCCAGGACGCTGAGAGCCCGCTGGAACTGAGTAACCGGTTCATACTTGAGCTTTTCTCTGCGATTGACCCGAAAGACGCTGAAGCGGTCACTATAGAAAGCCTTGGGCAGACCGTGTTCCTGAAAGTAGCGTTGACACAAGTTCCCATAGCTAAAGAAGCATTCTTCCGGCACAAATTCAGCTGCCAGGATCTGGCTGGTGGCATCATCCACAAACAACAGCAACGTGGCTTTTGGCGCCCGATCTTCCAGCCAGGCATGTTCAGAACCATCGATCTGCACCAGCTCGCCACGATGATCCCTTCTGGGACGAGCGTAATGGGGCTCAGCTTTCTTTCTGACTTTTGATTTCCAAACACCCGCTTCAATCATCATCTTTCGCAGGGTCTCTTTGCTCAAGCGGATACCTTTCATCTGCTCAACTTTTTCAGCCATCAAGGTGGGTCCAAAACCTTTTACCAGCGGATCATTGATAAAGTCTTCAACAATCTCCCGTATCGCAGCCTCCATCTTGCGATTACTGGGTACTCCCCGCTTCCTGGACACCAACCCCGCAACGCCTTCCAACCGATATCTTCGCAATATCCGCCGAAATTGTCGTTCGCTGATCCCCAGTTTTGCAGCCGCATCTTTTTGGCTTTCTCGTTTTTCCAGCACTCCTTCAAGGACACTTTTTCGGAGTAGTTCTTCATTGTTCATTTCGATTGTCCATGTCATAGCTCCTAATGTTAATTAGGACATTTCTATTTTGCTACTTTAGGACATTATCATGTTGCTCTTACATTGCGTATAGTATCTGTTTCAAAAGTGCGTGATTAGGATGAAAGAGGAAGATCATCATTGATTATAGCCTTGAATAAAGTGGCATAAGGAGCAGACATTTTGCCAGATTTCAGGATCGGAAAACTGGCAGAATGCACTGTGCCACCATTTGACTTCGACCTTGATTTTTTAAACATCGCCTGCCTGGCATTTGAACTGTGGAACTGAAAACTATTTTCAAAGAGTTCCTTTTTATGCCCCAGAATTGCCAACATAGCCTTGGCTCCTTCAAGGCTCCAACTGACACCGCGAGTCTTCATTCTTTGGGCAACCAGTTTGCCAACATTCGATTCAATTGCACCAAGCGAAAAGCCGTTAATGATTTCACCAGCATGGTTGCGCAAGTATTGCAGACAATCTAATCTGACTTTAGTCGTTGCAGCAGAAACCCCAACACAGGCCTCCAACAACGTCTTTTCGACAGAAAGGAAGCCGTGTGAATACAGCTGTTGGATCACCTCTTTGATATCCAGACTTGTACCAAAAGCTGAGGAGATGGCACGTTTCACATGATAGGGGTCCAGGATCCTGGTCGCGTTATTGACCCCCAGCAGATCGAAACTGGTCCCCACCCATGGACTGCCATCTCCACCCATCACCAGCGTCTTTGTACCCTGCAGATCGTAGTGGGCGTAGAGTTTCTCCCTGATCATTTCCTGCCACTGCTGACTTGGCAAGCCGATGGATGTGATGCAGACCTTGTTTTTCAGCCGTTTTCTGCTTGCGGAGATGTATTGTTTCCCGGTATAGGCGATCGCCACCCTGACTTCCATCTTGCGCCGTTTCTCCTTTTGCAAGGCTATCCAAATCCCATCGGCTTCACAAAACAATCGCGGCGCTTTGATTTGACCGGGCTCCTCCGCCTGATAGCTCTGTTCTTGTGCAGACAAGCTCTGACCAATTCTTCGTACCACCCGACCCACAGTCGAGGGACTGATGCTTTGATAACTGACATACCCGTTTACCCGGGCTGTGTCACGATAACTGAGACTGGCAGCCAGAGCACTGATTTGTTCTTCCGCTTTTTGCGTGCGCCGTTGATAAGGGGTAAAACCAAGCAGTTCATCCAATGGCGTCCAGATCCTGCCATCCGGCAAACGAAAGCTTCGTCTTCTATATCTGATGCTGAACCTTTGGAATTGGTAACAACGTTCTTTTGTGCGCACGCTGACCCCTTCAGGATACTGACTGGCTTTCATTCTCTTTTCGAAATCTGAGAAGGCTTCTCCTGCAACTGCCTGGGTGGTTTGATTTACGATTTCCCTGATGTCTTCTTCTAGATGCTCTGACCGTACTACAATTTGAAGAATCTTACCCTCACCATTTTCCCTTTGTACGTGTATACTCATGTTGACTCTCATAGTCATTGGAAGTTCCTTTCGCTTTGTTTTTCAGCAAAACTAATTGTATTGGAACTTCCTCTTTTTTTCCCTTGACTACGCACTTTTGAAACGCATACTTGCGTATAAACGGTAAGCAAGAATTATCTGATTAGTGATAAACTAATAAAGAATCAACGAGTTTACGGAGATTAAAAATGGATATTTTACATCTTGTCGATCGCCTCGAAGAACTTTTCAACAACAGTAAACCCATTCCACTTTCGCGCAATGTTGTGGTGGATGAAAATTCCTTTATGGACATCATCGACCAGATGCGCATTTCCATTCCGGACGAAATCAAAAAAGCCCAGCAAGTGATTGCTCAAAAAGACCGCATCCTGGCGCAGGCGCAGGAAGAAGCCAACCGCACTGTGGCGCTGGCACGTGAAAAAAGCGAGAAGATGGTCGAGAAATCAGAAGTCTATCAAGCCGCCCAAGCCAAAATCGAGCAACTTTCTGAGCAGGCTCGCATCGAATCAGCACAAACCCAGGAAGAAGCGGACAGGTATGTGGTGGAAACTCTTAGTGGGCTCGAACGCGAGCTGAAGCATGTTTTGCAGCAGGTTCAAAACGGTATTAAGAGTTTGCAGCCAAAATCGGAAGACAGCAAGTAAACCTGAAATCCTCTCAATTATCGGCCGGCACATCCTCTTTTTTGGATGTGCCTTTCTTTTTGACCGAAGTTCGCGGTTTCGGTGATCGGCTGAAAGTTAATTCACCCTCAAAGGCCTGGGCTAGGACTTCGTCCATATGCTCAACAAAGACAATCTTCATCTGATCAAGCGCTTGTTGCGGGACGTCCACCAGGTCTTTCTCATTGCGGGAAGGTAGCAGCACTGTTTTGATGCCCGCGCGGTTGGCAGCCAGCACCTTTTCACGCACGCCACCGATTGGCAGCACTCTGCCCCGCAAGGTGATTTCGCCAGTCATCGCCACGTCATGTTTGACTGGCATGCAGAGCACTGCAGAGGTCAGGGCTGTTGCCAGCGTGATGCCCGCACTGGGTCCATCCTTGGGGATGGAACCTTCCGGAACGTGCAGATGGATATCCACATCCTCAAAGAAATCTTCCGGGATATTGAAAATAGTTTCTTTTGATTTCAGGTAACTAAGTGCTGCCTGGGCGGATTCTTGCATGATGTCGCCTATTTGACCGGTTATCTGCAGGTTTCCCTTGCCACTGATTACCAGCACTTCAATAGGCATTATTTCACCGCCGTTTTCGGTCCAGGCAATTGCGGTTGCCATTCCGATTTCATCCTTTGCTTCGGCGGTCATCGGGAAAAATTCAACCGGACCAAGCAGTTTCTGAACAAGCTCCGAATCAATATCGTGCTCAAAAGCTTCTCCCTCAGCCTTTTTTATTGCCAATTTGCGCAGCACGCTGCCGATCTGGCGCTCAAAGTTCCGGACGCCTGCTTCATAGGTGTAGCTGTTGATGATCAGTCTCAAAGCCTCATCAGAGATGCTGATTTGTTCTTCATCCAGACCGTTTTCCAGGAGCTGCTCGGGGATAAGGAACTGACGGGCAATGGTGAGTTTTTCTTCTTCGATGTAGCCTGGGAATTCAATTACTTCCATGCGATCCAATAGAGCTGGTGGGATACTTGCGACCGTGTTGGCAGTGGTGATAAAAAACACTTTTGAGAGATCATAAGGTACTTCCAGGTAGTGATCAGAGAAACTGAAGTTTTGCTCTGGATCAAGAACCTCCAACAGAGCCGCGGCAGGGTCGCCTTGAAAATCGGCATTGAGCTTATCGATCTCATCCAGCATGAAGAGGGGATTTACAACCTTTGCTTTTGCCATAGTTTGCAGAATGCGTCCCGGCAAGGCGCCGATGTAGGTTCGGCGGTGTCCGCGAATTTCAGCCTCATCATGCACGCCGCCCAGTGAAAGGCGGATAAACTTGCGTCCCATGACCTCGGCAATCGATTTACCCATGGAGGTTTTTCCGGTTCCGGGTGGACCAACAAAACAAAGAATCGGCTGGCGTTCCCTCTTTGGCTTAAGACTGCGCACAGCCAGGAATTCGAGTACGCGGTCTTTGGCGCGCTTTAAGCCGTAGTGGTTGCGGTCCAAAACTTCACGCGCGCGTTTGAGGTCGAGATTATCGAGAGTGCTTTCGGACCAGGGCAGGTCTGCAAGCCAGCGTACGTAGGTGGAGAGCATGCCGGTTTCGGGAGAGAACATGGGCATGGATTGCAGCCGGCTTAGTTCCCGGTCGGCAACTTCGCGCACTTCGGCTGGCAGGTCCAGCGCGGCCAGTTTTTCTTCAAGAGCCCTGATTTCAGGATCAGATGAGCGTCCGTCGTTGAGTTCCTTCTGGAATTTCGAAATTTTCTCGCGCAGGAAGACTTCTCTTTGTGAGCGGTCCAACTCGCTTTGCACCTGGTCCTGGATTGAGTTTTCAAGGTCAATCAGCTCATTTTCCTGGAGCAGCATGGCATATACCATGCGCAAGCGTGACAGGCCGTCTGTTTCCTGCAAGAGTTCCAGCCGCTGGGAGTCGGTCAGATCTACAGCTGTGGCAATCGCGTCCGCAAGAACTCCGGATTGCTTGATTTCAGCCATCATACTGGCCAGGTCTGGCGCAGAGGTGCTGCTCAGGTACTGCCAGGACTCAACCGCTTTCAGCACGCTGCGGTGCAGGGCGAGGGTGGTTTTTGCCTGGCTGGTTTTTTCTTTGACCACTTCCGCTGTTCCCCGCACAACATCATCCGACTCCATCCAGAGTTTCAATAAGCGCACGCGCCGGCGAGCCTGGAAAAGAAAAATGACGTTGTTCGCGTCCGCAAAAATCGGGTTGCCAACTGCACATTCCAGAGCCACAGGATAGTAGTTGTCGGGAGTGTAGATGTTTTCGTCCTCGGTAAACGCCATGATCAGCGTCTGATAGGTTTCAGATGCCTGACGAATAATCTCCAGGACAGGCGCGTCTTTGCTGACCTGGACGGCGGTCATGGATTCAGGCAAAACCACCCCTTCGTTGCGAAAGATGATCTCAGCCTCAAACTGACCTTGCTTGTCCGTTTTGCGGTTTTTGATGAAATTGAGCGAGTCCAATCCACTCAAATCAGGCGGATTGAATGGCCTGGAAAAATCAGGGTCTTGCGGATAATTATCTCGGGGCATGCTTAGTCCTGTTTAATATGATTTTGTTTTTGGGCGATCATTTCTGCCCAGACCACCCTGGCAGCAGCCGCGATGAAAATGCTGCCTGTCACGATGATTCCTTTTTGATTGCCTGCCAATTTTAGAGCTTCGGGCAGGGCTTCCTCCATGCGGTGAAACGCCAGCACGGGTTTGCCATAGGGCTCAATGATATTTTTTAGTTCGTCAGCGTCAGCCGCGCGGGGGTGAATCGATTGGGTTACTACGACTGTCTCAACGCGTGGAAGAATAAATTTGAGCATGGAGTCGAATTCTTTATCCGCGGATGCTCCAAATATCAGGATGAACTCTTTGGCGGGGAAATATTCGTCGAGGGTTTCGACCAAGCGCTGCATCGAATCGCCATTGTGCGCGGAATCAATCACAACCGGTGGTTTGCGGCGCAGTAACTCAAAACGTGTCGGCCAGAATACCTGCCTATATCCACGCTGAACTGCACGACGGTTGAGCATAAAGCCATCCCGCATCAATTCGTCCAGGGCAGCCAGTGCGGTTACGGCATTTTCCATCTGATGCCTGCCAAGCAGTGGCAGAGTCAGCTTGAGCTCTGTGCGAGCCAGGCTGTCGGGTTTGGATGCAGTCGCGCTGTCCGTTCGCAGCACTTGAATTTTTTGCGCGCTGAGGGTGTGCGAGATCTCGTGATAGTCGAAGGCTTTCTCCACCTGGGTGAAGGGGGACTTCCTCTCGGTTGCCAGGTGAACCAGCTCAAGCATGGCCTCATCAACCTGGGGGGAGATCACAACCGGCACGCCGGGTTTGATGATCCCGCCTTTTTCATAGGCAATTTCAGTCAGGGTGTCGCCCAGGACTGCCATGTGATCATAGGAAACCGGCGTAATGACCGAGACGACTGGTTTGATGACGTTTGTCGCGTCCAATCTGCCGCCCAAGCCCACTTCCAGAACAGCCAGGTCGACCTTTTGTCGTTGAAAGTATAAGAAGGCCAGGGCAGTGGTGAGTTCAAAGGTTGTGGCGTCTTTGACAACTTCAGTTAACGGGCGCAATTCATCGGTGAGTGAGATCAGATCTTCCTTGCTGATCCACAGACCATTGATACTAATTCGTTCCTGGAATTCGACCAGGTGAGGAGAGGTGTAAAGCCCAACTTTATAACCCGCGGCTTGCATGGCGCTGGCAATAAAAGAGGAGGTAGAACCTTTACCTTTTGTGCCAGCCACATGCACAGACGGAAAGCTTTCGTGCGGATTTCCGAGCAACTCCATCAGTTTGTTCATGCGATCCAGTTTGAAAAAGCGGTGGGTGTCATCCACATGCCGCTTCATGCTGAAGTCAACCCAACTGTAAATCCAGTCTAAGCTCTGCTGAAATTTTTCCTCAAGCGTTTCCATCGACTCTCCAATGTAAACAATGATTATAAACGCTCCCTGCCGCTTTGACAGAGAGCGTTATCTCACTTTCACCAGGATCAAGGATTAACCGTCGTTAGGTCCTCAACAAGTACATAGCCGATGATGGCGTAGTCACCCGCACGATACTCTACCAGGAAGCATTCATGGTTGAAGTTATTGAAGCGCCGTTCAGCCATGGGCAGCAGGTTCAGAATTGTCCCGGCAGGAATACTCCCAGTGGCGCGGAAATTTTCATAACAATCACTGCGTGCCCAAACATCTCTAAGGGTTTGAACCACCACAACCGGCGTCGGCGTGACGGTGTTGGTGGGTGTGGGGGAATAGTCGGGCGTGGGCGTGGGAGTGATGGTTGGGGTTGGCGTGATCGTCGGTGTGAGGGTGATGGTGGGGGTGGGGGTGGTGGTTGGCGTGCGTGCCAGATTGCGCTCGTAAGCGGCATTGGAGATGCCTCTGAATGCCAGAGAAATCAGCAAACCAAGTACGATCAGGGCGATAATCCCCGCCAGTCCACCAATGATGTAAGTTGGCAGGAAGCTGCGCTTTAATTCGAGGACTTTTGGATCCTGGGAAAAGCGCTTGCGGGGTTTCGCGCTGATTTTGAGGGCATCGAGCGCGAAAAATTTATTGCCATTCTTCAAAGCTTCTTCCGCCCGCGTCATGGCATCTTCGTTGGCATAAATTTCGGTTTCGAGCGTGCTGATCTCGTTTTCAAGCGAGAGGCTCTGCGAGTCGTAAGCGTCCAGTTGGCGCAGCAAATCCAGGTTTTCGCGGGCTGCATCCACTTTCTGGCGTGCTAGGGATGCAGTTGGGGCTTCAGCAGCTTCCAGTTTGAGACGCTGCGTGTTTTCAAGTAGATTTTGAATGGTGGCAGGGATCAGCAGGTCGAGGCGGTTGCGCAGACGGCTTAGCTGGCTTACCTCGCCGTATTTCATGCGGATCCGTTCGAGCTTGGTGCGGGCATCCGCCAATTTTGCAGGCGGGATCTTGCCGCTCAGGCTGACGATGTCGCTGACGTCGTTGAGCATGCCAATGTCCTGGCGAACTTCGCTGGCTTTGTCGATGTATTCGGGGATGGCTACCGCACTGGCAGCGGTCTGGATTTTGCCCAGTGCGCTCACGAGTTCCCCCTGGGTAAGCAGGTTCAAGCCTTCTTTGTAGACATCATAGGCCTGCATCTGGTTTTCAAGGTCGTGGCGCAGTTCCTCACCCTCCCGCCAGCGTTTGACGCCGGCTTCCTGAAGATGTTCAAAAGCTTCGTCCAGGTAATCGAGCGCCACCTTGTAGCGGAAAACACGCGCCGCGCTTTGGGCTTTGCCATAAGCTTTGCCCGCTTCAGGGGGCAGCGCCACCGAGGGGATGTTGCCCGAACGCAGGTACTCCTCGGCTTCGCTGTGGTGCTCCTGGGCACGCGTCCAGCCGGGTTCCATCTGGATGACTTTTTCATAAAGAGGGATGGCAAGCTGGTAGTTGCCTTTATAAAAGGCTTCTTCCGCCTCATCCATCATGCGCTCTGCCGCGGGGTCGTGCGCGGATTGGAAAAAGCGCTTCAGGGGGTCGTTATCGATGCCTGAAGTGAGTTCCGCCCCAAGGTTGGTGCGGGTCAGGGGAGGGATATCCGCATTTTTCGCCGTTTGGGCAGGATTAGGGCTTTGGAAAATTGATTCCGCAGAGCCTGATGTGGAGCTTGCAGGTGTGGAAGGGGTATCTTTGTTGGTTGGGGTTGCTTGTCCGGCGAGCCGGCGGGATTTCTCGCGGCGAATTTCGCGCAGCAATCGATTGGCTTCTTCCAACTCGTCAATGCTGATATCCTCTCCCAAGCGGTTGGTGGCATGAGCTTCCAGCAGGGTTGAGAGTTCGTTTTCCACCTGCGTAAGCGCGTCATCACTTGGAGACGCGTCTGATAAAACATCTTGTGCCTTTTCAATGAGATCGTAAATCATTGAGGTCCTTTCAGGTCAAAGCAGCGCCTGATGCTACTGCCTTTTGTTATATAAAAATTGGAGTTTATCTTTCATCTCTGTGGGAGTTTGAAAGCGTCCGTCCAAAGCGCTTTCGAGAAAGCCCATTTCGTCAGCATTGAGCCGATTCTGGACATCGAAAGAATAGGAAGCTTTGTAGTGGGTGGGCGCGTTGGCAATGTCCTCCGGGCGGTTGGGTCCAACTGCCACAGAGCCAGGAGCTTGTCTGCCCGTGAAGATATGGTGGAGCGCGCGGGAGCTGAACTGCACCATGTCTGAATGCTGCACCTCGGGCGAGAATGTTTCCGGCAGCCAATGGCCAATGTTCCAGTCGAGCATGATCACTTTTTGGCGGTATTCGTTCCAATAATAGTGGAGTAATTTATGGTCAAGGTAGATTGCGCCTTTGGCATGTGCCTGCTCGAGCATCCCGCAGATCTGGATGGAAATATCCAGCACTTGCTTCATGCTCAGGTTGCGCGCGAAGTTACCGCGCGTGTAGCCTGCATCGCAGAGCAGGTAGAGGTTATCTTCCCAGCGGCGTTCCAGGATCAGAAACGCCAGCCAGCCATCCTGAAGGCGTTCCTCGAACTGGTCAATCACATCCTGGATTTCATCCAGGTCAAAGAGGGCAAGCGTGCCGCGAATCGCGGAGGCTTCACCTTGCTTTTCTAATGCTTTGGAGAGGGGTGCAACTTCCGGAGGCCAAACTGTGCCCGCAGCAGGTTTCAGATAGCCAGCCTGCAGCATGGGAGTGAGTCCGTTGAGGCCGTGCAGCCCGGCGAGAATGTTGAATTCTTCCAGAAATAACGGTTTGGCATAGGCAATTTTGTCGTGCCGCATCACTTTGAAAGCCGGATCAGGTCCAAAGCCTGTTTTGCCGACTGCGTTCTTGAGCAAAAAAACACGCGCGCTGGAGCCACCCGCTTCAGGAATAGCAAAATCCTGCTGGGCAGCTGTCAGCCAGGTATCGAGCGGCTCAGCAAGATAAAAGCCGCTTTGTGAATCAAGAATTGCTTCGCGCATAATTCGCTATTCTACCATTGATGTCTTCCAGGCAAATTGAAGTAATCAGCATCCCGCCTGACAAGCTCATCGAACCAGGGTAACAATGGGTGGATCGCTTCAATAGTTTGGATGCTTTCAAGAATATGTCTGCGATCGCCTTGCTGGAGTAATTCGATAAATTGATGCTGCCAGCTGCGGAAGATCGACGGCTTACGTGATTGCGGCATGATGTGCGCATCCAATTGCACCAGGTTATACATCAATTCTCCGGCGCTGTTCTGCGCCGCGCGGGTGCGTGCCATTTCCGGCTCATTTACAAGCATAAAAGCCAGCTGCACGCTGCGCAACTTCCGGGAAATCTGGAGCATATTCTGGTTGGTTTCACTGAATTGAGGCTGGTAGATGCCGCTCAACCAGCGTGTAACCACGCTATTGTTACTCTGTAAGGACTGCCAGAATTTGAAGAAGTGCGACTGGGCGGTGTCGATCTGGTAAATCATCTCCTCGATCAACTCGGGGAATAAGCCTTGTTCCGGGATGCGCTTCCAGTTTAACTGGAGCTTTGCCAGGGCAGCCCGGGCAAGCGCGATGGGGTCATTATTGCCAAAGGGCAAGTCGACTGGAAATTCCTCCCAACGTTTTTGTTTAATTCCACTTAGTTTTGGCAGCAATTCATCCCGCCAGGTCTTATATTGGCTTTGTGTTTCATCAAGAATGTGCCAGTGCCTGGAGAGGGCTTCGGGAAAGTTATATTTTGCCGGACTGCCGGATTGGATGTGTTCCCTCCATTTTCTTATGGTTATCAGTATTTTCTGTACTTCTTCAACTTGCTGCTGGTCTTCGGGCGGGAAAAGGTCCAGTTCAGGCAGAGTGGCTTCGCCGCGGAGTTGGGAAAAAACAGCAGCAAAGGCGGCTGCCAGATCGCTATACGCCTGGTGGAAAGCCGGCAGTTGCTGACGGATCTTTTTTAATGGTCCGGAAGGCTGCATAGAAGCTTTCAGGGCTTGGTGATATTCTGCAAGGCATGTTTTTTGTGAGGCATCCAATTGGACAGATTGGCGGTAGGATTCAGAGATCTCAAGCTGGAGTGATTGAAGGTCCAGCCAGGGCATTGGCCACTGACCCGCACGGGCTTCTTCGCGCAGGTTCTCAATCGCCAGCGCGTCTCTCATGCTGGTGAGGGCATGGACAAGGGATGTCAACCAGGGCACGTTGCCCAAACGTTCAGCGAGTGGAGGCAGTGACTCGAGGAGTTCAGCAGCAAACTTGTTCAGCGCAAGCTTTTCGGCAGGACCCTGGTTCAGAATTTCCAGCCAATTGCTCATTTTTTCAAAATCAGCTGCCAGCTCAGGCAGATAATTAAGGGTTGGCTCAAGCAAGAACAGCTGCCTGGTTTGCTTCCCGGCAGCGCTTAAATCGCAAGCTGCCCAGGCGCGATAAATCTCCCTGATCCTCGACATTGCTGAAAGAAGTGAGGTTTGTAAGTCGTTAGCAGGGCGTAGTTGAAGCGCGTTGAGGCTCTCCAGTACCTGGCGTAAGAGCAAAAATTTGTCCCCCAACTTTTCGTTGGGCTGCAAATGCTGCCAACTGGAGAGTGTTTGACGGATGCGAGTGGTCAGATTTTGCAGAGTGCTGATTGATTCGGGATCGAGTTGCTTTTGGATGGCTGTTTCCAACCAATGCTCACTCTGTTGGTATAAGGCCATCAGATCGGCGAAAATAAGGTTATAAGCCTTAAAATTTAATTCAACATTGCGCATAGAATTTATAACTGGATCGTTTGCCGCGGCTGTTTGTTCAGCCAGGAAACTTTCGCGGTAAATCCACGCGGCATCGGTCCAGTTGCTTTCAAACATTGCTTTCAGCAAGCTTGCCAATGCTCCAGGGTCAGAATCACTTCTATGGTTCAAGAGATATCCCGATAGCTGCCAGTTAGGGGAGAGGTCCTGGCTCAGTTCAGCTTCCAATAACGCAAACACTTTTTGTGCTTGTTTGTTTTCGCCGCGGTCCAATAGCGCAAGCAGAAAGCTTTGGCTGGCGGACAACAAGTCAGAAAGGTCGACCTCCACTCCGAGTTGCTGAAGTGAGCGCATCAACTCCAGGGTTTGTTCCAACCCATCAATAGAGTCAAGGCTTTTCAAAAAGCGACCAAAAAGCAATTTGTATTCGATGATTCGCATGGAAAGATAACTTTCCATGTACTCCACCCGCATCTGGAGGTGATGAATTTCGAGATCATTCAAATTACTGGCGCTCAATGGCCAGCCAATATCGGCGATAAGCTCCGGGGAAGTTTGCTCGAGCAAGGCCCGGCCTTCTTCAAGCAGCTGTTGATAATCCAGCAAGTGGCTTGCCTTGTTTTCAGGAGCCTGGTCATTTAGCTCGAGACTGTTGCCCCAGTCAATGAAAGACACAATGTTCGTTTCCGCATCCCAGAAAATATGGTCCATCTTGACATCATTCCAGATGATGCCCTTTTCATGGATATTCTGAAGCAGTAGGAAGGTTGCGGCCAAAATTTTTAAAACAAGTGCCTGGGAAAGAGGTGCGCCCCCCTGGAGCTTGCGGCGCAGGAGTTCTGAGACCGAAACGCCTGAGACTTCCTCGCTGACGATAAACAGGTTCGCGGTGGTAGAAGTGCCCTCAAGGCTCTGATCCATCAGCAAAGGTGTGTGGATTTTTTGACCATGTCGTTCCACGTCCAATCCGTCCAAGAGCGCCAGAACCCTGCCTTCGTTTTCGATCTGCATTGCCTGGCGCACGATGGTGCCGCCTGAAACGTTTTGTACCGGGCGTTTCATGACGCCCTGTTGTATTCCGAGATCAGTCTGCACGCGCAGCACCTCACCGGCATCACCTTTGCCAACAGTTTCAAGTACTTGCCAGACGCTTTTGCGTCCAGTTATTGTCTTTGCCATGGGTTCATTATAAAACCTCGCTCAATTCTTTGCTTTTGCCTGCCAGGCTCGTTGAAAATGCTTGACCTTTACTCGCTTGGGGGTTAAGATTTGAGTAAATAAACAGTCCCTCTGCGAGGGCTCATATAAGTGCCTGTGAGAATCAGGCAGCAAACGGAATGCGACTTAAACAAAAGGAGAGAGCTTTTATTATGAAGTACGACCGTATTTTCAATTTCTCAGCTGGACCAAGCACTTTACCCGAACCTGTCCTTGAGGAAATCCGTGATGAGTTCATGAACTATCAGGGCTCAGGCATGAACGTGATGGAAATGAGCCACCGCAGCAAAGTCTACCAGGGCATTATTGATGAGGCCGAAGCTGACCTGCGGGAGCTGATGAACATCCCCTCCAATTACAAAGTTTTGTTCATTCAAGGCGGCGCTACGCTGCAATTTGCCATGATCCCGCTTAACCTGATGAAAAACGGCGTTGCTGACTATATCGTCACCGGCAACTGGTCCAATAAGGCCTACAATGAGGCTAAAAAATTTGGCAAGATCAATTTGGTAGCCTCCAGCAAGGATAAGAACTACAGCTACATCCCGGATGTCTCGGATTTACCGATCTCGGAGGATGCCGATTACGTCTACATCTGCGAGAATGAGACCATTCACGGCACCACTTACCAAAAACTGCCCAATACCAAGGGCAAAATTCTGGTATCGGACCAATCCTCTATGTTTTTGTCCAAGCCGGTTAATGTCAGCGATTATGGGCTGATCTATGGCGGTGTGCAGAAGAACGTTGGTCCAGCTGGTGTTGCGATTGTCATCATCCGCGAGGACCTGATCCGCACCGATCTGGATGAGAAGATCCCCACCTACTTGCGCTATGATATCCATGCGGATGCCGGCTCGATGTACAACACCCCCAACTGCTGGGCGATCTACGTCTGCGGCAAGGTCTTCAAGTACCTCAAAAAGCTTGGTGGCCTGGAAGCCATGAACCAGATCAACATTGAGAAAGCCCAACCGTTTTATGACTTCCTCGACAACAGCAAGATGTTCAGAGGCACGGTTGCCAAAGAGGATCGCTCACTGATGAATATCCCGTTCGTAACTGAGAGCGCCGAAATGGACGCTGAAGTTGTGGCTGCTACCAAGGCAGCTGGCTTTGATAACCTCAAGGGTCACAAATCGGTAGGAGGTCTGCGGGCTTCGATCTACAATGCCATGCCCAAAGAGGGTGTGGACGCGTTGATCGAGTTTCTGAAAGAATTCGAAGCCAAGCACGCTTAGTTTTTGCTCGTTTGAATTGAAAGCCTCTCCGAACCCGGGGAGGCTTTTTTTGTCCGTTTTTTAGGGCAGGCAGAAACGCCAAAATCGTTGGTGTCGGAGTGAGCCTACGCAAGGTCAATATTATTCCGGCATCGAGCGGCAGTCTCATTCCGGCCTACAGTCCTTGATTAGAGAATCATCGCAGGGCGGTATACGCTTGCCCAGGGTCACCACGGGGGGTGACCCCTACCCGAAGAAGGTGTTCTTATTCTTCTTCCGCCTGGCGATATTGGAGAAATGCGTCGGTCTAATTTAGCAAATGCTTTTTGACTTTTTGATGATATTAAATAGGATTCTACTTTGGTACTCGGGATGATTTAAATATTAGTAAACACCTTTGATGTCAGGTCCAAAATCGGGACCTGACCTACGACAAGATGCCATTAGGGAATAGAAAAGAGACAAAGCTCCTAAAGGCCAAAGTATGTCAGATTTAATCTCTGCGATACAACTATTCTTCTTCCGCCTGGCGATATTGGAGTGCTTCGGCGAGGTGTTCGGACTTGATGTGCGGATCGCCGGCGAGGTCAGCGATGGTTCGGGCGAGTTTTAAAACGCGGTGGTAACCGCGGGCTGTCAATTTCAGCTGGCGCATGGCAGCCTTCATGAGTGCTTCACCATCCGGCGAAACCTGGCAATAGGTGCGGATTTCCTTGGGGGTCATATCGGCGTTTGAAGCCAGTCTTGTCCCGCTAAAGCGTGCCAGCTGGCGCTGCCTGGCTGCTTCAACGCGCTTCCTGATCTGGCTGGAAGGCTCACCAGTGCGCTGTCCGCTGAGTTTCTGGTAGTCTACACGCGGCACCTCTAGGTGGATGTCAATCCGGTCGAGCAGGGGTCCGGAGATGCGTTTTTGATAATTGGTGATGACCGACTGAGAGCAGGTGCAAGCCCGCAATTTGTCGCCGTAGTATCCGCAGGGGCAGGGGTTCATTGCCCCGATCAGCATAAAGTTGGCCGGGAAAGTGAAGGAACCATTCGCGCGGCTGATGGTCACGATCTTGTCTTCAATCGGCTGACGGAGCACTTCAAGACTACGCTGACCGAATTCGGGCAGCTCATCGAGGAATAAAACCCCGCGGTGTGCCAGCGAGATTTCGCCCGGGTGAGGGATGTTACCACCGCCAACCAGACCAGCATGGCTGATGGTGTGGTGTGGGGCGCGGAAGGGGCGCACCTGGATAAGGGGAGTTCCAGCGGGAAGCATGTCGCAAATGGAATAGATCCCGGTTACTTCCAGGGCTTCATCGAGGCTCAAATTGGGCAGAATAGAAGTGATTGCCCGCGCCAGAAGGGTCTTGCCCGCGCCGGGTGGGCCGGAAAGAAGTGCGTTGTGAGCACCAGCGGCAGCTACTTCGAGCGCGCGTTTGATGTGTTCCTGTCCTTTTATTTCACTGAAGTCAGTATCCACGCTAAATTCGTCGCCTGGAGCATATTCGATAGGAGTTCCAGGTTTGATTAGTTCCTCTCCAACCAGGTGATCGACGAGTTCACGCAGGGTGTTGACCGGATAGACTTCAATATCTGGGATGAGGGTGGCTTCAGCAGCATCGCAAGCCGGTACGAACAGGCGTTTGTAGCCATCTTTTCTGGCCTGGGCGGCAACCGCCAGCACCCCGCGAACGTGCCTTACCGAGCCATCCAGCGAGAGCTCTCCGATGATGAGAGCACCTTCAATGCTCTCAGGGGCGATCTGTTCACCCGTGATCAAGACGCCAATCGCGATTGGCAGATCAAAAAATGGGCCTTCTTTGCGGACTGAAGCCGGGGCGAGGTTGACAGTCAGGGGTTGGCGGGGATAGGCAAGGTCGGCGTTTTTGATGGCGGAATAGACGCGTTCACGGCTTTCCTTCACGGCTTCATCCGGCAAACCGACGATCGCCATGTGGGGCATGACCCTGACCATAATCGACCTCGATATCAATGATGACGCCTTCAAGGCCAATCACCGCGCAGGAGTAGACATGTGCCAGCATGGGCTAAGTTTATCATGTGTAAGCAGTCGAATAGGTTAAAAAGTGTTGATTTCCAAGGTTGCCAGTGAATTTACTGTTAGAATTGGTCGAGTTATATCCAAGTAGACACTAAACGCTTTACAGGAGGCCTGATGGTATCACACAGACAAACCCCACTTCTAAAAATTTTACTTACCGTTTTTTTTGTTAGCCTAATCTTTGTTGGTTTACTGTTCTCACCTACATTTGCTCAAGGTGGAATCGATCAGTGGCTGGCTTTTGGTCCTGGAACCGAAGGCAAAGTGCCTGAAGTGGACTTGATTTCGGCCTCATATGACGCAATCGAACTGCAGGCCGTTATGCCTGGGGCTCGTTTTGGAGAAACCAACATTGCTGGTCAAACTTACCTGACTCTAAGCGGGGAAGGTTACACTTTTAACGACCTGGTTGGCGCGCCAGCTTTGCCTGTGCTGCGCAGAATGATCGAGGTTCCGATGGGAGCTGAAGTCAGCTTGGAACTGTTGGGATCCAAAACACAAAATGTCAGTTTGGCAGGTCTTGGTCTGCAAGGAACAATAGCCCCAATTCAGCCATCCCAGCCGAAATGCGGCGAACCAATTCCGGCTGTTCTCCCTTCCGCTGAGCTATACGGCAGCGCCTTTTTCCCGGCTGAACACCTTGCCATCACCGATGATTTCATCATGCGCGGACATCGAATCGTTGAAGTTGAAATCAGACCTGTGCGTTACAATGCCACTTTGGGGGAATTGGAACTTACTTCTGAAATAAGCTTCCAGCTCAAACTGGCTGGAAGTGATATGGCTCGCACGATCGCGGAAGCTGACCGGCTCAATTCTGCTCCCTTCAATCGCATCCTGCAGGCGACGGTCCTGAACTACAACCAGGGACGCCCGGTCGCCATTCCAAACACCGCCGAACGCTACCTGATTATCACCGCAGATACGTTTGAGGCTGGTCTGGCTGATTTTGTTTCTTTGAAGGAAAGCCAGGGCTTTTCTGTGGCGCTGGCAAACCTGACGACCGTTGGCGGAAACACAACCACGGCAATCAAGAATTACATTAAAGCCCAGTACCAGGGTGCAAATCCACCTGACTATGTGCTGTTGGTTGGAGACTATATTTCCGGCAATCCGGCCGGAAGCCTTACCAACTACATCATGCGCACTGCCAGCGGTTATCGTACGGATCTGCAATATTTCACGATGGATAACGAAACCGAATATGTTCCTGACATTTTTTATGGTCGTTTCCCGGTCCGGACTACTGCCAACTTGAGCGCGATGATCGACAAGTACGAAGCATATCAAGATCTTACTGGCGATGAAGACTGGGTGAAGAAGATTGAATACCTGGCATCCAATGATGGTAGTTATTACGACGTTGCTGAAAGAACACATAATTATGTGATTAACAACTACACGTTGCCTTTGGGTTATAGCGGGATTTTTCCAAACGATCCTGAACCCGGTGGCGACAAGGTGTATGCCATAACCTATGGCGGAGGTGGCGCGGACGCGGTGGCTTCGATGAACGATGATCGTGTGATGGTGGTCTACAGTGGTCATGGTGGAACAACTTTGTGGGACGCTCCACGGGTAAATCAGACAGATGTGCGCAACATGACTGGTGTGGCAGTTCCCTATGTGGCTTCGCATGCCTGCATTACCGGTGATTTCAACACGGGCGAAGCTTTCAGCGATACCTGGGTGATCGAGCCTGTTAGTGGCGCGCTGACCTTCTTTGGCTCGAGTGACAGCACCTACTGGTATGAGGATGAAGATCTTGAGACGGCGATTTTCGATCACTTATATTCTGATCCAAACCTTGAGATCATTCCCAGTGTTGCTGAAATAACCCAATATGGTCTCCAGGCGGTGGACAATTCGGGTTCGAGCCGTGACAACTACTACCGGGAAACTTATCACATTTTTGGTGACCCCTCCTTAGAAATCCTGATGAAACCCAAGTATCCCGATTTCAGAATCAATGTTGACCCAACAGAAATCAAAACCTGCAACAGCGGCAGCAACACTGCAATAGTCAACCTGACTTCGGTCAACGATTACGCCGTTCCAGTTAATCTAAGTGCTTCTTCAGTGACTGGTTTCGCAACAACCTTTGCCAATAACCCGGTTACTCCTCCAGGCTCAACCACCGCGACTATCGAGGGCGCTGGCACCGCCACCACCGGCAACAGAACTTTGGTGCTCACTGGAACCTCCGGTGAACTGTTTCACACCGCTGAGATTGAAATGTCCATTTTCGCTCCGATCACTGCTGGACCTCAATTGTCGACCCCTGCTAATAATTCCAAGGATGTCTCCCCTCGACCTACCTTTACATGGACATCGGCTGCCAATGCGGAAACCTATCGGCTGCAAGTTGCAGCGGACTCTGGTTTCACCAATGTTGTGTTTAATCGTTCAGGGATCGTAGGCACCAGTTTCACCCTGACGATGAACCTGGCAACCGACACTCCATATTACTGGCGGGTTTATGCCGAAAATGTCTGCGGCGATGTGATCAGCACCCAGGCTTTCACCTTCCGCACCAGCCCCGGACCAGGCGATTGCGGCGATGGAACGGTGAAACAAGTGCTTTACTTTGATGATTTTGAATGCGTCTTGGCACCTGGCAAAACCCTGGAGACACATTCAATTTTAATATTACTACCGTGAGGGCCTTTTCACCCGTTTCTTCAGTGCTGGCAAGTGTACCCGATGATCAATCGGATCAACGCCTGATCTCACCTGTCTTTGCTGTTCCTGATACTACGGAACCAGTTTCCCTGATCTTCTGGCATCGCTGGACCTTTGATAGCCCAACTTCTTGCAATGATGGGGCAATCCTGGAGGCAAGTATTGATGGCGGCACCACCTGGAACCAAGTTTCCAAATCTTACCTCCTTACAAACGCTTACAATGGCTCGATCAAGAGCGGCGTGTTTAACCCCCTGGCCGGCAGGCAAGCCTGGTGTTATGGTACCGATGAATGGGTGCGCACGGTTGTGCAACTTTCACCTTACAAGGGCCAAACGGTGCAGTTCCGTTTCCGCTTGGGCACGGGGCTTTCCGGAGCAGCTGAAGGCTGGTATCTCGATGATGTGTTGATGCAGACTTGCGTAGCTACTAATCCCAACTACATGATCTTTCTGCCTTCGGTTTTAACCGGAAACTAAGTTTTACACCTCAGACTTCGTAAAACACCTCACTTGTTGAGGTGTTTTTTTATCCCCTGAATGATAGAATCTGAATTGAAGTACAATTCACCCGGGTTATTTGATGATTGATTCGCATGAAATGAAGAAAGTAAAACCTGTTTCTTTTTATTCTTTGTTCGTGATCCTGAGCCTTTTGCTAAGCGCTTGCGGCATTGCCTTGGTGCAGCCAACCACACCCACTTCAACACCTGTGCTTGCAACCGAACTCCCCCAGGTGCCAACTGCTACTGAGATCGTAGCTACACCAGAAGCAACACCCACTCCTGTCGCTCCATCGGTTTGGATTGACCCCCGCTTACCTGAAGAAATATTGCTAAATCTTGCTGACTTACCCTCAATAATTCAGGTAGCGAATAAGGAAGAAGCTCTACTCAGCTTCACGATCGATACCGAAGAAACGCTTAGCTCCTGGATCTATGCTCTGGCCGCACCTTTTGCGACGTTGACGGATGACGTTTCAATCGAATCACTGGTTGCTTTTTGGCAAAAAAATGATGAATTTCCTGCCAGGGTATTGGTGATGCCACCAGCGATTTTCGACAGTCTCAAAGCGCGTTATGGTAATCCACTTGGAGATGTCCATCCCCTGGCAGAATCCAACCTGCTTAATTACATCCAAACTCATCAGGATGCCTGGGCGATTGTGCCATTTGAAAAGCTTGAACCTCAGTGGAAAGTTATCAGCCTGGATGAAAATTCTCCGATCCGTAAGGATTTCATCCTTGAAAAATACCCCCTATTTGTGAAGATAGGCTGGGATGAAGGGCCACAGGAAATTTCCGAAGCAGAATATGAGATAGCGAACCAGGTAGTCAGCTCTGTTCCTGCCACCAATCGTCAGGCTGATAACCTCACCACCGTAATTCTCACGGGAGTGACTGCGATGACACGCGCCACAGCTAAAGAAATGGAACTTTATGGGGTCCTTTCCCCGGCAGCTTCTATTGGGGAATTAATGCGCGAAGCGGACATTGCGCATGTCAGCAACGAGGTGCCCTTCGCCAGCAATTGTCCACCACCACAATGGCAGCAGGAAGAAGATTTGGTTTTCTGCTCTGATGACAAATACATCGCGCTAATGCGTGAAATTGGTACTGATGTAGTTGAGCTGACTGGAGATCACTTCAGCGATTACGGACCAGAGGCGATGTTTCACACCCTGGAGATGTACGACGCGGAGGGCTGGCCCTATTATGGTGGTGGAAAAGACATTAATCAAGCCAGAGAAGCATTAAAGATTAGCCACAACGGCAATAAAATTGCATTTTTGGGCTGCAATGCCAAGGCTCCGGGTTATGCAACCGCCAGTGAAAGCAATCCAGGAGCACTTTTTTGCGACCTGGAGCTGGCGGTTGATCAGATTGAGTCTCTCACGGAAGAAGGTTATCTGGTGATCTTTACCTTTCAGCACCAGGAGATCTACCGTTGGAATCCGACCGAAGAAATGATTAGCGATTCTCGCCTTGTGGCAGATGCCGGCGCAGTGATTGTGAGCGGCAGCCAGGCACACCAGCCCCATTTGCTTGAGTTTTATGGCGACAGCCTGATCCATTATGGGCTTGGGAATCTGTTCTTTGATCAGCTTGGCTGGTTTGAAGATTCAAACAAGGCCTTTCTAGACCGTCATGTCTTTTATGACGGTAAATACCTTGGAGTTGAGTTGATCACGGTGCAGTTCTTTAATTGGTCGACCCCAACTTTAATGACCCCCGACGCCAGGTCGGCGATGCTCGAAAGACTTTTTGCCGAGAGTGGATTTACTCAATAAGCAAAAATCATTAACTGACCAATTTATTTGCCGAGCGGCAGAGGGCTTTGGAGTTAAATAAAAAAACTTCGCCGTCAGCGAAGTTTCTGGTGCCCCTACCGGGATTCGAACCCGGGTTTTAGCCTTGAAAGGGCTGCGTCCTAACCACTAGACAATAGGGGCATCGAGTTAGGTATTCTACATGAGATTTTCCAACTGGTCAAGGTCGAATTTTTACTAGTTACAGTATCAAACTTGCATAACTTAGGAAATTAGCACACAAAAAGGAGAGTTCCATCCATAATTAGTTTGCCAACAAAAAAGGAGGAACTCTCACATGACAGGACAATCTGTCTCCATCATTATAACTTTAGTTGTCGGCCAGGAAAGGCAAGAGATACAGCGGTCAATTGAGCCAGAGCGACTGGAAGAAACGATCAGGGAATTCAGTCAGGAAATAGTGGCTGCTTTGCTGCAAACGTGGCATTAGATGTATTGACGGGAAGCTTGAGAGCGGAAGTGCCAAAGGGTTGAGAAATGTAGGCACGGCCAGCCGGATCGTTGTATTTGAAAGCGGACTGGTCAAGCATCGAAGATGGCTTCATCGTGATGAACACGGGCGGCGATGGAAGCCGTTGGATTTATTGTTGGGCATCGCTCCTTTTGCACGAACCAGTCTGAAAGTACAGGAAATGGGCTGTGTTCTTGCCAGCCGGAGGCTCTATCGCAACGCATCGGAGATGCTGGCCTATGTGCTCAGGACAGCCATCAGCCCGAGCAGTTTGCAGCGGATGGTCAAACGTTTTCAGGAACTGATTGAAGCCAAGTGAACTAGACTGGCGTGCAGAGACAGAGCTGGGCAGGATTCAAACTGATACGCTTTATGGAGAAAGCGATGGGGTATGGGTGCATTTGCAGCAACAGGATCAAAAGCGTGCTGAAGTCAAAGTAGGCCTTTATATAGTGGCAAGAAATGCATCGGAATGGGCAGGTATGCCTGTGAAAAACAAAGCGGTGATGACCCAACTAGGTGGTTCCAACGAGGAATGGCAGATCAAAGTGCGCGAATTGGCTGATCGCCATTTTGATCTTTCTGGAAGTAAAGCATCTGGTGGTCGGCGGGGATGGCGCCTCCCTGGGGTCTCGGCATGCTTTTGACTTGCTCAATCTGCCTCAGGTGCCTGTCTTGGATCGTTTTCACGTCTGCTGGGCAGTTCACCGCAGTCTTGAAAGATGCTCAACAGCTGGTCTTTATTGATCGCTTATTCACCACACCTTGAACAGATAAAGCCTGAACTGCTGGCTTTACAGGCTAAGGTCAGGGGGAAACAGGCTCTAGAGATCCAGCATCTGATCCGATACCTGAGCACAATCAGGATGCCCTGTTGGACTTGGACAAGCGCGGTCTCCCTGACCTCAAACTGGCCACCCTGGCGCTGCCGAAGGAAATGTGGACAAATCCGGTCCGGACAGAGAATGCGCGGCCGAGGTTTATCCTGGTCACTTCCTCCGAGGACAATCTTTGCTAACTATCTTGAGACATAGAGACACCCTGGCTAAGGATGCCTTCATGCGTCAATCTGCTAAACCTGAAAACCAACACATAAAGACAAAAGGAAAGACCAAGGTTTACAAACCAATATCAGCTTCAATCCCATTGTTTAGGTCTGTTGATAATTTACAACCATGGGTACAATTGCTAAAGAACAGGATGAACAAAGAGCTCTCCTTAACTGCTCTTTTCTAAAATCTATGCAAAATTGAAACAGTATCTTTTTACTATAATGTGAGGAGGTCAGCACATGGTATACACTTTTTAGATAAGTCATACGAGTTGTACCGGGACCGATGTTTGGAGTTATGGGGGATAAGATATCAAGACATCGAGGTGTACATTGATCAAAGCTATAACCCACTTAGATTACCAAGAGTTGAGGCAGATTAGTCCCGAGGCAGCCAGGCGAGCAATTCTACAGGTTTTGAAGGCACACAATGGGAATGTGACAGCAACAGCCAGGATCTTGAGTGTCAGCCGGGCGACAATCTACAAAGCGATCCGCAAGAATAAGGCAGGGGATTTGAAAGATGGATCAAAAGCGCCACACCGGGTACACAACAAAACGAGTGCTGAGATTGAAGCCAGGATTCTGGAGCTTAGAAAGACTCACAGACCTGTCAGGCTGAAGACTTAACTGGAGGCGCTGGATGGTTTGACGATGTTCGAACACACCATCCGCAATATTCTCAGACGCAACAGTGTTCTACCCGAAGTTGAAGCTTGCCAAACCCTGCCACAAAAAGGTTCTTTGGTCTCCATGTGATTGGTATCAGGCCAAAGCGTTTGAAATTGTGCAAATTGACCTCAAATATGTCAGACCAAAAAGCGCTGACCCTGGAACAGATCCGCTACTTACCTCGAAAACAGTTTCTCTATCAGTGGACTGCTGTCGATGTTAACTCCCGCTTCAAACTGATGGCTTACTCTGATCAGAAAAGCGAATTCAATGGCCTGACTTTCTTTCTGTGGGTGCTTTCCCTGGCTCAGAAGTCACGGTGTCTCGGTGCCCATCGTCTTTACTGTGGATCGGGGTGAGGAGTTTGGTGGGAAATCCTGGCTCAAACTCATCGAACTCAGAAAACTCCTGTCTGGATTTGGCTGTTCAATTATCCAGAACCATGCTGCCAGCCCTCAGGAGAACGCGCATGTTGAACGCTCCCACCGTACCGATGACGAGGAGTTTTATATCCCCAGATTGCTTTCCATTCATTCCCAAAAGGACTTCTTCCTTGAAGCTATGAATTATCTCTATTACTACAATGCTGTCAGAAAACATTCATCCTTACAAAGACTTTCTCCCTGGCAGCATCTGGTTGCTACCTCCCCTGATTTAGATGCTAGAATCAGGTTTGTTCCTCCCATCCTTCTGGACAATATCGCCGTCCAGCTCGGTGACTGGAGTGGATACCATCTGCTGGCTCAGTACCGAATTTTAAATGTGATATAAGTAACGGGCGCATTACCATCACGGGCAATGGGGGTACGGACAAACTTGCAAACTTGCGGTCATTATTCCGGAAATTGCTCTGAAAAAAGTTTGACACTTCCCCAATATTGCTTTATAATAATCGGTCGTTGCCCCAGCGAAAGTTGGCTGGGGTTCATTATGTACACCAACTTTCCCGTCCCTGAGCGGTGACACGCGCGGCAAGCGGAAAAGTAAAGATTGGAGAAACTATGAAGTATGCAATTATCGAAGCGGGCGGTAAGCAATACCGCGCCGAAGAAGGTAAGACGATTACCGTTGACCTTCTGACCGCCAATGTCGGCGATACAGTCACCCTTGATAAAGTGCTGATGCTTGTGGATGGCGACGCGGTAACTGTGGGTAAGCCCTACATTACCGGCGCAAGCCTCGACACAACCGTAAAAGAGCATTTCAAGGGCAAGAAGATTTTGATCTTCAAATATAAACCCAAGATCGATTACCGCCGCAAGGCAGGTCATCGCCAACAATACACCAGATTACTGGTTCAATCAATCGTAACGGAGTAGAGAAATGGCCCATAAAAAAGGTGGCGGGTCATCCCGCAATGGTCGTGACAGCCAGGGGCAGCGCCTCGGTATTAAGAAATTCGGCGGAGAATATGTCATCAGCGGCAATATCATCGTTCGTCAGCACGGCACCAAAGTGCATCCGGGCTGGAATGTTGGGCAAGGTCGTGATTACACACTCTTTGCGACTAAAGAAGGCTACGTAAAATTCGAAACTCTCGCTGGCGGACGCAAGCGCGTTCATGTAGTCGATCAGCGTGAGGAGCCTGTGAAAGGCAGCAAATAAGCATGAAAACTAAGATTCAACCAAAATATTATCCTAATGCCAAGGTCTCCTGTGCGTCTTGCGGCGCTGAGTGGACCACTGGTTCAACTGTGCCGGAAATTCGAACTGAAGTTTGTTCGAATTGCCATCCCTTCTACACCGGTCAACAGGCACGCATCCTCGACCGCGAAGGTCAGGTGGATCGCTTTTATAAGCGTCTTCAGGTTCGCCAGGATTATGTTGCCGAGCAGAAATCTGCCGCCCAGGCAAAAACATCCCCGGATCGCCTGATCTCCGAGCTCAACCTCGGTGCAAAAGCCGTAGCCGCACTCAACCGCGCGGAACTTGTCACTGTTGGTGATGTCCTCACCAAACTCGAGGGTGGAGAGAAAGCGCTGCTGGATATCGAAGGTTTTGGTCGCAAATCCCTGATCGACCTCAAGAAATCACTGCGCCAACTCGGTTATCAGCTCCCGGCTGCGGCGCAGGAAATCGAGATTTAGTCAGTTTTTTGGCAAAAACAAATCAGGCAGGTTGCGAAACCTGCCTTTTTTATTATCTGCGTTGCCAGCACACCATTAAAGCTTTATACTTTTGATCATTGTAATTATCACCACCAGGAGGCTTTATGTCACAACCAGCCGGAATCCTTGAAGTTATCACCGGATCCATGTTTTGCGGAAAAACTGAAGAGCTCATCCGCCGCCTCAGGCGCGCCACCATTGCCAGGCAAAAAGTGCAGGTATTTAAACCTGTGATCGATGATCGTTATGCCTATTACAAGGTCAAATCCCATTCGGGCATGGATTATGAGGCAGTTCCCATCATAAATTCAGCAGAACTGCTTGAAAAGCTCGACCCCTCAGCGACTGTTGTTGGCGTGGATGAAGCCCAATTTTTTGATGATGGCATCATCGATGTGGTAAATCGTCTGGCAGACAAGGGCCTGAGAGTGATCGTTACCGGCCTGGATACGGATTTTCGCGGTGAGCCTTTTGGATGCATGCCCTTAATTACCGCCAAAGCGGATAAAGTTGATAAATTAACAGCTATATGCGTGGTCTGTGGTGAAGCTGCCACCCGTACACAACGCCTGGTGGGGGGGAAGCCAGCGCGTTATGATGAACCTATCGTGGTTGTGGGTGCCGCAGAGATGTATGAAGCCCGCTGCCGCCACTGCCACTGTGTTCCGAAAGAGTAGGTGACTATGCCTCAACCATACCAGGAATACCTGGACAAAATTCTCATTCCGGAAGATCAGCTCCAGGCGCGGATTCGCGAACTGGCAGCAGAAATCAACCGCGACTATCTTGGCAAGGAACTGCTGGTGATTTGCATACTTCGGGGTGGGGTCATGTTTCTTACCGACCTGATCCGTCACATTGATATCCCCCTGGCGATTGAATTCATGGCGGTTTCTTCTTATGGTACCGGCGCGCGATCTTCCCAGGGCGATGTACGCATTACGCTGGATCTGAACACAACGATTTATGGCAGGCATGTCATCATCGTTGAGGACATTATTGATAGTGGTCACACCCTTTCCTCGGTTATTGACCTGCTAAAAACACGTGACCCGGCTTCGATATATGTCTGTACACTACTTGACAAATACGAACGCAGAGAAGTGGAAGTGCCCATCCGCTATTGCGGTTTCAAAATCCCTAACGAGTTTGTCTTTGGCTACGGACTGGATATGGACGAATACTTCCGCAACCTGCCATTCATCGCGACAGTTGATTTGGATAAGTATGAACCTCCAGCTGGATAGGGATTTACTGCAGCTCCTGGAATTGATCCGGGAGTTTGCTGGCGATACAAGCGTTTATCTCGTTGGCGGGGCGATCCGTGATTTGCTGCTTGGGCGATCGGCTAAGGATCTCGATTTTGTTCAGGCTTTTGGTTCAATCCGCCTAGCGAGGGCGGTCAGCCGCAGATTGAATGGAGCGATGTATACACTCGATGATGTCCGTCATTCGGCGCGCGTGATCCTGCGGCAGGGCGAACAAGACGAGCAGATCCTTGACTTCACCTCCTTCATAGGAGGGAACCTCGAAGAAGATTTAAGGCAGCGTGATTTCACCATCAATGCCATGGCGCTCGATCTGGATATGCCTGAGCATTTGATTGATCCTCTGAATGGGGCGGCGGACCTTGAGGCGGGACAATTGCGGCTGTGTGGGCCAGACTCTTTAAAATCAGACCCACTGCGTGTTTTGCGGGGCGTGCGCCTGATCAGCAGTTACAACTTAAGTTATGGATTAGAAATAACCGCAGCGATGCGTGTAGCCATATATATGTTAGGGGTTGTTTCCGGTGAACGCATTCGCGATGAATTATTCAAATGCTTGAGCGTCTCGAATTTCGATGCCACAGTTGCACTGTTTGAGCAATTTCGGGTTTTTGAGGAGTTGCGCCTGCTCGTCTTTGGTGTGGATCCTGAGGAAGCTGCATTTCAACATAAAGATAATCAATTTTTTGGACCTTTAAAGCAGTTGTCAGATTACTTGCTTGCCGAGAACCCATTAGCAGAGACCTTTACTTTTGATTATTCACACATTTCCTCTGAAAAGGACTTGAGCCCATATCAGTCCATGCTTGAAGAACCCCTGCAAGGGGGACGAAAACGCCGCCATCTCCTCTTGCTTTGCTCCATACTCATCCATATTCACCCCTGTTTTGATAACAACTGGCATGCCGGGCTTGCGCTGTCTCCAGTGGAATTTTCAGATCAGGTTACACAGGCATTCCTGACGGGTCAGAAAGAGAAGGCTTATTTTCAGGCGGTTTCAGGCGGATTTTTGAGGCTTGCAGAGCTTTCCGCATCCAAGCCTGGAAAGCTGGATTACTATCGTTTTTTCCGCGATTTTGGAGCTTATGGGCTTGATAGTGCTCTGCTTGCCATGGTTGAAGTCGAAACCCAGGTAAAAAAATTCCATTTTAATCCTGAAATCCTGGGTAAAATCTTTTCCATATGGTTTCAAGAACAGGCTCAAACAGTCAACCCGCCGCGACTTGTTGATGGAAATGAATTACAGCGTGAGCTTTCAATTGAGCCTGGATCCCAAATTGGTTTTCTGTTAGAAGCAATTCGAGAGCAGCAGGTTTTAGGTAACATCAACACAAGCTCTGAAGCCATAGAATTTGCACACAGGGAAGTAAAAAGGAAGGTTTAGCATGATCGCACATCTGAATGACATTGATATGTTCTACTTAGTACGCGGTAAAGGACGACCTGTGTATCTCCTTCACGGTTTGGCGCTTGATCACAGCATTTGGTTGGAGATGGTGGATACCTATGCGGACCAGGTTCAATTTGTCATCCCCGACTTGAGAGGGCACGGCTGCACACCGCTTGGAGATGCAGATGCAAGCCTGGAGCAAATAGCAAAAGATATTATTCAATTGGCCGACCTTCTTGGTCACCAAAAATTTACCCTGGCAGGTCACTCCCTGGGCGGATACATTGCCCTTGCACTGGCCGAAGCTTATCCTGAGCGTTTGCAAGGTTTGGTGACAGTGACCAGCCACGCTCGCGCGGACAGCCCTGAAAAACTCGAAAATCGTCTTGTGCAAGCCAGGCAAGCGAGTTTTGAGGGCATCAAGGTTATGAGTGATGAACTGATCGAGCGTATGATGCCTGAGGGTGAACTGACTCAGCCGGATGAACATATGTGTGAAGTCGTTTCGAATTCTTCAGCAGAAGGCTTCATCAACGTCCAGAACGCAATGGCCAAACGCCCTGACCGCTTGCATGTATTGAGATCTTTGCCTTGTCCGGTATTGGCAATTGCGGGCGGGAAGGATCGGATTTTACCTAAAGACCTCGCGCTGGAGGTTGCAGAAAATGCTCAGCAGGGGCGTGCTGTGTGTCTTCCGGAGGTTGGTCATCTGCCAATGATCGAGGTTCCTTATACGCTTGGCGCTTTATTAGTTAGTATGTGAGGAAGCATGACAGATCTTAACTTCATCTTCAGCCGGCGCAGCATTCGCAGGTTTACAACTGAAAAGATCACTAAAGCCCAGATTAAATCTCTTCTTGAAGCTGCCATGGCTGCGCCCTCTGCCATGAATATGCGACCCTGGCATTTTGTGGTGATTGATGACCCTGGCAAATTAGCGGAGCTTCGAAAAGTCCTGCCATTTGGCAAAATGGATGCGCCATTGGCAATCAGCGTCTGCGGAAATATGCAATCGATCAAAAGACCTATTTTGGAACGATTTTGGATCCAGGATTGCAGCGCTGCCACTGAAAACCTGCTGCTAGCTGCAAATGCGATGGGATTAGGGTCGGTGTGGTGTGGTGTGCACCCAATCAAGAGGCTTGAAGACGCTGTGAGCCGAATTCTACAACTGCCAAACCGGGTGATTCCTCTGAATGTTGTTTATGTTGGTTATCCTGATGAGGAGAAACCAGCCCGCACGCAATATGATCCAACCAGAATCTCTCAGAACCTATTTGATAACAGCTGGGATTCGCAGAACGAACAGGATTGACTGCCTATACCGAAAAAGATTGCACAACCTGCTGTTATTTTTCCGGTCTGTATATTAAGATTAATACGAGGAAAATAATTACTCCAAAACAGTATTATCATCTGTTCTAAAGTCCGATTAATTCTTTATACACGCAGATTTAACGCAAGACCAGCCAGTTCCGTATGGTAAAATTTAAGATTGTGGATATAAATATTAGAAAGATCGATTAGGAGGATCTATGTCAAAAAAATGGGTTTATTTATTCAATGAAGTTGATCAGGCTGAAGCTTATGCCGGCAGTTGGGATGGTGTTCGCGGTTTACTTGGCGGCAAGGGCGCCAATCTTGGTGATATGAAGCGCGCTGGTGTGCCAGTGCCTCCCGGACTGACCATCACAACTGAAGCCTGTAACGCTTTCCAGGTCACCCGGGAATTCCCGGAAGGGATGTGGGATCAGGTTCTGACAGCCCTTAAGACCGTTGAAGAACAGGCTGATAAGAAATTCGGCGACCCCGAAAATCCGTTACTGGTGTCATGCCGTTCCGGTGCAAAATTCTCGATGCCCGGTATGATGGACACTGTGCTCAATCTTGGTCTGAACGACGAAGTAGCCAAAGGATTGGTGGTTAAGAGTGGTGATGAACGTTTTGTCAACGACTCCTACCGCCGGTTGGTCCACATGCTCGGTACCGTCGTGATGGGGATCGATGACGAACATTTTGAAGAACCTCTGAAAGCCTACAAAGCCGAAAAAGGCTACAAGAGCGACACCGAAATGACTGCAGCCGATTGGGCTGTCATCACAGAAGCTTATAAGAAAGTTGTTCACGAACAAATGGGCTTTGAATTCCCACAGGATCCTTACAAACAGCTTGAGATGGCCGCTAAGGCTGTCTTTGACTCCTGGAATTCCAAACGCGCCATCGATTATCGCCGTCGCGAAAGCATCCCTGATGAACTTGGTACCGCTGTAAATATCCAAACCATGGTATTTGGGAATATGGGCGGCGACTCTGGTACTGGCGTTGCCTTCACCCGCGATCCCCAGACTGGCGAAAATGTCATGTTTGGTGAGTACCTGATGAATGCCCAGGGCGAAGATGTCGTGGCAGGTATCCGCAATACTTCCAAGATTTTGGGTATGAAGGACGAATTGCCCGAAGTCTACGAACAATTCTTCGAAATCACTGAACGCCTTGAACAGCACTATAAGGACATGCAGGATGTTGAGTTCACGATTGAACACGGCAAGCTCTGGATGCTCCAGACCCGAAACGGCAAACGCTCCGCCAAAGCAGCCATCAAAGTTGCTCACGACATGGTGCAGGAAGGCTTGATTGACAAGACCACCGCGATTAATCGCGTTACCCCCGAACAGATCGACCAAATGTTGCATCCGCAGTTCTCACTAAGAGACATGGAAAAAGCGCGCAGCGAAGGACGCTATTATGCCAAGGGTGTCAATGCCTCCCCGGGAGCCGCTGTTGGACGGATCTATTTCGATGCGGATCTTGTCGAAAAAATGCATAATGTTGAACACCAGGATGTGATCATGGTGCGTCCGTTTACCAAGCCGGACGATGTGCATGGTATGCTGGCTTCCAAGGGTATCCTTACCAGTGAGGGCGGCGCTACTTCGCATGCTGCTGTGGTTGCCCGCCAATTTGGTGTACCCTGCGTTGTGGGTGCAGCGGACATCGCCATTGATATGAGCAAGCGACAGATGACCTGCCACGGTGTTACCGTTAAGGAAGGTGAATGGATTTCACTCGACGGAACCACTGGCGAAGTCTTCGTTGGGCAGCTTGGTCTGACTACTCCTGATCTTTCTGAACAAAAAGAGCTGATGACCCTCCTGGAATGGGCAGATGAAATCTCCCGTCTCCAGGTTTGGGCAAATGCCGACTATCCCGTGGATGCCAGGCGCGCCCGCACATATGGCGCCAAGGGCATCGGTCTTTGCCGTACTGAGCACATGTTCTTTGAAACCGAACGTTTGC
The DNA here is from genome assembly GCA_040768265.1 of Anaerolineaceae bacterium. GTDB lineage: Bacteria > Chloroflexota > Anaerolineae > Anaerolineales > Anaerolineaceae > Mesolinea. Next base: position 291,836 of record JAXGNB010000005.1, read on the forward strand.
CAGACGTGCAGAAGATGATCATGAACTCTGAAGCCACCCAGCGCATGCTGAACAGCCTCGAACAGCTCGAAAAAGCTTACGCTGCGGGTCGACTTGAAGGCCGCAGCCTCAATGAGCAAGATAAGGCTGCTTTAAAGGCTGAAATCGATGCACAAAAGGAAAAAATTGAGAATTCTTCCGAATCCCAGGCTTACTTTGGCGCGCTCAAGAAGATCCTCCCCCTGCAGCGCAGCGACTTTTACGGGCTCTTTGAGGCAATGACCGGTCTGCCGGTTATTATCCGCCTGATCGATCCTCCTTTGCACGAGTTCCTCCCCAGCATGGAAGACCTGCTGACCGAGGTTGCGACTCTGAAAGCCAAGGGTATCACCGAAGGTCTGGCTGAAAAACAGCAAATGCTTGATATTGTGATGGGATTGCATGAAAGCAATCCGATGATGGGCTTGCGCGGTATCCGCCTGGGCATCGTTTACCCCGATATCATGAAGATGCAGGTCCGGGCGATCTTTGAAGCCGCCTGCGATGCCAAACTGAATGGTTTTGATCCTCACCCCGAAGTGATGATCCCCCTGACCGGTCACGTGAACGAGCTCAAGGAAGTTCAGCCTACCCTTGTGAAAATTGCCAAGGATGTCATGGCTGAGAAGGGTGTTGAAGTTGCTTATAAATTTGGCACGATGATTGAAATCCCGCGTGCTGCAGTGACTGCCGCTGAAATTGCTGAATATGCTGAGTTCTTCTCCTTCGGCACCAATGACCTGACCCAGATGACCTTTGGCTACAGCCGCGATGACGCGGAACGCACCTTCCTGGGTGTGTATGTTGAAAAGGGTATCCTCGTAAAGAATCCCTTCCAGCAGCTTGACCGTGATGGCGTTGGTCGCCTGATGAAACGCGCCATTGAAGATGGCCGCGCAGTACGCCCAACTCTGGAAGTTGGAATCTGCGGTGAACACGGCGGTGACCCAAGCTCGATCGAGTTCTGCCATATGATCGGCAACAACTATGTCAGCTGCTCACCATTCCGTGTGCCTTTAGCCCGCCTGGCAGCTGCTCAGGCTGCGCTCAAGCACGGCTAATAGCTTTACAGTTCAAAAGAAAACGAGGCTGACCCAAAAGCAAGTTGGATCAGCCTCTTTTTTTATCTAGATTCAACAGAGAGACAAAAAAACAAAAAATAGCGGTTTAACCAGCCGCCAACTTCTTTAGATTGTGTGCCACACTGAGAATTCCCCACTCAACCTCAACCTTCTCAAGACCTCTCAAATGGAACCTTCTAAACCTTCCATTCTGTTTCAGCAGCCCAAAAACGGCTTCAACCTCTGCCAATCTCCTCTTTCTCAGCTTCTCCCCAATTTCACTGGTGAGTTTCTTGAAAGCCATCCCTCGTAAACGAACTAATTCCGGACCAATGCTCAGTGTCCGACCATATTTTGACTTGGGACTGCAGACCGCCTTGGCAACACAGCCCTCGCACTCCCCACAACGATACTCCCGCTTCACGCTGCGATATCCTGTGGCGCTGATTTCCTCAACCTCGCCTTCAAAATACAGTGGCTTTCCCTGTGGACAGAGATAGATGTCTTCATCTGCTTGTAGTTTGAACTGGCTGGACTGATACTTTTCCTTCTCACTCAACTTAGTCCTTTTCTGCTTCTCCCGATCAAAACCAGGATACTTCAGATAGGCTTCCACCCCCTCACCTTCCAATAAGCGATAGTTCTCCTCATTGCCATAGCCAGCATCCGCCACCCAGGTCTTGGGCAATTGTTTCAAGTTGTTTCTCAGTTGTTCCAGGTGGGCACGTAAGGTGACGTTGTCAGCGGCGTTTTGATGCACGCTGAAGCCAACTATGTATTGCCCTTCAGTTCCCACCTGCACGTTGTAAGCAGCTTTCAGACTGCGGTTGCGCATGTGGTCTTCTTTCATTTGCATGAAGGTCGCGTCCGCATCCGTCTTGGAACATGAGTTGCGATCTCCCAGCATAACTTCATACTGTTCATACTTGATCAGTCTGGGCAAAAGGTCTTCGTCAATTTGCTTCTTCGCTTTTTTGACTTCCCGGGTCTCTTTTGGCTCAGGATTATCTTCCAAAATTTGATCCAGCCGCTTGGCAAGTGCCTCCAGCGCTTCACTGTCGATCCCTTCTCCACCGCCCAGTTCTTCCAGATCTTCATACCCATAGTCTGCGTCTTCCTCAGCCTGCAGTTTGTCTATCTTTTCAAACAGCTCACTCACTTTTTGTTCCAAGGCCTTGCGTCGATTGAGCGTGCTTTTCTTCCAGACAAAACTGTAACGGTTGGCGTTGGCTTCTATCTTGGTCCCATCCACAAAATAGTGTTCCAGTTTGACGTAACCACCATCAATCAATTGTTCCAGCACTTCCGTGAATACACCCTGGATCTTCCCCTTCAAGCGCTCACTGCGAAAACGGTTGATGGTACGGAAGTCTGGCTGGTTCCCACCACTCAACCACATGTAGTGGATATTCTCCCGCACCAACTTGGCTATCTGACGCCCTGAGTAGTTCTTTTCTGCATAAGCATAGACGATCAGTTTGAGTAGCATCCTGGGGTGATAACTGCTCGTCCCACCGCCCTTATAGGTGCTTTCAATCGCCTCAAGCTTCATCCTGTCAATCAGCTGGTTGATGACCCGCACCAAATGCTGTTCTGGGATCAGTTCGTCCAGGCTCGGAGGCAATAGTTGTGGCTGATCCATTTCGTATTGTTTGAATTTCGCTCTTGTGTCCATGCCTTTAATTGAATCACATCCCCCTTAATTTGAAAAGAGACTGACCCTTTTGGGTCAGCCTCTTTTCTTTAGTGCTTGTTCTCACGAACTTACGGAAAAATTGATGTCTATTGCCCGTAAATCAGCGAGTACCGATGGAAAATTTCGACGATGTTTCGAATGTAAACTCTTGGCTCCAGGTAGCGGATGGTGTTCAGGAAAACATCTGGATCATCACCGGTTAGCTTTGCCCAATTCATTGTGTTTAGTGGACCAGCGTTATAGGCTGTCAGAGCTTTGTAATAATCCCCCTCAAAAACATACAACATCCTGGCCAGGTAGTTGCTGCCAAGCTCGAGGTTGTAATAGGGCACGTCCAGATCTGATGCTTCAAAATTGGTCAAAAACCCAGTCTCAGTGGCAATTTGCTCCGCAGTTGACGGCATCAGTTGCATAATCCCGCGCGCGCCTACACCCGAGGTCGCCTGCGTTCCAAAACGACTCTCCTGGTAGATGACGCTTAAGAGTAACAACTCAGAGAGATCATATTTAGCTGCTGCAGCTCTGATCCAGGGCAGGTAGTAAGCACCATACTCTATATAAGTGAAATAGGGTGGATATGCTGCGGAGAAAGGCGTATCGGCGTAGCCTGAAAGTTTGGCAATGGTTTTACTGGCTTCCAAAGCAGATTGGTAGTAGCCCCTTTCTAAAAAAACTTTGATGAGTCGAAAGAGGTTGAGCGGGTCACCCTGGTTTTCACTGAGCAAGCTGCTCAACTCAGAGGAGGCGCTCTGATACATCCCGAGGCGATCAAACTCCATCGCTCTAACGAAGCTTGGATGATCGAAAAGTTCCGAACTGTAATCCAGATTGGTATTGATCGGCAGGTTGAAGGCGGTCTTGAGCCAAACTCCTGCAGGGATGCGAAGATCGGGCAGGTTGACATCAAGCTTCAACTGCGCGGGCTCCTGCAATGGTAAGCGACCTTCCAGCAATTCTGCTGCCCGGATGCCGTAGTATCCAAAAGGCGCCTGGTTGATCGCCGCTTGCCAGTTTTGCCTGGCTTGGTCATTATTTCCTTGTGCCTGGCTGGTCTTGCCCAACCAGAAATAAGCTGCTGAAAGCTCAAAGGGTTCGGAACTCATGGGAATAATGCGATTGAAGTTTTCCGCTGCTTTATCGTACTGACCCAGATCAAAATAAACAGAACCTCCAAAGAAAAGCCCATTAAAGGCTTTTTCGGAGGCAGGGAACTCAAGCGCGATGCGTGTCCAGGAATCTGCGGCAGCTTGTTTCTGATTATCAAACAATTGGTAACTTGCGGCTGTGTCAAGCAGATCCGCGGCTTCTTCACCGGAATGAAGTTCTGCTGCCAAGCTTAGCGCGGTATCGATTGCTAGCTGAATTTGCCCCAGGTAGCGGTTTTGGGTCTCAATGATGGCCTGGATCGCGTCCATGCGATAGGGGCTGGCAGGATATGTGGTGATCAACTCGCTCCAAAGTTGAATGGCGGCTTTGTCCTCAGGGGTACCACCAGCAAAGTTCGCTTCCAGGCGCTCATTGGATTCGTAACCCGCCAGCACCAAACCTTGCGCCCTGCTTGCCAACCCTTTGTAGTACAAAGCTTTGTCAAGATCCACGTTGTTGTTTGCAATGTAACGGTCAAACGCTTCGATGGCAAGCAGGTATTGCCCTCTATAGTAGTTGATCAATCCGCGCTGTAGTTCGTTAACTTCCTGCCCAGCATCCAGCAGGGTTAGCAAGGCAGAGAAACTGTCGTAGGCGTAGGGGAAGTTGTTGACGGCATCCTGATAATAACCATATCCTTCTGCTTCCTGACCGTCGGCTATTAATATGCGGCCAATCAGAAGGTCCATTTGTGCTTTTGTGTAATCGCTGGCAGTTTGATTGTAGATTTCCTTATAGATTTCGACTGCAGACTGACTCTGACCAAGGCTTGCATAACCTGTAGCCACCTTCTGAGCCAGGCTTAGATTATCTGTAAGGGGGGCTGCCAGGTAGGCGGTTTTATAGGCTTCGAAAGCTGCCTGGGATTGACCATCCTGATAGAGCAAATCACCAATTTTTTCATAAGCATAGTGGTCGATCACGCCGGGTCGGGCTGCCGCGTAGGCCTGAAATTCTGCCAGGGCATCATCCGCTTTGTCCTCAGCCAGGGCAATCTCGCCAAGGATAAGGTGGGCTCTGGCTGCAGGCAAGCTGGTGGGGAATTTCTGGATAAGATCTTTCAGAATGCGGGTCGATTGGAAATAATCTGCCTGTTTATAGAAGACCAGACCCTGCCCGTATAGTGCTGCGGCTCTGAATTCATCTGTATCTTCAGGCAGAGTGCCTGAGTAGAGCTTAAGTGCTTCGCGAAAGTCGCCAAAGGCCAGCGCAAGGTCTGCTTGTGTGATGGCTGCCTCCGGGGTAGGCGCGACCTCAATGACCTCAGCAGGAATTATCGTTTCTTCAATAATTTGAACCGTAGGCGTGGGATTAGCTGTCTCAGTCGGAGATGGAGGCGTTTGGATCGGACCGCAGCCACTGGCAAGCAGGAGGCTGAGACTTATCCATAAAATGAGGGAGCGGGAGGCAGATTTCATTCCTGACTTATAAACCAAAGAAAAGGGCTTGTCAAATAGACTATCTTATAAAGAAATTTGGGATAAAGCTCATCCGGGCTTTTTCCTGACACGTACAATTAACCCATAAGCATGAAAGGATGGATATAATCACAGAAAAACAAACCCTGGAGGTTCGGATGAAAAGCTGGCAACGCTACTTTGAAGTCATGCAGGAGGTTGTTGCAAAGGTCCTCAATACGCAAGAAGACAAGATTATCAAAGCTGCCGAGATACTGACAAACACTACCAAAAACGATGGAATCATTCATCTGTTCGGTTCGGGGCATTCCAGCCTGATTGCCGAGGATGTATTTTGGCGCGCAGCCACACTGGCAAATGTCCACGCGATTTTTGAGTCGGCTGTGGCGGGTATCAACGAAGTTACCAAAACCAGCAAGCTCGAGAAGCTTGAGGGTATTGGCCAGGTGCTGGTGGAATACAATCGTGTGCTTCCTCCTGATGCGATGATTTGCATCTCCAACTCTGGCAACAATGCCGCGACGATTGATGTGGCAATAGGAGCCAAAGAACGGGGCGTACCTGTGATCGCGATTACCAATGTTACCTATGCAGATCAGCTCACAACCCACCACAGCAGTGGCAAGAAGTTGAAGGATATTGCGGATGTGGTGATCGATAATTGCTCGCTTTACGGTGACGCGGCGGTTGAGCTGCCGGGTTTGACCCAGAGCGTTGGAGCCACATCCACCATACCATCAGCTTTCATTGTTCCTGCTTTGTTGGTGCAAACCTGTGAGAATTTGTTGGAATTGGGTATCAAGCCAGATGTTTATTTCAATGGGCATCTAGCTTATGAAGATGCCAGTGTGAAGCTTCATAATGATGCCCTGGTTGAGAAATACTCCCAAAGAATTCGCAATTTATAGGACAAAAAACTGCTCTGTTTTTCAGAGCAGTTTTTTTTGCGACAGCCAACTTTCAATTACCCTCCGTATTTACTTAAGAGAGGTGGGATTGTTGCGCGAATGAGGGCAAAGGTCTTGCGAAAGACAGCTAACTTTGCTTCATCAGTGCCCATAAATGCAGCGGGATCCTCAAAACCGATGTGGATTTTCTCACCCTGTTTGAGCCAGAGCGGGCAGGTCTCGTTGGCATGGTCACACACGGTAACCACCAGGTCGAAAATCTGACCGGAAAACTCCTCTGTCGATTTTGAGCGTCCTTGATGATAGATTCCCGCTTCTTCAATGACCTGTTGCGCGAAAGGATTCACCTTACCGGTCGGTTCGGTGCCGGCGCTGTAAGCAACCCATTTGTCCCAGCAGTCGTTGTTGACGATTGCTTCAGCCATCTGGCTGCGCGCTGAGTTGCCGGTGCAGAGGAAAAGAACCCTCTTCCTGCCTTTGAGGTCTTCATCTTCTGCGTCGAGAGGTTCAATATGCGGGGCAGTATCGGCATTTTCATCTTCAACAAGGATCTCATCCGCAAACTCGCCTTTTTCCATTGCCGCCAGGAGAGATTTTGCTCTCTCAGCATCCTGTGGAGGCACCTGGATGCCAACCGCGCCCAGATCCCCAACCGTAAAGCTATAGATCAATCCGAGTGTGTCCTGGTCAATGTAAACAGGAATACCCTGCGCTTCAAGGAAAGCCTTGATCGTCTCAGCATCCAGGCGACCGTGGGCGCTGTAGACTGTTACGTATGAATCCAAACCTTCGTTTCCCACTAAAAACTCCAGTCCTCGGTGCAGCGTTTCCAATCAACCAGCTCTTCTGGTTTGAACCAAAGGGCAATTTCAACTTCCGCGTTCTCAACTGAATCGGAAGCGTGAGTGAGATTCATACGGGTTTGGATACCATAGTCACTGCGGATTGTGCCGGGGTCGGCTTCGGTGCCGCGAGTTTTTCCCATAATCTGGCGGATGGCCACAATCGCATCCGGTCCGGTCCAGACCATCGCCATCACAGGAGAAGAGGTGATGAAAGCGATCAGAGGGTCATAGAAGGGTTTTCCGGCATGAACGGCATAGTGTTCTTTGGCAAGTTCCTGGCTTACCTGCAAGAATTTCGCAGCAACAAGGCGCAGTCCGCGATTTTCGAGCCTTGAAATAATTTCACCAATCAGCCCACGCTGAACACCATCGGGTTTTACCAACACTAAGGAACGTTCCATGCCATTCTCCAATCAGGATTATTTTCAATCAGACGGACTATTAAGTTCATCGTAAATTTCCCAAAGATCGCTTGCCTTGGAGGAAAGCGTCAGTTGGGAACGTAAGGTTTTTTTTGCTGTTGCAACAAACAATGGGTCGGTCTTTTTCTCGCGTATTAATGCAATTGCATCCTGGCTTTGCCCCTGCTTTAGCAGACCGCGAATTTCCTGTCCGAAATTTTCTGCCGCTTGAATATGGGGATCAAGTGTGAGTGATTCTGCGAGTTCATTGACCGGTTCTGCTTCAGGAACGCTTTCCTGGATTTCAGAAGTTTGTTCTTCTACCGTACTTTCCTCAGAAACATCTATCGGATCCAAATCCAACGGGTCCTGATCCCGGTATTCAGATAGTTCCTGCCATCCGTTCTCGCCAGACAAATCCGGCGGAACAAAAGCTTCCACTTCTTCCGGATCATCAGAGAAGGATGAAAGCACATCCAGCTCATCAAGGTCATCTGTTTCGTCTGCTGACTGTTCCGGACTTGAGGCAAATTTAAGTAACCAATCCGGAACTTGTGTTTGAGGCTCATCCGTTGGGACTTCCACTGGCTCGGTTCCCTCTTTTGGAGCTGGTGGGGGAGCGTCTGCATTCACAACAACAGGTTGGGTTTCTTCTTTTTCCTGCTCGGTCATGATTAATCTCCGAGGTAATCGCGCAATTTACGTCTCACGCTGGGGTGGCGCAGCCGGGTGAGTGCCTGGGCTTCAATTTGGCGCACGCGTTCGCGAGTGACGCCCATCTTGCGCCCAACTTCTTCAAGCGTGTATGCCTGGCCGTCCAAGAGACCATAACGCAGCTGCAAGATGCGCACCTCGCGCGGGGGTAAGGAATCTAACACTTCCACAAGGTGTTCACGCAGCAGGTTGAAGGTGGCGGTTTCATCCGGAGGTGATGCCTCGTCATCTTCGATGAAGTCGCCGAGCACAGAATCTTCTTCATCATCCGTTGGTGTTTCCAGGGAGAGCGGTCGGCGGGCAACCTGGATCATGTTTTCGACCTTTTTTGGCAGCACTTCAAGCGTTTCGGCTAATTCTTCAACCGATGGTTCCCGCCCCAGTTTTTGGGTGAGTTGGTGCTGGACGCGCAGAAGTTTGTTTATTTGGTCACCCATATGCACCGGGACGCGAATGGTTCTGCCCTGGTCAGCAATTGCACGGGTGACAGCCTGGCGAATCCACCAGGTGGCGTAGGTGCTGAATTTGTGTCCGCGTTGGTATTCAAACTTTTTGGTAGCGCGGATCAAGCCAATGTTTCCCTCCTGGATCAGATCCAGAAATGGCACACCACGCCCCATGTATTTCTTGGCGACGCTGATGACCAAGCGGGAATTCGCGGTGATCAGATGGTCGCGAGCTTGGCTGCCATCTTCAATAAGCCGTCGGAGTTCCTGGCGTTTTTTGTTGCTCAGGTTCCCCTGAGCAAGTTCAGCCCTGGCCATGCGACCGCGTTCGATCCGTTGAGCCAAAACGACCTCTTCTTCAATGTCGTTCAGCAGCGGAACCCGACTGACTTCCTTCAGGTAAAGCCCAATTGTGTCGTCGGTATCTATGTTTGCCAGATCATCAATGGCAGGTTCTTCTTCTGCTGTTTCTGACAACTCTTCGTCTGAGGGTTCATTTCGTGGCATGTCATCTTCGACGATGGCGATGCCAGCATTGCCAAGGGCATTATAGACCCCTTCGAGCTGGTCGATATCCTGCTCGACTTCCGGGAAAAATTGCAGGATGTCATCGTTAGTCACGTAAGACTTTTTTCGAGCAAAATCCAGAAGGCGGGTTAGGGATGATGAGGGGGATTCTTCGTCTAGTATCGGTTGGTTGTTCAATCTTGCCATGTATAGCAGTGGACCTTTTCTATGTTGTTGAGTTACGTTTCAATAGAGTACGATATTTTGACCGAAAATTCAAGTGTAATTTGGTATTGATCTGAAAATTGGTCTGAATCGCACGGCTCTTTGAGCAAAAAAATGGATAAAACGCAAAAACACCTTCTTCAAAAGGTGTTTTTGCGTAATCTGGTTTTGTAATTTAACAATCAAACTTTTATTTATGAGTTTTCTACTCCACGGCTGTTGCTGGAAGATTGGTATTCTCCAGATCAGAATCAATTGTTTGAGGCTCAGTTTCTTTCTTAAATTTTTTCCAGGCGTGCATTGCCAGTGAAAGCGCGATAACGCCGTAAGAAACAAAGACTCTGAAATACTCACCAATCTGAGCGTTATCAAACAACTGTTTACCAGCTTGAGGTGCCACAATGAAGAGCGTGTGGAACAATATTACACCTATGATGGCCTGTTTGTTGGTGGCTTTTTGTACTGAGGCACCGCCAACCAAGAGAGCAGCAATGGCAAATTGCGCTATTTGGGTGTGAGCGCCGTAAGTGGAAAAAGTGCCAATGTTTTGCAGAAAAATCAATTGTCCCCAGCTTGCTAAAACAGTGGAGATGATCATGGCAATTACGCGAGTTTGATCCACATTGATGCCCGAAGCCATTGCAACGCTTTGGCTTTGTCCAACCGTGCGCATGTTTTGACCCAAGCGGGTTGTCAGAAGTTTGTGGTTAAACCAACACAATCCTGCAATCAAGAGGAAAGGCAAAACAGGCAACTTGACGAACAGAAGCACTTCTTCAATCTGAGGGATAAAAGTCAGCCCATAAATCAAACCATAAACCAGCAATACCAAAATTGGCTTGATTAACGTTTTTGCTGGTGCTTTTTCGATCCAGATCAATCTGACGATTTTTATGATCTGCAAAACTGCCAGGATGATTAATACTGCTGTCAGGGCATCCAGCAAACCTAAGCGATCGGTGGAAAGGAATCTCTCAATTGGGGGAATGTAGGAGATGCCGAACAAAAGTCCAATGATCCCAAATTGGAGAAAATCGCTCTTTCTTAGCTGATATTTTTTAAGCAGGTGCAAGACAAGCTTTATCAGGGTGATGGCCAGGATGGCATAAAATACGACCGTGACAATGTCCACCATTCTGACAGAATCGATTGCGTACTTCAGATTCCCTGTTAAATCGATTGTGTTCTTGACGCCTACTCCTCCAGAAATGATCAATTTGGGATTGTCGACAGGAATAATCCCACCGATGACAACCAGGAACAATAACTGGTATAAGCCATCAGCAAAATAACCCAGAATCAATCCGGCGATCATTTCCGCGCCTTTCATGCGGTTAAAAAGTTTACCCACCAGGTAACCAAAAAGCACCGCCAGCGGGGTGGCAATCAGAACGCTCAACAACATACCGCCAAAACCACCAAAACCCCAATAAACAACGCAGAACACAGCAATTTGCGCTGCAACAGCGCCAATGACCATACCAAAGTTCAAACCCAAACCAGCCAGGACGGGAATGATCAAAGCGAGTACCGTGAATGTGTTACGGGTTATCCGGGTAAAAACACCATCCACAACAAAGGTCATAGGACTGCCTGATAGCACAATGGCGGCAACACAAATTGCTGCGAAGGCGATCATGACCTTATTGTCAAAGAGGAAAGAACCAGCTTTTTGCAAGACGTTAGTTTTTTGGCTCATTGGTTTCCTCCTTTCGTCTTGGATAAGGCATACAAGATGATGCCGTTGGAAATTATGATCCTCAATACTTCCGGTAATGTGCCGATTTCAATCACCTCATTGACGACCGGCAGGGCAGTCACCAGAATGCCTTGGAAAAGTAGTGTTCCAATCAGCACATGGGAGATTTTTGCCCGCCTCACTGAGGCGCCACCGATCAAAATTGAGGCAACGCTGGCAAATCCCATCATCAGGGGGGCATTGTAAAGCTGCAAAAAGCCATATGTCTGGGCGTAGAGGATGATCCCTACCGCGCCAAGGACAGTGGAAATTGCAGTACCCTGGATGCGTTTACGATCAACATTAATTCCGCTTGAGGTGGTGAACAGCTGGTTCTCCCCAGCGCCACTCATTGCGATACCGATCTTACTTCTGAAAAAGAGCCAGACGAAGAAACATAAAAGCGCAAACACTAAAATTAACCCGAGTGGGACAGTAAAATCTCCAATTTTGAACGCCAGCCATTGCAGCCAAGCTGGCTGTGTTGCTTGAACCACATCAGGATTACTCAAGAGACCCCCAAAAGATCCTGAAAGACTGGCTGTATTACGCAATCCTTGCCCTTGAAGAGGCCAGCTGAGCTCTCCATTTTTGAAGGCAAGCGAGAGCCAAACGATGTTCATGAAGGCAATCACAGAAAAACCAACATAAGTCGACACCGTCATCTCTGAGCCTTTAACCCGGTTGAGCAGCAATCCGTAAAGCGTCCCTAAAACTGCCGCCATGATGATCCCGAATATGAGTGCGATCAAAAGTGTCAGCCAGGGAGCTCCAGCGCCCAGCACTTCGTTCCAATTTCTGAGGAAACTGATTTCCATTGCAAAAACAGAACCCAGCAATCCGGCAGAAATTCCCAAAGAAACGCCAAAATTCAACCCAATCCCACTTTGAATACCTGGAACCATTGCCAGCACCAAAGTGCCGTACATCAACCAGCGTCTGACAACATCGCTGAATAATGCAGCGGGTGAAAAACCCAAAACGATGGATGTTACAACAAGTAAGATGAAAAACAAACCGATGATTAGTCTGGGCAATCCGATGTTTTCGTAAATATTCTTTAATGTTTTCATGCGGACACCTCCTCTCTGACACCTGCCATGGCCAAGCCAAATGCCGCGTCAGAATCATCAGGCTTCATGACCGAGAAAACCTTTCCTTCAGAAACAATCGCTATACGGTCGCACAGAGATCTGAGTTCAACCAATTCCGAACTGATCATCACAATGGTTGTTCCCTGTTCACGATTGATTTTTGTCAGATACTCCAAAACCAATTTTTTCGCGCCGATATCAATACCCCGCGTCGGTTCTGAAACAATCAGGATTTTTGGGTTCATTGTGATGGCCCGGGCGAGGCAGACTTTTTGTTGATTACCTCCCGAAAGACTACCAGCCGCCTGGGAGGTGCCCGTGCAGCGGATATCCAGAAGTTTGATCATATCCCGGGTATGTTGATCAGCTTTGGATTTATTCAAAATCTTCATGGGACCGATTTGCGTCAGAAATTCGTCTTTGACTTGCATGGCTGTGAAGGTAATATTCCGTTCGATCGATTCGCCTAGCAGCAAGCCAACACCCCTACGGTCTTCAGAAACAAAGGCAATATCATTGCGCAGGGCTTCACCTAACTTACTAAGATCCAGGTTCTTTCCAAAGGCAATCACATCCCCTTGCGTATCATAAAGACCCATAATGCCGTTAGCGATGCCAATTTTTCCTTGTCCGGCCAGACCGCCAAAGCCGAAGATCTCACCCTCGCGGATTTTAATATTCATGCCCCTCACGCGTTCACCTGGCATATCCACGTGATAATTTTTGAATTCAAGCGCAATTTTGTCATCTGAGAGGTCCCTGCTGCCTAAGAGACTATCATCGACCAGTTTATCGACCTTTCGACCGATCATGAGTTCAGCAATTTTTGCCAGATTGATTTCTTTGACATCTTTTCGAGCTACAAACTCACCATCGCGCAAAATAGTCATGCTATCTGCCACTGCCATAACCTCGGTTAATCTGTGAGTGATAAAGATAATTGCAATTCCCTTACTGGCAATTAAACGCATGATTTCCAATAAACGATCCGCTTCTCCTTCGGTCAAAACAGCGGTGGGTTCATCAAAAACCAGCAGCTTTATTCCGGTTTTATCAATTTCACGGGCGATTTCCACAAATTGCTTATAACCAATTGGCATGCCTGCCACTTTGGTATATTCTTCAATGTTCATCATTCCGATGCTATCCAAAGACTTACGGGCATCTTTTGACATCTGGGTCCAGTTCATTTTGTCGAGTAAATCACCAAAAATTCTACTGAACGCGGAGGGTTCGCCAATTTCCCGACCCAACTTGATGTTTTCCGTGACATTGAATTCGGGGATAAGCATGAATTCCTGGTGGACCATGCCAATTCCACAGTTCATGGCAGTGTGTGGACAATCAATGGTGGTTGATTCCCCAGTCATTTGAATTTCGCCTTCAAATCCTCCTGTGGAAAAAATCACCGGCATTCCAAAAAGAATATTCATCAGGGTGGATTTTCCAGCGCCATTTTCCCCAACCAGGGCATGGATTTCCCCGGGTTTTACTTTCAGGTTGACGCCTTTTAAGACCCGATTGCCATAATATTCTTTGGAAATATTATTCATTGATAACAAATATTGGTTTTCCAATATTGTTCCTCCTTCTTCTATTTTCAAAAAGAAGTGCCGGCTTGCGCTCTGCAAGCCGGCGCTTTGTGGAGTTTAAGGGTTAGTAAAGATCTCTCTACTGTGAGAAATCATAGAAAGGAGCCAGCAACATCAGGAAATTGGGCAGATCAACGCCATCTTCATTGAAAGATGTCACTGTCAAATTGCCCAAACCGCGGGCAGCAGATGCTTCATTCAAGGTTGCAATGAAAGCTTCTGTGTCTCTTGGGTCGGTGACCTGACCTTCGGCGAATTTGATCGCGAAGCGGACGCCGGCATCGATCATCAGCATGTTGATCGGAACGCCCCAGGTTGACATGCGGCCTTCCTGGCCCTTTTCCTTCAGCTTGATGGCAATTTGATCGAGCATATATTGCACATCGCCTTCATGTCCTGAGACGTCAATATTCAGTCCAGCGGGATAGCCATGATAGGGGCTTGGGCAGCACTGCTGTGGATAAATGGCGCCATTTTCCCAGATGGTACGGATCAGGGGTTCCTGCATGGCACAGTTGGTGGAGAAGAAAGCTGTATCTTTGCCGTAGGTAGCGATCTGCCGTGGAACGTCCTCGGTGATGAATTGCTGTGCACCAGAGACGCCAGCGTCGCCGGTGGGATCCGGTGCGTTGACTTCCACCAGTTCGATGCCTAATTCCGCACAGGTTTCCTTCATGATCTCAAGTCGGCGGGCAATGGTCGCATATGACAAATGCCGTGGGAATGAGTAGTGAATGAAGGTCTTGGCACCCATCTTGGCAGCCAGTTCAGGAATAGTGCGACCCATGGAGATCTCATCAACCTGGAGTACAATATCGGCTTTTTCTGCAATGATGGGAGGATCTTCGGCAGGCACACCGGCAATGAACAGCATGTCAGGTCGGGTTTCGCGCACCTTTTCAATGGCTGCTGCAGCACCGGGGATCGCCTGCACGAAAACGATCGCCTTCACCTCAGGGTCAGACGCCATCTGCACAACTTGCGAGATGGTGGTTTCAGTCTCGGTTGAGAAGTTGTCAGGATAGGTGGCATGAACGATCAAATCACCATATTTCGCGATCTGGTTCATGGCTTCCTGGTATTCCTCTTCACCCTGTGAGACAGTACCGGTCATGATCCCGATTTTGTAGGGTTCAACTTCCTCAACTTCCGCGGTAGCAGTATTTTGTGAGAAATCATAGAAAGGAGCCAGCAACATCAGGAAATTGGGCAAATCAACGCCATCTTCATTGAAAGATGTCACTGTCAAATTGCCCAAACCGCGGGCAGCAGATGCTTCATTCAAGGTTGCAATGAAAGCTTCTGTGTCTCTTGGGTCGGTGACCTGGCCTTCGGCGAATTTGATCGCGAAGCGGACGCCGGCATCGATCATCAGCATGTTGATCGGAACGCCCCAGGTCGACATGCGACCTTCCTGGCCCTTTTCCTTCAGCTTGATGGCAATTTGATCGAGCATATATTGCACATCGCCTTCATGTCCTGAGACGTCAATATTCAGTCCAGCGGGATAGCCATGATAGGGGCTTGGGCAGCACTGCTGTGGATAAATGGCGCCATTTTCCCAGATGGTACGGATCAGGGGTTCCTGCATGGCACAGTTGGTGGAGAAGAAAGCTGTATCTTTGCCGTAGGTAGCGATCTGCCGTGGAACGTCCTCGGTGATGAATTGCTGTGCACCAGAGACGCCAGCGTCGCCGGTGGGATCCGGTGCGTTGACTTCCACCAGTTCGATGCCTAATTCCGCACAGGTTTCCTTCATGATCTCAAGTCGGCGGGCAATGGTCGCATATGACAAATGCCGTGGGAATGAGTAGTGAATGAAGGTCTTGGCACCCATCTTGGCAGCCAGTTCAGGAATAGTGCGACCCATGGAGATCTCATCAACCTGGAGTACAATATCGGCTTTTTCTGCAATGATGGGAGGATCTTCGGCAGGCACACCGGCAACGAACAGCATGTCAGGTCGGGTTTCGCGCACCTTTTCAATGGCTGCTGCAGCACCGGGGATGGCCTGCACGAAAACGATCGCCTTCACCTCAGGGTCAGACGCCATCTGCACAACTTGCGAGATGGTGGTTTCAGTCTCGGTTGAGAAGTTGTCAGGATAGGTGGCATGAACGATTGTGTCACCATACTTGGCGATCTGGTTCATGGCTTCCTGGTATTCCTCTTCACCCTGTGAGACAGTACCGGTCATGATCCCGATTTTGTAGGGCTTTTCTTCCGGTTCTTCTACTACGGGTTCTTCCTCTGCAGGTTTTTCGGCGGGAGGTACTTCAGTTGATCGGCATGCGGTTGTTGAGAAAATCAACATAAAGCACATGAGCAACAGTACCAGTTGGACTAAAGACTTCTTACTTTTCATCTAATACTCCTTATATGATTTTGTTAAGGATATGGTGAAATTGGTTTGCTATCTTGAAAATATTGAGACCAGCTCTCCACATAACCGGTCTGATATGTTCGAAGCCAACCATTTAAGTGGGCAGATCTTATGCTCACTTCGAAGAATGTTACCATTTTCACATATTACTGTCAATAAAAATTGCACAAATTGGATTGGGAAGGAAGTGTTACTTTTAGTGTGTTTTGAATTGATTGGATGATATCTCTATCTACTAATATTCGTACATAAATGCCAGGTGTTGGTCCCTGCACAAGTCCTGGACGGGAAGCATTTGACCTGACTGCTCGATAAAGATAGAATCAGGGATTGAAAGGGAATTGCAGTTGTTCTTAAAGAAAACCGTAAATGTTTGGCTTCCAATACTGATTTTGCTTGCCCTGGTAGGTGCCACGTTATTAAATTTGCGCCTTGCTGCGGTGTTTCAACTGCAGGATGATTTCGCACCCAGGTGGGTGGCAGCCAGAGAATGGATGCAATCCGGTTCATCACCTTATAGCGACTCAACGCACAAGGCTACCCTGAACCTGCTGGAGGAGAACGGGAATGAACCTTATGCCTGGAGTCAAGGTCGGTTTGTTGACCCTGCCTGGTTTGTGCTCTTTTATCTTCCCATCAGCTTTGTTCCTTTTACGATTGCCAGGGCGATCTGGATGACTTTGGTCGAGCTAAGTCTTGTGTTAAGCATGCTGCTATCTGTTCGGATTGCAGGCCTGAAAATAAGTGCCCCGGAACTCTTATTTGTTTCAGTTCTTGGGTTGGTTTTTTACCCATTGTTTAAGTCAGTCCTGACGGTCAGTGTCACAATGCCGTATATCTTTCTGAGCCTCCTGGCTGTTTATCTTGCGCGCGAACGCCAGGCTACAAGCGCGGGCTTTCTATTCGCGCTGACTGTCTGGATGGTTCCATTGAGCCTCTTTCTGGTGGTTCTTTTCATGATTTGGCTTGGTGCGCGCAGGGATAATTCACTGACGAAGATTTTCCTTAGCACGATCGCCTTCTTTTTGGTTGTGTCTCTGATACTCTTTCCGGGTTGGGTAGCAGAATGGTTTGCATCCGTTCTGCGGGTATTCCCGGATTTCTCGTGGATTCGAACACCTCTGATGGTATTTGGCGAATTATTCCCCGGAGCAAGCAACCAGATTGCCATTACACTCAGTTTGGTAATGTTCATTGTGATGTTGGTTGAATGGTACGGCATTGGAGAGCGTGAAGGCAGGGGTTTTCATTGGAAGCTCATGTTAACTCTAAATCTGCTTTATTTGTTTAATTTGACCTCCGAAGGAATCTACCTCATTTGGTTACTGCCTCCTTTGTTCAGCGCATTTAAATATCTAATAGAAAAATGGCGCGTTTCTGGTAGAATTATTTTCTGGGTAACATACCTTGCCTTGATTTTCATTCATTGGCGTCGTTTTCAAATCACTCAAAATTGGCTGCCTGAGGAAACATCTCTGGTTATTCTTCTGTTGCCCACATTGACATTGTTAGGTTTACAGTGGTTTAGGTGGTGGGCGACCGTCAGTCCTAAAGCCCTGATTGACTCAATAAATTATTAATAAGGAGCAGGAAATGGCAAAGAAAAGAGTTGGTATCCTTACCGGGGGTGGCGACGTTCCGGGTCTGAACATCGCAATCAAATCGGTTGTGCTAAACAGCCTCGATGGTGATTATGAAATTGTTGGCATTCGCAGGGGATGGCTGGGTTTATTGGGCTACGACATTAACGACCCGGCAACTCATGAGCTTTACATTCGTGATTTAGACCCGACCGTGGTCCGCCGCGTGGACCGCACCGGGGGCACTTTCCTACATACATCCCGCACCAATCCATCCAAAGTGCGCGCAAAGGATACCCCGGAATTTTTGAGAGGAAGCAAATGGGGAACGGTGATCAATCAGCTGGAAGAAATCACCGATTATACCGACCATATTCTGAACGTGATAGATCACCTCAAACTGGATTCCCTGATCACTATTGGGGGGGATGACACTCTCAGTTATTCCGCCCGCCTGGTAAAAGAGGGTGTCAAATTAAACGCGATCCCCAAGACCATGGATAATGACGTGTTGGGCACGGAATACTGTATTGGTTTCTCCACCGCTGTCACGCAGGCAGTCAATCTCATCACAAATTTCCGCACATCGATTGGTTCCCATGAGCGCATTGGGGTTGTGGAACTTTTCGGTCGTAACTCTGGTGAGACTGCACTTATTACGGGTTATCTGAGCTACGTCGACAGAACAATTATCTGCGAAGTTCCTTTTAATGTGCATGAAGTTACTGAACTTTTAGCATCGGATAAGCGTAACAGCAAATCCCATTACGCTATTTGCGTCATCTCTGAAGGAGCCCATACTGATGGCGGTGAGATTGTTGAATCAGGTGAAGCGGATGCTTACGGTCACCGCAAACTTGGTGGCATCGGCGAGGTGCTTGCGGACCAAATCAAAACCCTCACCGGTTACAATACGATGTATCAGAAACTTGGCTACCTGGTTCGCAGTGGCGCAGCCGACATGCTCGACCGCATGGTCGCCATGAACTACGGCGCTTTGGCTATGCAGTTGACCATGAAGAACAATTTTGGTCATCTGGTGGGGATTACAGACGGCAATTATGCTGTAGTCCCGGTTGAGACTGTCATCAGCGGTAAACGTCAGGTGGACGTGGATCTTTATTATGACAAGGATGCTTATCGTCCCAAGGTCAAGAATATTCTTGGTCTGCCAATGTTCCTTCATTAAGAAAAAATCAGAGCCTGCGGAAAACCGCAGGCTCTTTAAAAGCTATATGAGTGTAGAGTCACAAGGTATTTCAAATCAGCGATATGCTCTCATCCCCAGAGTGTTAATTTTTCCGGTTAACGAGTCCGGCCAGGTTCTGCTGCTGGAAGGCGCACCGGATAAAAAGATCTGGGCTGGTTATTGGAATGGCTTGGGCGGGCATGTGGAAAAGGGCGAATCGGTCCTCAGTTCTGTAAGGCGTGAACTCCTGGAAGAAAGCGGCCTGATGGCTCAAAAGTTGATCTTTTGTGGTCAGGTGTTGGTGGATACAGCCCAAAACCCTGGCATTGTTTTCTTCGTCTTTAAAGCAAAACAATTATCAGGTGAGGTGATCGCTTCGGAAGAGGGCAGATTGGCGTGGCATTCGCAAAAAAGTGCCCTGAAGTTAAGATTGGTGGAAGATCTATACACACTACTGCCGCTTGTGATGCGCCAACGGGCAAGCGGAAGACCTTTTTGGGGACATTACCATTATGACGATGAAGGTCAGCTGGTGATGTCATTCACTCATTGATTTTTCCAAAAAAACCAGGAGCGTATCTCCATATTTTCTTGAATCAAACACCTGCAAATTAGCATAGTCTTTTTCAACCCACTCCAAGGGATTGATTTGGACAATAACCTGTCCCTCTTCACTCAATAATTGAGGGTTCTCATCAACTAAATCAACCGCTTTTTCCCACATTCCTTTATATTGGGGTGGAGCGATATATATCAGGTCAAATTCTGGATCAGTTTGGCTGGAAAGCCAGCTGAAGGCATCGGCCTGAAAGACGCTGGATTTCTCCGTAAAGTGCGTCGTGGAGAGATTATCCTGGATTGTTTTTACTGCCAGGCGACTTTTATCCAGAAAAAGTACTTCTTTTGCGCCCCGGCTGAGCGCTTCGATCCCCACTGCGCCTGTGCCTCCGAAGAGGTCCAGCATACGCACGTCAAGAATTTCACCCCCAAGAATATTAAACAGCGCTTCTTTTACAAGGTCGGTAATAGGGCGGGTGGTATCTCCCGGCACATGTTTAAGTCTTAAACCTTTGGCAGAGCCTCCGATCACGCGCAGCATACCCATGAGAGACTTAATCCTGCCCTGCCGCCAAACCAAGTTTTTGGCGCGTGTAATCAATCGTAATATTTAAGCCATCGCGCATGGTCACTTGAGGCTCCCAACCCAGAATGGTTCTGGCGCGCGTGATATCCGGCTGGCGGCGTTGGGGGTCGTCTCCGAGGGTGTCGGCATATTGGGTGATGATGCCAGCGGGATTCTGGCAAAGCTCGTTGATGATCAGGGCAAAGTCTTTGATGGAGGTCTCGATCGGATTGCCGATGTTGACCGGCAGGTGTTCATCGCTCATCATCAGTCGGTAGATGCCTTCAATCAGGTCACTGACATAGCAGAAACTGCGGGTTTGCTCACCAGTACCATAGATGGTCAGAGGCTCTTTGCGCAGGGCTTGTTGAATGAAATTTGGCACCACTCTGCCATCATCCAGGCGCATCCTGGGACCGAAGGTGTTGAAAATTCGCACAATGTGTGTTCTCACCCCATGCACGTTGTGGTATGCCATGGTGAGGGCTTCAGCAAAGCGTTTGGCTTCGTCGTAGACTGATCTTGGTCCAATTGGATCGCAGTTTCCCCAGTAATCCTCACTTTGAGGGTGCACAGTGGGATCACCGTAGACTTCACTGGTTGAAGCCAGCAAGAAACGAGCTTTGTGTGCTTTGGCCAGCCCGAGGCTGTTGTAGGTTCCAAGAGCGCCGGCTTTGAGCGTCTGTATGGGCAGATTTGGGTAGCCCAGGGGTGAAGCAGGGTTTGGGCTGGCGGGCGAAGCGAAATGCAACACATAATCGAGTGGCTCGTCAACCTGGATGAAGGCAGAAACATCCTGTTCCATCAACCTGAAGTTTGGGTTGCCTGCAAGATGCTGCAAATTTGCCCGGTCGCCGGTGACAAAGTTGTCAAGACCGATCACCTGGTGACCTTCTGCCAAAAGGCGGTCGGTCAGATGGGAACCTAGAAAACCGGCGGCACCGGTGAGTAAAATGAGCATAGTCTGCCTTTCAGTTTTTACCAGGGTTTCGGGTATAATCATGACCCTGAACAAGAGAGAATTATAGCATGCACGAAGATAACTCTGACATTTTACTGGACCCATGCACCAAGGCGCTTGAAGCCTTGCTTTTTGCTGCTCCTGGCTTGAGCTCTGTTGAGCAACTGAGTCAGGCTTTGAATGTAAAAAAATCTGAAGTAGAGAAATCGCTCGAAGCCTTGTCTGCCCACCTGGCGTCGGAACATGGTCTGCGCCTTCAAAAAATCAGAAACCAATACCAACTTATAACGGCACCTGAACACGCGGAAATGATTGAAAAGTTTCTCGGGTTGGAGGTTACATCCCGCCTGACCCAGGCCGCGCTCGAAGTGTTGGCAATTGTGGCTTACAAACAGCCCACAACCAGACCTGAAGTCGACTCTATCCGTGGAGTTAACAGCGATAGCGTGGTAAAGAGTTTATTGGCAAAAGGACTGATCGAGGAACTGGGGCGTTCCGAAGCGATCGGTCGCCCAATTCTCTACGGCGTGACAAACGAATTTTTCCAACATTTCGGTCTTGAATCGCTTGATCAACTTCCTGTGGTGGACCTTGAAGGGCTGTTGGAGCCCAAGCCATCGCCAGATACTGAAGAAACGAGGCTCTTAAAAGACTGATGGAAGAACGTGTTCAAAAGATCATGGCTTTTGCAGGTTTAGGCTCGCGTCGGGCATGTGAAAAATTAATTGAGGCAGGTCGTGTCAAGGTTAACGGTAAGGTCATTCACCTTGGAGACAAAGCGGATCCATCAAAGGATACGATCAGTGTGGACGGCAAATTGCTTCGGATCAAAGCTGAACGGATCTATATTGCCCTGAATAAGCCTAAGGGCTACCTCTCCGATATTGACGAAACCCACCCCCGACCGACTGTTAATGACCTGATTGGCATTTCTGAACCTCTTTTTGCAGTCGGACGGCTGGATCTGGACAGTGAGGGATTGATCCTGATGACCAATGATGGCGAATTAGCCAACCGCCTGACCCATCCCCGCTACCACCACGAAAAGGAGTACGAGGTCTTTGTGATCAAAACTCCGGACCAGGAGCAGCTCGAAATTTGGCGACGCGGTGTGGTGCTTGAGGACGGCACGCGCACATTGCCGGCGCAGGTTGAGATCATGGGCAGTTACAGCAATGGCGCATGGTTGCGAATTATTCTGCACGAGGGCAAAAAACGGCAAATTCGCAAAGTTGGAGCGCGCATCGGACTGCCCGTTTCGCAGATCAAGCGTGTGCGCATAGCCAATCTAAGGCTGGGGAAGCTCAAATCTGGTGAGTGGCGCAATCTGACCCAAAAAGAGGTTTACCAATTGCGAAAATTTGCTGGCTTGATAAGAGAAGAAAAGAAGTAAGTTCAGGCAAGGATAAACATAAAAAACAGCACGATATTTGCGCTGTTTTTTTGTATGCCTGCTTTTTGTGAGTTGTCTTGCCAGTTTTTAGCAAGATAAAAAATTGCCGCTTCTCTTATTATGAAGCGTTTTCCAATACTCCATTTGCCAGCGCTTCGTGTAATTTTTCAGCCAAATCCGGACTGATCGGATCCACACATTCTTCGCGATCCACACGGCGGATGTAGCGCTTCAGGTCTTCCAGATGCACAACGGGGTAGGGCGCTGTTGTGGTATCCCCGAGCTGGGTTTCTTTCAGATAGACCACCATGACGGGCTTCAGTTCTGGTTGCATGTCAGCAGAAATACCTTTTTCGGTCAGGAATTTGCTCAGCACCTCAGAGGCTTCTGCAACTTCCTTATCCGGCTTGCCAACGCTGTCCTGCCCCATCATTTTCTGGATGCGGTTCTTTGTTTTATGTATCCATTTGCCGTCCTGATAGCTGATCTCGCCGGTGGCATTCATCGGGATTGGCATCCAGATACGGCATGGACCCATTAATAGCATTGGTAGCGGAGAGCTGTAGACATAATAGGTGTATTCGTGCCGCAACTTTTCGAACGCGGTGCCAAAAATTTCATCATAGCGCGGCGATCGTCCGTATCGGGTCACGAAATTCATCCCGATTTGCGTCAGAATAAAACCGACAATCAAGCAAATATAGGAATAAAGAATCAGCCTCATATCTTGCTTGAAGGCGAAATAAAGCCCCAGCCCCAACACCCCCAGGCTTGCAAAGGTAATCAGCTTACCTATAAGTTTATTGCGATTAATGTGTTTGTCGTTTCTGACCAGTTTCATTTTTATTCTCCGTTTTTCTTAATGGATTCTTTCAAACCTGGCAACAAGTTGGCATCAATTGCCTGCACTGCCCGGGCGATTGCACTCACCATGGCTTTGGTGTCCGAGCGTCCGTGACCAATAAATACAAGCTCATTCACTCCCAATAATGGAGCCGAGCCAATTTCGGAAGGGTCCATCAATTGACGCACCCTGTCAAAGGCGGGTTTTGCCAGCAAGGCGCCTGCTTTGGTTCGCAGACTGCCAAACAATTCATCCTTGAGCGTGCGCATGATCAATTTAGCAACAGCCTCTACTGACTTGAGGATGACATTACCGGTGAAACCATCCGTCACAGCCACATCCACCTCGCCGCCAAAAAGTTCCTTGCCTTCAATGTTGCCCACAAAGCCTGGCACTTGTACCTTCAAGAGGGGATGCGTTGCTTTGACAAGCTCGCTGCCCTTGCCCTCTTCTTCACCGTTGGCAATCAAACCGATGCGCGGTTCGCTCACACCCAGCATCAGGCGAGAATAGACTGCCCCCATCTGCGCAAATTGCACCAAAAATTCCGGTCTGCAGTCCGCATTAGCGCCGATATCCAGCAAAACGCTTTTTCCGCCTTTAACCGGGATTGTGGAACCCAGGCAAGGGCGAATCAAACCCGGGATTAAACCAAAGATCTTGGTGGCATAATACATCGCCATGCCAGTATTACCCGCGGTTACGAAAGCCTGCGCTTTGCCATCTTTCACCAATTGCATTCCAACCGCCATGGTGTTTTGTTTTTTGGCGCGGGCTTCCTGGATATGGTCGCTCATCTCCAGCCATTCGGGCGCATGCACCACCCGCACGCCTGACAAATCCTGACCAGTCTTTTTCAGTTCAGCAGTGAGCTGATCCTCATCGCCAACCAGAATCACGTTGATATCAAATTCCTTGCTTGCAATTATCGCCGCTTCCACTTCCGGGAAGGGGCGGTCATCACTGCCCATTGCGTCCAAAACAATTGTTTTCTTCAACTTAATCCTCAGATTCTGATCCCGTTTTCTTGACAAAGAACACGGAACCGGTATAATCTAATCTCACGTTTGCGCTGGTGCTGGAATTGGCAGACAGGCGTGGTTGAGGGCCACGTGCCGCAAGGCGTGAGGGTTCAACTCCCTCTCAGCGCATTCGAAAAGAGCAAATTATTGCTCTTTTTGTTTTAAGGAAATGCCCGGCGCAGCCATGTCAGGGGGTTGACAGGCGTGCCCTGGATATCCACTTCAAAGTGCAGGTGCGGACCAGTCGAGCGACCAGTCGTACCAATAATTCCAATTAATTGACCAGATTCAACGATCTGACCCTGTTCCACCAGGATGTCATTCAGGTGTAAATACATCGTAAACACACCCAATCCATGGTCGATGACGATTGTGTTGCCACGTACCACCTGGTTCGGGAAAACGCCAACCACTGTTCCGCCTGCCGGGGCGTAGACATCTGTGCCTTTGCAATAGCCCAGGTCCAGGCCTGTGTGATAATAGACGCCCGGGTCGTCGTTGTAAGTTCGCCGGCTGCCGAATTGCGAAATGATGCAGTCTGCGTCCTGCGCGGGGGAATACCACAGCCCTTCCCATTGCTGCACCGGGGTCACCGGCAAAACAATGCTCTTAAATATGGCATTTTCAGCTTTTTCGGCTTCGGTACCGATCGATTCTGGATCCACCTGCAGGGGCTTGTCGATCTGAAAATTTCCAGAATTGATCATGACTAATTGATCAAAACGGTATTCCATTCCATCCGGATAGGTCACCGTCATTGTCAGTGGGTAAACGCCGGGCTCGGTCAGCGCATGGATGCCGCCGTATGCCATTTGCACTCCACCAAGGTCCACGAAAGTTGGCTGGATGGATGCCAGGTCAGCCTTGATCGTCAGCGCTTGATTGCTTTCAACCTCGATCAGGAAGGTATCACCTTGAATGAGTGGCAGGTTGTCCAGAACGATGCTCTTGATACCCGGCAGTGCGAGGTTGCTGCCATTTTCCTGCGCGGAGGGCATGTAGTAGGTGTCCATCGGCATGCCCATAGTCGGGCTTGCCAGGCTGTTCATCTCCGCCAACAGCCAGGTGTTTTTGCCGCTCAGCACACTCGCTTCCAGGAAGGATTGCCCGGGCTTGATGGCTGGCATGGTGGTCATGAAAGACCCGTTTTCCTGGATGGTCATGATGATCTCGCGCCCGATAAACAATTCCGAGGGGCTGGTGAGGCGGTTGGCTTTCACCAGGACTGCTGTCTCTGTTTGGCTGCGCCGGCTGAGGCTGGTGAGGCTTGACCCAAGCGCCACGTATTCCGTTGTCAGGATCCCCTGCATCCCTTCCAGGCTCGGAATCTGCAGCCTATCACCCGGGCGCAGCATATCATCGGGTTGGATGTTGTTAAGCGCCATAAGCTGGTCGAGGGTGGTGTCAAAACGCTGCGCGATCCACGAAAGCGTGTCACCATATTCCACGATGTAGATCGGGTAGCTTGCTTGTGCTTGCACAGAATGCAGTTCCGTGCCAAGAAACAAGGGAATTAAAAAGAGCATAGCAAGCAAAATGCGTCTGGCTAAAAATCTCTTTTGGAGCTTGGTATAATCTGCCATAGTCAAATCATTAGTTTACCATAGGCTTTGAAAGGGCGCGAAATAATGAGAATTACAACCTGGAATGTCAACGGAATCCGAGCAGTGGTCAATAAAGATGCTTTCACCTGGCTGGATGAGATCAAACCCGATATCCTGGGGCTGCAGGAGATCAAAGCCAAGCCCGAACAGGTGCCTGACCTTATCAAGAATCATCCAGAGTACCAGACTTTCTGGCATTCTGCTGAAAGACCTGGCTACAGCGGCACGGCAGTTCTTTATCGAAAGGAACCGCTTTCAATCCAAACCGGTCTGGGCATGGAGGAGTTTGATAACGAAGGGCGAACAATCCGCCTGGAATACCCTGATTTTTTCCTTTACAACATCTACTTCCCCAATGGGGGACAGGAGAACAAAAGGGTGCCCTTTAAGCTGGACTTTTACGCGCGCTTGCTTGAGATCTGCGACGAACACCACGCGAAAGGCGAAAAAGTGATCATCACTGGCGATTTCAATACCTCCCACCAGGAAATTGACCTCGCGAATCCGAAAGAGAACGAAAAGAACACCGGCTTTTTGCCCGAAGAACGCGAATGGATCACCAAGTACCTCGAACACAACTTTGTGGATGCTTTCAGGGAACTTTATCCTGAGAAGGTTGAATACACCTGGTGGACCTACCGCACAAATGCCAGAGCCCGAAACATCGGCTGGCGTTTGGACTATTTTTTGGTCAGTTCCGAACTGATGGACCGGGTGGAGGCAGTCGAGGTCCATGGAGACGTCATGGGCTCAGATCACTGCCCGGTGAGTTTGATCTTGAACGATTAGAAAAGTTTCGCTGGGAAGAAAGAGGCTCGCTCGTCATCGCGAGCCTCTTTTGCCCTTGTATCTTTTTACAAGGGTTGCGCGGCGATCTGCCTTTCGTTGTTTAAATGGAGACCATGAAAGAACAAGGCTGTCTGGAGACCTTCGGTCAGTTCGCGTGCGCGGCGTGAACGCCGGCACGATCAAGGTAACCCTCATCCACCGCAAGCGGTTCCCCTTCCCCCAAGGGAAGGCTGGGAAACGCTATCTGGAGACCTGCGGTCAGTTCGCGTGCGTGGCGGGAACGCCGGCACGATCAAGGTAACCCTCATCCACCGCAAGCGGTTCCCCTTCCCCCAAGGGAAGGCTGAGAAACGCCATCTGGAGACCTTCGGTCAGTTCGCGTGCGCGGCGGGAACGCCGGCACGATCAAGAATGTATTGTAGATTGCCGTGTCGCTACGCTCCTCGCAAAGACAGATTTAAAGATGAGGCTGCATCAATCACAAGCGCAGCCTCATGCAAATCGTATTATTTGACCATCATTGGCAGGAAGAGCTGGTAATTCATCACCGCTACACAGGGTGAAAACTCAGAGGTGTTTCCAGCCGAATCCGTGGCAGTCGCCGTAATACACTCGAAAGGCGTCGATACGCTGAAGGTTTCCATAAAATTGCCAATATACTCGCTATTCGTCGTGACTCCCTTTGAGCCCAGGTATACTTCTCCTTCGCCATAACCGCTCGGGTCTTTGCTGCTATTGGCATACAAGTGAATCACAAAATTTCTGTCCTTGGCGGAATTGAGCAAACCCTCTATGGTCACCTGACCCGGGCTGGAATCGTAAACTCTTAGCAATATGGGGAAGTTTTGCTGATTATTTGAGCCGCCATCTTCATCATTCACATCATTTAGTGTGACGCCTCTTTCCCACGCACTGCCGAGCAGATCTATGCCCAAAGCGCCGTTGTTATAGATCCGGTTATAACTGACCGTATTCAGATTTCCCCAATAAATTTCAACCCCATCACTGCCGTTATTCGCGATGATATTCCCAAAGTCCGTTCCGCCACCGATGATTGTTTCTGTCGCATACTCGATCGCGACACCCTCACCACCGTTTGGCAAGCTGCTTCCGCTGAAATTGGTGCCGATGAAGTTGCGGCGGATCTTTGTGCCGATTACAGTTGGATTGACCAAATAGATGCCATCGCTCTGATTGCCCGAAATAATGTTGCCAGATCCGGTGTCGTAGGTGCCGATCTCATTGGCAGAGCCTCTGGCGACGACGATCCCTCTCTCATTCGGAACAGCTGCCGTACCGGAAGCATTGAGACCGATGATGTTATTTTTGATGTAGTTTTCATTGGCGTTGACCAGGCGGATGCCGGCAGATGTGTTTCCTGAAATGATGTTGCCCTGACCTGCCAGTGTGCCGCCAATTTCATTGCCAACAATTGGTGCTTGCTCTCCGTCAGGGTCAGCGTAAATATAAATTCCATCTCTACCATTTGGCAGGGCTGAGGTGCCGGAAATATTGAGACCGATGTAGTTGCCAAACACATCATTATCATCGGCTCCCAATAAAATGCCGTTGCCAGTATTTCCGCTGATGATGTTGCGCCTGGCTGTGATGCTGCCCCCTATGGTGTTGCCGGTTGATTCAGATCCGGCGATGCGGATGCCGTCATAGCCATTTGGCAGCGCGGTGGTTCCGTCCTCGTTAGTGCCGATGTAGTTGCCCCTGATCAAAACGCTGGCGCTATTGAAAAGCAAAATACCATTGGCACCATTGCCTGAAATGATGTTGCGATCTGCAATGGTATCTCCGCCGATGACGGCTCCAATCACGCCATCGAGAGAAACCCCCTCCAAAAAATTTCCCTCAGCAGGTTGGATGCCTGAATAGCCAAATTTGCCAATACGGTTGCCAACTATCAGCAGACCACTGGTGTCTTTTGAATAGATACCCCGATAAAAATTGCGGATGGTCAGCTTGCGAATAACGCAGCTATCCGCACCAACATCCAGCCCGGTAAAGGTGCCATCGCCATCTAAAATGATACTTGCTCCCGTTCCACCAAGGTTGGGACCCTGTATGGTCAACTGATCTTGTATCAATGGCAGTGCGTAGGGAACCTCAATGATGCGGAAGGTGAGAGGATTATCAGGCTCAATGTTGAAGGTGATGGTGTCTGCGCCAGCAAGGGCATTGGTTTCCTGGATGGCAGCACGCAGGGTGCAAATGCCGTTGCCAGTTTCCGTCTCGCAGATCCCGTTGCCTGGAGAAGCATCAGTAGAGTTTTCGGCAGAATTGACTGTGAAGGTTGCGCCTGAGACAGGTTTGACCATGATCGCGGAGAAGAAAAGAGTGGTGAGGATAAGTAGAGAGGTGAGAAAGGTCTTGGTATAGCGGAATGACATGAGGCAGCCTCCTATTATTTAGTTGTTGTGAGGTAAAGGAATATATGTTTGAAATAATTATAAAGGTATTTTAATAAGTGTAGAGTCGAATTTCATCGGATTCTTTTACGAACTTTCCAAAATTGGATCGATGGGGTTGAGATTTTCAAAGTTGGGACAGCAGCGCAGCCTGTGCCCGCGAAGCAGGGTATAGCGATCTGCCTTTTACGATTGGGCAATTACTTACTCGGAGAGCTTCGCTGGAGTGAGCCCGCGATAGTAGGTTATAAGAATATTGTCACAGGGCGGTCTTATTCCGGCTTACGACCGAGGCACTTACTCATCGTAAGCTGGGTTCTGCAAGTGAACCCGGCATTATTTTCTGGAATACAATTGAGTTGTCAATGCGCAGAATCTTTCAGGGATCCGACGGAATCGACTGAATAAAGGGCGAGGTAAACATGGTTAAATCAAAATTGGGCGTCTTACTCTTACATGGCTGGACTGGCACACGCACAATGATGCGTCCCTTAGTCGAGCCCCTGCATTCCATGAGCTTGCCCACACGCCTGCCCGCCCTGCGCGGCTGTGAGGAAGGTTCTGCGGATGCGCTGCTGAAGGTGACCTGGCAGGACTGGCTGGAGGATGGCCGCCTGGCATTGTTGGACCTTTTGGGCGAGGTCGACAAAGCCATCATTGTTGGTCACTCGATGGGCGGCATGATCGCGCTCAGCCTGGCTGCTGACTACCCTCAGGAGGTGGATAGCGTCGTCACGGCTGGTACGCCCGGGCGGATGCTCACGCCCTTCGCACCCGGAAACAAACTTTACCCACTTTTCAGGCTGCTTTGGCGCTTTATCCCAACTTATAACAAAGGTCAGCTGGCTTATGCTGACCCAAGCGCTGAGCAGCTGGACGATTCGCTGCGCGTGGTGTCCACGGTTGCTATTAAGCAGTTGTTTGATTTCATCCGCCAACAGGACCGTTACATGCCCGGGGTGAAGGTGCCTTTGTTGATCCTGCAAAGCCGGGCCGACAGCAGCTGTGCGCCTGATTCTGTTGATATCCTTTTTGACCGCACAAGCACTCCCAAGCCAGATAAGCGCGTCGTTTGGTTCGAAAAGAGTGAACATGGCATGTTCCTGGATATAGAGCGGGAAAAGGTGATCGCTGAAGTGGTGCGATTCGTCCAGGAGCGCTTGGACCAGCAGCCAACCTGAGCGTTAGAGACATTCATAAAGAAAGCGGCTGGACACAATACCCTCCGCTTCACTGCGAGCACAGGTGCCCAGCCTTGCGTGTATTCTCTCGTCACGTCGTGCCCGTAGGGTATTGCGAACCTTTTTTTGTATTGTGATCTGGTTTTCATTGTTTTACATGGAGACCATGCGGTCAAAAGCCTTTCATGGTCGGGAGACCATGAAAGAACAAGATCTGCTCTTAATCCCGTCATCGCGAGCCTCTCCTGCCCTTGTTTTTTTTGACAAGGGTTGCGTGGCGATCTGCCTCTTTTAACACGGTTAATGCCTATTTGATTACCATGCCGGAGTGAGCCCGCGAAGGTGGGTCCTGAGAATAATGGCACTAGGCGGTCTCATTCCGGCCTGCGAGGCTTCTTTTTTTGTGGATCAGCACGATCAAGGTAACCCTCATCCAAAGCAAGCGGTCCCCCTTCCCCCAAGGGAAGGCTGGGAAAGGAGATTGCCGCGTCGCCGCGATTCTCGCAAAGACGGTGGAGCTTGTCCATGGGAGACCTGACGGTCAAATACCTTTCACGGTCAGGAGACCATGAAAGAACAAGCTTGCGTCGCTGCACTCCTCGCAAGGACGAATCCATCTATCATCGCGAGGAACGAAGCGATCTAAACTTTTTGCATTCAAGTACAAGATTGTTCAAAGCATTTCGTGGTTTTCAACCGTGATCTTGCTAACTCAAACGTGTTGGTCTGCCACGAGTTTAGATTGCTACACGACCCTTGTAATAAGACACAAGGGCAGGAGAGGTTCGCAATACCCTACGGGCACGATGTGACAGGAAATACAATTAGGCTGAACATCCACATGTTCAGCCTAATAGAGTAACAAATTTGGTCAAATTAACCCGTATCGGGGGGGGGGTACTAATCCTTGTCCCACTCTCCCACCGGATAGCAACAGAAGATGAGGTCCTTGGCAGCTTTGAGTTCATCCGCGCGTTTGACGGGGGTGTTGTGCGGGGCGCTCTTGAGCAGCTCTGGCTGCGTGCGGGCTTCTTCGGCGATCTTCAGCATGGCATCCACGAAGCGATCCAATGTTTCAACATTTTCTGTTTCGGTTGGTTCAATCATCAGGGCTTCATGCACGATCAGCGGGAAGTAGTTTGTGGGCGGGTGGAAGTTGTAATCCATCAGCCGTTTGGCGATATCCAGGGCGTGGATATCTGGCACGTCTTCCCAGACACCTTCAAGCACGAATTCGTGCATGCAAGAGCGGTCATAGGGCAGGGTGTAGGTGCCTTTGAGCCTTGCCTGCAGGTAATTGGCATTCAGGACGGCTTTTTCGGCGATATCCCGCAAACCTTCCTGCCCAAGCATCGTGATGTAAGTGAAGGCGCGCACGAGCACGCCGAAGTGCCCGTGAAAGGCTTTGACGCGCCCGATGGATTTCTCAGGGCGAGTAAGACCATAGGTGGGAGGCGTTTCCTCGTCACCGGGGTCAGTCATGACCACATGCGGTTCGGGTAGATAGTCAACCAGCTTTTCGCAGACCATCACAGGTCCGCTGCCGGGACCGCCGCCGCCATGCGGGGTGGAGAAAGTTTTATGGAGGTTGTAGTGCATCACGTCGATGCCGCACTCACCGGGCTTGAAGACGCCCAGGAGGGCGTTCATGTTCGCTCCGTCGCCATAGACCAAACCGCCGGCTTCGTGAACGATGCGGATGACCTCGGCGGTGTTCTCGTCGAACAAGCCGAGCGTGTTGGGATTGGTGAACATGATGCCCGCAAGCGTGTCGTCGCAGAGCTCAGCCAGGGCTTTGAGGTCAACATTGCCGCGCTCGTCCGAAGGCAGCTGGACGGGATCAAAACCGAGCATTGCTGAAGAGGCAGGGTTGGTGCCGTGTGCAGAGTCGGGGATCAGGATGCGGGTGCGTTTGAGGTCGCCGTGGTCTTTGTGGTATTTGGCAATGATCATCGTGCCCACGAGCTCGCCTTGCGCTCCCGCGGCGGGGGCAAGAGTAGCATCGGCGAAGCCGCCGATCTCAGCAAGCCAGTTTTGCAGGGTGTACATCAGGTAAAGATTTCCCTGAACAGTGTCTTCAGGCTGAAGAGGATGGGTGGCAGCAAAACCGGGGTAGCGTGCGGTGGCTTCGTTGATCTTGGGGTTGTACTTCATGGTGCAGGAGCCCAAAGGATAGAAGCCGAGGTCGATGGCATAGTTCTTCTGGGAGAGCTTGGTGAAGTGGCGAACCACGCCTAATTCGGATAATTCGGGGAAGGGGAAGTTCGCGCGCGCGAATTCCTGAGGAAAGTCGCTTAAAGGGACCTGGGGTTCCGGGAAGATGACGCCAGTTCGTCCGGGGGAAGAATGTTCAAAAATGGTTGGTTCACGCATGTTCCACCTCGCTTAAGACGTCGGTCAGATAGGCAATATCCTCGGGTGAGATCATTTCGGTGACCGCCATCAGGAGGCAGCCTTCGAGTTCGGGGTAGTCCTGGCTCAGATCATAACCGCCGAGGATACCGTGATCCTGGAGGTGTGCCAGCAGTTCGGGCACGTTTTCGTCTGCCTTTACAACGAACTCATGGAAGAA
Organism: Anaerolineaceae bacterium; assembly: GCA_040768265.1. GTDB lineage: Bacteria > Chloroflexota > Anaerolineae > Anaerolineales > Anaerolineaceae > Mesolinea. Next base: position 324,703 of record JAXGNB010000005.1, read on the forward strand.
GGGTGTGCTCTTGAAGGGCAGGCTGAAACCGGGAATTTCCTGGACGGAGTTGGCGGTGTAGTGCGCGTTCTGATAGCAGAGATTCGCCACCTGCTTGAAACCGGTTTTGCCCAGTAAGGTCATGTAGATCGTAGCAGCAAGCACCATCAGTCCCTGGTTGGAGCAGATGTTGGAGGAGGCTTTCTCGCGGCGGATGTGCTGCTCGCGGGCGGTGAGTGTCAGAACGTATGCCAGTTCACCCTCAGTGTCGACAGTCTCTCCGACCAGACGACCGGAAATCTTACGCAGCAAAGCGTTTTTGACCGCGAAGAAACCGAGATACGGACCGCCGTAGGAAAGCGGAATGCCAAGCGGTTGCCCTTCGCCAACCACAATGTCGGCTCCGATTTCTCCAGGGGGAGTAAGAAGTGCCAGGGCGGTGGGGTTTGCCACGACCGCAACCAGGGCTCCCTGCGCATGCGCGGCTTCGATCAGCGGCTTGTAATCGATAATGCGCCCGAAGAAATCGGGATACTGAACCATCACAAGCGAAGTGTCGAGATCGATCTGGTCGATCAGGTTCTTCAGGTCGGGTTCAATGCCGGTTTCGGGGTCATCCCCCACAATGCGGATCTCATCGTTGGCTTGCATGTAACCGCGGATGACTTCGCGATACTGGGGATTGATGGCGCGGGAGAGCAGAACCTTGGGGCGCTTGCCGCGGAAATGGTTGTTCGCCAGGATCACAGCTTCGGCCGCGGCAGTCGCGCCGTCGTAGTGGGACGCGTTGCTGACGTCCATGCCGGTCAGGAGGCTGATCAGGCTTTGGAACTCAAAAATCGCCTGGAGCGTACCCTGGGAGATCTCAGGCTGATAGGGGGTGTAAGCCGTATAAAATTCGCCACGCTGCAAGAGGTTATCGACTGCGGCGGGGATGTAGTGTTGGTAGGCGCCGGCACCAAGGAAGCTAATAAAATCCCGGGTGGTGGCGTTGGCTGAAGCGATGCTGTCCAACTCGGTGACCGCTTCCATTTCGGAAAGCGGCTGCGGCAGGTTTAGATCGGGGAAACGATTTTTCTCGGGGACCACTTTGAAGAGGTCCGCGACTTTTTCAATCCCGATTGTTTTTAGCATCACCTCCACATCAGCTTTTGTGTGTGGAGTAAACATAGGCTTAGCGGTCCTGGCAGTAAGCGTCGTAGGCTGCTGCATCCATCAGTTTGTCCAGTTCGGATTCATCGCTGATTTGGACTTTGGCAATCCAGCCGCCAGTGTAGGGTTCGGAGTTCAGCATCTCGGGGGTGTCTGTGAGGATTTGGTTGACTTCAAGAACCTTGCCGCTGACGGGGAAGAAGATTTCAGACGCGGCTTTGACGGATTCGATTGTCGCCAGGCTGTCGCCTACACTGACCTCATCATCGGGGTCGATGGCAAACTCAACGAAAACAACATCGGAGAGGGAATCTTGCGCATAGTCGGTAATGCCGATGGTGGCAACGCCATCTTCAACCTTTACCCATTCGTCTGTTTTCTGATATTTCAATTCTTCTGGCACTAACATTTTGGCTCCTTTTGGTTTGTTAATTCGAACAAAGGCACATTTTGTGCCCCTGTTATCCTGGATTTCAGAGGTTTGAGGGTTTGTTTACCTGAGAGTTTCACCATAATTGGTTTGCCCCTTCGGTGCCTGCCAAAGCAGGGCTCTTCCCTTGAGACTGTTTTTATTTTAGCGTTTTGTGGGGATTAGTCAAGCCAGTTGGTCTTCCTTTCAAATCTTTATCAGATGTTGGTTGCTAAACTTGAGCATTTTCCGTCTGAATCAGTTTCGAGTTCAGATCTGAAAACCGCTCCGGATGGGAATAGACGTTGAAACGTGAGCCCCTGGCATAACCGACGAGAGTAATGTCCATTTCTTGTGCTAAGTGAACCGTGTAAACATTGGGGGATGTGAACGAGATGACGACGGAAACACCCATACGGGCAGCTTTCTGCAGCATTTCAGAACTGATTCGGCCGGTGGTGAGCAGGATGGATGGTTTGGGTGAGGGTTCTGTGAGGATGAGGAAGCCCATGAGTTTGTCGAGCGTGTTGTGCCTGCCTATATCATCGCTCAACAGGAGGATTTTCGTGCCATCAGAAATAGCCGAGCAATGCACCCCGCGGGAAGTCGTTTGGGTATTTTGAGCCTCTAAAAATTCAGAGAGCAAGCCAGTAACCAAGTTGGCGTTCAGATTGATCTCATTCAGGTCGTTTTTTTCGGATTGTTCAAGGCGCCGGGAGGTCTGCCCACCACCGCAGCCTGTGGTTTTGATCCAGGTTGCGGGCTTGCTGATGGGGAAGGCAGTATCTATTTCTACAAAATCCGCATTATCGCAGACGTGCACACGCGTGACATCCTCTGCGGAATTGATCAGCCTTTCGTTATACAGGAAACCGACTGCCAGTTCGGCAATCATGGCTGGGGTGCAGCGCAATTCCATCCAGGGTTTTCCGTTGACGATCAGGGTTACGGCCTGCTCAACAGGGATCTGGCTTGTTTGAGTCTGCCATTTGCCATCAGAATACCTAAGAAAAGAGATTTCACTACTTTTCATTTGTCTTCCTTCCATTTGCCCGGATTATTCCGCCTCCGAGCACCTTATCACTTTTGTAGAATACCGCGCTCTGACCGGGAGTAATATCCCGCAGGGGTTGATCGATCTCAATGATGACGCCTTCGTCAGAAATGGTGAGGGTTGAACTCACGGGATTCGCGCGATACCTGATTTTTACTTGACATTCGATTGGAAAGGCTGGAGCTTGCCCGCTGATCCAGTTTACTGGACGCACCAGAAAGTGTTGTTTGCCTAATTGATTGGCGGTGCCAACAATCAGGGTGTTATTTTCAGGTCTCTTTTCGAGCACATATAGGGCTTCAGTGTAAGCGGGCAGACCTTTACGCTGCCCGATGGTGTAAAAAGCCAAGCCCTGGTGCTTGCCCAAAAGTTGACCCTGTGTGTTTCGAATCTCTCCGGGTTGAGTCACAAGGGGCGCATATTTCTGTAAAAAATTTTGGTAATCTACGCGATTAATGAAACACAAATCCTGGCTGTCGGGTGCGTCTGAGACAGTCAGGTTCAGGTTCTGAGCAATTGCCCGCACCTCCGGTTTTGCCAGTTCGCCAAGGGGAAGTATTGAGCGTGACAATTCTGCCTGGGTAAGATCGCTCAGCATGTAGGACTGGTCTTTTGCCAGGTCCCGGGCGCGCCACAGTTCGGATTTGCCATTTGCACCCCGCAAGATGCGCGCGTAATGACCGGTTGCCACGTATTCAGCGCCCTGGGCGTCCGCAAAACTGATGATTTGCGCCCATTTCAGAATGCGGTTGCAGAGGACGCAGGGATTGGGCGTTTCGTTCGCCAGGTGGCTTGCGATAAAGGCTTCCACAACCTGCTGCCGGAATAATTGACGGACATCTTTTATGTGCAGGGGGATGCCTAACTGATCGGCAACTTGCCGGGCTGATTCGAGCCCTTTTTGTTCCGCGCGATTGGCATGCCAAAGATGAAGCGTCAGAGCTTGCACGTCGTAGCCTTGCTTTATTAATAAAGCGGCTGCAACCGCGCTATCCACGCCACCACTCATGGCTACGATAACTTTTGCCATAACATCTCCACTGCTAATTATAGAGGATTTCAGGGGTTTATTTTGGCGCTATCACCTTTGCCAAGAATTATCCCGGCTTCTTCAACATATTTGAGCGATTGATGACGGAAATATGTGTTGTAGAGCTCCGCGTAATGACCGCCTTGCGACAGCAAATCCTGATGATTACCTTCCTCGATAATCGAACCATGGTCAAGCACGATGATGCGGTCCGCAGATCTGACAGTGGATAGGCGATGAGCAATCAGGATGCTGGTTGAGCACTGCAGCACCAGCCCGAGAGCTTGTTGGATCTGGTATTCCGTAAAGGGATCAATGCTGGCAGTGGCTTCATCAAGGATAAAAATGGCAGGTTTGTGTGCCAACACACGCATCAGCGCAACCAACTGCCGTTGGCCCATGGAAATATGTGCGCCGCGTTCGCCGACTTGTGTATCCAGCCCGTTCGAGAAGGTTTCGAGCCATTCACCGTTGCCGATTTGATTCGCCAGCTGGGTGATCTCCTCCCTGCTGATATTGGGTGCGGCAAAACGAATATTTTCCTCAACTGTGCCATCAAATAGAAAGGGTACCTGGGTGACGATGCCCATGTTTCGGCGCAAGGCTGGCAAGTCGAACTCGCGGATGTCAACATTGTCAATCAGCAGTTCACCTTCCTGGAACTCGTAGAAACGGGAAATTAAGCGGGCAATTGAGGATTTTCCGGCTCCGGTGTGACCAACAATGGCAATATTTTCTCCGGGAGCAATGTGGAGATCAAAATTGTCGAGCACTTTACCGCCGGTCGCGTAGCTAAAGTTAAGGCGATTAAAATCGACTTTTCCAGTTAGTTTTTCCACCTTGAGGTTGTCGCTCTGGACAACTGAGTGTTCTGAATCGATCAGGGCAAAAATGCGTTCTGCAGCTGAAAGCCCCGTCTGGACCTGGGTCCAATAAGAGGTAATGCTCAAGATAGGCATCAGGAAGCGGTCGCTTGCCAGCAGGATCATGTACCAGGCTCCGGCAGTGATCAGACCCTTGGTGACACTCATCGCCCCAAGATAAACCAGAAGCGCGATGCTGATGCCGCTGATGGTGCGCATAACCGGAAAAACGATCGAAAGTACCAGGCCCCGCTGGACGTTAACTCTGAATGATGTGGTGTTGGAGACGTCAAAATCCCGGTAAATTTCTTCTTCCTGGCGGAAGTTTTTGGCAACTGAAATGCCGCTGATTGTCTCTTTGATGGTGGCGTTCACATTCGCCATGGCGCGCATGCCCCTGGTGGTGACGCGCCGTGCCAGTTTGCGGAATTGTGAAACTACCAACATAACAAAGGGAATGAACGCCATAAGCGCCAGGGCGAGCCGCCATTCAGCATTAAAAAGAATCACAGCAGTTACGATGGATTGGACAGTGCTGCCTGCAACGTCCATGGTCAGCCTGATCAACAAGGAAAAATCATTCGTGTCAGTGGTAATACGGGAGACGATACGCCCGGATGATAGGCTATCGTGGAAGGCCAGATCCTGTTCGATGGATGAGGCGAAAGCGTCAATGGAGAGATCACGATTCATGTCCGCGGTGATGCGTGATAAAAGCCGTCTGATCACATAAAAGAAGACGAAATCCATCACCTGAAGGAATAGAACCCCCAGAACTAATAACGTATAGGCGGTTTCATTTGGGATGCCAGCAATGCCCTCGTCAAGAACTTTTGAAATTAATAGAGGCGGCAGGGCAGCAAACAGACCCTGAAAAATGATGCTGATGGTCATCCAGGCGATAAATTTCCGATGACGTTTGGCGTAATCCCAGATGCGGCTGAGCAAGACTTTGTTGCTATATTGGCGGTCGTAGAGTTCGCCGCTGAGACCTTGATGGAAGCCCATTACTCTTTTGCCTCCGCGAAGATGTTTCGGTAAGACCTGGAGGTTTCCATCAGTTGGTCATGCGTGCCGATAGCAGAGATTCGTCCTTTGCGCATGACAATGATCAGATCCGCCCAACGTATCTGGGAAAGGCGATGGGTGATGATGAAGGTGGTTCTGCCTTCAGAAGCCAGTTTGATCGCTTGTTGAATCTCATCCTCGGTTTTGCTGTCGATTGCGCTGGTTGAGTCGTCCAGTATCAGGATTTTGGGATCTGTGAGGAATGCTCTCGCGAGCGCAAGGCGCTGCCTCTGACCCCCTGATATGGTTGTGCCTCTTTCTCCGATAACCGTGTCGTAACCATCGGGCAGCTCTTCAATGAAGCCAGCCGCCTGGGCTTTCTCCGCCGCAAGCACGATTTCTTCGTGTGTAGCGTTTGGTTTGCCGAAGGCAATGTTTTCAGCAACTGACTTTGAAAACAGGAACACATCCTGTTCGATGATCGAGATCTGACCCCGTAGGCTGTCCAGTTTCCAGTCCCGCAAATCGATCCCATCAATCGTGACATTCCCCGAAAGGGGATCATAGGTGCGATTGATCAGGCGGACCAGGCTGGTTTTTCCGGAGCCGGTTTGCCCAACAATCGCGACAGTTTGCCCGGGGTTGACTTCAAATGTAAGGTCCTGCAGATTCAGGTTTTCGCCGTCGTAAGCGAAGCTGACATTTTCAAATTTGACCTTACCTTTAATAACGGCACTATATCCGGATTCGTTTTGGTCGAGATTGTTTTCGCTATTCATGGTAGCAAGCAGCCGGCGCGCGCCGGCGATGCCAAGAGAGATCTGAGAATAAGAGCGGATTGAGGTGTGGGTTGGAAATCCGAGCACGGAGAGAGCGCTAAAGTAGGAAATTACACTGCCCAATGGGATCAAGCCCTGACGGTGAAGCAAGAGGGCATGCATCAGACCAAAACCCATTGCTAAAGCCAACAAAAGCAGGGGAGCAAAGCGGGCTTCAATATCTCCTTGTCTGACGTTCGCGTTACGATAGGCTTGCGAGTTTTCTTTGAAACGATCGATTTCGGCTTTTTCCTGGGAGGCTGCCTTGACTGTTTCGATGCCATCGATGTCTTCTGCCAGGCGGCTGTTTAGCGTTCCAAAGGTTGCACGAACTTCCCGGGTGACGGGTCTGAGAATTTTCAGGAAGTGAACAATCGCTGCAAAATACAGGACGATGAACGAGATTGGTGTGAGCAGCAAGGCCGGGTGGATGGACAGACCAACTCCGATAGGTATGAACAGGAAGTTGATCGAACCCAACACCATGTTGAGCCCCGGGCTGAAGATGTAGTTGACCTCGCGGATGTCATTTGTGGCGCGCGCCATCAAATCACCGATGGACTGCAAGGAATGGAAAGTCATACTCTTGCCAAGCAGACTGGTGTAGAACTCATCGCGCACATCACGTTCGATGCGTTGGGCGGTAACTTCGAAACCGAAATTGCGGAAAAACTGCATGAATCCGCGAATGGTCTGCGATATTCCTACTATCACACCAGCCCGCAGGAAAACAGCGGGCAGGGAATTGCCGCTGGTCAGGTTTTCAAAAACTATACCGAACTGAATTGCAGGGATTGAGGCCAGTGCGGCATTGCCGATGGCGCCAATGATGGCTACCAGGAAGATGGGCCAGTGATGCAGTGCATGCGACGCTACCCAACTAAACGCATTAGTGCGGTTTGTTTTATATCGAAAAGGGCTGTTAAATTCGCTAATTGCCATCATTTACCCGATAACTGAATGTCACCAAACTGTTATTCTACCTGATGCTGATCAAATACGAGGGATTTTGCTCAGAATCCTTATTTTTGAATCATGAGTATCCCAAAAGAAGATGTGATTGGAGA
>JAXGNB010000006.1:0-181492 GCA_040768265.1 Anaerolineaceae bacterium
AATATCCCGGATCTGTTCCCCGGCGATACCGTCAGTGTGCACACAATCATTAAAGAAGGCGATCGCGAACGCATCCAGGAATTCAAGGGTGTGGTTCTCTACGTACGCGGAAACGGCAATGACGGCACTTTCACTGTCCGACGTGTCGCCAGCAATGGTATCGGCGTTGAGCGTACCTTCCTTTTCAATTCTCCCCGCATCGCAAAAGTTGTGGTTGAACGCCACAATAAAGTGCGCCGCGCGCGATTGTACTTCTTGCGTGAACGCACCGGTAAGAGCGCGCGCCTGAAGCAGCGTTTCTAAACCGCGCATACTTTTTCTGCACCTTAAAAGCCTTCTCCGTTTCCTGAACAGACGGGAGGGCTTTTACATTTAATGATTCCGGAGAATATCATGAAAGCTCGCATTGCCCTCGCTGCCTTTCGCATCCAAAAACCGGGCAGCACGCCTGCTTATTCCTCAAGAGAGGAATTAGTGCGCGCCATCCTTTCAGCCGGCGGCAGACCGTATCTTCTGCCTTCTGCTCTTCCGCTTGAAGAAATTCCTGAGGTATTAAGTGAGTTTGACGGGCTGTTCATCTCTGGCGGCGGCGATATACACCCGGATTTCTTCGGTGGGGAGATGCACCCGAGCCTGAGTGGGATCGATCGCGAGCGCGACGAGTTCGAACTGGCACTCTGCCGGCAGGTGGTGGCGATGAACAAGCCGTTGCTGGGGATCTGCCGTGGACAGCAGGTGCTCAACGTTGCAATGGGCGGCAATTTGGTGCTTGACATCCCCAGTGAACTTCCGGAAGCCTCCCGGCATCAGTGGTGGCCTGGCTATCAGCGCAGCCGGCTTTCGCATTCTGTGCGGGTGGAAAACGGCAGCCTCCTGGCGAAGGTTATGGGCGGCATGGAGTTTAAAGTGAATAGCTTGCATCACCAATCTGTGAAGAAATTTGGGGATGGCTTGAAGGTTACGGCAGTTGCTCCGGACGGGGTGATTGAGGCGCTCGAAATGCCGGATAAGCGTTTTGTGCTGAGCGTGCAGTGGCATCCGGAGTGGCTGCCCGATTCTGAGCCGATGCGGCGCATTTTCAAGGCTTTTGTGGAAGCAAGCAATTCGGGTTAGGGTGGTTGAGAACGATATGTGACTCGGCCTCCAGAAATACTTTAATAATCCGAAATCTGAGGTCAAATCCCGTGTTCAGCCTGCCCACACGCGCTTTCAGCGCTTGGGTGCTTCGCAAGACGTCAGCACAATCCTATTGTCTGCAAATACTCAGCCACTTTATTCCCTTCCCTCGAGGGGGGCACAAACGATTTGCATCCCCCCCCAATTTAATGCTTTGACCATCGGAATTCGATATTGCTTGTCATTCTGAGCCGCTTTTGCGAAGAATCTAATAAACAATCAGATCCTTCACTGCGTTCAGGATGACAAACAAAGACAGACTGCTTTTGCCATTTTGAACATCGGAATTTGATATTGCCTGTCATTCTGAGCCGCTTTTGCGAAGAATCTAATAAACAATCAGATCCTTCACTGCGTTCAGGATGACAAACAAAGACAGACTGCTTTTGCCATTTTGAACATCGGAATTCGATATTGCCTGTCATTCTGAGCCGCTTTTGCGAAGAATCTAATAAACAATCAGATCCTTCACTGCGTTCAGGATGACAAACAAAGACAGACTACTTTTGCCATTTTGAACGTCGGAATTCGATATTGCTTGTCATTCTGAGCCGCTTTTGCGAAGAATCTGATAAACAATCAGATCCTTCACTGCGTTCAGGATGACAAACAAAGACAGACTGCTTTTGCCAAATTGAAACCTTAATACTGCGTTTTTGGCGCAGGTAGCGCACACTCTGCGAGTACCATGCCCTGCTTACAACTGAGCCAACAGCGTGTTAAAATAAGCGCATGGTCAACACGAACGCGCCAATTGGCGTTTACGATTCTGGAGTGGGCGGGCTATCCGTGCTGCGCGCTATCCACAGCCAGTTACCCAATGAGGTCACCCTCTATTTCGCGGACCAGGCAAAGGTCCCTTACGGTGAACGCCCCCTGGAAGAAGTGCGTAAATTGGGGGAAGGTGTCGCGCGTATGATGATGGAGCAGGGTGCCAAGCTGATCGTGATTGCCTGCAACACAGCTTCAGCCGCTTCTCTCAGGCACCTGCGATCTCTGTACCCGGAGTTTCCCTTCGTAGGTATGGAACCTGCCGTCAAACCAGCCGCAGAGCAAACGCTGAGCGGTAAGGTAGGCGTGCTGGCGACCCCATCCACATTTCAGGGGGAGTTGTATGCCTCGGTGGTGGAGCGTTTTGCCCAGGATGTGCAGGTTTTTCAGGCGACTTGCCCCGGACTGGTCCGGCAAATTGAAAAAGGTTACCTGGAAACGCCAAAAACCCGCCGGATCCTGGAGGAGGCGCTCGAGCCCATGTTGGAGGAAGGGGTGGATACATTTGTAATGGGCTGCACGCACTTCCCCTTTGTGATCCCTTTGATCCGTAAAATCGCCGGGGAGGATGTGCGCGTGATTGACCCTGCGCCAGCTATCGCGCGTCAGGCTGAACGTGTTCTGCTCCAGCATGATTTGCTGCGATCCAACAGTGAAAAGCCAACCCACCGCTACCTGACCAGCGGAGATCCAAACCGTTTTTCACGCTCATTGCTACAACTGTTGAATCTGGAAGCCCAGGCCCAAGCATGCTGCTGGGCTGAGAACTCACTGCGCTGTGGATAATTCATCAATCCTTTCGCAGTTTTTTGCATGGTCCATGATAAGATTGACCCGCAAAACGCCGCCCGAGAGGTATTAATGACAGAAATCCCAATTCAATGGTTGAAAAACCAGCATGCTTTTGAAAATCAAAAATCCAAACTGGCAGCCGAACTGTTTCCTGCGGGTTTGCCACAACAAATTCGCCGAATCCACAGCGAAATTCCCGGCTATCGCATGAGCCCCCTCAAGAGCTTGCCGCGCCTTGCTAAGCGCATCGGTGTCGGCGGCATCTGGGTTAAAGATGAATCAGCGCGGCTGACGCTCAATTCCTTCAAGGTCCTTGGCGGGGCTTATGCCATCTACCAAAAACTCCTTCAGCGTGGAGGTTTCAGCGATCAGGAGCTCTCTTTGCGAGATCTGCTGCACTTGGAAGGAGGAAGTCGCGAAAAGTTGGGGCACCCCACCTTTGCCACTGCGACAGATGGCAACCACGGTATGGGCGTGGCATGGGCAGCAGGCAAAATGGGTTTTCCGGCTGTAATTTATGTTCATTCCCTCACCACTCACGACCGTATCCGCGGCATCCAACGCCAGGGAGCGAAAGTGATTGTGGTCGATGGCAATTATGATGATGCGGTGCGCCAGGCTTCACTCGACGCCCAGAAAAACGGATGGGAAGTGATTTCCGACACCTCATGGGAGGGATATGAGGACGTGCCAAAGTGGATCATGCAGGGCTATGCCACCATGTTTGTGGAGGCGCAGGAGCAATTTGCCGCCCAGGGCATCCAACGACCAAGCCACCTGTTGGTCCAAGCAGGGGTAGGCTCTCTGGCAGCAGCCGCCATCGGTTTTTATTCTGTGCTTTTCGAGGATAATGTTCCGCTTTCCCTGGTAGTGGAACCCACAAAAGCTGCCTGCCTGTATGAATCCATGCGTATCGGCGATGGCAAGCCCCACAGCGTCACCGGCGAACTGAACACCATTATGGCTGGTCTGGCCTGCGGCGACCCCAACCCTCTGGCATGGGAAACGCTCTACAACTGCGCCGACTTTTTCGCAAAATGTCCCGATTACGTGGCGGCAAAAGGTATGCGTGTTTATTCCGTGCCCCTGGCGGACGATCCCTTTATTGTTTCCGGGGAATCCGGCGCGGTCACGTTGGGGGCTTTGATGTACATGATGGAATACGAAGGCGCGCATGACCTGCGCGACACCATGGGTCTGAACGAGGAGTCGCAGGTGCTGCTGATCAACACTGAGGGTAACACCTCGCCGGATGAATTCCGAAGTGTGGTCTGGGAGGGCAGCCTTCCTGTGCCTGAGGAATTCAAAATCCACGCCAAAGAAGATAAGGAATAGACCCCCTATTAGTCTTGCAAACAGGCAACAAAAAACAGCCCTGGCTATCAGGGCTGTTTTAGTCTATGAGCGAATTTTTTAGCCGATCGTGGGCAAGGCTGATTTGGCGGCACAGATGATGCCCACCATCCCGCGACCGGTGTGAGCTCCAAGTGCGGTTCCAAGGGTTGTGGTTGACTTCCATTCAACTATGAAGACCTTTTCCATGGAGGCTTTCAACAGTTCTGCTCCAGATGGGTTGGCTGCGGAGACGATTTGCGCCACAAGTTCGGTGCCTTCCGGGTGTATCTTGTTGATCAGTTCGGTGATTCCATCGATGGCTTTATTGAACGAGCGCTTTTTGACCTTGTCGTAGTATTTACCGTCCTCTTTACTGACCTCAATAACTGGTTTAATGCCAAGCAATGATGCCAGCAAACCTTTTAGATGGCTGATGCGACCACCAGAAATCAGATACTTCAGATCAGGCAGGGTGAAGTAGGCGGAGGCAGCATCCTGGATTTTTCGCATGGTGCTGACAATTTCATCCAACTTAGCACCTGCTTGCATCATCGCAGAAGCAGCCCGCAGTTGCCATCCGGTGCCGGCAGAAAGCGTGAGTGTGTCAATCAGAGTGATCTTTGCTTCAGGCACCATCGCGGCTGCCTGAACTGCAGTGTTAAATGTGGCACTCAAGCCGGAAGAAATATGAACGGAGAGGATCTCCGGATCCTCAGCGGCAAGGCGCCTGTATACCTCCACAAACTCACCTACAGATGGGGTTGAAGTGATGGGCATTGCAGGGCTTGCATCCATCAAGTCATAAAACTCCTCAGGATCAATGTCTATGCCGGATTTATAGGAAACACCATCCAAGTCTACTTTCAAGGGAAGCATGGTGATGCCGAGGGATTTGCATTCTTCAAATGAGATGTCCGCCCCGCTGTCTGTAACGATTTTCATAGTAACCTCTCTGGTATCCCGGGTGGCTGGTAGATTAAATACGAACAAAAAAAGGTCGGACTTTCAGCCGCCCACCTGGTTGAATTATAACTGGAAAAAACAAACATAAAAATACAAATACACTATAAATTGTACAACATGCTCAGTGTCATTTATCGGCCCCGGGATGATCCCGGGGCTGTTAGTGAGACCTGAATTTAGCCTCTGAGGGCACTATGCCAGGCTTGGATCACCTTGCGGTTGCGTTTCTCAAGGGTTTGGGTCATCTGGTTAATTTTCCAGAGGATATCCTCCATGCTCCATTCATGCTTTGAGATTGTCTCTCTGACCGCCTGTTCAGTATGCTTGCTCAGGCGGGATTGACAGAGCATATCCACCAGGTGCCACTCTGAGTGCGCGTTTCGCAGTGTGTTGGCGGTGAGGTCTTCCAGCTTCTTGAGCACTTCAGCCATCATGCGCTGTCCAACTTGCAGGTCAGCTGCTTCGATGTAAATACGGTTAATGGGTTCAGTTCCGGAGGCGCGCATGCGCAGATAGTAATGATCATCTCCACTCTGGTCGCTGAGTTGCATTTCCACCAGCTCATAGCGGATCCCGCCGAGGTAATCGATATTTAAACCTGCAATTTTCAGTCCGTCTTGTCCTGGATGATCAGGCAGGTCAAGATAGTAATCGATGAAGGCTTCTTTTGCTTCAAGCGGCGCGTCCACGTCCGAGCGACCAGCATGAGAAGTTGGATCCGAGGAAGTGCCAAAGGATTCCCAGAGTCCGGGCAGGTTCACGAGTTCATTCCAGATTTCCTGGAGTGTTCGCAGTGGTTTAACCGCGCGGGTGCCGTAGTAGGAAAGCATATCCATGATCAGAATGTTAGCCCAGGGTCCGTCCTTGTCGGTGATGTGACCGCGCGAGGTCAGACCGGAGGATTCTTCACCACCGATCAGGATGCGATCGCGCCAATCTTCAGGCAGCACCTTGAGGTTGTTATAGGCACTGTCAGTACGGCGAATCTCTTCGATGTATTTGATCCCCACCGGCACGGCAAAGGCGTGCTGGAGGCTGCGCGAGGCGATATCCCCCACATGGCATTTGTAGATTTTCTGCCCCACGTAACCCGGCAGGGCGCCCTTTGCGGGCTTATTGACCTCATTTTCCGGGATCATGCCTGCCAACACCTCGAGCAGGGGCGAACCAGTCTGGGTGGCAATCACACGCCCGGTAATGCCGCGGTCCACGCCCAAATAGCGCAGCAACATCGGCAGGATCTGGTTGGGTCTGAAGTAAACTCCGCCCTTATCCACGACCCCATAGCGGTCGGCATCGGTGTCCATGCCCATGCCGATTTGCGCTCCAGTCTGCGCGACTGTTTCTTTGAGAATCTGGTTGAAGGGTTCTTCGGGGTTGGCGTAATCCTGCCCGCCCAGGTCCGGATCCACATTGGCATGGATCACAGTGTAGCGCACGCCGGCTTCGCCGAGCAGGCGGGTCAGATAACCCCGCCCTGAGCCGTGCATTTCATCCACCACCACCATCTTGTCAGCAAAGAACGTCCGGATGCGATCGAAATCGATCGGGATGCGGGCATTGCCATTGCCGTTGTTTTTAATCCAATTGACATAATCATCGAGAGGGTCAAAACCCTGCACCAGTCCGCGTGCGCGGGCATCTTCCAATTCACTTTGTCCGCCAGCGTGGTCAATCAGCTGGAGTTCGTTGATGCGAAAAGCAATAAAGTCCGTTACGTTGGTTGGCGCGGGATAGCCCAGGCGCGGATTGAATTTAATGCCCTGCCATTCCGGAGGGTTGTGGCTGGCGGTAGCGATGATCAGCCCGGCAACCTCATCGGGCGGTACCACCTCAGTTTCATAAAAAGCCAGGGCTGGGGTGGGCACGTCGCGCGTGCCGATGTGCACCTGGAAGCCGTTGGCAAGGCAGGTTTCTGCGGTCCACTGGGTGACCAGGTCTGAGTTGCGGCGGGTGTCGTGCCCAAGCACGATCACCTTGCCCGAGAGATCTTCCGCGCCAACAAAAGCCGGCACATTTTCGTTATTCAAAAAGTCGCAGACTGCCTGCACGACCTGGCGGGCGCGGGTTTCTGTGAAATCATTTCCCCATCTGCCCCGTACACCGGAAGTGCCGAAGCGCAGATATTTGCGGTCGTAAATTTCACGCAGCAAGCCTTTGTCGCCAGCCAATCCCAGCAAAACAGGATCCGCTGTCCGCAGCCGCAAAGCATAAAGGCGTTCGTAAATATTGCCAATCTGGACCACGCGATATGCCATAAAGCGATCCGGATCGTTTTTATCGTCCAGGCTCTCAATCAGGGGCAGGATTTCATGGCGGATAGCTTCAGCGAGGCTCTTAAAAACCGGGCTTTGCAGGTAATTATTGGCAAGCGCAATGGCTTTGCGGCGCATGTCTCCTGAATTCGGCAAGTAATCTTCATCGATTTGGGTACGAAGCGCCTTGCTTGCTTCATCCTTGGCCTGGAAAAGCTCTAGCCGCCCCTGTGTGCCCGTGGCAGCCAGGGTAAGAAGCAAGCTGAAAATTCGGGAGGAGGTGACGATATTTTCCCCAATTACGGCAGGGTTGTCTGCCAGCCAGGTTTCCAGCTGGGAAAGGAAGATGTTCATCTCTGCGATCGCCGGCTGCCAGATCTGGGGCTTGTCAGCCACCAGGATGGCGCGGTTGAGGCGGTTGAATCGCGTGGTCAGTCCCGCGCTGAAATCAGAGGTTCCAGTAGTTGCTTGCATAAATTCTCCTTATTATTATTTGGTTTCAGGTCGAGGAACCAAGCCGCCGGCCGAAACATTGAGGACTTCGATTTTAGCACCAGGTGGCGTGCTCGTCTCGCGTTGGATCAGATCGCAGACTTCCCAACAGATCTCCGCCAGTTCACGGGTGCTGTGGCGGGTGTCGGTTTCAATCATCAGGCGATATTTGGGCTCGGTGCCCGAGTAGCGCGAGTTGAGCTGCACCAGACCGGGCAAACGCTGTTTGATCTCATCCAGCTTTGCCTGCAGGGGTAGCATGGTTTTCAGATCAAGTTTTTCAGCAACATTGCAAGATGCCACCATCTGAGGATATTTCTGGATGCTGGCAGCCATCGCAGCCATGGAGGGCTGCTCCTGTTGGAGCAGGACCCACAGCATAAACACAGCTGTACGCAGTCCGTCACCAGTGCGGTGATTTTCATCCAGCAGGATGATATGACCGGATTGTTCACCGCCTAATCCCAATTTGCCTTCAGGGTCGTTTCCGACTTTCAGGCTCTGCAGGGCCTCGGTGACGTACTTGTCCCCAACCGGCGTCTGGACCAGTTTAAAGTGATGCTCAGCGGCAAACTGATGCAGGGACCCATTCGCCATCACGGTGGTCACCAGCGAGTTAGCCAGAAGCCTTTTCTCTTTGTGCAGCGCGTCTGCCAGGATAGCCAGCATGTGGTCGCCATCGATTAACTGACCTTTCTCGTCCATCAGGATCACCCGGTCGGCGTCGCCATCAAAAGTGATGGCGAGATTGGCTTGATGTTCGGCAAGCAGGGCGGCCAGCGCCTCGGGTTTTGAACGGGCATGTTCTGAACCGGCATGCAGGTTGATGTTGATGCCATCGGATTCCGTGTTGAGCGCAACAACTTCCGCGCCCAATCCCCTGAACAATTCCGGTCCCACCCGGAATGCCGCTCCGTTCGAGCAATCCAGCAGGATTTTCAGCCCACTGAGGTCCAGGTCTTTATGGGTGGATAGCAAATCTTGCAGGTAAAGATCATAATTGTGGCCGCCATCCTCCCGGAGCCCGGTTTGCGGCAGGTCCAGTTCTCCCTCAGGCAGGCTTGCCATGTAGGCTTCAATGGCTGATTCCTGGCTTTCGGAAAGCTTCATACCCTGCGGGTTTAAGAATTTGATGCCATTCTCTGAGGCTGGATTGTGGGAGGCGGAAATGACCGCGCCGGCGGTGGCGCCAAGCTCGCGTGTCAGCCAGGCAATCCCGGGCGTAGGCAATATTCCCAAATCCATCACGCGCGCTCCACTGGTGAGCAAACCGCGCGTCAACGCGTCCTGCAGCAACGGCCCTGAGGTGCGGGTGTCGCGACCGATCACAAATAGATCAGGCCCCGGCGTTTCCAGGCTTAGCACATGCCCAACCGCAACCCCCAGACGATATACGAACTCCGCTGTCATTGGCGGTGTGCCGGCTGTGCCGCGGATTCCATCCGTGCCAAAATATTGATTATTTGCCATCAAAGGCTCCTCTATTGATAGGTAATGTCAGCCACCACAGGCAGGTGATCCGAGATCATGTGCGAAAGAGGTGAGTTGACAACGAAACACTTGTAATCCACAAGACGTTTGGCAGGGAAAAAGAAAATGTGATCGACTGCCCCTGCACGAGAGTGGGTGGGAATATTTTCCTTGGGTTTTAAGTGCACGATGCCGTGATCTCGCTCGAGCATGTCTCGCAGGGTGTACTCTTCGGCCGTGGCATTGAAGTCGCCCATCAGGATCATCGGCAATTGCGGCAATAAGATGTGACGCTCTATCAGGCTGATCAGCCCGCTGATCTGCTGCGAGCGCGTGATTCTGGCGGCGTCCACCACTTCGCTCCAGGCGTTTTCCCCACGCTCGCCGGTCAGGGTGCTCAGGTGGAGATTGAGCACAAAAGGAAAGGGGGCTTGCTTCAGGCGGGTCAGGATCACATAGCGCGGATCGGTATCGCGCGAGCCCTCATAGCTTGTCGGCTGGAAAAGCGGTACGTTGCGCGGCACACCGACTTTATTGGTGTCGCTTAAGCGGCTAAACGCGATATTTGAAAACAATGCATTGCCCTTGGACCAATCCCACCAGTCATTGAACAAGCCGTTCACCATCAAGTCTTTTTTGACCTGCATATGGCGTTTCATGGAGAGTGTCTCGCCGTAGAAGGCTTGTTGGAAGCTGCAATCCGTGTGGATGCGGTCAACCATGCTGTGGGTGATGCCGTCAACATCAATGTAGTGGGCAATCTCCTGGACGCCAAAAATGTCTGGCTTGATTTCTTCAATGAGTTGAATGAGTGCATCAGTCTTGTTCTCTGTTTGTTCGGGCGTGCCAGTAAAGTTCTTTTCCCCGCCGCCCAGATTAAGAGTCATCACCCTGATTTTGTGCATAACTTATCGCTTTCTCAGATGTACTGAGAGGTATTATACCAATCAAAGCTCTACTGATTCGAGGGTGTATTCAGGTATGCACAAGGGCTTTACATTGCCAATCCGTTTTCATAAAATCAGGTATGGATATGAACCAAATGGACGAAAAAGTCACTCCAAAAGCTTTGTACTTGAACCGCAGGCAATTCCTGAGAAACGCGGGCATATTAGGAGCCGGTTTAACTTTGGCTGCGTGTATGCCCGGGTCAGTGCCAGGTGCCACACCATCTCTGATTCCAGACGAGGTCACGGAAAAATCCGAAGCACTGAACTTCATCAATTACTACGAGTTTTCCCTGTCAAAACGCTCGGTAACCGAGTTGGCGAAGGATTTTTCGATCGAACCCTGGCAAGTGGAAGTAGGTGGATTGGTGCAAAATCCCACCACCTATACTATTCCAGATTTGTTGGAACGTTTTGAAATCGTGGATCGAATCTTCCGCATGCGCTGCGTTGAAGGATATTCGATGGTTCTTCCCTGGTCGGGATTTTTGTTGAGGGACCTTCTTGAGGAGGTGAAGCCGCTTCCGGAAGCAAAGTTTGTGGCTTTCCAATCTGTTTACCGCCCGGAGGAAATGCCCGGGCAAGTTTCTTTAAGAAATTACCCCTGGCCCTACCAGGAAGGGCTGCGCCTGGATGAGGCTATGCACGACCTGACCCTGATGGCGACCGGGATGTACTCCGAACCGCTTTCAAAGCAGAACGGCGCACCGCTCAGGGTGGTGGTGCCCTGGAAGTACGGGTTCAAAAGCCCCAAGGCTATTCAGAAAATCACTCTTACAGCCGATCAACCTCCCACACTCTGGAACGCGCTCGCGCCCCAGGAATATGGCTTCCTCGCCAACGTCAATCCCGCGGTGGATCACCCGCGCTGGTCCCAGGCAACCGAAATCCGCCTTGGAGAAAGTCAGCGGCGCGCGACATTGCTCTTTAACGGTTACGACGAAGTTGCATCCCTCTACGAAGGGATTGATCTGAGAACCAATTATTAAGCCTTTTTGGTTTTTGGATCGGAGTGGGTCTGCTTTTCAAGGCGCACAAGGGGCAATTCCAATGTAAACTCCGAGCCACCTCCACGATGGTTGGACACGTACAAATTCCCTCCATGGACGCGCGCCAGCCGGCGAGAAATGGCCAGGCCTATTCCCAGCCCGCCAGCGCTCTCGCCGTTATTACTGTTTAATTGATAATAGCGATCAAAGATTGTCTCTAATTTATCGGTTGGGATCCCAGGCCCATGGTCGCGAATGGTCAAAATTGCCAGGTTTTCCTGTGCATAAACGGCAATATCGATAGTGCTCTCGTCAAAGGTGTAGCGCATGGCGTTTTGCAGGAGGTTCTCCAGAATTTGCTCGATTCGATCGCCATCAATATCCACGATCACGCCTTTCTGCAGGACGATTTCCCGAACGCGGCGTTGTTGTTTTGTGAGCATGGATTCAAAACGAGAGATCACTCCCCTGGTGAATTCTGCCAGATCCTTTGGAGTCTTTTTGAGTGTGAAAATACCCTCATCCAACTTTGCCAACAGGCTCAGGTCTTCTACCAAGCGCACCAGGTGGGCGTTTTGCTGCTTGAGCGTGGTGAGAGTTGACTGTTCGAAGGGGTAAACGCCATCCTCCACCGCCTCAATAGTCGCCAGCTGCACTGCCAGAGGCGTACGCAGATCGTGCGCCAGGTCAGAGAAAAGGCTGCTGCGTTTGAGGTCGTTTTCTTCCAGAGTGGTAGCCATTTCGTTAACAGCGGTGGTCAGTTCGGCAAGGTCTTTGTATTCCTGGATTGGTAAACGCTGTTTAAAGTCCCCTTCAGAAATTTTACGCGTGGCTTTGATGGTGGCCTGGATCGGCTGAAGCAGACGAAAAGCCATCAGGGTTGCCAGGATCAAGCCAATTATCAGGGTTACCAGGGTTGCCTGTATCAGAGATTCCCAAAGTAGATTGATCAAGGTGTTGCTAAAATTCGGGGGCATACGATTTAGGAAGTGACCAGAGACGACATACCCAACCAGCTCCCCACCCGAATGAATCCTTGAGGCAAAGATCAGGTAAAAAGGCTCGCTTTTTGATCCTTCCATTTCTTTGTCCATGGCAAAGACTACATCACCTTTTGGTGATACCAGCGCTATATGTTGCTCTCTAAAGAAGATCTGGTCAGCTTCAGGGAGATCCGAAGAGTAAAAGTAAGTATCCACGCCTTCCCATCCACCATGGCTGGAGTAATATTCTGCCAGATCTTGGATGTAGGGGTAGGAGTGAGCAATCTGGCTGCGTGAGAGATAGTCAACGCTGGCGTTGCTGAGAAAATATATCGCGCTGGAAAACGCGATAATAATCGTGACGAGCATCACGAAGGCATAGGTGAGGATCAGGCGGTTGCGCATTTTTTGACCTTAACCCAAAGCGCGGTATCCCTGGCCAAACACTGTCTGGATGTAGACAGTGTCGGGATCAATTCGCTTGATCTTTTGCCGTAAATTCATAACGTGAACATCAATTGTTCTTTCGTAACCCGCATAGCATGCGCCCTGGGTAGCCTGGAGCAGCTCAATTCGCGAGAAAACTTTGCCTGGCTTGCCTGCCAGTTGGACAAGCAGGTTGAATTCTGCGGGTGTGAGAACAAGTTTGTTGCCCTTGAGCTCAACCGTGTGGGACTCCAGGTCGATGCTCATTGCGCCAAGCTGGAGCGTTGTGCCAAAGGCGGGCTGGCTCATGCAGCGGCGCAGCACGGCTTTTACGCGCGCCACGACCTCCCGGGGGGAGAAAGGTTTGCTGATGTAATCATCTGCCCCCAATTCCAGACCAATCAGCCGATCAAGCTCCTCTTGCCTGGCAGTAATCATGATGATGGGGGTTCGGCTTGATTTCCGGATCATCCTCGCCAGATCTAATCCGTCCATGAATGGTAGATTCAGGTCCAGCAGGATCAGGTCGGGTCTGGTTTCCTGCCAGAGCCTCAAGCCATCGCTTCCTGTATGTGCAGAAATCGGCTTGAAGCCATTGTGTTGGAGGTAATCGAACAATATTTTATTCAGGTTTACTTCGTCTTCAATAATCAATATCGTGGTCATAAGTTGGACTAATCGCTCATAAGCCCCCAAAGAGGCACTGATTAAATAAATTTCCTTCCATTCTAAATCAAATCTGAATAAATACTGGATATAAACTCAATCAACACACGTTAAATTAACAGCATCACCAATGAGTGGTGAAATAAAAAATAAGGAAAAAGATGATGAATAAGAAAATTTTTGGTATCGGATTAACAATTTTGGTGCTTGGCGCCTTGGTATTTTCAGTCGGCGGTTCAGTTTTTGCCCAGGAAGACACTCCTGAGCTTGACGTAACTGAATTACCCGAACCTGCCGTAACCCGCAATGGCCGTGGCTTTGGACCCGGCGATGGCGTTTGCGACGGAACATGCGACGCTGATGGCGATGGCATCCCCGATCAACTGCAACTACGTCTACAGGACGGCACCGCTGCCGGTATGCAAAACGGTTATGGCTACGGACCTGGTGACGGTACATGTGACGGAACTTGCGATGCTGATGGCGATGGCATTCCCGATCAGCTGCGTCTGCGCGACGGCAGTGGTACCGCTATGCAATATGGCCCAGGTACCAAGCAGGGTGGTCGCGGTCAGGGTGCTGGTCAGAGTTATGGACCCGGTGATGGTGAAGGTTTTGGACCTGCTGAGGGTCAGGGATTTGGACCCGGCAACGGTCAGGGTATGGCGCCCGGTGCTGGAATGCACGACGGTTCCTGCATTGGTGACTAAACAGTCTGTCTTAAATGTTTCACTTCCTTAGCAACCACCCGGCGTCGCCGGGTGGTTCACTTTTTTAAGACAAGATCAAATATTAACAGAACTCGTATACAACACATATACCCGGCAGGAGAAAAAAACCGTAAAATGAGATAGAATCAGCTCGATAATGGAGTTTGATTTAAATAACAAAATGACAACAACGCAACGCATTACTGATGATCTGGAGGCGATGCTGGCAGTCTTCCCTCCGGAAGTTGCCCAGGCTGTACAATCCAGAGATAATTTTGATAACCTGCTCGAGGTCATTCTTGACCTTGGGCGCAATCCGAGCGCGCGCTTTACCACCGGCGAGCTTGAACTGCTCGATGAGCCGGTGACTCAAGAAGATCTGAAATATGTCACTGACCGCATCGGCGATTTTGACGCAGACAACCGCGCCGGCATGGAACGCACGCTGCACCGAATTTCGGCAATCCGCAACCGCCGCGGCAAAGTCGTTGGGCTCACCTGCCGGGTGGGGCGCGCAGTTTACGGTACGATTGAGATCATCGAAGACCTGGTCGAGTCGGGGCAGAGTGTTTTGATCCTGGGTAAACCCGGCGTAGGCAAAACCACCATGCTGCGTGAAGCCGCACGCATCCTGGCGCAAAAACACCGCGTGGTGATCGTGGATACCTCCAACGAAATCGGCGGAGATGGTGATGTGCCGCATCCAGCTGTGGGGCAAGCCCGGCGCATGCAGGTGCCCAAGCCCTCACTTCAGCACGAGGTGATGATCGAAGCGGTTGAAAACCACAATCCTGAAGTGATCGTGATTGACGAGATCGGACGCGAGCTCGAAGCGCTTGCCGCCCGCACGATTGCCGAACGCGGCGTTCAGTTGATCGGAACCGCGCACGGAAATGGTCTCGAGAATCTGCTTTTGAACCCAACACTTTCGGACCTGATAGGCGGTATTGAATCAGTCACCCTTTCCGATGACGAAGCCAGGCGGCGTGGAACCCAGAAAACCGTGCTCGAACGACGTTCCCCGCCAACCTTTACGGTCATGGTCGAAATTATCGATCGGCAGCGTGTGGCAGTCCACCGCGATCTGGCAAGCTCTGTGGATGCGATCCTGCGTGGTTATCCCATCCTGCCAGAGGAACGCTATCGCGATGAGTATGGCAAGGTTCACATCCTCAAGACAACCAAGCCAAACATGCCAACCGTTTCCCAGTCCCTGCGGCGCGGCAACGGCATGGAGACTGCTCCTTTCCAGCGAAGCGGAGGGCAAGCTTCTGCACAAAACAAGCAGCACGCCCAGCGTTATAACGTGATGAACGAAATCCGTCAGGAACAGGCTGAGATTGGGAATGTGGCAATTCCCGTTGAAAAGCGCATCTACCCGGTTGGCGTGCCTCGCAGCCGTTTGATCCAGTCAGTTAAAGAACTGGGTGTTCCCGCGATTGTGGTGAAAGATTTAAAGGATGCCGATATCCTGGTGACTCAACGCCGCTACTACCGCGACCGACTTCAGCCAATTGTTGAAGCCGAAGAACGCGGCATCCCAATCTTTGTGGTTAAATCGACATCGATCGGGCAAATTGAACAATTTTTGGCAGATTCTTTCCCCGGTCAGATCACTGTCCGCAGGGAAGGTGTCTCCTCTGAAGCCATCGAACAAGCACTGCAGGCGATCAAAGAGGTCAGGGAGGGTCAGAAGTACGTTGATCTCCAACCTGCGCCGGCTCCCATACGCCGGCAGCAGCATGAAATTGCGCGCCAGGCACAGCTTGTTTCAGAATCTTATGGAAAGGACCCCAAACGCTTCGTGCGGATATTCCGGGATTGATCCATGTTCATTACATTAGAAGGTCCGGAAGGCAGCGGCAAGAGCACACAAATAAAGCGTTTAGCAAAACGCCTTGAAGCGCTGGGCTATCCGGTGGTTACCACCCGTGAGCCGGGCGGAACACCCATCGGAGATCAGATCCGACATGTTCTGGTCCGAATGGAAAACAAAGAACTTCAGCCTCGCACTGAAATCCTGCTCTTTTTAGCAGCCCGCGCTCAGCTGGTTGAACAAGTCATTAAACCCGCGCTTCAGGATGGTAAAATCATCCTCTGTGACCGCTATGGAGATTCAACCCTGGCTTACCAGGGATATGGACACGGCCTGGAGCTTGAGCAGTTGCGCAAGATGCTGGATTTCGCGACCGACCATCTAAAACCCGATCTGACAATCCTGTTGGATCTGGACGTGAAGACCGGTCTGATGCGAAAGAAGGCTGAAGATGAATGGAACCGCCTGGATGCTTATGAGGTTCTGTTTCATGAACGTGTTCGCGAAGGCTATTTGCAATTAGCCCACGAGGAGCCCGAGCGCTGGCAGATTGTGGATGCCTCACAGGGAATTGACGCTGTCCAGGAAGACCTCTTTCAGATCATCCTCGACGCTATTAAAGAACATCAATAAAAGCCAGCCTGCAAAGCGGGTTTGGATGAAAGGATTTCAGCATGAAAAAATATTCTAAGTTTGTATTGTTTTTATTGGTGGCAGCGTTAGCGCTGAGCGCCTGTAAAGTTGCAAGCATCACTCCTCCCGTGGAGGAGCCAACTGCTATCGTGGAGGAAACTGAAGCCGCCGGGGACGTGGTGGTTGAACCAACAGAGGAACTAAACCCTCAGCCAACCGTTGATCTTCCTTTGACCGACGATGATGGCAACATGGTTTGCAGCATTGTTGAGTCGCTCTTCAGCGAATTGACCCCAGAGCAGGAAGCCCAGCTGGCCGTCTTCCCGCCTGTCTCGGAGGAGGATTGGACCAAGGGACCTGAAGATGCCATGATCACAATCATTGAGTACACAGAATTCCAGTGTCCGTATTGTGCTATGGCTTACCAGGAATTTGAAAAACTGATGGATATGTATCCTGAAGATGTCCGCCTGGTTTATCGCCCTTATCCGCTTATCAGCATTCATCCCAACTCTCAAGTAGCAGCTCAGGCTGCCGAAGCCGCCGGGCTTCAGGGTAAATTCTGGGAGATGTATGCCAATCTATTTGACAAACAAAGTGAATGGAACAGCCTTACTATCGATGAATTCCGCGATTGGCTGGCTGGCGAAGCAACAGCTCTTGGTCTGAACGAAGTGCAATTCACACAGGATACCGTCAGCGAGGCTGTTGTGGAAAAGATTCAGAGTGCTATGGACTATGCCCAGAGCATTGGTATGAATTCTGTTCCTACAGTGCTCATCAATGGACGTCCAATCAGCAACTGGCAAGCTTCCGGCATTAAGCCAATCATTGAAGTGGTCAAAATTGAAGACAGCCTGATGAAAGAATGCCCGCCATGGGTGATTGACGTCGAAAAGACCTACACCGCCACCATCACAACTGAAAATGGAGATATGACCATCGAACTCTACCCTGAAGCAGCTCCGCTGGCGGTGAACTCTTTCGTTTACCTGGCGAGCGAAGGCTTTTATGACGGGGTGACTTTCCATCGGGTTTATCATGACTTCATGGCTCAAACCGGCGACCCCACCGGCACAGGCTGGTCTGGAGCTGGCTATCAATACCGTGAAGAGACGGTGGATTATCTGACTTTCGACGAGCCTTACATGCTTGGCGTTGCACGTGGGCAGGGAGAAGCCACCAGCGGCAGCCAATTCTTCATCACGTATGTACCCTACCCCTCGTTGAACGGTCTGTACACCATTTTCGGCAAGCTGGTGGATGGCGTGGACGTGTTCGATATGATCACAGAACGGGATGCTGATCAGAATCCGGATGCACCTGAAGGAGATAAGATCATCAGCATCACTATCACTGAAGAATGAACCTGGGGCAAGTAGCGAAACAAAAATACTATGACAGGATTGATATCGCCCAGTTGGCGGTATCAGTCCTTATATTTTTCCTGAGCCTTATCTGGATAGGGCTTTGGGGGTTGGTTGCCTTCGGGCCGCTTAACATGAATTATGCAGATTCCCTTGCAATTGAACCGGGTATGATCATCAACCTGATGCTGACCGGCCTGGTTATTTCAGCTATAGCGCTTGTTTCGGGCGTGACGACAATTCAGAAGGTTAGGGGAAGGGCACACAACGCTAAAACACCGGACATTAAGGTGTTGCTCTGGTTCTTTGTTGTGCTTGCAGGGGTCTTTCTACTGGCGGCGCTGGCAAGTTTTGCCTCTCGGGAGTTAAAATCCATTTCTCTGGCGGTATTGGCAGTGCCAGGGATAGCGATCCCGGTTTTTTTGCTTTTATGGATTGGGGCAAGCCACCAAACAAGCATAAATCCCAAGCGCGATTCGGGCATCCTGACCTTTTCAATTGGAATTACAACTCCATTCATCTTGCTGACGGAGGCGCTGGTCTTCATCTTCCTGATGCTTGTCTTTTTAATCAGTCTGTCTGGCCAACCGGAATTTTCGGACCTCTTCACCAGCATTTTGAACCACCCCGAATTTTTTCAAAATGACCCCGAAAGCCTGGTTTCAGGATTTGAGCCTTTGATCGGCTTGCCCAATTTGATGGGTTGGCTGTTTTTCGTGGTCGCCGGCATTATGCCGCTGATCGAAGAACTCTTCAAGACTTTGGGTGTCTGGCTCTTCAAGGTGCGCAATCCTGACCCGGCGGAGAGCTTCCGGATTGGATTGTTCAGCGGAGGTGGATTCGCGCTGTTTGAGGGGCTGCTGAGCTTTAATTCGCTCCAGCTAAACTCCCTCGGTTTTGCCGAGTGGGCGGGATTGATATTGGGCAGATTTGGCGGTAGTCTTTTGCACATTCTGGCAGGTGGGATCATGGGGCTGGCAATTGGCAAATTCTGGCAAAACCGCAAACTGAGCTCTTTGCTGCAGGCGTACCTTGCAGCCTGGCTCTTGCATGCTGCCTGGAATGCCCTCGCACTTTTTGGAGGCGTCAACCCACTTTTGAATGACAGCCAGATGCAGGCGGTTTGGCCATATTTTGCGCTTGTGCTGCTGGTTTTGGGGATGCTCTTTGGTTTTGCGCGTCTGTTAAAGCAAGTACGCGCAGGGGATGGTATACCTGCGTTGCCAATGCAATTGGAGGGTTAGATCGTGGAACGAAAACGCGTAATGAAGCTTTTGCATTTTCTGGCTGACCGGCTAATTGACCTCAAGGTCACAGGCGGCGAGAACATACAGGATGGGAAAGCATATGTGGTTGCCACCAGCCACATTAGCCGACTGGACACGCCTTTTTTGATGCTTTCAACACACCGGCAGGATATTATTGCCATGGTAGCCAGGGAATACCAAAAAGCGCCTTTCTTTGGATGGTTCCTCAACAAACTCGGTGTGATTTGGATTTCGCGTGATGGATACGATCTTGGTGCCTTCCGCGAAGCCTCCCGCAGCCTGAAAAACGGGTGGATTGTTGGACTGGCTCCGGAGGGAACGCGTTCCAAAACGCAAGAACTGTTGGAAGGGAAGCCAGGGGCAGCCTTGCTGGCAATTCGCAACCAGGTTGAGGTGATCCCCACAGCAGTCCTTGGTTCAACCGAAGTAATCCAAAGCCTTCTCCGTCTGAAGAAAGCGAAGGTCGAGGTGCGTTTCGGGAAGCCTTTTCTGCTGCCACAAGTGGGTGATGAGAGAACCAACAAAGCCCGGCTGCAACAGGCAACTGATGAAATTATGTGCCGCATCGCTTTGTTGCTGCCGGAAGACCGCCGCGGTTTTTATGCTGACCACCCACGTCTGATAGAATTAGAAGCTGAACACATCGCAGCTTAATCCTCTGAGATAATCACATACGGAGAACAGCCATGATACCGATTCGTGACGAGATAAAAACCCACCGCTTCCCATTTATTAATTACATTTTGATTGTTGTCAACGTGGTTGTTTTCCTGCTGACTTACGTTTTCAGCGCGGACCCAAACGCCTTGTATTCTGAATTTGCTCTTTTTCCATTTGAAATTAAGCAGGGGCTTGATGTGGGAGATATGCGCAATATTCTCACCAGCATGTTCATGCACGCCGGCTGGTTCCACCTCTTGGGTAACATGCTTTATCTCTGGATTTTTGGCGATAACATCGAAGACCGGCTGGGTCATCTCAAATATTTGCTTTTCTACCTTGCAGGCGGCATTTTTGCTGCCTTTGCTCACTACTTCACCAATCCCAACTCAGCCATACCCACAGTTGGAGCCAGTGGTGCCATCGCCGCAGTGTTGGGGGCTTACCTGGTGATCTATCCGCAAAGCCGGGTCTACACCTTTATCCCCATAGGCTTTTTTGCCCGCCTCAGGCTTGTGCCCGCGGTGGTTGTGTTGACGTTATGGTTTATTCTCCAGCTCTTCAGTGGCGTTGGTTCCCTGGGAATGGGCGACCAAGGCGGCACCGCCTATTGGGCACACATTGGAGGTTTCGTCTTCGGTCTTCTGATAGGATTTTTCTTCAAAAAGCGCGGACGCAAACCGCTCCCCGCACCACCCACTTGGAGTTGAACAAAACAAGGGACCTGGTTGTTATTACTCTATTAATACTTGTGACTTGTCAAGGCAATTTAGAAACGTCCTAATCTCAGCAATTTAGAAATGTCCTATTGTGTTGATAAAGTTGTAAGCACTGGCTTTCCATTCAGCTTTTTTCCATAAGTCCTCCAGGGGTGGTCATAAGCAGGTGGCAAGGGATTTGTCTGCTCGGATTTGGAGGAGACAATCGCAGTTTGCCTGGATCTTTTCTCCACTTCTTCCAGGATAAGCAGATTGCCGTGAAACCAGGCTGAGACAGAACCGGAAGCATCACAAGTGATCAAAACCTCCTGATCAGCGTAAAAATAGGCTGGATGATTAGTCACAATTTGATACACTCTGCCAGCATAATTGATCTGCAAGGTTTTGGTGACTTTACGGAAGTCATGAATGGAGAAAAGGAAAGCCAAATCATGTGTTTCATCCAGGGGACGATGGAAGTCAAAGCTTGAAGCGGGCGACACAGCAAATTTGCGGTTATAGTCGCGAATAAACTGGGGCAAATACAGATTGGCCTGTTCATAATCGCTGATACCCAGAAGACGCATTTCCTTGATGAGACGATCCTGCAAAGTTTGGTTGGCTCTCTCCACCCGTCCCTTGGCTTGTGGTGAATTGGCGCAAATCAGCTCGGTATCCAGGACGCTGAGAGCCCGCTGGAACTGAGTAACCGGTTCATACTTGAGCTTTTCTCTGCGATTGACCCGAAAGACGCTGAAGCGGTCACTATAGAAAGCCTTGGGCAGACCGTGTTCCTGAAAGTAGCGTTGACACAAGTTCCCATAGCTAAAGAAGCATTCTTCGGGCACAAATTCAGCTGCCAGGATCTGGCTGGTGGCATCATCCACAAACAACAGCAACGTGGCTTTTGGCGCCCGATCTTCCAGCCAGGCATGTTCAGAACCATCGATCTGCACCAGCTCGCCACGATGATCCCTTCTGGGACGAGCGTAATGGGGCTCAGCTTTCTTTCTGACTTTTGATTTCCAAACACCAGCTTCAATCATCATCTTTCGCAGGGTCTCTTTGCTCAAGCGGATACCTTTCATCTGCTCAACTTTTTCAGCCATCAAGGTGGGTCCAAAACCTTTTACCAGCGGATCATTGATAAAGTCTTCAACAATCTCCCGTATCGCAGCCTCCATCTTGCGATTACTGGGTACTCCCCGCTTCCTGGACACCAACCCCGCAACGCCTTCCAACCGATATCTTCGCAATATCCGCCGAAATTGTCGTTCGCTGATCCCCAGTTTTGCAGCCGCATCTTTTTGGCTTTCTCGTTTTTCCAGCACTCCTTCAAGGACACTTTTTCGGAGTAGTTCTTCATTGTTCATTTCGATTGTCCATGTCATAGCTCCTAATGTTAATTAGGACATTTCTATTTTGCTACTTTAGGACATTATCATGTTGCTCTTACAATTAATACGATACTGTTTCAATTTTGCATAGAATTTAGAAAAGAGCAGTTAAGGAGAGCTCTTTGTTCATCCTGTTCTTCAGCAATTGTACCCATGGTTGTAAATTATCAACAGACCTAAACAATGGGATTGAAGCTGATATTGGTTTGTAAACCTTGGTCTTTCCTTTTGTCTTTATGTGTTGGTTTTCAGGTTTAGCAGATTGACGCATGAAGGCATCCTTAGCCAGGGTGTCTCTATGTCTCAAGATAGTTAGCAAAGATTGTCCTCCGGAGGGTGACCAGGATAAACCTCGGCCGCGCATTCTTTGTCGGACCAGTTTGTCCACATTTCCTTCGGCAGCGCCAAGGGTGGCCGGTTTGAGGTCAGGGAGACCGCGCTTGTCCAAGTCCAACAGGGCATCCTGATTGTGCTCAAGGTATCGGATCAGATGCTGGATCTCTAGAGCCTGTTTTCCCCTGACCTTAGCCTGCAAAGCCAGCAGTTCAGGCTTTATCTGTTCGAAAGGTGTGGTGAATAAGCGATCCAATAAAGACCAGCTGTTGAGCATCTTTCCAAGACTGCGGTGAACTGCCCGGCAGACGTGAAAACGATCCAAGACAGGCACCTGAGGCAAATTGAGCAAGTCAAAAGCATGCCGGACCCAGGGAGCGCCATCCCCGCCGACCACCAGATGCTTTACTTCAGAAAGATCAAAATGGCGATCAGCCAATTCGCGCACTTTGATCTGCCATTCCTCGTTGGAACCGCCTAGTTGGGTCATCACCACTTTGTTTTCACAGGCATACCTGCCCATTCCGATGCATTTCTTGCCACTATATAAAAGGCCTACTTTGACTTCAGCACGCTTTTGATCCTGTTGCTGCAAATGCACCCATACCCCATCGCTTTCTCCATAAAGCGTATCAGTTTGAATCCTGCCCGGCTCTGTCTCTGCACGCCAGTCTAGTTCATAGGCTTCAATCAGTTCCCCAAAACGTTTGACCATCCGCTGCAAACTGCTCGGGCTGATGGCTGTCCTGAGCACATAGGCCAGCATCTCCGATGCGTTGCGATAAGTGCTCCGGCTGGCAAGAACACAACCCATTTCCTGTACTTTCAGACTGGTTCGTGCAAAAGGAGCGATGCCCAACAATAAATCCAACGGCTTCCATCGCCGCCCGTGTTCATCCTGATAGACCCGTCTTCGATACTTGACCGGTCCGCTTTCAAATACAACAGTCCGGCTGGCCGTGCCAACATTTCTCCAACCCTTTGGCACTTCCGCTCTCAAACTTCCATCCAATACATCTAATGCCGTTTGCAGCAAAGCTTGTCCTATTTCCTGACTGAATTCCCTGATCGTTTCTTCCAGTCGCTCTGGCTCAATTGACCGCTGTATCTCTTGCCTTTCCTGGCCGACAACTAAAGTTATAATGATGGAGACAGATTGTCCTGTCATGTGAGAGTTCCTCCTTTTTTGTTGGCAAACTAATTATGGATGGAACTCTCCTTTTTGTGTGCTAATTTCCTAAGTTATGCAAGTTTGATACTGTAACGACGAATCTCTTGGTACTGAGCCAGCAGATGGTATCCACTCCAGTCACCGAGCTGGACAGCGATATTGTCCAGAAGGATGGGTGGAACAAACCTGATTTTAGCATCTAAATCAGGAGAGTTAGCGAGCAGATGCTCCCAGGGGGAACGTCTTTGTAGAGATGAATGTTTTCTGACAGCATTGTAGTAATAGAGATAATGCATCGCTTCAAGGAAGAAGTCCTTTTGGGAATGAATGGAAAGCAATCTGGGGATATAAAACTCCTCGTCATCGGTACGGTGGGAGCGTTCAACATGCGCGTTCTCCTGAGGGCTGGCAGCATGGTTCTGGATAATGGAACAGCCAAATCCAGACAGGAGTTTTCTGAGTTCGATGAGTTTGAGCCAGGATTTCCCACCAAACTCCTCACCCCGATCCACAGTAAAGACGATGGGCACCGAGACACCGTGACTTCTGAGCCAGGAAAGCACCCACAGAAAGAAAGTCAGGCCATTGGTCCAGCTTTTCTGATCAGAGTAAGCCATCAGTTTGAAGCGGGAGTTAACATCGACAGCAGTCCACTGATAGAGAGGAAACTGTTTCGAGTGAAAGTGACGGATCTGCTCCAGGGTCAGCGCTTTTTGGTCCACGACATATTTGAGGTCAATTTGCACAATTTCAAATGCTTTGGCCTGATACCAATCCACATAAGGACGGGAGCCTTTTTTGTGGGGTTTGTGAGGCTTCAGCTTCGAGTGAGTTCTGTTGCGTCTGAGAATGTTGCGGATGGTGTGTTCAGACATCGTCAAACCATCCAGCGCCTCCAGTTCATCTTTCAGCCTGACAGGTCCATAGCGGGTCTTTTCTCTCAGCTCCAGGATCCTGGCTTCAATCCCGGCACTCGTTTTGTTGTGTACCCGGTGTGGCGCTTTTGATCCATCTTTCAAATCCCCCGCCTCACTCTTGCGGATTGCTTTGTAGATTGTCGCCCGGCTGACACTCAAGATCCTGGCTGTCGCTGTCACATTCCCCTTGTGTGCCTTCAAAACCTGTAGGATCGCTCGTCTGGCTGCCTCCGGACTAATCTGCCTCAACTCTTGGTAGTCTAAGTGGGTTATAGCTTTGATCAATGTACACCTCGATGTCTTCATATCTTATCCCCCATAACTCCAGACATCGATCCCGGTACAACTCGTATGACTTATCTAAAAAGTGTATACCATGTGCTGACCTACTCACAAACGACGAATCTCTTTCACTTGCCTGCTTGAATAGCCTGTGGTATAACAATCGCAATTACATAGCCCTTGCGGCGCTCTTATCCAGAGAGGTGGAGGGACCGGCCCTACGAAACCTCGGCAACCAACCTAGTGTATGGTGCCAACTCCGGCAGACAATCTGGAAGATGAGAGGCTAAAGCATACCAAGCGGAATGCCCCTCACTTGCAGGGGCATTTTATTTACGTAACCTGAGGAGGTTTACACAATGACAACAACTTTTATGAAATCACCCAAGTACCTGTTCACATCTGAATCGGTCACCGAAGGGCATCCGGACAAAATGTGCGACCAGATCAGCGACGCGATCCTGGACGCCATGATCTCGAAAGACAAAGCCAGCCGGGTTGCCTGCGAAACAGCCATCAAGACCGGTTTCGTGCTGACCTATGGCGAAGTGACCACCCAGACCTATGTTGACATCGACGCCCTCGTACGCGAAGTGGTCAACGATATTGGCTATGATCGCGGCAAGAAGGGCTTCGACGGTTCCACTTGCGGCGTGCTGGTGGCACTGGCCAACCAAAGCCCGGATATTTCGCGTGGTGTAGACCAGAACGGCGTGAAGGAATCGGTTGAATACAACGAGGCTTTCATCGAAGCCGGCGGTGCTGGCGATCAGGGGATGATGTTTGGTTTTGCCTGCAACGAAACCGAAACCCTGATGCCGATGCCAATTTTTTACGCCCACAAGCTGACCCGCCGCATGGCGGAAGTCCGCAAAAAAGGTGCCATCCCCTGGATGTACCCTGACGGCAAAAGCCAGGTGACGGTGGAATATCACTACGGCAAGCCCGTACGCATCCATACGATAGTTATCAGCAGTCAGCATGCCGATCAATTGGATCACGAGGAAGTCAGCCACGAACGCATCGAAGCCGACATTCGGGAACATGTGATCAAGGCTGTCATCCCTGCGGAACTGCTGGATGAGGACACCAAAGTCTACGTCAACCCGACCGGACGCTTTGTGATCGGCGGCCCAATGGGAGATGCCGGCATGACCGGGCGCAAGATTATCGTGGATACCTATGGCGGCATGGGCCGGCACGGCGGGGGTGCCTTCAGTGGTAAAGATCCGACAAAAGTTGACCGCTCCGCAGCTTACGCAGCCCGCTGGGTGGCAAAGAACGTGGTGGCAGCCGGTTTGGCTGCGCGCTGTGAAGTGCAGGTTTCGTACGCGATCGGCGTCTCGCAACCGCTGAGCATCAACGTGGAAACTTTCGGCACGGGCAGTGTGGAAGACGAGAAAATCGCCCAGGCAATCAGCCAGGTTTTTGACTTACGCCCGCGGGCAATCATTCACGACCTTGACCTGCTCCGTCCGATCTACCGCCAGTTGGCAGCCTACGGACATTTCGGTCGCGATGATCTGGACCTGACCTGGGAGAAAACTGACAGAGCCGAAGCGCTGAGAGAAGCTGTCCGACTTCTGACGGCATAATTATACCTCACTAAAAGTTAAGGTAAAAGAAGCAGAAAGACCCTCTGCTTCTTTTTTTTGTATAAACTCGCTCCAATTTTGGCTTGATAACACCATAGCAAAAAGAATACTATTATTTCCAAATGGATCTAAAACGAAGACTACTAATAATTATCCTGAGCGTTCTTCTTCTATCCTCAGCCGTGCTGACGATCAGCTTGGGGATTAAATACGTTGGAGGAGCCCTGAGCCCTATGAATGAGATGACTCAGCAGGCTGATAGTGTTGCCACATTTATGGCAAATTATTACAAAACCGCCACCGCTCAGCCAAGCCCCACCCCAAGCCCCATACCAACCAAGGCGCCGAGTCTCGTTACGCCAACTCTGATGCCACCAACCGCAACCTTTACTCCAAGCCCCACCCCCAATCCGCATGCGGAGGAGCTGCAGCAGGCGCTTTCCCTGGTAGAAATAGACTTCCCTGCCTGGCAAAGTCTGAATGCAGACGTACGCGCCTGGATCCACAATGAGGCTATTGTGGTGGACCATCCAATCCTGAAATCACCGGATAATGAATATTACCTGACCCGCGATCTTGACTTATCCTACAAACCCATGGGCTCGATCTTCTTTGATTTCCGCAATAAAACCGACTTCAGCGACCCAAACACGATCATTTATGGTCACAATTTTGACAATGGGCTGATGTTTAGCAACCTGGTTCGGTACAAGAGTCAGCAGTTTTACGAACAAAATCCGTTTTACTACCTTTACACACCAGAGCAGGTGTTTCGGGTAGATATTGCCGCCGGTATCGTGGTCAGCGAAACAGATACAACCTACCTGGTTGTCGATTTCAGCTCCAACACAGAATTCCAAAAATTGATTGAAAAAATCTATGAGAATTCAGTGATTGAAACCCAGATTGACCTAAAACCTCAAGATCGCCTGGTTACGCTCTATACCTGCACAAACGATTGGCAAGGGCAGCGCTTTGTTGTGATCGGCAAGCTGACCCCACTTGGCGCATTCTTGCCACATTAATTTGCCTGTTCGACGGTTAGGAACCCTGATCATTCAAAGATTTCTGCCATAACCACCTATAAGCTCTTCCCATCAAAGTAATTATCAGGGTTTGATAATCGCTTTTTCTTCTTCGGACATCTACATACCTTGTACAACTATTCGATATTAATACTTGCTTAGTATTAATATTTAGTCCTCAAAGGTTTTTTACAATCATGTAGAAAGGTTATACTGTGAAGACACTATCCACAATTCTAATTGCCGTTCTCTTATTATTTACTCTCAGCCAGGTGGAGCAATCTGTTCTGGCAAGTGAAAACTACCAACTCAATCTGTCACATATTAAATGTGTCGGGACATACGTTGAAATCCATTTTGTATTACTGAACACTGTTGAAGGTGACAGTATCTCAGACCTCACCTACACCTACGGCACCATCCCGCCTGGACCGCGCAGTGGGAACGTTGTCCATTTCACGGACAATGTGGCACCTGGTTATTACAACATCACCAGCGCTTCGGTGTGGGTCAACAGCACCCTGGTAACGCTCCACAATCCCGGTGACTATGCTGATAGTTACGGCTGCCAGCAGCAGCCCACCAATACTCCTACGTTTACTCCGACTTTTACGCCTACCAATACACCTACCAACACCCCAGCGTTCACCCCTACCTCAACTGTTGTGACGCCTACGGAAACACTTATTGTCACTCCCACCAACACGCCAACGTTTACCCCTACCTCTACTGTTGTGACGCCTACGGAAACCCAAGTTTTCACCCCAACCAACACTCCGGAAACACCGACAAACACTCCGGAACCAAGCCCCACGTTTACACCAACGGAACCGACAACGACGGCAACGTTCTCGGTGCCAAATACCGGTCGGGATGACAACTTTGTGGGACCTGCTTTTATAATCGCAGGGCTTACAACGATTGGCTTAGGGTTGGCCTTAAGTAAGTTGTTACGAAAAGGCGTTGCAATCAAGAACAAATAAAACGCCTGTTTGCTAAATAGAAAAAAGTCCGGGACTGCATCCCGGACTTTTAGGTTCTTAGTCTGGAAATTATCGTTTGAACCGAATAAACAGCCAGATCAGACCAAATACCGCGGCAAGACCAGCCAGGATCCACTTGATGTTAGTCGGAATGAGCGGTTCCTTTTCCACTTCAACCATTTCGGGTGCATCAGCAAATGCTAAAACTGGAGCCTCATCGGGTTGGACAGCAATCACTTGCCCCAGTTGATCTTCCCGGACACCAAAGATTAAAGGTTCAACAGTGACCTTATCTTCATTAAGCGTGCTTGCAACCTCAGTTGCTTCAATGGCTTGTTCAAGCGGCGCTGGTTCAGAAAGTGAGATTTCTTCCGGCTCTATTGGTTCGGCTATTGCGATACCCTCAGCAACCATTGCATCGGATCCACCACCTATCCCATAGGCAACACCGCCGCCACCACCACCTTTGCCAAATCCGGACGCCCAATTGAGAAGATATACCGGTTCAGGGGCTTCTTCTTCGGATTGCCTTAATGCGCTTTCTGGAGCCGCATCGTTTAGCAGAACCATGGGAGCGGGTTCAGATACAGGTTGTGGGGCTGAAAAGTTTGTGAAGATAAATTCGCTGCCAAAAATGACCGCCAACAGAATCATGGAAACCACACTTGCCCAACCAAAGCCTGGCAGCAAAAAGCGACCACGACGGGCTTTTTCTGCTTCACTACGGGTCAGGGTGAATTGATAAGGAACCTTCCTGACAGGCAGACTGCGCAGGTTGTGCTTTAAAGCAGTCATATCCGCCAGAGCTTGTTTCAGCTCGGGGGATTGCTGCAGGCGCTTCTCAAATTTGGCGCGGTCCTGAATGGACATCGCGTCGTCGAGGTAGGCACAAAGCAGCTTCATGTCCTTTCCTGTGATTTCAGCTTGCCTATTCATCATTTTCCTCGCTAATATGACGAAAATGGTCTGGTAAAAGTTCCCTGAAACCCTGCAGGCAGTGCTGCATTTTTTGACGCGCGCGGGCAAGACGGCTCTTGACCGTTCCAATGGGTGTGCCGATAATCTGTGCGACCGATTCGTAATCTTCTCCTGAGACATCCACCAGGGTAATTACAGTTCGGAATTTTTGATCGAGACCGCTCAGACAGTGTTGAATGGCTTGCTCAAGCTCTGAAGCACCCAATACATCTTCAGGTCCGGCAGATTTATCCTCTAACCACTCAGGTGACTCGATCACCTCACCTTCGTTGGTCTCCGGTTCAATTGGCACGGTTGGGCGGCGGCGCTGCCGCCTGAGCTCATCGTAGCAGGCATTAGTGACAATACGCAAAAACCAACTCTTAAAGGATCCCCCGCGATAGGTGTCGAGTTTGCGGTACATGGAGATTACTGCTTCCTGGGTGGCATCGGCAGCCGCATTTTCGTCTGCCATAATGCGATAGGCGACGTTAAATGCTATTTCCTGATGTTGGAGGACAAGTTGATTAAAAGCGTCAAGGTCCCCATCAACAGCAAGTTTGATCAGTTCAGTCTCTTCCATCAATGCTTTCGTTGCAAGACTCAGACCAATGAGTTAACACTCTGGTTACATTCTAATGCAATTATGATCAGAAAAAAGCATTTATCTAAGGATGAGCATCAAAAATTTCCAAAATGTCAGTTTTTTTGTCATTTACCAACAAAAAAAGAGTACCACAGGCACTCTTTTCAAGCATTATGCTAATTCAAGCGATTTAGGCTTCAAAGGAAGCACTATCGCCTTCACGCAAATGGGGGAACAGGATCACTTCGCGCAGAGTGTGCTGACCGGTTAGCATCATCACGAAGCGGTCCACGCCCAAGCCAAAACCGCCAGCCGGAGGCATGCCGTAAGCCAGCGCGCGCAAATAATCTTCGTCCATGGGGTTGCGTTCCTCATCGTCTTCGGTATAAGTGCGTCCAAGTTCGAGGAAGCGTTTTTCCTGGTCGAGCGGGTCATTGAGCTCAGTGAAAGCGTTGCAGAGTTCCATCCCACCAATATATCCTTCGAACCGTTCGACCGTGTTGGGGTCATCCGGCTTCGCCTTAGCCAGGGGCGAGATGTCGCGCGGGTAGTCGTAGAGGAAGGTTGGCTGGATCATGATTGGTTCAAGATAGGTTTCCATCAGGGTGTTGATCAGCTTTCCGCGTGGGGTTCCTGGTTTGAAGGCGATCTGGCGCGCTTTCATGACCTCTGCCAGAGCCTCATCGGTGGGATACTCCTGGATATCAATGCCGGCATGATCGATCAGACCCTGGCGGATCTGCATCCTGTTCCAGGGTGGTGCCAGGTTGATTTCGTGCCCTTTGTACTTGACGACCATTGTACCCAACACGCGTTGAGCGACCTGTGAAACCATTTGCTCAGTCATTTCCATGATGGTGTTGTAATCGGCGTAGGCCATATAGAACTCAAGCTGGGTAAACTCGGGGTTGTGCTTGAAAGAAACCCCTTCATTACGGAAGTCTCGCCCGATTTCATAAACCCGATCCAGCCCGCCAACAAGCAAACGCTTGAGGTAAAGCTCAAAACTGACCCGCAAAAAGAGTTGTTGATGAAGCTGGTTGTGATAGGTGGTGAAGGGTTTGGCTGCCGCTCCGCCATAAATTGGTTGGAGGATGGGGGTTTCCACTTCCTGAAAGCCGCGTTCATCCAAAAATTCGCGCAAGGCTCTGAGCGTCTCAGTGCGCACGCGGAAGATTTCACGCACTTCGGGGTTCACTGCCAGGTCCACATAACGCTGGCGATAGCGGGTTTCGGGGTCGGTCAGGGCGGCATGGCGAATGACCTCCCCATCAACCACCTCGTCCTTGGCAGCCGGCAATTGATAGAGTGCCTTGGAAAGCATCCTGAAGTCTTCAACCTGCAGAGTCACTTCTCCACGTTTTGTGCGGACCATGGTACCGGTAGCTTCGATGAAGTCCCCGAGATCAAAGAAGCGCACGAATTGATCCAACTTTTCCTGCCCAAGCTCGTTGATGCGCATAAAGAGCTGGATCTTGCCGCTGCGATCTTCGATATGGGCAAAAGAAAGCTTGCCCATGTTGCGGATGGCACGCAGACGACCCGCCAGGGTCAGCTTGAGCTCATCTGGTTCGCCAGCAGCCTCATGTGCCTCGAAAGCCTTGATGGCATCGGCATTATTGCTGTTTTTATAAGACCGGGTTGGGTAAGGTTCAATCCCGTCCTGGCGTAGCTGCCGCATTTTTTCGAGGCGCAGGTTTTCAAGTTCGGAAAAGTTGTCTGTTAGCATGGTTTGTCCTTTACATTAAAATAAGCCCCACCTCTAAATAGGGTGGGGCTTTGAGAATTCTGTGGATTACTCGCTCTTAAGAATCTCGACGGTGTAAGCACCACCTGGAGCTTCAATCTTAACCTTATCACCTACACGATGGTTAATCAAAGCCCGACCAATCGGGGATTCGTTGGATATGCGCTTTTCGCGGGGGTTTGCCTCAACAGGACCGACAATCTTATATGTTTCCGGCTCTCCGTCTTCTTCTCGGATGGTCACATGTGAACCAACAGTTACAAGACCATGTTCGTTTTCACCATCTTCAATGATATGAGCGTTGGCAAGCAGAAGTTCCAATTCCTTGATGCGACCTTCTGTGAACGCCTGTTCATTTTTGGCAGCTTCGTATTCCGCGTTTTCAATCAGTTCGCCGTCTTCCATCGCATCCTGCAAGCGCTGGGCAACTTCCTTGCGTTTGACTGTGCGCAAAAATACCAGTTCGCGTTCCGATTTTTCATATCCCTCACGGGTCAAGTATGAGCTTGGCATAATTACGTTATTCCTTAATACATTTTCTAAATCCCAAACCCCCAATCAGGCTGGGTTAATACAAAACGCGCCTCGAAAGCCTTGGGCCTCCTTAACGCCGGGAGATTATTATACTATGATTACTATTTATTGCACAAGTCACAAGTATTAATGGTTACAGTATCAAACTTGCATAACTTAGGAAATTAGCACACAAAAAGGAGAGTTCCATCCATAATTAGTTTGCCAACAAAAAAGGAGGAACTCTCACATGACAGGACAATCTGTCTCCATCATTATAACTTTAGTTGTCGGCCAGGAAAGGCAAGAGATACAGCGGTCAATTGAGCCAGAGCGACTGGAAGAAACGATCAGGGAATTCAGTCAGGAAATAGGACAAGCTTTGCTGCAAACGGCATTAGATGTATTGGATGGAAGTTTGAGAGCGGAAGTGCCAAAGGGTTGGAGAAATGTTGGCACGGCCAGCCGGACTGTTGTATTTGAAAGCGGACCGGTCAAGTATCGAAGACGGGTCTATCAGGATGAACACGGGCGGCGATGGAAGCCGTTGGATTTATTGTTGGGCATCGCTCCTTTTGCACGAACCAGTCTGAAAGTACAGGAAATGGGTTGTGTTCTTGCCAGCCGGAGCACTTATCGCAACGCATCGGAGATGCTGGCCTATGTGCTCAGGACAGCCATCAGCCCGAGCAGTTTGCAGCGGATGGTCAAACGTTTTGGGGAACTGATTGAAGCCTATGAACTAGACTGGCGTGCAGAGACAGAGCCGGGCAGGATTCAAACTGATACGCTTTATGGAGAAAGCGATGGGGTATGGGTGCATTTGCAGCAACAGGATCAAAAGCGTGCTGAAGTCAAAGTAGGCCTTTTATATAGTGGCAAGAAATGCATCGGAATGGGCAGGTATGCCTGTGAAAACAAAGTGGTGATGACCCAACTAGGCGGTTCCAACGAGGAATGGCAGATCAAAGTGCGCGAATTGGCTGATCGCCATTTTGATCTTTCTGAAGTAAAGCATCTGGTGGTCGGCGGGGATGGCGCTCCCTGGGTCCGGCATGCTTTTGACTTGCTCAATTTGCCTCAGGTGCCTGTCTTGGATCGTTTTCACGTCTGCCGGGCAGTTCACCGCAGTCTTGGAAAGATGCTCAACAGCTGGTCTTTATTGGATCGCTTATTCACCACACCTTTCGAACAGATAAAGCCTGAACTGCTGGCTTTGCAGGCTAAGGTCAGGGGAAAACAGGCTCTAGAGATCCAGCATCTGATCCGATACCTTGAGCACAATCAGGATGCCCTGTTGGACTTGGACAAGCGCGGTCTCCCTGACCTCAAACCGGCCACCCTTGGCGCTGCCGAAGGAAATGTGGACAAACTGGTCCGACAAAGAATGCGCGGCCGAGGTTTATCCTGGTCACCCTCCGGAGGACAATCTTTGCTAACTATCTTGAGACATAGAGACACCCTGGCTAAGGATGCCTTCATGCGTCAATCTGCTAAACCTGAAAACCAACACATAAAGACAAAAGGAAAGACCAAGGTTTACAAACCAATATCAGCTTCAATCCCATTGTTTAGGTCTGTTGATAATTTACAACCATGGGTACAATTGCTGAAGAACAGGATGAACAAAGAGCTCTCCTTAACTGCTCTTTTCTAAATTCTATGCAAAATTGAAACAGTATCAGATTCGTCAGGGCCATTGCACCGAACTTCTGAGGATACTTTTCCCCGTAGCAGGTAGGGTGGTGTCACAAAACCTATGCATACACACAACCCGTTATGGCCTACCCACCGCATCACGAGTAAATTGAGTCTTCAATGCTTCACATACGGAAGATTATTGGTTTTGGTGGGTTGGCTATTTCGAATTTAATCAAGATTGATATCCTCTGACGCCAACCCACCCTACTAACATTGGTCTTATGTGTTGTATGTCTTCCCATTCTTCTGTAGGGCGAGGTTGGGGGTACCGGGAACGATGTGATGGACGGATGTATCGTGCCCTCAACCCGCCGACGTAGATGATCTATGTGCGATGGCGGATTGGAAGCACGTTATGTTCACATTCGATAAACGTATTTGGTGCTTCCAATACCCTGCTTCGCGGCCACTTTGTCTCGCCCTACTAAGATAAAGCCGCTTGGTTCTATGTTTACTCCACACTTCGGATAAAATAGGTTATGCTTAAGCTTCGTTTTACCACTGAAGGAGGTCACTATGATTGATGAATTATTAAGAGAGTCCAAACAGCGCATGCAAGGCGCCCTGGACGTGTTGGAAGACGATCTGTTGGCGATCCGAACCGGGCGGGCGTCCCCCGCGCTGGTCGAAAGACTACAGGTTGAGTATTATGGCTCCAGCCTCTCCTTGATTCAACTCGCCACCATCAGTGTGCCCGAATCACGTCAACTGCTCATCCGCCCTTTTGATGCCTCATCGTTCAAAGCGATCGAGCGCGCCATCCAGGCTTCAGATCTGGGACTCACACCTAACAGTGATGGCAAGGTGATCCGTCTCAACCTTCCTCCCCTCACCGAAGAGCGCCGGCGCGACCTGGTCAAAATGGTCCATTCACGCCTTGAAGATTGTCGGGTTGCAATCCGCAACATCCGGCGTGACAGCCTGAAAGACTTGCGCGAGTTTGAAAAAGAGAAATTGATTTCTGAGGACGAACTTAAGAGGAGTGAGGACGACCTGCAGGAGCTGACCAACGAAATGGTAGCCGAGGTGGACGTGATCGGCGACCGTAAAGAAAAAGAAATCATGGAATTCTAAAATGCCCGAAACAAGCAGACGTGTGCCGGAACATGTCGGCATCATCATGGATGGGAACGGTCGCTGGGCGAAAGCGCGCGGTTTACCACGCGTGGCCGGGCACCGTGCCGGCACGAAGAACTTGCGTCGCGTTATCCGCGCGGCTGCCAACGCCGGCATCAAGCACCTTACTTTCTATGCCTTCTCCACCGAAAACTGGAACCGCCCGGAAGAGGAGATCAGCGGTTTGATGGGTCTTTTGGGTGAATTCATCGAAACCGAAACCCCGGAGCTCCACAAAGAAGGCGCGCGTCTGCTTCACATCGGTCATCTCGAGCACCTCGAGCCGCAATTACGCCAAAAAATAGAAAACGCGATCGAATTGACCAAAAACAACACCCGCATTGATGTTATTCTTGCGTTCAGTTACGGCGGGCGCGACGAGATCCTGACCGCCGTCAAAAAGATCGTTTCTGAGGGCATCCCAGTTGACGAGATCACCCAGAATACATTATCTGACCACATGTTTACTGCTGGCATTCCGGACCCCGACCTGATCATACGCACTTCAGGCGAACAGCGCACCAGTAATTTTCTCACCTGGCAGAGCGTCTACAGCGAGTGGGCCTTTCCGCAGGTGTTCTGGCCGGACTTCGACGAGGCCACCCTCTCAGAGATCCTTGAAGACTTCTCCACCCGCGACCGCCGCTTTGGCGGACTGAGCAAAAAGTAATGTTGCGCCAGCGGGCACTCTCAGCTTTGATCTTTGTGCCCCTTTTTTTGGGTCTGGCATGGCATGGGGGGATTGCATTCAATCTATTTTTGCTCCTCGTACTGGCATTTGCGGGTTTTGAGTATGCCCGCATGCTCCAAAACACAGGCCGCAAGGTTTCTCATCCTCTGTTGATCGCAGCCATTGCGGCGCTGGTCTTGCTGCGCATCTTATTTACGGCCTGGATGGAACCGCTGGTATGGACGCTGATCCTGGCAGCATTGGCTTTTTACAGCCTGTGGCAGTATGAGCACGGAGACGACAAAGCTTTCATCAGCCTGGGTTTGCAGGTTTTCGGCGTGTTCTTTATCGGCGTTTTGGGGTCTTACGGCATCTCGCTCAATCAGAGCCAGCCGCATGGCAACCTGTGGTTGCTGGTGACGATAGCCTTGGTCTGGCTGGTGGATGCCGGCGCGTATCTGATTGGCACCCGTTTTGGCAAACGCATCATCCTGCCCAGGCTCAGCCCTAAAAAGACGCTTGAGGGTTTGATTGGCGGCACCTTGATAGGGCTGCTTTCGGGTGTGTTGATCGGCTGGGTCCTGCGTAAGCCTTTGCCGGGCTTGGGGATGCTGAATGCGGCAGGATTGGGTGTAATACTGGGTCCTGTAGCATTCTTTGGCGACACGCTCATGAGCCTGATCAAGCGCTCGCTGGCGGTGAAGGATACCGGCAGCCTGATCCCGGGTCACGGCGGTGTGCTCGACCGCCTGGATTCGATGTTGTGGGCCATGGCAGTCGGGTATTATTTTTTCATTTTTTTCGGGTAATGAGGTTTCTGTAATCCTTACAAGGCAATTCACATAAACAAATCCGGTTTCAGGGGGATACAGGAAAGCCGAACCAACAGCAGAATTTTCAGATCATCTAATTATCCAACTGAACTTGACGCAATTCTGCCAATTAGGATATACTTCAACCTCGCCGGGGTGTAGCGCAGTCGGCTAGCGCGCTGCGTTTGGGACGCAGAGGTCGACGGTTCGAGTCCGCCCACCCCGACCTTTTTCTTCAGGCTCTGCAAAGCGACCAACTTGTGAGTACGCCTTACCTCTCCCTCATCATCCCCGCCCACAACGAAGCCGAGCGCCTGCCTGCTTCTCTTGAAGCTCTCAAAGGTTATCTGTCTTCCCTTCCCTTTGAAACTGAAGTGATCGTGGTTGAGAATAACAGCAAAGATGCCACCGCGGAGATCGTGCGGGAGTGGATGAAAACCATACCCCAACTGCGCCTGATCAGCCTTCCGCAGCCCGGCAAGGGCAACGCCATCCGCACCGGTATGCTTGCCGCCCAGGGCTACTATCGCTTCATGGCAGACGCGGACTTTTCGATGCCGGTCGAGGAGATCGGAAAATTTTTACCCCAAACCCACCAGACAGCCCCCGTGGCAATTGCCTCGCGCGAAGCGCCTGGCTCACAACGCATTGGAGAACCTTTTTACCGTCATCTTATTGGAAGGATCTACAATCTGCTGGTGCGGCTGCTGGTCCTGCCCGGCTTGCAGGATACACAATGCGGCTATAAATGCTTTAGTGCTGAGGCAGCCCAGGCAATCTTCCCGCTCCAAAAACTGGAGGGCTGGAGTTTTGATGTCGAAGTTCTTACCATCGCGCGCCAGTCAGGTTTTGAGATCGTGGAAGTCCCCATCACCTGGACATACCAACCCGGTTCGCGCATGCACTTGCTGAAGGATAGCCTGCAGATGGCGAAAGAACTCCTCAGCATCCGGAATAATAAGAAAAAGGGCTTGTATCGTGCGCCCAAAGTTTGACCCCAGCCTGATTCCGCCCTACCCAACGCTTGCATTCGAAAAAAGCATTGCCGAAAACGGCTG
Organism: Anaerolineaceae bacterium; assembly: GCA_040768265.1. GTDB lineage: Bacteria > Chloroflexota > Anaerolineae > Anaerolineales > Anaerolineaceae > Mesolinea. The sequence goes on from JAXGNB010000006.1 coordinate 37,281, forward strand.
CGTGCTGATCGCCGGTCTCGACGAAGCCGGGCGCGGCGCATTGGCAGGCCCACTCTGCGCCGCGGCGGTAATCCTGCCCGTGGAAAAAGAAGGGCTCGCGGAAGCTTTGCTGGGCGTGCGCGACTCGAAACAAATGAGCGCCATGGAGCGCGAGCTTGCGGCTGAAGAGATCCGCAAGGTTGCGCTGGATTGGTCGCTTGGCTGGGTGGAAGCGCTCGAAATTGACACGCTTGGCATGGGGAAAGCCGGACGCTTGGTCTTCCGGCGTGCCATCGAGAGTTTGAAAACCAAACCCGGGCACCTGCTTTTGGACTACTTCAAGCTGCCGGCTGTCAGGCTGCCGCAAACCGCTCTGGTCAAGGGCGATCAGCGCTCGCTGTCGATTGCCTGCGCCTCTGTGCTGGCAAAGACCGCCCGGGATGCATTGATGCTTTCTTTGGCGGAAGAAGAGAACCGCTATGGATTTGGGCAAAACAAGGGCTATGGCACCGAGGAGCACGTCAGGGCGATCGAACTATATGGGCTCAGCCCACATCATCGCCGGAGCTTCTGCGAGCATCTGCTGCAGGGCAGGCTGTTCGATTGACAAAACTTGACGAATTAATTGGCTATTTTTTCGCCAAAACCTTCAAACTTCAACCATTGATCAACGCATCCCAGGGTAGAAAGCCCTGAAATCCTGATCAACTATGGGCAGCATCCCCTTCCGGATACCAATAATAAACCTCTTTATTCTTTGGATGATTGTAGCCGCCCAATCCTTCATATAATCTCATCGCCGGCGCGTTGTCACTTTGAGTGATCAAAAAGGTATAGTAAGCATTCGCAGCCTGGGCTTCATCCAGGATCATTTTCATCAGGTTGTGGGCAATATGCATACGCCGGTATTTTTCCTGGACAAAACAGTGGTAAACCATGAAAAAATCATTTTCCTCATCGAAGCGTTTCAGGCGGTATGCCTTCACATAACCACAGACATCATCCTCAAGCAGTGCAACATAAAGGAAAATGCTTGGATCTTCAAGCGCAAGAAGGACTTTCTCATCCGACGGGTTCTGGTTTCTGAATATTCTGACCAGTTTTTTCGTAATAGCCACATCATCCGCAGTCAAACGTTTGTATTCGATCATGCCAAACTCCTGTTTATGGAAGTAATATCGTCTCGGTCACATTGAAAAGTAATTGCCCTTGGAAAAGTACACTACCAAGTATAGTATGAATTCAAAGCATGAGACCTCATTGTTATTGCAAGGGTTGTTGGGAAAGTTGGCGATAAAGGATCTTCTGAGAAGCGTGATAAAATTCATGCATCAGCCTTAAGGAGCTCATTATGACTGAACACGTTGCCCCCCATTTTTCACGCGAAGAACACATCCACGCCCTGATCGAGCAGATCAGCGCTTACATCGAGCAATTTCATCACGGATCGGTTGAGCTGGTTTGCATTGAGGGCGATACCGTCAAAGTGCGCCTCGGGGGCGCCTGCTCGGAGTGTGAGCTTTCCACTCAGACCCTGCAGGGTTGGATTGCCGGCACCATCCGCCAGTTTTTTCCTGAGATTAACGTCGTCGCTGCTGAATAGGCAGTCATCCCGTCTCTTTGAAAACCTCCGGATTAGGCGGTAAAAGCCACTTAGTTCAATAGGATTTCAACCCAGTTCCCGGTAGTTGGGCACGGTTGGAGCAAAGATTTCGCGCTGAACGGTCTCGAGCAAAGTTTCGCCTTTCAGATCTTCAACTGTATAACAAACCGCTTCCATCTTATCTGCCAGGTCCTGCGCCAGGCCACTATCAAAGACCTTTTGCTCCATGTTGATCACCACGCTGTGGATCTTCTCGTTGGCAAACATGCCAGCCAGTTCCGCGATTTCTTCCGCCACTGGTCGCCCGGGGGCAAGTGGCACATTCCCCGCCCCATCGGTCAGGACGATCAGCAGTGGTTGCACGTCCGGATGCAGGATCTTTTCGCGCTTGATGACCTCATAGGCCATCTGCAGCCCTGCTGAGAGCGGCGTCTTGCCGCCAACCGGAATGTTTTCAAGCGCGCGCTGAGCCAGCAATACCGAGTTGGTTGGCGCGAGCACCAGCGTGGCGCGGTCCTTCTGGAAAACGACCAATCCCACGCGATCGCGGCGCTGGTAGGCGTCCGTCACCAGGGATAAAATCGCCCCCTTGGTAGCCTGCATGCGCTCCGAGACCGCCATCGACCACGAGCCGTCCACCAGGAACAGGATCAAGTTTGCGGTCTTCCGAACACGAATTTTCTTCTGAAAATCTGCTGATCGCACCGCAAATGCCACGTCACGTTCGGCACGCAGGCTTTCACGCTGGCTCTGGAACGGCGCGGCTGCCCTGATGGTGGCGTCGAAGGCCACATCGGAGGTGTCATCTGGCGTGGCTTGGGACTGGATGTAGCGCCCTCGTTTGGTTTTTGATCGGGTTTGGGATCGTCTGCCGCCCTGCTTGCGGACCATTTCGTCCAGAGGGGTGTCCAGCTGGCGCGGTTCAAAGGTCTCGCCGGGTTTCACCACCTTGCCGCCCTCCCACCATTGGGCGTTTATTTCAGTAAAAATCTGCTGCTGCCCCTCGCCAACAACCGGAAGTTCTTCGTCGGATTGGCTGTCTAAAGAGTCGGGTTCCGGGGGTCCGTCAGTTTTTTTTTAGATTCTTCGGCTGTGTCGGGTTTTTCTTCCTCTTCGCCGCCAACGATCGTGGTTTGCATTTTCAAATCAGCCAGCTTCGCCTCAAGCGCCTGCACCCCAACTGCACTCTTGCGGAACGGACCTGCCTTAACTCTGTGCGGCAGCGCCAACTCGGCAGCCATGGCAATATCGCGCGGGGTAATGCGTGTGCGCCCCTCATAGGCAGCCTGGGCGCGGGCAGCCTTGAGGATCACCAGGTCTGATCGGTGTCCGTCCACTTCCATTTCAGAGGTCAGGTCAGCGATGATCAGCAGATCGCGCTGGGTATAGCGGACCTCATCTACCAACTCGCGCGCCATCTCAATTTGCTGCGAGAGCTCCAGCTCCTTTGGCAGCCAGACCTGGCGAAAGGCTTCGGGGTCGGCCTCAAAAGCGATATTGCGGCGCATGATCTCCACACGTTGGGCCTTATCCAGGATGCCGCGGATCTCAACCGAAAAGGCAAAGCGATCCAAAAGTTGTGGGCGCAGGTCGCCCTCTTCGGGGTTCATCGTGCCAACCAGGATAAAACGCGCCGGATGACTGAAAGAGATGCCTTCCCGCTCCACCACATTCACGCCCATTGCAGCCGAGTCGAGCAGGATATCCACCACGTGGTCATCCAGCAGGTTGACCTCGTCGATGTAGAGCAAGCCGCGGTTGGCGGCTGCCAGGACGCCGGGCTCAAAGTGGCGCTCGCCCTTTTGAATGGCACGTTCAATGTCGAGCGTGCCCACCACGCGATCCTCTGTGGCAGAAACTGGCAGGTTGATAAAAGGCGTTTCCTTGGTTTCAATCGGCATTGGGTCTTCCCCCCCGATAAAGCGCTCACGGCACTCCGTGCACCAGGTGGTGGGCTTGGCGGGGTCACAGCCAAAACGGCAGTCGCTGACAACCTTCATGGGCGGCAACAAAGCCGCCAGGGCTCGCGCCGCGGTGGACTTGGCGGTGCCGCGTTCGCCGCGAATCAGCACGCCCCCAATGCGGGGATCGACTGCATTAAGGATCAGCGAGCGCAGCATGCGCTCCTGGCCGACTACTGCTGTGAAAGGAAAGATTACGCGATCGTTCATGTGTGTCTCCTGCAAGTTTCGATTATAGCACGCCAAACCTTAATCGCGGTGTTTGTATCAAATCCAGGAGAGGTGCTCTCGATTTCCTTTAAAACAAGCTTTCAGGACCAAAAAGAGTCAAATTGACCCTTTTTTCAGCCCTTTTGAGAGTTCCTGATAGTTTAATTTGACTAAACTGAAGTCCGTAAGTCTAACTTAAGGAGTCAAAAATGGAAGTTCCACGCTACTGGCGTTTGAAAAAACAGAGATATTCACTGCAGGGCGAAGTCTGCCCGCATTGCGATGCCAGGATTTTCCCACCCCGCGACGTCTGCCCTGAATGCGGCGGCGAAGCCAAAACGCCCTTCACCTTCAGCGGTCAAGGCGAGGTCTATTCCTTCACCAGCTACAGCAACGCTCCCGCCGGCTTTGAAGAGCAAGCTCCCTACACGGTTGCCATGGTCAAATTAAATGAGGGTCCGGTTGTGACCGCCCAACTGACCGATCTGGGCGCCGAGCCAGTGCGCATCGGCATGCCAGTCGAGATGGTGACGCGCAAGATCCGCAATGATGGCTCCGAACGCGGCATGATCGTTTATGGCTACAAATTTAGACCTGTGATGCATGGGTAGTCCCTGTGTAGATGTAAATCCAAACCGCCTTCCAGATCTGGAGGGCGGTTTTTTTATTCTGGAGTGCAACGCTTCTGGCACTCAGAAGATGGTTCCATTTCTAAAGCAATAATGATCTTTGACACTAATTTCAATTTCCTGATTATGGCAGTGGCCTCAATGGCATCTCTCCAACACTTCGGAAATTTCAAATGATGTTGTGAGGCGGATCATACGCAGGCAGCACGTGCCCAATTGCACGCCCTAAATCGCTTCCCTGGTGCAGGATCAAAGCTTTTTTTAAAAGTTTTCTTCCATTTCTTCCTTAGTTTTAATTTATAATTATCTAACAACCCCTCATTCAAACCTTTTTTACTGACCACACAACAAAATATTTCGTTGAAACAACCGCAAATTTCTTTGGCATCCCAAGTTTCTAAGAGGTGCAGACTCAACCCATTATAACTATTCCTGCTCATCACAAAACACGTTAATAAGCTCTTCTCAGGAAAGGAACTCATCATGATTCACTCAACCGCTCTACTCTTCAAAGCCTTTTCGATGCTGCTTGCCTTACCTTTCTTAATGCTTCCAAACTACAAGCAGACAAAGTCTCAACTTGTTATTCCGCCAGAAGTTTTCCAAAAGATCGCTCCGCTTGACCAAGCCGCCTTCCTCTCCACTTGGACCATCACCCTGGATTGGACAGACATGTCAGGGGCAGTCGATTATCAATACTGCTTTGACAAGTCTGACAACGACATCTGTGATTCTTCCTGGATTTCGACTGGAATGGATACTCAAATTGAAATCGTGAACTTGCAGGCTCAGACCAGATATTACTGGCAGGTTCAAGCCTCTGATGGGGAAAATTACTTCGAAGCGGATGACGGAGATTGGTGGGAATTTGAAACGGGAGATTATGCTCGCTTTCATGTACAGTTGATCGAAAACAATATATCCGGCTATGACTGGCGCCCTGGCAACACGGTAACGGTAACGCTGGATGATCCATCCAATGGTACAGGGATTGATTTCACAGACTCAAAAACGGTTGATCCTTATGGAACCGTGATTTTTTATGAGCTCAATGGGATTGCACTCGGTCCTGGCATGTTTATCACGATGACAGATGGATTGGTTTATAAAACCCACACGGTCATTGACCTTGCGGTTTCTGGTGTTGACGAAGAAAATGATATTGTTTGGGGTACAGGGCAGGTGGGGGCTATTATTTGCGCTCAGTACTGCCAATACAATGGCTGCCATTGGAGACGCTTTGACACCATTGGAACCGATGGAAGCTGGCAAGTGGACTACTCGGTTTTAGGATCGTTGCCAGAAGAACAGCTGATCCTCGATCTTGTACCGGGTATATATGGAGAAATGTTGTTTCCAGATCCGGACGGCGATCACACCGATGTTAACTGGCGCAATCGTGAGAGGTTTGATGCCCACCCGTTTGACGAGCGCGTGGATGGTTCTGGTTGGATAGAAGGCGCGACATTATCGATCGAAATCGATGACCCTGCCACACCTCAAGATCCGGATTATAGCAATTCCACAACGGTGATCCGAAATCCCGGAGACCTGACCAACACCTATTTCAATCTCGATTTTCGAGGGAATTACGATCTGAAACCCGGAGATATTGTAACGATCACAGATGGCACCATAACAAAAACGCACACGGTTAGCGAACTGCGTGTTTTAGACGTGGACTTCTCTGCCGATGTCATTTCAGGCATCACCTCACCAACCACATATGTGGACGTCTCAACATGTGTTGTTAGCGGATGTTTTTATCGAACCGTTATTTCAGATTCTTCTGGGCATTGGTCAGCCAACTTCAGTGAAGTCGGTGATCAACCCTGGGAGCAAATTGTGATAGATATCCTGCCTGGCACCAATGGCGTCACACGTCAATGGGATCCAGACGTAGACGCAACGTTGACTCCGTGGACTGCAAAGTGGGAGGTCTTCCTGCCGCAAATCATACGATAACTGAGAGAGGTACAACGAAAATTATTGATTTAGGCAGTCTTAGTTCACTGGCAGTTAATTGACTTTGTCAAAAGCTGCCTGGTCCATATCGCTTATAATGATTGCATCATTCCATATCGATCCAAATGGAGGTTTTCTTATGAAACGCAATATGTCCAATATTGACCGCATTATCCGTGCCATTGTTGCCGCCCTGTTTGCCTATTTATATTTTGGTGGAATCGTCACAGGCACGTTTGGCATTATCCTGGTAGTGATCGGCGCAATCCTGCTGGTAACATCCGTCCTTGGCTTCTGCCCGCTATATGTACTCCTTAAAATGAGTACCTTGAAGGACTAAACCTGGCATTTCAACAGGGCGGATGAGCAATCATTCACCTTTGATTTTTTAAACCTATTGGCTTACGGAAAAAGTTGTTGCATATTTCCGTGTTCCCTGGCTCGAACAACGGCTTGTTTGAAACGTCAATGTAAGGAATCCGGAAAATATTCAAAGCATCCTAAAAGATATATGGCTAGCCAAAAAATTTTTGTGATTGTGTAATGACTTCAAGTTTCTACCGCGAATGAAGTTTGGGTATAATTTCGGGGAAATCCATGCTTTCTGGTGTGACAGTCACATTGCCTGTTTTTGAAGCATGTTTTTCATCACGATTCATTGGATTGAATGATATATTAAATGGTGAGATTTTTCTTCGCGTGAGGCTGATTTGCAAAAGTATTTCAAAGAATATCAATTGTCCAACATCAATGCCATGCTGCGCAACCTTAAGTCAAGCCCGGAAATCTGCACGGATGATTTTAATGACCGCCTGGTCATAATTACCGGCGCGACTTCCGGAATCGGTTTGGCTGCGGCGAAAAAATATGCCTCTCACGGGGCTGAACTGCTCTGCATTAACCGGAATGAACAAAAATCGATCGAACTGTGTGAAACCATAAAGAAGCAATACGGCACCAAGTGTTCCTATTGGATTGCCGATCTCTCACACCTTTCCGAAGTCCATTCCGTGGGAAAGAAACTGGCCGCACTTGAGAGGGACATTGACGTGCTGATCCACAACGCCGGAGTCTATAACACCAGGAAGATCATCACATCGGATAATCTCGAAGCAGTGTTTCAGACAAATTATTTGAGCACATTCATTTTGAATCATTACCTCAAGGACAAGTTCATCAAACAAAACAGCGGGCGGATCCTGTTTGTCAATTCTGAAGCCCATCGCTTTGCGGCATGGGGTTTGCATCTGGACGATCTCGCCTGGGAAAAACACTCCTATTCAGGTCTGACGAGTTACGGCGCCGCAAAGTTGGCCCAATTGCTCTCCATGATCAAGCTCAACGAGTTTTTTGCCGGAACAGGGGTTAGCATAAACGCAATGCATCCCGGCAACGTCAAAACCAACAGCGGGCAGAACAACGGGCCTATCTACAAATTCTTTAAGAAGATAATTGTGGATAGATCGGCGAGGTCAGCAGACCTCGCCGCCGAAGCGCTCTATTTTTTGGGCGTTTCCAAAAGCCTGGAGAAGGTTTCGGGTAAATTTTTCAATCTCACAACCGAAGAAGAGCCGGCCCCCCCGGCATGGGATAAGGATGCCGCTGAAGAGCTTTGGGCCTTAAGTCTCGAATTAGGTGAAGTCGAATGACAGAAGAAAAATCAAAAGTCGTGATTGTTGGCGCGGGTATGGCAGGCTTGACCGCTGCTGCTTATCTGATCAGGGAAAACTACGAGGTTCTGATCCTGGATAAGAACGATAGATGCGGTGGTTTGCTGCACACCTTCCTTTCCAATGGGTTTGCCTTCGATACAGGTCCCAGGGCTTTTGTCAATTCCGGAATAATGAAACCGATCCTGAAGGACCTGGAGATTGACTGGGAGTACCTGGAAAACAAAATTTCTGTTGGTGTTGAAGATCAAATCGTCCAATTCGATTCGATCGATTCTTTAGAAGATTATAAGCAGATGCTGATCAAACTCTATCCTGAGAGCGTCGAGGATATTGAAAAAATCATCCCCATCATCCATCGACTATCGGAATACACCAAAGTGTTGTATGAATTTGACAATCCCAACTTCACCGCCAACTTGATGGCTGATAAGAAATTCCTCATCAAAAAACTGCTGCCCTGGACGTTCAAGTTCCTTAACGCGCTCAGGCAGTTCAACAAGTTCAAGATGCCCATGGAAGTTTATATGGATGGGTTGACCGACAATCAATCCATGACTGACATCATCCTACAGCACTTCTTCAAGAAAACCCCCACCTATTTTGCTTTGGGATATTTTCATGTCTACCTTGATTATTTCTATCCCAAAGGCGGCACCGCCGCGGTGGTGGGTCTGCTGAAAAACAAGATCCTGGATGCCGGCGGAGAAATCAGGCTGAATAAAAACATCGTGACCGTTACTCCATCAGAAAAGACATTGACCGACTCGACCGGCGAGAGTTATGCGTACGACCACCTGATTTGGGCGGCAGATCTGAAGACTCTCTACCACTATCTCAACCCTGCGGGTTTGAACGCGGACATATCGGCGGCAGTAAAAACAGAAACCGAACACATGCTTGCGGCCAAAGGTGCTGAATCTGTCTTCATTTTATACCTGGCGGCAGACCGACCGAGCTCTTATTTCCAGGCAAGAGGCGGGGAGCATATGTTCTACACCCCCTCAAAGATGGGTTTGGGAGAAACCAACCGGCTGGAAAGAGAAGATCTAGTCAGAGATTTTGACAGCAAAACCAAGGCTGAGGTATTGGAGTGGGTGGATCGATACTGCGCTTTGAACACCTATGAGGTCTCCGTTCCCGCGCTGCGCGATGCCAGTATGGCACCGGAAGGCAAAACTGGCCTGATGATCAGCTGCCTGCTGGATTACGACATCGTTGAGAAAATCGAACATGCCGGCTGGTATGCTGAATTCAAAGCGAGGCTTGAGAATAACATTCTCAGGATCTTCTCCGAAAGTGTTTATCCAGACATTGCCGATGACATTCTGTTTAAGTTTTCGGCTACCCCGCTGACAATAAAACAGGTCTCAGGGAGCTCTGAAGGCGCGATCACCGGCTGGTCATTTGAAAGCGACGTGCCGGTTGTCAATAAATTGGCAAAAATTCCCAAGTCTGTCCTGACTCCAATCCCGGGGGTGCTCCAGGCAGGGCAATGGGCGTATTCCCCCGCCGGCGTGCTGTGAGTAGGTCAGCACATGGTATACACTTTTTAGATAAGTCATACGAGTTGTACCGGGATCGATGTCTGGAGTTATGGGGGATAAGATATGAAGACATCGAGGTGTACATTGATCAAAGCTATAACCCACTTAGACTACCAAGAGTTGAGGCAGATTAGTCCGGAGGCAGCCAGACGAGCGATCCTACAGGTTTTGAAGGCACACAAGGGGAATGTGACAGCGACAGCCAGGATCTTGAGTGTCAGCCGGGCGACAATCTACAAAGCAATCCGCAAGAGTGAGGCGGGGGATTTGAAAGATGGATCAAAAGCGCCACACCGGGTACACAACAAAACGAGTGCCGGGATTGAAGCCAGGATCCTGGAGCTGAGAGAAAAGACCCGCTATGGACCTGTCAGGCTGAAAGATGAACTGGAGGCGCTGGATGGTTTGACGATGTCTGAACACACCATCCGCAACATTCTCAGACGCAACAGAACTCACTCGAAGCTGAAGCCTCACAAACCCCACAAAAAAGGCTCCCGTCCTTATGTGGATTGGTATCAGGCCAAAGCATTTGAAATTGTGCAAATTGACCTCAAATATGTCGTGGACCAAAAAGCGCTGACCCTGGAACAGATCCGCCACTTCCACTCGAAACAGTTTCCTCTCTATCAGTGGACCGCTTTAGACGTTAACTCCCGCTTCAAACTGATGGCTTACTCTGATCAGAAAAGCTGGACCAATGGCCTGACTTTCTTTCTGTGGGTGCTTTCCTGGCTCAGAAGTCACGGTGTCTCGGTGCCCATCGTCTTTACTGTGGATCGGGGTGAAGAGTTTGGGGGGAAATCCTGGCTTAAACTCATCGAACTCAGAAAACTCCTGTCTGGATTTGGCTGTTCCATTATCCAGAACCATGCTGCCAGCCCTCAGGAGAACGCGCATGTTGAACGCTCCCACCGTACCGATGACGAGGAGTTTTACATCCCCAGATTGCTTTCCATTCATTCCCAAAAGGACTTCTTCCTTGAAGCGATGCATTATCTCTATTACTACAATGCTGTCAGAAAACATTCATCTCTACAAAGACGTTCCCCCTGGGAGCATCTGCTCGCTAACTCTCCTGATTTAGATGCTAAAATCAGGTTTGTTCCACCCATCCTTCTGGACAATATCGCTGTCCAGCTCGGTGACTGGAGTGGATACCATCTGCTGGCTCAGTACCCCCCCGCCGGCGTGCCCATCGCGATGATGACGGGCTGGTACGCGACACAAAAGATATTAAAAGACGCAAAGAAATCCCGGGGTAAATAACCGGGGATCTACATAGAATAAGGATCTTGTAACCACTGCCAAACTGTAAATGCAGGATGCCCAACCCAACAATGGGGCAAACAGGAGCTTGATATAAGCGTGAACGCAATAACGATAGTGACGATTGGCTTTCTGATCATGGAGGCTTCGAATATCATCATGCTCTATTTTTTCCCGGACTCAAAATATGCCAACAGCGTGGGCGTGTTCAAAGCCTGGGAAAGATCAAAACAAGACCCCGAACTGCATAATTTTGTGAAATACCTGGTCAACTGGGTTGCAGGCACCAAGTTAATCGTCATCCTGCTGTTGATCGTGATCCTTCTAACCGCGCGCGAACATACCTGATCTTTACCGGCGCTGCAATGGTCCTCTCGATCGCCTCGTTCTTTTGGCGTCTCTTCCCGATCATTCGAGCAATGGATCGATATGACCAGATCGAACCCAAAAATTACTCCGCCACTTTGGGTTGGATGATAATGGGTTTTATCCTGGTATTCCTCGCGGCGGTGATCATCACAATCCTAACTTCAAAATAATTGGTCTAATTCCGGCTTTAAAGAACCGACATGCTGATTATCATTTCGCAAACTATCAGTACGGAATAAAATAAAAGAGTCAGTCGGCAGTCCTAAAAAAGACGCGTTCTTTGTTCATAAAGAACGGCAAGACAGTATCAGGAATAAAGCTTCATGAAATTGATCGATATCATCCACCGCCAGTCCAATCCTCAGCCCTGGTCTGAAGGGGAGAAAATCCCCTGGAATGACCTGACCTTCAGCAAACGGATGCTGAAGGAACATCTATCCCAGGCGCACGATGCCGCCAGCCGCCGCTCAGAAACCATCGACGCGCAGGTGGATTGGATCCACCAGGCTGTGCTCAAAGGGCGCCCTTCGCGCATCCTCGACCTGGGCTGCGGACCCGGACTCTACACTGCCCGCTTAGCCGCCTTAGGTCACACTTGCACAGGCATCGACTTTTCGCCCGCATCCATCGCCTTTGCCAAAGAGCAGGCCATTGCCCGTAATTTGCGCTGCCAATATTTCGAGGCAGACATTCGATCAGCTGAGTATGGCAGTGGATATGACCTTGTTATGTCCATTTTTGGAGAATTCAACGTGTTCCGACCAGAAGACGCGAGAGTAATCCTGCAGAAATCATTCGCTGCGTTGAAGCCGGGTGGTTACCTTTTGCTTGAACCCCACACCTTCGAGAAAGCGCGGGAATTGGGTAATCAGTCACGTTCCTGGCATGCTGCGGAAAGTGGTTTGTTTGGGGATGAACCATACTTGTACTTACAGGAGAATATCTGGGCTGAAGAAGCCAGTGTGGCGATCCAACGTTATTACATCTTGGATGTCAATTCCGCTAAAGTGACCTTCCATTCATCCAGTACGCAAGCTTATACCGACCAAGAATATAGCTCCCTTCTGGCTGTTTGTGGATTTGTTGAAGCAACAATTCTGGGCTCGATCAGTGGGACTAACAACAGTTTCGCTGGGCTGCTCGGAATTCTCGCTCGAAAGCCGGCTTGATGTTTTTACAGAACTACAGACGAAGGTTATAATCCAAAATAAGCACTGTCACTGAAGATTTTTTCTTACTTTTATCAATCGAGTTGATAGCGTATTTTAAGAAAAGCTAAAGAGGTGAATATGAAGAATATAATTCGTATCGTGATCATGCTGCTTCTGGTAATGGTAATTTTCCCTCTGCTGCCTATGATCATTTCGGGGCGGTGGAACTGGTGGCAAGCCTGGGTTATGGGGGCACTATTCGTGCTAAGTTTCATCGTCAGCCGTGCCATTGCAGCCCGCAAGACCCCCGACATCCTCAAAGAACGGGCTGATTATGCTACCCAAGCCAACACCCAAGCCTGGGATAAGTGGCTCTCACCGCTGATGGCCTTTGGCAGCGTCTTTATCCTGTTGGTAGCCGGATTGGACGAACTGTTTAATTGGTCTCCGGACCTACCCCTGGGATGGGAGTTGCTTGGACTTGCGTTGATCCTATTCGGTTACGTTTTCGGCTCTTTGGCCTTCATTGAAAATGCTTTCTTTTCCGGAACTGTGCGCCTTCAGCCGGAACGCGGTCAAACCGTCGTATCCACTGGACCATACAGCCGGGTGAGGCACCCGGGTTACCTTGGCAGTTTGATTGCCAGCCTTGGAATGCCTTTGCTGCTCGACTCTTTATGGGCCTTCGTGCCCGTGGTCATTTTTGGCTCTTTCTTCGTCCTGCGCACCAGTCTCGAAGACCACTTTCTGCAGGAAAATCTGGCAGGTTACAATGAATACGCAGACAAGGTTCGCTACCGGCTGTTTCCAGGAATTTGGTGAGATCTGATTTTGCAGCTAATCTTGCCAGTGTCTTTACCCTGTACGGTATATTTCTCAAACTTAGAAAAGGAGATCTCATGCCCCGTGTATCACTCAACCAAAAAGCCCCAAACTTTACCCTGCCTGATTTTTCAGGGAAGGACTTTACCCTGGATGACCTGAAAGGCCAGAAGAATGTGCTCCTGGTTTTCAACCGCACCTTTGCCTGACCATTCTGCCAAAAGCATATGGCGCAGTTGCGTCATGACCACACTGAATTTACATCCCGCGAGGTTGCTGTTGTTGTCGTCGGTCCCGAAGATGCCCAGGGCTTTTCAGACTATTGGCAAAAAGAGAGCCTGCCCTTCATAGGGCTGCCTGACCCCAAAGCCAGCGTGCTGAAGCTGTATGGGCAGGAAGTAAACCTCTTCAAGCTGGGGCGCATGCCCGCCCAGGTGCTGATCGACAAACAAGGCATCGCCCGCTTTGTGCACTACGGGCACAGCATGAGCGACATTCCGAGCAATGAAGAGATCTTGTCCCTGGTGGATGAAATCAACACACCCAAACAGGAGTAGTGATGCAGAGAGTTCAGGGAATCGGCGGTATTTTCTTTAAATCACAGGATCCTGAGTCTCTGCGGCAATGGTACAGCCAGCATCTCGGCATTAAAATCGAAGAGTGGGGTGGATCGGTGATGTTTACGAGTACAGGTCAAATTGATCCCGGGTACCAGATCTGGTCAATCTTCCCGGCAGAAACCGAATATTTCGCCCCTGGAAAAGCGACCTTCATGATTAACTACCGCGTGGATGACCTGCGGGAGCTGTTGGACATTTTGCGCAAGGAAGGTTGCCAGGTGGACGAACGCGTGGAAGAAAACGAACACGGCATGTTTGGATGGGTTCTGGATCCGGAAGGCAACCGCATCGAGCTCTGGCAACCGCCGATGGGCTAACCGCCATCCAGCCGTCTTTTTGAATTAACACTCAGGCGGATAATCTTGATATCATCACAAGTTAAAATAAAGAGCGACCTGACTGGTCGCTTTCTTTTTTATTATCATAATCTTCGAACGGGTACCTGCCAAAATTTACACATCTCAAAAGAGGCGTATAATCGGAACATCATTCGTTCATATCTGAAAAGGAGAATCATGGACAATTTATTACCCCTCATTTTGCAGTTAGTTGGTGGAGCAGCCGGTGGTAACCTCATCGCCAAACTGCTCAAAAACCTCGACCTAGGTCCAATTGGCAACACCATCGTCGGCCTCATTGGCGGCTTTGGCGGCGGTCAGCTGGCTGGTCTTTTAGGCGCTTCCACTGGCAGCACTGACATCGTCCCGATGTTGGTCAGCCTGCTGGGTGGCGGCGTTGGCGGCGGCGCTCTGACCGCGATCGTCGGGCTCATCAAGGGCCTCATCGCGAAGAAGTAGCCGCAGGATAACAAAAGAGGCTGTCTGATAGAATGGCAGCCTCTTTTTTGTCTTATGATCGAATTTTTCTGGATTCTTTCTTTGAGAAGATCAAGCCGCAATGGCATTTGGTGACCAGCATGGAACCCGACGACTTTTTATTCGTTGGCGGCGAGTTTTATTACGATGATAAGTGGAAAACTGAGCTGCCTTGTTTCCCTGCCAAGGACACAATCTTTTTAAATGGCGGCAAAGCCTGCCTGACGGTCATCTGTGATTACCTGCGCGACCATAACATCCGCCGCGTACTTTTACCGGCATATCTTTGCCCAACTATTGTTGACACATTTGAATCCTGCGGCTTAAGCTGCGATTACTACAATATTCTTCCATCTTTCACCATAGACATCAAGGATCTTGAACGCCAGCTGCGCGATAAGCAAGCGATTTATTTCATCAATTACTTTGGCTTCTCACCCAAACCAGATCTTTTGCTTTACCTGTCCGGGCTGCGGCGTGCTGGAAGAATCCTGATCGAGGATGACGCCCAGGCTGGATTTCTGACTGACACCACGGGTGATTTTGCGTTTAACAGCATGCGCAAACTCTGCCCCTTCGATGGCGGTTACCTGAAAACAGAACACGATATCAAACCCTACCTTACAGCCTATAAAGGAATAGAAAACCGCCGCCTGCCGCTGATCCGCCAATACCGCAGCCAGTTGAGAGACTATTTGTTTGAAGATATCGGCGACCGTGAATCACTCGAGGCACTATTCGAACAAGCCGAGTTGTTTTATGCACATGACAGGGTGGTTCTGGGGGATGAGCAGGAACGCCAGGAAATTGAACATCTCGATTGGTCAGCCATCAAACAAGTCCGCCGCCAAAACTACACCAGACTCTTGAAGTCAATCTCCGGGATCATCGCAATCTCACCGATCTTTCCTGCCTTGCAGCCAGACAATATGCCTTTGGGCTTGCCAGTTTATGTCAGCAATGGTTTACGGGATCAGTTGAATGAATATTTGGGTGAGAACGGGATTGGTCTGACCATCCATTGGGAAGATCTGCTCAGCGATTCCGGGCTCAACGGCAACGCCATTGCGGTTGAGATGACCAGGAACATTCTTACCCTGGCAATTGACCAATACACCAGCAAGAGACAGCTAAACTTTCTTTCTCAAAAATTGGCTGAATTTTTTGCAGGAGTGAGCCCTTCTTGATTCCACAGATTCACACAATAAGCGTTCAACCAGCAATTATTTGCTGACCAATCTGAGAAAATTAAAAAAGAGGCTGTCTTCTTTTATGGACAGCCTCTTCTTGCTTTATCAAAGTTAAGGCAAGCTGTTATTTGCGGCGAAGTCATCCCCCAGCACAACCACTATGTGGATGGGCGCGTTGGGGTCATAAGCATAGGTAATGCGGTAGGGGTTTGTCAACGCGAGGAAATCAACCAGGTGGTGCAGGGTATAGGGTTTGGCACCGTAAAAAGTAAGCGTAGTGTATGCGCTATACGCAGCTTCTCCCTGTTCAACCACATTAATACCCTGACCCCTCAGGTATTCTGCCGTCCTATCCGACAAACCTTCGGTTGTGGAGCCATTCAAAATTGAGACGGTTGCCGCTTCCTCCGCCAGTACATTGAGCAAAATAGCGGGATCCTGCACGTCGATTGCCCCTCCTCCTCCAAAAACACTGTCGCGCAATGCGCGAATGCGGTCTGGAATTGGTCGCAAAATCGCCAACCCATCCGGGAAGTACCGGAAGATACATCCTGCCAGCTGATGGCAGTATGAACAATCTGGTCGCGCGGAATATCCGTGAGTACTTTTATGCCAAGTTGAATTACCTGGTTGAGATCCAAATTGGTGCGGATGCCCTGGGAAAGGCTGGCGTAGAGTTCCGGAGCGCGTTGGATCAGCTTGGGCAGCATGTTAAACTCCAGGATGCGGTCTCGAATAGCCAATATCACCTGTTGTTGCCGCTGCGAGCGCGAAATATCGCCGCCAGTTGGCTCGCGGTAGCGTACGTATGCCAGCGCAAGGTCGCCCGGAAGTGTATAGGTTCCCGGTTCCAACCATTGCGAAAACTTGGTGTCAACAATGTTCAGCTGTACTCTCTCGATTGAAGTGATCTTGACGCCGTCAATCTGATCAATAAAACTGACAAAAGCCTCAAAATCGACCTGCGCGTAATAATGAACCGGCACACCGAGCAGATTTTCAACGGTCTTTGCAGCCAGCGCCGGACCGCCGCCGGGCAGTTGGAAGCTTTCACCAATACTGTAGGCAGTGTTGATCTTGCCATAATCCGAGCCAGGGATCCTCACCCAAAGATCACGCGGAATGGAAAGCATTCCGGCAGTGTTATTGACCGGATCGAGCGTAAAAAGGATCATGGTGTCCGTCAACGGGTTAGCCGCATCAGGACTGCGGGCATCGATGCCCATCACCAGGAGATTAACACGGGATTTGCCATCCCAGGCTTCGGGCATGGTAAATGTATCGAGTGGAGGTGAAGTGGGGGTTGGGGTGATCCCGGGTTCAGGCGTTACATCAGGGTCTGTAGTCGCCTCGCTCAGGATTGGTGCTCCGCCAGGGTTAAAGATAGTTGCCCTGGCAATAAAATCACTGGTGAAGCGGAAGAGGAAAAAACCTCCAAGCAAGCCGAGTACCAAAAATATGTTTAATGCAAGCAAGGACTTCCCGCGGGGGAGTTCCCACTTTTTCTTTTCTTTATTGTTCATAATTCCTTTAATAGGGCACGCCTTCTATCAGACTGGCATGGGAGGTGGCACGGGCAAATCTTCCTTCTGGGTAGCTCGCCACTTATCGCCTTCATCAATACGCATAATTAAAATGCCATCCCAGATGGGGTACTTCCGACCACAATCCTGGCAGATCAGCCAATAATCGCCAAACATTTCCAATGTGCCGGCGTTTTCTTTTACGCAAACAGGACAAGCCAGCTTGTCAAACAACTCTTTACTGATCACATCAGCCTCCATCATATGCCTTCGGAATCGTCTTCCGATGGCGCATAAATTTTACCATAGGGCGGCTTTGGTAAAACCGATTTTAGCGGTCGCCAATATCCGTACCCGGACCATAATTATACCCATCAGGCCATGGAACGTAAGTGGTGTGAACGTAGTCGGTGAAATAAAGCGATCCATCTTTGTAGACGTCCCGCTGCACCGAAACAGTCGCCCCATTAACCGCCCAATCCACCTGCTTGATCGTACCGGTTGGCAGGGTGGGATCCTCGCGATAGACTGGTTCGGGAGGCGGCGTTACGTTGGTGACACCCGTGGTGTACCATTCCACACTCCGTCCATCACTGGTGGAATAAAACTTCCAGGTTAGCGAGGAGTTGCCGACGTAGGTTTCCATCAGTATCCAATAAGGCGAGTCATTGCGGAATTTAAAATCCACAACCGGCACATAGACCGTGGCATCCAAACCCGCCAGGTTTGTATTCACCCAGCCGTTCGCATCCTGCTCATAATAACTAACGCGATAAGCATGCGGGTGGCGCTCCACAATCGGGAACCCGGCAAAAAACGCGGTGCGGAAGAGGGTAGTGCTCACCTGGCAGACACCTCCGCCAACTCCGCGTACTGACTGATCACCAACGATAATAATAGCTTCAGCATAACCGTTTTCGAGGCTGATGTCGGTCAGATATTTTGCCATCGAGAAAACCTCGCCAGGCGCAACGAACACACCATGAAAACTGGCAGATGCCGCACGAATATTCTGAAGACGATCCGGCGAAGAGCCATAGAAGTAAGAGTGCCCCTCGTAAATCAATTCAGTAATGCCCAGGCTGGCAGCCGTTGTATCATCCTTCACCGCCGGATCAAGCTGTCCTGCATGACCAAAGCAGCCTCATGCTGCCCCGCCTGGAGTTTCTCGATGATATGATCCACGCTTTCTTCAAGATTAAGCCCCTTACCGATCACGGCATTTTGAATAACCTCAATCTCCCTGCGATCATCATTAAAGATCATACGGGCGTTCACAGGTTCCACTCGCAATGAAGGCGCGATGCTGCCGAGGTAATTGAGGAGAGACTGGCGATTGAGACTGAGCTGATACCCAGCCTTTCCGGGGTCAGAGTAGTGTTCGAGCTGCAGCAGGTTCGCCAGGTCCTGCGCCTTGATCACCCAGGGACCCATACCTGAAGCAGGGTCGGCAGGCTGAATGGTGAAATCCCGGCTGAGAATGCTTTTTGCCAGATCGGCTGTAGCCTGTAAGTCCATGATGACTGGCGCGGTTTCTTCAATCACCAGCGGGATTGTGCCGCTGGATTGGGTCAGAAAATAAGGTTCCAGCTTTTTCAGCGTGGCAGGGATGTCCACCTGACGCCCCACCTGACCAGCACTAACTTTCACTTCCGCCCCTTCGAGTGTGATGGCGGCTTCAATCACGGGCTGGTCAATTTGCCTGGCGATTTCTTGAAGCACGGCATGTGCCTGACGCTGGTCATACACCACGCTCGGGTCTATATTGACGCCCGATTTCATCGCCAAAAATTGAGCGCTCAGGTCTGCCAGCAAGCCTTGCCCCCGACCCACCTGGTAAGCCCGCTCAACCGCAGGGATTGGTTCAAAGGTGTAACCCAATTGCCCGGGGTTGAAAGCCCAGCGAGAGTCGCCATCGCTGAAGAAGATCTGCCCTTGCTTGGGGTAAGTAAGGCTTGCGTTAAGTTTGACCACAGCCTGACCAACCGTTAGACCAGATAGGTCAGTGCCGTTTACGGACACACCCGGAAAGATGAAGTTTTCGTGTTTAGCTTCAAATCCAAACACGATCGCAAAGAGAGCCGCCAGTGCCAGGAGAATGCCAAAAATAAAAACAAAGCCGATTTGTTTATTTATGTGCGCCCGTTTGGCGGAGATAGCAGGCAAGGGTGCTACCGGAATAGGAGTGGTATCTTCGGTCATAATATTCCCAGATTATAGTTTAGGCGGTTGAGGTTAATCAACCTGAGCCTGCAAGCTTTGAGCTGCAGGTTTTATTCTGTTAAATAGACGCTGAAAACGGTTTTTGGTTCCCCACCTGGGTTAGGCGTGGTACAAAATTTCTGTTTGTGACACGTACGACCTGAATAATCAATCAAGCGACGTGAATTTAAAGCTGGCTTATAATGAAACCAGAAGCCAGAAGAAGTCACAATAAGATTCATGATCAAACACACTTTTTTAAGCATACCCTGCCGGCAATCCTTTGCTTCTGCTTGCTATTTTGTTTTCTCAGCCCGGTTTTTGCGGGCAACATTCCGGATGGATCAATCCGCCAACCGCAACAGCAGCCTACTGCGGCGCCCACTCTGCCCGTGGAACTATACTCTCAAACTGCCACACCCGGCCTGGACGGCGGCATTCGCCATACTGTGCTCGAGGGGCAATTCCTGATCACGATTGCTGAAATGTACGGCATCACGCTCAACGAGCTGCTGACCAAAAACAACCTGACAGCCGAATCCCTCATTCTGCCCGGAGACATCCTGATCATCCGTGAGGGAGGGGAAATCAATCTTGGTCAGCCCACCGAAACCCCCGATGCGCAGGCCCAAGTTCTAACTCCCACACCCAGCGAGCCGCCCACAGCCACACTCGCCCTGGTCCTTTCGGAAATCACACCGGAACCCACCCCACTGGAAGACCCGGGAGTTTTCAATCGCATCATGAGCAGTGATGCCAAGTTTTTGGCATTGGGAGTGTTGGGTTTGGTGATTTTTGGGGTTGTTTTGTTGGTAATCAGCTCGCGGCGTATGCAGTAGTTTTTCAGATCACAAGGTGCGCACCATCCACTGCCTGGCAAACCTCAATCGCGGTTTTTCGTCCGCTTTTTTCCAAAACCCCGGCCTGCAAGCAGGCAACAAAGTCTTCCAAACCATTCCGATCCACCAGGTTGACCGTGCAGCCGCCAAAACCGGCGCCTGTCAACCGCGCGCCAAAGCATGCTGGATGACTGACAGCCAATTCCACCAGCAAATCCAACTCTGGGCAGCTGACGCCATACAAGTCCCGCAATGAAACATGGGTGGCATTCATCAGCGCGCCAAAACCCGCGCTATCGCCTTCTGTGAGGCAGGCAATCGCCTGCTCAACCCGCGCCATTTCCCCCACAACGTGCAGTGCCCGCCGCGCGACCCGCTCAGGCAGATCTGATATATGAGTTTGTAAAAATTCCGGCGTTACATCCCGCAGAGAAGTGAGGCTGCTGCACCAACCTCGCAAGCGTTCAACCGCCTCCTGGCAATCCGCGCGTAATGAATTGTAGGCAGAGTCAGCCAGGCTGCGCCGAACACCACTTTCAGCAATCACAATGGCTGCGTTTTCCGGCAGAGGCAGAGTATGCCATGCGAGACTGCGTGTGTCCAGTGCCAGGGCGTGTCTCGCAACCCCGAACGCGCATGCAAACTGATCCATCAGCCCGGATTGTAGCCCCACATATTCGTTTTCCGCTTTCCGGCAGAGTTTGACTAAATCAATTTTTGGAATTTCCCATTCCCCGGCAGTCTGCCAGGCAAGGGCAAAGCCCATCTGAACCGCGGCTGAGGAGCTCAAACCCGCGCCAATAGGGATGTCCGAACTGTATCTTACCTCCAGCCCTCTCACCAGCAGCCCGGCTTCTCGTAAAGCCCAGGCAACCCCGGCAGGATAAAGCGCATAAGTGGGCAGCGCCTGTCCGTTCAGGTCTGTTTTTTGTGCCAGATCCTTGAGTGAGAATGCCACTTCCGCCTTCAGGTCAACAGCCAGCAATTTCACCACCGGCTCATCCAACACCTTTACATGCAAGCTCACATAACGATCAATTGCGGCGGGCAGAACCACGCCGTCGTTGTAATCCACATGCTCCCCCAAAAGGTTAACTCTCGCCGGAGAGTGAATCACAAAATTCTTTGGGTCCACGCTTTTGTTTCGCAGATCTGCCAGCATTTCAGGCAATTTGTTGCGTGAAAGGTCTGCCACTAAAGCCTCTTTTTTGGGGTGCGTGTATTGCTTGATGCGTAATTCGCGCTTGAGTGCCGCGCTGTGGTCTGGCATTTCCTCCACATAAACCAGCCTGCAGGGTCCATTCATGCGCGTGTATTTTGCCCCCGATCCGGCATTATGCTGTTTAAGGCGCCGGAATGGGTCGGTGCTCCAGCCTGTGTAGTACCTACCGTTAGCACACTCAAGCATGTAGCAATAGTAGGACATGGGGCTCCTTAGCGATTAATCAGAAAACGCGCAATTGCCATGACTGGTTCGTGAACAAGCTTTCCGATCAGGTCAAATCCCATGCGCGGACCAAAAAACACCAGGAAAAGCAGGATCATGGGGCCGTAGCGCCTTATGCCGTCAAGAGCCGGCTGCCATGACCGGGGCAAAAAGAATGAGAGTACCTTCTCGCCATCCAAGGGTGCCAATGGCAGCAAGTTAAAAATGAATAGCGTGATGTTTATCAGCACAAAGGTCAAAAGAAAAATCCAAGCGAAGGAAAAATGGCTCCGGAGGGCTGCGTGATATCAACCAAACCAAAGCGCAGTGGGATCGCAGCCAGCAGTGCCATCAGCAAATTGCTCAGGGGTCCCGCCAGGGAGACCCACATGACACCCGCGGGGTTATTGCGCCGGATTGCCGCGGGATTTATCGGCACAGGCTTTGCCCAGCCAAAGCCAGCAACAATCAGCATCAGGGTGCCAAACGGATCCAAATGGCTGAGCGGGTTAAAGCGTCAGACGTCCCGCGTCCATGGCGGTATAATCGCCAAATTTGGTCGCTGTCCAGGCATGCGCGTATTCGTGCAGAGTGAACGCGATGATCAATGTGATCACTCTGGCAATGATGGTAGGTGGGTCAAAACTCATGTGTGCTCCATAATCCCGAGGGGTACCCTTTAGCGATGGCGGGATTATAACATGTCAGTGTTATAATCCGGTCATGCTACCCGAAATGCAAGTTGGAGATAAAGTGACGCTGCGCAAGAAACACCCTTGTGGTGGATTCGAGTGGGAAGTGGTGCGGCTTGGAGCTGATATTGGATTGGTTTGCCAGACCTGCAAACATCGCGTTCTGCTCAGCCGGCGCGAGTTGAAACGTCGCCTGAAAAAGCACACCCCAAAAGCTGAAGGTAGCGATAGTACCTCCTGACAATTTCATTAAATCCTCGTAAATATTTGCCATCAGATCGTCTCCCGTCATCGCGAGGGAGCGAAGCGACCGCGGCGATCTGCCTTTCGTATACCTGTATTAACCGCTGGTCGTAGAGCAAGCCCAGGGTGTATGACCTCAATTCCTCGCTTTGGGAGGCGCGTAAACGGCTCAGGGGCAAGCTGCTCGCGGCGATGTGCATCCCCAAAGCCATAGCATTGCTCTTGAACGGCAGGGTATTCAAGGCAATTCAGAAGTTACGGGAGAGGGAACAGGCGTAGAAAGTATTAGATCTCGCCGGTGTTCTCATACCCATCCACTTTGTTGCGGGCACAGGCCGCGCGAGGGTGTTGACCGTCAGGTCTCTGTCGGTAGGGGTACCCCCCGTGGTTACCCGCGGTCTTAACCGGGCAGGCACGAGGCCTGCCCCTACCCAGAAATACCCTTGTAGGGGTCACCCCCTGTGGTGACCCATCTCGGTTGAGAAATCTCACAAAGGAAGGCACGGCATCCCACAGGGGGAGGCTTCGCACTGCCGTGCCTCTACTTCTGAAAAAGTGAAGGGTATAATGCCTTGAAGATGAAAAATCCATATGTGACCCGGTTGATAAGGGCAAAGGAAGGGTGAGAAGCGGTGGGTAAATTCCTCGAAAGCGAAAAACCAAAACAGGTTCATTTTAAGCACACATCAGCCACAATTTCAGAGCAGGCCAGGGCAGAAGGTTTATTCAAAGGCAAACCCCGCCCGTTTTGCCTTCCACCGGAATTCGCGGAGGAAAACCTATATCCGCCGATCAGGCAAACCGCCATGGACTTTTTTGCAAGTCACAACATTGTCTGGCATCAGGGCAAGGCTGGCAAGCCTAGCAATCACCTGTGCAGTTCCCAGGTCGCGGGCGTCAATTTCCTGTTTCCCTTTGCCGACAAACCCGCAGAACTGGCGAACTTGCTGAAGCCTGTTTTCCCTCAAATAGACCACATGATCCCGGTTGAAGATGGGCTCTATGTTTCCTTCGAGTGGATCGGGCACGAGAATTACCTTGGCGAAAGAGCGTCCAAAAATGGAAACCGCACACGCGGGGCGAACTTTACCAGCGCGGACGCGATCGTGATGTTTGAGGATCTGGACCAAAAGCGACAGGCGGTACTGATCGAGTGGAAGTACACCGAGTCTTATGGCGGCAATTACCTCGGGTTTGCCAAAAGTGGAACGGACCGACGAAAGATCTATCAGCACCTGTTTGATGATGTCGAATGCATAGTGGACGTAAATCTCTTGCCTAACATGGACGCGCTTTTCTACGAACCGTTTTATCAATTCATGCGCCAGCAATTCCTGGCAGCGAGGATGGAAGCGGCGCACGAGCTGGGCGCTGATGTGGTCAGCCTGCTGCACATCTCTCCGGACGCAAATTCTGATTTCAAGCGCATCACCTCGCCGCTTTTAAGCTGCTTGGGGGATACACCAACAGAAATTTGGAAGAGGTTGATGAAGACAGAAGGTCGTTTTGTCAGCGTGCATGCAGAAGATCTGTTCAGAAGGTTTCCAACTGAGGAAATGCAGGGCTGGAAAGCATACATGCAGGACCGCTACACCTGGCTAGGGTAGGCATCTTTTGTTCTCGCCAGTGTCCAGATACCCATCCACTTTGTTGCGGGCACACGTTGGGTGAGGTAACATGTCGGGCGGAATGCGCCGTTTTTGCGCACTCCGCCAACAACGTGGATGTCGGAGCGAGCCTGCGGAAGACTTGTATGGAAATAACGCATTCAGGCAGTCTCGTTACACAGCTTCGCCGGTACTATGTCCGACCTACAGAAAACCCTGTGCTAACGCGGGCAGATAGGGCCTTTACTTGACTGATTAGGTTGTAGGGAACTGGCCTGCCTGTTCCACTTCTTGGTTGACGCAGGCGTCAACCCTACGCTAAATCTTGTCAGGTCGACGCATATCGCAAGGGGAGGCTTCGCACTGCCGTGCCCCTACCGAAGAGACGACCATATTTCGAATGTTAAATAAAAAAAGCAGGCGATCGGACATTTGTATCCCCGCCTGAAAAGGTAATCCATCATGACCCATCATGTTTCCATCGGCAGGGTAATCCCTTGGGCACCACTTTCTTGAGAGCCGTGGTTACCCGCGGTATTTACCGGGCAGGCACGAGGCCTGCCCCTACAAATGATAACCTTTCGCCTATCTCACAGTAAGCGGCAAATATGATCTAAAGATAACTTGCTCAAAGTTCGCAGTGATATTTGTATCTCCCAATATTGTGATAGTTAAGGGGTTATCTGTGCCATCTGCGTCACCACTCCAATTTGTAAATTCCCAATCCGGGTCGGCAGTGGGTTTCAGGGTTACCTGGTCTCCATAATGATAAAAATCCTTTATGGGATCAACCAAAACTGTTCCGGAACCAATGGGTGTCACAGTCAGTGTGTATTCGTCCTGGGTAAAGGTGGCAGTTATACTAGTGTTCCCAACTATTGTGTAGGTCAGCGGGTTATCAGACCCATTAGCGTCTCCACCCCAACCAGAGAATGTCCAGCCTGGATTAGCTGTGGGAGTGAGAGTAACGACATCCCCGTAGTGATAGGTAGCATGAACAGGATTAATGGTCACCAAACCAGAGCCTATTGGGGTCAAGATCAAGTTGTATTCATCCTGGGTAAAGGTTGCCTTGATGCTGGTATCGTCCAGGATGCTGATAGTTAGTGGATTAGTGGTGCCTGTAGCATCCACGCTCCAACCTGAAAAGCTCCAACCGGGATCGGCTGAGGCAGTCAGGCTGACAATTTCTCCAAAT
The DNA here is from genome assembly GCA_040768265.1 of Anaerolineaceae bacterium. GTDB lineage: Bacteria > Chloroflexota > Anaerolineae > Anaerolineales > Anaerolineaceae > Mesolinea. The sequence continues at coordinate 62,811 of JAXGNB010000006.1, forward strand.
TGGTATTCGGTTTGATCCGGATCTATAGCAACAGAACCGTTGCCCTCTGAGTCTGCTGTCAGTGTAAACACTTCTGGGTTAGAGGCATATTCATACGCGCCAATATCGCAGATCTCTGATGTGTTCTCGTCCCCGTCAATCGGGCGGTGAAATCCGCGCTGGTCCATGGAAGGGCAGAGGGTTGGGCTGCCAGCGTCGATAGCTGAGCTCAGATCGCCAAGGGCATGGGTTTGAGTAAAGCCGCCATTATCCGCCAGGCCTACTAATAGCGGATCAGAATTGTCGTTGCCTATGCCATCCCACACGGTCTCGCCCTGAATAATGCTGTAAGTAATTACAGGGTAGGAATGAACGATAAAACTTAATTGGTCAGGCGTGTTTCCCCAAAAGATCGAATTGGTCACTGTGGGGCTGCTTCCTGAGCTTTTCATTGCACCACCGCCGGAAGAAGAAGAAGCGGTGTTACCATAAAAGGTGACGTTGGTCAGTGTGCCGCTGAAGGAGTAGTTCCTTATCCCACCACCCCCCACAGTAGCAGTATTGTCAGAAAAGGTCACATTGGTCAAAGTAGGACTGCTTGAACTGTTAGTCATCCCACCGCCATTATAGGCAGTGTTATTAAAAAAGGTCGTATGGGATACAGTTGGGCTACTGCCCTCGTTGTACATTCCACCGCCCCCATCTCCTGGATAGTTCGCGCTATTACCGGAAAAGGTCACATTGGTCAAAGTCGGGCTGCTTGAATAGTTACTCATCCCACCGCCAATCTTGGCATCATTTGCAGAAAAGGTCACATTGGTCAAAGTAGGGCTGCTTGAACTGTTAGTCATCCCGCCGCCACTATTACCCGCTGAGTTATATGAAAGAATCACACTTGTCAGAGTAGGGCTGCTGTTTTCTATGTTGTACATCCCGCCACCGTTAATATCCGCTGAGTTATATGAAAGAATCACACTTGTCAGAGTAGGGCTGCTGTTTTCTATGTTGTACATCCCACCGCCATTACTGCCCGCTGAGTTATTTGTAAAAGTTACTCTTGTCAGAGTAGGGCTGCCGCCTTGGTTGCTCATCCCGCCGCCTTCAACTGCCAGGTTGCCAGAAAAGGTAATATTGGTCAGAGTGGGACTGCTGTTCAGAAGGTACATCCCGCCGCCTACTTTTTGAGTGGAAGACCCACCATTGGCATTGGCGGCAGTGATGGTGAAGCCATCCAAGATCGTAGTGTCGCTCAAACCGCTGCCGGTGACCACATGGAAGCTGTTGTCTGTGTTTACAGCCTCAGTCCCGATATCCCCGCTGAGGGTGGTGAGGTTGGTTTCCCAGTCGCGTTCTTCGAGGGCGGTTTCTGTGCCGGCAAAGCCGCCATAAATGGCAACGCCTGATTCTAATAAGAAAGTCGCGGTGCGATCGGTGCCAGTGGTGGGTTTGTAAGTGCCTGCCGCTACCCACACCTGGTCCCCCGCTTCAGCCAGAGCCAAGGCAGCCTGCAAGTCACAGGCGGTATCCCAGCTGTAGCAGTCACCCGCCTCGCCTGGCTTGACAAAAAGGATTTTGCTATGAGTCTGAGCAATAGTCGGGCTGGCACTGGCACTGCTCAAGCCCAGATTGAGGAAAAGCAGAACTGCAATTGTTAGGACGGTCAGCACGGGATTTTTGGTGTTCATAAAAGCCTCTCCTGTTGGTAGATCCACTAACGCCATAAAACCAAATTCAAATCGAAACATAAATCAAGCTGATTGCTTGTTCAATTTGCCACCCTGTCTGAAAAAGCAACATATTAATTCATGTTGGGATTTATTTTAGTCGAATTCATGTCATTTTAATTGAAATTCCTATCAAAAGCGTGAATTTGATCATTTGTGCCCCTATGGATATTCGAACCGACGGAATAAACAAAAAAATGAAATAACGGTTTGATGAGCGGTTACGGCGTCCCGCAAGGGGAGGCTTCGCACGTCCGTCAACCCACGACCAGCACAGAAATAAAAGACCGGGACGTTTCAACAGTCCCGGTCTGAAGTGAAGCTCAAAAAATGCTTACTTGATCGTCATCGGCAAATAGACGCTGTTTGGCGTCAAAGTGAAGAATTGCCAGCTGTAATCCTGGCTGAGGGGGTTGCCGTTGAGGTCCGTTATCTGGGTGGTCAGTGTCACCATATACGACCGCATCCCCGCCAATGGTGAAAGCAGTTGGATCGTCAGGAGGTTGGTTGCCGGGTCAAAGTTCACCTTGCTCGGCACGACAAGCCCCCCATATTCCAGCACAGACACGCTGTCTGAATTGATGGTTTCTTCCTGAACTTTTTCGCTTAATTTGGCCACGATAACCGGCGCGTAAACGTCCCCTTCAGGGATGGTGCGGATGGGTGTTTCGGAATACTCCACGCCCGTCTCCTGGTCCTGCGGCGTAACCCACAAAACGCTTGGGCTTTCCACATCACCACTCGCCAAAACATTGATGGTCACCTGGGCTGGTTGGCTTGTTTCTCCCTCCAAGCTGACGCTGAAGGTAAAGAAATCTGTGCCGCTGAAATTCTCCACAGGGGTGTATGTCAGGTTTGGCAGTTCCCCCTCCAACGTTCCACCAAGGGGCAGACTTTCCAGTTTGAAGGTCAGGCTGCCAGCAGGGCGACCCGCGAGGGTGATGGCAAGGGGGGTCATGTAATCCGTTTCAAGATCTGGCATCGGTGTGGCAGCCAGGGGGTAAACAAGGTTGGTCCAGGTGTTGGTGGGGGTTTCTTCGGGCACGCTCGGGAAGTAAACTATGGCCTGGTTTACCACAGCTGTGCCATTCTCCAAGCCCGGTTTCAACTGGGCTGTGTAAGTTACCTCTGCCTCTGAGGTCGGGTCTCCCTTTGGTCCAAGTTCACCAATGTACCAAACGATTTGGCGTTCTGTCGAAAGGTATATGCCGCCATCATTAATAACAAGCGTTTCTTCATCCAATTCATCCGGGAGGTCGTTGACGATATAGACCCCATAGGCATCTCCCGCGCCTTCATTTTCACAGGTGATGCGGTAATCCATCACTTGCTCTGGCAAAACGTCGCCAAGCGGTCCGTAAATCGCGTTGGGGTCTTTGGCTACCCGGATGCTCAGATCGCTGCACTTGGTTCGACCTCCATTGATCCCAGCGGACTGGCAGCCAGAGTCAACCAGTATTTCTGGCCCTATCATGCTCATTGAAAGTTTGAAATCCTCATCACAGTCTTTACATCCTCCCTTACTCCCGTATCCAGCCACGCAGCGCTTGCCGTAGCCGCAGGGATCGGTGCTGTTTGGGGTTGGGGGAAATGAAAGAGAAGAGGAATCGCATACGTATCTGCTGCAGCTGGTATTGCCCATCAGGGTGGATGGTTCCCATAAAACCTCGCCAGCATTGCAACAGCCTGTGAGGGGGTTGGTTGTGCAGCTATCGTGACATAGATAGATTTCGTGTGCCATATCCGCCGCCTCGTATACAGCCCAGGCGGTCACGGCAATCCCGCCAAAAGCAGGGATGCCAAACAGCCAGACCGCCGCGCCTTTGGCAGCGTCTTTCATCATCTCAATCGAGATCTTTTTCATACTGCAGTTGCGCATACAGCGGGCGTAATTGCACTCTACCAGGATGCTGTTTGTTCCTTGCGTGTCTGCCCAGCTTCCCCATAGGGTGCTTTCAAGCGTCAGCAAGTCCGAATGTTGACCGCCGTTAAGGTCATGGATCGAGTAGAAGGAGCTGCCATCTGTTGTGGATGCGGTCGCATAGCCATCTTCATCCAGGTTGATAAAACGGGCGGTGCGTTTGTCTGGCGTGCGCATCGTGACCAGGTAGCTTACGCTGCCTCCCTCAAAGAAGTTTTGATAAGCTTCCTTGAATTCAAAACCATCCGCAATCGCTTCGGCATAGAGCGCGTTAAAGGCAGGGTCTGCGGGAATGACCGTAGCTTCAATCGAAATAATGTCGTCCAGTTCGTCCTTATCAAAGTTCAGGTAATCGTCGAAATCGATCGCGTCAGCCTGGTAATTGCTGCCAGCCAGAACAGTATACGATCCGTCCGTATAGCTGCCTGCCAGCCCCCAATCAAAACGTACGCGGGCGGTCAGCATACCCTGGCTTCCGGGAGTAATCTCGCCCAGCAGCCAGAAAACCTGATGCCGTGCCGGCCAGTAGGTACCGCCGGAGGTGCTGCTGATGTATTTTCCAGCCAGCGGAAGTTGAATGACAGCTATAGCGTCATAGATCGGTTCAGCCTGCAGGTTGAGGTACTGGATGGCGTAGTCATTCACCTCGCCCGGGCTGATGGTTGCCGGTCCTGCCGTGCTGACCCACATATCGCCAACCAGCGCCTGATCTTCTGGAGGGGCTTCCAGGAAGGGATCGAAATTGACATTGTTCCCCACCGGGTTTCCCAAACCGTCTGGGTTGAGGCTGGCATGGTAAGGTCCGCTTGGATCCCCCCAATAGTTATTGTAGGCATTAATGGCATCCGCGCTAAAGCCTCCCCAATCAACTCCAAAAGTTTGGTTGTTGTAAATTTCATTGGAAACAATGCTGGTAGTCGCATAGGTGGGGGCATAGGCATAAATGCCAATGGTATTATCATGGATCTTGCAGTTCTGGACGATAGAGTTGGTGGGGGTGATTGTCGTGCTGGCGCCTAATGTAAGTCCAGTAGTAGCGTGAGTAACTTCACAGTGGCGCAGGATTATGGTGCTGAGATTGTTTCTCAAACCGAGCCAGCCAGACACTCCTTGGTGGGCAGTAAAAATGATCGGTTCATCGACTGTGCCGAGGGCGTATAAAGCCCCTCCAGTCTTGACATAAAGTTGTTTACTTGGCTCAAATCCAAGTGAGGTTCCAGGGGCGATCGAAAGCACCCCGCCCGATTCCACATTAATATAATCAGTAACATGTACCGGAATGCCCGCATCTGCCAGGTCCCATTCTCGTCCGGTTGTGATAGCGCCTCCAGGCACCTTTATTTCATCACCGGTTGTGTTATTGATGGCACTGATGTTTTTTGCGCTGATGGAGCTGCTGCCCCTCCAGTAGATTGCCACACCGGGGTGGTTCGTGATGGTCAGATTTTCAAGCAACAGATTGGCATTCGACGTGTCAACATGAAGCCCCTGCTTGTATGAATCCAAAGTCGGGTTTGTGCCATTGGCATCAATCAGCAGGTTTTTTAGCGTTGCGTTGATAGTCCCATTTGTAGTGACTCCTCTGATCCCGGAACGTCCATTGCCACTGATGGTGCCGCCATCCATGCTGAAGTTAACCAATCCCCCAATGGTAGTGTCCAGATAGATACCTTCTTCCCGATTGTTAGATATGTCCGTATCCAAAATAGTAGTACTGACGCTCGTACTTGCTGGCGCCGAGACATAAACACCTCTTCCTGAGTAATTCTTAACGGTCGAGTTTTCAATACTGACCCCCTCTGTGTTAATGATCAGACCATGCACACCTGATCCAAAATTATTCCCATCAATTTCACAATGAGAAAGTTGACCGTTTGATCCGGCTTCAAATCGAAATTGACCAGCAAAAATCGAGATTGGATCTGATTCACTCCCTATCGCTGAGAGGGTTCCGCCGCTTTGTACGAGGAAAAAGACCAAATAACCGGTGGTCATGTCAAGGTCAGCTCCCGACTGAATAGTCAGGGTGTAGGGAGATGCAACTGTTATAGGGCAGTAATTGCTGCCGCAGGTAAACCCGGTTGGCGCTCCACCAAGAGTCACATCCTGGGAAAGCGTACCGACAGGTATAACCACCCTGTCTCGGGTGTTACCGCTAAACGTAAGGTTAGTAAATGTAGGCTGCATGTTGATGGTCTTCTGTTGAATTGCCGCGCCTACATTATACGCATCATTATCGATTGTGTTATTTGAAAACTCGCTATTTTGCACCAGAGGGGTTATTCCTACCCCGTCCAGGAACAGTCCGGTAGCCTCACCATTGACGATCTCAGAGTGATTCATAGCCAGGCTGGCATTACGAACATCCAGTTGCGCCCGGTTGTAGCCGGAGTTATTCATAGGATCCGCATAGGCACTTTGAAAGAGATCTGAGCCGGCATAGCGGATGTGGGTATAGTCGAATGTGGCTACGCTACCTTCCCGCAGAACGATGCCCCACCAATCGCCTGGATTGGCAGTGTTGCCGCCGCCACTGTCGGAATTGTCATTGCTGCTGGTAAAGACAACAGGAGAAGCATCGGTGCCAATGGCAATAAGTGTTCCGGAAATGATCATCCCTGAAATGCCACTGCCAAACTGCACCACTGTGCCAGCTTCAATGGTTAAGGTTGCTTCAGAAGCTACCGTAACAACACAGCTAGGCACTTGATACACATTGCCGGAGATCCAATTTGTATCCTCACTGATAAGCGGAGAATCACAAACATTGACTATCTCATGCAAAGAAGATGCAGGTTCCCGGCTCAGGCTTTCTGAAGAAACCGGTGTGATTGGTGAAACGGAGGAAAGGCAGAAAGCCATCATTAGGATTGCCGTGACCGCCAATCTGAATACTCTGAATAGATCTATTTTTGGGATTGACAACGGGATTCTCTGCGACGAGTTCTTCATGACGTCCTTTCTTGAATCGGAGCTTGTTAAATTGTAAAGCGATGCTACAGAGATTGGGCATCCAGAAACAGGTGGGAAAACGGAGAATTCGTTCTGGGATGCTTGAGAAAATTTTAACATGAAAATTTATAATTCGGGGGAAATTTGAGTATCTGTTTCAAAAGTGCGTGATTAGGATGAAAGAGGAAGATCATCATTGATTATAGCCTTGAATAAAGTGGCATAAGGAGCAGACATTTTGCCAGATTTCAGGATCGGAAAACTGGCAGAATGCACTGTGCCACCATTTGACTTCGACCTTGATTTTTTAAACATCGCCTGCCTGGCATTTGAACTGTGGAACTGAAAACTATTTTCAAAGAGTTCCTTTTTATGCCCCAGAATTGCCAACATAGCCTTGGCTCCTTCAAGGCTCCAACTGACACCGCGAGTCTTCATTCTTTGGGCAACCAGTTTGCCAACATTCGATTCAATTGCACCAAGCGAAAAGCCGTTAATGATTTCACCAGCATGGTTGCGCAAGTATTGCAGACAATCTAATCTGACTTTAGTCGTTGCAGCAGAAACCCCAACACAGGCCTCCAACAACGTCTTTTCGACAGAAAGGAAGCCGTGTGAATACAGCTGTTGGATCACCTCTTTGATATCCAGACTTGTACCAAAAGCTGAGGAGATGGCACGTTTCACATGATAGGGGTCCAGGATCCTGGTCGCGTTATTGACCCCCAGCAGATCGAAACTGGTCCCCACCCATGGACTGCCATCTCCACCCATCACCAGCGTCTTTGTACCCTGCAGATCGTAGTGGGCGTAGAGTTTCTCCTGATCATTTCCTGCCACTGCTGACTTGGCAAGCCGATGGATGTGATGCAGACCTTGTTTTTCAGCCGTTTTCTGCTTGCGGAGATGTATTGTTTCCCGGTATAGGCGATCGCCACCCTGACTTCCATCTTGCGCCGTTTCTCCTTTTGCAAGGCTATCCAAATCCCATCGGCTTCACAAAACAATCGCGGCGCTTTGATTTGACCGGGCTCCTCCGCCTGATAGCTCTGTTCTTGTGCAGACAAGCTCTGACCAATTCTTCGTACCACCCGACCCACAGTCGAGGGACTGATGCTTTGATAACTGACATACCCGTTTACCCGGGCTGTGTCACGATAACTGAGACTGGCAGCCAGAGCACTGATTTGTTCTTCCGCTTTTTGCGTGCGCCGTTGATAAGGGGTAAAACCAAGCAGTTCATCCAATGGCGTCCAGATCCTGCCATCCGGCAAACGAAAGCTTCGTCTTCTATATCTGATGCTGAACCTTTGGAATTGGTAACAACGTTCTTTTGTGCGCACGCTGACCCCTTCAGGATACTGACTGGCTTTCATTCTCTTTTCGAAATCTGAGAAGGCTTCTCCTGCAACTGCCTGGGTGGTTTGATTTACGATTTCCCTGATGTCTTCTTCTAGATGCTCTGACCGTACTACAATTTGAAGAATCTTACCCTCACCATTTTCCCTTTGTACGTGTATACTCATGTTGACTCTCATAGTCATTGGAAGTTCCTTTCGCTTTGTTTTTCAGCAAAACTAATTGTATTGGAACTTCCTCTTTTTTTCCCTTGACTACGCACTTTTGAAACGCATACGAAATTTGATCAATTTTTGCAAATTGTGCTGTTATCAAGGAAAATAAAATAAATACCCCCTGCGGGTATTCGAACCGACGGAATTAATAAGCAAATCCATTTTGGGAAGGGAATATCGATAATTGAGGCTGACCCAAAAGCAAGTTGGATCAGCCTCTTTTTTTATCTAGATTCAACAGAGAGACAAAAAAACAAAAAATAGCGGTTTAACCAGCCGCCAACTTCTTTAGATTGTGTGCCACACTGAGAATTCCCCACTCAACCTCAACCTTCTCAAGACCTCTCAAATGGAACCTTCTAAACCTTCCATTCTGTTTCAGCAGCCCAAAAACGGCTTCAACCTCTGCCAATCTCCTCTTTCTCAGCTTCTCCCCAATTTCACTGGTGAGTTTCTTGAAAGCCATCCCTCGTAAACGAACTAATTCCGGACCAATGCTCAGTGTCCGACCATATTTTGACTTGGGACTGCAGACCGCCTTGGCAACACAGCCCTCGCACTCCCCACAACGATACTCCCGCTTCACACTGCGATATCCTGTGGCGCTGATTTCCTCAACCTCGCCTTCAAAATACAGCGGCTTTGCTTGTGGACAGAGATAGATGTCTTCATCTGCTTGTAGTTTGAACTGGCTGGACTGATACTTTTCCTTCTCACTCAACTTAGTCCTTTTCTGCTTCTCCCGATCAAAACCAGGATACTTCAGATAGGCTTCCACCCCCTCACCTTCCAATAAGCGATAGTTCTCTTCATTGCCATAGCCAGCATCCGCCACCCAGGTCTTGGGCAGTTGTTTCAAGTTGTTTCTCAGTTGTTCCAGGTGGGCACGTAAGGTGACGTTGTCAGCGGCGTTTTGATGCACGCTGAAGCCAACTATGTATTGCCCTTCTGTTCCCACCTGCACGTTGTAACCCGCTTTCAGACTGCGATTGCGCATGTGATCTTCTTTCATTTGCATGAATGTCGCATCCGCATCCGTCTTGGAACATGAGTTGCGGTCTCCCAGCATAACTTCATACTGTTCATACTTGATCAGTCTGGGCAAAAGATCTTCGTCAATCTGTTTCTTCACTTTTTTGATTTCCCGAGTTTCTTTTGGCTCAGGATTATCTGCCAAAATTTGATCCAGCCGCTTGGCAAGTGCCTCCAGCGCTTCACTGTCAATCCCTTTTCCACCACCCAGCTCTTCCAGATCTTCATCCCCGTAGTCTGCGTCTTCCTCAGCCTGCAGTTTGTCTATCTTTTCAAACAGCTCACTCACTTTTTGTTCCAAGGCCTTGCGTCGATTGAGCGTGCTTTTCTTCCATACAAAGCTGTAACGGTTGGCGTTGGCTTCAATCTTGGTGCCATCCACAAAATAGTGTTCCAGTTTGACGTAACCACCATCAATCAATTGTTCCAGCACTTCCGTGAATACACCCTGGATATTCCCCTTCAAGCGCTCACTGCGAAAACGGTTGATGGTACGGAAGTCTGGCTGGTTCCCGCCACTCAACCACATGTAGTGGATATTCTCCCGCACCAACTTGGCTATCTGGCGCCCTGAATAATTCTTCTCAGCGTAAGCATAGACGATCAATTTCAGTAGCATCCTGGGGTGATAACTGCTCGTCCCACCGCCCTTATAGGTGCTTTCAATCGCCTCAAGCTTCATCCTGTCAATCAGCTGGTTGATGACCCGCACCAAATGCTGTTCTGGGATCAGTTCGTCCAGGCTCGGAGGCAATAGCTGTGGCTGATCCATTTCGTATTGTTTGAATTTCGCTCTTGTGTCCATGCCTTTAATTGAATCACATCCCCCTTAATTTGAAAAGAGACTGACCCTTTTGGGTCAGCCTCGCTACAACATATTAAAAGAGAAAAAGCGGGCGATCGGACACCTGTACCCCCTGCGGGTATTCGAACCGACCATCTTGACTAAGTTAAATAAAAAAAGCGGGCGATCGGACACCTGTACCCCCTGCGGGTATTCGAACCGACCATCTTGACTAAGCTAAATAAAAAAAGCGGGCGATCGGACACCTGTACCCCCTGCGGGTATTCGAACCGACCATCTTGACTAAGCTAAATAAAAAAAGCGGGCGATCGGACACCTGTACCCCCTGTGGGTATTCGAACCGACCAGTTTTTATAGACAAAACCCCTCCAGAGAGGGGTATTGAAGCGGGCGATCGGATTCGAACCGACGAATGTTAGCTTGGAAGGCTAATGCCTTACCACTTGGCGACGCCCGCGTAGCCTCTATTGTAGCCGATTCGTCCTCGCTGTCAAACAATTCGAACAGGTAGTCGCAGGTCGGGTTCCGCAGTTGAACCCGACATTACTCTTCGTTATACAACGATAATTGTTTATGTCCTCTTCACATTTCATCGTCGGCTTGAACTGCGCAAGCCGACCTACAAAAAAGCATTTTCCGCTCTGATTAATCAATCTTCGGCTTATTTCTGGCCTAAAAGCTCCAGCAAAATCTCGCGTGTGCGCTTGGGGTCGGCTTTGCCGCCGGTAGCGCGCATCACCTGCCCCACGAACCAACCCAGCAGGCTTTCCTTGCCGGCTCTGAAGCTCTCCACTTCCGCCGCCGACACATCCAACACGGCCTGGATCTGCGTTCTCAGAGCGTCGCTGTCGGCGATCACCGCCAGCCCTTCGGCTTCCACGATCTGCGCCGGAGCGCGACCGCTCTCCTCCACCTTGCGCAGCAGGCTCTTGCCAGTGGGGGCGTTGATTTTGCCCTCTTCCACCATGCCGAGGATCTGTGCCAGGAAGGCAGGCGTGAGCGCCAACTCAGAAGCAGTCTTGCCGAGGTCGTTCATCAGGCGCGAGAGGTCGTTCATGATCCAGTTGGAGACGGTTTTCGCCTCGCCGCCAAAGCTGGCAAGCGCGGCTTCAAAATAGTCCGAAAGTCCGCGTTCTGAGGTCAGGATCTCGGCATCGTAAGCCGAAAGCTCGTAATCTGCTTCAAAACGCGCTTTTCTTGCCAGCGGGAGTTCGGGCAGTTCAGCCTTGATGCTTGCAATCTGCTCTTCTGTCAAAACAACCGGCAGCAAATCCGGCTCGCGGAAGTAGCGATAGTCGGCTTCAGTTTCCTTGGAGCGCATCATGCTTAGATTGCCGGTGTCGGCGTCCCAATCGAGCGTGTAGCTGACCACCCTTCCGCCAGCTTCCACCAGTTCGATCTGGCGTTTGGTCTCCTCGATGATCGCCTGGCGGACAGCATCGATGGAGTTGACGTTTTTGATCTCAGTCTTGGTGTTCAAGACCTGGCTGCCGCGTTCGCGGATCGAGACGTTGGCGTCACAGCGCAGGTGACCGCGTTCCATGTCGGCTTCCGAGACGCCAATCCAGCGCAGAAGCTGGCGCAGTTGGGTCAGATATTGGGCGGCTTCTTCGCCGGAGCGCAGGTCGGGCTCGGTGACCATCTCCACCAGCGGCACGCCGCAGCGGTTGAAGTCTACCAGGCGCAAGCCGTGGTCGAGCTTGGTCTTGCCAGCATCTTCTTCGAGATGCAGTTTGTGAATACGCACGCGGCGCGTGACCCCATCAGGCATGTGCAGGTCGAGGTAGCCGCCCTTGCCGATGGGCTCATCGTATTGGGTGATCTGGTAGCCCTTGGGCAGGTCGGGGTAAAAGTAGTTTTTGCGGTCAAAGTGCGAAACGGGATTGACCTCCGCGTGCATGGCGGCTGCCAGCAGCGCGCCCTTGTGGACCGCCTCGCGGTTCAAAACAGGCAGCACGCCGGGCATGCCGGAGCAGACCGGGCAGATATTGGTGTTGGGTTTGGCTTCCCAGGAGTCAGCCTTGCAGGAGCAGAAAATCTTGGTTTGGGTGTTGAGCTGGATGTGGGTTTCGAGCCCGATGACGACTTCGTAATCTTTCATTTTGCCACCTCCTGGCGCAAAACTGCCGGGCGCGCCGCGCGCCAGGCTTCACTCTGGGTTGCCTGCTCATAGGCATAACCCACCCGCAGGATCAGGTCCTCGCGGAAGTCCGGACCAATGAACTGGATCCCGATGGGCAGATTGTCTTTATCTAAGCCGCCAGGGATGCTCACTGCTGGCAGACCGGAGTGGTTGGCAGACACAGTCATCTGATCTGAATACTGCATGCGCACGGTGTTGCCAAAGACGTCGTTGCGTTTGAAGGAGGTTGTGGCGGTAGTGGGGGTGAGGATCACGTCCAGGCGATGCTCGCCGTGGGGGTCAAAAGCCCGGTCAAAATCGCGCCGGATCATGGCACGCACCTTGAGAGCCCGCTGGTAGTAATTCGCGGCAAAGCCTTCCGAGGACAGATACATCCCCATCAGGATGCGCAGCTTGGCCTCAGAGCCAAAGCCCTCAGCCCGGGTACGGCGGATCATGTCCTGCAGGTCTTCGACCTCAACCGGGGTGCGGTAGCCATATTTGACGCCGTCGAAGCGATGCAGGTTGGAAGCAGCTTCCACACGCGAGACGACGAAATAGGTTGGGATGCCATATTTGGCGTTGGGCAGAGGCACGTTCTCGACGATTTCCGCGCCGAGGTCCGCCAACACTGAAGCGGCGTGCTGCACGGCCTGGCTGATCTCTTTTTGGATCGATTCCATGGCAAGCTCGCCGGTTTCGAAATCCGGGTAGAAGAGGTGGGCATAATCGGGCGAAAGCCCGACCCGCAAGCCTTTAATCCCTTCCTTCAGGGCTTCCAGGTAATTGGAAGTTGGCACAACAGAGGAAGTGCTATCCTTCGGATCGTTCCCAGCGATAACTTGCAGCATCAGGGCAGCGTCGCTCACATTGCGGGCAATTGGCCCCGGACAGTCCAGCGAGGAAGAAAACGCCATCAGCCCATAGCGCGAAACGCGCCCATAGGTCGGTTTGAGCCCAACCACGCCGCAAAAAGCGGCAGGTTGGCGGATGGAGCCGCCGGTGTCCGTGCCGAGTGAAAGCGCCACTTCTTCAGCGGCGACGCTGGCGGTGGAGCCGCCCGAGGATCCGCCAGGTACACGGGAGGGGTCCCAGGGGTTGTTTGGTGCGGGCTTAAAAGCGCTGGATTCGCTGGAAGAGCCAAAAGTAAACTCATCCAGGTTGGCTTTGCCAAGGATCAGCGCGCCAGATTCGATCAGTTTCTTGACAGGCGTGGCGGTGTAGGGCGGTTTGAAGTTCCACAGGATGCGTGATGCAGCCGTGGTTTCAATGCCTTGAAGCGTAAAAATATCCTTGATCGAGACGGGTACGCCAGCCAGGATGCCGGGATCCTCACCCGCGGCAAGCTTGCGGTCAACTTCTGCCGCCTGCTGGCGGGCGAGGTCTTCGGTCAGGCGGATGAAGGCATGCACCTTTTGTTCTTCGGTGGGGTCGGTTGGTTTTTGTTCAAGGCTGCCTGGCACGCCATCCACAGCGTGGATCTGCGCAAGGGAGGCTTCGAGCACTTCGCGAGCGCTCAGTTCGCCGGCGCGCACTTTGGCGGAAACTTCTGAAGCGTAAAGTTGGTTCAGGCTCATTTCGCTCCTTTCACATCCGGGACGGCGAACATGCCGTCTTCAGTTTCCGGCGCGCCAGCCAGAATTTCGCTGGGTGTCGGGAAAGGTTGCCAGGCGTCCGCGCGCGGACCTGCCCCCTGGCACTCGATCCCATGCAGGGTTGGCTGGATGCCTTCTTCGAGCGGCACCTGAAGCAAGGCGTTGACGGAGCTGAGCTGGTGGTTCATTTCGGTCAGAAGGTAGGTGCTTTCCTCATCGGTGAGTTCAAGCGCTGCCAAACCGACCAGCTTGTGAAAAAGTTCGGGACTAATTTTGCTGATGCTCATGGGTTTTCCTTTTGTTTTGCTGAGGCGAATTATACCGTAGGCAAGCGATGCTATAATCAGTTGTGTTGGAAATAATTTTCGGATGATCGTTGATGTTCCGCCAAGCCTTGGGCTCGAAATGCTGACCAGGGCCGACAAAGGAGTTTATGATGAGCGAAGAAACCAAGATCCAATGCCCCGCCTGCACGGCGGAGTTGCCCGCTGAAACGGTTGAGTGTCCCTGGTGTGGTCGTTTGTTGACTCCAAAGGTGGAAGCGGCGCACGCAGAAACGGCTTTTGTACCGCAGGAAGAAACGATTGAGCCTGAGGCAACACTGCTGCCTGCCGAGCCTGAACCAACCCTTCTGCCTGAAGAACCTAACCAACCAGCTGAGCCAGAAGCACCCTCATTTATCGTAGCTGAACCCGGGCTAACGGAGTTGCCCATGCCTCCGGGGCGATCTTCTAACAACAGCTTGAAGGTGATGGGGATTATCATGACGATTTTCTCCTTCTTAGCCCTGGGGTTTTTTATCACCCAGGTCCTCAATGGTAATTTGCCCAGGCTGGTGCTCTTGCTGCCGATATTTGGATTGCTGATCGGATTGATCTCCGTGGCAGTTGCCCAAAGGCGCTAACCCTCAAACACACCTGGTTGGAAAGCTGACAGCATGACTGAAGAAAACCAGTTGCCCGAAAGGCTGAGCCGCGAGACACTGTTTGAAAGCGAGTATCTACGGCTGCACCTAGACCGCGTGCGCCAACCGAATGGATTCATCATTGAACGGTTTCATTACGTGGAATTTCCGCGTCCGGCAGTCGGGGTGGTGGTGGAGAATGCTCAAGGGCAGGTAGCGCTCTGCCGCGTGCCGCGCTACACCAGCATGACCTGCACCTGGTCGGTGCCGGCAGGGGGCGTGGAAAAAGGTGAGGACGTCCTGGAATCTGCCCGGCGGGAAGTGTGGGAGGAAACAGGGTTTGGATCTTTTGATCACCGCCTGGTCTACAGCTATTATCCCCAGCAGGGCAGCAGCAACAAGCTGTTCCAGATCGTGTTTTGCAAGGCCGGCGAACAGAACGGGAGTTTTGACCCGAATGAGATCAGCGAGGTAGGCTGGTTCTCCCGGGATGAGGTGGAAGCCATTATCACGCGGGGCGAGATGCAGGACGGCCTGGGGCTGACCGCGCTTTTGCTTTGGTTGCGAACGACCAATAATTCTGCAAAAGGTTTTGCGTAGGACGAAATCCAGTGCTATTGGGTAATCGAGGATGTTTAGAATTTTTCAACCTACGAGTCTGATCTTTTTTATCGCGTAACATGCATGCCAATTGGATTGGAATCGCAGGGCGAGATTGGAAGCACACCACGGTCTATACATCAAAATGTTTTCGGTGCTTCCAATACCCTGCTTCGTGGGTACTTTGTCTCGCCCTACGGCCAGATCGCCCTACAACCAGATCGCCCTACGACCAAATCCCCCTAAAAATATAATATAAGATTATCCATTAAAATCAAACTATGTCAGAGCGGCCTTTTACCGAAACTAAACCAAAAACTGCCCTGGTTCTTTTTATCCTTGGGCTGGCGCTCTATCTGCTGACGCGCTTCATCGCCCTCGACAAATTCCCGATCTACTTTTTCTCTGACGAAGCCATTCAGACCATGACCGCCAGGGACCTGGTGGGCAGAGGCTTGCGGGATCTGGACGGCAGCCTCTTTCCGGTCTACTTTGAAAACGGCGGGCAATATAACCTCTCGCTCTCGGTCTGGCTGCAGGTCCTGATCACCTGGCTGCCCAACTCGATCTGGCTGACCCGCGGTCTGCCAGCTCTCATCAGCTTGCTTTTTCCATTAGCAGGCGGGCTTTACCTGCGCGACCATCTCAAGGCGCGCTTTTGGTGGCTGACGCCTTACCTGGTCAGCGTCATCCCAGCCTGGTTCCTGCACTCGCGCACTGCCTTCGAGACCGCGCTTGGGGCTTCGTTCTACTGCCTTTTTCTGTTCTTATATGCCAATTACCGCATGAAGGATCGCCGTTGGTTAGTGCCGGCGTTGGTTGCGGGAGCACTGGCTTTCTACAGTTACAGCCCGCTGCAGCTGGTAGTGGTGCTGAGCGGAGTTTTCTTTTTGCTGGCAGATTGGCACTATCACTTTACCGAGCCAAAAAACTGGCGCAGAGGTTTGGCTGCCCTGGCGCTTCTGGCTGCCCCTTATTTGATCTTCCGGTTGACGCATGCTGAGGCGTTCGTGCAACATTTACGCATTGTGCACTCCTATTGGATAAGCGGCATCAGCTTAAGTGAAAAATTTGCCCTCTTCTTTTGGCGCTGGCTCAAAGGCTTTAGCCCTCTTTACTGGTACTTCCCGAACGAGCACGACCTGATTCGCCACCTGATGAAAGGTTATGGGCACCTCCCCGGGCTGTTCCTTCCTTTTACACTGCTTGGTTTGTGGCACTGCCTGCGTAAACATAAGGAGCCTGCTTACCGTGCGTTGCTCATCGCGCTGCTGATTGCCCCGAGCGGCGCGGCTTTGGTGGACCTGGCGATCACGAGGCTGCTGCTGATGATCGTTCCACTGGCAATGCTGACAACATTGGGGCTGAATGATGTCCTGCTCTGGCTCAACGAGAGACTAAGAAAACAGCATCTCCCCGCAATTGGACTTGCATTGGTGCTGACAGTTTTGGCAGGCTGGATGACGCGCGACGCGGTCCTGAACGGACCCACCTGGTACAGCGATTATTCGCTCTATGGCATGCAGTGGGGCGGGCGGCAGATCAGCGAAAAGATCCTTGAATTCAAGCAGGATCTTCCCCAGGCAAAGCTGACCCTCAGCCCCACCTGGGCAAACAACACGGATGTGATCATGCGCTATTTCCTGGGAGACCCGCTGCCAGTTGCAATGGGCACGCTTGAGTCACATAACAACTACTATCTCCCCTTTGAAGATCAGGAAGTCTTTATCCTGCCACCTGAAGAATTCGCTTCTCTGAAAGAAAATCCGAAATTCACTCAGATCAAAGTTCTTGACGTGCTGCCATACCCCGATGGCAACCCGGGCTTCTTTTTTGTCTCACTGGAATACGCGGCGGATGCAGACGCGATCTTTGAGGCTGAATTGGCTGAAAGACGGCAGCCCCAAAACGAGCAAATTGAGATAAGGGGGCAAATGGTCGATGTGACCTACCCAATGCTGGATATTGGTGAGATTGCGGATGCTTTTGACGGTGACCGCGCCACCTTGATCCGCACTTTTGAAGCCAATCCGCTCAGCCTGATGCTTACGTTCGGCGAGACCGCAGAGATGCGGGCAATCAGCGTCTGGCTGGGCAACACGCGCAGCGCCATCCGCGTGGAACTGGTTGACAAGCAGGGAAAGCGCCACCAATTTGAGGTTTTCGACGCTGGCATGGAGGCGATCCATCCAGTGAAGGTGGAATTTGGAGAAAACCTGCTTTGCAGATCACTTTACCTAAGTGTTGAGAGCCTGGATGAGCGTGAGCCTGTTCATGTTCACCTATGGGATGTGTCGTTTGAGTAAAAGCGCTTGCTCCCGGATGATCTTAAAGGGCAATAATTGCCGCTTGAATCGCCTAACTTTGTGATATACTATGCAACGGCTCCGGTATTTGCCGGGGACTACTATTACACACGCCCAGGATCAGACCCTCCCGCGTGCCCACGAGAATGGGTTCGGAGCAGTCGCAAAACCGGGCGGAGGCATAACGCAAAGGAGTTATCATGCCCGCTGTTTCTATGAAAGCGCTCCTCGAGAGCGGCGTCCATTTTGGACATCGAACTAACAAATGGAATCCGAAGATGAGTCAGTATATTTTTACTGAACGCAATGGGATCCACATTATTGACCTGCAGCAAACTGTCAAGCTGCTGGATGAAGCCTTCAACAAAGTGCGCGATACTGTTGCCGCTGGCGGCACTATCCTATTCGTCGGCACCAAGCGCCAGGCTCAGGAAACGATTCAGGATGAAGCCGAACGCTGCGGCATGCCCTATGTTAACCAGCGTTGGCTGGGCGGCACACTGACCAACTGGGTGACCATTCAGCAACGTATCGTTGAACTGACCCGCCTCGAAAAAATGTTCGAGACCGGTGAGATCCATAAGCTCACCAAAAAAGAGGGTTTGATGATCCAGCGCGAGATCAACCGCCTGCAGACTCGTCTGAGCGGTATCCGCAATATGAAGACCCTGCCTGACTTGCTCTTCATCATTGATATTGAACGTGAAGACACTGCTGTACGTGAAGCCAATTTGAAGGACATTCCCGTGATCGCGTTGGTTGACACCAACTGCAATCCCAGCGATATTGATTACGTAATCCCCTCCAATGATGACGCCATTCGCGCTATCAAATTGCTGGTTGGCCGCATGGCTGATGCAGTAATTGAGGGTAAGATGATGCGCAAGGACGAGGAAGAGGAAACCGTGGTTGAGACCCGCTCCACAATTTCCCGCCGAATTGACGAGGACGAAGAACTTGATGACGAAATGCTGCTTGGCGATTCGACCCGTGCCAAGATTGTTTATGAAAAAGAGCCTGATTCCGATGAGGATGATGAGGACGAACAGGAATAATAGCTGTTTATAGCTATGCACAAGAGAGGAATAACATGGAAATTACCATTGATATGATTAAAGAACTGCGCGAAAAAACCGGTTGCGGGATTATGGACTGCCGCACTGCGCTGCAAAATTCCGAGGGCAATTTTGATAAAGCCCTGGAAGAATTGCGCGAGAAGGGTTTGAAGAAAGCCGAAAAACGCGCCAATCGCGAAGCCTCTGAAGGACGCCTGGAAGTCTACATCCACAGTGAAGGTCGCTTGGTGGTGCTGGTTGAGATCAACTCGGAAACCGATTTCGTCGCCAAATCTGACACCTTCAAAGAACTCGCCCACGAAATAGCGCTGCAAATTGCTGCCGCTTCACCCAAGTTCGTCTCCGAAGCTGACATCCCCGAAGAGGTGTTAGCCGAAGAAACTGCCCTGATCACTGAGCGTGTGCGTGCTGAGGGCAAGCCCGAAGCCATCATTCCCAAGATCGTGGAAGGTTTTATGAAGAAGTTCAAGGACGAGAACGTGCTGATGAACCAGAAATACATCCGCGATGAAAGCCGCACTGTCACCGACCTGATCAACGACCGCGTTGCCGCCCTGGGCGAACGCATCGTGGTCCGACGCTTTGTGCGTTGGGCTTTGGGTGAAACGACCCAACAGCCTGCTGATGAGGAAGAAGCTGCTTAAGAAACAATGGAGCCAACCGAGGGGTTGGCTCTTATTTTGCCAGTACCACACAAAGGAGATAGCATGACTGAAACTCACAATACTGCAAAATACAAACGTATTTTACTCAAACTCTCTGGCGAATCGCTGGCGGCTCCAAACGGGCAGGGAATCGACCCTGGCCAGGCACGCACGATTGCCGAACTGGTTAAATCAGTCCATGAAACCGGGGTGGATGTGGCGATTGTGATTGGCGCTGGCAACCTCTGGCGCGGCGCGACCGGCGAGAACACCGGCATGGATCGCGCCACCGCGGATTACATGGGCATGCTGGCGACAGTCATGAACGCCCTGGCACTGATGGACGCCTTGGAAAAAATCGGGGTGATGACACGGGTTATGTCCTCGATTGAGATGCGCACCGTGGCTGAGCCCTACATTCGCCGGCGTGCCATTCGCCACCTGGAAAAAGGACGCGTGGTTATCTTTGGCGGCGGCACTGGTAATCCATACTTCTCCACCGATACCGCGGCTGCTCTACGGGCGACTGAAATTGGAGCGGACGTGGTCATCAAAGCCACCAAGGTGGATGGCATCTACGACAAGGACCCTAAAACAAACGCGGATGCGGAGCGAATTGAAAAACTCAGCTACCTGGAAATCCTCGCACGGCGGATAAACGTGATGGACTCAACAGCTGTGACCCTTTGCATGGAAAACAACCTGCCTATCCTGGTGTTGGATCTTTGGAAACCTGGCGATCTGATGCGCGCGGTTCTTGGCGAGCAGGTGGGAACCCTGGTGGATCATGAGGGTTAGGATCGCCTGATTCTTCTCCCGGCAAATTAAATAAGGCAAAGGACTTTTTTGGGTCCTTTGCCTCTTTTTTTATCGGCTGTTTTCCCCCAGAATTTCGGGGATGGACTGACTCAATCTGTCCAATTGAGCTTGCAGACTGTTGAGGGTCTCTTTATCGCTTTGCAGGCGAATTTGTTCGCTCTGGACGTAACCGGTATAGGGGGTGATGTTGCTTTCCAGGCGCTGGATGGCGTTATCGCTCTCAAGCTTGAAAGTATTGCTCAGGGTTTTCATCAGGTTTTGGCGTAGTTCAGCCATCTTATCCCTGAAAGCTTCCTTGGCTTGTTTGCGCTTATAGGGTATTACGAACAGCCCCAGCACTGCCAGAGCGCCGGCGGTAACGATCCCGGTGACATCCAGGGCTTTGGTGGTGAGTACGGTTGCCACCAAAGCGCCGATGCCAACCGCGCCCACACCAAACAAGGCGGTTTGGGTAACTGACTCCTGCACAAACTCGCCAAGCTGCTCCGCTTCGCGCTTGCGGTCATACTGGTTGACAATGGCCTTGATGGTTGTGCTGACGCTATCGATCAGCTGGCGGCGGCGTTCCGTCTGGGGACTGGCACTGGCGGGCATTGCCCGCTGTGACTGAGCCTGCCGGCGTTCAAGCGCGCCTGCCACCTGATACCAGACATTCAGGTCCTTATCCACCAGCCAGTCGATCAGGCTGCGCACTTTTCCGTCGATCTCTTCCGCCACATCTGCCTGGACTTCTTCCTGGAACTCCGCTTTTATCTTGTCCGGCTTGGCGAGGTCCAGGATTCGGCTCAGCTTCATGGTGTTGTCCAGGTATTCCTGCCCGCGGTTTTCAAAGCCATTAAGCACGTTTTCCACCTCAGCCAGGCGCGGCGGCAGCTCAGCTGACAGCTCATGGCGGTAATTTTCCAGCATCCCTTCCAGGGTAGCTGAAAGCGCGACGTCTTGGCTGATCTCGCGAATCTGAACCTCGTTGTGGTCTTTTGCTTCCGTCAGCAGATGCAGACCCACTCCCAGTGGGTTGCGCAATTTCAGCTCCAGGCGCGAATTGTCGTCAAGGGTTTCGGTGATGTAATGCTCGAGAGCATTGATGCCGCTGGCTGCGCGCAAGGAGTTTCGTTCAGCCTCAGAAGACGCAAGCGCGGCTTTTTGTGCCAGGCGAGCTGAAACGCTGAAAACTTCCGGCTGGGCATTGAGGATGCGGGCTGCGTTCTCGCGCACGAAACTCTCCACTTCCTGGCGGGATTGCTCGTCTTCAAGAATGTCGCTTTTGTTGATCACGATCACGATTTTCTTGCCCCAGGCAAGGATCTTCTCAAGGAAGAGGCGCTCACTCTCGGTGAGCGGGCGATCCGCGGAGGTGACGAACAGCACCAGGTCGGAACGCGGCACAAATTCATTGGTAAGGCGTTCATGCTGACGGTTAATGGCGTTAGTGCCTGGGGAGTCCACGATGTTCAGCTCCTTGAGCAGCGGCAGGGGGTGGGTGACGATGGCAAAGCCCTCATCCACGATCTGTTCGCTGACCGTCTCACCAAAACGCACCAGGGTGACGCGCGCGGTGGTGGGGGTGACGCCTTCGGTCAGCAACTTCTCACCCAGCATAGCATTAATCAGCGCGCTTTTTCCGGCGTTGAATTCACCAACTGCCACAATCAGGAACAGCTCGTCAAGCTGGTTGATGGCCTTGCGCAGGTTTTGCAGCGAGTCCTCTGTGAGGTTGAAGTTTTTCAGAGAAGCCAGGATCTCATTCAGCTGCTGCTTTTCATTTTGCAGGAAAAGCAGCTGGTCGTTAGTCAGGAAAGTTTGGCGCATAATATGCCTCCAGGGCATGAATAGATAGTGTTTGGGTAATTATACCTGTGAGCGAAATGCTCGATGTGAACAGAGATGGGAGAATCATCGCCGAGCTATTCGTGCTATGTCATCAAGAGAGAATAGTCGTTTATTTGTGTCTTGTTGTCATTCAGAGCTCATCTTGTCATTCAGAGTTCCCAGTTGTCATTCTGAGCGAAGCGAAGAATCTACCGAGCAGACCCACCAGATAAGTGATCCAGATCCTTCACTGCGTTCAGGATTACATGGAAGTTGGCCTTTTTGTTATTCAGAGCTCATCTTGTCATTCAGAGTTTCCAGTTGTCATTCAGAGTTTCCAGTTGTCATTCAGAGTTTCCAACTGTCATTCTGAGCGAAGCGAAGAATCTACCAAACAGACCCACCAGATAAGTGACCCAGTTCCTTCACTGCGTTCAGGATGACATGGAAGTTGGCATTTTTGTTATTCAGAGCTCATCTTGTCATTCAGAGTTTCCAACTGTCATTCAGAGTTTCCAATTGTCATTCTGAGCGAAGCGAAGAATCTACCGAGCAGACCCAATAAAAAAGTGATCCAGTTCCTTCACTGCGTTCAGGATGACACGGGAGTTGGCTTTTTTGTTATTCAGAGCTCATCCTGTCATTATAAGTTTCCAATTGTCATTCTGAGCGAAGCGAAGAATCTACCAAACAGACCCACCAGATAAGTGACCCAGTTCCTTCACTGCGTTCAGGATGACATGGAAGTTGGCATTTTTGTTATTCAGAGCTCATCTTGTCATTCAGAGTTTCCAACTGTCATTCAGAGTTTCCAATTGTCATTCTGAGCGAAGCGAAGAATCTACCGAGCAGACCCAATAAAAAAGTGATCCAGTTCCTTCACTGCGTTCAGGATGACACGGGAGTTGGCTTTTTTGTTATTCAGAGCTCATCCTGTCATTATAAGTTTCCAATTGTCATTCTGAGCGAAGCGAAGAATCTACCAAACAGACCCACCAGATAAGTGACCCAGATCCTTCAACAAGTTGAGGAAAACAAGAAAAAATCAGTTGCAATCGCCCAAATAAATAGGGTAAAAGCTGTGTTTGAGATCCCCCAGCACTGAGCAGATCGTGCGGGGGTAAAGTTGGACTGTGTCGAGCTGGTCCAGTGGTACCCAGCGGACTTCCACCTGGCCGTTATCGGGGTGAATACCCTGCACGGGCTCGTATTCTTTTTTGACTTTACACTTGAAATAAAACTCCACCTGGTGCACTTCCGGGTTGACCTCAGCAAATTCGTGCTGGCAGGAGCGATATTCCCGGATGAACAATAGCTTTCGCACTTTCACGCTTGTACCAATTTCTTCCTGGCATTCGCGCATGAGTGACTCGGGTAGGGTTTCACCCCACTCCTGACCACCGCCGGGCAAGACAGCGTAAGGACCTTCCTGGTCCCGTTTGAGGATTACGAGTAATTTGCCATCACGAATGATGACGGCTTTGGCGGAGTTGCGAACTTTCTTTTTCTTGGCCATGATAGTCTTTTGAGATTTTACCGCAAATAGAACTTCGTGATAGGTTCCCAGATTGACCTGACGTCACAAATGATGATCCTGTGCGTAGGTCAGGTTCTTCTTCTGAACCTGACATCACGAATGGTTGCAGACCGAAACCCCAACAAAATTAGGTTCCCATTGTCAGTTTGATCTATGCCATCCGGTCTACAAAAATCGGGGTTTGGGTCAGGTTGTGTGTTTAACGGCTATCTCTTGCCAAAAATTGATGGCAGGTCAAGATCCTTGAGTGATTTGACGTTCCAGAAAAGCAGAAACATCAACACTCCAAACAGAGCAAACAGGATGAGCGCGTCAGGTGATGTGGGGTTAAAAAGAGTGACCAGGAGCATCACATCCGCATAACCAATCAGCAGCACGAGCGACAACATCAAAATGTAATGCAGTGCCAGCAAGACGATAATCCCTCTGCTCAACGGCTTCCAGGCGAGAGCGAGCAGCAGTCCAACCAATCCAAAAGCTGGTGGGGCAAGCACGTAAAGCAATTGCGATACTTCTGCGCCAGCAGGCAAGGGCGAAGTGCTGAGCTGCTGTAAAAAGAAGACATAAAAAGCCAGAATCACCAGGAAAACCAGGTTCAGCGCGGAAGTCCAGATGAACTGCCTGCGTTTTTTGGGGTTGTCGGGTGCAGTTTCTGTCATTGGTTTTCCTTGGAGTGAAAAGATTAATATATCAAGGGCAATATCAATTGATGAAGACGGACTTCATTTCGCTGATAATTTCATTGCGAATGCGAATGCACATTGCCTCGATGATGTCATTGTCAGGGAAGAGCAGGTTTTTGGGGATGCGCGAGAAGCCGCTGCCCCAAAAGGAAGCCGCGGTGGGGATGGAGAATTTGGCGATCAGACGATTTTTGAAGTCCAGCTCGGATTTGTTGGCATAGGTATCGGTGATGTCAAGCGTGCCGCACAGATAACCTTCCTGGAAATAGGGGCGCAGGGCTTCAGGCGGGCAAATCGAAAGCAGCCGCACGATCACCAGGTCTTGTTCGCTGTTGTAGGTGATGCGGTTGGTGGTGTAGGGCAAACCAAAGACGTAAACCATGCCGCGTTCTGCCTTGTTGTTCAGCTGGGCAAAGGTGGCAGCGACACGCAGGGATTGGGTCAGGTCGAGCAGGGGGGTGTCGCAGACCCCGTAGTGCTGGAGGATGCTCCAGGCGATGTATTGCTTGCGGCGGATGTCGGTGCGCCCATCCAGCTTTTCGTGCTCAAAGGCTTCAATCAACTTATAGGTAGCCACTTCAAGCAACTCGAAACGGGAGCGAATTTCATGCGAGGTCAGGAATTCTTTGCGGTAGATGTTGGGGTAAAACGTGCTGGAGCCGGCTTTGTTCTGGTAGTCCTGGTCCTGCCCGCGGTAAAAGAGCAGGTAGTCTTTGTTCAGGAAGGAGAGCTGGGCAACTTTGCGAACGAGTTCGTGATAGGTCTGAACGGGAAAGGGCGTGGTCTTTCTCAGCACCTGACCTTCAACGTGCTTTTCGAGATCGGGAAAGAAAGACGGTGTAATTTCACGCATGTTAAACCATACTTCTATTCTACCCGATTTAACGAATAACTGGGCTGTCTAAGCTACAAAGGCTCGCTACTCTGTCGTCTGTAATGTGCAATTGATGTCGTGTTGTATCAAGTCTTGTTCGGTTTGAAGCTTTTGGCGGAGTGAGCCCACGCGCGAGGGTTGGGAGGAAGAATTAGGCGGCGGTCTCATTCCGGCCTGCGAAACGCTATTTCGTTATGCGAAGGTCAAGTTCTGGATTTTTTTCGGCTAAACTTACTATAAGGAAGGTGAAAATGATCGAATCCATTCAACATCGTCGAAGCGTCCGCAAGTATACGTCCGATCCAATCGATCCGGAAAAGCTCCAGAGTGTGCTCGAGGCCGGCAGGCTGGCACCCTCAGGCAATAACAAGCAGCCCTGGACCTTCATCGTGGTCCAAAGCGAGCCGCAGCGCAAGGCAGTTATGGAAGCCTGTCATAATCAAACCTGGATGATGACAGCTCCGGCTTTCATTGTGGCAGTGGCGGATATGGCGGCGCGTTCGGAGGCTGATCTGGCTATCTACCTTGATGAAAACAGCCCTCACTGGGAACTTAAGCGTGCCATCCGCGACACGGCAATCGCCGTCGAGAACATGCTGCTTGAGGCAGACGCATTGGGTCTGGGAACTTGCTGGGTTGGGTTCTTTGTCCAATCGGAAATTCGCCCTCTTCTGGGTATTCCCAATAACAAGTTCGTGTTGGGAGTGATTCCCATTGGCTATCCGGCTGAGCAACCCGCAGCCCGCCCGCGCAAAGCACTGAGCGAGATTGTGCGCTATGAGAAGTGGTAGGGCTTGCTATTTTTTGATTAGGTAATGCTGATCGACCTCGATGGTGTGCTTCCACTCACACCCTACGCGCACTTTTTCTCGCTCCATTTCGTTACCCATTACTTCTGTCGGGATCACCGGCAGGGGCGAAGCATTCTTTACGGATGGATTGGAAATTGCATTACATTTGCATCTAAATGCTTCGCCCCTACGCTTGAAACCCACAGGTCCGGACAATGCACAGCAGACGAGGCACTGGGGGGCTAAGTGAATAATCGATAATGTGATAGCGGATTGGAAGCACACCAAGATTTTTGTGAGATGATATTCGCAGTGCTTCCAAGCTCGCCCTACAGGTGAGATCTGTGATTATGAGATTTAATGGCAGGTAGATTGCCGTACCCTGCTTACCCTCCGTTTCACTGCGCGCACAGGTCGCGGGCACAGGCTGCTACGCTCGCGATGACGAGGCTAAAAGCAGATTGCCACGTCGCTTTGCTCCTCGCAAAGACGAATAATTGTAGAAACGGGATTAGTTAAAAAGTAGGGCGGAATCCGCTTCAGTTGCGGACTCCGCCAATGTGGGCTAAGCATCAAGATCCGCGTAAGCCAATCCGAGATCCTCAGGCAGGACGTTTAAGCCTGCAAAAGTCTCGAAGCTCAGGTCACGGAAGCTGTTTCCGGTGTTCTGGTTATACAAACCCAGCAGCGCCGTGTAACTCAGGTTGATGCGCTGATCCCAATTCAAACCCAGCAGAGCAGCGGTGGCGCGTACGTGCTCCGGGCTGCTTCCTTCGAGCTCAATGAAATTACCGTAGGGCATTTCGTCAACTGATGCCACCAGATCGTTCAATTGGAAATTCTGGCGATACTTCTCATAGGTCATAAAAACCTGGAAGCCAAGCGCTTCGAGCAGCGCGCGGGTAGTCTTAAAATCACTGACGATTACTTCCCGTTCGGTGCGGGCAATGACGCCATCCACAATCTCGCCCGGGCTTTTGAATGTCAGAATCGCCTGGTCGTCCTGCCTGAGGCGCAGCACCTGGGCACGCTCGCTCAATTTCTTATCAGGGGTATCGAAACGCAGATTAACTTCCAGCACGCGCGGGCGCAGTGAAATTGCCCTGAGGCTTTGGAGCTTTTCCAGCAGGGCAGGCAGGTTGGAGATAAAAAACTTAGCCTCAATTTCCAGATTAGTCGTGTTCATTTAATCTCCGTTTCATTTGCAGTTGGCTGAAAGCTGCCAACAAAAGCCAGGCAATGTGCAGACCAATCATCCAGAATGTGTTCGTGTCGCGCTGGGCGGGCGCCCAAAGCAAGAGCCGTTCCAGCCAGTAGGCAAGGATGTTAATGAGCATGCCTGCCCAGGGCAGCCAGGCGCGTGGAGCTGGGGGTCGCTTCAGCACCAGCCAGATGCTCAGGTTGAACAGCCCCATCAAGCTGCCCGCAGCCATCAAATATGCTGGCAGCCAAACTTCATCGCTGAAATTGAGAATGTCCGGCTGCTGTGTGATAGCCCCATAGAACCTTAAAAAGCTTGCCAGACCAGCCAGAAGAAAACTGAAACGCAGTAACCTGCCACAGAAACCGAATCTGGGCGAGTTCATTCTTCATCCCCACTCAAGTCGGTCAGAACGCCAAGTTCCCACAGAGCAGCTCGCACCCTGGAAGCACAGCCCGGCTTTACCATTACGGCGGTCGGTCCCAGCACATCGCCAAGGCAGCTTGAAGCTTTCGACTCGCGCAATTTTTCAAGGAGTTCGGGTTCTGCCAGGCGCAGCACCAGCAGGGGCTCAATGCGGGCTTCCAGACCCTGGCTCTCCCAACGTGTAAGAGCTTTTTGCAGCGCAGGCGGGATGCCGGGTTTGCCGTATTTTCGCAGCAAGGCGCGCAGATGTTTGAGTTCCAGTCCCTGTTCAGCAGCAGCCTGTAGCGATCTTGGCGATAGCTGAAAAACAAAACGATCCGGTTGTAGTGTGTGCCATTCTGTAAAACGCGAAAGTTGATAGCGTGCGATCCGTGGCACCAGGGATGTCATTTCGAGCTTGCCATCCCTGCCAACCAGAACCAGCTCGTTCTCCTCCGGCAGTTCCAGCTGTTCTTCAGGATTGAGCAACTTGGAAAACCAAGGCGTAAGTTGGAACACCGGGCTTGTGGGTTGATCTTTTAGCTGACCGATTTTTGCCATGCCCAGGTCAAGCAGAACTTCCTCAATGAGAAAGCGAATATACTGCCCCTCCACGTCCTGCCAGTGTTCAAAGCCGTGCAGCAGTCCGGCTGAAGGCTCGGCGCTGCTGATGATCCAGGTGTTGTATTCTGCTCCGCTGCGTAGAAAGTCCGGCTGGTGTTGGTAAATAGCGTCCACCAAATCCTGGATCTTAAACCAGGTGCCGGATGGCAGCGCGGCCAGCCTGTCGAGAATTATTCGGCGGGGCTTAATCGCGGAATGCTGCCAGGTGCCCTCGCAGCGCAACTGCGGCATGAGGCGCAACTCATCAAAATCCGGGGATTGTGACCAGCTCTGCGTCAACCATCTCAGGGCTTCTGCGCGCGGTTTTTCCAGGAAAACGCGCGCGTTTTCGTTGGGCTGGCCGGTTTCGTCAAGCAAGCCCAGTTTTTTTGACAGGGTCACTAATAGCTGCCAATAGTCTGCCTCTTTGGCGCTCAAACGCGGCAACTGCTGTTTGAGTTCCATGCGAAGCGCGGCAAAGAGGGTGCAGAGGTCATCCAGAACCCGGGCACCTTGAGGTGGGAAGTCGGTCACTTTGGCACTGGACCAGCCTTGAAGCTGAAGCAAGCGGTCATCACCAGCCTTGGTTTGAGTGAGCTCAGGCAGCCAGGGCAGGAACTCATCGGCAACGAAAGCGAACTCGCCCAGTTCCTGGTTTTCCCGCAAAGCTGCCCTTCCAACCAGCCCCATATACCAGAGTTGTTCAGTGATGTTTTGTGGAAAACGGTGGGGTTTTTCGCGTTTACGACGGGCTGGACCCATCGGGCGAAGCTCGCCAAAGGCATGTTCAAATGCCTGCCAGGGCATTTTGCCATCAAGCCTACCCAACTCCCCAAGTGCGTCAGCAGCTTTAGGATTCAGCGAGGCGAATACCTCCTCAAATAGCTGCCTGGAGTTCAGGGCTTTGGCGAGTTCAACCAGGGCGGCGCGCCGTTCAGCCGCCTGGAGTTCAACTCCCCAGAGTTCGGCAATATCGCGCAGAAAGGCAAGGTCGTAACTTGCTAAAAAGGTTTTTAGATCTGGCATGGTGTTGAAAAGTATACATCAATCGCCCCCTCTCTTGATTCAGGCTCTACTCGATTTTGATGCTTCTGACGCTCTCGATGGCAGAAATGATCTCCATCAAATCCTCAAGCTTTTCACTGCGGTTGAAGCGTGCCACGATTTCCATTCGCAAGAGTTTATTCTTGACGCTTTTCTGGACATTGAATGCCATGACAGCATCGGCATGCTTGGAGATGGTTTTGCGAACCTCCCGGATGATGCCTTCGCGGTCGCGAACTTCTATCATCACCGTGCGAATGACGTTGACGCGCACAAACTTCTTTTCAAAACGTTCAACCAGGGTCAGAACGACGATTATGATGATTACCGCGAAAAGCGAAACCAGGTAATAACCATAACCAAGCGCCATACCGATCATGGCAGTCGTCCAGAGGGTGGAAGCGGTGGTAAGACCCTTGACATTAAAGCCGAATCGCAGGATTGCTCCAGCCCCAAGGAAGCCAATGCCCGACACAACCTGTGCCGCCAGGCGGGCGGGGTCAGCATCCAGTTCATGGAATGTGATGGCCATATTGATAGACAGGATCATTACCAGGGCGGCACCCAGTGAAACGATCATGTGTGTACGCAAGCCAGCCGGTTGGCTGTCGCGCTCGCGTTCAAAGCCGATCGCGCCGCCTGCAACCAGTGCGGCTGCCAGGCGCAGGAAAATTTCTTGTAGGGGAATTTCTGTCATAGCAAGCTCACTTTTCTTAGTGCTTTAAATTCTACTATTAATGTTAATAAATGATTAAATACAGCGGTAATCTGTAGAAGCTCTATGATTAAAAGCCTATATGGATCTGGCGCTTTGAGGAACTGAAATCAGTCAGTCGCTTGAGCTTTGAGTTTCCTGGTTGCGATCAACCCCATCACCAGCAGCACTGTGAATACCAGGTGGACTACCGTGCCAACAATGTCAACGGCTAAAATGGACAAAACCATGTCCGCAAGGTAAACAATAATTCCAAGGATGTAAATTGGAATGTTCCTGCGTCGCGCAAAGATGCCAAATGCCACGAAAATGATTGCCAGCACGATGATGATGCCCCAAATCAAGGTCGGGTTGGATCCTTCCAACATTTGGTCAACATACAACGGAGTGCCCAAACCAAAGACAAAACGGCGGGTCGTGCTGAGCTTATCCATCACCTGGTTAAAGATCGAAAAGAAGGCTATCCAAAAAAAATAATTAGCGCCATTCCTTGCGTTTTGTTCGAGTTGAGCGCGTTTGAAGCGTTCGCGGTTTTCGTCTTGGGGCGTTTGAACGCCGGGGTCAAAGTTTGTCATGGTGTCTCCAGTATTTTAGTTAGAATTATTATAGCGGTTCCAATAAGCGGATGTCAGACGGTAGCAGCCAGTGGTTAAAGTCGCCGCG
Organism: Anaerolineaceae bacterium; assembly: GCA_040768265.1. Lineage (GTDB taxonomy): Bacteria > Chloroflexota > Anaerolineae > Anaerolineales > Anaerolineaceae > Mesolinea. The sequence continues at coordinate 93,189 of JAXGNB010000006.1, forward strand.
CTGCCATTTATCCTGGCAGAGAGCAGCCCATTCGCATTCGCCGCAGACCTCTGTCAGCAGTCCTCGCTTCAGAATGCCATCGTAGACGATCTGGCAGAGTTCATTCAGGGGAGTGGGCTGGTCTGCTTGTGGAAATTCGCCAACAAACTCTAGAATACGTTTGTCAAAAAGCGAACCCTTGGCTTCATCGCGGCAGAGTCCATCGTGATTATGCGGGCAAGCCTGGCAGAGCGCATCGCATCCTGCGCTAACTTGCAGCAATCGCGCGGGATTGCCCAGAAAAGCTGTCATATTGTCTATAAGAGCCTGGTCATATCCTTTGCCTTCAAAGAACAAGGCGCACAAGGCGTGATGCGGGCGCAATACTGCGAAAGTGGTTGGCAGTGTTTTATCTTCCATCAAATAGTGCTTCCCATAAGAATTGTAATGGATAGAGCGAGCATTCGTAACCAGGTACACGTTATGAAGTTAACAAAACCGCAACCCGGCTTACATTCGTGTCTCTTTTTAGTCATTCTGAGCCGCTTTTGCGAAGAATCTTATCATTAAGGATCAGATCCTTCACTGCGTTCAGGATGACAAACAGAGGAGTTTGGGTGTGCCTATATGCCCACAAGGCAGGGTCGCGTTCCCTACGGAAGAAATTGCTTGTGTGGTGAAGATAACTTGGGTTCTGACGAGCCTAACCTGCCGCTAATTGCCCCAGTCCATCCGATACCTGGTCTTACCTCGCAGCCACTTCTCGGCAGAGATTGCCGCTACCGCGCCATCTGAGGCGGCGATGACTGCCTGCTTCACGTGCGAACATAAAACGTCTCCCACTGCATAAACACCCGGTATGGCCGTCTGGTTCTCACGGTCCACCTGCAAACAACCATCTTCACTGATCTCCAGCTGCCCCGTGACAAAATCGGTGATGGGTTTGGCACCCTGCAGGTAAACAAACACTCCTTCCACTGGTAAAGCCTCTGTTTCCTTGCTGCCCCGCTCAGAAACGCGCAGGCATTCCACATGCTGCTCGCCGCAGATCTCTCGGACCACGAAGCCCGGATGCATGACGACATTATCTTTTTCAGTCAATTCAGCCAGAGCTTCCGGCGCCACGTTGACCTGCTCGGTGGGTGAGAAGAAATGAAGGGTCTTCACAAAACGAGTCAGATAAAGAGCTTCTTCCAAAGCTTCGTCACTTTTGCCGATGACTGCCACGTCCTTCCCCTTAAAGAAAGCCGCGTCGCACACGGCGCAATAAGAAACCCCCCGCCCCAAGAGCTCTTCTTCACCTTTGATCAGGTTGGTGCGTCCCATCGAACCCGTAGCAATGATGATGGAGCGGGCTGAGTAAACTCCAAAGTTGCCAAAAACCGCTTTTGGACTGCTGGAGAGGTCGGTGCCGATGGCTTTGTCGTTGATGAATTCCGCGCCAAACTCCAGGGCCTGCTTGCGCATAACCTGGAGCAAGTCAGCTCCGCCAATCTCGCCGTCTATCCCAGGGTAATTCGCAATTTTGCTGGTGGTGCCAAGCGCTCCGGTGGTCAGACCTTTATCCAGGATGCCCACTTTCAGGCCAGCCCGGGCAGCATAGATCCCGGCAGTTGCTCCAGCGGGTCCGCCACCGATAATTAGTACGTCAAATAGTGTTGAATCAGATAATTCCAAGGTTCACCTTCTTTCGAATAATTCCCACTTAGTATACCGAGCAGGCGTAGTAATCTCCAATGCTTGTAAGAACTATTCGAGTCAGCATTTTCGGATGAAGGCAAATATTGAGAGTTTTTTAGAGGCTTTGGCTACTATATTTATTCAGATTTCAGTACAATGGAATTAAGATGACCAAAAAATTCTACAAAATGACCCTGCCCGAGCGCCACGCGCACCTCCTGCAAAACAGCAGCCTGGATGAGGATGACCTCAAGGCTTGGCAACCTGGCTCGGGTCTGAGCATTGAGACCGCTGACCACATGATCGAAAACGCGGTGGGCGTCTTTGACCTGCCGCTGGGGATCGCCCAAAATTTCATCGTGAATGGCAGGTCAGTCCTTGTGCCGATGGTGGTGGAAGAACCATCCGTGATTGCAGCCGTTTCATTTATGGCAAAGCTGGCGCAATTCAGCGGCGGATTCAAAGCCTGGACGAGCTCCCAGGAGATGATCGGCCAGGTGCAGTTGCTTGACCTGGCAGATATCGACAAGGCTCAGAGTTTGATTGAAACACACAAGACTGATTTGCTCCAGCAGGCAAGCGCCCTCAACCCGGGGCTGACGCGCCACGGCGGCGGCATCCGCGACCTGGAAGTGAGGCGCATCCAGGAATCCCCAATTGGAGCTTTCCTGGTGGTGCATCTGGTACTGGACGTGGCAGACGCCATGGGCGCCAACATGGTCAACACCGCGGTGGAGAGCCTGGCACCTTTACTCGAGGAACTCACCGGCGGCAGGGCGCATCTGCGCATCCTCAGCAATCTGTCGGACCGTCGCCTGGCAAGCGCTGAAGTCTGCCTGCCAGCTGAAGTGCTGGCTTTTGAAGGCTACAGCGGAGAAGAGGTGCGTGATGGCGTGATCGAGGCCTGGGCTTTTGCTGAGGCAGACCCCTACCGCGCTGCCACCCACAACAAGGGCATCATGAACGGCGTCGACGCGGTTCTGCTGGCAACCGGCAATGACTGGCGGGCGGTGGAAGCTGGCGCGCATGCTTTTGCGGCGCGCGACGGGCGCTACACGAGCCTGAGCACCTGGAGCAAGACCGCAGACGGCAGCCTGAAGGGCAGCCTGACGTTCCCACTGGCAATCGGCATTGTGGGCGGTGCCACACGCGTGCACCCTGCGGTGAAGACCAACCTGAAACTGATGGGCATCCAACGGGTTTCAGACCTGGGCGAGATCATCGCCGCGGTGGGTCTGGCGCAAAATCTGGCGGCCTTGCGGGCGCTGGCGACGGAGGGCATCCAGAAGGGGCACATGAGCCTGCATGCCCGCCAGGTGGCGCTGGCAGCCGGGGCGAAAGCCGAACAGGTTGAGCCCCTGGCTCAGGCGTTGATCGCAGCAGGCAGGATAAGCTTAAGTGAAGCAATGAGTATTCTTGAACAATGGAATGGAACTGAAAATGGAAACAACGCAAAATAGTACTGCTGAAGGCAGCAAACTTTTGATCCCCAAACGAAAAGTTGGCATCACCGGCTACGGCTCTTATGTGCCGCGCTACCGCTTGCCCGGCGTTGAAATCGCCCGCATCTGGGGCGGCAATGAGGACGGACTGCCCGTAACCGAGAAAGCTGTGGCAGGACTGGATGAAGACGTGATCACCATGTCCATCGAAGCCGCGCGCAACGCGCTGAAGCGCGCCGAGATTTCCGCCGAACAGCTCAGGGCGGTTTGGGTGGGCTCTGAATCGCATCCATACGCGGTCAAACCCAGCGGCACGGTGGTTGCCGAAGCAATTGGCGCTTCGGGCAGCGTAAGCGCCGGGGACTGGGAGTTTGCCTGTAAAGCCGGCACCGAAGCCATGGTGGCGGCGATTGGCATGGTGGGATCAGGCATGGCGGACTACGCCATGGCGATTGGCATGGATACCGCCCAGGGCAAGCCGGGCGACGCGCTTGAATACACGGCAGCCTCCGGCGGCGCAGCTTACATCATCGGTCCCCAGCAGGGTTCACTTGTCAGCATTGAGGCGGTTTACTCTTTTGTCACCGACACCCCCGACTTCTGGCGGCGTCAGCATGCCATCTACCCCGAGCACGGTCAGCGCTTCACCGGCGAGCCGGCTTACTTCAACCACATCTCAACCGCGGCTTCGACCATCATGAGCGAAACTGGTCTGAAACCAACAGATTTTGCCTATGCCGTCTTCCATCAACCCAACGAGAAATTTCCGCGTCGGGTAGCAAAGTCACTCGGTTTTACCAACGAGCAGATCGAAACCGGTTTGCTCTCCCCAACCATCGGCAACACCTACAGCGGGGCAGCCATGATCGGCTTGACCGCCATTTTGGATGTTGCCAAAGCGGGTGACCTGATTTTGATGACATCCTACGGTTCCGGGGCGGGCTCAGATGCTTTCGTCCTGAAAGTGCGCCGCGCGCTGAAAGACCGCCGCGCCAAAGCCCTCAGCACCCAGGACTACATTGCCAATCGGGTGGCAATTGACTACGCCACCTACCTCCGCTACCGCGGGGAGATCGTGACCGGTTGAGATGACGAATTATCCTGAAGTCGTCATTGTCGGAATCGGGCAGGAGCCTGTGGGCGAGCATTGGGATGTTTCCTTGCGGGAACTGGCAGGAAGAGCCTTGCGGTCTGCCCGCAAAGATGCGGCTGGTCTTCAACCGCAGGCGGTCTACGCGGGCAGTATGCTGGCTGCCGGTGCATCGCACCAGGCTAACCTGGGCGCTTTGATCTGCGAAGTGACAGGGCTGGCAGGGCAGGCGGAAGGTGTCACTGCCGAAGTTGCAGAGGCTTCCGGAGCAGCCGCGCTGAACCTTGCCTGGCAGGCTGTCCGCTCGGGTATGGTGGATGTGGCGGCGGTGGTGGGCGTGGAAAAAGTGACGGACGTGGTCGGCGCCGGGCAGGAGCTTGAATTGCTTGGTGCAAGCCTCGACGCGGATTATGAAGCTTCCGAAGGTCTCACCCCGGCCGGGCAGGCAGCCTTGCTGTTGCAGCGCTATCTCTACGAGAACCAGTTCCCGCGCGAAGTGCTGCAGGGATTTGCGATGATTGCCCGCAATAACGCGGTCAACAACCCCAATGCCATGTTCCGCAGGACCCTGGCAGCCAAAGCGTACAACAAAGCCCCAACAGCGGCAGCACCGCTCAATGTGTTTGACCTGGCCGCACATGCGGATGGCGCGGCCGCCCTGATCCTGACCCGGGCTGAACTTGTCCCTAAAGATTTGCCGCACAAAGCGGTCAAATTACTGAGTTCGAGTCTGATTGCAGGCCGGCTGGCTGTGCATGATCGTCAGGATCCGCTTTTCTTTGAAGCAGCCGCTGTTTCGGTGCGACAGGCCTGCCTCAAGGCGAACATTCCGCTGGCGAATATCGATTTCTTTGAATATTCCGACAACAGCACCCTGCACGCCCTGCTTTCGCTCGAGGCGGCTGGCTTTGCCCCCCGCGGGCAAGCCTGGAAGCTTGCCATGGACGCTTCACTGACGCTGCAAGGCTCCTTGCCCGTGGCGACAATGGGCGGGCACATCGGGCGGGGCTTCCCGTTGGGCGCCTCGGGCGTCTACCAGGCGGTCGAAGCCTGCTTGCAGCTGCGCGGAGAGGCGGGCGAAAACCAGATTTCCCATGCCCGTTATGGCATGATCCAATCATTGGCTGGCACGGGATCCGCCGCGGTAACGCACATTCTTGCAGGATGACGCAAGATAGGCTCGCTGTACTGCGTCTGTGATGCTCCTGACACACGCTGATGGTACAATCGGCTCATGAAAATCAAGCGTTGGCACATCATTCTGGGAATACTGATCAGCGCGGTTTTTCTTTACCTGGCTTTTCGCAAAATTGAATTTGATCAGCTCTGGCAAACCCTGCGCACCGCGAAGTGGGCATGGGTGCTGCTGGGGCTGGTTTTTTATTTTATGGGCGTCTGGGTGCGCACTTGGCGCTGGCAGGTTTTGCTCAATCCGCTCAAGCGCATCCCACAGCAGCAGCTTTTCCCGGTGGTCTGCATCGGCTATATGGGCAATAATGTCTACCCTGCCCGCGCGGGCGAAGTGCTGCGGTCGATCCTGCTCAAGCAGACAGACGATGTTCCCATTTCGGGCTCCCTCGCGACCATCGTGGTGGAGCGGCTATTCGACGGCATCACCATTCTGGCTTTGGTTTTCCTTAACTTTCGCCAGTTGGTGCAAATCGCGCCAAATGCTGAGTGGATGCGGCGCATCCAGACCGGCTCGATCCTGGTGGGAGCGATTTTTGCCTTGATCTTACTGGTTTTCCTGGCTATGCTCTTCCTGCCAAAGCAAACCCAGGCTGTCAGCAGCTGGTTCATCAACAAATTATTACCTCAAAAACTGCGCCCAAAAGTGAGCGAAATCCTCGAAAAATTCATCGATGGTTTGCGCGTACTGCGCTCTGCGGGGCAATCCCTTTTGGTTTTGGCGCTTTCGATGCTGGTCTGGATCTTTGAAGCCGGCTTGTATTGGGGTGTGATGAAAGCGCTCGGGCTCGAGCTGAGCTTCATGAGCCTGCTATTGGTTGAGGGCGTGGTCAACCTGGTGCTGCTGATCCCTGCCGCGCCGGGCGGTTTGGGCACCTTCGACGCGGCTGCCAGGTTCATGCTTTCGCTGTTTGGCATCCCGGCGGAACAGGCTCTTGGCTATGCATTGATCCTGCGGGTAGCTTTGTGGATCCCCATCACTGCACTGGGCGCGATCTTTTTCGTCAAAGAAGGCTTCAGCCTGAGTACTAACTTGCAGCAAATACAAACAGACTACCGTTCGGACGAAGGAATGCAACCCTAACACGAGAAGGATAAAAGATGACTGATAACAAACGCAATATTGCCATCATCGGGGCAGGTTTTGCCGGTTTGAGCGCCGCCTGGGACCTGGCTAAAGCCGGGCACAAGGTGAGCATCTTTGAGGCTTCGGCAGAACCGGGAGGTTTGGCTTCTGGCTTTAAAGAACCCCATTGGGATTGGTCTGTCGAGCGTTTTTATCACCATTGGTTTCAAACTGACTCCCATCTGCTCAGCTTGATTGAAGAATTGGGCTGGTCTGACCAGGTGCTTTTCCCCAGACCGGTCAGCGTCATGTATCACAAGGGCAAGTATTACCCCTTTGACTCCATTTCGGCTGCCCTGGCTTATCCCGGGCTGGGTTTTGGCATCAACAAAATCCGCTTTGGTTTGGTGGGCGTTTACCTGAAACTGACCAAGAATTGGCGCGCGCTTGAAAAGACCACCACCGACGCCTGGATGCGCAAATATGCCGGCAACAAGGTCTACGAAAGCATGTGGCAGCCGATGATGATAGGTAAATTCGGCGAAAACTGGCACGACAAGGTCAGCATGGCCTGGATGTGGGCACGCTTGCACGTGCGCACCACGCGCCTGGGGACTTTTAAGGGCGGCTTCCAGGTTTTTGCCAACAAGTTTGCGGCCAAAAACGAAGAAGCCGGGGTCACTATTCGCTATAACACGCGCGTCAGTTCGCTCAAGCGCCAGGAGGATGGGCGAATAGCCGTTAGCCTTGTGGATGGTGAGACTGAAAGCTTTGACCAGGCCTTGGTGACTCTCTCGCCGGGCATGATGGCGAAAATGGCGCCGGATTTGCCCTCCGAATATCTTGCGGGTTTGCTCAAACTGAAAAGTATGGGGGCGGTGGTGATGACGGTCTCCATCAAGCACCCGCTTTCGCCGGAGGGCTACTACTGGTACAACATCCCCAAGCAGGCCGGCTATCCTTTCCTTTCGCTGGTGGAGCACACCAACTTCCTCAAACCCGAGTACTTTGGGGGCGATCATATCCTCTACATTGGCGACTATCTCGAAACGGACCACCCCAATTTCAGCAAAAGCGATGAAGAACTGGCGAATGAATTCCTGCCGCACCTCAAAAAGATCAATCCTGACTTTGATCGGGAGTGGGTCAACAAGATCTGGGTCTCAAAAACACCCTACGCCCAACCCATTCCGCTGCCCAACCATTCCGCAAACATTCCGGCGATTGAGACCCCAATTCCCGGTCTATTTTTTGCCAGCATGAGCCAGGTGTACCCGTGGGATCGCGGCACAAATTTTGCAGTGGAAATCGGCCGGCGAGCCGCAAAATTGATGCTTCTTGAGAAAAACGCGGATGTCGTGTAGTCTTTCGAATCTTAAAATGCTGATTCCAGAATCGGAATCACTATCCATTTTTTTGAGCATTATCGGGTCTCTTTTTGACCGTCTTATTTATGCCCAGTCGTAGGAAAAAACTGGTGAAATTAGCATCCTACACCCATATATGGGGGTTAAGAAGCGGAATCTCCCCTGCCAATTAGTGGCAGACATGTTTCACACAAAAAGGGAAATAAGTCTGGGATGATCATGAAAAATTTGGATGAATTCTGAATCTTAAAAAATCGCGAAATTTTAAGACACAAAATCCAGAATCCCTGCTTTTGGGTGTTAGAATCTTGTTACTCACGGAGCGAGACAATTCAGGAAAGCTCACAAGTGATACGAATTTAGAGCAAGTCGGATCGCTTAATTTAACATTGATCAATCACAATCCCACACAGGAAGCGGGAAGGGAGAATGCCAATGAATGCTCAACAGGCATGGCAGGCAACAATCGGACAATTGCAGATGGATCTTTCGAAAGCTACTTTCGATACCTGGGTTCGCAACACGCAGCTGATTTCTTATGAAGAAGAGTCAGGGACTTTTGCCCTTGGTGCCAGCAACGCCTATGCCTGTGATTGGCTCGAGAGCCGTCTGAAGAGCATTGTGACTAATAAACTCTCGGGGATGATGGCGCGACAGGTGAATGTGGAATTCAAAGTCTGGTCTGCGCCAGCTCCTTTATTGGAAGAAGAGAGTGTTCGGGCTCCCAAAAGGGTGGAAGTAACGGAGCCCACTACCTTCGATACGCATCTCAATCCGCATTACCGCTTTGACAACTTCGTGGTTGGTGCGGCAAACCGACTGGCACAGGCTGCCAGTATGGCTGTCGCCGAGAATCCCTCCCGGGCTTACAACCCGCTTTTCATCTACAGCGGCGTCGGATTGGGTAAAACCCACATCCTGCATGCCATCGGAAATGAGGTTGTCAAGCAGGGAAAAGTGGTGCTGTATGTCTCTTCGGAAGAATTTACCAATGACCTGATCGAATCCATTCGCCACAAAACTACCCCGGCATTCCGGGAAAAATACCGGCAGGTGGACGTGCTTTTGATTGATGATATTCAGTTTATTGCCGGTAAGGACAGTACCCAGGAAGAGTTTTTCCACACTTTCAACGCCCTGCACGGGCAGAGCAAACAAATCGTGATCACGTCGGATCGCTCACCCAAAGCGATGGCTACCCTGGAAGAACGCCTGCGTTCGCGCTTTGAGTGGGGGCTGACGGTGGATATGCAGGCACCTGATTATGAGACACGCCTCGCCATCCTGCGCAGCAAAGCTCAGAAGGCTGGCAGGGATGTGCCTCTGGAAGTGATGGAGACGATTGCCAGGGCTATTCCCACCAACGTACGTGAACTTGAGGGGGCCTGGAATCGTGTGAACGCATATGCCGATCTGAGTGGACAAAAACTGACTCTGGACCTGACCAAACACGCCCTCGCGGATTACCTACCGCAAAGAACAAGCCTGACTCCTGCATATGTGGTGGATGTTGTGGCGGATTTTTTCGGCACAACCAAGGAGACTCTTGCAAGTAAGAAGCGCTCGCGTGATGTGGCACTGCCGCGACAGGTTGCCATGTATTTGCTGCGGGAAGATGGTGGCATCTCGCTGCCGCGTATCGGGCAGGAACTCGGCGGGCGGGATCATACCACCGTGATGTATGCCTGCGACCGGGTGGCGGATATGATGGAAAGCGACGATCGCATGCGCCGCCAGGTAATGCAGCTGCGCGAGAAACTCAACAGCCACTACGTGCCCGCATAGACATTGGTTTTTTTGTCATCGCAAGTCGTAGGTCAGGTTGCGCAGCCTGCCCCGTGTTTTTTTGGCGGGGTTCAACCTGACATCGGAAACCAGCATTCGAGACCCCAACCCGGGAAACAATTGACCATCAACCACACACACCAAACTGTTTATGATTTTTGTTTATCCCTGCGTTCTGTTGCCTGTCATCGCAAGGAACGAAGCAATCTAAACTCCTGTGCTTAGGGGCAGTTGATGATTCACAATGACTACAAAAGTGAACGGGATTCACTTTCTATCATCCTACTTGCTCTGAACCGATTTTAGATTGCTTCACAACAGAGGTTCGCAACAACAGATAGGAAAACCCGTTGCTGATAAAGGCGTAACTTTTGAGAATTCGTTACGATGGCGTAGGTCAGGTTGCGCAGTTCAACCTGACATGGGAAGCCAGGATTTATTGAGGCTTTATTTGCCAGTGTTCGTGACGTCAGGTTTCACCCTGGAGGAAAGAACTCCAGGGCAGGCAGAAGAACCTGACCTACGCGCTAAGGGCGTGGCAACCTTCATTTTTTTGATACCCTTTTTGAGATTATCGGCAGGGGCGAAGCTTTCTCTACGGATGTCTTGGAAATGGTGAAAGATCTTTGCTGGAAAGCTTCGCCCCTACGCCTGCTTCCCATAGAATTCCTTGGTTGTAGGGTAAAACGAGGCGCTGCAGGGCGTGATTGAGGGCACTGTGAATAATGTGATTGTTGTGATTATCGTGCCCTCAATCCGCCACAGACCAAATTCCAATTTGTAAATCTCACCTATTGTGAATGATTGATGTCGTGATGGCGGATTGGAAGCACACAAGGGTCTCCTCATTATTATGTGTGAAGTGCTTCCAATCACGCCCTACGTCTAATTACGAGGCTTTGCCAGGGGCATTATTCTTCCAAATCCAGCACCACCGGTTCTTCGTCCACCTTCTCCAACTCGCCCCAATTGCTGCCAAGCCGGGCTTCCGTGACCAGTGGGACGGATAGCTCCAGGGCGTGTTCCATGACGTCCTTGACCACTTTCATCGTCTTTTCAATCTCCGCGTCCGGCACTTCAAAGATCAGCTCATCGTGCACCTGCAGCAGCATCTGGGCTTTCAGCCCGGCCTTGCGCAGCGCATCAGGCAAGCGCACCATGGCAATTTTGATGATATCGGCGGCAGTCCCCTGGATGGGGGCGTTGATGGCTTCGCGTTCTTCCCTTTGGCGCATGACGTAATTCGTGCCAGCCTTCAGGTTCGGGAAGTAGCGCTTACGCCCCAACAGCGTCTCCACGCTGCCGGTTTGGGCAGCTTCAACGCGGGTATTGTCCAACCAGGCTTTAACACCGGGGAATTCCTTGAAATATTCCTTGACGAAGTTCTCGGCTTCCGCCAGGGTCAGATCGGTAGTGCGCGTCAGGCCGAAGGGGCTCATGCCGTAGATCAAGCCAAAATTGATGGCTTTGGCATGGCGCCGCTGCTGCTTGCTGACCTGCTCGATCGGCACATCCTCGATAGCGGCGGCAGTGGCGGCGTGGATATCCTGCCCTTTGTGGAAGGCTTCCATCATGGCCTTATCCTGGGCAATGTGCGCCACGATCCGCAGTTCGATCTGGGAGTAATCCACCGCCAGCAGCTTGTTGCCGGGCGCGGCAATAAAACCCTGCCGCACCTTGCGCCCGAGGTCCGTGCGGGTGGGGATGTTCTGCAGGTTTGGATTTTGCGAGGCAATGCGCCCTGTGACGGTGCCGGTCTGGTTAAAAGTGGTATGCACCCGTCCGGTTTTGGGATTGACCTGCTGGGGGAGCGCGTCCACGTAGGTTGATTGCAGTTTGGTCAGTTCACGGTAATTTAAAACCAGCTCGATGATCGGGTGGATGCCTTTCATCTCTTCGAGCACGCCAGCAGCAGTTGAAAACTTGCCGCTGCTGGTTTTTTTGGTCACGTCGGGCGGGTCGAGCGCCAGCTTCTTAAAGAGCACATCCGAAAGCTGTTGGGTGGAATTGATGTTGAATTCCTCGCCTGCCTGCTGGTAAATCGCCTCTTCAAGCTGGTGAATCTCCTGCTCAAGTTCGCGCGAGAACTGGTCAAAGAGCGCCAGGTCCAAAAGGATGCCAGCCTCTTCCATGTCCGCCAGGATGGGGATCAGCTTCACCTCAATCTCCCGGTTGAGTTTTTCCACGCCGTGGTCCTGCAGGTCTGCCTCCAAGAGCGGCACCATGCGCAGGGTCATGACCGCATCGGCAGCGGCGTAGGGGGCTGCCTTGGTAATGGGCACTTCTGCCATGGTGATCTGGCTCTTGCCTTTGCCAATCAGGCTCTCGATCTGGGTCATCTCCACTCCCAGGCGCACCCAGGCTAAGGCTTTCAGCCCCAAATGACGGGAATTGGGTGTGATCAGCCACTCTGCCAGCATCGTATCGAAAGTGATCGGGCTGACCTCGATTCCCACCTGGCGTAGAGCTAACAGGTCGTACTTGGCATTGTGACCCACTTTGGCAATTTTTGGGTCTATCAGAAGCGGTTTGAGGGCTGTGAGCGCTTCATCCAGGGGCAGCTGCTGTCCTTTTTCATGTCCAAGCGGAATGTAGTAGCCTTTTTCCTGGCTGCCCGCCAGCGAAATGCCCACCAGTTGGTCCTGAAGCGGATCGATCCCGGTGGTTTCCGTGTCAAAAGCGATCATTGAAGCTTTTTTGAGTTCGTTCACGCAAGCTTTCAGCTTCTCTGGGCTGTTGACTATCACGGTTTCAAATTCACTACCGAGCAGTTCTGTTGGTTTAGTTTCAGTGAGATCTGGTTCACTTTCACTGCCAAAGAGGTTGCCCTGTTCTGCCTGAGGGCTCAGCGAAGGCTTTAGACGCTGGTTAAGCTTCTTTAAGCGCTGGGTGAGGGTGCGGAACTCAAGCTCGTGGAACAACTTCTCCACTGCCAGGGGGTCAAAACGATCTGGCTTTGCCTGTTCGAGGTCAAGTGTGACCGGCAGATCAGTGCGGATGCGCGCCAGTTCCTGGCTGAGGTAGGCGGACTCCTTGCCTGCCGCCAGATCTCTTCCGGCTTTTCCGGTGATCTCATCCAGGTGGGCGTAGATATTGTCCAGTGTGCCATAGGCACTGATCAGCTTCACGGCAGTTTTCTCGCCTACTCCCCGCACGCCAGGGATGTTATCCGAAGGGTCGCCGCGCAGCGCTTTGTAGTCCACGACCTGCTCCGGCAAAACCCCCAGTTTGGCTTCAACATCTTCCGCGAAGTAGTCCTCATTCTGGCTGCTTTTGCTGCTCGGCAACGAAACTACGATGCGGTTATTTACCAGCTGCAGCAGGTCGCGGTCGCCGGTGACAATCTTGACCCCTAATCCTTCTTTTACGCTTGCCCAGGTGGCAAGGCTGCCGATGACATCATCCGCTTCGTAATTTTCCACCTCGACGCGCGGGATGTTGAAGGCGTCCACCATTTCGCGGATGCGTTCAATCTGCCCGCGCAGGTCGTCCGGCATTTTGGCGCGGGTGCCCTTGTATTCGGGGTACATCTCGTGGCGGAAGGTTTTGCCCGTGTCGAAAGAAACCGCAAGGTAATCAGGCTCTTCCTGTTCCAGTAGTTTCAATAGCATGCTGGCAAAACCGTAAACGCCGGCAGTAGGCTCACCGGAGCTGGTTGCCCAGCGGGTGGAACCCCCGGAAGTCAGGGCAAAGTAAGCGCGGTATGCGATGGCGTGACCGTCGAGCAGGTAGAGAATTTTGGGCATAAATACCTCTTTAGAAGATCTGATACCAGTAAGGCCAATAGAGCGCCTGGGTGGCAGACTGGGCTGAAATTGGGGTTGTTTGCGTTTCGCTCACGCGCACAGGCTGGGTGTTGCTTTTAGTCTCATGAGCGTATCTTGAACTGGCAGCAGCCTGGATGAATTCCGCCAGCACCGCTTCCTCGTGGCTGCTCAGACCGCTGGTTTTTGGCACGCTCAGGGCTTTGAGCTCTTCCAGGGCTTTGGCAGCCTGGCTGCGCAGTGAGGAGAGGCGAATTGAAGCGGGGAAGATCAGGCAGACCTGTTTTTTGTCCTGTAGGAAGTCGCTATAGATCAGGCAGGGCTGTTCGTTCACCTTGCGCGCGTTGATCTTTTTTGGGGTAGAAGCTGGAGGAAAACCTTCCAGGGATGCTGGCAGAAGGGACCCGCTGGAAGCCTCGAGGCTTTTGCCCTCAAAGATCATCACACCGAGCAATCCTTCAGGGTAGCTGGGTTGGTACTTATTAAGAACGGTCTGATAGTTCGTCTGCTGCTGCGGAGTGGTCATAAACCGCCTTTCACCTCGCTTAAGTGTAGCATCCACGCGCTTGCGTGGCAAGTTTTAGTGGGTTTAATAGAGGTTCATTGCCCGGTGTTTGACAAAATTTGGTGCTATGCTGCTTCATGGTGTTATCATTCTTGCACAGTTGAACAGGAGGTAGTGAATGCTTCAGGATTATCTTCAAGCTTATGTCAATAAATATGGTTTTTCGGGCTACACCGAACTGCGTGCCCAGCAGAACCGCAATCGCGGCGTGATGATGCTCAACGGCAGCCTGACTGCCAACAACAGCGGCACCAGCCGGGGTCTTTCGGCGCGGGTGGTGAAAGGCGGCGCTTATGGTTTTGCTTCTGGCACAGGTTACGGTGATGACCTGGAAGCGATCGCGCGGGTTGTGCAGACCGCCGCCAGCAACGCCGCGTTTTTAGACAGCCGTGTGCAGCGGGGCAAGCCAGACTTCCCGCCCAACGCGCCTTTCAGCCGCAAGGACGGGCTGGAACACGATCTGCCGGTGGAGCAGAGTTACCTGCTGGGCATCGTCGACGAGCTCGATAGCTACATCGCCGAGCGTTTTCCCAAGCTTCTCAGCCGGCGGATCTTCGCCCGAGTGCTCGACATGGAAAAGTTGCTCTACACCAGCGATGGCGTAATTTCGCACTCATACGTTCCGCGCTCGAATGTTTACGTTTTCATGACCACCCAGGACAAAAACGGTCAGCCGGTGGAGCTTTACGACGTCATGGGTGGATATGGCAATTTCATCAACACATTCCCCAACGCCGTGGATCTTTTTAGCAAGCTCGAAAAGCAATATGAGCGCTTGATCCTGAAGGCTGAGGGCGTCTATGCCAAACCCGGCATCCAAACGGTTATCCTTGATTCCGACCTGGCGGGCATCCTGGCGCATGAAGCCGTCGGGCATACCGTGGAGGCGGATTTCGTGGAAACCGGCTCGGTGGGCGGTCCTATGTTTGGAAAGCAGGTCGCCAGCGAGAAGGTCAGCCTGGTGGATATTGCCCACACTGCCTTCGGTGAGCTGGCGCCGGTGCCGGTCTTCGTAGACGATGAAGGCACGCTGGCGCAGGACCAGATGTTGATCGAAAACGGCATTCTCACCGGCTACATGCACAATAAAGAATCGGCCCTGAAATATGGGCATACACCCAACGGTAACGCGCGCGCTTTTGACTTCTCCGACGAGCCACTGATCCGCATGCGCAACACCTGCATTCTGCCAGGCACGGATAAGCTGGAAGACATGATCGCTTCTGTCGAGGACGGCTACTACTTCACCGACATGAACAATGGTCAGGCAGATTCAACCGGAGAGTTTATGTTTGGCGTGCCGATGGGCTTTGAGATCAAGAACGGCAAGCTTGGACGGGCGGTCAAGGACACAACCGTTTCGGGCGTGGCCTTCGAGGTGCTCAAAACTGCCGACATGGTCAGCGACACCGTCACCTGGACCAACTCGGGCATGTGCGGCAAAAAGCAGATGATCCCGGTTGGCATGGGCGGACCGGCAATCAAGGTACAGATCAATGTGGGAGGTCGGTCATGAAGCAGGTATTTGAAGTGAAAGACAAAGCGCTGCTTGAGGCAGCCGAGTTGATCCTGGCTGAGATCAAGGCGATCGGGGCGGATGAGGGCGAAACCTGGGTGAGTCGCAGCGCGCTGACCGAGGTCTATTACGAACTCGCAAAAGTCAGCATGGTGCGCACGGTTTTTTCGGACAAGGTCAGCATCAAACTGCTGAAGGATAAACGCAAAGGCAGCACTACCCTCAACAGCTTTGCTTCAGAGGATATTCGCCTGGCAGTGCAGGAAGCCTGGCAGGCGGCGCAGTCGGCAGCCCCGGATGAGGCCGAAGGGATTGCCGAACTCCAGGAGAACCTCAGTTTCTCGGCCGGCGAGGAACAACCCGACCTGGATGCCATGTATGCGCAGTTGGAGCAGATGCTTAAGGACGTCGGGCAGGACTTCCCCAAAATCAGCTTTGATTCGATTGGGATTGAGCACAATTTTGGTGAGAAACTCTATGCCAACACCAACGGCGTCAGGCTGTCTGACCGGCGGGGTGTTTATCAGCTGAGTAATATGTTTGTGGCGAAGGAGGAGGGCAAAAGCTCTTCGTTCAATTACTTTGCCACGGTCTATGAGAACCCGTCTGATAGAGTCCTTGAAGAAAACCGGGTCAGGCGATTATTGGATGAAACCCAACGTCAGATTGTGACGGATCAATTTGAGGGCAGTTTTGAGGGGGATGTGGTGATCACTCCGGGCTGCCTGGAAAATATGCTCTATTTCGTGGCGAATAACTACCTCGGTGATGGAGCGTTGATCGCAGGAACCAGCCCCTGGAAAGACAAAATCGGCGAGCAGGTTGCCAGCCCATTAATCAATTTTGAGTTGGTCGCGGAGCACTCCGAACTGCCTGGCGCGAGTCCGCTGAGCGGTGATGGCTACGTGGCTGAGAATATGCGCGTGATCGAACAGGGTGTGCTTAAGAACTTCAGCCTCAGCCGTTATGGCGCCGCCCGGACGGGCTTGCCGCGTTCCAAGAACAGCGGCGGCACCTATGTGCTCTGCAATGGCAGCATTCCGCTGGAAGAGGTCATTTCAGGGGTGGAGAGAGGCATCCTGATAGGCAGATTCTCAGGCGGAAACCCCGGACCCTCAGGCGATCTGAGCGGCGTGGCGAAGAACAGCTTCTTGATCGAGAACGGGCGCATCACTAAAGCCTTGAGTGAAGTCATGATCTCAGGGAACCTTGGGGACATGCTGCGCGACACCGTGGCAGTCAGCCAGGAGCGCGAGAGCTCGGGCTATTGGCTCCTGCCGTGGATCAGGGTCAAGGGCGTTACGATTTCGGGCAAGTAGCATCGCTCGGGATTTGTGTAACTGATTTATGCGGGGTCCGATTGGGCCCCGCTTGGTTTAATCCTTTCGTAGGGAAGGGGCTCGACCCCTTCCGCGAGCACAACCAACCGGATCTTTCGCAGGGAAAGGGCTCGACTCCTCCTGCGAATACAACCAAACGGAACGGTGCACCCTATCCGCTTCGCTACCAGGGCAGGGACCGTTCCCTACAGAAAAAGCCTATCTTTGTTGAAGGTTTTACTTGCGAACATTCGTCACGTCAGGCTCAACCCCATTCGCTCTGCTCAGGGGCAGGTAGAAGAACCTGACCTACGCACTATGCGTAGTCGTAGGGTGGGTTGGCGTAAAACAAAGTCGACTTCTGGGTCTTCACAAATAGCCAACCCACCATTAAAAATCCACTGGTGCTGGTGGGTTGGCTTTTTCGATGTAATAGTTGGTGTGGGTTCTGTGACGCCAACCCACCCTACTCTTTTTGGAATATGTCGGTAATCATAGCTCAGGTTCTTCTGTTGAACCTGACGATACGAATGCTGGCAAATAACGCTCTTAGCAAAGGAGGTTTCCGATTTCAGGTTGAACTGAGCAACCTGACCTACGCGGAGATTGCCTGTGTAGGTCGGACGAAGTACCTGCGAAGCTGTGTAATGAGACTGCCCAACAATCTATGACTCTTGTTAATGATTTGCGGGCTCACTCCGACAATACTCTTTGGATCGATCTTGCATTTCACAATTCCAAAGAATTATCTGCCAAACCGTCTATAATTCATCCAACCTTGCAATAAAAAAGGAAAAACCATGCTGAATCCGGATATTCAAAAGAAACTGATCGCTGAAGGGCGGAAGTTCATGAAAAGCTTTTCCACCAGCCCTTATGAGGACTTCGTCTCAGACCAGCAGTTAAAGTTACCTCAACCCCCTCTGGTGAAGGCACCCATGACTGAGCAAGCCATGCCACTCCCCAGGAATTTTGAGGACCTCGACCTGCAGCAGGATTTCATCAAACTGCTGACTGAGCGCCGGAGTTCGCGGGTCTACACCCGGCAGCCCATCAGCCTGCTGCAGCTTTCCTTTATGCTCTGGGCGACCCAGGGTATCAAAGACATCCGCGGCAAGTCCTACGCCACGTTGCGCACGGTGCCTTCAGGCGGCGCGCGTCACGGCTTTGAAACCTACCTGCTGGTGCAGCATGTTGAGGGATTACAGCCGGGGGCATACCATTACCTTCCCTTGGAACACCAGCTCGAATTCCTGCATCCGGTTGAAGACCTGCCCGCAGCCATTTCCATCTCCCTCGAAGGGCAAAGCTGGGCTTCCAAAGCCAGCGTGGTCTTTTATTGGAGCTTCCTGCCCTACCGCTGCGAATGGCGCTACGGCATTTGGGCGCACCGGGTGGCCCTGATCGATGCCGGGCATGTAGGTCAGAACCTGTATCTTGCCTGCGAAGCACTAGGCTTGGGCACCTGCGCCATCGCCGCTTTTGATATGGCAGTGTGCGACTCCCTGTTCGGTCTGGACGGCGAGGAAGAGTTCACGGTTTACGCTTCACCGGTCGGCACTGTTTCTCCCGCTGATCAGAAGTCCGAAAAGGCTTTTTACCAGTTTGTGGAAGATGAGGGATTATAAATTTTGAGCCATTGAACGAGCCTGTTGCAAAATAATGGGCGCGTGGGATGGCTTTGGGAGGCATTATGTGGATTTTGTTAGCATTTCTTTCGGCCTTATTCGCGGGGATAACCGCGATCCTGGCCAAATTTGGCATCAGGAAAACTGACTCTTACGTCGCGACGGCCATAAGGACTGTGTTTGTCTTGATGTTCGCGTGGCTGATGGTCTTTGTGGTTGGCTCGCAAGGGCAGATAAACCAAATCAGCTCCAGGAGTCTCCTGTTCCTGGTACTTTCCGGATTGAGCACCGGGGCATCGTGGTTGTTTTATTTTAAGGCTTTGCAACTCGGGGATGTCAACAAGGTAACCCCAATCGACAAATCCAGCCTGGTGCTGACCATGCTGCTGGCCATCATTTTCCTGAATGAGAGCGTCACCTGGCTGAAAGTGCTAAGCATGGTGATGATTGGCATCGGTACGTGGCTGATGATTCAAAAGAAAGCGCCCAAGGAAGCCCAGCCGGCTGAGGTAACTCCTTTGGAACCAGACCAGGAGGAGTCAGCTTCAACCGTTACAGCGTCGCCTGAGGTTAGCAGTATGGCGTGGATGCTGTACGCGGTTGGTTCAGCTGTATTCGCGGCCCTGACCTCCATTCTCGGCAAGGTAGGCATCGAGGGGGTTGAATCCAACCTCGGAACGGCCATCCGGACCATCGTCGTGTTGGCCATGGCCTGGGCAATCGTCTTCATCACCCGAAAGCAAAACACCATCAAATCAATCGACAAGCGTAGTTGGATTTTTCTCATCCTATCGGCAGTAGCGACCGGGTCTTCTTGGTTATGCTATTACAAAGCACTTCAGGATGGGCCGGCCAGCGTCGTCGCGCCGATTGATAAGCTCAGCATCGTGGTAACCGTGGTGCTCTCTTACCTCTTCTTCAAGGAAAAGCTCTCTCGCCAGGCCTTGCTCGGCTTGGTGTTGATTGTGGTTGGGACGCTATTGTTACTGGTCTGAAAAGGGTCTTGAATCACGGTAAAATCTTGATATAAGAACAATGCCCACGTGGAAGGTATCGCATGGAAAGAAGAGACAAAATAAATTATTATCTAGACCTGGCTGAAACAGTCAGCCAGCGCGGCACATGCCTGCGAAAGCAATACGGCGCGGTGATCGTCAAGAACGATGAAGTTGTTTCCACGGGCTATGTAGGCGCGCCGCGGGGAAGAGCCAACTGCATCGATCTCGGCTATTGCATCCGCGAGAAGCTGCAAGTGCCGCGCGGGCAGCGCTATGAGCTCTGCCGCAGCGTGCATGCCGAAGCCAACGCGATCATCAGCGCTTCGCGCGAACGCATGCTGAACAGCTCACTATATCTTTCTGGAATTGACCTGAAGGACAATGGAAATTATGTTAAAAACGCCAACCCCTGCTCGATGTGCAAACGCTTGATCATCAACGCGGGGATTAAACAGGTTTTCATCCGGGATGATAAAGATCACTACCGCCGCATCGCTGTGCAGGATTGGATCGGAAATGATGAATCCCTGACTGGCGAGTTCGGCTATTAATATTGTGAGGATTTAAAAGTGAAGTTAAGAACTGTAAAACATGTTGTGCAAGGGGTACCGGCTGTTGATGGCGCGGGAGTTCACCTGACCCGCGTCTTAGGTGCCAACACCATTGAGGAGTTTGATCCCTTCCTGCTCTTGGATTCTTTTGACTCGCGTAATCCCGAGGACTATCTCCGGGGTTTCCCAACGCATCCGCACCGCGGCATTGAGACCATCACCTACCTGGTATCTGGTGAGTTGGCGCACCAGGATAGCCTGGGCAACAAAGGGCTGATCACCTCCGGTGCCTGCCAGTGGATGACGGCTGGCAGTGGCATCCTGCACCAGGAAATGCCGCAGGAAGCTGAACGTCTTTTGGGGCTGCAGCTCTGGCTGAACCTGCCTGCTGCTGAGAAAATGACCAACCCGAAGTACTTTGACATCGAACCACATGATGTGGGTCTGGTGGAACAAAATGGTGGATTTGTAAAGGTCATTTCCGGCGAGTATGAAGGCGTCCGGGGAGTAACCCCACACCACATTCAGGCGACTTTGCTGGATGTAAAACTCGATGAAGGGCAGAGCATCGAAATCCCGGTCAGGGAAGACGAGACAGTTTTTGTCTTTCTGATCGAGGGCGCGGGCATGCTCGATGGCGAAATTTTTGAAGAGAAAACGGCTTTGCTGTTGGATGAAGGCGAACTGGTGGAAGTCAGCGCTTTACCGGGTGAGGTTTTGCGCTTTTTCCTGGCTTCCGCGCCGCCGTTGCATGAGCCGGTTGCCTGGGGAGGACCGATCGTGATGAACACGCGTGAGGAACTGCAGCTGGCCTTCGACGAACTCAGAGCCGGAACATTTATCAAGTAAGAAGGAGCAACCACGAAGCAGGATGATTTCTTGGTTTGCAATTGTGGCTAAACCTTCCCGCCACAGGAAAAATGTGACTGATTCAAATATTTTGATATCCAACCTGAAGATGTCGAATTTAATGAGCAAATGACGCGCGCTCATCAAGGTGTCAGTTAGCCTGGGGAAGTGTTGTTACATTAGAAGAACAGCAAAAATGTAAAATCCATGGCTGTTTTTGGATGATGGTCTCTGGTAAAAATAGATAAGGTAAATGCAATGAACAATCAAACGAAATTCGCAATAATTGGTGCAGGTGCAATGGGAGAAGCTATCATTGCTGGCTTACTCAAACAGGAACTAACCTCTCCAGAGAATATTTACGCATCAGAACCACGCCTGGATCGTTGTGAAGAACTGCAGATCAAATATCAGATCAAAACTTCTCCTCAAAACATACAGGTATTAACTGATGCAGATGTTGTATTGCTCTCGGTTAAACCACAGATATTGGATAAGGTATTAAAGGAATTGAAGGGGTTTATCCCATCAGAAGCTGTGGTTATCAGCATCGTAGCTGGAGCTACGATTGAAAAAATTTCCAACGGATTGGCTCATCAAGCGGTTGTTCGCACTATGCCAAACACACCCGGTCAAATTGGCAAAGGGATCACGGTTTGGTTCGCTTCCAACGCTATCACTGAAAAACATATGGGAAAAGTGCACCTCATGCTGCAAGCTTTGGGGGAAAATATCCAGGTCGATGAGGAATATTATCTGGATATGGCAACCGCGGTTTCCGGTACCGGACCCATGTACGTTTACCTTTTTATGGAAGCATTTATGGACTCAGCCGTTCATTTGGGGTTCTCCAGGCATGTGGCTGAAAAACTGGTCATCGAAACGATTCGTGGATCTGTCGATTACTATGAAAGCCAATCGGTCCATATCGCTGACCTGAGAAATAAAGTGACTTCGCCGGGCGGCACCTCTGCTGCCGCATTGTATTATCTGGAAAAAGCCGGATTTCGCACCGCAATTTCCCGGGCCATCTGGGCTGCATATTCGCGTTCACAACAATTAGGAAAAGGGAAATTGGATCAAAATCCAGAAAAAAGCAACGACAAAAATGATTAGGAAAAAGGAATGAAGGTTCGAAATCCTGGTAACAGCGGTGTAAAAAATCTGTGGTTGGGCTTGGGAGCAAGCGCTTCGGATCAGAAAAAGCTGATCAATTCGAAGTCAACCGCATCATCAATCACGCATTGTAGTTGGGACTCAATCACAATGATTCAGCCAATGCATATCAATATTAAATACCTGAAAGGAAAAGGGGATACATGAAACAATTTGACGTTGTAGTTTTAGGAGCAGGACCTGGCGGTTATGTCGCGGCGATCAAAGCCGCGCAACTGGGCAAAAAAGTGGGTATTGTTGAAAAAGAGTATTTGGGTGGAGTATGCCTGAACGTTGGCTGCATCCCCTCCAAAGCGCTTTTGCGGAATGCCGAATTGGCACATCTTATGCGCACTGAAGCAAAAGAGTTTGGCATCAGCTTCGATAAGCTCCAGCTCGACTATGGGGCGGCGTATAAGCGCAGCCGGCAGGTGAGCCAGCGCCTGACCAAGGGCGTTGGTTTCCTGATGAAAAAGAACAACATCGAGGTTATCAACGGCGAAGGCAAACTGACTTCCCCGGGCAAGTTGCTGGTGGCACTCACCGATGGTGGCGAAGAGGAAGTGCAGGCGCAGGACAT
The DNA here is from genome assembly GCA_040768265.1 of Anaerolineaceae bacterium. Classification (GTDB taxonomy): domain Bacteria; phylum Chloroflexota; class Anaerolineae; order Anaerolineales; family Anaerolineaceae; genus Mesolinea. Next base: position 115,711 of record JAXGNB010000006.1, read on the forward strand.
CATCCTGGCGACCGGCGCTCAACCCACCGTGATCCCGGGCATGGAGCCGGATGGCACCAGGATCTGGGATTACAAGCATGCGATTTTTGCCGAGAGCCTGCCGAAGTCCGCTGTGATCATTGGCGGCGGGGCGATCGGGATCGAGTTCGCGACGGTTTGGAGCGGTTACGGCGTGGAAGTGAGCGTGGTGGAAATGCTGCCGCACATTCTGCCTAATGAAGATGAGGAAGCTGCCGCTGAGCTCGCCAAAGCCCTCAAGAAACGCGGCGTGAAAGTCCATGCCGGCACGAAAGTGAAGGGTGTTGAGGCAACCGAGACAGGTACCAAAGTACTGGTTGAGAGCGAGAAGGGTGAAGAAACCCTTGAAGCTGAGGTGACACTCGTGGCGGTGGGCTTTAAGCCTAACTCAAAGGGCATAGGCCTGGAAGAGCTGGGCGTTGAGACCGATAAGCGTGGGTTCGTGGTGGTGGATGAACGCATGCAAACCAACGTGCCTGGCATCTGGGCCATCGGCGACGTAACTGGCAAGCTGCTGCTTGCCCACACAGCCTCTACGATGGGGATCATTTGTGCTGAGAACATCGCTGGCAAGGAACCGCGAAAGTTGGATTACCGCATGATCCCGCGGGCAACCTATTCCTCGCCGCAGGTGGCTTCGTTCGGTTACACCGAGGCGCAGGCCAAAGAGGCAGGCTTTGCGGTCAAGGTTGGCAAGTTTAACTTCCAGCCTAATGGCAAAGCGCTTGGCTTGGGAGACTACCGGGGATGGGTGAAGATCATCACCGACGAGAAGTATGGCGAGATCCTGGGAGCCACGATTGTTGGTCCTGAAGCTTCCGAACTGCTGCCTGAGCTGGTTTTGGCCCAGGCGAATGAGCTTACGATCGAGGAAGTTGCCCATTCCGTGCATGCCCATCCTACGTTGGCGGAAGCGGTCTTGGAAGCGGCTGAAGCCGCGCTTGGAAGCGCGATCCATAGTTAGGAAAAGTGGACATCGAAGACGGGATGAGGCGTGTTACCTCATCCCGTCTTTTTTGTTTCTGATCGTGCCGGACTCCTGCGAAGCACCCCAGCGCTGAAGGTGCGTGTGGGCTGCCCGAGCACAGGATTTAACCGTCTAAGATCTACTGAGCCAACAGAAGAAGGAAGCCTTCGGCTAAATCTCGTAATCGGCAGGGATGCCGTTACGATCAAGGGATTTTCTCAAATTCAGTCGTAGGGGCGAAGCTTTTCAACAAAAATGCAATGCTATTTCCCATACATCCTTTTAGAATGCTTCGCCCCTACCGGTGACCGATCTTTAATCCCGTCATCGCGAGCGAAGTATGGCGATCTGCTTTTCATTTTACAGACCAAAAAAGCTGCAGACTGCCACGCCCCAACGGTACCATTCCGGGCTCGTAGCGACTCTAGTCATTCTGAGCCTCTTTTGCGAAGAATCTGTTTTTACTGTTAGATCCTTCCCGCAAGGGGACGTAAGCAGTCGCTTCGCTCAGGATGACAGCAAGAGCTGCACTCTTAGCAGTGATAGTCTCCTCCTTCTCATCGTCAGTAGCCATAAGCAAGGGTAAGTGCATGCGAACCAAGTGGTTTTGGAATCAATTCGAGTGTCATTATTATCCATCCCGGACTCATGAATATGCTATACTTTATCCATGAAATCAGCGGCTGGTTCTCATTGCTGTGCATTTAAGGAAACCTGTATTCAAGGAAGGGTCTAAGGCAAAATCATGCTTTCCGCTTTTACTCTCAATGACCAGCTTGCCATTGCTTTGGGTATACTCGGATTGCTCTTCCTGCTGATTAATCTCTTACTCCTTAAAAAAACTCAACCCAAACATATCCCTGAACCCGCTAAAGAAGCAGTTGAACACCTGTTGCATGTCTCTTCGGAACAAGGCAAGCGCCTGGTGGTCGGCTTGGGACATTCGCTGACCAACGCCAGCTTTGACCTGGCCGGCTCTTCCGGATTGAGCCTGCAGCGTGCCTTGCTGAAACGCTCCCTCTTCAATGATCAACCCCTCCAATCCTTCAGCGGTGACGGCAGCCTGGCTTGCCTGAGCCGCTTGGTGGTGCATGGTGCCTATCGCAATGCGCTGGCGGGCGAGCTCTTCCAGGGCTCTCTCAGCCAATTGAGCGGAGCGAGCCCCATGGCTTACACGGCCAGCCTGGTTTATCAAACCACGGATAGTTTCATCGCCGGAGTGTTTTTGGCGGGTCAGATCAGCCCAGTGCTGCTGCTGACGCTTGACCAGGCTGATCGGCAATTGCTCCCTTCTGTGAGTGCGATTTCTTCACTAAGCGGGCAGGCGGCAAGCTTTTTTGGGAACTCGATCAGCCTTCTGGGTGAGGATGTTTTTAATGCCGCAGGCAGGCTTGATCAGCGCAAATCAGTATTGGCGAGCCTGAACGCCCAGGACTGGCTGAGGATAGCAATCAGCATCGGCTTGCTTTTGGGCGCGATCCTCAAGATGGGGGGCGTGCTGCCATGAAACGCTCCCTGCCATTGATCGTCAGCGCCTTGAGTGGACTGGTCGTGTTGACCGCCCTGTTCTATGCCCCCCGGAACGGAAATGTTCTGGCAGTAGTCTTGAACTGGGTGATTGTGGTGTCGGCAGTGGCGCTTTTGGTCGCGATTGCCAGCCTGGTGCTCACGCATCTGCGCTTCATTGTTAATGGTAAGAAGGGCTTTTTGCTCAGCATCGTGCTGGTGGGCAGCTTTCTGGGCACGATGATCCTGGGGATCCTGTTTGGCGTGGATGATCCGCTCTTTTTAGGATTCGTTGGCGCGATCATCCGACCAATCGAGACTGCATTGCTTGGACTGGTGGCGCTGGTGATGATGAGTGCCGCGATGAAGATCTTCCGCGACAGAGGCTGGTCTTTGCTGACGGTTTCATTCGGTGTCAGCGCGATCATTTTCCTGATCTTTGGGCTTGGAATTCTGCAAAATCTGAATGTCCCTCTGCTAAACCAGACTATTCGTTTCGTGGAAAAACTGCCGATGATCGGCGCGCGTGGTTTGCTGATCGGGATCGGGATTGGCTTGCTGATGATGGCGTTTAGAGTGTTATTTGGGATGGAAGGGTCTGGAAATGACTGAAGACCATTCTGAACTCAACCTGTGCCCGGTTTGCGGTAAGGAAAACCTGCCGATGGCAACGCGCTGCGTGCATTGCGGAGCAGAAATGGAAACCCTTTTTACCATTTCCGGGCAGACGCAATTACCAGATGGGGAACCCGAAGACTCTCTGCCGGACATCATTGAAGAAATTCGTAATGATCCTGCCCTGCAAACTCCCAAGGCGATTGAGTCAAACCCTGAGCAGCAGCCTGCTGATCAGATCGATGAATCGGTGCTTGACCGGGAGCAGCTGCCCGATTGGCTGATAAAGGTGCGCGAGCGTGCCCAGGAAGAAGAGGATGCCATTGGCGATTTGGCAAGCGGAACGATCGCTATGGATGCGGCTCGCAGTGAGGAAGCTTCAGCGGGTGTGGAAGGCGAATTTAACGCCTGGATTAACCGGATCCGTGAGAAGAGTCAGCAGGAAAACAACATCCGGGCTCGCCAGGTGCCAAATCAAAACCGAGATCCCGACCAGGTGCCGGAATGGCTGCAGCGCATTCGCGCCCTGCGGCCACAGCCTGAAGAGAATATTACGCATGAAGTCAAAACCAGCCCGGCTTATTTGGATGATTTACCGCGGGAATGGACAGACGAAGCTTTGGACGAGCTGCGCCGGCAAGCTTTGGCGGAGGATTTTGAGAAGGAGACCGAGCCCATTTCAGATTCTAAGCCGCAGAGCGACGTAGAACTATCGGCCGCACCTGCCATGGAAGCGCCAGGTGAAAGCCCGGTTGAGGGACAAGAGCAGATTGGAGAAGATTTCCATAACATCCCGGATGACGAAGATGTAAATTCGGAGCCAATTTCCGAAGAGGATCTGAGCCTGTCGCTCGAAGCTGAAAAAGAAATTGCTGCTGAGGAAACGCTGGAAACTCAAGCGATCCATGTAGTGGAAGAAGAGCCAGATGCCCAGGCTGAAGAAGCTCTTGAGGAGACCGGGGAGAATTTGCCCGAGCTGGACAACACCCAACCTGAAGAAGCTGAAACAATAGAAGATGAAGCTGAACAAGTAGCGCCTGAAGGCGATTTGGTAGAGCTGGAAACGAGTGAAAGCCCTGAACAGTCTGAACCCGAAACCGCCGCGCTTGAGGATGAAGCCAAACCACTTCCACAGGAAACTGAAGCAGAACTTGAGGAGGAACAGCCCTCTGACAGCGCTGCTGTGCCGCCAGACTTGCTGCTTTTGCGCGATCAGCAAGATCGCGCCAGTTTGTTGGCAGCATTAATCGAAGAGGAAGGGCGTGTCACCGCTGGCAAACAGCCATCCCGAAAGCCCTCGGGCAGAGCTGGGCGTCTGGCTGTAGCTTTGTTATTGCTGCTCGGCTTGATCGTCTCGATCCTGATCGGTCCAGCCGCATTGCCCCCGGAAAGCTCTAAAAGCCTGGCAGCACTGGCATTAGATGACCGCATCCAGGAATTTGCTGAAGGCACAAAAGTGCTGGTTGTGCTGGATTACCAGGCGGCTGCAAGCCGTGAGCTCGAGGCTCTCGCAGCCCCACTACTTGCGCAGTTGCACTCCCAAAACACGCAGTTGGAATTTCTGACCACTCAGCCATCTGGTCTCTTCCTGGCGGAATCTCTATTCAAGCAAGCCGGGCTACCGGAGCATACGCGGGTGACTTTTTTGCCGGGCAGTTATCTGAGCCTGATCAGCTCCGCCGCGAGTGTGCCGATTGCAGATGCTGGGGACGGAGTTGTGAAAGAACTGCATTCTTTCAAGTTGGTTCTCCTGGTGAGCGACTCCTCGGATAATATCCGGGCTTGGTTGGAGCAGATCGCTCCATGGAATCCAACCACGCAATTTGGTGCTGTCACTACGCAAATGGAAGCCCCGCTTCTCTCACCTTATTTTGACTCCGGTCAGCTTGCCGGATATGCTGCCGGGATTGCTGAGGGCAACCTCGGCAGCCAAACCACCTTCAATTACCGGGCTTATCGGGTTGGTTTGCTGCTTATGTTGGTGATGCTGCTGCTTGGGATGATCTCAAAAGGTGAGGCGGATGCCATTCGAAGAGAAGAGGAGCGAGCCGAATGAGTCCTTCTGAGCTGATCACGCTGATCATTAGCGTTGCTCTAACAGTGATGGTCTTCTCTTATATTCTCGGAGATCGCCTTTTCTTTGGCATAGCCACCCACATTCTGATTGGGGTCAGCGCCGCTTTCCTGGCGCTGGTGGTGGTTCAAAAAGTCATTCTGCCCTACCTGATATTGCCCCTGGCGGATACTGCAAACCCGACCTTTTTACTTGCTTTGGTGCCCCTGACGCTTTCGGTTCTGCTGATCCTGATGCTCTTCCGGCGAGGAACCCAGGCTGGAGCCATTCCGTTAGCCTTCCTGGGCGGCGCATTGGCAGCACTTGCGATTTTTGGCCTTACTCGCGGCACACTTGCCCCGCAGATCCTGAGCATGCTTGGCAGCTTCGAACCCGGGCAACTAATGCACGGGGCGGAACCTCAATGGGCGGCTATCCTGGAAGCCCTGATGGTCCTTCTGGGTGTGATTGCTGTTTTGTTTGTCTTCCACCATCGCGGGCAGTTGAAGACCGGCAATGTTGTTCGACCTGTCTTCCTGGAAGGCGTCGGAAGTATCGGTCAGATCTTCATTGGGATAACCTTTGGAGCTTTGTTTGTAGGGCTTTTTAGCACCGCCCTGATCGCATTGATCGGCAGCCTTTCAGAGATTATTCGGTTTATCACATTGTGGTTTTAGAGGTTAAAGTGCCAAAGACTTATCTCAGCCTCGACATCGGAAAAAATCAGACGCAAGCCTGGCTTTTCGCCCAAAAAGATGGCATGTGGGCTGTTCAGGCAACATCCAGTGTTGCGACTGCAGTGGATGGCGATGGCTCTCAATTCCGCAATAGCATCCATGAGCTTCTGAGGCAGATCGAGCAATCCAGTGAGGTTCGTTTGCTCGACAAGCGCGGGCAGATCACAGATATCCGCCGTCTGGAAGGCGCACCCGCCTGCGTTGGGATGAGCTTCTCCGCCGGCAAACCCATCCGCACTGCCCTGATTGGTCTGTCAGAAGCTTATTCCCTTGCACCCTTACGACGCCTGGTAAGTTTGTTTAACTGCGAGGTGGTGTTGGAGGTCAATCTTCAGGATGACCTGAACGCTTCAGCCCAGCTCGAACGCCTGCTTAGCAGCGATGTCGAACTTTACGTGATTGGCGGGGGAGAAGACGGTGGCGCTCAAAAAACGCTCAAGGCAGCTATTGAAAACTTGCGCCTGGTATATCACCTAATCCCTCGAACTGTGCGACCTCAAATTGTCTATTGCGGCAACCAGGATCTGGCAGAGTACGCCGAGAGTGAAATAGAAGCCGGACGCGACATGCATCTGGCAAGTAACATCCAAACTCATCCCGGTCATGAGGATTCAAGCTTGGTTTGGAAGGCTATGCTGACGGCTTTTGATCGCCTGCGTTTACAACAAATCCCTGGTTTGGCGGATATCGTCAACGACCTGCATACAAGTGTGATCCCCAGTGATTTTTCTGCTGCCAGAATGGTGCGATTTTTGGAACGCAGCAGTGAGAATGGCAAGGGTGTTCTGTTGGTGCACGTAGATGTGGACAGCGTGAGAGTGATTGCCGCGCACGATCAAAATCTCAATGGCATCAGGCATCACTGCCAGGTAAACGATGAAGTGCTGGCAACAGCCCGGGCTCTCTCTGCTCAAATTACGGACGCAAACAGTTTTGCGACATATGTCTATAACCGCATGCTTTTCCCTGATTTCACCCCTGCAACCCTTGAAGACCTGGGTATCGAACAATCCTGGGCGCGAGTGCGTATTCGGGAGGCTCTGAAAGCGCTGCAGCATTTGGATCCGGACTTTGGCTATAACCCCAGCCTGGGTTTACTGCGGGCTTACGAGCCGATCATTCTTTCGGGCTCCGAAATGCGCCTGGCATTACCACATCAGGGTTTGATGATCGCGCTGGATAGCATCCTGCCGCATGGAATTACTACCGTTCTGCAAGATGAGTGTCAACTTCTGACTGCCCTGGGCAGTCTGGCGCCGTATGAACCCCTGTTGCCTGTGCAGGTAATGGATTCGGAGGTCTTTACCAACCTGGCGACCGTGGTTACAGTGAACACGCCCGTTACTGAAGGACAACGGGTGCTCCAAATTGAAGTTGATGAAGGTGAGCAAACGCCAAGGCTTTATCATAAAGTTCTGATGGGCGATCTTAAACGCATTGAAACCTTGCAAAACAGCAAAACCGACCTCTACCTCGCCCCTGACGATGAGAGTGATGTCGGCATGGGGTTGCCTGGGCTTGGTGGTTGGGTTGGCGTGACGGACTCAAAGGTTGGGGTTGTAATTGACGCACGCGGCAGACCCCTGAATTTGCCAGTGGATGAAACGGCACGTACACAAGCGCTGCAAAACTGGCTTTGGGAACTGGGAGGGTAAAGGTGCGTAAAGTTATTATCCGATCCGGTCAGCCGATCTACAAGCAAGTCCGCCTTTCCCAGCCAGGAAATGTTTTGGTGCGCACGGGACAGGAAGTGAAAGTAGGGGATGTCCTGGCTGAGGCAGCTATCCCGGAAGAATTCCAGGTTTTCGACATCGTGAACCATCTGGGGATCCATCCAAGCCGCTTGGACCAGCATCTCAAACGCTTAAACGGCGAAGCAGTTAGCAGGGGAGATGTGATTGCTCAAAAACCCGGCATATTTACCCGAATCTTCAGAGCCTCCCGGGATGGTCGGATTGTTTCACTGCGCGAGGGCCGGGTGACCCTGGCGATGGGTGAGCGAAAGCTGCAGGTGGTGGCGCCAATAGCTGGCACCGTGGTGGAGTTAATCCCGGCCTTCGGAGCGGTTATCGGTCTGACGGGCACCCTGATCCAGGGCGTTTGGAGCAATGGACTTAATGCCAGCGGAAGCTTTAGCCAACTGAAATTTGACTTTAATGACCCCCAACAAAGAGGCAGCTTCCCTGAATTAAAAGACAAGATCGTGTTTTCAGGGGCAATTATTACACTGGAACGCTTCCGCTTGCTCCTGGCAAAAAAACCTGCCGCTATTATATTGCCTTCACTGATGCCCGGATTGGTCAAGGAAGCTCAAAATTGCGCTATTGCTGTGATGAGCCTGAATGGTTTTGGGGATCAGGAAGTTGATCCTGTCAGCCTTGAATTGTTGGGAAAGATGCAGGATCAGGATGTGTTTTTGCTTACTGACGGTATGGGGCAACCCGCGGAATTGATCATGCCAGGCGGCGCGGCACAAGGCTCTGCGCTTTTTGACGAGGAGCCCAAGCTGCGAGTGGGCAGCCTGGTGCGTTTGCTGGGTGAGCCTTATTCGGGCAGCACAGGGCGGGTTGTGGAGCTGTCAGAAAAAACCGATCGATTCGCTAGTGGACTTATGGCAAAATATGCTGTCGTGGAGCGCCAGGATGGAGCGCTCATCAGCGTTCCGGTCACAAATCTGCTATTATTGGATGTTGTAGTTTAAGGATTGATCACCTCAAGATAGCGGGTGGAAACCCAACCGATGGCTCCATCTGGCGCAACTATTTGATCCCAGGTAATCCCCTGGCTTATTTCCTGAACGCCTGTTAGCCAAACAATATCATTAAAGTTGGCATAAGTTAGTATGTAATATGTAGCCGAAGGTCCCTCACGGATGATCAAACCATTCGGAGCTGTAACACGGGCTGACGTATAAGTTGTGAGGGCTGCAGTTGGCTCCAAAGTGGGCGTGGGCTCAGGAGTGGCAGTGGGAATATTAGTGGGAGTGGCTGTTGGTGGAGGTGAAGTAGGCGAGGGGGGCACAGGTGTGGCAGTGTTGACGACGACGAGAGTGGGTTCGGGAGTTTGGGCCTGTGAAAGAGATCTTTCACGGAAAATGATTTCGATCAGGCTTACGGATGCCAAAGTTATGATTAGTACAGCGATAAAAATGCCAAACGGTTTGCGCGGCGGAAATCTTAAAATCCAGGTGGTCAGGAACATCACAAGTAGAGCCAGGCTAAATCTGGTGAGGCTAATAATGAGTAAGGAGTAATCGCGGACCACAAATCCAGCCGTGAGAGATTGCCCTGCAGCCATAAATGGCATAAACACCAGGAAACCCACCAAAATTGAGCCCAGCCTTGAGAGAGTCTCGTGATAGGTGAACCAGTACGCGGTTAATGCGGACGCAAGGACCAAAATAGCCCAAAGCAAGCCATCTTCTGCCAGTCCGGAGAGGTCTTTTCCTGATAAAAAGTGAGCGATCTGCAATGGAATAGCTTCGCGAACGATCCACCCCGCTAAGAAAAAACCCACAAATGAGACTATCAAGCCTAAGAGCGCATGCCAAAAATGCCTTGCTGAAGGCAGCGCGCCGGCATAGACCAGGCTGAGCATTGGTTTCAGCATTGGAATAGCGATGATACCTGCCAAAAGGATCAGGTTTGATCCCAAAAGACTTCCGCTCACCAACAGAGTCAGGCAGATCAGAAGCTGCCAATAATATTGCCTGCGGGGTAAGGAATGCCGCGCTATGTCGCGCAGCAGATCGTTTTTGTCGCGGGTGCTGGCAGTTTCAATGTATTTCCGCAGCGAACGTCTTTGCTTTGGCGGGAGCGATTGGAGCCCATCTGGTTTCGTTTCGGTTTTTGGTATGCTCATTTTTTTATCCGGTTTGCGTAGAGTATCAGCGCTTGTTCAACCGCTATAGTTGCATTATCCGTGCCTATCTAAATTTCCAAGTTTTGCGGTTGCGGCAAAGGACTTCTCTTTCTGTGAGGCAATCTTGAAATGGTACGTCAATGTTAGACACCTTTTGTTCATCAAATCAGCCTTGAGGTAGAATTGGGGCATGTTTAAAAAGCGGTATCACCTTGCTTTGACCCTGCTCTTGCCGGCTCTCTTTTTCTCTGCCTGCAGCAATCAAGCCTTGCCCACTATTACCCAGGAAGTCACCCAAGCGCCTGCTGTTGAACTGCCAACTGAAACTGAATCAACTGAACTTCCGACTGCCACTCCGGAGACTCTCCTGGACGCGGACATTTTGTTGTGGGCTCCGAACAGCGCGGATCAGGACCTGACCGGGCAGCTCGAAGGAGAGTTGGATGCTTACGCGGAAGCTAACGGGCACAGCTTCGCCCTCACAAGCTCCCTCAGCGCAACTCAGCTGAGCTCTGGCGTGCGTGTGGTAGTGAGCCTGGCATCGCCAGGTGAGGCGGAAGCGCTGGCATCGGTGCTGCCGCAGGTGCAATTTTTGGCCTTGAATGCCCCGAATCTCATTCCAACTGAAAACCTCAGCGTTGTTATCACGACCGAATCCAGCCTTGATCAGCTGAGCTTCCTGGCGGGCTATGCCCTGGCGCTTGGTGTGCCGGACTTCCGCGTGGGCGTGTTGAGTCAGGCCGCCACACCAGAAGGGCAGATAACCCGCGACGCGTTTGTGACAGGTGCCCGTTTCCATTGTGGGCTTTGCAACTCCCGTTTTGCGCCGGTGGAGTACTATCCCTTCACGGCTGAGGTCGCGGATCCAGCCAATGCTGCCGATTGGCAGGCTGCCGCGGATGCCCTTTTAGCCAATGCTGTAACAGGCATCTTTGTTCAGCCGGAGTTAAGCACGCCCGAGCTGATTGCCTACCTAAACAGCAGGAATATCACCCTGATCGGCGTTGAAGGTCAGCCCAATCTTGAAAGTGTCCTAAAACTGTTGGGCGTTTTGAGCAGCGGGATTGACCTTGAACCTGCACTGGGGCAGTTGCTGATTGGAGAATCTGTCGGGGTGGTAAAAGCCGGTATCGAGCTAACGCAGGTCAACCGCGACTTGTTTTCCGATGGACGCGTCATTCTATTTGAACGCATCAAGCAGGACCTGCTTGATGGCTACATCAAAACTCTGCCCTGATCTTTCCCCGGGCAGAGGCGCTACAAAAAAGGGGAGAACGCTCTGCTTGCACACAATTTCAGAGAGGCATCCATAGCCGCTTAAAAAACTGAAGACTGAAGCGGCTTGATTTAAATGAGCCCGAAATTGAAAAATGTTCACAGTTTGCTAACTAATAGGTACTGAGCCAGCAGATGGTATCCACTCCAGTCACCGAGCTGGACAGCGATATTGTCCAGAAGGATGGGTGGAACAAACCTGATTTTAGCATCTAAATCAGGAGAGTTAGCGAGCAGATGCTCCCAGGGGGAACGTCTTTGTAGAGATGAATGTTTTCTGACAGCATTGTAGTAATAGAGATAATGCATCGCTTCAAGGAAGAAGTCCTTTTGGGAATGAATGGAAAGCAATCTGGGGATGTAAAACTCCTCGTCATCGGTACGGTGGGAGCGTTCAACATGCGCGTTCTCCTGAGGGCTGGCAGCATGGTTCTGGATAATGGAACAGCCAAATCCAGACAGGAGTTTTCTGAGTTCGATGAGTTTGAGCCAGGATTTCCCACCAAACTCCTCACCCCGATCCACAGTAAAGACGATGGGCACCGAGACACCGTGACTTCTGAGCCAGGAAAGCACCCACAGAAAGAAAGTCAGGCCATTGGTCCAGCTTTTCTGATCAGAGTAAGCCATCAGTTTGAAGCGGGAGTTAACATCGACAGCAGTCCACTGATAGAGAGGAAACTGTTTCGAGTGAAAGTGACGGATCTGCTCCAGGGTCAGCGCTTTTTGGTCCACGACATATTTGAGGTCAATTTGCACGATTTCAAATGCTTTGGCCTGATACCAATCCACATAAGGACGGGAGCCTTTTTTGTGGGGTTTGTGAGGCTTCAGTTTCGATTTGGCTTTGTTGCGTCTGAGAATATTGCGGATAGTGTTTTCAGACATCGTCAAACCATCCAGTGCCTCCAGTTCCTCTTTCAACCTGACAGGTCCATAGCGGGTCTTTTTTCTAAGCTCCAGAATCCTGGCTTCAATCTCAGCACTCGTTTTGTTGTGTACCCGGTGTGGCGCTTTTGATCCATCTTTCAAATCCCCTGCCTTATTCTTGCGGATCGCTTTGTAGATTGTCGCCCGGCTGACACTCAAGATCCTGGCTGTTGCTGTCACATTCCCCTTGTGTGCCTTCAAAACCTGTAGGATCGCTCGTCTGGCTGCCTCCGGACTAATCTGCCTCAACTCTTGGTAGTCTAAGTGGGTTATAGCTTTGATCAATGTACACCTCGATGTCTTCATATCTTATCCCCCATAACTCCAGACATCGATCCCGGTACAACTCGTATGACTTATCTAAAAAGTGTATACCATGTGCTGACCTCCTCACAGTTTGGTTACCGAAATATCTTGACTCTTATCCCCACATCTGATAGACTCACACCTTGCGAAACGGGACTGATTGAAAAATCAGGCTTGCGCAAGCATGGCGATTTTGATATACTTATTAGTCTTGACGCATGTTAACAAAAGCATATCCAAGGGGCGCCGGCGTAGCTCAATGGTAGAGCAACCGCCTTGTAAGTGGTAGGTTATGGGTTCGATTCCCATCGTCGGCTCAGTTTACTCATTTGCGATTGTGGTCGAAGACTTCGATCATAATCTCCAGCGGGTAAATGCAAGCGCCCTATGGAAAAAATTGGACAGTTACCCAAGTGGACAACGGGGGCTGACTGTAAATCAGCTGGCTGGCGCCTTCGGAGGTTCGAATCCTTCACTGTCCATTAACCCGACCGCGAGGTCGGGCTGGCAAGGCCGCCCTCATAGCTCAGTTGGTAGAGCGCATTCTTGGTAAGAATGAGGTCATCGGTCCGAATCCGATTGAGGGCTTTTGCCGAATAAGAAAAAGAAAATAAATAGTCATTATTTAAGGAGATAAGATGGCGAAACAAAAATTTGACCGCTCAAAGCCACATATGAACATCGGAACGATGGGTCATATTGACCATGGCAAAACTACCCTGACCGCTGCTATTACCAAAGTCCAGGCTATGCGTGGCTTTGGTCAATTCCGCGCGTATGACACGATTGACAACGCGCCGGAAGAAAAAGCCCGCGGTATTACCATCAACATTACCCATGTTGAATATGAAACCGCAAAACGTCACTATGCCCATGTCGACATGCCTGGTCACCGTGACTACATCAAGAACATGATCACTGGTGCTGCGCAGGTTGACGGCGCCATCCTTGTGGTGAGTGCTCCTGACGGCCCCATGCCCCAGACTAACGAACACGTTCTCCTGGCCCACCAGGTTGAGGTTCCTGCCATTTTGGTCTTCTTGAATAAGACTGATCAGATGGACGACCCCGAACTGCTTGAGCTGGTTGAGATGGAAATCCGCGAACTTCTGGTTAAGAACGGTTTCCCCGGCGATGATGTGCCGATCATCCGCGGCTCCGCCAAGGAAGCCCTCGACAGCACTTCCACTGATCCTGACGCGCCTGAATACAAGCCGATTGCTGATCTGATGGATGCTGTTGATAACTTCTTCGAGGAACCCGTACGCGACTTCGATAAAGACTTCCTCATGCCTATTGAAGACGTCTTCTCGATCAAAGGTCGTGGTACTGTTGTGACCGGTCGTATTGAACGCGGTACTCTGAAGTTGAACGACCCTGTGCATATCGTTGGGCTGATGGACAAACCTCTGCCCACTGTTGCAACTGGTATCGAAATGTTCCACAAGCAGCTCGATACGGGTATGGCTGGCGACAACGCTGGCATCCTGCTGCGCGGCATCGATCGCGATCAGGTCGAACGCGGTATGGTTTTGGCGAAACCCAATTCCATCACCCCCCACACCGAATTCGAATGTTCTGTTTACATTCTGAAGAAGGAAGAGGGCGGACGCCACAGTGCATTCTTCACTGGTTACCGACCGCAGTTCTACATTCATACCACCGATGTTACCGGTGATGTGACACTGCCTGACGGCGTTGAAATGGTTCTTCCTGGAGACAACGTCAACGGTTTGAAAGTCAAACTGATCCAGAAAGTCGCCATCGAAGAAGGTTCCGAATTCGCTATCCGCGAAGGCGGCCTGACCGTTGGTGCTGGCAGGATCACTAAGATCATTGCCTAAGAAAGAATAGATGGAGGATACATGGCTGCCTCCGCGAGGGGCAGCCATGTTAACTAAAAATGGCATCAAAGAAAAAAGATATTCGCCCAGTCATCCATTTGGCTTGCACTGAGTGTAAGGAACGAAATTACACTACTGTAAAGAACCGTCGGAATGACCCGGGTCGGCTGGAATTAAGTAAATATTGCCCTCGCTGTCGCGCGCACAAGCTGCATCGTGAGGTCAAGTAGCTCTCAGCAATGGGAGTTAGCTTAGGTCAGTAGCTCAATTGGCAGAGCACCGCTCTCCAAAAGCGGGGGTTGTGGGTTCAATTCCTACCTGACCTGTTGAAGTTTACCGACGCCGTAGTATCTACGGCGTTGAGTTGTAAAGCAGGAGGCCTTGATGGCAAAAAGCGAAAAACCGAACATTTTTCAGAGAATCAAACGCTGGTTCAAAGAAACCGCAGGTGAACTGCGCAAGGTTACCTGGCCCACTCGTGAGGAAGCTGTCGCTCTGACTCGCATCGTTTTGATCGTAACGATCATCATGTCAGCGATTTTGGGTATCCTCGATTTTATTTTTGCACGCTTGGTTGGGCTGCTGGTCAACATTTAGTTCGTGCGGAAGTGATGTTGCGATGACAACAAAGGAAGATGAATCTATGGAAGATGTAAATCCCAGCCTGCCGGAAGAAAATGAAGGCTTACCGGTTGAGGAGACCTCCAGCGATTCATTAAGCAAAGCTGAGAAATCGGCTGAGGGCGACGCTCGCAATTGGTATGTGATCCATTGCTATTCTGGCTATGAGAATAAAGTGCGCAAGAATCTTGAACAGCGCATTGAAACCATGGACATGAAAAACAAGATTTTTGATGTGGTCATCCCGACCCAGGAAGAAATCGAAGTTCGCGATGGAAAACGTCGTACCGTTGAGCGCCATGTTTTCCCGGGTTATGTTCTTGTCAACATGATCCTGGAGGAAGAATCCTGGTTTGTGGTTCGCAACACCCCAGGTGTGACTGGTTTTGTGGGAATGGGCGATGAGCCCACGCCACTGCGCCCTGAAGAAGTGCAGTCGATTCTGCGGCGCATGGAAGACGAAGCCCCAACCTATCGCGTCACCTACAAACCCGGCGACCGCGTGCGTATTGTGGATGGCCCTTTCAACGACTTCCGCGGTACCGTGGATGAAATCAACATGGAACGTTCGAAGATTCGCGTGATGGTGAACTTCTTCGGGCGTGAAACCCCTGTGGAGCTCGACTTCCTGCAGGTGGAAAAGTCATAAACCGGATTATTCCGGATTTTCGTGGGAGGGCTGCCGCCCGTTTGCACCACCAAGGAGAAATTAAGTGGCAAAGAAAGTAAAAGCACAAATTACACTGCAGATCCAAGCCGGTAAGGCTAATCCTGCACCCCCCATTGGTCCCGCGCTGGCACCGCACGGCGTCAACATCATGGCGTTCTGCAAGGACTACAACGCGCGCACCTCGAATCGCGTCGGTGAGATCATTCCTGCCGCCATTACCATCTTCCAGGATGGTTCTTTCAAATTCGAGCTTAAGTCGCCGCCCGCCGCTATGCTGCTCAAGAAAGCTGCTGGGATTGAGAAGGGTTCTTCGACCCCCAACACAGATAAAGTTGGCAAGGTCACCCGCGCCCAACTACGCGAAATCGCTGAAATCAAATTCAAGGATATGAATGCCAATGATATTGAAGCAGCGATGAAACAGCTTGAAGGCACAGCCCGAAATATGGGCATCATTATCACTAACTAAACAGCAATTTGAGACTGTGGGAGGGCTAGTGAGCCCGATTGGACCACAAAGGAGTATGCATGTCTAAACACGGGAAAAATTTTGAAAACGCAAGCAAAAAGATCGAGGCTGATAAGAGTTACAGCCCCAGGGAAGCGTTGGAATTAGTAAAGGAAATGAAATTTGCCAAGTTCGACGAGACCGTTGAAGTCCACGTGCGAACCAACCTCGACCCCCGTCAGGCTGATCAGCAAATTCGTGATGTTGTTGTGCTGCCCAAAGGGCTTGGCAAAACCGTGCGCGTGCTGGTCTTTGCCCAGGGTGAAGCCGCAGCGGCTGCTCGTGAGGCAGGCGCAGATTTTGTCGCAGAGACTGATGATGATCTTGCCCGCGTTCAGGGCGGTTACACCGACTTCGATGTCGCAGTTGGTACTGTGGATATGATGGGAAAAGTTGGACGTCTTGGTCGTGTGCTTGGTCCTCGCAACCTGATGCCAAACCCCAAAGCTGGCACCGTTGTGCAGCCTGGCGATATTGCCCAGGCGATTGTGGCCGCCAAAGCCGGTCGCGTTGAGTTCCGCCTCGACAAAACCGCCAACATCCACGTTCCGATTGGCAAGATTTCCTTCTCAGCGGAAGATTTGCACGTCAACATGGCTGCTTTGATGACAGCTTTGCGTAAAGCCCGTCCAACTGGCGCCAAGGGAGTGTTTGTGCGCAAGGTCACACTTGCCTCCACAATGGGTCCTGGTGTGAAGGTTGATGTAAACGCAGCCATGACAATGGACGCGGAAGAAGGCTAAAGCTGCTGATTTTCCTGCCAGAGTGTGGTATACTGGCAGACTGAAAACCGAATACTACTCTGCTTAAGAAAGCTGGTGCCGTTACGGCTTAATTTCCCGCCGAGGTGGAGGTTCAAAGTCAGATCGAATTGATCCTGATAAACCTGAATCTCTTTCTACGGGAAAACGGAAAGAGATTTTTTATTTCGATTGGAAGGAGGTTGAAGTACATTGGCGTTTTCTAAAGAACAAAAACAAAGCATGGTTGACCAGTACAGTGAATGGGTCGACGAGAGCAAGGCGATCTTCGTCCTTTCTTACAGCAAAATGCGCATGCCGATGGTGAACGAAGCCCGCGCCAAATTGCGTGAGACTGACGGACGTTTGCATGTCGTCAAAAACCGCTTGTTCACCCGCGTTCTGGAAGAGAAGGGTTATCAATATGACCCCAAATTCTGGGAAGGCAACAACGTGGTCGTCTTCGCATTTGAAGATGCACCATCAGTGGCAAAAGCATTATCGGAACTGGTAAAAGGTAATGAGACCTTCGCCGTTCGGGGTGGCTACCTCGACAAGGCTGGTCTTACTGTACAGCAGGTTACCGCATTATCCGACCTGCCCACATTGCCCGTGATGCGCGCTATCCTGATGGGCACCATCCTGGCGCCCGCCACCAAACTGGTACGCACCCTGGCTGAACCCGCACGTGGTTTGGCTGCGGTCATCAAGGCGAATTCGGAAAAGCAGCCTGCGGCTGCATAAGAGTGCTCGTTTTTTAGCGAGAAGTAAATATTAAAAATTAAAAGGAAAAAATAGGAGTAAAAAATGGCTGATTTAGAGAAAATCGTTGAGGAACTGAGCAAACTCTCCGTCCTGGAAGCTGCAGACCTCGTCAAACTGTTGGAAGAAAAATGGGGCGTTTCCGCCGCCGCACCTGTGGCAATGGCTGCTGGTCCTGTGGCTGCCGCCGCTGTTGAAGAAGTTGAAGAAAAGACCGAGTTCGATGTTGTGATCAAATCTGCTGGTCCCAAGAAAATCGAAGTCATCAAAGTTATCCGCCAGCTCACTTCCCTGGGTCTGGTTGAAGCCAAGAATATGGCCGAAACCGCCGATGCCAAGGTTCTCGAAGCTGTTGGAAAAGACGTTGCCAACGACGCCGCCGCCAAACTCAAAGAAGCTGGCGCCGAAGTTGCCGTTCTTTAGTCTTTCAGTAAACAATCGCCCCCTTTCGAGGGGGCTTTTTTGTTTAAGTCTCCTGAAGCCTCAAAAATGATTGGAGCAAACTAGCAAATGGGAACAAAAACAGGTTTTCTAACGTCAGAAGTCATAGAACACAAACATCCAATTATTTCGATACCAAAAAGAGGTAAATTATGAAAAAGTTCGCTCTATTGTTTATTGTATTGACAGCTGCTTTTATGCTGGCATCCTGCCAGATCGTAATTACCAGCCCAACAGTTCCACCAGAAGCGGAAGATAACGCACAGGAAGAGGCCATTAAGCAGCTCCTCACCGAACAAGCCGCTACAATCGAAAGCCTGACCACGCAGGTTGCCGAAACGCCCGCTCTCGTTCCCACTGAGACCGAGGTTATCCCTGAAGCGACCGAGATCCCTCTATATGCTGGAGAATTCATCGTGATCGAATCGGGGGGATTGGTGTTCAAGTTACCCGTTGAGGTGGCTCAGACTGCCGCGGTGTCTGTGGTTCAGGCTGATGATCCCAACCAGGGGTGGCCAGAATTTGCGCTGCCTGAGCGCAGAATGGTCAGCTTTTTGGGATATAACGTTCCAGATCACTTTCACACGCCATCAATCTTTGTATATCCCCTGCAGGGGCTCTACCAGGCCGGTCAGATTGCTGCAGCTACAACCGCAAGGCTCCAGGCTTTGCTAAATGATCCGGCTTTCAACCTTCAGACCGAAGATGATCTGCCTTTCCTGCCGCCATTCAATGCGGCTCAGGTCTTCCATGTGTTGGAGGAAAGGCTCGATTCTGAACACAACAGCGGCATCCGCTACCTGACGCTCTACTCGCAAGCCTTTGTGGGAGTTGATAACTTCAATATCTTTTATACCTACCAGGGCATCAGCGCGGATGGAAGCTATTACATTGCGGCGATCCTGCCCATTAACAGCAGCTTGCTCTCCGATGAAGAACTAACCCAGGCGGAGTTGGAAGCAATCATGGGGGATTATGTTGGCTATCTCACCGGTATGACCGACATGATCAAAATGGATAATGGCGCGAGCCTCACCCCCACCTTGGCCGCCCTGGATTCGATGATGATGTCCTTGACCATTCAGGATTAGGCTCTTCGCGAAAAAACAGCCAGGCAAAAAACTGCCTGGCTGTCTTTTATGGTCTGAATTGGAACAGGCAACGTTTTGCCAGGTCAATGGTGGTTTACACCCTGTGTAGGGGGATTATTTACACATTTATAAATCAAACAGATCATCCAGGATCGTAAAGCTAACCCTGTAACTGCCATTTGAACGGGTAACCACGGGGGGGTACCCCTACGTCCAGGGGTTTAAGGAAGAGGTGGCTTTCGGAGGAGAAGACACGGGGGTATGCCCGAATTAATGAGAAAAATGTAGGTCGGAATGAGACCGCTGCAGACCCTTTGCCTGATGGTCACCTTTCGCGGTCTCACTCCGACAAAACTCTTGACCCACTGGAGTTAATTCCACAATTATTGATGGTAATCAAAGGGCTTGATCCATTCCGCAACATAGCCAAACGGAACGGTGCACCCTATCCGCTTTGCTACCAGGGCAAGGACCGTTCTCTACAACGATTACCCACAAAACCGTATCGTAGGGTAAATGCCTGCGTCGACCTAATACCAATGAGGAAAAGGCAAAACGCAGGCCTTTTCCCTACAACGAATATTTGTAATTCAAAATATTACAGACGCATTTCAAGCGCGTAAAAAGAATTCCTGCAGAATGGGGGAGATCACCTCGGGTTCGACCGAATGTGTCTGCCCTTCCAGCAGCCGTGATTCCGCCTGAGGGATGGCTTGGGTAAACGACGCCATGATATCGGGGGCAGTTTTGAAGCTTTTGGTTCCCGCCAGCATCAGCACCGGCCTCCGCAAGTTGGCTGCCCGGCTCTGCAGGAAGGACCTGGAAGCTTTTTGGATCTCAGCCTCGTAGGCAATCGTGCCTGCCATGTCGATGATGGTCTGCCCGTGTTCTGAGATGAGCGTGTCATTGATCAACTGCTCGTCCATGCCCACAAAACGCATGAAGCGTAAAACAACCGCCAGGTTTTCACCTTTGCTAACTTGTTTTCTAATTTGATAAATAAACAGATTGGTCTTAAGCCTTTCCAACCAGGCGCCACCCAGCGGGGGTTCGTAAGCGGCCACTTTGAGGACCCTTCCAGGAAATTCTGCCGCTGTGAAAAGTGCCAATGCCGCGCCTGCCGAATGACCGTAGAGAAAAGCTTTCCCTCCATGGTGGTCAATCAGGGTTTGTAGGTCCTGGATTTCTTTTTCCACCGCGTAAGGAGGCGTGTCGCTGCTTTGCCCGCGACCGCGCCGGTCGTAGGTGAGGACGGTAAAGGCTTCCTGAAGGTACGGAACCATCTCACTTGGGACGCCAAAGTTGTGGGTGTTGAGCGCGCCAGTGACGATGACGAGCAATGGCCCGCTGCCGGTTGTTTCGTAAGCTATGGGGGTGTTGTCTTTTGAGTAAAGAATGTACATGGCTTGATTGTAACTGGGTGGTGATTAGCAGCGTTTTTTTGTAAAGGTTTTCGATCTACGAGGTTTGCATTCTGAGACTTTCTTGAAGAGAAACCAGAAGACTGGTGACAATGGTAAGATCCTTCGCAACAGATGCTCAGGATGACAAGTGTAGAGGGTGCTCAGGATGACAAGTGTAGAGGGTGCTCAGGATGACAAGTGCAGAGGGTGCTCAGGATGACAAGTGCAGAGTACGCTCAGGATGACAAGTGCCGAGGGTACTCAGGATGACAAGTGCAGAGGGTGCTCAGGATGACAAGTGCAGAGGATGCTCAGGATGGCGAACAAAAAAAGCTGAGCCTGGAAGCGCGGCTCAGCTTATCCCCTCTGAAGTTTTTGATTACTGGTCCAATTGGCGGATGACCAGAACAACTTTACCCTGTATCTCAACGATGCTTGGGTCGTCGATCAGGATTGGTTTCATCGTTGGATTGGCAGGCTGCAGGCGCACGTGGCCGTTTTCAAGATAGAAGTATTTCAAGGTGGTTTCGTCGCGGTCATTCAGCCAGATCGCCACCATCTCGCCATTACGAGCCTGGTTGGTCTTCTTCATCACGACAATGTCGCCATCGTTGACCATGGCGTCGATCATTGATTCGCCATGCACGCGCAGGGCGTAGAGGTCTTCCATGCGGTCGCCTGCCGGCAGCAAACTTCGGGCAACATCGATCCCGGAATCTGGATCATAATAACTGAAGTCAGAAGCTGGCACGGGCATTGGTTCACCCGCAACAATATTGCCTACCAGCGGAATAGAGACGAGCGTATTCGAAAGGCTGGTTTTGAGCAGGTTGATGCCGCGCGAAACATTGCTTTCGCGCTCGATGTAATTCATTTCCTCAAGCTGGTTCAGATAATAGTTGACCACCGAGGTGGAACTGATCTGGGTGTGGTCGCCGATTTCGCGGATGGAGGGGGGATAGCCGCGTTCAGACAAAAAGCTTTCCAGGAAAGCCAATATTTTCTTGTGTCTGGGGCTTAGCCCTGTACGTTTTCGTGCCATCTCTGCCTGCCTTTCTTTTCTGTTCTTTTACAATAGAATAATAACAGAACAAATGTTCAGTGTCAAGTGCTTGGAACACTATTTGCAACAACTAATTATTGGCATAACTTGAAGGGTTTACCTCAAGGAGATTAATGATGGTTTTTAATAGAATAATTCTTCGAACCGGTTTGTTGATTGTGGCTTTTTCACTCCTGGTCACTACTTCTCACTCCGCGGCTGGGGCGACCAAAGGTTCTTTCACAACTTCAGGATCGGTTCCTTTTGAGATTGAATTTGCTTTGACCGAAGAATCAAGCGGTTGGTTGCGCTCTGAAGATCGCTTGTTCTTCACTGAAAGCAACGGACAGGACTGGCAAGAAATTACCCCTCACTTGAAAGCGGGCGAAACACTTGCGGACGTCTACTTCGAGGATTCCCACCAGGCTATGGCGCTGGTGGTAAGCTCAAGCGAAGCGGGATGGGAAATGAGCCTGCTGAAAACAGGGGATTCCGGCTCAACCTGGCGGGTTCAAAGCCTAAGTTTTTCAAACCAGGTACGCGATTTGCTCACTATGTCATTTAGCGAGGCTTTTTTGCAGTGGCACAAGCACGATCATGGCTGGATTATGATCAGGCAGGCAACCTCCAGCAATTTCAGTGTTGGCGTTCTGCTGCGCACAGACGATGCCGGGCAATCGTGGATCGTTTTAGAGCCGCCAGCCGCGGAAGAATTTGTTTTTATGGATGAGAATCTGGGTTTCATGCGTGACCCCGTGGACAGCACCAGGCTATATCAAACGCGGGATGGCGGCGAGAGCTGGCAGAGCGCGGCACCGCTGGCAGAACAATCTGCTATTGGTGGATTGCAGCGTGTGGAACTGCCAATGCAATGGCAGAGTGGCGAGCTTCTCCTGCCGGCATGGATCCAGACCGGTGAAGCTGGATCTGAACTCCTCTTCCTTGGCACGTCTTATGATCCACAGAGCCAGGTTGCAGCAAGTGGCTGGTCGCAAGCCACGGGTGAACTCAGTTCCATCTCCTGGCAGGAAACCTTTGGTTCTGATCTGGCCTTTAGTCAGATCAGCAGCTATGATGGCAAACACCTGTGGCTTGGATTGAGCAAGAGTGAGTGCGGTCAAGGGCTTTTAACCGACAAAGGGGATTTGCCCCAAAGCACCTTAGCTTGTGAGAACAAAAATCTCCTGCTTTCGCGCAGGGACGCTGGCGACAGTTGGGAAGTGGTGGATCTGCCCCCCGTCTTGAAACCTGCTCCGACTGGCATCCCCCAGCGAGGAATATTTTTGGATCTACCTCAGGAAGATCAACTTCTGAACACCAACCAGTGGGTTCAGATTTACCAGGGGCAGGGTTTTGACGCCTGCGAGATCCCAACCCTTTCCAAGTTGCAGACTTGGTTTAACAGCAGTCCATACCAGTCGGTAAATCTTTACATTGGTGGAATTTCACGCGCTTGCGAAAATGAAGCACTCGACGCCGCTTACCTGCAGCAGATGTACCTCCAGGGTTGGCGCTTTATTCCGACCTGGGTCGGTCCCCAGGCTCCGTGTACGAACTTCAAACACCGCTTTTCGTGGGACCCCGATGAGGCTTATGCAGAAGGCGTCGATAATGCCAACCAGGCGCGCGATACCCTCCTCGAGCTCGGGCTCACCAATCCGGATGGCACAGGGAGTGTGGTTTATAACGATCTGGAATATTTCAACTACTCTGAGTCCTGTTCAGCCGCGACACGCGCGTTTGTGCAAGGATGGACCAATCGTTTGCAGGAACTCGGCATAATCTCGGGCTTGTATGCCAGCACCAGGAATTTGGATCAAAATGAGATTTATAACCTCGCGCCACCTCCTTACGCGGTGTGGATGGCGGAGTGGTATAGCGTTCCAGGCTACCGCCCGGATGTGACCGTCTGGGATGTTGACTGGCTGGACGACATTTACTGGTCTCATCACCAGCGGGTTTATCAGTACTGTGGCACGCATACTGAAGCGTGGGGAGGCGTGTCGATTTCTATCGACAGCAATGTGTTGGACGGCATTGTGGCAGCCCCTTATGGCGCAGATTTGACTGCGCCAGTCACCACTTACAGCGAGTCCGGCACGATCGGGATCAGTCCATGGTACAAAACCCCCGTAATGGTAACCCTGACAGCCACGGATAATTTCGTTGGGGTTAAGCACACCTATTATCGTGCCAATCAGGGCAGCTGGAATTTATATACCGGCCCTGTATGGGTCAATTGGAGCGGGTTGGTGACGATCGATTATGTGAGCGTGGACCAGGTCAACAATTGGGAAGCGATGAAAACGTCCAGTTTCTACGTGGACAGCTGGCCTCCGGTCAACCCGCATGTCACAAGTGTTGGCTGCCAGGCATGGAATGGGATACCGCAGCCGTGGTGTAATGATCCAAATTTCAGCTGGGCAGGAGCATACGACCTTGGGGTAGGGCTAAACCCCACCAATACCTATGAGATCTACTGGGGTCCGGACCCCTTCGCTATCAGCGGTCAACTTACCTCAGCCACGCAATTCAACCCGCCGGCGATCCCCACTGGCGTGCCCTACTATCTGCGCATCCGCACCCAGGACAGGCACGGGCTTTGGAGCGTCTGGCAGACGATCTACACCTTGATTTACGACCCCAGCTTCACGCATCACTATTGGCTGCCGAAAGTGGGAAAATAGCGGATTAATTTGGAAGTCTGGAGCAGGAATTCTGACGCATAAGCTGGTAATACAGAGATCGCCATAATCCGCAATAAGCTACTTCGCTCCAATCGCTGCGGGTGGTTTATAATCACAGCGCCTGCAAAAGCGATGGAGTAAAAGTGAAGATAAAAGAATTTTTCAAACAATTAGATTTCAGCTGGCGATCAGTCCGCGATTATCTTTTGATCATCGCCGGCGGTTTGGTTCAAGCCCTGGCCTTGCGTACCTTCCTGATACCGGCACAGCTGGTTGGCGGGGGGATCAGCGGTATTGCTCAGTTGATGTACTACCTTTGGAGCACTCCTGTTGGTCTGGTGACCCTGCTGGCCAACATTCCACTTTTCGTTATTGGCTGGCGTTTTTTGGGTGGGCCGCGTTTTGCCCTTCGCACCATTCTTTCTGTTGTCTCCTATACAATTTTCACGGATATCCTGGTTGAATTGACGGGTTCAACCCCATTCACGGATGACATCCTGCTCAACTCCCTCTATGGCGGTCTCCTGCTTGGCGTTGGATTGGGTTTGGTTTACCTGGGGCGGGGCACCAGCGGTGGGACTGATATTCTCGGGCGTATCCTGAATCAACGCCTGGGCATGTCGATTTCGCTGGCTTACATGATCACGGATTCGTTCGCGGTTTTACTGGCGGGCTTCTTCTTTGGCTGGGAGAAATCCCTTTATGGTCTGATCATGATCTACCTGAGCGGCGTGGCAGCGGATATGATCTCGCAGGGCACCAACGTGATCCGCGAGGCGATGATTATCACGGATGAAACCGAAAAAGTGGTGGCAGCTATCACTGCCGAGCTTGGGCGCGGCACCACCATTATTGAGGCTAAAGGCGGCTATACCATGAAAGACCGACCGGTCATTTTTTGCGTGGTGACCGCGGGGGAGGTTATTCGGCTGAAGACGATCGTCCACGATGCCGACCCGGATGCCTTCATGGTGGTGGGGCATGCCAATGAGGCTTTGGGTGAGGGATTCAAACCGCTGAAGGAATAAACCTAGGCCTCTTTACGAAGTTGGGTATGGCGATCTGCCTCTCACTCCGCCATCACGCCATAAATTACTCAGATTAAACGAGCCTTGTTAACTTAATCATTGTCAATGGCGGATTGAGGGCACTTAACAATCGCCCATTACATGGTTTACGGTGCCCTCAATCTTGCCCTACAAATGACCGTTTACGCGTGGCAGGGTGTGGCCATCTGCCTCTCTCCGTCATCGCGAGCCTCTCCTGCCCTTGTGTCTTTTTATAAGGGTTGCGTGGCGATCTGCCTTTCATTAATTTACATAATTAAAACAATCCATCACTATGTCCTGAGATCAAGAGTTTCTATGTTAATCAGTCGTAGGGGCGAAGCATTTCAAAAATAATGCAATCCCAGTATTAAGCCATCCATAAAGAATGCTTCGCCCCTACCGGTGATCTCAACAAGGAAAGAAACGAAACTGCAGACTGCCACGCCCCTTCCGAACTGGCAGGTCAGCACCCTTTACAGAATCGGGGCTCGCAGTGACGTCCGTTCGAGGTTACAGACCGGCTCGATCAAAAATTTTCAATCCCGAGTAACGCATCCAATTCTTGCGCCTCACACCCGAGCTTGAGTGCCATTTTCTCGCGCAGGGCGTCATCGGGGGAGAGTTTGGTATAAGATTCCATGAATACTGAAAGCATCATATTACAATCTGCTGCTTCATGCGCGATGTTTTGTTTGCGCAGACGGTCGTTGTTACGGATCCAGCCGGGCTTGCGCGAAACAATCTCGTCGGCTTCCAAGCCCAGGGCGGCAAAGCGATTGAAAAGCTCCGCTTCCTCGCTGCTCAAGCTGCCCGCTTCCACTTCGGCGTAAGCTTCAGCCAGCTCACCAACCTCAGAAAGGAAGAATAACAGCGCGCTCTTTTGGTCAGCCCACTGTAATCCGCGCGCCTTGTAATATGCTTTGATCCATTTCGTATCCATTACTCACCTCATTTATAATTGTACCCACGATTAAAAACTTGACGCATCAACTAATTGCAAATCTTGGTATGATTAGCTCTTGTGAAACAAACTGAAATGTCCAAACCCTCCTGGCTGGCGCACGTGTTGCATTCGCCCACCCCAGATTACCTTTCCAATCCCAACCCGGCGTTGGGAGAGGTTGTTACCCTGCGCCTGTTGATCCCCAGCGAGGCTACTCCCGACCAGGTTGTGTTGCGCACCATCCCAAACGGTGAACAGAAATTTACAGCCATGACACCCCAGCCTCTCCGGGGTGGGTATCGCGTTTGGGAGGCACCGCTCAAGATCAATGAGCCGCGCGTCAATTATCGCTTTGCCATTCAAACTGGAGGCGGGGTCTGGTGGCTGAACGCGCTGGGCGCCAGCCTTCACACGCCGCTGGCAATGTTTGACTTTCAAATCCTGGCAGGTTTTCAGCCAATCTCCTGGCTGCAGCAATCCGTTTTTTACCAGATTTTTCCTGATCGCTTTGCCAACGGCGACCCCAATAACGACCCGATTGAGGAAACTGACGCGCGCTACCGATATACCCGCAAAACTTTCCCCTGGGGCAAAGCCGCGCCCAAAGAGCGCCGTTTGATGCCTTTTTATGGAGGCGATCTGGTGGGCATTGAAACGCACCTGGATTACCTTGAAGGGCTTGGCGTTAATGCGCTTTACCTTAATCCGATTTTTACCGCCTTCACCAATCATCGCTACGATGTGGTAAATTTTCGGGAAGTAGATCCGGTTTTGGGCGGCGACCAGGCGCTGGTTTCACTGCGCCAGGCTCTCAGCCAGCGAAATATGCGCTATCTGCTGGATATTGTCCCCAATCATTGCGGCATCATGCACCCGTGGTTCCAATCCGCAATCCAGGATGAAAGAAGCCAAAAGCGCGCGCGGTTCTACTTTGATGAAAACAAAACGGACTACATTTCCTGGATGGGTTTCGGTCATATGCCCAAACTCAATTATGCCAGCGAAGCTTTGCGCCGCGAGATGATTGAAGATGAAGATTCCATCTTCGCCTACTGGCTCAAGCCGCCCTTTGGCGCGGATGGCTGGCGGGTGGATGTGGGCAATATGCTCGGCCGCCAGGACGCGCAACAAATCAACCTTGAATTACTGCGTGCAATCCGTTCAGCGGTGAAGCGCGTTTCTCCTGAAGCCTACCTGATGGGAGAAAACTTCTTTGATGCCATCAACCAACTCCAGGGTGATGCCTGGGATGCGGTTATGAATTACACTGGATTTGCCGACCCGATTCTGCATTGGCTGACCGGGTTTGAACAGGACGCTTTGCGTTGTGAGACGGTCTTAAAGACCGATATCCCCTGGGATACCACAACCTTGCTGCAGGCATGGCATGAAAACCTTGCCTCCATTCCCTGGCAGATTGCCCTGCAGCAGTTTAACCTGCTGGATAGTCACGACACTCCGCGTTTGCTCACCCTGCTGCATGGCGATAAGGCGCTGAGTCGCCTGGCAGCAATTGTGCAGTTTACATTCCCTGGCGTGCCTTGCGTGTATTATGGTGATGAAATTGGGTTGGTGGATGAGGAAGGCTTTGCCTCACGCAATTGTTTCCCCTGGGATGAAGACCAATGGGATCAGGAGAGCCTGGAATTTTATAAAAAATTGATTGCCATGCGGCGTGAAAGCCCGGCTTTGGCAGGTGGAGAATTCAGGATTCTGTACTCTGACCAGGACCTGATAATTTTTGCCCGTGTTTTGGGAGAGGAATGGGTGTTGGTTTCAGCTAACCGCTCAGAACAAGCGCATCCACCCATGCACCTTAATGTGCCGACGCTCAATTTGGGTGGAGAGCGTTCCTTCAAAGCTTTATTTGGCTCGGGCAGTATCAAAGCTGGAACCGGCTGGCTGGAGATCCCGGCATTAAGCAAGGGCGGCGAGATCTGGCACTAAGATCGGTTGCGCTTATAATCAAGCTATGTCAAGTTTATACCAACGTTTCAGACAAAAGGTTAAAACCTGGAGTGAGCGCCGTGGTGAATTTCGGGAGCGGCTGCGCAGTGTATACCTGTATGTGAACAAACGCCTGGGCGGCGTGTTGGGCATTATTCGCCACGCTATGAATAATTTTAACCTCATGCGGGGCGCGCAAGCTTCCGCCAGCCTGGCTTACTATGGGCTTTTTTCCATCTTCCCTCTGCTTCTGGCCGTTGTGTCTGTCGGTTCGATGTTTTTGGAAAGGGAGTTGGTTAAGGTTGAACTGCTGGAGATCATTAATCAGTGGATCCCCATATCGGCTGACACCATCAACAATCAAATTACCACGGTTCTCAATATGCGCGGTCCTGTCACGATTGTTGCTATTGTTTCCTTGCTGTGGTCGGGCTCAAATGTTTTTGAAAAAATTATCGCAAACGTTAATCGTGCTTTTCCCAAAGGCAATCGTCCGGGCTTTCTCAAAAGCAGGGGCATGGCTTTGCTGATCATATTAGTGATGATTTTGCTTTTCGGTGCATCGTTAGTTTTCAGCACGGTTGTAAACATTTTTACTTCAACCAATAATGCTCTTTTTGGCAAATTGATCACTTCCACTAAAGCCTGGATGGAATGGCTGAGAATTGTGCCCCTTGTTTTGAAAATCCTTTTGTTTCTGGCTGTGTATAGCTGGATCCCTCAAAGCGCGAGTGTTCTTTTTAAGGCGCGCTTGATTGGGTCTGTGGTGGCGGCGGTACTTTGGGAACTCTCCAGTCGCTTGCTTGGTTGGGCGATCTCAGGCGGCTTTACCAATTATGAAATTATTTATGGTTCACTGGCTTCTATCATCGCGCTAATGTTCTGGCTTTATCTGAGCGGCTATATTCTCTTTTTTGGTGCCCATTTGGTGCACGCGATTGACACACACCTGAAACGCGAACGCAATGGTGTTCAGGAAGTTGAAACCAGGGGCGAAGCGGGGGCAGCATAATGGACCTTTCAATCTGCATTGTTTCCCTGGATGCGCTCGATTACCTGGAGCCATTATTGGCTTCAATCAAGAAACACACCCAGGGATTAAGTTACGAGATGATCCTGGTTGACAATGCCTCCACGGATGGCACCCCGGATTGGGTCCAGCAGCATTACCCGGAAATTTCTTTGGTCCGCAATCAGAGTAACCTCGGTTTTACCAGGGGTAACAACCAGGCCATGGCGCTAACAAAAGGTGACTTCCTGTTGTTGCTAAACCCTGACACTTTGCTGACCAAGGATTGTTTTGGTCCGCAAATTGCCTACCTGGAGGAAAACCCCGAAGCAGGCATTAGCATTCCAAAAGTTCTCAACGCGGATGGAAGCTTCCAGCAACAGTCGCGCAGGGGGGATGCCCGTCCGGTTGAAGTATTTGGCTATTTTCTGAAGCTTGGCAAGCTCTTCCCCAAGAACCAAGCCCTCAACGGTTACCTGCAATCCTGGCTGCCGGAAGATGAGGTCGCTGAAGTGAAGGCAGTTTCAGGTTCCTGCATGTTTATCCGGCGTGAAGTCTATGAGCAAATAGGTGGGTTGGATGAACAGTTCTTTGCCTACCAGGAGGACAGCGACTATTGCTTACGGGCGAGGCAAGCTGGTTGGAAAGTGATGTACGTGCCGCTCAGCAGCATCATTCACTACGGGGGTGGGGGCGGCTCAAAAACCCATCCTTATTATTCGATTTTTCAGTGGCACCGCTCATATTACTTGTACTATCGAAAACACTTTGCCAGGGAGCACTTCTTCCTGTTTAACTGGTTCTATTACCTGGTGATGATTGCCAAGCTGCTCTTTGCCTGGTTGAAGCGGTTTTTGAGAGGGAAATAAATAAGGAGGTGAAACCTCCTTTTTTGTTTTTCATCCTGAGCTTCTCTTGTGCCTGTGAAAAGGTGCACGGCAATCTGCCTTACACTCCGTCATCGCGAGCTATTTTACGTGGCGATCTGCTTTTTCATGCATTTGGTGGAAGTCTTTGGTAAGATCCCATGTCTGGTCAGAAGTTCAGCACCATCGACATAATTAACTGCAGACTGCCACGCCCCTTCCGTATTGTCAGGTCAGTACCCTTTACAGAATCGGGGCTCGCAGTGACGTCAGTGCGTGTCATCGCGAGCCTCTCCTGCCCTTGTGTCTTTTTACAAGGGTTGCGTGGCGATCTGCCTTTTAAAGCTTTACTCTTATCGGTTTTGCTAGATAAACTGCAGACTGCCACGCCCCTTCCGTAGTGGCAGGTCAGCACCCTTTACAGAATCGGGGCTCGCAGTGACGGACCCACGATCCCTATCTGCTCAATCGCAGAATTGCCGCGGCGTCTGCTCCGGTGATATCATCGTGTTCGCCCAGGCTCCAACCCCGCTCTTCAAAACGGGCCTGCACCTTCTCAGCGGCTTCGTCGGGATCGACTCCATAGGAGCTGAGGGTGGTGGGCATACCAAGGCTCTGGAAGAACGCCGCGGTCGCCTCGATGGTGCGGTCAATGCGTTCGGAGTATTTCTGCATCTTCTGATCCATCACGCGGTAGCCGTACTGCAGCAATTTCTCACGTTTTTGATCGCGCTTGTACCAAAGCAGCCAGGGCAAAACAACAGCCAATGTTTCGGCATGCGCCAGTCCGTAGTTTGCGGTCAATTCGTGCCCAATGCTATGCGTAGCCCAGTCCTGCGGTACGCCCATGCCAATCAGGTGATTGAGCGCGTTTGAGCAAACCCACATGTAGTTAGCGCGGGCATCATAATTCGGAGGGTCCATTTCAAGGACTGCCGGAGCCATTTCCATGATCGCCATCAAGAGCGCTTCAGCCTGTCGGTCCTGCACGATTGCATCGACCGGGTAGGTCATATATTGTTCCATAATGTGCACAAAGGCATCCACCAGCCCATTACGAATTTGATTTTGGGGCAAAGAATAAGTGGTTTCAGGGTCCAGGATAGAAAATTTGGGATAGACACGGTCGCTGGCGAAAGAAAGCTTTTCTCCGGTCTCGCGGCGAGAGATGACTGAGTTGCGATTAAACTCACTGCCAGTGGCGGGAAGGGTCAGAACGGTTCCAAAAGGCACAACCTTTTTCAGGTCCTTGGCTAATTTGCGGGCGATGATATCCCATGGTTCAATGTCTTCATTGGGGCTTGCCAAGGAGATGAACTTTGTGCCGTCAATCACCGAGCCGCCGCCAACAGCCAGCAAAAAATCCACCTTCTTTTTACGTACCTTTTTGATGGCTTTCATTAATGTGGCGTAATCAGGGTTGGCTTCAACGCCACCAAACTCGATCACTTCGTGCTTCTTGAGCGCATCCATTACCTGGTCGTAAACGCCATTTTCTTTGATGGATCCGCCGCCATAAATCAGCATAACTCTGGCTTTGCGAGGGATACGTTTGCTCAGTTTCGCGATGCTGCCTTTGCCAAAAATAATGCGCGTAGGATTATAGAACTCGAAATTGTTCATGTGAATGCTCCTTATGAAGTTTTGTCTGGCTTAATCATATCAGACCCACAGGTCTGATAGCT
This sequence comes from Anaerolineaceae bacterium, assembly GCA_040768265.1. Classification (GTDB taxonomy): domain Bacteria; phylum Chloroflexota; class Anaerolineae; order Anaerolineales; family Anaerolineaceae; genus Mesolinea. The sequence goes on from JAXGNB010000006.1 coordinate 147,287, forward strand.
TATTTTCAGGTTTGTGTACCATCTTTTGAGTGAAAGTGCACATGCACAGCGCGCACATAATCGATGCCGTTCACCAATGCCTTTTCCACACCATCCGAGATGGCATCGCCCTGGTCAACGCTGATTGAACCGTCCACAAATATTGCCAGGTTAATCACCAGATACTGCCCAAAACGATGCGCCTTGAGCGAATCAATCGCCCTCACTCCAGGAACTTCTTTTACGAGTTCACGAATTTGTTCATTAAGAGCTTTTCCGGGAAGCGTATCCATCAAGTCATCTGTTGAATCGCGCAAAATACCAAGACCAGTTCTGAGGATCACTATTGCAACAATTGCCCCTGCCAGGGGGTCCACCCAGTGATAGCCAAATTGACTCATGGTGATGCCGATCACAGCGGCTGAAGCCGAAAAAATATCGTTGCGATGGTCTTGGGCGAGGGCGATCACGGAGGCATTGTTGGTTTTCTTCCCGACCTGGCGTGTGTAGATGGTCAGAACCCCTTTTAGCAACACCGTGAAAATGGCGGCATAGAGCGTAAATTGGGCACTGCCGGCAAAGTCACCAATCCCTTTGAAAAACTGATACAGTGAGTTGATGGCGTCCCAAAATATCGTGATGGCGGTGGTGATAACAAAGGCACCTACAACCAGGGCGCCAACGCTTTCGAATTGTGTGTGCCCATACGGATGCTCGTCATCGGCAGGTTTATGGGCTTTGCGCACGAAGATTGAAACCACGACGTTATAAACCACGTCTGAGGTGCTGTTGATGCCATCTGCCAGCAAGGCAGGAGAATTCCCCAAAATACCGATGCTGGTTTTCAGAATTGCCAACAATATGTTGGCAATCAGCGCCAGAGAGACTGCCTGATTGCTGAGTTTACTGCGTTCAGCGGAACCCAATGAAACGGAGCTACCCGAAGCAGGCAGGCTCATTAGCGGTCGATCCCTGTTGCTTTGCGCATGCGTTTGAGAACCGGAATGGCGATGTCGCGAGCTTTTTCAGCACCGCGCGCCAGGATGGTGTCCAAAATAGCAGTATCCTGCATGTAATTGCTGAACTTCTGACGGGCGTCGCCGAAGTATGCCAGGATGGTTTCAGCCAGCTCTTGCTTTAATGTTCCGTATCCCAATCCGCCTGCCAGGTAGTGTTGACGTACTTCTTCAGTCCGGTTGGGTGTGGCAAAAAGACTGAAAATCTTGAACAGGTTGTCGCCTTCCGGATCTTTGGGCTCCTCTGGTGTACGGCTGTCTGTGACGATCCGCATAACTTGTTTGCGCATAGTCTTTTCGTCGGCAAAGATCGGGATGGTGTTACCGTAGCTTTTGCTCATTTTGCGTCCATCAATACCCGGCACATCCTGCAGATCTTCGGGTAAGAGCCCTTCAGGCAGTTTGAGTGTCTTGCCGTAGGTACGGTTAAAATTTTCGGCGATGTCGCGCGTGATTTCGATATGTTGTTTCTGATCGGGTCCAACGGGCACTACGTCGGATCCATAGAGCAGAATGTCCGCAGCCATCAAAACGGGATAGTTATAGAGTCCCATGTTGATGCCATCGTCCGGGTCGCGCTCGGCTTCGAGGTTCTTATCGACTGCCGCCTTGTAGGCGTGGGCGCGGTTCATCAAACCCTTGCTGGTCAGGCATGATAGCATCCAGGTGCATTCAGGAATCTGGGGAATGTCTGATTGGCGGAAGAAAACGCTGCTATCCGGGTCCAGCCCCAGGGCCAGCCAGCCGGCAGCAACTTCGTAGATCAGGTGTTGAAGTTCTTTGCGGTCGGGGGTGGTGGTGAGGGCGTGTAAATCGGCAACGAAATAGAGACCGAGGTATTTTTCGGTCAGGGCGATGGCAGGTTTGTACATGCCAAAATAGTTACCGATATGTGGATTGCCGGTGGGTTTGATGCCGGTCAGCGAGATAGGTTTCATAAAGCACTCCTCTAAAGCGTTTTAATCAATTATAAGGCACTCCGGCTGCTTTTGGGCAACTCTCCGGTTGCCTGGAGTTTGCTGCCTGCCTATGGTGGAAAGGCGATAAAGGGCATATTCAGACCCCGAAACTCATTAAACGTTGAATACTTCCGATAAAAATGCGCTATATTTAAGCGTAGAGGTGAGGTGAATGCGCATGTTGGAGTGGCTAAGCGATCTTACGGTATTCAGGGTTACAGGGCTGATTGGAGTAACTCTCGGGCTTCTGGGGGTAATCCTGCCCGGGATTGTGTATCGTGGAAAAGATGGTGAGAGGTATTCCTTTTTGAACCATTTTATCTCAGAACTTGGGGAACGCGGCATTTCCCGTTGGGCCTGGATCTTCAATTTTGGTATGATTATCAGCGGTTTTTGCGTGATCTTTGCTGCCATTTCGCTCGGGCTTGGCCTGACCGGCTTTCTGGCAAAATTAGGAATTATCTTTGGGGTGGTGACTGGAATTGGTTTGATGATGGTGGGCATCTTCCCGATGGACAACATCAAACCGCATACCAAGGCAGCGATTATCTTCTTCCGCGGAGGGCTGCTGATGGTCTTGTTTTATTCGCTCGCGATCCTCTTCCCTTCTCAGAACGAAGCGCTGATATCCCGCTTTTATGGGTTGATTGGTCTGATCCCCGTGGCTGCCTTTGCGAGCTTTCTGGGCCTGATGTGGAATGTGGGTGATAAAGTCGATCAGCCTTTGTCCACAGAAGATGTGAAACGCCCGCGTGTTTGGAAGTTTGCGATTTCTGAATGGATGGTTTATTTCTCAGTGATTGTTTGGATATTTGTGCTGAGTCTGGCAATAGGATAAAGGTAATATTATCAAAACCAACAACAGGATGGATGTTGGATTGACCTAATCTGTTTGGCTCAGTTTGTCGAAACCGTCTTACAATTCGATCAGATCAATTAAGGAGGTCGACCATGGAAGGTGGAAGTGGGAGTGGTTGTGCTTGTTGCGGTTGCGGCTGTCTGCTGATTTTTGTCGCAATTATTGTGGCAATTGTGATGATAATTGCCTTTTTTGTTCCCGCGACTGGCGATTTTCAGGCTATCAACCCTGATGGTTTTCAAAAGTTTTACCAGGAATCCAATTATGTCAGCGGAATTCTCTCAGGCAAGCATTTAGTGCTGGCAGGTTACGAACTTTCAGACTTAGCGTATTGCAAGACCCTGGGCAAACTCTTATAAGGAAAGATTCTCTAATTAACGGAGCTCGGAGAGGCTTCATTTAGATTTAACTCCTCAGATAATTTATGAGCGAACACGCTACAAGGTGTAGCAAACCCGGTTTGGGCTCGTTAGAATCACGTTAGCAAATGCAAGCAGGAGAAAATATGTCACAAGCAGAAACAATCACACGGACCATCATTATCGGAGGAGGAATAGCGGGGGTCAGTGCCGCGGAGGCGATCCACGCACTGCAGCCGAGCGCTGATATTACCCTGATTTCAGATGAGGGTAACCTGCCTTATTTTCGCATGAGCCTCACCCGCTACCTGGCAGGGGAGGTGGAGCGTGAGAAGCTCAGTCTGCACGACAAGCAGTGGTACCTTCAGAACCACATCACCATCCTGCTCAAGACACATGTTGACGCGATCGATCCTGAAGCAAAGCAAATTTCCTTGGCAGACGGTCAAAAACTTTCTTACGACAAACTGATCCTGGCTTCAGGCGCGCATCCAAACGTGCCGCCTTTCCCCGGCAAGGATCTGGAAGGTGTGCAGACCCTGCGAACGCTTGAAGATGCTGATTTGATCATGAATGTCGCGAGAAATCACGCCAAAGTAGTTTGCATCGGCGGCGGTTTGCTTGGGCTGGAAGTGGCTGGGGCTGTGGCACGCCAGGGTGCGGATGTGACGGTGTTGGAAGGGCTGGACTGGCTGCTTCCACGTCAGTTGGATGCCCAGGCGAGCGCCATCCTGAAAGAAAAAATTGAGGACCTGGGAATCAAGGTTATCGTTCCGGCCATGACCAAAGCGCTGCATGGCGATGGCAAGGTCGAGAGCGTGGAGCTGGCAGATGGGCAAGTGCTTCCGGCAGATCTGGTGCTGATCAGCACGGGCGTTTCGGCAAACCTTGAGCTGGCAAAATCTGCCGGGTTGGCTATTAATCGGGGTGTATTGGTGAATGAACACATGGTCACTTCCAATCCGGACATCCTCGCGGCCGGCGACCTGACCGAGTTTCATGGGAGATGCTATGGCTTGTGGATGCCGGCAAAGAACCAGGGAACGATAGCCGGGCAGAATGCTGCCGGCAAAGATGCCAACTTCTCGGGGGACCCGCCTTCCACCAGGCTGAAAGTCCTGGGAGTGGACGTATTCAGCATAGGGCAATTCTCGCCAAGTTCGGAGGAAGACAAACTGGTAGCCGAAAGCAAGAATGGCTCATATAAGAGTTTCCTTTTCAGCGATGGCAAGATGATTGGCTCAATTTTGCTGGGTGACGCCAGCCTGGCAGTAAAAGTGAAAACAGCAGTAGATGGAAAGAAAGATTTCTCGACCATTCTGGATGATAGCGTCGATGTGGAGAGAGTCATTCGCGCCCTCTGAAACGAGAGGCTGATTAAAAAATACTTATGGACAAATTCGCTCAGGTTTGCTATAATCACGGCACTTTGGGCGCTTAGCTCAGTTGGTTAGAGCGCACGGTTCACATCCGTGAGGTTCGGAGGTTCGAGCCCTCTAGCGCCCACACTTTTCACCGGTCTACCCGGTGAATTTGTTTTAAGAATGGTTCACAGCCTGTCCACTGCGGGGAGGCTGCGCACAGGTTCGGAGATTTCGCCCTTACAGGGGGCTACGCACAGCCCTCCAGCGCCCATACAACTTCTGTTCGTGAGGAGTTTTTGTTTGTTCCAGATAGGAAAAGTCACCATCAAAATTACACTCAGGCCAAGTATAATAATTTCACGCACCAATATTGGTTAATCTAACTCGCCAGGAAGGATTATAAGAATCCGCCGGACGAGTTTGTGAGCAACAAAATTGGTGCCAGGGAGCGATTAAAGCCAGGAGGTGTAAGAGGCACCTAATAAATTTACAGAGCGATATGCTCATGTCGTTTCAACCAAAATCCATTTTTTGGCACTATCTATTTCATCGATTTGGAGGTTCTCATGTCTGTAACTTGTCCGCGTTGTAAAACTGTAAATAACGAAGGTACCGCTTTCTGTATTTCTTGCGGGTATTCGCTGGAAGGAGTGGCGCCGTCTGCTCCAACTCCTCCTCCTCCACCAACCTATGCGAGCCAAAATCAAGGTAATTACGCTGCGAGCGCTCCGGTCATAATCGAAAGACGCTACGGCGTCTTGCGCGCCATATCCACCTTCTTGAATATTTTGGCCTGGATATTCCTGGTTTTAAGTGTGCTTGGTGGCGTTGGAGTTGCAATCGCCAATGGTGGCGGTGAAGGTTTCTTGATGGTTCTGGCAGGTATCCTTTCTGGTGGGCTGATGTTCGCCATGTTCAAGGCTTATGCTGAGCTATTGCATCTGGCCATCGATATTGAGGAAAATACCAGGCGCACGGCAGAGTTTCTCAAACGAAGATAAGCCTTGAAATTTTGTGAAAATTGGCATCCTTTCTTATCTTGCCAATATCGCTAAAATAATTAATTCGGACAACTTCTCTGTTTGGGCAGTAATCTTTTTGTGGGCCGGCATTGGATATGGCGCGGATCGGTTAATTTACGAAAAGCAATTCCACATCCAATCCGGCCACTAAAGTGTAATGGCAAAGCGGAGAACTACACCGGGTGTCGAGTTGATCGCGATCACACCGGAGTATCGCGTTACTATCATTTAGAAATCTTTCCAACAACGTTAAGGATAATTCCGCTCATTTTAGATATTCAGCTCAAGCTTTTTGGTTTGATTTGGGATTCGCTTGTTAATCCACTATAATATAAATGAGAGATGTTCGTCTTTTCTCCCTTTCTCTATTTAAGTTAAGGAGGTTCACAATGTCGCTTAAGATCTTATCAGCACTATTGCTGATCCTGTTATTGTCTGGGTGTATCATGCAAACTCCAATCGAGCCAGCCCAGCCAGCAGGTAACGAGCAGGTTGAAATCATCCCGACAGATGTCGTTGAACCAATCTCGGAAGAGCCGGCAGAAGCTGTGGAAGAACCGGTTGAGGAATCGGTTGAGTTTGTGGTGCCGGAAGGCATGGTTTTGATCCCAGCAACGGAATATATGATGGGCTGCGACCCGGAGCACAACAATGGGTATGGCTGCCCAGGTGATGAAATCCCACAGCATTTGGTGAGCCTGTCTGCCTTTGCGATTGACGTCTACGAGGTGACCAACGCACAATACGCCGATTGTGTGGCAGCGGGAGCTTGTGAGGAACCGATTGTTATGGCATCACAAGCCCGCGAAGATTACTATCAGAATCCCGACTATGCCAATTTCCCGATGATCAATGTCAAATGGGAAGATGCCCAGGCCTACTGCAGCTGGGCTGGCAAACGTCTGCCAACTGAAGCCGAGTGGGAACTTGCTGCTCGCGGAACAAGCCCCAGGGCTTATGCCTGGGGAGATGAAGCCCCTGACTGCTCAAAGGCTAACACTTATTTCGATGCCACCATGACAACCTGTGTGGGCGATACCGTCGCTGTGGGAAGCTACCCGGAGGGGGCGAGTGAATTTGGCGTGATGGATATGACTGGAAACGTCTGGGAATGGGTGGCGGATAGCTATATTGAGGATTTCTACAGCATCAGTCCAACAGAGAATCCTCTGGCTGAAGAGCCAAATCAACTGCGCACGGTGCGCGGCGGAGGTTGGGCTGGCAACTGGCTGGCTGTGCGCGTCTCAAGCCGGGCATATGACTTGAGTTTCTATAGCGGTCTGGATCTGGGATTCCGCTGTGCAGTGGGCGGAGGGCAATAGGGGGACTAAAAGTTAATAATTGAGTGTGTGGGGTCGCGTGTATTTTGCGTGACCTCACATTGTTTAATGGGTATACAAAAAGCGATAACGCCGACTTCCACGTTCATAGCACGTAGGTCAACGTGTTTCCGACTGTCATTGCGAACCTCTCCTGCCCTTGTGTCTTTTTACAAGGATTGTGAAGCAATCTAAAATCTGTTCAGTTCAGCAATTGTTGTGCATCACACGCAGCCCTTTAGAATAAGAGTTTAGATCGCTTCGTTCCTCGCGATGACAGATTAAAGAAGGCTGACATAAGCAAAAATACACGTCGTTAGGTATGTGTTGTTAACGATCGACCACGTCCAGAATGCGTAGCGCGTAGGTCAGGTTCTTCATTTGAACCTGACCTATGGAATTCAGACGTAGGGGCGAAGCATTTCGATGAGAATTCAACCCAATTTCAAAGCCATCTGTAAAAAATGCTTCGCCTCTACCGGTGATCCAGCAATGGTAATAGGAATCACAGACTGCTGCCTGCCACGATTGTGCTACCTGTGCCCATCATACACCAGGTGGGTAATAAGTAGGTCGGAATGAGACTGCCAATCGACGCTGGAATAGTGATGGTCTTACGCAGGCTCACTCCGACATAGGCACTGGGGTAGTGCACAAACCCTTGCAGCTGCGCCGCGAGGGCAGGCAAGCGCATTCCGCCCTACCGCAGATTGCGACGCCAGCACGATAATCTACAGAGTTCAGAGAAGATGTCTCAAATATTAAAACCTTTAGAATATCGGAAAGCCGGCTTGTTTAGGGTCGGCTAATCTTATTGATGCGATAAAGCCAGCCCATACCAAGCAAACCAAAAGGCAAAATCCAGGCTGCAAGTTGGAAAGTGGTCTGAAAGCTAGACAAATCAGCCAGGCGACCTACGAGGGGAATCGCCAGGGATGTGCCTGCGAAGTTGATAGACAGGAAAAGCCCGTTAATAAAGGCTCTGTCTTCAATAAAGCTGTCCTGAACCAATGCCATTAAAACCGGCAAAGCCGCAATTTCAAGAAAACCGATCAACAGGATAATCGGTATCTGCAGCCAGTTGTCGGTGCGCAGGAAAACAAGCATTGATGCAAAATGTGCGGTTGTGACAAATCCCAAAATATGGACCCTGCTGTATCTATCGCTCAGACTTCCAACAAAATAAGACCCGAATGCCCCGGCGATTAAGAGCAGGGTCATTCCAGCCCCGGAGACCCAGGTGCTGGCACCCCTTTCACGCAGAAATGCCGGGAAATAGGTGGAGAGCATTACAGTCATCATTGCCCGGGAAGCAACAATAAAAGCCATAGGCAGCATAACTTTCAGTATCCTGCCCCAATGCCTGGGGGAGTTTTTTTGTTTTTTTGATGAATAAGCGCAGGTGTTGGCATTTTTTAATCCAAACCAGATTAATACAGAGGCAATTGCGCCACCAATCGCAAGAAGGGGTAATTTTGAAAGCCCGAGAAAGTCATAAACTGTGACTAATAAAAGTGAACCCAACGCGTAGCCCAAAGTACCGGCATTCACCCAAAAGCTCATACTTCTTCCGAGTTTTTGTCCAGCATATTTACTGTTCAATGCCGGACCAATCGCGTGCAGTGAAGCCGAACTCAAGCCAGCCAGAATCAACATTGCCATCATCACCACAGGTGTTGTTGCCAGCCCCAGCAGGCTCATCATGGTGCCAGTGATGAAGGGCGCCAGAATCACCAGTATCTTCAGATTGTGTCGGTCTGCCAGCGAGCCGATCAGTGGTTGTAAAAGGGAGGGCAAGCTATAAAACAGGGTCAGAGAACCCCCGCCCAGGTTGCTGAGACCTAATTTTTCAATCATTATTGGCAACAGAGGCGGAAGGAAGCCAGAATACATATCATGCAAACTGTGGGCGGCAGCAATTGAACCGATATGCCGGTTGTTATTATGGTTGGTTTCATCTGAAAGCAGGTCGGGTTGGGACGAGGGATCTTCCTTGATAATATTGTCTGGTTCAAGGTTTTTTTGCATGCCCGAAATTGTATCAAGTAAAGGGCGGAAATGGGCAGGTTCGGCATCATTTCTGTTTTTGTCGATAAATTCCCCGTAGACCTTAGATAATCTATCGCAACTCTTATAAATATCTGGAATAATTAAACTAAAAGAGGTGACACCATGTTTGATGGAAAATTTTCAACCGCAAGTTCCAACCCCGCCAAGAGTCTCAAGTTAAACAAGCGGGTAGTACCAATTATTCTAATTGCCCTGGCCTTAATCATTCTGGCTACGTCGCTGTTTTATGAAGTTCCCGCAGGCAACATCGGCGTGGTTCTGCGATTCAGCGCGGTTGATCGGGTCTCTTACCCCGGTATCAACATCAAACTCCCCTTTGTGGAACGTGTAGTGTTGATGAACGTACGGACGCAGAAGGATGAGGCTCAGGCGACAGCCGTGTCCGAAAACCTGCAGGTAGTGACCTCAATTATTGCGGTTAACTATCACCTGGATGGCACCCGCGCCCAGGAAGTTTATGAGAAGATTGGCGCGGATTACGCCAATATCATCGTCGCGCCAGCGATCCAGAACACGTTCAAAGCTGTAACAGCCCAATTCACGGCTGAGGAGCTGATCACCAGGCGTGACGAAGTTCGGCTTTTGGCGGAAGAGAAGCTGACCGATCAATTGGAGCCCTACTTTGTCGTGGTCGAAAACTTCAACATTGTCAACGTTGACTTTTCTGCGGAGTACCAGCAAGCCATTGAAGCCAAGCAGGTAGCGCAGCAGCAGGTGGAGACCTCCAAGCAGAAGCTGGCGCAGGCAGAGATTGACGCCCAAACTGTCATCGCGCAAGCGAAAGGTCAGGCAGACGCCCAAAAAGCGCTCAACCAAACCGGCGCACTGACTCCAGAGTACCTGCAGTATCTGTTCCTGACCAAGTGGAATGGGATCCTACCCCAGGTGATGACCAGTGGCAATGAAATGATGATAGATATCTCACGGTTTCTGAGTCTGCCCGAGCAGGAACCGGAATAGGAGAGTTTTGTATACCCGTAAAACCTAACCCTTTTTGTTGGGTGATAGAATGAATTCAAAAGTGTAAGTTAAAAAAGGAGAAATAGATTATGTCAAAATTTGAAAGAGAAGTGGAAATTGATACCCCGGCAGCGAATGCCTGGGCTGTGTTGACCGATGCCAACCATTGGCCAAAGTGGTTCCCTTATATGGATAGCGTTTCGAATGTTGTGCCTTTGCAGGAAGGGGCCGTCATCAACTGGGAAAAAGACGGCAAGATTGGCACTGCCACAGTGACCAAGCTGGTCCCCGAAAAAGAATTAGTGATCCTGACTGAGATGGATGGCGATAAAGACAGCCATTCCTTCAGCCTGCGCTCCAGCGGCGGTTTCTTTGGGATGGCTGCGGACGAGGCAAAAGTGGAATATCACCTGGACACTATGACCGGTGGCGGAATTCTTGGCCGCTTCATCACCAGCGGTAACCCCCGCGATGTGCTGCGGGTCAAAAACGCGACCAATGCTTTGCGCCGGCTGATCGAAGCTCAGTTCCCGCAAGCATAGTTATTAAACATTAATTAGATAAAGAAACGGAGAAAAAATGGGTTTATTCACATCAATTTTGGTTGGTTTAGTGGCTGGCATGCTCGGCTCGTGGCTGATGAAAACAAACAACAAATGGTTCATCGACATTCTGCTCGGTGTTGCTGGTAGTGTTTTGGCAGGCTGGATTACAAGCCTCTTGCTGGGTCAGAGCCTGGTATCAGGATTCAACCTGACCACTTTGTTGGTCTCAACCGGCGGCGCGGTGCTGGTCATTTTGATCTATCGCTGGTTCAAGGGCCGCAAATAATTCTGATTTGAAGAATCAAAAGCCGGCTTAGTGTTCGCCGGCTTTTGATTTTTATGGGAAAATATCCGTATGCTCAGTCGAAAAAAATCCAACAGCCTGCGTGAGGCAACCGCATTCGCGTTTCTTGCTGCCGCTCTCTATGCCCTGAACATGCCTTTCTCCCGGCTTCTTCTGGGGTCCGTGGAGCCATTGTATATGGCAGCGTTTTTGTATCTTGGGGCTGGTTTGGGCATGCTTGTGCTGTGGATCTTTCGCACTGAGCCAAAAGACAGAACCTTTGCTCCCATCACAAAGAATGAGAAACCATACATCCTGGGAATGGTTCTGCTGGACATCCTCGCTCCCGCGCTGTTGATGTTTGGTCTCAGGAGCACCCTGGCGGCAAATGCTTCCCTATTAAACAATTTTGAGATTGTTGCCACTTCATTGATTGCTCTGTTTTTGTTCAAAGAGGCAATTTCCCGAAAACTTTGGATCGGGATTGTGTTGGTGACGCTGGCAAGCGTGCTCCTTTCGCTGGAGGACTTTTCGGCATTTCGCTTTTCGAGCGGCTCGCTCCTGATTTTGGCGGCAAGCACTGCCTGGGGGCTCGAAAACAACTTCACCCGCAGGCTCTCCAACCGAACCAGTTCGGACATCGTCATCATCAAAGGGATCGGATCAGGATTTGGTTCCCTGATTTTGGCTTTGCTCACGCGAGAAGCCTTTCCTCAGGTTGGTTTTATCTTGCTGACGATGCTGCTTGGCTTTGTGGCTTACGGTTTGAGCATCAATTATTATGTCAAAGCCCAAATGCAGCTTGGCGCGGCAAAAACCAGTGCCTACTATGCCATCGCGCCGTTTTTGGGGGTGATTTTTTCCTTCCTGATCTTTCGTGCGTTTCCCAACCTAAGTTTCTGGGTGGGTTTGTTTTTGATGGCGGCCGCCACCTGGTTTTTGATCACCGATACCATCAGCATCCAGCACACGCATCCCCACAAACACACCAAAGTGGAATTGAGAAGCATAGGGGATGATCTCGTCCCGGAAATGGTCGAATACAGCCACAGTCACTTCCATGCCCATCAATTGGAAAACGAGGAAGAGCATGAACATTCTCATCAATCAGACGCGAATGGTGATCCGGTCAGCCTTTGAAATCACAGTTTTTTCAAACATATCCCATTATTCATTAATGGATTAAAATACCCAACAACACTGATCTGATATTTAAACAAAGATTGGAAGGTAGTCATGTCTGATCAAATCCCTGAAGTAAACGCAGGACGTCGGCGCAAGAGCAGCAATCGCCCGACCACACAAGCAGAGCGCCCGGTCCGCAGACCAGCTGGTGCGGCTAAACCGAGCGCGAAACCCACCAGACCAAGTTATCCAAGCGGTTCTTCAAGCAGTGGAAGCAGCGGCTTGGGCGGGCTTGGCGGTTTACTTGGCGGGCTTGGCAGCTCGGGCAGTTCGGGCGGCTCCGGCAGCACAGGCGGGCTTGGTGGTCTGACGGGCTCCAGCGGTAGTCGTAAAAGTTGCGGTGGAGGTTTGTTCGGGATCATCATCCTGGTCATCGTACTTTACTTCCTCTTGAGAAGTTGCGGCGGTGGATTATCGCTGCCAGGGATGACTGGGCCTGAAGACGAACCTGCACAGAATGTGCCGGCCTATACAGAGCCGACCCTGGCATCAGAACCGCTTCAGCCGAGCGCGACCAGCACACCCTGGCCGACAGCCATCAACGCTGGTGAAAATTCCGGGCAGAAGTGGCTGGTGATGATGTACCAGGACGCGGATGATCAGGCACTCGAAAGGGACATCATGATGGACCTGAACGAGATGGAGATGATTGGCTCCACTGATCAGGTTATGATCGTCAGCCAGGTGGACCGTTTCCGTGGCGGCTACTCGGGGGATGGCAACTGGGACTCAACCCGCCGTTACCTCGTGACCTATGACGATGACCTGAATAACCTGGGTTCGGAACTGATAATGGACCTGGGCGAGAAGAATATGGGTGATGCCAATACGCTTGCTGATTTCCTGGTCTGGGCGATCCAAAGCTTTCCGGCTGACAAGCACGTTTTGATCATGTCCGACCACGGCATGGGCTGGCCGGGCGGCTGGAGCGATCCTTCTCCCGCTCAGCGCGACCGCAGCACTAACGCGCCATTGGTCTCAGCGATGAAGGATGACATCATCTATCTCAATGAGCTGGAAGACGCCCTGGCTGCCACCATTCAAACCACCGGGATCGACAAGTTCGACCTGATCGGCTTGGATGCCTGCCTGATGAGCCAGATGGAAGTCTATACTGCCTTGGCGCCATACGCGCGCTATGCTGTGGCGTCCGAGGAAACTGAGCCCGGGCTGGGTTGGGCATACACGGCCTTCCTGAGCCTGATGGTCTATAACCCGGATGTGACCACGGAAGAGATAGCAGCGAATATTGTTGACTCTTACATCAGCCAGGATCAGCGCGTGGTCGATGACCAGGCTCGGGCTGAATTTCTGGCACAAAATTCAAGCGGCGGTGGGTGGTTCGTCAACCGCATGAGCGCGCAGCAATTAGCCACGCAGCTTGGGCAAAACATCACGCTCACGGCGGTGAATCTTGAGGACCTGCCGCTCTTGCTGAACGCAACAAACCAATTCGCTTACCACATGCAGAGCCTGGATCAGCGCGCGATAGCACAGGCGCGCAGTTACGCGCAGTCCTACACCTCAATCTTCGGCAGCAACGTGCCGCCCTCATTCATTGACCTGGGGCATTTCGCGGCTCTGACGTCAAAATACGCTGGCGATAACACCACGCGTCAGCATGCGAATAATATTCTGAGCGCTCTCTCCCGGGTCGTGGTGGCGGAAAAGCACGGTCCATCCAAGCCTGGCTCAACTGGCATAGCGATCTACTTCCCCAATTCCCAGCTTTACAGCACCTCTTCCACGGGGATGGCATCCTACTCGGTGATCGCCGAAAGCTTTAGCCGGGCATCTCTCTGGGATGACTTCCTGGGCTATCACTACAGCGGCAGAAAGTTCACAAATACTGCCATGGAAGCGGTCAATGTCAGCCGCGCCAGCCAGATACCCGGCTTGGGTGCTATCGCGGTTTCTGATATCAGCGCAAGTGCCAACAGGGTCTCCCCGGGGGATGTGATCACACTGAGCACCACTATCACAGGTGAAAACATCGGCTATATCTACCTGTTCACGGGTCTGATTGATACGGCATCCAATAGCATTTATGTGGCGGATACGGATTATCTTGAAAGCTCTTCAACTGGCACTGAGGCGGGTGTCTATTATCCCATCTGGCCGAACGCGGAAACCTTCAGGCTCAACTTCGAGTTTGAACCATTAGTTTTCACCATCAGCGATGGCACAACTTCAGGCATCGCGCTGCTCAACCCGGTCTCCTATGGCGCTTCGGCTGAGCAGGCGGTTTATGCGGTGGATGGAACCTACACTTTTAGCGACACAGGCGAAACGCGCAGAGCCCAACTCCTCTTCAAGGATGAATATTTATTCCAGGTGCTAGGTTTTGAGGGTAACGATACGGCGGCCGCTCCCTGGGAAATTACACCGAATCCGGGAGATACCTTCACGATTTCTTACAAGTGGCTGGATCTGGATGCCAATGGAGCGGTTAGCAAGGTTTCCACCAGCGAGGGAGACACCCTCACCTTTGGCAGCCAGCCTTTCCAATGGGGTCAGGAGTGGTTGCCAAGCGGGGACTATCTGGTTGGATTCCTGGTGGCGGATCTGGATGGGAATGTGACTCCGGTTTACACGACCATCACGGTTGATTAGTGATCTATTAATGTAGAACCAGTAATCTTTTCCTAGGCCGGATTCTGATGTTGAATCCGGCTTTTTTTCTTTCCTCGTTAATGCTGGATTGAAATTCACAATACCTGGATGGCACGATGCCCGGCCTGCGAACTGCAAGAAGAAGGCGCCTTGTAGGGAACAGGCCCTTGTTAGGACAGTGATGCTTTACAATTTGTGTAGGATGATTGTTTACACTTTTGTCAATCACATAGAATCTTCTGGATCACAATAGCAAGCGCATATATGCTATGAGAGCGGGTAACCACAGCCCTCAACAGGGTGGTTCCCAAGGGGTTACCCCTACCTCCAGGGGTTAAGGAGGGGGCAGCTTTGTAGGGGCAGACCCCCGTGTCTGCCCTGGAATATGTAAACAATCACCCTGAATAATGTGTAAACAATCATACTTGTCTAAACAGGCAGTCCTGTTCCTTGACGCGATGGTCGAGGCAGGCCTCGACACTACGAAAGAATCGCATTCCACAAGGAGAACCTTTGCACGTTTTCATTTGTACAAACAAAAATAATCCGTCATCGCGAGGGAGCAAAGCGACCGTGGCGATCTGCCTTTCTGTTGATGGTCGGTTTATGGGGTTCAACCCGGCGATATCAAATAGGGAAAGGAAGCCGGATTCAAGTGAGGAATCCGGCCCACGAACTGGCGGCTGGAGCAAGCCCCAGCCCTACGAGGTGTTCCTTGTGGGAAGGGGGTTCACTCCCTCCGGCTTTGTATTCATGGTTTAGTGGTAGGTTGTGTGCAGTGTTCAATCCGGCATCAATGTGCAAAGAAAACCAAGCCGGATTCAACAGAAGAATCCGGCCTACGAAAAACAGAGGGATCCGGCCTGCGAACTACTTTTATAACCCCTGGCGTATTGGTCGTCGGAGGAATTCACGCAGGCGGTATGCTATAATCACCCATTGCGGGAAGCTAAAACCGGAGGTTTTGGCGACCCAAAATTGATTGAATACATTACTCACAGGAAAACGACATATGTTTAAAAAATTGGGGCAGATCTTCAAGGGAGATCCGCATAAAAAGAGAATAGACCAGCTGGTAATTATTGTGGACCAGATCAACGCTCTCGAAGCACAATTTGAAAAATTGAATGACGCGGAGCTCGGAGCCAAGACGCTTGAGTTTAAAGCCCGCCTGGCAAACGGCGAGACACTCGACGCCCTCCTGCCCGAAGCTTTCGCAACCGTGCGCGAAGCTGGCAAACGTGTTTTGGGGCAGCGCCACTACGACGTCCAAATAATTTGCGGCATCAACCTGCACCAGGGGGGCATCTCGGAGCTGCGAACGGGCGAGGGCAAAACCCTCTCCTCCACATTGCCGCTCTACCTCAACGCGTTGGAGGGCAAAGGCGCGCATCTGATCACGGTCAATGATTACCTGGCAAGGCGCGACGGTCGCTGGATGGGGGCGATCTTTGATATGCTGGGTTTGAGTGTGGGCGTGCTGCAGGCGGTTGGCAGCTCGGATGGCGGCGAACGCGCTTTCATCTTCGACCCCAAAGAAAGATCCTTAGCCGAAGCTACGGATTTGCTCAGACCAGTACCGCGCAAGCAAGCCTACCTGGCGGATATTACCTATGGGACCAACAGTGAGTTTGGTTTTGACTACCTGCGCGATAACATCACCATGCGCTGGGATCAGCGCGTTCAGCGCGGGCACCATTTTGCCATCATCGATGAGGTTGACAACATCCTGATCGATGAGGCGCGAACCCCTCTGATCATCTCGGGTCCTTCGCATGAGGATTCCGAGAACTACATCCGCATGGCGCAGATCGTCAGGGCGCTCAACGAAGAAGACTACGAGCTTGTTGAAAAAGATCAAACTGTCAGCCTGACTGAGATTGGCATCGCCCACGTGGAAGAGATGCTCGGCGAGCCGCTTTCGGACCCGGAGCGTCCGGAAGATATCAACCCCGAGCAGGCGCGCTTGATGGGCTTCCTGGAGCAATCCCTGCGGGCGAGATTCCTCTTCCGGCGTGACAAAGAATATATTGTCCAGAATGGTGAAGTCGTCATCGTGGATGAATTTACCGGACGCATGATGCCCGGAAGGCGCTGGTCCGACGGGCTGCACCAGGCAGTGGAAGCCAAAGAAGGTGTGAAGGTGCAGGCGGAGAATATCACCCATGCCACCATCACCATCCAGAATTACTTCCGCATGTACGAAAAACTGGCCGGCATGACGGGTACAGCCCTGACTGAGAAAGAAGAATTTTTCCGCATCTATGGACTGGATGTGCTTTCGATCCCGACCAACCTTGAATACCTGGCGATGCGCCCGGATTCCGGTTTGGACGCTGAAGAGGTCAAGGACGAAGAAGGCTATAAATTCACCTACTATTACGAGGATTCCGATCCTGACAAAAAGCCCTTGTTTTACAAGCGTAAGGATTATCCGGATGTGATCTATCGCACCACAGAAGGCAAAGTGCGCGCGATCGTGCTGGAGATCATCCGCTATCACGTGATTGGGCGTCCACAATTGGTGGGCACCACCTCGGTGGAAAACTCTGAGCGCCTTTCAGAGCGGCTGAGCTCAGATATGGTGCGTCGGCTGCTGCAAGTTAATCTGATCCGCCAGGCATGGTTTAAAACCAAGGGGCTCAACGAAGCCGATTTTGTGGATCAGCCTGAATTGAAGGTGCTCGGCGAGCCTCTCGATAAGCTGCGCATGCCGGAATTGCGGCGGCTTGGAATGCAGAATGGCATGACCACGCTTGACCTGGCAGACGAAAGCAACAAAGCCAATCTGTTGGCTTTGTTGAAGCTCGAGGAAGGCGATTGGGGGCGTTTTAAAGCTTTGTTCGACAGTGGTGTTCCCCACCAGGTTTTGAACGCGCGAAAACACACGGAAGAGTCGATCATTATTGCCAGCGCTGGCGCCTTTGGGGCTGTGACGATTGCCACCAACATGGCTGGCCGCGGTGTGGACATCAAACTGGGCGGTGAGTTGCCTGAAAGCCTGCTCTCACGTGTGAACCAGGTGCTGGCCGGCAAAACCCAAACCGACCCCTACAACATGACCATGCCCGAACGATTAGAGGCAGTTAAGGCATTGGATGCGGAGCTGGATGAAACCCAGCAAGAAGCAGTGGAAGCCTTCCTGGTTTACATGGACAACATGGCGAAAGTGCGCGAACTGGGCGGCTTGCACGTGATTGGCTCAGAGCGGCACGAAGCACGCCGCATCGATAACCAGCTGCGCGGTCGCGCTGGCAGGCAGGGCGACCCTGGCTCATCGCGCTTTTACCTGGCGCTGGACGATGACCTGATGCGCATGTTTGGCGGGCAGCAGATGGAAGGCTTGCTGACGCGCTTCAAGATCGATGAAAACATGCCGATTGAAATTTCCTTGGTCAACAGGATGGTTGAGCAGTCCCAAACGCGCGTGGAAGGCGCAAACTTTGACGTGCGCAAGCATCTGCTGGAATACGACGATGTGTTGAACACACAGAGAAACCGCATTTACAGCCAACGGGATAAGATCTTTACCAAAGATGATCTGCATGAAGATGTCAGCGAAATGCTGATCACTGAGCTGGGCAGCAGAATTCGCACCGGACTGGAAGATCAAGAAGGTCCGTGGAAGTTGCTGGGCTTCCTGGAAGATATTCAACCCACCATCCGAACGGACTTTGGAAGCTATCCAAGCTACTCCTTGAAGATGGTGATGGAAAATCTCGGCACTCCAGCCGATGAGCAGGCTCTGGTGGATAAACTTGTGGCGATGGCAAAAGAGGCCGTCTTGCGTGAGAATGAGCACATCCGCGAGGGTGCGGCGCTGCTGTTGGAACGCAGCGAACAGAGTATGAAAACCCAACTGGCGGAACGCAATGAAATGCTGGATGCTTACCTGGAGAGCTTTGACCCCGAAGAGCCGCACGACCTGACGGCAGAGATTGGGGCAATCGTGCAGACGCCCGTGAGGCTGGGATCCGCCCAACAGCGCAGCCTGATGGAAGACCCCCTCAGCATGAAAGCGCCGCTCAAGGAAGCCTTGCAAACCAGTGTGACCCTGACGACCATCCGCCGCATTCTGCTGACGCTGGAGAAACGCTTTGGCGATAACTGGGGAATGAAACCGATCGACCTGGCGCAGCTTCCGTGGAATGAAGTGCGGCAAAAAATTGACACTCAGATTGCTGAGACGCTCGAAAAGCGGGTGGAGCGGCTGTTTGGCGCTGAAGGGGAAGTGCGGCGGGACCTGGAAGCCAACCCGGAACTGCTGCAGGCGGCACTGAGCGACGAAAACGCGCGCGCACAGCTGGTGCAGGTGAGCACCGAAGGGAGAAGGATTGCCTTCGACAGCCGTTCGCACCGCAAAACTTTCCGAACCCACATGCGGCTGAATTACCTCTTCTCGATGTCGGAACGGCTGCTGAAACAGCCGGTTGAGAAAGTTACAGAAGATATTCTGGCTCACTTGCAGGGAGCCGAAAAGAAGCTTGCTGAAATTTTCGGCAAGTTCGAGTTGCAGCATCTGGCTAACAACAACTTTAAACTGGCTGATCTGCCAAAAGCGACCAGGGAGGGGTTGATCGAAAAGCTCAGTCAGCAGAAATTTGACGCGATTTCAGGCTTGGCAATTGAGGAGCTCCCTTTGGATCTGCATGATGATATCCTCGAGGTTCTGGGGGATAAAGCTCAAAATCGCATCTACCGAGATTTGCTGCTCGGCACAATCACGGAAACCTGGGTGGATTACCTGACGCGCATGGAAGCCCTGCGGGTTTCAATCAGCATGGAATCTTACGCCCAACGCGACCCGCTGGTGCGCTACAAGAGCCAGGCCAGCACGCTGTTCACCGAGATGCTCTCAGAAGTGCGCCAGACGGTCATCAGCCGCATGTTTCGCTACCGACCAACCAAGGCTGCTGAAGCCACGAACGCGCTGGCGACTCCAGCGCCGGTAAAAGCATCAGAATCGGCGCAGTCTAAGCCGGCAAATGCCACAACTTCAAAGAAAAAACGGCGAAAACGCCACTAAGAGGTAAGAGATGACCCATTTTTTGGTGACTAATGATGATGGCGTGTTTGCGCCCGGTTTGCTGGCGCTGGTTGAGGCGGTCCGGAAGATTCCGGGAAGTGAAGTGAGCGTGTTGGCACCGGACCATAACTGGTCGGCATCCGGGCATGTGAAGACCCTCACCCGCCCACTGCGTGTGCGCGAGGTAAAGCTGGCTGACGGCAGCCAGGCGCTTTCCTGTGATGGCGCGCCTTCCGACTGCGTGGCAATTGCCATCATGGGGGCGATCGAAAAACCGATTGACGTGGTGGTATCTGGCATCAATCCGAATGCCAATGTAGGTTTGGATGTGACCTACTCCGGAACGGTGACAGCCGCAATGGAAGCTTCGATTAACGGCAAGCCAGGTTATGCGGTTTCGCTGGACGCGCCTGAACATCATCAGGGCGAGCTGAATTTTGCCCCTGCTGCTAAAGCGGCGGCAGATGTGATCCTGGGATTGCTGGCTGATAAGACTGAAAAGCACAAGCAGCCAATCTGGAATATCAACCTGCCTTACCGCGAAGACGGGCAATTTGAGGGCATGCTCTACACCCGGCAGGGCGTCCGGCTCTATCGGGACGTACTCGAGAAACGCCTTGACCCGCAGGGCAAGCCTTATTATTGGATCGGTGGAGAAGCCCCCACGGGCTTGATGGATGAGGGCACCGACTATTGGGCGATCAAGCAAGGTTTTATTTCGGTGACACCCCTGCAGATGGATATGACCAATAAGATATTGTTGGAAAAACTGAATCATTCGGGTGAATAACCCCCGGATCAGTCAGGCTGCCAACCTGATCTTTAGTTACCGCGGAGCTGGGATACAATTAGGCTATGTTACCTGATCATCGCGTTCGCCAAAGAGAATATCTGCTCGAGATCTCACGGGCTCTTACCGAGGAGCTGAACCTCAACACGCTCCTGAGCCGCATTCTGCACATCGCGATAGAGATGTTGGGCGGGCATGCCGGTTTCATCGCCCTGGCAAACGACAAGGGCGACTGGCATATTGCCATCAACCAGGGCATCCCACCTGCGCTTTTGAGTTACCTTGAGAATTGGCTGGTAAGCTTCAGCGATAGCGAAGAGGGTACTGAAGAACGCATTCCGGAAATCAACCGCATGTTGAACGATATCAGCATGGGTATGATCACCGGTGTGGGCATCGCCATGAAAGTTCAGAGCAGTGCGATCGGGCAAATTTTTGTTTTCCGTAACTACCGCGCCAGCTTCTCGGCGAATGATTACTCGATCCTGAACAGCTTCGCCAACCAGGCGGCTATCGCAGTGCGCAATGCCAGGCTTTACACTCAGGTGACCCGCCAGAACCTGCGCATGGCGGGACTGCTCAGTTCCGTCGCGGACGGCATCCTCATCCTCAATCCAGACCTGAAGGTATTACAAGTAAATCATGCCTTTGAACGGCTGGTAAACGCGCCGGCAGAAGAATTGATCAACAAGGAATTTGACCAGGTGGTGCGGTGGGCAAAACCTCCCAAGGGGCTGCAGTTGAAGGATGCGGTTAAGTCTCAGTGGCAGTGGGGCGGCACAAAAGACCTCTTCCTCGAAGGCGACATGCTGCGCAACAGTCCGCTGGACCCAATTCCGGTGGAGATCACCTACGCTCCGCTCTTTTCAGATGAAGGTGAGATCCTGAATATCATCGCCTCAGTGCGCGATATCACCCGTTTCAGGGAGGCAGAAGAGCTCAAAACCAACTTCATTTCGGTTATCAGCCATGAACTTAAAACTCCCATTGCTCTGATCAAAGGCTACGCCAACACGCTCAGGCGGGACGATGTGGAATGGGATAAGAAGATGGTGACCGAGAGCCTGCGGGTGATTGAAGAAGAAGCCGATCACCTGACAACGATGGTGGAGGATTTGCTCGACGCAACCAAACTGCAATCGGGCGGGATCACATTGCACAAAACTGAAGTGGATCTGGCTGCGTTGATCAACGATTTGAGCAAGAAGTTTTCCCTGCAAAGCGATAAACATCAGATCTTTACCAATCTTTCGGAGGACTTCCCTGTCATCACTGCCGACGAAACACGCTTGAGCCAATTGATATCAAACCTGCTGACCAATGCCATCAAATATTCTGAAGGCGGGATGATAAAAATAGAGGGGCATAAGGTCGAAGAAAACGTGCAGGTTTGCGTTACAGATCAGGGCAAAGGTTTTGATCCAATGGACGTTCCTCATGTCTTTGAACGCTTCTACCGTTCAAACGGGGTGGCAAAAACCACCAAAGGCACCGGCTTGGGCTTGTATTTGTGCCAGTCCATCGTCAAAGCGCACGGGGGAAGAATTTGGGTGGATGAAACTTACCACCAGGGGGCAAGGATCTGTTTTAGCCTGCCCATCAAGACCCAAAGCCAGCTTGTTTTATGAAATTCCGGCTTGACTGCCTTGAAACGGTGGACTCCACCAATGATTTCACACTGCAAGCTGCGAGGTCGGGGGCTGAGGATGGGCTGGTAGTCTGGGCGCAGCAGCAAACCGATGGGCGCGGGCAAAAGAACCGCGTCTGGCAGAGCCAGGCAAAAAGCTCCTTGACTTTCTCTGTGTTATTCAGACCGACTCAAGAAGAACAAACCGTGTTGGGGCGTTTTACCGCGCTTGGCGCCCTTGCAGTGGCCCAGGCCATAGAGGCAAAGACGGGATTTGAAGCGCAGGTGAAGTGGCCTAATGACGTCCTGCTAAATGGAAAAAAGATCTGCGGTGTATTGGCAGAAACTGACTTGCAGGCGGGTGAGGCTAAAAGGGTGGTGTTGGGGGTGGGGGTCAACCTGCTGCCGGGCGCATTCAGGGAAGACTCGCGCTTCAACTATCCAGCCAGCGACATTTTCAGCGAAACAGGTGCCTTTTTCGATGCTGAAAGCTGGCTGTGGGCGATCCTGGAGGCCATGAATGAGCTGCGAATATTGCTGCCAGTTGATCTGTTCATCCAGGAATGGAACCAAGGGCTGGCATTCAAGGGTGAGCTAAGAAGCGTCAGGAATCATAAAGGCGAAACGGATTTGTTTCGCCTTCTGGGTGTTTTACCTGACGGTTCGCTCTGGGTGGAGGATGCCGGCGGTCAAAAATTCAGTTTTCAGTCTGCTGAGATACTGCCCTCTTCCTCGTCCTCTTCGTCTTCAGAATAATTATTCTCTTCCTGAAAAACTTCCGTTTCAGATTCAGGATCCTCTTCCGCGTCCTTTGTAACAACTTTTCGTCCGGAGCGGCGCGGCGCGCTTTCACCAGCGGCGACGGAAGCTGCGTGGGTTTCTTCGGAGAGCGCCACTTCTTCCTGTGATATACGGGCGATTGCGGCGATGCTGTCCCCTTCGCCCAGGTCCATCACCTTGACACCCTGGGTGGAACGTCCTTGCACCGAGATTTCGTCTACTTTAGTACGCAAAACAATCCCGCCGCGGGAGATCATGGTGACTTCCTCGCCGTCCAGGACCACACGCGCTTCAGCGATATCGCCAGCGGTTTCGCGCACATCCTGGTTGATTGTCATAACGCCAAGTGTGCCGCGGGTCTTGGGAATATATTCTTCCAGGGAGGTTCGCTTGCCCTGACCCATTTCGGTCAGCACAAACAGGTAGCCTTCCGGCTCAACGACTTCCAGGCTTGCCACCTGGTCATCCCCACGCAGGTTGATGCCGGTGACGCCCATGGTAGTGCGGCCTGTTGGGCGGACCTGATTTTCATGGAAGCGCAGGGCTTTACCCTTCCGGGTAACCAGCAGGAGATCGTCCTCACCGGCGGTCATACGGACCCAGCCTAATTCGTCTTCGTCTTTCAGCCGGATGGCGATCAAACCAGAAGGTCGCACACTTTCAAAATCCGACATAGGCACGCGCTTAATGCGACCAAGCCGGGTGGCAAGGGCGCAGAATTTCGCGTCGCTGAAATTCTCAACCGGCAGCAGAGCCGTGATACTCTCATCTGGCTCAAGGTTGATAATGTTGACCAGGGGGATGCCACGCCCCTGCCGGGATTCTTCGGGCAGTTGAAATACTCTTTCGGAATAGACTTTACCTTTGTCGGTAAAGAAAAGGATGGTACCAAGCGTGTTGGCACGCACAAAGAAGGTCACGGCATCTTCGCCGCGCATACTCTGACCAATCACACCGCGACCACCCCTGCCCTGGGAGCGGTAAGCCTGGTCTGAAACGCGTTTGATGTACCCTCTCTCAGTGATGGAGACGAAGACGGGCTCGTCCTGTACCAGTGATTCGTCTGAAAGATCCATTTCAAGGTCGGGTACGATGTGCGTCCGGCGGTCGTTGCCAAACTTTTCGGCGACTTCATTGAGGTCGGTGCGAATGATCTCAAGGATTTTTTGCGGATTGGCAAGGATATCTTCAAGCTGGGCGATGGTTTCGAGCAGAGCCTTATATTCCTCTTCAATTTTCTGACGTTCAAGGGCTGCCAGGCGGCGCAACTGCATGTCGAGGATAGCCTGGGCCTGGATTTCGGTCAGATTGAAGCGAGTAATCAAATTGGTTTTAGCTTCATCCGCATCCTTCGATTCGCGGATGGTCTTGATCACCGCGTCCAGGTTGGCGATCGCAATCAGCAGACCGTCCAGCACATGCGCGCGTTTTTTGGCTTTATCAAGCTCAAAGAGCGTGCGGCGGGTGATGACGACCTGGCGATGTTCGAGATAATGCGTCAGGGCGCGCTTCAGGGTGAGCATACGAGGTTCAGCGTCCACCAAAGCCAGCAACTGCACACCAAAGGTCGACTGCAGCGGGGTGTATTTGTAGAGCTGATTGAGAACACGCTTTGGCTGCGTGCCGCGTTTGAGCTCGATCACGATGCGCATGCCCTTACGGTCGGATTCATCCCGCATGTCGGAGATGGAATCGATGCGTCCTTCGCGATGCAGGGCGGCGATCCGTTCGATCAGGCTGGTTTTGTTGAGCTGATAGGGAATCTCGTAAATGATGATCGCGAAACGTCCGTCGCGAATTTCTTCGATGGTGGCAGAGCCGCGCATGGTGAGATGCCCACGACCGGTGCTGTAAGCCTGGCGGATGCCCTCACTGCCAACGATGATGCCGCCAGTGGGGAAGTCTGGTCCGGGGATGAGCTGCATCAAGTCTTCAACACTAACCTCATCGAGGTCGTCGAAACGGTCAATCAGCAGGTTCAAACCGGCTACCAGTTCGCGCAGGTTGTGCGGCGGGATGTTGGTGGCCATACCCACGGCGATACCGTTGGAGCCATTCATCAGCAGGTTGGGGATGCGGGCAGGCAGCACCTCGGGTTCTTTCAATGAACCATCAAAGTTATCGAGAAAGTCGACCGTGTCTTTGTCCAGGTCAGAAAGAATTTCGTCCGAGATTTTGTGTAAACGGGCTTCGGTGTAGCGCATGGCTGCCGGCGAGTCGCCGTCGATTGAGCCAAAGTTGCCCTGACCGTCAATCAGCGGGTAGCGCATTGAGAAATCCTGCGCCATGCGCGCCATCGAATCATAAACGGCTGAATCGCCGTGGGGATGGTACTTGCCCAGCACTTCACCAACGATACGGGCAGATTTCTTGTAGGGCGTGTTGGCGCGAATGCCCATGTCCTGCATGGCGTAAAGGATGCGCCGGTGGACAGGTTTGAGTCCGTCGCGCACGTCAGGGATGGCGCGGGCGACGATGACACTCATGGCATAATCGAGATAAGCCGTGCGCATTTGCTCGTCGATGCCAACAGACTGAAGACTGCCAGCGTTGTTTGTGACAGGTTCTTCAGCGGGAATTTCAGGTTGTTCAGTCATATTTTTTTCTTCCGATGTTGCCTTAAATGTAGGTAGGCATAACCTTTTTATTATACCTTATTTATCAGATAAAAAGCAGGAGAGCCCCAAAAAGCGCCAAAAATCAAGAATTGGTCTGGCAAAAGCATTAACCCCAAAAAGTCATTCTGAACAAAAAAAGCCCGGATTTTAAAACCCGGGCTTGTCGCAAAACCAAGAGTTAGTAAACTGGACAACCGGGAATACGGTTGGCAGAGAAGAAGCACCACCAGCTGGTGGGCATGAAGATCACGATGACCATAATGATGATGATCGCGATCAGGAGCAAAATGAAAAAGTTGGAGTACCACGGTGTGCTCTGTTTTTGCTCGGGGATAGGTTCGGGGGCAAGCGCTTGCTGCGGGACGGGTTTCTGAGCGGGCTGGTAGCCTTGCTGAGGCGCTGCGATGGCGGGCTCCGGTGTGGATTCTACCGGGGGATAAGCACTGTAGGTCGGCGTCTTAGCCTGGTTGGGCCATTCGAAACTCATCACGGTCGATTCCGCCATGGTGATGAGGTCCCCATTATTGAGGCGTTGGGGTGAACTGAGGCGAACGCCGTTCAGGAAAGTGCCGTTTGTGGAACCGAGGTCCTCTATATAGACACCATCTGTACGGGTAAGAAAGCGGGCGTGCCGGCGTGAGATTTCCTGATCTGGCACCGGGATATCATTAGCGAGATCACGACCAAGCGTGACCTCAGTCTTTTCGAGATAAAAACTTGAACCGGGGATAGGCCCCGAGCGCATGACAATAAGGGGTTTTTGTTCTGGCATGGTCGCTCCTAACGTAAAGCAGTCAATTTTGATAACTGATTTTACCATTGTACGGCAAACTTCGTTGTGAAGGTAAAAGCTGTGCATGGAAATCGTCCGAAGCAGGAAAAAATGTCGTTGACGCTGGCAGAGAATCCTGCTATTATCAAAAATATGAGTAATCCCAGGAAGAAAGGCAACTGGTCTGGTCGGCTGACCAAGTGGATTCAAAATGAATTCAGATGGCTCGCGCCTGGCATGGGCTACAAGCGCTGGCTGGCGTTGACCATCATCGGCTCGATGCTGTTAGGCTTAGGCGCGGCAGTTCTGGTGTTGGATTACTATCGCAGCACGACCAACGAAGCTTTGGTGCCCATTCTGGCTGTGCTGTCGCTCCGTTTTCTGGACAGACCGATCCGCTTCCTGCTTTTTGGCGGTCTGGGAATGGCGATGATCCTGATCGGGATTTGGGGAGCAAACCGATCCCTATTACGACCGTTTGAGAAAAACGGCAAGCCGGTTTGGGACACCCTGAAGAATTACCGTCAGCGCGAACGAGGTTTAAAAGTTGTCGTAATTGGGGGCGGGCATGGCCTGGCGGCGCTGCTCAGAGGTTTAAAGGAATACACCCACAACATTACTGCCATTGTAACGGTTGCTGATAATGGCGGATCTTCGGGGGAATTACGGCGCGATCTGGGCGTGCTGCCGCCAGGAGACATCCGCAATTGCCTGGCTGCACTCAGCAGCGATGAAGCGCTGCTTTCGCAAGTGTTCCAATATCGTTTCACCGCCGGAGCCGGACTTGAGGGGCATTCCCTGGGTAATCTTTTTATTACGGCACTCAGTGAGATCACCGGTAGTTTTGAAGAGGCAGTTGCGGAATCCGGCAGGGTTTTGGCGATTTATGGACAGGTGCTGCCTTCGACATTAAGTAATGTGGAGCTGGTTGGGCAAGTGCAGGATAATGCCACCCAGGAGATTATTGAAGTCAGGGGCGAGGCGCAACTGACTGAGTATCCGGGCAAAATTCTGAAGGTCTGGATCGATCCGGAAGAATCGCCCGCGTATCCTCCCACCACCTCAGCAATCCTGGACGCCGACCTGATCCTGATTGGTCCGGGCAGTCTGTATACCAGCTTGTTGCCAAATCTATTGGTAAAAGGGCTTTCGGATGCCATCCTGGCAAGCCGGGCAGAAACTTTCTATATCTGCAATATCGCCACTGAACAGGGCGAAACAGATGATTTTAATGCATCGGATCATGCCCGCGAAATTGACCGACACATCTGTAAACATTTGTTTAACCTTGCGATTTGCAACCGAAATTATCACGGAGACCTCGGGGGTAAGGCGCAGTGGGTTCTGTTGGATGATGAGATGCGCCAGAATTACCGGGTATATGAAGCGGATTTGGTGGATGACCTTTATCCCTGGCGGCACAGTTCCCGCAAACTGGCACGTGCGATAATAAACTTGTTTGAAGAGCGCACAGGACCCTTGAATTAGACCTGTTTGGGAATTGTCCGAATGTTGTTTTTCATTGACAGAATTGCTTGCGATCTGGGAACTTGTGCTTTTTATATAAAGTTTTTTACTGAAGAGCAAATAAATCGGATATAATTCTATAGGTTAAGCATAAACAATCTGGCAGCGATGTCAGTTAGGATTAATCCAAATTCACTCAATCGGAGGATATATGAAAACAAAAGTAGCAATTAATGGTTTTGGCCGCATCGGACGTCAGGTTTTAAAGCGCCTCCTTGAAGTCGCTTCGGATACACTGGAAGTCGTTGCAATCAACGATCTCTTTGATCCGAAAACCAACGCCCACCTATTCAAGTATGACTCAAACTATGGCATCTACAAAGGTGAGGTTAAGGTCAATGAAGCTGGCAATCTGGTGATTGATGGCACTGAAATCAAAGTCCTTGCCGAACGGGATCCGGGCAATTTGCCTTGGAAAGATCTCGGTGTGGAAATTGTTTTTGAATGCACCGGCATCTTTACCACCGCCAAGAGCGAAGGTGGCAAGATCGGCGCAGACGCGCATATCCTGCGCGCCGGAGCCAAGAAAGTCATCATCTCCGCACCTGCCAAGGGCGAGGATCTTACAATTGTTTTGGGCGTGAATGAAGAAAAATACGACAATGAAAAGCATCACATCATTTCGAATGCTTCCTGCACCACCAACTGTCTTGCGCCTGCTGCCAAGATCGTGAATGACCTCTTTGGCATCACCGGTGGCGTCATGACTACCATTCACTCCTACACCAATGACCAGGTCATCCTGGATCAGGGACACAAGAAAGAGATGCGCCGCTCTCGCGCCGCTGGTTTAAACATTATCCCCACCAGCACGGGTGCTGCCAAGGCTGTCGCCCTGGTTATCCCCGAGCTCAAGGGCAAGTTTGATGGCTACGCCCTGCGTGTTCCAACCCCAACCGTCTCGATCGTTGACTTTGTTGCACATGTTGAAAAACCGACCACCAAGGAAGAACTGAATGCTGCCTTTACCGAAGCAGCAAATGGATCGCTGAAGGGTATCCTGGGTGTGACCACAGGCGAGTATGATCAGCAGCTGGTCTCGAGCGACTTCAAGGGCGATGATCGCTCCTCCATTGTTGACCTCGACAAGAACATGGTCATGAACGGTAACCTGGTGAAGGTTGTGACCTGGTACGACAACGAGTGGGGCTATAGCTGCCGCACTGTTGACCTGGGCAAGATGGTTGCAGCAAAACTCTAAGCCTTTAGGGTGTATACATAAATATTGAATGCGCAGCATTGTTTTTGAAAAGCAATGATGCGCATTTTTCATAGAAGGAGAAAAATGTCTGAAAAGAAAATTGTGACTGATCTGGATGTGGCTGGGAAGAAAGTGTTGGTGCGGGTAGACTTTAACGTGCCGATCAAGGAAGGCAAGATTAAGGATGATACCCGTATCACTTCTGCTCTGCCCACGATCAATTATTTGCTTGAACACGGAGCGGCAGTTATTTTGATGTCCCACCTGGGGCGCCCCAAGGGTCAGGTAAATTTGGATTACACCTTGAGACCCGTAGCCGAACACCTGGCCACATTGATCGACGCGCCTGTGAAGTTTGCGGAAGATTGCCGCGGCGAAATCGCGAAAGCTGCCGCCGAAGCCTTGAAACCGGGCGAAGTTCTGGTGCTCGAGAACACCCGTTTCTACGCGGGTGAAGAAAAGAACGATCCCCAAATGGCAGCCGACCTGGCTTCATTGGCTGACCTTTACGTGAACGACGCCTTTGGCACGGCGCACCGCGCGCATGCTTCAACCTACGGCGCGGCGGAGTTATTACCTTCAGCTGCCGGTTTCCTCATGGAAAAGGAGATCAAGTACCTCGGCGACGCGATTGCCGATCCGCAGCGTCCCTTCGTGGCAATTTTGGGCGGCGCGAAGATTTCGGACAAGATCGGCGTGATCGAGAACCTGCTCAAGAAAGCCGACAAAATCCTGATCGGCGGCGGTATGGCGAACACATTCCTGAAAGCACTTGGTTACGAGATGGCTGATTCGCTGGTGGAAGCCGAAGTGATTGACACAGCCAAGGAACTGATTGCGAAATCCGAAGGAAAACTGGTTTTGCCGGTGGACATGGTTCTGGGCGACGCTTTTGACGCCGAAGCGAAAATGGAAACCCTGCCAGTGGGCGATGTGCCGGCTGGTTGGCGCATCCTGGATATTGGTCCGAAGACCGTGGAAGCTTTTGGCGAGGAAATTGCCAATGCAGGCACCATTGTTTGGAATGGTCCGATGGGCGTGTTTGAGTTCCCACGTTTTGCAACGGGCACTTTCGCGGTTGCGCACAAAGTGGCTGAGAGTGAGGCTGTGAGCATTATTGGCGGCGGGGATTCTGTTTCTGCCATCAACCAGTCGGGGCTGAGCGATCAGATTACCCACATCTCAACCGGTGGCGGCGCCTCCCTGGAAATGCTGGAAGGCATTGAACTGCCCGGGCTTGCCATCCTCTCGAATAAGTAAATCTATCCATTCTAAAGCCGCGGATTTGTTTTCGCGGCTTTTTTTGTTATGCTTTAAGAAATATCTGTTTTTGGTTTAGTGATAGAATCGCAGTAGAGATACCGATTTAGCGGCATAAGTTTATGCTGCGAGATTATCGATGGAGAATAATATGAAAAATTTGAAAAAAATGAAATGGATTATCCTGGGGCTTTTGAGCTTAAGCCTTGCATTAGCAGCTTGCGCCCCTTCAGTTCCCCCAACCCCTTCAGAGGCGGAGATCGCGCAGCAAGTTGCGGCGACGCAACAAGCCAAGGCGACCCAGAACTCTGTGGAGACTCTGGTGGCATTGGTGACCCAATTGAGCAACCAACCAACCTGGACGCCTCAACCCACCTGCCCGGCTTGCCCGACCCAGGTGGTGGTGGTGCCAACCGCGCAAACCACTGCAGAGCCCACTGCAGCAGCCCCCACCGAAGAACCTGGCGTGAAATGCATACAGTTTGAATTTTTGGGTGATGTAAACTATCCCCCTGGCACGGTTATGAAACCCGGCACCAAATTCAACAAGACATGGACCATAAAAAATACTGGCACCTGTACCTGGGACAATGATTTTGATCTATACCTGTCAGGAGGAGAAGCTTTTGGTACCAATAAATACGGAGATGTTCCAAGTGGCGTGATTCCGGGAGAGACGATCGATGTGACGGTTTATAATATGGTTGCACCGATGACCGAAGGCACTTATTACAGTTACTGGATATTGCTTACGCCGGATGGGTCACGTGTGGGTTATGGCCCCGAACAGCAGTGGAGTCTGGGTATCCAGATAGTCGTATCAAATGATTAAGGAAAACACAACCGCCCTCATGGGCGGTTGTTATTTAAAATTGGAACTTTTATCAATCGGTGGGCGTCTATTAAATTAAGATACTTCTGGTTAATAAGGAGTTAGAAAATGAAAAGTAAAACCACTGACAAATCACGATGGATTTTCCCGGGCTTAATTGTGCTGACATTAAGTTTGATCCTGGCTGCATGCATTATGCCTGGCACGCCTGCCCCTGCGGGCGATCCTGTTGAACAAGCGATGCAAACTCTGCAAGCTCAAGCCACACAGGAATATTACCAAACGGTGGTGGCTCAATTATCCGCAACCGCGCCAGTGATTGAAGCTACACCCACACTCAATCCTACTAATATCAATCAAATTCCGGTCGAAACAGAAACAGCGGTCCCGACGGTGGTTGTGACACCGGTTCCTGCCACATCGACCCCCATTCCGCCAACAGCTACGCCCATCCCACCCACGCCTACGCCTATCCCTTGCTACCAGGTGAAGTTCGTCCAGGATATTACTATTCCTGATGGCACAAAAATTATCGCGGGGACTACCTTTACCAAAACCTGGCGCATTCGTAACAGCGGTTCTTGCACCTGGGATACCCGTTTCGATATCGCGTTCGTAAGCGGCACTCAGATGACTTCTGGAACAATCTGGGACCTGACCAAAGAAGTGAGACCGGGTGAGACTGTGGATATCTCGATCAATATGACAGCCCCGGCAACGGTTGGCACCTACCAGGCAAACTTCCAGATGGCCAACCCGAACGGTGTGCGTTTTGGCACCGGTTCTGACAGCAAGGGTTCTTTCTGGGTGAAGATCCAGGTAACTGACGGCAAGGGCATGGTTTATAACTTCGCCGATAAAGCCTGTGACGCACGCTGGTCTACCAGCGAAACCAATCCATTGTCCTGCCCAGGCAAAGAAACCGATGTCGACAAAGGCTACGTTGTCACTAAGGACAAACCTCGCCGCGAAGATGGCGGTCAGGAGAACGAAATTGGTCTGATCACCAGGCCAAATGATGACAGCGATGGTTACATCCAGGGTATATACCCCGCTTTCCTGGTGAAAGATGGCGACCAGTTCCGCGCGGCGATCCAATGCGAGGCGAACAGCCCCAAGTGCAGCCTGAAGTTTGAGCTTTACTATCGTGTTGGAAATGGAAGCTTTGTCGAACTGGGCGAGTGGTATGAGACCTATGACCAACTCTGGAACCCACTAGAGATTGACTTATCCTTCCTGGCTGGTCAGAATGTGCAGTTCTCGCTGGTTGTATGGAATGACGACACATCCGAGGATAATCGCGGCTTGTGGCTCAACCCTATGATCTATCGCACCAAGTAAATTGTGGTTTTTTTGTAGGGTGGGTTGGCGTCAGGTAACATTTTTCGACCCAAGTCTATTTATAGCCAACCCACCGAAAGATAGCTGATCGGATTTATCCGGTCAGCTATTTTTTTGTGGATGAATTGTCAATTCCGAACGGCTCGATGATAGTTTTTCGTAGGCCGGCTTCCTCGGCCTGCCCTGGGTTTCCTTCCTCCAGGGTTGAAGCCGGCTTTGGTTTGCATTGATAGAGCCCAATTGAACCCCATTCGATACGCTCAGGGGCAGGTGCTGCGCAATACCCCAAGGGTACGATGTCCGCCCTACGAAAAGATTTCCACGCTACAGGCAATGATTTGTAGGGCGGGTTGGTGTCGGGTATCACTTTTCGACCCACGTCTGTTTATATCTGTGATTCGTAGGGTGGGTTGGCGTCAGGTAACACTTTTCGACCCAAGTCTCTTTATAGCCAACCCACCGAAGGAAAGTATCTCTTTCTACCCACCGAAGGGCGGCTTTCCGGTGGGTTGGCTTTTAAAGATCTCTTAATTCTTGATTCTCACTAACGCCAACCCACCCTACCCTACCTTTTTGTTCGAAATAATGGTTAGGGTGGCCTCTCTTTCTTTTTTGTTCAGAATAATGTTTAGAATCACAACAGCTTGATGATAAAATAAATTTAACTAATAGCAGAGGATGGTAAGGAACAATGAGAAAACCGATGGTTGCTGGCAATTGGAAGATGAACAAAGGTCTGTATGAGACCCGTGATCTGATCCGTGAAATGTATCCTATATTACATG
This sequence comes from Anaerolineaceae bacterium, assembly GCA_040768265.1. Taxonomy (GTDB): domain Bacteria; phylum Chloroflexota; class Anaerolineae; order Anaerolineales; family Anaerolineaceae; genus Mesolinea. The sequence goes on from JAXGNB010000006.1 coordinate 180,379, forward strand.
CGGTGCAAGATGTGGATGTTGTAATTTGCCCGCCTTTTGTGGGGCTGGGAGTGGCAAAACGTGAGCTGGAGAATTCCAGCATCAGACTTGGCGCGCAGAACATGCACTGGGAAAACTCAGGTGCTTTTACCGGAGAAACCTCTCCCGTGATGTTGCAGGAGCTTTGCGAGTTTGTGATTTTGGGGCACTCCGAACGCCGCGCCATGTTTGGCGAGACGGATGAGACTGTCAATAAGAAAGTTTTGGCGGCATTGGCACACGAGCTGAAACCGATCGTGTGCGTCGGCGAGACTTTGGAAGAAAACCAGACGGGCATCACAGCCGAGGTCGTCAGCCGGCAAGTACGGGCAGACCTGGCAGGGCTCACCCATGAGCAGGCTGAGCAGGTGGTGATTGCCTATGAACCGGTCTGGGCGATCGGCACCGGTTTGGCAGCCACCCCCGAAGGCGCGAACGCCGTGCACAAGGATGTGATCCGCCCGATCCTGCGCGAAATGTTTGGTGAGGAAATCGGAGACGGAATGCGCATTCTCTACGGCGGCTCGGTCAATCCCGGCAACGCGGCAGAACTGTTTGGTCAGTCCGATATCGACGGCGGTCTGATTGGCGGGGCAAGCCTCAAGGCGGAGTCCTTTATCGCGCTTGTCAAAGCCGCGATGTGATTCTTTAGCAAACTACGAAGCCGGGTGATGAGCCCGGCTTTTTTTTTATGCCTGGAGTCAACTTATGCTCCTACGACATGCATACTTTGATGTAGGGCGGAATGGTACGCAGTTCACCACTCCGCCGCTTGTTGGTTGATGCAGTTCAAGAGGTTCGTTGGAGTGTGCCCGCGAGAGCTTCTTGAGATTTGAAGGCCAGGAGGCAGTCTCATAACACAGCTTCGCCGGTACTTCGTCCGATCTACAAAAACCTGAGTCGTTTGTCACGATAGTAAACGCCGCGAAGCAAGCGTATTTGAAGATGTGAAGCCGGGGGATGAACCCGGCTTTTTTGATAAATATATTTGCAACTCTGAAGCCCTTGACCATACTCCTGAATACTTCTATAATAGGGCGAGCGATGTTGAATGAGGAAAGTAGGCTTTAGAGCCCCAACAGGGAGGCGCGGTCGA
>JAXGNB010000007.1:0-146647 GCA_040768265.1 Anaerolineaceae bacterium
CTATCGAAGTCAAAATGCTTCAGGGGCTAACAATGGTGCGAGCAATGGGCAGTATTTCTGGATAGCATCTGTAGAGACTGACACATTTGGTGTGGGAACTTATACAGATGTTACTGACCAAGAAAGTTGGTATGTTGTTATACAGGCTGACCCTACAACAAATGCCCCAATTGGATGCCACAGCGAGCCGGTTGAACCAACTGCTGCTGTGTTATCAGATTTTTCATCCAGCTTTAATCCGGATACAGCATCAATAGAATTATCCTGGGAGACTTTCAGTGATAGTGGTATTCTCGGCTTTGATATCTATCGCTCAGATGAAAACTCGCCGGTTATTGTCAAGATCAACACTGAAACATTACTGGTTGAAAAACCTGGCGGCACTGAGGGTAATCAGTACTCCTATACCGATGCGGGCGTCGAAATAGGTCAGACCTATACTTATTGGCTTGATTTGGTCGATTTTGAAGGGCAGACATCTCGATTCGGTCCAGTAACACAACTTGCAGGCTTTAAAGTATTTGTGCCTATTTTGCAAAAATGATCCTGGTTTGCACTATCAACCTGCTGGCTTTAAATGCCAGCAGGTTATCTATTTAACTACCAGTCTCTTTGGTTGTCTGTTGGGATCTGTTTTAGCAGGTAAAATAAGGGAGTGGGAGTCTACCTAATGCGCATATCCAAAGCAATTGAACACGAGATTTATAACCGATCAATTCTTATTGCCTGGTCCTATGGTCTGGTCTTGAATTGGGTTGGCAGCATTAAAAGCATGAGGTTATTAGATATTATTAAGCAGGTTTTTCATTATTCAAGTGTCTACGAAGCGGGCAGGCATGGGAGCTTGGCCGTACGATGGGTTGGCAGAAATGTGGGCTTACCACAATGGACGGTCAGGCACGGGAGCCTGACCCTACGGCGAGGAACCCTCGCCAGGGCATGCGGCCGAGGCCGTTCTCTACGAAAAGATGATCAGAATGACAGTCTTTCGATTGTCATCCTGAACGAAGTGAAGGATCTTGGCGGTGGAAGGGCAAAAGAAAGATTCTTCGCAAAAAAGGCTCAGAATGACAGGATTGCGGGTAAGCACGGAGGCCTACCCCTACGGCAAGACACAAAAGAAAGATTCTTCGCAAAAAAGGCTCAGAATGACAGGATTGCGGGTAAGCACGGAGGCCTACCCCTACGGCAAGACACAAAAGAAAGATTCTTCGCAAAAAAGGCTCAGAATGACAGGATTGCGGGTAAGCACGGAGGCCTACCCCTACGGCAAGACACAAAAGAAAGATTCTTCGCAAAAAAGGCTCAGAATGACAGGATTGCGGGTAAGCACGGAGGCCTACCCCTACGGCAAGACACAAAAGAAAGATTCTTCGCAAAAAAGGCTCAGAATGACAGGATTGCGGGTAAGCACGGGGGCTTACCCCTACCATTGCTCCTTTGCCTGATGCTGCTGTTGCTGGTGGTTAATCCGGTGGTGGCGGAGGTCCCGACGACGAGGCTGTTATTCAACCCGACACCGCTACTGATCGACACCACCATCAACCCTACTGGTGTAGTAACGCTGGAGGTGGCTGATGGCGTGGACATTTTCGCTTTTGACCTATTTGTGCAATACGACCCGTCGCTTTTGTGGGTTAGCCAGGTGACCCTGGGTGACTTTTTAGGCGAGGGATTGTTCTGCATGGACCAGATCAACGAACCCGGCTTGGTGCACTATGCCTGCACGCGCTTCGGTGTGGAAACTGGCGTTTTGGGTTCAGGGGTGCTATTGGAACTTACCTTTGAAACTCTGGGGCAGGGCGGAAACACAGTCCTTGCGCTAGGAAACAGTGAACTTTATGACTGGACGTCGGGTGCGCAACCAGTGGAACTGACACTTGAAGACGGCGCGGTGAGCGTGAGACCGTATTGGACCTATCTTCCTTTAATATTGTCTGCCAGCGGGCAGGGTATGGAGGGACGGCGGTGATGAGAACCCGCCTGGCAATGGCGCTTATGCTGCTGGTCAGCCTGCTATGGGCGGGCTTGCCCCTGCCCGTTTTTGCGCAGAGCGGCACCGTTTTGGCGGTGGATCCCGCGCAATCAAGTGTGGAAGTGAACGGGCAGCGCGAAATCCAACTATTTGTAACCGGCGCGGACAATCTGAACGCCTTTGACGTGCAGGTGGAGTATGACTCTGACCTGCTGAGCCTGGCCAAGTGGGAATTCGGCGATTTGCTATCGAATTTGGCGGTGGTGAAGCGCGACGACCTGCCAGGCAGTTTCAGGCTGGTGGCAACGCAATTGGCGACGCCAGGTGTGAGTGGGGATGGCGTGTTGCTCAGGCTGTTCTTCAGGGGCGAGCAGACGGGCACCAGCGCGATCACGATTACGAAGGCGGAATTTGCCCGCTCGGAAGGTGGGCTGAGCCTGCCGGAGCTGGAGCACGGCAGCATAACTGTTATCCCGGCCCAACCGACGGCGACCGCCACGCGCACGCCAACTGCAACCGCGACGCTCGCTCCGACAGTTGCTGCCACGCTTACCCCGACCGCAATGCCTACGGCGACCAACACGGCCACCTTGGCCCCCAGCGCGACCGCTACCGCGACATGGACGATTCCCCCAACTGTTGTGGGAACCCAGGCTTTCACTTTGACACCGACTGCCGTGATTACCGCCGTGGGAACATCGGTGACGCTTGCTCCAACTGGCCCTGCCGGCACGTTTGCTACCCCGGTTGGTGGGACGGATGTACCGACTCCAGCCGCAACACAGCCTGAGCCCACACGGGCAGAGGGCGAGGGCGGAGAAACGCTGCCGGAAGCCCCCGGGCAGGATGGATCCTCCAACGTTGAGGGTGGGGGAGGGTACGTCCTCAGGAAGAGCTCTGATGGCAGCCCCAGCACGCTTGGAGTGGTTTTATTTATAGCCGGCTTGCTCACCATTGGCGCAGCCGCGGTTGTTTACACTGTCCGCAAAACCAATTCTTAGATTGGGGAATAGATCAGAATTTAACAAAAATTAGCTGAGTGATCAGCTTGGTTTAATAGCGACTCTCGGCGCGACTGCACAGGTTATGGCGCAGGAAGGCAGAAAAAGCATCAGTTGGAGACCAGACGGTCAGTATACGTGCCCGGGCCAGAGGCCCGCACAATCAAATGCGGAGGGACCAAGGCCCCTCCGTACGAGGGATTTTATTAATCCCACCGATTAAATAAGCCGGATTCAACCATGGAATCCGGCATCGCAGCAAACATTCGGCGGAGTGCGCAGGTGAGGCGCATTCCGCCCTACGACACCTGCGGTGCTACTCGCGAGAACAAGAGTCCGTCTTTGCGAGGAGTGAAGCGACGCGGCAATCTGCTTTTCAATGCAATAGGTGGAGACCTGACGGTCAACTAACTCGCACGGTCCCACAGGGAGGCTTCGCACTCATTAGACCGGCGAGAACCGAGTGTGTATTTCGTAGGTCGGAATGAGACCGCCCAGAGATATCATTCTCGCACCCACCAATCGCGGGCTCACTCCGACATGGATTCATTCGGCGGAGTGCGCAAATGAGGCGCATTCCGCCCTACGGCACCTTCGGTGCGACGTGCGAGAACAAGAATTCGTCTTTGCGAGGAGCGAAGCGACGTGGCAATCTGCATTTTTAATTTTTGGAGACCTGACGGTCAACTACCTCGCACGGTCCCACAGGGAGGCTTCGCACTCATTAGACCGGCGAGAACCGAGTGTGTTTTTCGTAGGCCGGATTCTGCCGTTGAATCCGGCATCTGTTGTCTTTCAAAAATGATGCCGGATTGAAAGAACAATCCCGCATCAGAGCAATCATTCGGCGGAGTGGGGGTGAGAACACTACTCCGCCTTACGGTATCTACGGGAATGCGAAAAAATATCCGATTAAATGCTTATAATTAAACAAATATTATTTAATATTTACCCCAAAAAGGATTAATTGTCCTGAATCCGTAATAAACGATGTTATAATATTTACGCTCAATGGAGCAGTGTTCTCCAGGCCTTATTTTTTCCCGAAACGAGTAAAAAAACACAAATATCGCGGAGGGAGGGGGCAGAGGGAATGCGAAAAACACGAAAAAAGCACGAAAATAGCATGAAAAAAGCACGAAAAACAACAGGTAAACAGCACGTAAACAGTATGAAATAGGGATTAAGCGCATTCAGACCGGCAAAGTGGGTATGACTGCCGGAGGGAAGCGATAAATCAAAGTCAAGGTAAGCCCTGGGGGAGACCTCGGGGGAGGCTTAAGGAGACAATGGCAAAAAAGAAGACCGTAGAGATGCAAAAATCGCGCTTAAACGCGCCAGTTTTCGCGAATCGAACGGCGGCGTGTTGATGAGGATCACGCCAAAAAAGCCTGGGACCTCAAAACAATCCCAGGGGACTACGCTAAATAGCCGCAGGCAAGTTTGGCATGCTTTGGGCGCGCCAGTTGCCACCCGTAACAATTTCGTTATTTACCCCGCGCGGAGCAAGCATTCCGGGCGGTTTTTTTTATCCCAAAAATCAAGCAAAACGCAATTGCACACAATATCAGGAGGGATATTTGGAAACCACGAACATGGTCAGTATCGCTTTTTTCCGCTTTGCGGAAGTTGGCCCAAAAAACCAAAACATTATCAACTAATTTTTATCTAATTGGAGGAAATCACACATGCACAGAAAACCGCGTTTCACCTTAGTAATGATGTCTATCCTGCTGATGTTTGGCATGGTTGGCATACAGCCCGTTGAGCCCGTACAGGCGGCTCTCGCAAGCGATTTGTTCTTTTCAGAATACATTGAGGGTACCAATGACAGCTCCGGGATAAACAGAGCTATCGAGATCTATAACGGCACTGGAGCATCGGTAGACCTGTCGAATTATCGCCTGGAGTTATACTCTAATGGCGCTTCGTCACCTGGAGCAAACACCCTTGATCTCTCCGGAACGTTAGCGTCTGGCGATGTATTTGTAGTTGCTCATCCTTTAGCTGCCTCGGTGTTTCTTGCTCAGGCTGACCTGACAGATAGTGCCGTCATTAACTTTGATGGTAATGATGCCTTTGCCCTGCGCAAAATCTCAACCGGCTTATTCGTGGATGTCATCGGTCAAATTGGTGTTAACCCGGGCACTTATTGGGGATCTTCTGTAAGAACTCAAGATCGAACCCTGGTTCGGAAAGCGGATATTTGCTCTGGTGACACCGACGGAAGTGATACTTTCGATCCGGTCACTGAGTGGGATTCACATGTAAGTAACACATACAATTATATTGGCTCTCATACTTCAAATTGTGTGCTGAGTGAAGCCGAAGCTTTGTTGTGGCTGCAGGAAAACACGACCCTGACCGGGACCTTGGACGCATTGGTAGCGACCTTCCCGGATGAGATTCCTGCGGTGATCGTGGATGAAGATTACGTGATCGACTCGCGCATGACCCTGGCAGAAGCCTTACCGGCTGGCACGACCGTGACGATCTACCGTGAGGGAGTGGCAGTACCGGGATTGACTGGCATAACCCTGAGCGGCACCGGACCATTCTATTTCACCGAATTATTTGACCCCGATGCTCCAAGAGCAGCTTTTGATGGTGGTTATGGTGGTGCGGTTGAGAACTATGTTATTGAAGTGACCGGACCTGGTACGAACCCGCTGGACTTTGAAACGACCGTGTTTATTGAATCGGTTATCTCGAAGGATGGCTTCACCACCGAGACCGTGCTGGATGACATCACGCTGGGTGTACTTATCCCGGCGGATGAATCAGCGGCGTTAGCCTGGCTGCAGGCGAACACCGTGTTGAGCTCGGCCAGCGGCACCATCGCGGACCTGAAAGCGACCTTCCCGGCCAGTATTCCTCCGGTGATTGTGGCGGAAGATTACGTGATCGACTCGCGCATAAGCCTCTCAGAGGCACTTCCTGAAGGTGTGACGGTAAATGTTTACCGTGAAGGAACCCTGATTTTGGAAGACCTGGTACTGGAAGGCATTGGACCCTTCTGGTTTACCCAATTATTTGATCCCGATGCACAGAGAGCGGCTTTTGACGCAGGCTATGGCAGCGCGATTGAAAATTACAGTTTCATATTGAATGGAGCAGTGGCATTTGACTATTCAGCTACCGTAACAATCGAGTCCGTCATCTCAAAGGACGACTTCACAACTGAAACTGTTCTGGATGATATTGATCTGGCTGCCAGCATTGCCGCAACAGAAGCGGAAGCTTTGGCTTATGTAATTGAAAATACAATTCTTAGCTCGGTCAGCGGCACGATCGCTGATTTGAAAGCGACTTTCCCGGACCACATTCCTCCGATTATTTCGGATGGGCTTTATGTGATCGACTCTCGCTTCACTTTGGCCGAAGCCTTACCTTCAGGCACGACCGTGACGGTCTTCAAGAATGGTGTAGAAATCTTGACTGACATTACTCTCAGCGGCACGGGTCCCTTCTGGTTCACTACGCTCTTTGATCCAGACCAACCCCGCGCAAACTTTGATGAGGCCATTTATGTATTGAGGATTGGTACATCGGTCTTGATTTCGAACAACCCTCAGGTTGAACCTGGGCTAGATGAGATTGTCCTGGACGAAATAACTTTGGACGTTCACATCGATGATGGTGTTGCGCCAGTGATGGAAGATGTGCTGCCGGCGGAAGGCGCGTTGTTATTTGGACCTGACGATACCCTGGTGCTGACGGTGGACGCCGCGGACTTGAACCTGTATGAACTGGAGATCGACCACATTTTGGAATCCGACCCAACCTTACCTGAGTTCAGTGTGTACGCAAGCGAGACTGATCCTTATGGTGGGGATGGCGCTCTGTTTGCATCAGCAGGTGTGACAGTTGATTATGACGCGACTGAACAGGTATGGACGATTGATTTTGGAGATGTGATTACTGACAAATTCATCACCAATGGTGGGATCACCTTCTACATGGTCTTGAAGGACCTGGCAGGTAACACCTGGGGATCGATGAGCCCGACCACGGACGCGAACACCTACATTTACACGATTGAACTGGATGAGGTTGCGCGGATCGGCGGAAGGCGTTGTTATTTGACGGTGGACGCGGACTTGACCTGTATGAACTGGAGATCGACCACATTTTGGAACTGGAGTTCAGTGTGTACGCAAGCGAGACTGATCCTTATGGTGGGGATGGCGCTCTGTTTGCATCAGCAGGTGACAGTTGATTATGACGCGACTGAACAGGTATGGACGATTGATTTTGAGATGTGATTACTGACAAATTCATCACCAATGAGATCACCTTCTACATGGTCTTGAAGGACCTGGCAGGACCTGGGGAGAGCGCGTTGAACCGAGGTTGCGCCAGTGATGGAAGATGTTTTGGATTTGGACCTGACGATACCCTGGTGCTGACGGTGGACGCCGACTTGAACCTGTATGAACTGGAGATCGACCACATTTTGAATCCGACCCAACCTTACCTGAGTTCAGTGTGTACGCAAGCGAGACTGATCCTTATGGTGGGGATGGCGCTCTGTTTGCATCAGCAGGTGTGACAGTTGATTATGACGCGACTGAACAGGTATGGACGATTGATTTTGGAGATGTGATTACTGACAAATTCATCACCAATGGTGGGATCACCTTCTACATGGTCTTGAAGGACCTGGCAGGTAACACCTGGGGATCGATGAGCCCGACCACGGACGCGAACACCTACATTTACACGATTGAACTGGATGAGGTTGCGCCAGTGATGGAAGATGTGCTGCCGGCGGAAGGCGCGTTGTTATTTGGACCTGACGATACCCTGGTGCTGACGGTGGACGCCGCGGACTTGAACCTGTATGAACTGGAGATCGACCACATTTTGAATCCGACCCAACCTTATGAGTTCAGTGTGTACGCAAGCGAGACTGATCCTTATGATGGCGCTCTGTTTGCATCAGCAGGTGTGACCGCGACTGAACAGGTATGGACGATTGATTTTGGAGATGTGATTACTGACAAATTCATCACCATGGTGGGATCACCTTCTACATGGTCTTGAAGTTGGCAGGTGTGTACGGACGCGAACACCTACATTTACACGATTGAACTGGATGAGGTTGCGCCAGTGATGGAAGATGTGCTGCCGGCGGAAGGCGCGTTGTTATTTGGACCTGACGATACCCTGGTGCTGACGGTGGACGCCGCGGACTTGAACCTGTATGAACTGGAGATCGACCACATTTTGGAATCCGACCCAACCTTACCTGAGTTCAGTGTGTACGCAAGCGAGACTGATCCTTATGGTGGGGATGGCGCTCTGTTTGCATCAGCAGGTGTGACAGTTGATTATGACGCGACTGAACAGGTATGGACGATTGATTTTGGAGATGTGATTACTGACAAATTCATCACCAATGGTGGGATCACCTTCTACATGGTCTTGAAGGACCTGGCAGGTAACACCTGGGGATCGATGAGCCCGACCACGGACGCGAACACCTACATTTACACGATTGAACTGGATGAGGTTGCGCCAGTGATGGAAGATGTGCTGCCGGCGGAAGGCGCGTTGTTATTTGGACCTGACGATACCCTGGTGCTGACGGTGGACGCCGCGGACTTGAACCTGTATGAACTGGAGATCGACCACATTTTGGAATCCGACCCAACCTTACCTGAGTTCAGTGTGTACGCAAGCGAGACTGATCCTTATGGTGGGGATGGCGCTCTGTTTGCATCAGCAGGTGTGACAGTTGATTATGACGCGACTGAACAGGTATGGACGATTGATTTTGGAGATGTGATTACTGACAAATTCATCACCAATGGTGGGATCACCTTCTACATGGTCTTGAAGGACCTGGCAGGTAACACCTGGGGATCGATGAGCCCGACCACGGACGCGAACACCTACATTTACACGATTGAACTGGATGAGGTTGCGCCAGTGATGGAAGATGTGCTGCCGGCGGAAGGCGCGTTGTTATTTGGACCTGACGATACCCTGGTGCTGACGGTGGACGCCGCGGACTTGAACCTGTATGAACTGGAGATCGACCACATTTTGGAATCCGACCCAACCTTACCTGAGTTCAGTGTGTACGCAAGCGAGACTGATCCTTATGGTGGGGATGGCGCTCTGTTTGCATCAGCAGGTGTGACAGTTGATTATGACGCGACTGAACAGGTATGGACGATTGATTTTGGAGATGTGATTACTGACAAATTCATCACCAATGGTGGGATCACCTTCTACATGGTCTTGAAGGACCTGGCAGGTAACACCTGGGGATCGATGAGCCCGACCACGGACGCGAACACCTACATTTACACGATTGAACTGGATGAGGTTGCGCCAGTGATGGAAGATGTGCTGCCGGCGGAAGGCGCGTTGTTATTTGGACCTGACGATACCCTGGTGCTGACGGTGGACGCCGCGGACTTGAACCTGTATGAACTGGAGATCGACCACATTTTGGAATCCGACCCAACCTTACCTGAGTTCAGTGTGTACGCAAGCGAGACTGATCCTTATGGTGGGGATGGCGCTCTGTTTGCATCAGCAGGTGTGACAGTTGATTATGACGCGACTGAACAGGTATGGACGATTGATTTTGGAGATGTGATTACTGACAAATTCATCACCAATGGTGGGATCACCTTCTACATGGTCTTGAAGGACCTGGCAGGTAACACCTGGGGATCGATGAGCCCGACCACGGACGCGAACACCTACATTTACACGATTGAACTGGATGAGGTTGCGCCAGTGATGGAAGATGTGCTGCCGGCGGAAGGCGCGTTGTTATTTGGACCTGACGATACCCTGGTGCTGACGGTGGACGCCGCGGACTTGAACCTGTATGAACTGGAGATCGACCACATTTTGGAATCCGACCCAACCTTACCTGAGTTCAGTGTGTACGCAAGCGAGACTGATCCTTATGGTGGGGATGGCGCTCTGTTTGCATCAGCAGGTGTGACAGTTGATTATGACGCGACTGAACAGGTATGGACGATTGATTTTGGAGATGTGATTACTGACAAATTCATCACCAATGGTGGGATCACCTTCTACATGGTCTTGAAGGACCTGGCAGGTAACACCTGGGGATCGATGAGCCCGACCACGGACGCGAACACCTACATTTACACGATTGAACTGGATGAGGTTGCGCCAGTGATGGAAGATGTGCTGCCGGCGGAAGGCGCGTTGTTGATTTGAACTGAGATCGACCACATGACGATACCCTGGTGACTGACGGTGGATCACGCGGACTTGAAGGATGAACACCTGGAGATGAGCCCGACCACGGACGCGAACCCTACATTTACACGATTGAACTGGATGAGGTTGCGCCAGTGATGGAAGATGTGCTGCCGGCGGAAGGCGCGTTGTTATTTGACCTGACCAACCTTGACCTGAGTTCACATTTGTATCCGCAAGCGCAAGCGAGACTGATCCTTATGGTGGGGATGGCGCTCTGTTTGCATCAGCAGGTGTGACAGTTGATTATGACGCGACTGAACAGGTATGGACGATTGATTTTGGAGATGTGATTACTGACAAATTCATCACCAATGGTGGGATCACCTTCTACATGGTCTTGAAGGACCTGGCAGGTAACACCTGGGGATCGATGAGCCCGACCACGGACGCGAACACCTACATTTACACGATTGAACTGGATGAGGTTGCGCCAGTGATGGAAGATGTGCTGCCGGCGGAAGGCGCGTTGTTATTTGGACCTGACGATACCCTGGTGCTGACGGTGGACGCCGCGGACTTGAACCTGTATGAACTGGAGATCGACCACATTTTGGAATCCGACCCAACCTTACCTGAGTTCAGTGTGTACGCAAGCGAGACTGATCCTTATGGTGGGGATGGCGCTCTGTTTGCATCAGCAGGTGTGACAGTTGATTATGACGCGACTGAACAGGTATGGACGATTGATTTTGGAGATGTGATTACTGACAAATTCATCACCAATGGTGGGATCACCTTCTACATGGTCTTGAAGGACCTGGCAGGTAACACCTGGGGATCGATGAGCCCGACCACGGACGCGAACACCTACATTTACACGATTGAACTGGATGAGGTTGCGCCAGTGATGGAAAGTGTCGCTCCTGGGGAAGGCTTGGTCACCTTGGGTTTGGATGAGACCTTCGTTTTGATAGTGGACGCCCTCGACCTGAACCTGTACGAGCTGGAGATCGACCACAGCTTTGAGGGCACTTTACCCGAATTCAGCGTCTACGCGAGCGAAGCAACGCCATGGGGAACACAAGCAGATAAAGACTTGTTTGACGCAGCTGGAGTAACGATCGACTATGATGCTGATCTGCAGCAATGGACGATCGACTTTGGTGAAGAAATTACGGATATCTTCATTCCTGGCGGTGTCACCTTCTACATGGTCTTGATCGACGAAGCAGGCAACACCTGGGGTTCGATGAGCCCGCCTACGGGTGATAACACTTTTGCTTACACCTTTGAGGTGACCAACACGCTTGAGCCGGAGATCACTTCGGCTGTGAGCTATGAGTACACCCCGGTTTATGAGTATGTGGGTGTTATTGACTTTGACGACCCGAACAACATCTTCACCGCTACCTACAGCCCGGCAGAGTTCCTGGCAGGCGGCGCGATGAATGACCTGGCGCGTTACCTGGGCGCTCTTTATCGCCAGGATGGCTCGACGGTCATCAGTATTGTTTATGACGCTGTGACCTACACCTGGGATGAGACCGGCTTGCTCAAGGGCAGCAACTGGGAAGACGCCAGCGGCAATACCCTGGTATCGGCGATGGTAGCTGACTACCTGGCGGCACCGGGTGAGCTGGTGATCACGGTGGGTGATGGCTGGCACACGTCGGATGTGACCTTCGAACTGGTAGTTACCAACACCTTAGAAGCAGAAATAGCATCAGCGCCTTCATATCCCTATGCTGATGGCTATGTGTATGTTGGAGATTCTGTTTTTGACGATCTGAGCAACACATACACCAACACCTACAGCCCGGCTGAGTTCCTGGCTGAAGACGCGATGAACGACCTGGCGCGTTACCTGGGCGCTCTTTATCGCCAGGATGGCTCGACGGTCATCAGTATTGTTTATGACGGTGTGACCTACACCTGGGATGAGACCGGGACACTCAAGGGCAGCAACTGGGAAGACGCCAGCGGCGATACCCTGGTTGAAGCAATGGTAGCTTACTACTTCAGTGCTTCTTATGATCCTGAAGTAGGCATGCCGATTACTGTTCATGATGGCTTGCATACGTCGGATGTGACCTTCAGGCTTTTGATCACCAACACGCTGGATGACGAAATTGAAAGCGCGCCCAGCTATGTTTACACTGACTACACTTATGTAGGGACGCGTGTCTTTGATGACGCGACGAATATCTACACCGTGACCTATGACGATGTGGACTTCAACCCCAATGCGATGTATGACCTGGCGAGATATCTGGGCGCTTTGTATCGCCAGGATGGCTCGACAGTTATCAGCATTGTCTATGGAGGAGAGACCTACACCTGGGATGCGGAAGTTGGCTTGCAAGGCAGCAACTGGGTTGACTCATTGGGCAATACCCTGGTGAGTAAGATAGTTGAAGACTTTGAGGCTAATCTGATCGACCCGATGGTTGGCTTGGTGCTGACCGTCAGTGATGGTGTTCACACTGAGAACGTGACCTTCAAGTTCGTGATTTTGGACACCATCGCGCCGGTGGTAACGATTACCGGCGTCGAAGACAGCATCAGCGGTGAAGATTTGCCGTTCTCTACAACCGATGGGTATGTGTTTGAAATAGACAACATATCAAGCGTAGATCGAACGCTGCAGTTTACAGATGGCACCGTATCGAACGAAACTCTGAAAGATGAGTACTTTGGCTTGTATTTGGTTGAATCGACGGTGAGTGCAGCAGACCTGAAAGCCTACTATGCGACCCGCGGCACACCAGATCCGTATCTGACCTACCTGAATGATGCAGCCGATGGACTGAACCCATTTGTATACATCAAGGAAGAGGCTTTGAGCCTGAGCTTGGTGGATGCAGCCCAGCATGACATTTCGCCTTTCGAAGATGTTGACATGACCATTCCGGACGACTTCCCGGTTGGGACCTACACTGTACAAGGTGTAGTGGAAGATGCCGCTGGAAATCAGACCACCGTGACCTTGACCCTGACCATTGAATGGTCAGAAGAGGCAGGGTTGGCGTACGTGGTAGCGAACACCGTATTGAGCTCTGTGAGCGGGACGATTACAGACCTGACTGCAACCTTCCCGGCGAGCATACCTGCGGTGATCGTGGACGAAGATTACGTGATCAACTCACGGATGACCCTGAGTGGGGACGCTATTCCGGCAGGGAGCACAGTGACGATCATGTTGACTGTAAATGGTGGGACACCGTTTGCGTATGTGACAGATGCAGCGATCCCTGTGAGCCCCTTCTGGGTGACTGATCTGGTGGGTGGAACAGCAGCAGACTTTGAAGCAAGCTATGGAGGTCGTGTAGAGTTTTATTCGATCACGATCAACAGCGCAGGCGGCAACCCGCTGGCGTTGAATGGAGAGGTGCTGGTTGAATCGGTCATCTCGAAAGATGGTTTCACAACAGAAACAGTCTTAGACGACATCAGCCTGGACTTCACTATTCCTGCAGATGAAGAGGCGGCGTTAGCCTGGCTGCAGGCAAATACCGTATTGAGCTCTGTGAGCATGATGGTGGATGACCTGACAGCGACCTTCCCGGATGAGATTCCTGCGGTGATCGTGGATGAAGATTACGTGATCGACTCGCGCATGACCCTGGCAGAAGCCTTACCGGCTGGCACGACCGTGACGATCTACCGTGAGGGAGTGGCAGTACCGGGATTGACTGGCATAACCCTGAGCGGCACCGGACCATTCTATTTCACCGAATTATTTGACCCCGATGCTCCAAGAGCAGCTTTTGATGGTGGTTATGGTGGTACGGTTGAGAACTATGTTATTGAAGTGACCGGACCTGGTACGAACCCGCTGGACTTTGAGACGACCGTGTTTGTTGAATCGGTTATCTCGAAAGATGGCTTTGCGACTGAGACCGTGCTGGATGACATCACGCTGGGTGTGCTTATCCCGGCAGACGAACTGGCGGCATTGGAATGGCTGCAGGCGAATACTGTGTTGAGCTCGGTCAGCGGCACGATTGCGGACCTGAAAGCGACCTTCCCGGCCAGCATACCTCCAGTGATCGTGGCGGAAGATTACGTGATCGACTCGCGCATTACGCTCTCAGAGGCACTCCCTGAAGGTGTGACTGTAACCGTTTTGCGTGAAGGAAGCCCAATTCTGACAGATTTAACCCTGAGCGGAACAGGACCTTTCTGGTTCACCGAACTATTTGATCCCGATGCTCAGAGAGCGGCTTTTGATGCAGGCTATGGCGGCGCGATTGAAACCTACAGCTTCATATTGAATGGAGCGGTAGCGTTTGACTATTCATCTATCGTAACAATCGAGTCCGTCATCTCAGAGGACGACTTCACAACTGAAACTGTTCTGGATGATATTGATCTGGCTGCCAGCATTGCCGCAACAGAAGCGGAAGCGTTGAACTATGTAATTGAAAACACAATTCTTAGCTCGGTCAGCGGCACGATCGCTGATTTGAAAGCGACTTTCCCGGATCACATTCCCCCAATTATTTCGGATGGGCTTTATGTGATCGACTCTCGCCTCACTTTGGCCGAAGCCTTACCGCTCGGTACCACCGTGACGGTCTTCAAGAATGGTGCAGAAATCTTGACTGACATTACTCTCAGCGGTACGGGTCCCTTCTGGTTTACTACGCTCTTTAATCCAGACCAACCCCGCGCAAGCTTTGACGAGTCCATTTATGCTGGTGCGATTGAAGATTATGTAATCGTTCTGACCGGTCCGGGTGATAATCCACTTGATTTTGATACAACCCTCAAGGTTGAATCCGTGCTGTTCAAGTTTGGTTTCGCTACGGAGACTGTTCTGGACGAAATCATTTTGGACGTTCACATCGATGACGCGGTTGCGCCTGAGATGGTGGAAGTTTTGCCGATTGAAGGGCTTGTGACCCTGGCAGCGGATGAAACCTTCGTGATGACTGTGAAAGCGAGTGACCCGAACCTATATGAACTGGAGATCGACCACAGCTTTGAGGGCACTTTACCCGAATTCAGCGTTTACGCCAGCGAAGAAACCCCCTGGGGTACAGATACTGACAAAGACATGTTTGACGCAGCTGGAGTATCAATCAGCTACGATGCTGATCTGCAGCAGTGGACAATTGACTTTGGTGAAGACATTACGGATATATTCATTCCTGGTGGTGTCACCTTCTATATGGTCTTGATCGACGAAGCAGGCAATACCTGGGGTTCAATGAGCCCGCCTACGGGTGAGAACACCTATGCTTATACCTTTGAGGTGACCAACACGCTCGAGCCGGAGATCACTTCGGCTGTGACCTATGAATACACCCCGGTTTATGAGTATGTGGGTGAAATTGCCTTTGACGACCCGAATAACATCTTCACCGCCACCTACAGCCCGGCAGAGTTCCTGGCTGGCGGCGCGATGAACGACCTGGCGCGTTACCTGGGCGCTCTTTATCGCCAGGATGGCTCGACGGTCATCAGTATTGTTTATGACGGTGTGACCTACACCTGGGATGAGACCGGGACGCTCAAGGGTAGCAACTGGGAAGACGCCAGCGGTAACACCCTGGTATCGGCGATGGTAGCTGACTACCTGGCGGCACCGGGTGAGCTGGTGATTACGGTGAGTGATGGCTGGCACACGTCGGACGTGACCTTCAGGCTTTTGATCACCAACACGCTGGATGACGAAATTGAAAGCGCGCCCAACTATGTTTACACTGACTACACCTATGTTGGCGACTACGCTTTTGTGGACGCGACCAACATCTACACCGTCACCTATGACGATGTGGAATTCAACCCCAACGCGATGTATGACCTGGCGCGTTACCTGGGCGCTTTATATAGGCAGGACGGCGCGACGGTTATCAGCATTGTTTATGATGGTGTGACCTACACCTGGGATGAGGCCGGCACGCTCAAGGGCAGCAACTGGGAAGACGCCAGTGGCAATACCCTGGTCTCAGCAGTAGTTGCGGGAATTGGCAGTTACGATCCGGCTCTTGGGCTTGTGTTCACCGTGAGTGACGGAGTTCATACCGAAACAGTCACTTTCAAGTTTGTGATCCTGGACACGATTGCCCCTGTTGTGGATATCACTGCCGCGACAGTTGACGGTGTGGCCATGGATGGAGACCTGGAGACTGGTTACATCTTACCGACGACCAATGATCCAGAGATTGACCACCTGCTGCAGATTACCGCGACGGTGGACGCGCCCCTGGCAGACGAGTACTTTGGTTTGTACTTTGTGGAAGCTGAGAGCACGGTGAGTGCTGCTGAACTGCAGGCCTACTATGCAGCCCGCGGCACACCAGACCCCTATCTGACTTATCTGAACAATGCAGCTGATGGCGTGAACCCCTTTGTGTACATCAGGGAAACGGGCTTGAACCTGAGCCTGGTGGACGCAGCCAAGCACGACATTCAGAGCACTGATGTTGACATGACAGTTCCGGACGACTTCCCGCTGGGTACCTACGTGGTACGCGGCATGGTGGCGGACGAAGCTGGCAATGAGACTGAAGTGACCCTGATCCTGATTGTGACGGGTGACCGGGTGTCACCGATAGTGACGATTTCCAGTGCTACGGCAGACGGCGTAACGATGGGGGGAGATCTGGCGACGGGTTATGTGCTGATAACCGAGAACGATCCTGCGGTGAACCACCTGTTGCAGATTGTGGCAAGTTCGGATGAACCGTTGGCAGACAGCTATTTTGGGTTGTATCTGACTGGTGCAACACCAGAACAAATAGCAGCCTTGGAAGCTTACTATGCGGACAAGAGCGAACCATACAAGACCTATTTATTGGGAGCACTTGATGGCACTAAACCATTTGTCTATATTGAGGGCAGTTCACTGACGCTGGTTGATGCTGCACAACATGATCTTGATGGAAATAATGTTCCGATGGTTGTACCGGACGACTTCCCTGTTGGGACTTACACCGTACAAGGTGTGGTGACTGATGAGGCAGGCAATGAGACAGCCGTCATTCTAAAATTGATCGTTGTCAGGACTCTGGCGGTCACGGATGCAGATTTGTTCTATGGGACTGACCCGTTAGTGATAGATCAGGCTCTGGATGGGACCTTTGCAGATGGATTCGTGATGGAACTGGATCCAACAGTTGCATACTACTATCTGGACACCGACACAATCACAGCCAATAACGAACTGGCTGATGGAATGTACCTGTTCTACCTGGATGGTGGCCCGGCCGCCCCGATCTTCTATGTGAAGGTTGAGGGGACGACCTATACCTTGATTGACGCGTTCGTATTGGAGCGCGATGGAGTAGAAACTCCATTACGCATCAATGGTGACTTTACTCCCGGTACCTACACTTATACTGGCGACTTGACCGACATCTATGGCAGCACCGCACCTGTGAGCATTGAGATCACATTTGTGAACGCGCTTGCAGTGACAGATGCGGATTTGTTCTATGGGACTGACCCGTTAGTGATAGATCAGGCTCTGGATGGGACCTTTGCAGATGGATTCGTGATGGAACTGGATCCAACAGTTGCATACTACTATCTGGACACCAACACAATCACAGCCAATAACGAACTGGCTGATGGAATGTACCCGTTCTACCTGGATGGTGGCCCGGCCGCCCCGATCTTCTATGTGAAGGTTGAGGGGACGACCTACACCTTGATTGACGCTTTCGTATTGGAGCGCGATGGAGTAGAAACTCCATTACGCATCAATGGTGACTTTACTCCCGGAACCTACACTTATACTGGCGACTTGACCGATATCTATGGCAGCACCGCACCTGTGAGCATTGAGATCACATTTGTCGATGCGCTTGCCTGGCTGCAGGCAAACACCGTGTTGAGCTCTGTGAGCATGATGGTGGATGACCTGACAGCGACCTTCCCGACCAGTATTCCTCAGGTGATAGTGGATGAAGATTATGTGATTGACTCGCGCATGACCCTCGCGCAAGCCCTGCCCGATGGCACGACCGTGACCGTCTACAAGGATGGTGTGGCGGTCTTGACCGACATCACTCTGAGTGGTGTGGGACCCTTCTGGTTCACCGAACTGTTTGCCCCCGATGCTCCAAGAGCAGATTTTGACGCCAACTATGGTGGCAAGGTGGAAGAATATAGCATTGTGGTGACCGGGCCTGGCGGGAACGTGCTGGACTTTGAGACGACCGTTTTGATTGAATCAGTCATATCTAAAGATGGATTTGCAACTGAAACTGTGCTGGATGACATCACGTTGGGCATCCTGATCCCGGCAGACGAACTGGCGGCCTTGGAGTGGCTCCAGGCGAACACCGTATTGAGTTCTGTGAGCATGATGGTGGACGACCTGACAGCGACCTTCCCGACCAGTATTCCTCCAGTGATTGTGGCGGAAGATTACGTGATCGACTCGCGCATGACCCTGGCGCAAGCCCTGCCTGATGGCACGACCGTGACCGTCTACAAGGATGGTGTGGCGGTCTTGACCGACATCACTCTGAGTGGTGTGGGACCCTTCTGGTTCACCGAACTATTTGACCCCGATGCTCCAAGAGCAGATTTTGACGCCAACTATGGTGGCAAGGTGGAAGAATATAGCATTGTGGTGACCGGACCTGCTGGACTTTCAGCGGACTTCGACACAACAGTGTTGATTGAATCGGTGATCTCCAAGGACGGCTTCGTGAGTGAAACCGTGCTGGATGACATAACCCTCGGTATCCATCTGGATGACGTGGTCGCACCTGAGATTGAATCAGGTGTGGCAAGATCTGCCTCTCACGGCGATGTGAACCTGGTGGACGGAAAATTCACTGTTGATCAGGGCTTTGTGGTGGATGCGATTGAAATCACGATGGATGAGGATGTGCTGGTTGATCTTGGCACGATCGTTACCATGCAAGGTTACGGACCTTATGGCACTGTGAGCGCGCATGACGGCGCTTTGATCACAATCACACCATATGCCGGTAATGAGATAGCGGCCTTGATCGGCACATTCACCTTTACCGTACCTGATGGGTCGGTTATTGACCTGAGAGGGAACGCGTTTGTTGGAAGCATTATGTTGGAAGTCTTGAATGTGGCTCCGGTTGCGGTGGACGACGCTTACATGACCGATGAAGATGTTGTTCTGAACGTTCCTGCTCGCGGTGTGCTGGTAAATGACACTGACTTTGACCCGGCGATTCTGACTGCGGTCATGGTCACCGAACCTGCTGATGGCACTTTGGTGTTGAACGCGGACGGATCCTTCACTTATACCCCTGATGCTGACTTCAACGGCACAGACAGTTTCACCTACAAGGCTAACGACGGCCTGACTGACAGCAACACTGCTACAGTGACCATCACGGTGACAGAGGTGAAAGACCAGGTAATTGCGGTGGATGATGCGTATGAGACCGATGAAGACAACACGCTGACGATTGCAGCACCTGGTGTGCTTGCCAATGACATTGATGTTGATTTCAACATCATGACGGCGGGACTGGTAACGAATGTAGAGCATGGAACCCTGTCGCTTAAGGGTGATGGTTCCTTCACTTATGATCCTGACCCAGACTTCTTTGGTACTGACAGCTTTGTTTACCAGTTGGTGACATACCCGGCTCCACAGAGCTTGTGGACCGACGAAGCCACCGTTACGATCACGGTCAACCCAGTGGGCGACGCGCCCGAGTTGGGTCTGATCGAAGATGCGACCATTCCCGAACTGGTGGAGTTCAGCTTCACCGCCACCGCGACCGACGTGGACCTGCCCGCCCAGGTGCTAACCTTCAGTTTGGTTGGTGCTCCTGATGGCGCGGTGATCGACGCTGCGACCGGCGTGTTTACCTGGACACCCAGCGAAGAGCAGGGTCCTGGCGTTTACACCTTTACTGTAGTGGTATGCGATGACACTGACCCGACACCTCTCTGTGATGAGCAGGACATTACCCTGACTGTTACAGAGACCAACGCGGCTCCGGTCGCGCAAGATCTGAGCGCTACCACGCCGGAAGAAACCCCCGTGGATGTAACCCTGGTGGCAACCGATGCTGAAGATGATGCGCTGACTTACGCCATCGTTGACCAGCCCGCTCATGGCACGGTTACCCTGGTTGGTACCACGGCTACTTACACACCCGAGTTGGACTTCAATGGTGAAGACAGCTTCACCTACATGGCTAACGACGGCAATGATAACTCCAATGTCGCTATGGTCATTATCACTGTGACCCCCGTCAATGATGCCCCTGTGGCAGTGGATGACGAATACACGGTTGCTGAGAAAGAAACCCTGACGATTGGAGCTCCTGGTGTTTTGGCTAACGATTACGACGTGGATGGAGATACCCTGACAGCGATCCTGGTTGACACAGTTACCAACGGTGCTCTGACCCTGAATGCTGATGGATCCTTCACCTACATCCCAACTGAGTACTTCAATGGCACGGACAGCTTCACTTACAAAGCCTCTGATGGAGAGCTTGAGAGCGACCTGGCTGTTGTAACCATCACTGTTACCCCGGTGAACGATTGGCCGATTGCCAATGATGACTTCTACGAGGTTGTGACCGGCACCGACCTGGTCAAGAACGCGGCAGAAGGCGTTTTGGCGAACGATGTTCTGCTTGATCCTGATGAGGAAGTTTCGATCCAGATTCTGGACGAACCCCAGCACGGAACATTGAGCATGAACGACGACGGCTCCTTCACTTACACACCAAACCCCGGCTACATGGGAACGGACACCTTCCGCTACCTGTTGCTCTCGGTGAGGATCAATGCTGAGTGGAGTGACGACGCCTTGGTGACAATTACGGTCAAGCCCTACATGCGCTTGTTCCTGCCTCTCATTATGCGGTAGGAAAGGAAATTGAGCTCGCGGACCGATCCCGGACTGGTCTGCGGGAAATAGAACAGAAAAGATCAGGCTGACTTTTAGTCAGCCTGATTGTTGTTACGGCGTCGTCTTTGCAAGGAGCGACACGGCGCGGTAAATTGCCTTTATTGTCATATTCAGCAGGTTTGTTGCGCGTAGCCAATAAATGAGGGTGCTACAGACTGAGTGTGTGGGAGGAAAGTCAGGTTATGTTCGTGTTGCCGGGTGGGAGCCTATTTGTTACGCTAAGGGTCACATGATGCGCAAATTGGTTTGCAGGCAAACAAGTTGCCTTTATTGCGGGGAGTGTCACAGGGTGAGGTGACCGTCTAAAGTTCTGTCTTGGTTTTTTAGAACGACGACAATAAATAGAAGGCAGATGGCCACAGCCTGCTTTAGGGGAAAAGGCTGTTTGGCTCGCGGTGATGGTAATTTGGGTGGTAAGGTTTGTTTTGTTGCGAACGATTGATGGTGTGATGGCGGATTGGAAGCACACCAAGGTATCTGGGTAAAGAAATGAGCGGTGCTTCCAAGCTCGCCCTACGGGTATTTTTTCTCGCTCAACGAGTCTTTTTTTGTTAAGGGATCAATGGCAGATCTCAATAACCCGTCTTACAGGCACAGGCGCAAATGACCCTTGTGCGGATGAGCCATTCTGCTTATCCAGACATCTACCAACAATGTGTTGCGCGTAGCCATAAAAAGCTTATGAAGCAAGACAGATGTGTGGGGTGGGGGTGGAGGGCATGCTAATGCAGTCTTTGTAATTCGTTTTCTGGCTATCACCAGGTGACTGGTTGCGTTTTGGCTAGATTTCCTTAGAAATTGCCCCTATTTTTGCCTAATGCATCGTGGGAAAGGCTTCTGTAAGCTCACACCACCCTCAAAACCGGCACATATATCAAAAACACATGCTTGCTTAAGCCTATCTAAATAAGTTGTCAATAAAATCAGGGACATTAGAAAAGGAGTTAACAATGAAAAAGAAAACAATCACATTAATTGCAATTGCAATTCTTGTTTTAGTAGTAAGCGCATTTGCATATAGTCCCTCGCAAGCCGCAGTCGAGACTGGTCGGGGTGGACCGCCAAACAGACGGAACCAGCCGGCAAACACTGAAGGAATGGTTATGACCACGACTTTATCCGAACAGGAAGCGGCTGATCTTGCTGCAGCTATTCAAGAAGAGTACACCGCCATGAATACCTACCAGGCTATCATGGAAGAATTAGGGGATGTGGGACCATTCGCGCGTATTGCCCGCTCCGAGCAACAGCATGTGAACGCCCTGATCCGCGTGGCAGAACGCTTTGGGGTTGAAGTCCCTGAGAACGCTGGTGAGATAGCCGACATCGAATGGAACACTCTTGAAGAAGCCTGCCAATTGGGCGTGACTTTCGAACAGATCGACGCGGATCTCTATGACGAGTTGCTGCCCAACACCACCAACCCAGTGCTTATCCGGGTTTACACCAACCTTCAGCGGGCTTCACTCAATAATCACCTGTCTGCTTTCGAAGCCTGCATTCCCTGAGCACCACAACCTATCTGCCCTGGGGTACACTTGTGTATCCCAGGGATTTTTTTGAATGAGGAGCAAAATGGAGTCATCTCAACCTGTCAAGAAACCAATCAAACGCCGTAAAACCAACCGGATCCGGGCTTGGGTCCAGTTGTTCTTTTTTATCCTGATCGGGTTAATCGCGATCAATCACACCCTGGCTGAAGATGGAAAAGGGATTGCTTTCCTCTCATCAGCTTCACTGCACGCGCTCTGCCCGTTTGGGGGAGTTGTCAGTCTTTATCAATTTATTACCACCGGCACATTCGTGCAAAAGGTGCATCAATCCTCACTGGTTCTGATGATCATTGGGATTGTTTTGGCATTATTTGCCGGGCCTGTTTTTTGCGGTTGGGTTTGCCCATTGGGCACCTTCCAGGAGTGGATTGCCAAAATTGGAAAGAAAATTTTCAAAAAGCGCTACAATCACTTCATCCCGGCAAAGATCGATAATATTCTGCGTTATCTAAGATATGTTGTCCTGATTTGGGTGGTTTTCATGACCGCAAGGTCAATGACGCTGGTATTTGCCGATGTTGATCCCTATTTCGCGCTATTCAATTTTTGGACGAGTGAAGTTGCCGTTGGGGGTTTGATTGTGTTGGGACTCACTATCCTTGCCTCATTGTTTGTTGAGCATCCCTGGTGCAAATATGCCTGTCCTTATGGCGCATTTTTGGGTGTGTTCAACCTCTTCCGGATCTTCTCGCTGCGGCGCAATGCGGACACCTGCATCAATTGCAAAGTTTGCGATAAGGCCTGCCCGATGAACATTGAAGTTAGCAGCAAGTCGGTTGTTCGGGATCACCAGTGTATCTCCTGCATGGAATGCACCTCGTCTGCTCACTGTCCGGTTCCTCAGACAGTGGACTTCGTTATTGGAGGTAAAAAATGAAAATCACACCGCGCTGGATGGCTGTTTTTGTTGTATCTATCCTTTTTGGTGGGATTTTGGTCTCGATGGCTTTTGGGAAATGGACGACAAAAAACACCAAGGAGCCTCAGAAATTTTCCGAAGGAAAATTTGCCGGAGAGTACAATCCGGCAGATATCCGCGGATCCTATACCTTTGGGGATGTTTCCAGGTTGTTCGAGATCCCGCTTGAAGACCTTGCGGTTGCTTTCCGCATCGAGGAACCAAATGTTGCGGCAGTCGCGCTCAAGACACTCGAGGAAAAATTTACTTTCCTGGAGGTTGAGCTGGGAACTGGCTCTGTGAAGCTTTTTACCGCTCTCTACAAGGGCTATCCCTATGATATCAGTGCAGAGGACACTTTTTTACTGCCAGAGGCTGTGGAAATGCTAAAACAAAAAGCTCTGTTAAGCCCAGAACAGCTGGACTATCTCGATAATCATACTGTCAGTGACGCAATAGCACTTGCGAATCCTGTGATACATGTGGCGACACAAACATCTGAAGGCGCTCCGGAAAGCACACCTGCGCTCATACCCTCAGGTGGTGCTGGCAATCCAGGAAGCGGCTCAGGAACACCCAACCCCAAGCAGGACCCTGAAGAACGAAAAATTGCCGGTAAAACCACTTTCCAGGATTTGTTGGATTGGGGAGTTACACAAGAGGATATCGAAAAGGCAATCGGTGAACCCTTGCCATCCGTGACTTTGCTCGTTAAAGATTGGGCAATTGCTAAGGGCATTGAATTCTCGACCTTGAAAAATCAGCTGCAGGCTTTGGTGGATGCTGTGGAATAGGTTGGAGTCAACCCGGCAAGGAAACATGCGGGGCAGAGTTGGAACCTGACATACGACGGTGGATCGGTTTTAAAATAGGCACAAAAGATTTGGTTCGGATGGGAAAATGTTTGTGATGTCAGGTTCGAGTGCGGAACCTGATCTGCGACTTAAAATGACACAAATCCCTCCCATTTTCGGGAGGGATTTGCTTGTAATTCTGTTAACAGCCGTTGTGCAAGTTCGAACAGACGCAAAATCAGCGCAGGATCAATGGGATGAAGAGGTAGGTCAAAGGATTCTCCACTTCAAACGCGCCGCGATCGCAGGCGATTCCTTGCGGGCGTTTGACACCGCGCTGGTCTGTGGTCACCTCTGCAACGCAAGCCACCGAGTCAATGGCAAGGCTGTCCTCCAGCAATGGGAGGGTGGGTGTTGTGCCGGGGGCGTGGACACCGAGCGTTCCCAGGAGAGGGTCGATCGGGTCGATAGACGTGCCGACCATATCGCCTGGCAGCCAGCCAGTGGATCCGGTATCCTCACCGATCAGGTTGCCGCCAAGGGAAGTGATCGCGCCGTAAACTTCCGGCCATTTGGCGTGTTCGGAAGGGTCGGTGAGGTCGGTATTACCAGCGACGATTGTGTTCCAGAGGGTAAGTTTGCTGTTATCGCGTACGTAAATCCCACCGCCGCCACCCTCGCTATAGTCAGCATAGTCCTGGTTGGCGGTATTGCCCGAAATGGTGGAATGGATGATTGTGACATCGCTCCAAGATTCTGCCAGGATTCCACCGCCATAATTGTTGGTGATATTGCCAGTGATGGTGGAATTTGTGATGATTACATCAGACGAATCCAAAAACATGCCGGCACCGCCCTGGCTGCCCGTGCCGTGGTTGTCTATCACGGTGCAGTTGGTCATGGTGAGGACTGCTTCGTCGGTGGAAATGCCACCGCCGGCGTATTCCACGATGTTGTTAGGTCCGATCTGGCAGTCTGTCAGGTCCAACTTGGCACTCTCATCCACAAAAATGCCGCCGCCCTCAAAGCCGCGCCCGTCGCGGATGGTCAACCCGGAAATACTGACTGATACAGGATCTTCATCGTTGAAAATATGAAAGATACGAAATCCATTTGAAGGATGCTCCGGCAGGGCAGGATCCAAAAAGCCGGCGCTGATTGTGAGCAGGTCTGCACCCGGACCAAGGATGTGGATATTCCTATTGATTAATAACTCACCACCACCATCCCAGGTTAGGGTGATCGTGTTGGGAAGCGAAAGTGTAAAGTCGATGGTATCACCCATAATGGCTTCAGCAACTGCTTCACGCAGGCTGCAGTGACTGGGCGTGCAGCCTTCTGTATCGACCATATCATCGGCGGCGGTAACATGCAGGGTTTTTGGGGTGTACAGGTCCAGGGTAACTGTGGCGACGTTGGAATCTTGATGGCTGTCGTTGACGTGAAAAGTGAAGCTGTCAGTGGTGGCTGTGCTGCCGGGATCAGGCGTATACGTAAGCAGCTGGCTCCAATCCATACCAATCACATTCCAATTGGAGTCGTACCGATAATCGGAGTGTGAAACTCCCTTAATTGTGAGTGTGCCATGTTCGGGTTGGGTGTCAAGAAAGAAAGTTACATCATCGAAAGTGTAATCGTGAATGTCCTCATCGAAGGCATAAATGTTGAAATCGCTCGGTTCAGTGGCAAGCACCGTGGCGGTGCCGTCATAGGCAAGCGGAGCCTGGTTGTCATCCACCCATAAATTTATATAACCGGGGTCGGAGGTGTGTCCGCTGGTATCCTGGACGACAAAAGTGAATTGGTCGTCACCGACGTATGGTGGGGAAGCTACAGAGGGGGTGTAGACAATTTCTGCTTCACACATAACCGTGCCTGGCTCATAATCCAAGGCACGGCATTCCTGGAAGACCGGAGTGTCAAGGATTCCGTGCAAGGGCGGGGTATCGACCGTAAATTGCAGGCTGGTGGTCCCTTCGAGGGCGTAGGCGCGCAGGCGCACAGTTGTGGGGTGGGTATTGGAAGCCAGCAGGTTCATGTTTGGTTCGGCGTAGAGATAGACGACTTGGTGGGTGGTGCTATAGGTGTCTGATGCGCCTTCACCATCTGTGACGATCGCCTGGAGTGTGTAGGAACCTGTAGCGTTGTAGCTATGGGGCGGGAAGACGCACTGGCCATAAAGTTGATATGTGCCTGTGTCGCCGCTACCGTCACCCCAATCAATTTCACAGATGTAGTTGCCCTCATCGTCCGGGTCGGAGAAGTATAACCCAGCTTCCACGAACTGCCCTGGAAAAGACGGGTAGGGGTAAGCATAGATTTGATTAATTTCGGGCGGACTGTTGGTGACGGTTACTAACTGGTCATCCTGAATGATTGGATAAGGGGGGCTATATTCATACATAGTCAGGCAGACCTTGTGCTCTCCTTTTCCGTAAAAATTAATAGTGGCAAATCTATTAGTAGAGCTCCAGACTACCGCGTCACATTCACCACCGGGCTGCGAAGCATACATCCAATAGTAGTAATCAAATCCATCAACGGCCGTAAACTGGGTATTTTCACCGGACGATGGGGTTTCCGGGGTCCAGGTAAAGAGATGTTCTGGAAGAACAGTCAATGTATACGTGTGTGTCTTGGTCACCCCGGTGCTATCCACCGCCTGGATGACAATATCGGGATAGGTGCCTGCAGTAGTAGGCGTGCCTGTAAATGAATCGGTCGCTTCATCAAAAGAAAGTCCAGCCGGGAGTGTTCCTGCTATGTGGGTAAGCGTATAAGGCTCGGCTCCATCGGACACCGTGATTAACTGGCTGAATGCCTGATTTTCCCGGCCGTAAGGGAGCGTTTCAGGATCAAAGACCAACAGGGGGTTGATCACAAGGGTATAATCCCGCGAGCCATCCGCCCAGCCGTTGATTGATTTCACGTAGACAGTGAAATTATAGGTTCCTGCTGGTAATGGAACATCATTGACGTAAGAGTAACACTCCAGCATGCCAGTACTGGTCCAAAGGTGGCAGTTCGACGGCAAGTTTCCCGTGTTAAAATTCCACGAAACCTGGTCATTTGGCAAAACCATGCCAAGCGGATCTTCGGCTGTGAATTGCTGAGTGTAATAGGTTGCAGCCAGACCTACAGGGAGGGTCTCAGGCATGACGCTCAGTGGCACATATTCACAGATTGGCACGCTGGCAGGAGGAGTAGAAGCATGCTCATCGCAGCCTAATATTGGAAAAGTGAGGTAGAAATCGTCATTGGAACAGGGAGTATGCGGCGCTGCGCCTTCATTTGCTCCAAACCAGATCCAGGGTACGGAGACAGTCTCTGTGTTTGTTGCTCCGGTATTTACATTCCAGCAATACACCCCAGTGCAGTGGTCCGGACTATTTTGGATACGCCCGTCGTCCACTTGCCTTCCATAGGGACCGTCTGCTTGCGATAAGCCGCTGACGGTTCCGCCATTGGTGCAGCTCTGCGAGATGACCTGGGTGCCTAACTGACCTACAGCCCAGTCATCCGGAAATTTCATAAAAACAGCAGCTGTATCTTCACCATCTGGTGTAATGGAATCAAGACTAAAACAAAGTTTTTGATTAGCTCTATTGGGGATATAACAGGATGCGCCTATTCCTCCCGCGCCTGGCGCAAAGGTTACGTTGGAACCACCTATGTCTGCTACGACGGGCGAACTATTGCCGAGCAGAAGAACAAAACCAAGTACTACGAAAGACCAAAAAATGATGTGAAAACGCCTTTGCTGCCGCATTTTAGATTCCTTCTTTCCGGTTAGCACGTTCATGTCTTTTTCAATTTTTAGATTAGAGAGCCCAATATTGAGTAAGCTATTGAACTTGATGAAACAGCTCTATCTTATGGTGGATGGTGATTACTATGATTCAGTGAACAATTAAGCGGGCTCGGTCAGCTTGAGTAGAGTGATCCGAGTAGATCTGCCTTTGGCGGCATTAGCATGAAAAAAGATGAAAGGAGAGTGATAGGATGCACAAAATGATGATTTACTTGTGAAGTTTCTATTGTTGGGGAAAAGGTGGGATCAGGAAAAGAAATCATCCTGGAAAAACCAGAAAAAGCTTTCTGAATTGCGAAAACTTTTAGCATATTATGCTCCAGGAAAAGTAAGGACTAAGATTATTATACTGAAAATTTGGAAATAATCAATAAGAAATGGCATTACTCGAAGGGTATTAATAGATATCTGCCCAATTTTATCGGTTTTTTTCTTTTTCTGAGTTT
Organism: Anaerolineaceae bacterium; assembly: GCA_040768265.1. GTDB lineage: Bacteria > Chloroflexota > Anaerolineae > Anaerolineales > Anaerolineaceae > Mesolinea. The sequence continues at coordinate 28,552 of JAXGNB010000007.1, forward strand.
AACTTTCAATAATTTGCACACGCTTAGCCAAGTTGCCGGGGTACAAGCCATTCGTTACGCTCAGGGGCAGGCTGTGGATACTCTTCGAGCACGATAACCTGACCTGCGGTGATGAGCGTGTTTATTTGATGGGTACATATTGGATGATGTTTGTGATGTCAGGTTGAACTTCGCAACCTGACCTACGCAGAGGAGTATATTAAAAGAGAGAAGGAAGGTGGTTTTGCATTGGAAAATGTTTGTGATGTCAGGTACAAGTATGAAACCTGACCTACGCAGAGGAATGAAAAATATGGGGTGGGTAGGGCTGTGAAGAGGGTATAATTCAGGCATGAATATTGCGGTGATCGGGGCAGGACCGGCCGGGCTGATGGCTGCGATCCAGGCTGCGGAGGGGGGCGGCAGGATCACCCTGTTTGAGCATAATCCCAAAATTGGTCGAAAATTACTGGTAACTGGCAGCAGCCGCTGCAACCTGACGAATGACGCGGTGGACGCGGCGGCGTACACCTGCGAGGATCCGACCTGGATGGAAGCCTTTTTGGGCGTTTTCGGGGTGGAGGAATTCAGGCGCGCGCTTGATCGCTTGGGGATCCCAACCCAAAAAACCGACGACGGTTGGTATTACCCCAGGTCGCTGTCCGCGCAGGCAGTGGCAGAAGTTTTGGGGGAAGCGCTGGCTGAGCGTGGGGTAGAATTGCGCGTAGCCACTCACATTAGTGAAATTTTTTATAAAAAGAAGCAATTTCATTTACAAGTTAGTGCATTAGGATTACATCAAACGGAGTCATTTGAGCAGCTTGTTCTTGGGGCAGGGGGCAAGGCTTACCCCGAACTCGGCTCTCGAGGGGATCTTTTTGGAGCACTTGAAAAATTGGGGCATACTGTGCACCCACTTCAGCCCGCGCTTGGCCCAATTTTTGCTGATCTTGGAGCGTATAAAGAGCTGAAAGGGCAACGCTTTGACGTGCTGGCGAGCATCTGGCGCAGCAAGGAGAAACTTGGGCAGGCCGCGGGCAATATCATCGTCAACCAGGACGGCTTCAACGGTCCCGGGGTCATGAACATCAGCCACCTGGTGGCTTTACACCCTGGCGCCGATCTAAGTCTGCAGGTGAACTTTATCGCCCCGTTTTGGTCCGATTTTGCGGATATTCTCACGGGGCAGGTTGCCAACCCCCGCAGTTTGCGAGCCGGCTTGCTGCGTTACTTCTCACCAAAATCTGCAGATTTCTTCATCAGGCAGGCAAGGCTGGACCCAGAGGCAAAACTTAACGCCCTGAGCGAAGAACAAATCCGCCAGCTGCTGGAGGTAAGCGCTGAAGCAAAGTTCAGAGTAACTGGAGCTGGAAGTTTCAAGAACAGCCAGGTGAGCGTGGGGGGCGTGCCAGTGGGGGAGGTGGATCCGCTGAGCATGGAATCCAGGCTCATCCCTGGGCTTTACCTGGTGGGAGAGACTTTAGATGTGGCTGGACCTTGCGGGGGCTTCAATTTGCATTTTGCATTTGGCAGTGGTTACCTGGCTGGGGCGCACCTGGCTGGTTTGCAAAAACAAAAATCCAAGGAGAGAACATGACCATTCCGTTTATTGAGCCGTTTCGCATCAAAGTCGTCGAGCGCGTGAAACTCACCACAGAGGCAGAACGGGAAACTGCCTTGAAGAAAGCTTTCTATAACATTTTTAATGTGCCGGCGGAAGATGTTTTTATTGACCTGCTGACCGATAGCGGCACCGGCGCCATGAGTGACCGCCAGTGGGCAGCCATGATGCAGGCGGATGAATCCTACGCTGGCGCTAAGAGCTATTACCATTTTGAGCGCGCGGTGCAGGACGTGCTCGGCTTCGAGTATGTGCTTCCCACTCACCAGGGTCGCGCCGCCGAGGGCATGCTCTTTTCCACGCTTGTCAAACCCGGTCAGTATGTGCCCAATAACCGCCATTTTGATACCACCATGGCAAATCTGCTGGTTTTGAACGCTAATCCGGTTGAGTTTACCATCGCCGAATCGGAAGATTCCAGCCTGATCGCGCCATTCAAGGGCGATATGGACCTGGAGAAACTGGAGCAGTTCATCCGGGAAACCGGGGTTGAGAATATCCCGATCGGTATGATCACGATCACGAACAACTCTGCCGCCGGTCAGCCAGTTTCGATGGGAAATATCCGCGCGACTGCAGAGATCTATCATAAATACGGTATTCCCTTCTTCGTGGATGCCTGCCGATTTGCTGAAAATGCCTGGTTCATCAAACTGCGCGATCCAAAATATAAGGATATCAGCGTGCGCGAGATTGTGCGCGAGTTGTTCTCATATGCGGATGGCTGCACCATGAGCGCCAAGAAGGACGCCATCGTGAATATCGGCGGATTTATTGCTTTCAGAGATCCCGAGCTAAAGCAGCGCATTGCCCAGAATTTGATCGTGCACGAGGGTTTTCTGACCTATGGCGGTCTTTCGGGACGCGACCTGGAAGCCGTAGCGGTGGGGCTGTATGACGGGGTGGATGAGTCTTATCTGAATTACCGCGAGTCGCACACCCGATACCTGGGAGAAGTACTCAGGCAGGCTGGGATGCCGGTTTACCTGCCAACAGGCGGGCATGCGGTTTATGTGGATGGCGGCAAGGCGCTGCCTCACATCCCCCCCAGCCAGTTCCCGGCGGTGGCGCTTGGGAATGCCCTATATCTGGCTGGCGGCGTGCGCACCACTGAAATTGGCAGCCTGATGTTCGAGCACAGCGATCCTTTAACTGGCGCGCCGCTATTCGCGCCCTTGGAGCTGCTGCGTTTTGCCATTCCGCGCCAGGTTTACACCCGCAGCCACCTCGATTACATCGGCGAATCTGCGGCTAAATGCATGCGTGAGGCTGAAAAAATCCGTGGCTTGAGGATTACCTGGGCACCGAAAGTTTTGCGCCATTTCATGGCGAAACTTGAACCAGTAGATTAGAAAATTGCGGAGCGACTTCTTGCGATCTTTCTAAGGTAATCGCTCAGGTATAATAGAACAGATAAAAAAATTCAAAGAGGCGATATGCGCGTACTGATAATTGGAACAGGATATGTTGGACTAAATACGGGGGTGATGCTGGCTTACCTGGGCAATGAAGTTACCTGCATTGACCTCAATCAGGAAAAAGTAAACCGTCTGAGAACAGGCGAGGTTACGATTTTTGAACCTCACCTGGATTACCTGTTTGCTGAAGTCCACCAAAAAATGCGTTTTGTCAGCAATTACGCTGAAGCGGATATTCCCAACCAGGATGTCATTTTTATCGCCGTCAATACGCCTTCTTTGCCAGATGGCAACGCGGATCTGAGCTATGTGCGCATGGCAGCGGAGTCCATTGCCGAGAACCTGGGGGAGAAATTTGTGGTGGTAGTTAACAAATCGACCGTTCCGATTGGCTCGGGCAACTGGGTGGAGGCGATCATCCGTGAACACTATTTTGAGGTCCATGATGCCAAGCCAAATGGATTATTCAACGTTGTCTCAAGCCCGGAATTCCTGGCGCAGGGTTCGGCACTGCATGGCTCTTTCTATCCCGATCGCATCATTGTTGGCTCAGAGCACAAGCCCAGCATTGAGCGCCTGAAGGAATTGTTTGGGCCGATCATGCGGCAGGATTTTCCGGCACCAGCAGGTCTGCCCAGACCTGAAGGGCTTAGCGAAGTTCCCATGCTTGTTTGCGATCTGACATCCGCGGAGATGGTTAAGTATGCCGCCAATTCGTTCTTGGCGCTCAAAATTTCCTTCATTAATGAGATTGCGCACCTGGCGCAGAAGGTGGGGGCAGATGTTTCGGCGATTGCCAAAGGGATTGGTCTGGATAAGCGTATTGGAAATCATTTCCTGAATGCTGGCATTGGCTGGGGCGGTTCGTGTTTTGGCAAGGATACAGCCGCGCTGGTGGCAACAGCGAAAGATTACCACGTGGATATGCCAATTATTCGTGCCGCGCGAGATGTCAATTATGCTCAGCGTGTGTGGGTAGTGGACCGCTTGCAGGAAGAGCTGAAGATCCTGAAGGGTAAGCACATAGCCCTGCTTGGTTTCAGTTTCAAACCCAATACGGACGACCTGCGAGACGCACCCTCACTGGATATTAGCAAGTTGCTAGTCCAACGAGGCGCGATTGTGCGGGCACACGACCCGGTGGCGCTGGAAAATGCGCGTAGCCAATACCCCAACTTAGGAGTCTCTTATACAAATAACCTCGAATTCACTCTCGAAGATGCAGACGCAATCGTATTAGTAACCGAGTGGCCTGTCTATCATGATCTCAACTGGGAAGCCATTTCACCTGTACCAGTCATCGACGGACGTAATTTCCTTGACCGTGAGCGCCTTATTGGACTGGGCTTTACCGTCATTGGCATCGGCAAATAAATAGGTCGTAAAAGAACAACTTACCAGTAAAAGGACAACTTGTTTTCACATGTTATTGATTTTTGGTGTATCATATAAGCAGTTGTTTAGTTCTCTAATCAATAAAAAAAAAGGAGTATTAATGAAAAAGTTAAGTTTGATAGTTCCCCTTCTTCTTGTTGCTGTACTGGTAATCGCCGCCTGTCAGCCCAAAGCACCCGAGCTTGGTACAGAAGCAAACCCAATCAAATGGGTCTTCGTTCCCTCAGGTGAAATGGAATCTGTGGCAGCAGGCGCTGACGCAGTTGCCGACATGATTTTCGAGGAAACTGGCCTGGTGGTAGACACCTTCGTGGCCACTGACTACACCGCTGCTATTGAAGCACAATGCTCCGGGCAAGCCCATATGGGTTCCCTGGCGACCTTTGCTGCCATCACTGCCGCGGATCGAGACTGCGCCTATCCAGCGCTTGTCGCCACACGCTATGGCAGCCCAACCTACACCGGGCAAATCATCGCCCATGTTGACAGCGGCATCACTTCCGTTGCAGATCTTGCCGGTAAAGTCTTCTGTGCTACCGATGAGACCAGCACCAGTGGTTGGATCATTCCCAGCATCATGATGCGCGCCGCCGGCGTGGATCCTGAAACCGATGTGGAAGTAATCTTTGCAGGCAGCCACGACGCGGCCGTGCTTGGTGTTTACAATGGTGATTGTGACGCCGGTGCTTCCTTTGTGGATGCCCGTACTTCAGTCGAGGACGAATTCCCGGATGTCATGGACAAAGTCCTCCAGGTTGAGATTTCCGTTGAAATCCCGAACGATGGTGTGCAATTCGCCAAAGACTTCCCCGAAGATCTCAAAGCGCAGCTCGTTGCCGCACTGCTTAAGATCATCGGCACCGAAGAAGGTAACGCTGCCATGGATGCCGCTTATGAGTGGGATGGACTGGAAGAACACGATAACACATTCTATGATGCCTTCCGCCAGTTGCTAGACGCTGCTGGAATAACCGCTGAAGATCTCTAAGATTTTCGGGTTATGTAATCTGTTTATGCAACGGGGGACCAATAGGTCCCCCGTATTAATTTCCAGGGTGAGTAATTATGCTCGAAATTCGCAATTTAACAAAAATTTATGATGACGGGACTGTGGCTCTACGGAATGTGAGTTTCACGGTTCCTGATGGAGAATTTTTGGTGGTGATCGGTCTTAGCGGGTCAGGAAAATCGACACTGCTGCGCTGCATTAACCGCCTGATTGATCCGACTGAAGGACAGATCCTGTGGGACGGCGTGGATATCACCACTCTCAAAGGGGATGATCTGCGAAACATGCGCAGAAAAATTGGGATGGTTTTCCAGCAATTCAACCTGGTCAAACGATCAACTGTTCTGACCAATGTAATGGCTGGGCGACTGGGCTATTCGCCCACATGGCGCAGCATTACCAATCAATTTGATGAGGCCGATAGAAAACGAGCCCAAAGCGCGCTGAAGCGAATGGGCATCACTGATCAGGCAAACAAGCGGGCTGATGAACTCAGCGGCGGACAGCAACAGCGCGTTGGCATTGCCCGTGCGCTGATGCAGGAACCCAAACTGATCCTTGCGGATGAACCTGTTGCCAGCCTCGATCCTGTTTTGGCACATTCGATTTTGCAGCACCTGGAAAATCTGAACAAAGAGGATGGAATTACCATTATCTGCAGCCTTCATTACCTTGACCTGGTGCAGCGCTATAGCACCAGTGTGATCGGTTTGCGTGATGGTCAGATTGTCTATCAGGGCAACAAAAAGCAGATCATGCGCATGACTGACGCCGAATTCAAGACCATCTACGGTGAAGAAGCCGAACGAATGGGGGGCATTTCGGGAGATATCACCGATGAAGAAGAAGTTTCAGCTGGGGAGGAGTTGGCAAAATGAGCGTAAAAGATCAAAGCATTGAACAAAAACCCAGCCTGGTTCCTCCTCTCTTAGCAGGAATAATTTCCCTGTTTGTGCCTGGTTTAGGGCATATGCTGGCACGCCAGTTCCGTAAGGGTTTGGTGTTGCTGCTGGTATTCCTCTCCGCGGCAGGTTTGTGGATCTGGCGGGTCAATGAGGCAGCAAGGCGGGAAGTTGGCTTTGTGGCCATGTTCAAAAAGGCTATCCAGCTTCAACCAATCATCCTTGTCATTCTGATCCTGCTTGCTGTCCTGTATATCTTGATTGCTTTTGACGCCTATAAAACAGCCGCAAAAACCAAACCGAGTTCCTTCCTTTTGTGGGTGGTTGTTTTGGCTTCGTTTTTTATTTTGGGATGGCAGATCGGTGAAATTAAACCGGCCGTTTTGGTCCGGGATGGAAAGAATTCACTGCCGCTGCTGATGCGCGTGCTTTGGCCGTGGGAAAAAGCTCTCTATTATCCTGAGGAGCTCCTGATTGGAAGCGCGGACGTCGTTATTCCGTGTACCGAAAATGCGGAAGTGCCGCCGCGCGTGGTTGAAGAAGGCGATCCTTACGTAACTGTCACACCCAACTGTGGCGATCTTTCAGAAATTTCTGGTGCTGAAGGGACCAAACTCAGAATGGTCGGTGGCAATTTCGCGCCTAATGATGAGACGGAAATCTGGTGGGTGGACCAGGTGCGCAACGAGTTCCGCTACCGTTATGGCGGTGAGTATGTCAAAATCATGACTGACGAAAACGGTAGTTTTGAGATGGATGTGATCATCCCTTACCGCGTTATTCCAACCACCGGCGGCAAAGGATATGCCGTCTGGCAGGTAGAAGCGCGCCAGGTTGCTGCTGTTGGAGAGCCCGTGTTGAGTGAGGAGCTGAAACTCTCCGTTGAGAAGATGATCGAGACTATCTTCCTGGGCATGATGTCCACTTTCTTTGGCGTCATTCTCTCGATCCCGGTTAGTTTTATTGCCTCACGCAACCTCATGTCAGCCAACTGGTTCACTAAAACAGTCTACATGGTGGTTCGAACGATCCTGAATATTGTGCGGTCAATTGAGTCGCTGGTTTGGGCGGTGATTGCCATCATTGCTGTGGGATTGGGACCGTTCGCTGGCATCCTGGCACTTACGGTGCACTCAATTGCCGCACTGGGCAAACTGTATTCCGAGGCAATCGAGTCTATTGATCCGGGACCAGTAGAAGCCATCCAGGCAACTGGAGCGAATTGGCTCCAAACGGTTTGGTATGCGGTTATTCCACAAATTGTGCCGCCTTTCGTATCCTTCACCATTTACCGCTGGGACATCAACGTGCGTATGTCCACCGTTATCGGCATGGTTGGCGGCGGCGGTATCGGTTACTTGCTGATCCAGTGGATCAGGCTTTTGGATTACCGTTCGGCCGGCATTGCAATCTGGTTTATTGCCATCACTGTGGCGATCCTGGATTACGTCAGCTCAGAGATCCGCAATCGGTTTGTGTAGTCAATTCAAGAAGTCAGCAGAGCGCCAGAAATCTGGCGCTCTTTTTTTTGCATATCCAGGTGTTAATAATCTTCGTTCAGAAAACAACTTGTCTGGTGACTGCTGGTAATAAGACCTGATTGGTAGTATATGTTGTATAATCAGGATACGATTGTGAAATTAACTACAAGGAGAACTTTATGAACGACATGTTTTGTTATCAGTGCCAGGAGACCATGAAAAACACCGGCTGCACCAGGCGCGGGATGTGCGGTAAATCTGCTGAAGTAGCCCGCTTGCAGGATCTGCTGGTTTACCTGCTCAAAGGCATTTCTTTCTGGGGCACCCGTGCCCGCCCAATGGATATCAAGGACGATGAGACTGATCTCTTCGTTGCCAAGGCGCTTTTTGCCACCATTACCAATGCAAACTTTGACAGCGATCGCTTTGTTGCGTTAATTAAGGAAGCAATCGAGCGCCGGGACGATCTGCGCAAGCGTGCCCAGACCCGTTGTAATGAACTGCACAACTCCAATTGCACCGGCAGTGGTCCGGATTGGGCAGGCTGGCAGCCTGAAAACTACGAGCTTGAAACCTTGCTTGCCAAGGGGCGCACGGTCGGCATCATGGATGACCCCGATCTGAACGAAGATATCCGCTCGATGCGCGAAGTGGTCATCTATGGCCTGAAAGGCATTGCCGCTTACGTTGACCATGCCTACCTGGTGGGGGGGCGAGACGAGAGCATTCTGTCTTTCATGCAGGAAGCACTGGATGCCACCACCAATGACAAGCTTGGTCAGGCTGAGATGCTGGCGCTGATCCAAAAGACAGGCGAGTTCGGAGTCAAGGCTATGGCATTGCTGGACGCCTCCAACACAGGTCGCTACGGCAATCCGGAACCAACCCAGGTTTCGCTTGGTGTAAAACCCGGCAAGGGTATTTTGGTCAGCGGGCATGACCTGGTGGACCTTGAGGAGCTGCTGCAACAGACCGAAGGCACCGGCATCAACATCTACACCCATGGTGAGATGCTGCCAACCAATGCCTATCCTGAACTGAAAAAGTACAAGCATCTGGCTGGTAATTATGGTGGCTCCTGGTGGAAGCAGGCAGAAGAATTTGACGCTTTCGGCGGACCCATCCTGATGACCACCAACTGCATCATTCCTGTGCGCGATGGCTACCGCGATCGCATTTTCACCACCGGCATGGCAGGCTATCCAGACGTGCCACATATTGCCGACCGTCCTGAAGGTGGACACAAGGATTTCTCAGCGGTAATCGAGCGTGCGAAAACCAGCGATGAGCCCAAAGAGCTCGAAACCGGCACCATTCCGATCGGTTTTGCGCACCATACCGTGTTGAGCGTGGCTGATAAGGTCATAGAAGCGGTAAAGAGCGGCGCTATCTCTCGCTTCGTAGTGATGGGGGGCTGTGACGGACGCCACAAGAATCGCGAATATTACACCGAAGTTGCCCTGGCATTACCAAAAGACACTGTTATTCTAACGGCTGGCTGCGCCAAGTATCGCTACAACAAACTGGGTCTGGGTGAAATCGGCGGTATTCCGCGCGTTCTGGACGCCGGACAATGCAACGACAGCTATTCGCTGGTGGTGATTGCCCAGGCGCTGGCTGGGGCTTTCAACTGCAGCGTCAACGACCTGCCGCTATCCTTTGACATTGCCTGGTATGAGCAAAAGGCTGTGATCGTGCTGCTGGCTCTGCTAAGCTTGGGTGTCAAAAAGATCCGCTTAGGCCCCACACTGCCCGCGTTCCTTTCCCCAAATGTGGCCAAGGTGCTCGTGGAAGCCTATGACCTGAAACCAATCGATACGGCTGAAACTGACGTTGAAGCCATGATGGTGGGGGCGTAGGTTTCGATCTTATATATTTAAAGGCTAAATGGCTGGCAACCCCAGCCATTTTTTTAATTAGTTGAATACAGCATGTTATTGTTTGTATCTGACGACAGAATATTTTGAACAGAAGGGTAGGGGGTGAAGAGCCGTTTTTATATTTATTACTTATGAGAATATCACTTCTCGATAGTTATAAAAGTGGTTTGACGGGTAATTGGGTAATTTTTGGGTATGGTGCGGCAGGGAACAGACCTGCCTTTTCCTTAATGCAGATCGCCACGCTTCGCTCGCGATGACGAAATATTGTCTTAGGTTAGGTTGCACAGCCTGCCACGTGTTTTTAGGCGGGGTTCAACCTAACATCGGATGCTTAATGTTCGCGTCTGCCTTATTCACAACTTCAGGGTTGACGCGTGCGTCAACCCTACGACCATATCGCCGTACGGAGGGGGCTTGCTCCCTCCGGATACAATTATGTAGAAACAGGTGACGGCTGGAGTGAACCCCAGCCCTACAAAGGGAGGTTTAATTATTTATTGAGGAGGTTGTTTGCAAACATCCGTGATGTCAGGTTCAAAAACGGAACCTGACCTACGCGTTCACGGTTTTTCCGTACGGAGGGGGCTTGCTCCCTCCGGATGTAACTACAAAGAAACAGGGGGCGGCTGGACCAAGGCCCAGCCCTACGGTGGAGGGATTCTCTCTTCTTCAACCCAACCAGGAAGGCTATTATTGTTGAGGGCTTTGTTTGCCAGCATTCGTGACGTCAGGTTCAACCCCGTTCGCTTTGCTCAGGGGCAGGCTACGGAACCTGACCTACGCGCTATTCATAACTCAATTTCAATTCAGAAAAATACTTGTAAGCCGCTTTCTCCAAATTCTCGGAGGCATGTGCCAGAGCTTCTTCCAACAACTGCCTGGCAGGAGTTGCCTGGACCATATCATCAACGCCCAGCTCAAGCATCTTTTCAGCCCCCTGCCCTAAGGCCCCGGATATCACGGCTACGCGCAAACCGGCGGCGTGAGCGCGCCTGGCAAGGGCAGAAATTGCCTTTCCCATCGCGCTTTGGGCGTCTGTGCGCCCCTCCCCCGTAATTAACAGGTCTGCGCCAACCAATTTTTCATCAAAATTTAACAAGTCGAGCACAAAATCGATGCCGCCGCGAATCTCAGCGCCCATAAAGCCCACAAATGGCAGCGCGAACCCACCAGCCGCCCCCAACCCAGGCATGTTTTTCAGTTCCAATTTGGTCTTTTGTTCAATTAAATTCGCCAAATTCCGTAGACCACGATCCAGTTGTTTGACCTGTTCAGGGGTCGCGCCCTTTTGGGGTCCGAAGATCTCAGCCGCGCCATTTTGGCCGCAAAGGGGATTGTTGACATCCGTCAGGAAAATCATTTTGCCGGAATAATTCAAGTCAAGCAGCCCGGAAAAATCCATGCTTTGAATTTTGTCCAAGCCTCCACCGTTGATAACTGTATTTCCGTATTCATCCAAAAAACGCGCTCCCAGCGCGGTGGCAGCGCCAGTGCCGCCGTCGACCGTGGCGCTGCCGCCCAGGCCAATGTAGATGGGAGCCGCACCTGCTCTAATGGCATCCAGGATCATCAAACCAACCCCTAAAGTACTGGCGCGCAAAGGGTCATATTCACCTGGGGTGAGCAGGGTCAGCCCCCCTGCCCCAGCCATCTCGATCAGTGCCGCTCCGGTTGCCAGGTGAAGGTAAGCAGCAGAAATTTCGCGTCCTAATGGATCTATGGTAATTACATTCTTATGTTCACCCCCAAGCGCGTTGAATACGACCTCAACCAATCCCTCTCCCCCATCAGAGATAGGCAGCTGCATAATTTCCGCCTGAGGAAAGATGCGTTCAGCCTGCCCAGCAATAATGCAGCAGGCTTCTGGAGCACTCAGCGAGCCTTTAAATGAGTCGGTCGCAATGATTATTTTATCCATGATGAGATAAGTTTATCAGATTGGTTTAAAGCTCATACAATAATTTGAGGTCCAGGTTAAACAACCCAACCTAAGCTACACCTAAATCTCAGCTTGCGACACGCAAATAATTAAGAAGCCGGATTGAAGCCCGCATACTCTTCGAGCACGATGATCCGGCCTACGAAAAGATAGCTACGCTGCTTATGCAGGAAGATTTCACCCAAACAAGACGGGAGAGTAAATCAAAAGTAAATAAGATGATCTATACTTAACAACATCAGGTTTTTTGCTTGATCAACTATGCTACTAACAGCAAAAGTGGGACAAACCTTATTGGAGGTGAAAATGTCCAAAGAAAAGAAACTTACAATCCTGTTTGTTATTCTGATTTTTTCCTATCTTTTTTATCTGACTTCCTGCCTCAGTGAAGTGAAGCAACCAACGGGCACGGAAGAGCCTGAAAGCTCGACTTCCAGCGCGGCTACTGATGAAATCTGGGTTTCAAACTCCACTTCCATTCCCACCGCAAGCGGAACAGGCACAGAAGCAACCGAGGAAATGATCCGATTGGCATTGAATCCCGCTCCGGAGGGTCCATTTTCCAGTTTTCAGACATCTGATTTCACGGGACCAAGCATCTGCACGCTCTGCCATATCGATCTGATCGATCAGAGCGGCAAGGACGTCTCGATGCCGAGCGACTGGCGCTCCACCATGATGGCGCACGCGGGTATCGATCCGGTCTGGCAGGCAAAGGTGAGCTCCGAGGTTGCCAGGAACCCTGAACTTCAGGAGGTGATCGAGCAAAAATGCGTCACCTGCCACATGCCCATGGCCACAACCCAATCGCTTGTTGAAAGCCTTCCAGTGGCGGGGTTGAATGACGGTTTTTATAGCCTTGAACATCCCTACCATGCCGCCGCGATCGATGGAGTCTCCTGCACTTTGTGTCACCAGGTGACTGAAGAAAACCTGGGTACCATGGAAGGCTTCAGTGGTCATTACGTCATCGACACAAGCACCAACGCGCCTAATCGCATGATTTACGGTCCATATCAAAACCCGGTCACGATGCAAATGCAGATGCATACCGGGTACATTCCAGCTTATGGCGACCACATGCTCAGCGCGGAGCACTGCGCCACCTGCCATAATCTCTATACTCCTTTTGTTGACGGCGAAGGCAACATTTTAGGTGAATTCCCGGAACAAACCGCTTACACGGAATGGCAATATTCAGAATTTGGCAGTCAAACACAATCCTGCCAGAGCTGCCACATGCCGTTAGCAGATGGGGCAGTTAAGATCTCACAAATGCCGGGACGCCTGGCAGCCCGCGAGCCTTTCTTTCAACACTATTTTGTGGGCGGGAACACTTTTATGCTTGAAATTCTGGCAAATTGGGGAGGCGATCTGGAAGTGAGCGCGAGCCAGGAAGAATTCAACGAAACAATTGCCCGGGTTGAGGAACAATTGAGCCAGAATACGGCAGCACTATCCTTACAAGAGCTTGGCTTAACAAATGGGGTCCTGGAAGCAGAAATCCAGGTGGAGGTTTTAACCGGACACAAATTCCCCACCAGTATTCCAACCAGACGAGCCTGGCTGCGTTTCGTCGTGAAAGATTCGAGTGGTCAGGTTATTTTTGAGTCCGGCAAGCAAAACCCGGACGGTTCGATCCAGGGTAACGCGGCAGATTCTGACCCGCTGGCTTATGAGCCGCATTACGAGGTGATCACCCAGCCGGACCAGGTGCAGATCTACGAAGGCATCATGCAAAACAGCGACGGAGAGGTGACTTATACGCTGCTCAGGGCGGCCAGCTTTGCCAAGGATAACCGTTTGCTGCCGGTGGGAGCTGATAAGGAAAATTTGCCCGCGGATATCGCTGTTTACGGATTGGCGGCTCAGGACGCGAACTTTGTCGGAGGGGGTGACCTGGTGCGCTACGAAGTGGACACTAGCGGATACGAAGGACCTTTTACAGTGAGCGTTGAGTTGCTATATGAGACGCTTTCGTACCGATTTGTGCAGGACCTGCTGTTGGACAAAACCGAACTGACTGAACGCTTTGGCGCATACTATGCCGCGTCTGACAAGGCTGCGACGGTCATTGACAGCCTGGAAATCAGTATAGAGAATTAAATGTAGGAATTAGGGAGACCTAGCGGTCAAATACCTCACGCGGTCTGGAGACCGGCGAGAACGGAGAAGCGGATGGGTATAAGGAGAACGGTCAGAAGTGGGGATGGGATTGATGGAGACCTATCGGTCAAATACCTCACGCGGTCTGGAGACCGGTGAGAACCGAGGATAAAACTGCCTCACTGATTGACTATTTGGAAATCAGCATGGCAAATTGAGAGCAAGATCACTTTCGAGCAAATCGTTCAACTTGAGTTTTGACAAAAAAAGCCCATAAGGAAAATCTTACGGGCTTTGATTTTTTGTGTAATTCTCGCGGACTTTAAGCCTGCCCGCCCATTTCAATCGCATCAAGTGCTGGAGCTTCGTCGAGGACCAGAGGTTTCAGATAGCCGTCGCTCATCTGCATGATCTCATCGGCTACCTTTGTAATACCCAGGTCATGCGTTACAACGATAACCAGGTAATTATCATCATGCGCGAGATGCCAGAGCAAATCGACAATTTTCTCTCCATTAGCCACATCCAGGTTACCAGTAGGTTCATCCGCAAGGATCACTTTAGCGCCTGAGGCCAGGGCACGAGCAATAGCCACACGTTGTTTCTCTCCGCCGGAGATCATATTCGGAAATCTTTTATGAACTGACTCCGGTAAATTCACATGCGCGATCTGCTCTTTGGCAATCACAGCAGCTTCTTTCGGAGTTTTTCCCAGCAGCTCCAATGGAAAGCAGACATTCTCAAGGCAGGTCATCAGCGGGAAAAGGTTAAAACTCTGATAAACCACGGTCACATTCTGGCGCCGGTACGCGTCTAGGTTGACTTCATCGGTTGGAGTGCCGCGGTAAATCACCTGACCACCTGTGGGAAGGGCTAATCCAGCCATAAGGGAAAGCAGGGTGGACTTGCCTGAGCCAGACTTTCCGATAATGGCGACCATTTTTCCTTCATAAAACTCGGCATTAACTTCTTTGACCGCTTCGACCGACTGGTACTTGTTACTATACTGGTAGCTTACGTTATCAAGCTTCAGGATGGGTTGTGTGAATAAGGTTTGATCCATAACACTTCTATTCCTTGGTAAACAAAATATCGAGTACTTTGGAGCGCCCCATCAGCCCGATGGCGATGACGATGCCCAAAGTGTAGACAAATAAGAATAAAACCAGGTTTCGCCCGACCGCTGGCAGCCAGCCTGGTCGTGTTAGCAGAACGACCACAACCGGCAAGACCCCGATCAGTAACAGGAAAAATTGCTCGAGGAAGAACGCCAGGTAAACCTGGAGTTTTTTCGCGCCCACACTGCGCATCACCGCAAACTCGGGCAGACGATTACGGGTGAGCAGGTAGGACAAAATGAA
This sequence comes from Anaerolineaceae bacterium, assembly GCA_040768265.1. GTDB lineage: Bacteria > Chloroflexota > Anaerolineae > Anaerolineales > Anaerolineaceae > Mesolinea. Next base: position 43,646 of record JAXGNB010000007.1, read on the forward strand.
GCCCATCAATCCGGATAACAGGAGCATGATCGGGATAATAAAATTCAGGAAGGACAAATGCTGCTGGATCGAAAGCAAACCATCCGCGAGAGCTTTATCCTCAATGACCACTGCCAGGCGATTGCTGCGAATGATGCCGACCTGGCTGTATTTGTTGTCTTCCAGGTAATCCCGCAAGCTATCAAGATCGCGTGGGTCCTGGGGAATGATTGTGGCAGAGTCAACCGATTCCACAAGGTATTCATTAGGCAGACCGGGTATTAGAGCTGAATTCGGATCTGATGGGTTTTCAAGGAATTTGATCTCCAAATCAGTACCCATCTTAATCGTTGTTAACAGACTCCAGGGGGCATAGATGACAGGGGAACGACTGCCCTGGAAATAACTGCCAACGATCTTGAAATCAAAAGCTTCAACCAACACTCCGAAGTTATGATCCGGTTCGTAAACCCCCAATCGAATCAGATCCCCAAACTCCAGGTTTTCTTCATCCATCAGACGGTCGGGTAAAACAATAATGTGTTCGGGCTTGAGAAAATCCTCATCCGAATATCCCTGCAGCCATTGCACCTGTGACTCACGGAATTTGATGGCTTCACTGGTGCGGGTGACACTATCGGTCAGAGCCAGAATTGGCATTTGTTTTACCTGTCGCTCCAAAAAATTGAAACCCAGTTGCGAAGCAATGGCGGATTGTTGACGGTTGACTGTGGGTCTTTCAGGCAGGTCAGGTATGCCAGGGCTGCCATCGGCGCCCTCTACCAAGCCCATAAATTCGTAGTGCATGTACCTGGTGAGTAAAAACTCTTTTATGACTGGATTTTCTTTCTCAAACTCAGATCTAAGCGTCTGCACTCGTTCGCCACTTAACGGAAATCTGAGCATCCTATTTGTCTGTGAACCCTCGAATTCGCTGTCCAGCATATGAAAAACATCGCTTTGAAGAGAAATGGAAAATTGCCTGTGTTGACCCAGAAATGTGGTGAGATAAGCCGTGGTAGGCACGCGGTCATAAATTGTTTCGGCTGCCTGCTCCTGGTCCGCAACCGAGACGCCGATGATCAGGATGAATGCAGCCAGCAGAGCGACCGTTATGGGGACAATAAGACTGCGCGAAAAATTCCGTCGAATCGAACGAAGGGCAAAACGCAAACTCAAGCCCGGCACACCAGCGAAAGTCATCGCGCGACCGCTTTCGGACTTAGGGGCAAGGATAGCCTTCGCCTTGCGCCGTTTGGGTTTTCTAAGCGCGACAAACGAAGCAAGCAGGGTGATTGCGAAGACCAAAGCGACCACGAGCGCCGTGGTAAGCCAGCGTACCCAGGAGGCAGTAAGCAACTCGGGCGCGAATGCCACCTGCAGTCCCAAGGCCCGCTCGCTGAAACGCAGATCCTGCATGATGCCACCCTGCAAAATACCCCAAACGGCTTCGGTCAGGCTTTTATCCACCAGGCTGGCAATGTAAGTGCCCGCCAACCCCGCAAGGACTGCAATGATCATAATGCCGAAAATCAGATAAGCGATGGTCCTGGTGCGACCGGTGCCCAGTTTCATCATCACATCCGCGGTTTCCCGTTGGCGAACGATGAAAAGATAGGCAAATAAGGAAATTACGGCTATTCCAGCTGCCGTACTGGCGGTGGTCATGTAGAGTGAACGCTCGCGCAGCTTCAGGATGGGAATGACCGCATTGCTATAACCCTGGTCTTCCACCTGGAGCTCTACCATCTCGGGCAGGTAGGACCTGACATAACTCAGATATTCCTCAGCCTGGGGATTATTCACCCGGACACGCAGGAAATCATAATTATCCGGCGTTTTTTGCAGCCAATCGGGATAGGGAATCAGGACCGTGTAGGTGAGATCCGCCGTGATTTGGAAAATCCCTGCAATCCGACAGTCTTCCTCGTGAACAAAGCCCGTTTCCGGCGCATACGTGAACGCTGGGTTGCCGTTTGGGTCGTAATGGTAAGCAAGATGCCAATAATCGCCGACCGCGAGATCAAGTACACCTGCCAAACGTTCACTGATGTAGCAAACGCCAGGTTGGGGCTCAAAACTCCCACTTGTGAGCCAAATCTGCTTCATATGGAAAGGGATCATGCTCTGGATATCGGAGGAGGCGACCACCTGGAAAGATTTATCAATGATTTCCAGCGTGTCAGCCAGCTCAAGCCACGCCCTGCCCTCTACACCTTGAAAATAGGCGGGACGATCGGTGATATCGGTCAGTTCGCCAATACCTTGAAGGGTCTTGCTCGGATTCTGAACCAAGTTAGCGGGCTTTATCGGGGTTAGCACCAATCCGCTGCTTGTACCAGTCTCAGCGTAAGCCGCCATCAGGAGTGTGCGGCCAGGTTTGAGTTGATCACCAATATTTAAGCCTGTAGAACTGAAAGGACTGACCCTCAGAAAAATTGTGCCGCTAATTTTTCGGCCGAAAATTGTCTCATACGTTAGACCGGTCCAACTACCATCATCTTGCGGGGCAAGCAAACGCAGCGTGACGATGACATGGTTTTTTACGGGAGAGGTGTTTTGCCAGACCTTGGAATCATCACCCGCATAGGCGGAGATGGTACGCTCCTGATCGACCGCTATTACAGCGGGATGATTGGAAAGAGCCGGAAAATCGATGGCAGACATGTTTTTTTGGAAATTTTCATCTGCCCAGGCACCATCCAGATCGTGTAAATCACCATATTTAAAGGCAACAACCGTATCGAAATGTTCGTTTGCCTGCTCAAGCATGCGATTGGCAGAGTAATTCATGCTGCTGCCCAGGTTGACAAAGACAATTGAAGCGGTTAACAAGACCAGGAAAAGGAACGTTTTCCCCGGTGAGCGGATAATGCTATTAAAACTGTGCTTAAAGATCATATACTTGCGGCCTCTATTAACCTGCCAAGTATAACGTTGAAGCTGTAAAGCTGCCAGATTTCATGACAAAATTTGATCGTGGTCGTTCTGGAGACCGGCACGATCAAATCGCAGGGCAGGCTTAGAGGCTGGAATTGATTCAATCGTACGGAGGGGGCTTGCTCCGTCCGCGTACGTCTTAGCAGGTAAGCACAGCGGCTGGACTAAAGCCCAGCCCTACTAAAAGCGTTATATGCCAGCACTCGTGATGTCAGGTTTAACTCCGCCAAAAAAGCACGGGGCAGGCTGCGCAACCTGACCCACGCATACGTCTATGACGACTGAAAGAAAATATTAACGCCAGGAACTGGTGGTTTCAAAATTGCAGATCGCCACGCTTTGCTCGCGATGACGAAAAATTGTTATAATAACTTACGAGAATTATATTCTCGAAAGGATAACCATGCCCAGGAAACAAAAACCATCCTTGCTAACGCTATCCGAAGAGCAACTAAAGCCTGACCCCACCCTGCCCTCCCCTGCCCAGGCGTACCTGAACACGCTCAGCCCGGCTGGTAAACGCACGCAATTTACCGCTCTTAATAACCTTTCCTACATCTTCTCAGACGGCAAGAGCTCCGACGCGCTCACCTTCCCCTGGCACCTGCTGCGCTACGAAAACACCAGCGGTCTGAGCGCCCATATGGTGGATATCGGCTACGCAAAAGCAACCGTCAACAAACACCTGGTTGCCTTGCGTCGAGTGCTCGAAGAAGCCTACCGGCTGGGTCTTTATTCTGATCACAACGATTACTATCGTGCTGCAGGGGTGCGCTCTTTGAGGGTGGAGTCCCTGCCCCGCGGGCGTTCGCTCGATATGCAGGAATTGGAAGAGCTCGTAAGCGCCTGCCAGTCTGACCAAAGCAATCCCAATCTGGGCATCCGCGACACTGCCATCATTGCCGTGATGTATGCCTGCGGTTTGCGCCGCCAGGAAACTGTGGATCTCAACCTGGCTGATATGGATCTCGATAATCAAAAAATCCGCATACTCGGCAAGGGCAGTAAACAGCGCTTTGTTTATCTCTCCCAGGATGCTGTCCCTGCGATCGAAGCCTGGCTCCAAATCCGGGGGCGGCAGCTCGGCCCGCTATTTACGCGCGTCAGCAAGGGGGGCAAAGTCAGCCTGAAGCGTTTATCGCCCCAGGCTATCTATTACATCCTGAAATCCCGTCAGAAGGAAGCCGGTGTGGTATCTTTCAGCCCGCATGACCTGCGCAGAACCACCATCACTGACATGCTGGAAGCCGATATTGATGTGCTGACAGTCTCTGCGATCGCCGGACACGCCAACGCCGATACCACCCGCCGCTATGATAAGCGGCCTGAGGATACCAAACGTGAAGCTGCCGAAAAATTACGCTCCCCCTTTAGATCAACCGAAGGTCAGGGCAAACCTCCTGGTCTGCCCTGACTCAGTACTTTCAGTCAAATAAATTGCTAATCTCTTCGCCAATGGAGCGAAAAGTCTCTTTCACATCCTCGCCGAATTTTTTTACTTTCGGGTCATTCTTACCTTCACGATACGCCTCATGGAGGGCATCCCGGATCTGTTCAAGCCCAGCGACGATTTCTTTCTTCGCCTTATCCGTCCAATCGGGTTCAGGCGCAGGATCCAAACCAGCACGCTTTCTTTCCAGCTCTTCGCTGAGATCTTTGCGTAAAAGGTCATCACAGTCGCTCACCAATGGATCGGGATGATCCTGGGAGACACAATCCGGACCTTTATCGCGCTTGGCATCGAGTGGATGGGAAGCATTAACACCAAATTGATCATTCATTACACTTCTCCTGTTCAAAAAATTGTAACGAGATTGCTGTCTGTGGGAAACGATTTGTGGAAAATTCCACCAGCCTGATACAGACCGTAATCTCTTTTAAGGTCAATAAAGTAAATCGAGCAATCCCGTAGTCGTCAGATTCACAAAATAATCGTTCACTTCCAATTCGCTGAGCCGCTCAAGGATGGCTGAAGGCTCATAGCGGCAGCCTGCCAGGGCTGCTTCCAATTCGGCAACGTCCCGCTGCCCGAAAAAATCACCATAGAACTTGACCTGGTTGATAATGCCGCCGCGGCTGACATCCAACCAAGCTTCAACACAGCCGCCCCCATAGCGGATCTCGCGTTGGATACCAAAAGCGGGCGATTTGCCAAAATTCCATTCCCAGGTTTGATAGCGTTCTTTTGAAAGCTGGTGAATGTTATTCCAGTCAGTTTCGCTCAGAACGTACTCCTCGAGAGGATTCTCGCTGTTCACACCATCAATGATCATTTGGCGGAAAGTCATGATATCGGGAGGATCTTCGGGTAAAAATTCGGTGATATTTGCCACGCGGGAGCGTACTGACTTAATACCCTTGGATTCGATCTTTGCCTGTTTTACCTTCAATGCCTCACCGACCACCGTGAGGTCCGTGTTCCACAGCAAGGTGCCATGACTGACCATCCGAGGTCCTGAGACGTATTGGGCATTCCCGGAAATCTTTTTGCCATCGACAAGGATATCGTTGCGACCGGAAAGTTCTGCTGGTACACCCATTTTCATCAAAACTTTGATCACAGGCTGGGTGAATTTGCGGAAGTTATGGAAATTACCCGGAGAATTTGGCGCGATGAAGGAGAAATTAAGGTTTCCAAGGTCGTGATAGACCGCACCACCACCCGAGAGCCGCCTGACAACGATAATGTCGTTGGCTTCCACATAATCCACGTTAATCTCCTGGATTGTGTTTTGGTTCCGCCCGACTATGATTGAAGGTTTGTTGATGTAGAACATCAGTATTTCTTCCTTGGGGGCGATACTTTTGATCAGATATTCTTCGATGGCGAGGTTTATCCGGGGGTCTTTGTTGGGTTCGTTTTCGACAAACAGCATAATAACTCCTGACTTTTCTTAGAAAGATTATACCTATCGGAATAAGCAGTTTCGATCAACGTATAGACCTGGAAAACAGAAAGTTAGAAAACCAAAAACCCCTGCCAGGGTTAGCGGACAGGGGTTTTGAAGATGACCATCTTATTCGTATTTGAGCGCGTCAACCGGGATGAGCGTGGCAGCATTTAGGGCAGGATAAAGCCCGGAAATCAGGCCGATCAGGGTCGCAAACGCAACGCTGAATACCGGCAGCCAGAAGGGGATCGAAGCCGCCAATTGCGTGCCCATCCCTCCGCCGGTTGCCAGCATGGAACCGCCCAAGGCGTTGATCACGGCACAGATAGCCCAACCAACCAAAACTCCACCAATACCTCCCAGAAAGCCTATTCCGGCAGCCTCCCCCAGGAAAATAGTCAGGATGTTGTTATTGGTGGCGCCAACTGCCTTCATGATCCCAATTTCGCGCGTGCGCTCCAGGATCGCCATTGTCATGGTGTTGGCGATACCAATGGCAGCCACGAGCAAAGCAATCGCGCCAACTCCGCCAAAAACCAACTGCATGGTCGAGAAGTAACTGTTAATGCCTTCAACAGTGGATTGTGGCGTATACGCCTGGTAACCCATATCTGTGATTTGGTTAGTGATATCCACCACAATTTTTGGGCTCTCCACCTTGACAGAGATCTGGTTGTAGCCCTCTTTATTGTAGTCAATCCGCTTGCCGGCAAACCACTCATTCCACTGGGTTACTTCATCCAAAGACATATACATGTTGTAGTCAGACTCTCCGCGGGTTTCCGCAAGGACTCCCACAACCTCGAGCACAAAGGACTTGCTGGAAGTAGTACCATCCTCACTCCAACGCGTGAGCTTGATTTTGAGTTTTTGACCCATCAGATCCGGCGGCGTGAACGGTTCTGAATTAGGGCGGGGATTGGGATCATAAAAGTTGTTATTGAAACCAGACCCTACCACCACCTTGCCTTTGCTGATGGTGGTCACACCCTGGTTGGCTTCAAGACCTATGTCATTTAAGTCGGTCAGGTTGACACCCATGGCACTACCCCAGGCTGCGAGTTTGTCCAATGAAATTTCCATGCCCCCCTGCACATATTGCTTCACGACTACCTGGGTGACGCCTGGAATGGCTTTGAAACTCTCAACTGCCTCTGGATTCAGTTTCTTGATATCATCCTCGGTGATCTCTTTCACCATCGGCCCTTCAACCATTGGATAGCCCGGATAGACCTCGATGCTGGTGAGGTCATTGATACCCCAGAGCTGGCTGGTGGCACTTTCTTGCAGACCCACGCCAAGCGACACCAGCGTTACGACAGCCGCGGTGCCAATCACCACGCCAATAGCCGTCAGCAAGACCCTGCCTTTGCGGCGGCTCAGGTTATCGATGATCAGACTGATGAAATCAGTAAAGCGCATTGGTTCTCCATTTCAGTGAACATCTTGCTGCAAGGATGCCCTAGGGCATCTTGCCGCCACCGCCTTCGTAATATATTTCGCCATCCATGCGTGGTTCAGTGGGCATGCCGCCATTCTGGTCAGAGCCAAAACCAAAGAAACTCTTGATTGCATTCCAGATGCGCGCGAAGAAACCAGGCTGGGAAGCAGGCTCCTGGGGAACGCCATCAGAGAAGGGGTTCATCGGGTCCACCATGATGGGATTACCATTCTCATCAAGGACGGGATTGCCATTTTCGTCCAATAAAGGATAGGGCGTGGGCATTTCCATTGGTGGGTTCACGTTGACTGTCAGAGAGGAGTTGTAAGTTCGCATTTGGTTGAAATCGTCGGTGTAGCGGATTTCGAAATTAATTGTCGCTTCACCTTCGCTAAAGGGCATGAACATTGGGTCGAAGGTATAGTAGCCACCGGGGTCAAGCGTGCCTACCAGGATGCTGTTGTTGCTCATTTCGCCATTGGGACTGGTGGCGACAACATTCCCCAAAACCACACTCTTTCTGGAAAGATTAGTCATCTGGATTGGCAACATCCCCATCTGACCGGCAGTGACCATCCCCTCCATGGGCTGGTAAAAAGTAAACTCCAGTTGAGGAAGCGAATAGACTAAAAGTGTGATCACCTGATCGTCCACCATCCGCATGCCTTTAGCATCTGTATAAACAAAGGAGAGCTTGAGCGGATAGGCCCCGGGGTTTGTGGTCACGTTAACAATGAACTCCTGCTCCGGGTTCAAAGAGCCACCTGCCGGAACATCGCCAAGCAAGATAACGTTACTGTTGCCCACAGGCGCAAAATTGCTCACATCCCCACCAGCTCCGCCCACACCACCTGCCTGGGGCGTGCCAAGCGGGTCTGTAGTGCCGGCGGTAGCACCGCCGCCATACACCAGGCTGACGCCGCGCGCATCGGCATTGCCCGCGTTGCTGACACTCAGCCCAAGTCTGAACTGAGATCCGGGCTGAAGAGGGTCAATGTCGGTGGTGTAACTATTAACTACCATTTGAGGCCGCGTGACAACCGATGGAGTTGCTGTAGCAGCAGTGGAGCCAGTGCCGGCGGTCTGGTTGATCATGATGGTGAAGATAAACGTGTCAGAGTAAGGGGTGCCGTTGGGATCTGTGTAGGTTGTCACAGCCTGGATCTGCCCGGAATACTTCCAGGTAGACATATCATTGACCTTGAAGTTGTGGGTATGGGTTTCATTGCCCATATTTTCGGCATCGACTTCATAAAAGGTGATGATGCTGCCATCCAGTGGATCAAAATCCTGGCTGGAGAAGGTCATAACAATGTTGCGGGCATGCGCGTCGCCACGCCCATTATTGCCAATGGTAAAGGTAAGACCGAATGTGCCATAAGGGTTGACGCTTTTGCCACCCAGGCTGGTGTGATAATCCACAACATAGAGGAGTGGTCGCACTGGTGCTGTGCCAGGGGTCGTCTGCAGTTGGATATACGGATTAACCACATCTCCGTTATCTGGTATCCAATTCCACGGCGGCTGGGTAGGCGCAGGGGTTTCAGCAGGTGGATCCACCCAGCCCTGGGTCATGGCATGACCTTTCTGGTTGAGAACCGGCAAAGCTGCCAAGCTGATAAGTATCGTAAGGATAAGTGCGAATTGTATATTCTTTTTCATTTTTCACCTTCTCAGCCAACACGCTGAATTGATTCTTGATATTGTTCGTCTGTCACAAGCAGCCCATCAATCAAATTAACCCGGTGGGTCGCATAATTAAGCATGCGTGGATCGTGGGAGGCAACGATAATGGTTTTGCCGGCTTTGCAGAGCTCTTCGAGCAGCTGCATGATCACGACGCCGCTTTGGGTGTCGAGGTTGCCGGTGGGTTCATCTGCCAGGATTAACGGAGGGTCGTTGACAAGGGCGCGGGCGACCGCCACACGCTGTTGCTGACCGCCGGAAAGCTCAGTGGGTTTATGACCGATGCGGTCTTCCAGACCCACTTGCGTCATCAATTCTGTGGCGCGTTCCAGGCGATGAATCTTTTTGACCCCGGAAAAACGCAGCGGGAAGCCGATATTGGCTTCTGCGGTCATGGTTGAGACCAGGTTGAAAGTCTGGAAGATGAAGCCGAGTTTATCCCGCCGATAATTTGCCAATTGATTCTCATCCATTCGATCAATCTGTTCACCGTCTACAACGATGGTCCCTGATGTAGGCCAATCCAGACCTCCAATCATGTTCAGCAAGGTGCTTTTGCCAGAACCTGAAGGACCCATGAGCACTGTAAAAGTCCCGCGTTCGAGCTTAAGTGAAACGCCATTAAGAGCATGAACTTCAGTGCTGCCCATTTTGTAAGTTTTTACCAGGTCACGAACGCTGACGAAACTATTGCTCATAAGACACCTTAGAAGAAGTAATATCCCGAATCGCCTATGCCGCTTAACGCTGTTGAGATAAGTGAAGGCAATCCCACCAGCACCAGCGCCAAGGTTGCGGCAACTGCGGTGGCAAGGATTGCCTTACTGGTTCTCAGACCAGAAAGCGGAATTGCTCCCAGGAAAAGGAATATGACAAAAAGTAAACCATAAAAGTCAACTTGCCCCAGTATCCCCTTTAGCCAGGCCATGACCCCAGTGGCATCGCTGCCAACCAGGTAACTGAGCGCGGGTTCTTCGATCAGGCTTTTTGAACTGATAATAACGATCACTTTGACCAGTTCACGCAGCGCAAAAGGCAGCATTGCCCAGGCGATAAGATTGCTGACTTTCTGATTAGTCGTTCGGCTGCCAGCCAGGGTCAGCGAGAGGTAGAGTAGACTCGAGCAGATCACCCAAAAGAGTAAATACCCTGCCAAGCCGGATAACAACGGGAAGAGGTACATAAACGTGGGAGAGGTCAGGTTTTGCTGCGCCTGGAGATATTGCTGCTGGCGTTCCTGTGACCACCATTGAAAATCTTCCGGGATGGTTGCGCCGGTCTGAATGTTGACGCGCTTGATAGGAGCAGCAAACACTACCGCCAGAAGCACCATGACCGCCAGAATGAGCATCGGAGCCAACCAAACGGCTTTTTCCTGCTCATTGACCCGCGCGAGTGTGCTGCGCGGTTTTACAAACATGCGCGCAATCCATCCCCAGTGATGGTCGCGTTTTTCCCGTTTTATCCTGGTTTTTTTGCCGGTTTTTTCCGGTGATTCTGCTGCTTTGGACTCTCGTTTCATTGGCAACCTCAAATAATCTGTAGTTGACAGACTGTAATACTGACGCTTGCGGAGCATAAAAGTTCCCGTTTTAACGTCAATGCCATTATTTCTATTAGTTTATCCTGAAAGGATGAAACCGGACGAGAACCGTCGATTTGAGGCACTCTTGCGGCAAGACTCAGCACAAACAGGCTTAAGACACTATAATAATTTAACAGTTCAATAACAGGAGATCCAGTGTGAGAAAAAATATAAAAGAACAAATAGACCGCTTGAAAACCAAAGGCGCGCACTATGTTGACGCCCGTTGGTACCCACGGGAAGATAGCAACTTCCTCTTCATGTGGAATGGCAACCTCAAAGAAAACAATGCTTCCAGCCAGAGTGGCTTGGGTGTGCGCGTGCTGTATAACGGTGCCTGGGGCTTTTCGGCTTCTTCAGATCTTTCGAATCCGAACGCGATTTTTGACAAAGCCTATGACAACGCCCGAATCGCATCCGAGCGCGTGACCTTCCCCATCCGACTGGCGGAAAAAGAAGCCATCGTTGATAGTTTCACCAGCCCCAATCAGATAGATCCCTTCACCATTGGTTTGGATGAAAAAGTGGCCTTCCTGCAAAAAATGGACGCCGCGCTGAAACAACCGGGCGTTGTGCAGCGCTTCGGAATGCTCGAGTTCGTGCGCAAGCAGATCATTTTCCTGGATTCTGAGGGTTCAGAGATTGAGAAAAACATCATTGAGGTTTTTCCATCCATCCACGCCATGGGCATCGACAAGGATGGCGGAATGCAGCGGCGGAAGTATCTGCCCGGACGCACCGGAGCGACCCGCGGTTGGGAGAGTATCAACGAAGCTGACTTTCTTGCCAACGCTGAACGGATTGTGAGCGAGTTGAACCAGGTGTTGGTTGCTGACGACGCTCCCAACGGGAAGATGTCGGTCATCCTGCTGAACGGGATCATGTTCCTGCAGACCCACGAAACGATCGGACACGCATTGGAGCTGGATCGGATCCTCGGTTATGAACTTTCCTTCGCCGGCGGTTCGTTTGTCCGTTTGGAAGATTTCGGCAAACTGCGCTACGGTTCTGAAAAACTGACAGCCCGCGCGAACGCACTCGAACCCAACAGCCCGGGCAGTTTCGGTTTTGATGACGACGGTGTACCTGCCCAGGACAACCTGCTGATTGACAAGGGCATTTTGGTAGGGGCAATCACTGGACGGCAGATGGTGGAAGAAGCCAACGCCAAGGCTCGTAAACAGATTTTTGATGGCTCCAGCGGAGCCAACCGTGCCACCTCTTTCTACCGTGTGCCGATCGAACGCATGACCAATATCAACATCGACCCCGGGACTGACGGCAGCCTGGAAGACATCATTGCCAACACCAGGTATGGTTTGGTGTTGGATGGCGACAAAAGCTGGTCGATCGGGTCCAACCGGGAGCAATTCCACTTCGCCTGCGATATTGGCTGGCTGGTGGAAGATGGAAAGAAGAAACAGGTGGTTAAGAACCCGACTTACCGCGGTGAGACCCTGCCGTTCTACAATTCGCTAAGCGCGGTTGGAGACGAAAGCACATGGCATGTCTATTATGTGGAAAACTGCGGAAAAGGCGCACCCAATCAGATCATGCAGCTCGGGCACGGTGTTCCGATCTGCCGTTTCGATAACGTACAGGTAGGAGAGTAAGATGAGCAAGCAGGTAATTGATTTATTAAAGAGACTTCGCCAGGCAGCCATAGACAAGGGACTGCAGGCAATGATTTCGTACCACGAGGAAGACAGCTACCTGATGCGCTTTGCCAATTCGGCAATTTCACTGAACACCAACGAACACCTGATCTCGCTGGACTTCATCGCTTTTGACGGTCGCAAAAAAGCCAGCTACAGCATGATTGCCGATCCATCCGATATTGAAAGTATGGAAAAGGGTTTGGATATCCTGGCAGAGATGCTGCCTCATGCCCAGGCACTCAGCTATGACCCCACCTTCCCTGTTTATGAGAAAGATGTGCTCGACGAGCGCTCTTATGACCCGGCTTTAGCTGCTTTAACGAATGAAGAGCGGCTGGCTTACTTTAACACGCTGGCAGGAAGTTTGGAAAGCGATGATGTGAAATTGAGCGGTATCTTCAGCAGCGGAACAACCATCACGGCTCAAATCAGCACAGCCAGCGAGCACAGTCAATACTTCCGCTCCTCGGACGCGCAAGTTACCGCGGTTTTGTCCTCCGAAAGTTTGAAATGGGAAGTCAATGCCGAACAAAGCGCGCAAAAGAAGTGCGATTTGGATGCGGAAGGTTTGCACGAAGACCTCGCCTTACTGGTGAAACATTACCAGGAAGACCCGGCTGTCCAATTGCCTGTGGGCAAGTACACCGTGGTGCTTGGTCCGGCAGCAACTGCCGAACTGAGCAGCATCATGGCCTACTACGGCATGACCGGCGGCGCCCTTATGCAGGGGTATTCCTTCCTGAAGGAAGAAGACCAGGGTAAATTGCGGTTTTCAGAAAAAATCAATCTCGCGGACGACCCGGGCGAAGTGGAGATCTATGCTCAAAACGCCGACCGCTACGGCCTGGAGAGAAAACCCTTCCCATTGGTTTCAGAAGGGCGCTTCCAGGCCTTCATGTGGGATCAGGATTCTGCGGATGAATTTGCTAAAACGCCGACGGGGCATGACGTCAGCCATGCCAGCCTGGTGATGGATGGCGGAGAGAAGCCGCTTGCGACGCTGAAAGACCTGCTCGAAATGCCGCGCGAAGAAGACATCCTGTATGTACCGTACATTCATTACATGAATGTGGTCAACCCAAGCCAGGGAATGGTGACGGGGAGCAGTCGATTCGGCGCGCTGTATTTGAAAAAAGATGGCAGCGTGCAGGTGCCTTACAATGTGCGCCTGACCCAGAAGTTCAGCGATTTCTTTGGCGAACGGGTGCAGTGGATGAGCAAGGAATTGGTGGCTTATAACGTCTCGAGCAGCTATGGCCGCCGAAACCCGACCGCCTTGAAGGTGCCGCGCTTTATTTGCGTCAAGGAGATTGAAATCTCCCACTCCAATCCGTCGTATTAGTTTTTTGCTGGGGTTTAGGGTATGAACTTGATTATTGCGGAGGGTGTTTAAACCCTCCGCAATTGTCTTCTTAGGCAAAGGCAGCGGCTGGACCAAGACCCAGCCCTACGAAATAGGATTTAACTTCCTGATTCATTGTCATAAACTATTATAATTATTCCATGGATACCAACAAAATCTACGGCACGATTGAAGGCGGAGGGACAAAGTTCATCTGCGCGGTTGCAGACGCGGACAATATAATCCTGCGCGAAATCCGCATCCCCACCACCCTTCCCCAGGTAACATTGGCGGCGTGCGCTGATTTCTTCCTAAAGGCTCAGCAAGATCTCGGGAAGTTAGCCGCGCTCGGCATTGCCTGTTTTGGTCCGCTGGATCCGCGACCCAACTCGCCAACGTACGGGCATATCCTGGCTACCCCGAAACCAAACTGGGGAAACACGAACATCATCGGGTTTTTCCGGACGGCTTTAGGTGAAGATCTGCCAATCGGTTTCGATACCGACGTTAATGGCGCAGTGCTGGCTGAATCCCGCTGGGGTGCCGGGCGAGGCTTGAGCAACCTGGTCTATCTCACGATCGGCACCGGCATTGGTGGCGGTGCCCTGGTCGACAATCAACTGCTTCACGGCTATGCGCACCCTGAAATGGGGCATATCCTCCTCCCACAACATCCATCTGACATTGCTTTCAATGGCGCGTGCCCCTTCCATGGCACCTGTTTGGAGGGTTTGGCTGCCGGACCCGCCATAGAAGCCCGCTGGAAGCAACCTGCTGCCAAGCTAACCCCGGTTCATCCTGCGTGGCAGCTTGAGGCTCACTACCTTGCGCTCGGTTTGATGAACATTTGCCTGATTCTTGCCCCTGAGCGCATTATCCTCGGCGGCGGGGTCATGAACCAGACTTTTTTGTTCCCCATGATCCGCTCAGAATTGACCCAATTACTTGGAAATTACGTGCGCCTGCCCGAAGTTGCCGACATGGAGAGTTACGTCGTTCCTACCGGGCTGGAAGGTATCGCTGGCTTATATGGCGGTCTTGCGCTTGCCCACCTGGCATTGCAAAATCAAATCTAAGTATTTTTTCTGCAACACACAAGAAAAACAGCCCTCTAATGAAGGCTGTTTATTCATAGAATAATTATCCGATCATTGCAACCGGACCGTCATGGCAAACAAGCCAGCCCCCTGGCAAGCCCAAGTGTTGGCAGAGCTCTTCAGGTAGTTCACACGATCCGCAGAGCCCCACGCCGCAGCGCATTAACGCTTCGAAGGAAAGTTGCGCCGGCAAGCCTTTGAGCTTACACAAATCCGCAAGTGCCAGGAGCATGCCGGTCGGACCGCAGGCGTAGAGGCAATCGGGTCGAAAAGCTTCAATCGCTTTTTCCACCACTTCCGTGACCAATCCCTGATGACCCTCTGATCCATCTTCCGTGGCTACACGCAATTCACAGCCTTGTCTCTTCAATCTTTCCACCAGGATCAGGTCTGCCTTTGTCTTTGCACCCAGGCACACTAACGCCTGCCCCCCTTGCCTGAAAATCCCCTGTGCCAGGAAAGAAAGTGGAGCCGCCCCATAACCCCCTCCCACAAGCAGGTGTTTGGTGCCCTTCAGTTCAAAACCATTCCCCAATGGACCCCGAATCCAGACCCGGTCTCGCACCTGCAAACCCACCATCGCATGACTGACAGGACCCACATCGCAAATCGTCAGCGCCAGCGGGATTTTTGCATGGATGCTGAAAGGCTTCTCCCCCACCTCAGGCAGCCATGCCATCACAAATTGCCCGGGCTGCGCTTGCGGAAGTCTGCCGCTGAGTAATAAAGTGCGGGTGCTTTCATTTTCTTGCAGGACGTTTGCCACCCTGAATGGGCGCAACATCCCTCCCTGGGAACGGTGTTTTTCATTCATTTTGGGGAAGCGCCTTTCCGCGCATACTCGCCAGGTCAGGATAGCCTTCCAGTAGCATGAAGGTTTCAAGTTCAGCATTGATGCGGCTAAACACCGCCGGTCCCTCCAGCGCGACCGCCGATCCCACCCCCAACAGTGTCGCTCCAGCCATGATCATCTCGGCTGCATCCAAGCCGCAGTTGATGCCGCCCGTGCCAATAATGGGAACACTGACACTCTGCGCAACATCCCAAACCGCCTTCAACGCGATGGGCTTGATTGCCGCCCCACTCAAACCACCTGTCGCGTTTTTCAGCACAGGCTTTGCGGCATAGGCATCGATCAGCATCGCGGGCATGGTGTTGATCGCCGTGATCGCGTCCGCCCCTGCCTCAACCACCGCCCGCGCGATCCTGCCAATCTCAGGGACATTCGGCGCAAGCTTGATGCTGATGGGCAGTCCGACCGCTTTTCGTACCACCGCGGTGACTTCCGCCGCACTTTTTGCGGTTGCTGAAAACGGAGTGCCAAATTCACTGCCCACGTTAGGGCAGGAAATATTGACTTCAATGAGATCGGGCTCTGCCTCCGCAATGATCCGTGCCACCTCGCCAAAAGCCTCCACAGATGGCGCAAAGAGCGAGGCAAACAGTGGCACGCCCAGGGCTTTCAAACGCTCGCGAGTCTCACTTAAAAGCGGCACTTCCTCCCGGCAGCCCGGGTTGGTAAGACCGATGGCATTGATGACCCCGCCATTCCATGCCAGTGTGACCGGGTTGGCATGTCCGGCGCGCGGCTCAGGTCCGGCGCTTTTGCTGGTGACCGCGCCAGCGCCTTCACGGGCGCAGCGTTCCATGATACTGGCGGAGGTCCCAAGGATGCCGCTGGCCAGCACCAGGGGGTTTTTCATCCGGATCCCAAGGAAATCAACCGCGAGCGAAGTTTCCATCCTACCCTTCTCTCAGGTAAGTTTTAACCATGAGATGAATTTCAGAGCTGATCATGCCGCCCTGATGCAGCCGGTCGAGAATTTGGCTGAAGGTCAACACAGGATGCACCGCAATACCCTTTTGTGCCAGGCTGGCAATGCCACCTTGCTCACGATCCACCAGAACAACCGCCTGATCTGCCAGCAAGCCCGCCCCAGAGAGAGCTTCGGCTGCTGTCAGCAGGCTTCCGCCGCTGGTGATCACATCTTCCACCAGGACTGCCTTCTGCCCGGGTTCAAACACGCCTTCCACCTGCTGGTTTGTTCCGTGGGTTTTGACTTCCCTGCGCGAGTAGACCATCGGCTGCTTCAACTTCGAAGCCGCAATGGCTGCAATCGGCAAGGCAGCATAGGGCACGCCGGCAATATAATCGTACTCCAGCTTCAGCAAGACATCGATGTAAGCTTCCACTGCCAGTTCAAGCAAGGAGGGGAACGAAACCAGCCGGCGCAAATCGAGATAAACCGGGCTTTGCTTGCCGCTTGCCAGGGTGAAATTGCCAAATTTCACACAGCCTGTTTCAAACAGCCCATCGATCAGTTCCCCATAGGGGTCTTCCAAACTGCTATTCCCAACTTCAGGCACAGACGGTTCAGACCGGGTAATAGCCACATCTTTACGAATTTTATTGATCTCATCGCGGAGCGCCGCAGCCGCCGCGCGGGGGTCAGGCGCGTTCATGACTGAGCGTGAAACCGGGACAATCATTCCCAGGCCATCCTCGCGTAAGCCGGCTTGCAGCGCCTGTTTCAGATCAGCTCCCTGGGCCCCCACCCCAGGAGCCAGTATCCACGCCTCCGGGCAAATTTCCCTGACTCTTGCCAGGGCTTCCGGTTTGGTTGCCCCGACCACCAAACCTATCTGCCCCGGATTACCCCAGGTCTGGGAGATGCGCGCCACCAACTCAAACAAGGGCGGTTTGCCGTGCTGTTGCACTTCTGCCGCGCTGGGATTTGAGGTCTGCACCAGGATAAAAACCGCTTTTTCGGGGTCCGCAACAAAGGGCTGGATCGCATCCCGACCGAGATAAGGCGAAAGGGTGACCGCATCCGCCTTGAACCAGCGATGACAGGCTTTGGCGTAGGCTTCAGCCGTTGAACCGATATCTCCCCGTTTGGCATCCAGCAGCAGTGGGATATCCTCCGGGATCTCGCGGACGATGTCCTGGAATACCCGCAATCCCTTGGGTCCAAATTGTTCGTAAAAAGCTATGTTGGGTTTGTAGCAGCAAACCAGATCTTTGGTCTGCGCGATCAAATCGCGCGCCCAGTTAAGCAGGCGGCTGTAGAGATCTTCACCCGCGGGCAGGACGGCCTCCGTTGGGTCCATGCCGACACACAATAGACTGTTATTCCGTTCGATTGCCTGGTTGAGTTTGGTGATAAAGTCCATTTCGCCTCCGTTGTCCTGCTTTGATCAATTGTAAACGACGCCACCTGAACAGGCGGTTTCAGGCTTGCCCAAGCACAGCTGCCAGGAGTGCCATGCGGATGAAGAGTCCGTTTTGCACCTGGCGGAAGTAAGCTGCCCGCGGGTCTTTGTCGATCGCGTAGGCAATTTCACCCACCCGGGGTAATGGGTGCATGACGATCATCTTTTCTTTTGCTTTTTGCATCAGTTCGGGGTCGATGTTGAAGTAGGTCTTGACCTCGTCGTACTGTGTCAGGTCGGTAAAGCGTTCTTTCTGAATGCGGGTCACATATAATACGTCGGCATTTTCGATGACCTCTTCCACGCGGCTGAATTCCCGCACGTCCATCTTTTTGTCGATCAGCATATTCATCAGCTCCAGGGGTAAACGCAGCGTGTCGGGCGATACATAGCGCAGTGAGACGTCATATTTGCTGAGCAGCCTGGTCAGAGAGTGCACAGTGCGCCCGTAGCGCAGATCGCCTACCATGGCGACGCGCAGCCCGTCAATGGTGCCAAGCTCGCTTTTGATGGTGTAAAGATCGAGCAAAGCCTGGGTGGGATGCTCCCCGGCGCCATCGCCGGCGTTGATGATGGGGGCCTTGACATACTTGGCAGCGGTAGAACTCGAACCAATTTCGGGGTGGCGCAGCACGATCACATCGCAATATTGTTCCAGGGTGATCATGCTGTCAATCAGGCTTTCACCTTTTGACACGGAGGAGTATTGGATACCCTCCGTAATCGGGATCACCTTGCCCCCCAGGCGTTCCATGGCAGCAATAAAGGAGGAGCTGGTGCGGGTTGAAGGCTCGTAAAAGACACAAGCCAGGGTGTAGCCCTTCAACAGTTCGCAGGTGCCCCACTTTTTGGTCATCGCCTGCATCTCGTCCGCACGGGTGAAGATATAGTCAAGGTCAGCCTTGCTGAACTGATCCACCGAGAGGACATCCCGCTGGAAGAAACCATTGGTGAAGCGTGGTTTTCGCTCAAAACTATCCAGATTGAAGAGAGGTGTGTTGTTACCGTTTTCCATGTTTACTCCGTATCAATGATCTATAAATTCGACGGGTCAATGACCCTGCCGTTAGAGACGACTTCTTTGCCGCGCAAAACGACACGGCGGACAGCTCCGGTCATGCGCATGCCCTCAAAAGGCGACCAGACGCATTTGGTGTAAAGCGGGTGGTTGGGGAAGGTGTAATTCTGTTCGAGGTCCACTTCCACCCAGGTGTCGGGCTGGGTTGGGAGATGAAAAATCCGGGAGGGGTTTGTGTGGAGCAGTTTGATCAGCATTTCAAGACTCAAGCGCTTCTGCGAAACGGCTGTGAGCATTAACGGCAGCGTGGATTCAAGCCCCGGGACGCCCGGCGGGACCGCATTTGGACCGGTTTGTCCTGGATTCTCTCGCCACTCGCTCTCGGTCTCATAGCCTTCTTTCTCCCAACGCGTGTGCGGGGCATGGTCGGAAGCGATACAGTCAATCGTGCTGCCCAGGTGCTGCCAGAGAGCGTCCACATCTGCCTGGCTTGCGAGGCTCGGGCGCATGTCGCCATAGGCTCCCAGCCTCAGGGAATCTGCCTCGGTCAGAAAGAGGTGATGCGGGGTGACTTCACAGGTGACCGGCAGCCCCTCAGACTTGGCTTTCGCGATCAGTTCGATTTCGTCCTTGCGGGAAACGTGACAAAAATGGATGGGCTTACGGTAGAGCGCCGCGAGTGCCACGCCCACAGCGACCGATTCCTGCTCGGCGTGCAGGCAAATGGGTTTGCTGGCTGGCCAGAGCTCCATGATTTTCTGGAGCGTGTCCAAGCCCTGGACACGCAGAGGACCGTAGGTTTGATCGAGATATAGCTTGAGGGCAATGGCGGCGCTTGAGAGTGTGGGCAGTTCGGCGATATGCTCTGCCGAGCCGCCTGCATACAAAAAAACATCGCACAGGCTGTGGCTTTTTGCTAACTGCTGGGCGATGCTCCAGTTTTCCGCGGTGACCAGCGGTGGGATTGTGTTGGGCATTGCGAGAAGAGTGGTAAAACCTCCTGCCAATGCCGCCATTGACCCCGTTCGAAAATCTTCCTTGTGCTCCCCTCCAGGCGTGCGGAGGTGGACGTGCGCGTCAACCAGACCCGGCAATCTCATCAGTGAGTCCTTTTGTGCTGGAATTTAAATCTATTCATTATATGCCCTATTTTTAAATATCGTCAAGGATTTTGCTCCCATTACGATGAATTCATTGCTAATGGAGCCCCAGATTAGTGCGTAGTACTCTTGAGTATATTCCGGAAAAATCGATTATCGAAAATTCTTGGGAACTAATGAATTTGCTGCTGCGCCAGGACCCTGTTTAGACGTTCCGTGCCAGAGACCAACATGATTGCCAGTAGCAGTAATCCCAATGGATAAAGTTGCAAACCGAAACGGTCAACCACCAATCCCAACAGCGGTGGCATCAATGTCAGTCCGCAGTAGGCGACTGCCATTTGCAAGCCCATCAGGCTTGCTGAATTCTCCGCCCCAAAACGGCGCGGGGTTTCGTGCAGCAGGGTTGGATATATTGGTGCGCAACCCAAACCGATGATCATCAGACCTGCAAGGCTAAGGATCGGAAAAGGCATAAACATCAAAATTATCCCCAGCAAAATCATCGCCTGCCCGCCCCGCACCAGGTTTTTTGCCTCAAAATGGGATGAAAGGAAACCGTTCAGGAATCTCCCCAGGGTGATCCCAAAGTAGTAGGCAGAAGCACCGCCAGCCGCCAAAACCCTGCTAAGCCCGCGCTGCTCCACCAAAAAACTGGCTGCCCATAATCCTGTGCTCGTTTCCACCGCGCAATAAGCAAAGAACGCTACCAGATTTGGTGTGATCCCTCTGAGTTTACGTATCTTAACTCTGCCTGTGGGAGTACGTGGAGAGGTTGGGATTGGAAAACGCTGCCATAAGGGTAGTGAGATCGTAAGAACAGCAATCAATGAGAACTGAATAAATGCAACCGTGCGGTAGCCCATCTGCCAACGACCGGTTTGGCTGAGCATGAAAGCCATAATCAAAGGACCGGTTGTGGCGCCCACACCCCAGAAGCTGTGAAGCCAGTTCATATGCCGCGCTGCAAAGTTGCGCGCTACAAAATCATTTAGCGCCGCATCCACCGCGCCTGCGCCCAATCCAAGCGGGACCGCAATAATGCAAAGCCAAAGATAATTCTGGCTGAAAGAATAGCCGAGGAGCGCCAGGGCAGTCATTAACACGCTCATCAGTGTCAACTTGCCCGTCCCCAGCCGGCGGATCAATACGCCGCTAAGAAGACTCGAGAAGATGGTGCCACCTGAAACGATCATCGAAACCAGACCAGCCCCCGCCAGAGGCAAGCCAAGCTCGCCTTGCATCACTGGCCAGGCTGCCCCAAGCATCGAATCAGGCAGCCCAAGGCTGATGAAAGCAATGTAGATAATTACAAGCAACAAAGTGGTCATGAAAAAACTCCCCCTGATTTTACCGCTTAATACCCCCTTATCGTCAGACCCAACAAAAAAAGACCCCGGTTGTTCCAGGGTCTTTTGGTTTATCAGGTGCTATTTGATTGTGGAGAGATAGAAGGGCAGTGTCATTTGCTCAATCTGACCGATTTGCTCTTCGAAGAAATCCACATGTTCTTCTTCATCTGACAGAATCTTTTCCAGGACCTTCTTGGTTTGGTTATCTTTCTCAGCAACCACCAGTCTGATCGCCTCGTTGTACATTCTGACCGCATCAGTCTCCAGAACAAGGTCATTTTTGAGCATTTCATCCACAGTTTTTCCGATACGGATGGCATCCAGCTCACTGACAATCGGACGGCCTTCAAGGAACAGAATGCGTTCAATCAGGGTCTCTGCGTGCTTCATTTCCTCGATGGCGCGATGTTCCTCAGCTTCACCGAGCTTTTCATAACCCCAGTCTTCGTACATTTCGGCATGGACCATGTACTGGTTGATGGCAGTTAGTTCTTCGCGCAACAAACCATTTAATGCATCAATTACTTTTTCAGAACCTTTCACGTTTCCTCCTCTTACTTCACTGTGGTCAGATATTGTTCGAGCCCCATCTGTTCGATCTGATCGAGCTGTTCTTCGATGTAATCGATGTGGGCTTCTTCATCCTTGAGGATGTCATCGAGCAGTTCTTTGGTGCCGTTATCCAACAAATCGGATGCCAGTTTAATGGCTTGGTTGTAATCCTTGATCGCTTCTTCTTCCGCTTTTTTGTCGTTTTCAAGCATTCCCGGGACGTTATCAGCGATGTGGATCTTGTTGAGCTTATCCACCACTGGCGTGCCGCCAAGGAAGAGGATTCGCGAGATCAGCTTTTCGGCATGTTTCATCTCGTCGATCGATCGTTTTTCGATGCTTTCATGGAGGACTTCGTAACCCCAATCGCCGCATTCTTCAGCATGAACAAAATACTGGTTGACAGCTGTCAGTTCATCTGCCAGTAAATAGTTCAGTTTTTCAATAATTTCAGGTTTCCCTTTCATTCAATACTCCTTTCAAATATTCGATGATTTATTATAACCCGAACTTAAGCTCATTTTTATATGGTACAACGGATAAAACCCTAACATACAAAAAGATCCGACAACAATTAGCCGTGATGAATCTCTTCTGTCCTCTTGCCGTCCAATGGGGGAATGATTTTCTTTCCTACTTCACAGAAAGTATCACCTTCAGGTAAAATGCTTGTGAAATTAAAGGTTTGAAACTTTTACAGAGTTTACAGGTTAATACGTACATATTCTGGGTCTCCGGACAGGTGACGGCGAACCCTTTACGGAGAGTTAAATAATGGGTACTTTTACCGACAATGTAATGGGGAACTACAATCAGAAGCTGGCAAACACAAAAATCGCCGACTTCCCGCGCTATGACTTTTTCAAAGAAGTTAAGCCACAAGCCAGATACCTGATGCCTCTTACCTGGCTGCTCAGTTATCCTGATGTCTGGAAGCATAAAACACGCTTTTACCGCGATTTAAAGGGCATCAAGCCCCCTTACCTGCTGCTATGCAATCACAACAGTTTTTTTGATTTTAAAGTCATGACTGCTGCCATCTTCCCGCACCGTGCCAACTACGTTGTCGCATTGGACGGGTTCATCGGGCGTGAGTGGATCATGCGCGAGGTGGGCTGCATTGCCAAACGCAAATTCGTCAACGATCTCGAACTGATCCGGCAGACAGTCAAATTGCTCAAGCAGAACCAGATCGTCGCTTATTACCCAGAAGCGCGCTATTCACTGATCGGTACGGACGCGATTTTGCCGGAATCCCTGGGCAAGATGATCCGTTTTCTGAAGGTTCCGGTTGTTACCCTGATTTCACACGGACATCACATCAACGAACCCGCTTGGAATCAAACCAACCGCGGTGTTCCCACCTCCACAGAACTAAGACTTCTGCTTACCCAGGAGGAAGTTGAAACGCTCGACGCAAAAACCATCCAGCGGCGTGTTGAGGAAGGTTTCGAATACGACGATTACGCCTGGCAGTTCGAAAACAAGATCGTGCAAGACGCCCCCGATCGCGCTGAAGGCCTGCACCGTGTGCTCTATCAATGCCCCCATTGCCAAACAGAGTACCGTATGAACAGCCAGGGAAGTGAAATTTTCTGTGATGCTTGCGGCAAACGCTGGCAATTGACTGAGTATGGTCAGCTCCAGGCTGTGGAAGGCGAGACAGAATTCCCCCATCCCCCCGATTGGTATGAATGGGAGCGGGCTAAGGTCCGGCTTGAGGTCGAAGCCGGCACTTATGCCCTGGAGTGTGAGGTTCTGGTGGACTCCCTGCCCAACAGCGATGGTTTTGTGCAGATGGGCAAGGGCTGGTTGCGGCATGATATGGACGGGATCATCCTGCGCGGTGAGCATTTGGGAGAGAAATTTGAGGTCGTGAAGACGATTCCCTCTTTGTACTCAATCCACATTGAATATAACTATATTGACAAGAAAATGGACTGCGTTGATATCAGCACGCTGGACGACACCTACTTTGTCTACCCCACCACACGTGATGCTTCTGTGACAAAAGTCTCGCTGGCAGTGGAGGAGCTTTATAAACTCAAGGTGCTTGAAGCGCGGTAGAGATAAATAAATCTACAAATCTGCCTAAGTAGCTTAATCAAAAAGTGCCCGCACCAAAGATTGTCTTTGATCCGGGCACTATTAATTTTAGTAAAAATTATTTGGAGCCAGGTTTTGTTTGCCCTCACAGCAAAAGTTCAGGCGCAGTAAATTATCAAGCCAGATCCTGACGTCCAAGCTCCTTTAAGTGCTCAACTAAAGCTTTTACCTCTCCGGCATGCGCCATATCACAAACCAGGAGCGCGTCCGGCGTATCAACAACGATCAGATTTTGCAGACCGATCCCAGCCACCAGCCGCTTGCCGCCGATCACCATCGAATTTTCTGAGTCCTGGATGACCACTTCGCCACTGATGCTATTGCCCTTTTCATCCGAGCTAAGCACCGTCTTGAGGCTGTTCCAGGTGCCCACATCCAACCAATCCATATCCGCTGGCAAGACAATTACCCGTTTGGCATTTTCCATGATGCCGTAGTCAATCGTCTGTTTGGCAATTCCTGGCCACAATTCGGCTAAAACATCCCCATACTGCTCTGTGCCAATTGTCTCGGCTATACGCATCAAGCGCGCGTAGAGATCCGGCATCTGCCACTTGAATTCGCCCATAATGCGATCCACCTGCCATATGAACATGCCGCTATTCCACGAGTACTTGCCCAGGTTAACCATCCGCTGGGCATTTTGGGCAATCGGCTTTTCCACAAAGCGCTCCGCCCTGTATGCCCTGAATCCAAGCTTCTCGCCCAGAAGTTCTGCCTGCTCGATATAGCCATAGGAAGTTGACGGCCAGGTAGGTTTGATGCCGAGGGTTACAAGATATCCATCCTTGGCAAAAGCCAGAGCTGAACTGATTACCGACCTGAAGACCTCCGGTTTGCCAATCACATGATCGGCGGTGAGCACTGCCATGGTTGCATTGGGATCACGCGCGTCCAGGTGAATCGCTGCCAATCCAATCGCAGGTGCTGTACCGCGGCCTTCGGGCTCAACAATAAAGTTCTCTTCAGGAATGGATGGGACCTGCCCGTGCAAAACCTGGTTGTGGTCAGCACTGGCTACCACCAGGATCTGTTCCGGGGAAAACAAAGGCAAGAGCCTCTCAACCGCAATTTCAAACATGCTCTTATCGCCATAAAGACGAAGGGCAGGTTTGGGGAGATGTTCACGACTCAACGGCCACAAACGAGTGCCGGCTCCGCCTGCCATAATCAAGGCATAATCCATTAAAAGCCTCCAGTATTCTTGTGATGCATTGATTATACCCTTGCCTGATGGCAATCATTGCCATGGCTTCCCCCAAAAATTTTCCTGGGTATTCGGTTTACCAATATATTTACTAATTCTGTCAGGTTAATTTTCAACTCTCGGGCGGAGCTTCAGCTCTGAAACCTTCATGGAAAGTAACGGTAGCCTGGGGATATTGGTCATCGAAGGAAATGGCAAAGAATAATTCCTGGGGTACGCCCTCATAGGAAAACCCGTCCGGGTGGATGAATCCGACCTTACCGTAATATTCCGGGTGCCCCACCAGGCAACAACCCCGCGCGCCCATCAATTTGAGGCGCTCGAGGCCTGCCCAGATGAGAGCCCTGCCAATGCCCTGTCGTTGATACTCAGGCAACACAGACACAGGTCCAAGCGCATACCAACCTGGAGTTCCGTCTGAGATGGTTGCGGGAGAAAAGGCGATATGACCGATCACACGACTATCGAATTCGGCGACCAGTGAGACTGAGAGCGCGCCAGCCGCCCGCAGTGCCTCGATTACGAAGGGTTCATTGAGGGTATCAAAGCCCAAAGGACGAAATGACCGCTCGGTCACATCGCTAATTACGGCATAATCTTTGGGAGTTTCATTTCTTATAAGGACATCAGGTGCGGACATTTGGACCTCTATACATGGAATTAAAATCACACATTATTATATGCAAAACCATTAACAACTTAAGAAATAATCTTCATTTTTGATATATTTTCCCCTTTCACGCTTTCAGATTATTGGTTCTCCTTCAGTAATCGGATAAGCAAAAAGAATCATTATCTCACCCACCCCACTCTCTATTTTACAAATCTAACACAAAGCTATACGCATTAACATTGCTTTTTATCAGTGCCTAATGGTCAATTCCACCACCCCTCTTACCTCTACTTGCCTGCATTCTTATTTGTCTGCTTAGTGGCTATACGCATTGTATGGTTACTAAGTTGCGTTTGTCCTCACCTCATTCGCTAGCGCTCCCCAGTCGTAAACTCACTCACGACTGTCTATATAGTGGCTATGCGCATTTTTTGGTCTCCAAGATCAAAATTCCATCGTTCCTCAAACACCCCTCGCCAAATTTTCATCGCTGGCAAGCCGCCAGGCAACAGCCGGGAAACCCCTCCCCTATTGCGGTTAGGATAGAAACCTTTAACCTGAAACGTCAAGAAGTACTTCAAATTTGGACAGGGTTCTTAAACCCCTAAAGCCCACACAGGGCAGGCGCAAAATTTAGAATGCAAAAAAAGGGGGTAGGCTTGCAAGCCCAGGCCTCTGCCAGGCGGCGAAGCAGCTTTAAACGTTGCCGTCCAAACTATCAGGACCCGCTTTAGGGCAGGCGCAAAATTTACAAAACAAAAACAGGGTTAGCCTTCCAGGCCGAGGGCGTCTGCCAGGCGGCGAAGGAGTTTCAGGCGTTCGTGGCTATCAGGTACGGATTGCAGCAGGGATTCGAGATCTTCATTTCCAGGATCACCATTCATCAGCGGACCCAAGTAATTTTGTTCCATACGGCGATAGGTTCTTTGCAGCAGTTTGCTCAGTTGATGTACCGGCAGGTTTGCCAAGCGAGCGGCTGCGCCAGCTGGGGTTTGTCGATTTTCAAGGGTCGCAGCAATCGCAAAGCTAATGGGACTGTGGATTGTGGCGTTCAAGCTGCCTGCGATCAGCCAGGTTAGAAAATTTTTCTCAAATCCCAGATTTCGGATCTTTTTCTGCAGTTCTGGGTTGATCCCGTTCATCAGTCTGCTGTAATCCCAATCTTTCCCCGGATCCTCAGAAGAGTCTTCAATCAGATCGACATCCGATCCAACCGTCTGTGGGGATATTTTGGTTGGACTGGTTTCTTGTTTGAAAAAAGGAGCATATTTCAGTTTATTTAGTATCTTAATTATCGTGTCAAACTGACAAATTCCTGCCTCGATGAGAGTCTCAAAATAATAATTTAGCCCATCCACAAGCGTATCAAAATGACATATTTGGTCGGGAGCCAATGTCTCATTCTGACATATTCCCGCTTTGACTAAAGTCTCAAAATGACATAATTGAGAGGGATTGGCTTCAGCGTTTCTCAATAAAAGGTATTGCCATTGCTCATCGGAGGCATAAGTGCTGAGCAATTGCGGGCTGACCGGATCAGGTGGGGCGAACAGAAAAGCGTAAAGAGCCTGCTTCAAGGACTCGTCCGCGGCAGTCAGCTGAACTTCAGAAACCCGCAGATGCCAATCTGCGCCTGTCTCGCTATCGCGCGTCTCAAGCCGGCAGAGGTATTGACTGGCAAGGTCGCGATTAGCCTGGCGCCACTGCCTGGTGTAGGTAGAATCGGGGTTGATCTCTGTCGATTTGGGGCGACCGCGTTTGCTTGGTTTGGCATGGGGGATGCGCTTTGGAAGGGTTTCTGAACGGATCCAGCCTTGCAGGGTAGGCAGACCTCCAGGAACCCAGAAGGTGTTACGGTCTTTGCCACGAGCCCAGTCCACATAGCAGCAGCTTTTGCACATCAGGTAAAGCACGCCGAGATCATCTCCCAGTTCGGGTAAAACCCGCTGGAACCAGTACCACGGGATTGCCAGGAAGCTCTCCGGGCGAATCAAATGGCTTGCCAGGCGATCGCACAAGCCTGCCAAAGTGGGGTCCAAAGCTTTAGGCGCAAGGGCACGGCTGACAACCTGGTGCACACTGGCTGGCTCGGAGAATAGCGCGGATTCATTTTCAGTTGGCAGGCGATAAGGAAACACAAGGATCTGGTCTCTGGGGATGGTGATGGCTTTGGAAAGCACCGCCAATGGATCAATCGAGAGACCCTCGGCAAGCAACCACTCGTAGAGATCCTGCGCGTCGCCAGGGGTGAGAACCAAACCGCGATAGAGATACGTGTTGGGTTCTCGCTGGATGCGCCCATTGGCGACGCGATGTTTTGGTTCAGCCCTTTGTACAAACCAATCCATATCACCCTGTTGGAAGATCCGGAAAAACTTTGCCCGGCTGAAAACATTCCCCAGAGTTTTGAGCAGAGACTGAACATTGATCGTAACCTTGTCGTCCTGACGGGGATAAAGTTGATCGGCACCGTGCTCGCGTGAGGCTCGGTAGAATGCCTGGCGCAGGGCAGTGGCAATCAGAACCGCTGAGGAACCAAAGTAGGGGACAAAACGCAGCAGATAAGAGGGCACCGCCGCGATGGAATCTGGTTTCAGGATCGCATCCGTCACGTTTGCGGCTGCAATCTCAACCCGTAATGAAGAAGATTCTGTGCCCATGGGCACACTTTTTTCCATGTTCAGACGTAAATGTTTACCGGTTTTATCCTGAATCAGGGTTTCAATCAGGGGATAGTACTGACACAGTCCTGAATAAACCGATTCTTCAGCATTGATGATGAAGTTGCCGTCGTAACTGAGATTGCAAGAATCTAATAAGCCCTGAAGCTGATCGTTTTCCAGCCCAGCCAAGGATTCTAAGATCTCAGTCCAGCCGTTTTCATTCATTATTATTTCACCGGTCATTTCCGGTCTAAAACACTAATTCTACTTAGCAGCACCCGGGCGGAACGGGAAGTTACCCATTCGCAGACTGCCTCTTTGATCTTCGAGCAGTTTCTCCAGGTGTTCATTGCCAAGGCGAAGAGCCTCACTCAGCGAACCGCGGGACTGTTCGGCCAGGTTGAACATGATTTCCTGGGGGATCAACTTCAGGGGATCGGGATGTCCGGCAGACATCATGCGCGCATAGAGCAGGGAAGCTACCTCGGCGACTTCCGGGGCGCGAAATGGCACGTATAAACCCAGGAATTGGTTTAGAGAACCAATGTTGCTGGTATTGTTGTTGATATCTTGCAAGAAGATGATGGTTTTGATCTTTTTATTGTGTTCCACCGACCAGGCCAACATCTGGTTGAGATAATCCTGGTCAATCGGAGGACCGTCCAGCACAATCAGCAATTGATCGTCGCTGTTTTCCAACCGCTCAAAAATGCTCTCAATTCGATTAGCGTTTGACCTGGAAGAGGGGAGAGATAAAGTCTCAACCACAGCCATTAAGAAGTGGCGTGGTTCGGTGAGCGTGTTGGTGTTCATATACAGCCCCAACACTTGCCCTCTTTGCTCAAAAGTGAAGTTGGTTTCAGCCAGCTTCATTGCCAGCATGCTCTTTCCACCTCCGCTTGGTCCGGCAATCACGCCCAGGTTCTTGGAAGGATCTTTTTGGTCCGCGATGAAACCATGAGCCACCTCAAGCACCTTGCGCTGCTCAGCCAGGTTCGGATAGAAGAAGCGTGTGTCACTGTAACGCCTGAAAGGGTTTTCAAGAAATTGGGCATGTAAAAAATCAGAGCTGGTTAACATCTTCACCACCGTGTTATTTGTTGCTTGTAGCTTAGCACTTGCGCAGAGTTAAGTCAAGTACTTAAATATTATAACCAAGTTCGACAAAGTGGGAGATAAAAAAGATTCAAAAAGCAAGACCAGCTTGAAAAATCGCAAAAGTAAGGTAAAATGAAAAAGTGCATGATTATTACAATAATCGGATGAGGGTCCAATGGCTATTATATCTCTGATCAATCGTAAGGGTGGGGTCGGAAAGTCCACTATTAGTGTCAACCTGGCCGCTGGTCTGGCTACCCATGGCTCCCGAAAACCTGGCAGCAAACCGGTCCTGTTGATCGACATGGATGACCAACTTTCGGCAACAATCACTGCCATGGGCGGTGGCTTTGATGACAGGTTTATCCCGGTAATTACTGCGGATAATAACTATCCCCAGGCGCTCGAAAGAGGTTATGGAGCCAGCGAATCGCTGGTTGTGGATTCCCTAATCCCTCGAAAACGCAGCGAAAAGGTAAAGCTATTTCGCACCAACAAAGCCAGAATGGAAGGCTTGGAAGCCGCGCTTAAAGGACGCGAAGATCCTGATTTTCAGCTGACATATTTTCTTGAACCCATTCGCGACGACTACTCTCACATTATCATCGACAACCCGCCTTCAGCCGGCATGCTGCCCATGAATTCGCTGGTTGCCAGCAGTCACGTTTTGATACCCATCGAACCGGATGGGCTCAGTTTGATCGGGTTGGCGGATATTTTGCGTATGATTGAAAACGTGCGCAAAACCACTAATCCCGAGCTTGAAGTGCTCGGCATCATACCATCGCGCTTCAGGATGATCCGGCGGCAATCGCGGGATGTGATTGAGGATATGGAGCGTATGTACGGACCGATTCTTTTGCCCTACATCAAAGATTTGGCGGATATTTCTGCCGCCACCACAGCTGGCTACGACGTATTTTCATTCTGTCCGGAGAAATCACAGGCATACCGCTGTCTTTCCAATCTGGTCGATGCGGTTTTGGGCAAACTCGGAGCAGCCTGATGTGCCCATGGGCACAACCTGGCGCTTGGAATCGAACCGGCAAACCTACATAAGGAGAAACCATGGCAAAAACCGAAAAACCCCGCTTCGACAATCTGATTAACGTCACTTCAGATGCCTTTAATGCCAGTGCCGAAACGCAGGAAGATTACAACCCAGACGCTCCAAAGATGGTCAATCACCGTCAGAGCGTTTATCGTGTTCCTTTGTCGATGATCCGCCCTGATCGCTTTCAGGCACGTTTGATCCTGCCACTTGCACTTCGCAAGAATTTCTATTCCGGCAATACCAGCTGGAACGAGGTGGTCCGCAATTGGTTTGAATTAGCCCGTAACGATCGACTGATTGCGCAGGAGATCGCCGAGCTCACAGCGCTGGGGGATTCTCTGCGTGATACAGGTCAGATCAAGCCGGTGACGGGGCAGGTTGTGAATGAGGATGGACATGATGTTTTCAGGATGTTGACCGGTGAACGACGGTTCTGGGCAACTGCAATCAAAGCTGTGCTTGAAGGTCAGACTGTTGAGCCTTACGTGCTGGCCCTGATCGATAACCAGCCAACGATTGAAAAACAGATTGCGGAAAACATGGCTTATAAGGCGCTTACCCCAGTTGGTAAAGCGCGTGCCGCCGCCCGGCTGGTGCTCGAATCGCACCAGATTCAACCAGAAGAAAATGAATCTGAGTCGGCTTTTTTCCGCCGTGTTGCGGATGTGCGCCTCGATGACGAAACCAGGGATCTGTTACAGAAAACTCTCCAAATGGAACGCACCTATTATGGCAGGTTGATGAAATTCTTTGACCTTGAAGAGAAAGAACTTGAGCTGGCTGACAAATCCGAAATGCCTGAGCGGGTATTGCGTGAAATCATGCAATATGACCGAAAGCACTGGGCAGATGCGGTTGCATTTTATGCCAGCCATGAAGGGCGCACCTACCAGGATGTGCACGCATTCCTGGAACGCCAATCCGGGCATGAGGTTGGTCGCAAGGCGCGGATACCTCTGGACCCCACCACCAAATCCGCCCGCAGTCTTCGGAGGTTACTTAAAGGCATTGATGACTTGCCAGCTGAAGATAAACCTGCCTCGATTGCTGACGCTCTTTTGGGCGATGTGGACCGCGAAGAAGCCCGCCAGCTGGTCGCTCGCATGGAGACCCTGACGGCGGCTTTGAAACAGCGATTTGAGAGCCTGAAATAGTGCAAGAAGACCTGAAGTAAAAATCAAAACCAGCCATTCCAATGGCTGGTTTTTTGTCCTCTACCCAGGGTGCGTAGCTGATTGGGTGCTTTAGGCTTTTATTCAGGAATATTGTCTGGTTGGATAGGATCATTTACGTTTTATTTGTGGTGATTGTTTCCAGTCTTCAGGGCAAACATAGCCCTGAGTTACCAAAAGACCATTGTAGGGAACTGGTTTGTGTCAAGACAATGATTGTTTACACTTTTATCCTCCAAACACACCATCTCGGATAGTAGAGGCAACCCGGTTTTTGCCACGGTTGCGAGTCACCACGGGGGGTGACCCCTACCTCTGGTGTTTGAGGGAGAGGTGACTTTTGTGGGGGTAGACACGGGGTCTGCCCTGGTAGCGAAGCGGATAGGGTGCACCGTTCCGTTTGCCTAAGTTGCTGAAGGGGTCGAGCCCCTTCCCCACGACAGGAGCCTTGTCGATTTTGCAAGGTCATCGACCTTACCCCATATGTTCTGGGCACAGAGTCCTCCAAATCATGAGCCAGCTAAGGGTCAAAAAACACATACAGTCCCACAGGGAGGATGCGCACTTTGTGGGTCAGCGCGAACCGGGGATCCTTGCCAGTCCTTTAATCACCGGTCATTCCTAACTCAGAATGTGTGTGACTGGTCAGACATCGTTCAGTGATCAATTTTTGGGCTAACTTTTCAGCCTCAAAACCAGACCGCAGGTGCGCTCAAGGGAGGAAGACATTCCCAAAAAAGTCAAGACCTGTATGGCGAAAAATTATCCAAGCACCTCATTCAAACTGTGCCCATGGGCACAGTTTTGGATCCGATCGCTTACCTGGACAGCTGCGTAGCCCTCAATATTAATGCGTATAGCTATTATTGCGTTTAGCGATAGTCTCAAAATGACAAAATGGCATTTGATAACTGATAATAATTTGAATAGAAGCCGATGTGGATAGAACAAAAATATTGGGAATTTGCTTGTAACTCATTTATAAACATCGAAAAAGCTCTGGAAAATCCGGAGTAAGAGGCAAGAATTCCCATGGGGAGGGATTAGTAGATGAGTGTACTAACTGTATAGGCTTCCAGCGTCGAAAAATCAGCCCAAATTTCAGATTGATCTGAATTTCTGTATCTCTTTCCATAGTTGCGGGAAGGGGCCGTTTTAACGGCTTTATAAGCAACAGCACAAGACAAAAAAAGACCGCGAAGATTCGCGGTCCTTAAGACTAAAAGTTGTCTTAAGCCATTTCAAAGTTTTCGATCTGAACCTGGCTCGACTTGATACCAAAGTACACGTTATGTTTTGCAACCCCAAGATTGACAAAATTCTTTTCCATAGCCCTTAACATTGGTGCCGGTCCACATAC
Source organism: Anaerolineaceae bacterium (assembly GCA_040768265.1). GTDB lineage: Bacteria > Chloroflexota > Anaerolineae > Anaerolineales > Anaerolineaceae > Mesolinea. The sequence goes on from JAXGNB010000007.1 coordinate 76,773, forward strand.
AAAGAAGAAGTAATCCTTGTAATTTTCAGGAAGAACGCTGGCCATCAGGTCGGATGTGATGTAACCGGGGTAGGGGTAGGATTCACTCAGCGGTTTTTCAAGCACAGTGAAGAGTTTCAAATTGATCTTGTCTGCGGCTGCGGCAAACTCGTCCTGATAGAGTGCGGTATCCTCATTGTAATCCCCGTAAAACACAAACACAGGGCGCTGATCATTGGTGTCTGCCAGAGTATTCACAATCGACATGACAGGCGCCACGCCAATACCACCGGCCAGCAATACGAGGCCTTTTTTAGTGTTGTCCTTACTTAGATCGAATTGTCCATAAGGGGCATCCACGAAAACACGGTCTCCTGGTTTGAGGTCTTTGATGGAGCTGGTAAAGTCGCCAGCTTCCTTGATTGCAAACCGCAAACGACCACCCGGGGCGACATCAGAACCCGCAAAGCTAAAAGGATTGCGGCTCAAGACCCATGGGCTCTTGCCGGTGCTGATCCAGGCAATTTGCCCAGCCTTGAAGGGAATACCATCGTGTCCATCGGGTAGTAGATTGAGCGTATACACAGCGTTCGGTTCTACTTCCACCGACTCGACTTTGAAAGGTTTTTTACCCACTTCAATCGGGTGAATTATGCGGATATAGAGGATCAACAAAAGCCAGATCGCTATTTCGATGAACCAGACCCACTTCACAAGCGGGAGCTGCATGTAATAGCTGACCTTGAACATGTGCCAGAGGCCAAAAACCAGAATTGCTGCTGTCAACAGATTGTGGATTCCCAACCAGCTTACATAACCCAGCTTGATCTGTTTCCGGAAGGCAGATGTCAGACCGATAAGAACTAATCCAGCCAGACCGATCCAGCCTGAGTTCAGGGTGAAACCGGAACGGAAGACCTTATCTGTGACCAGCAGAATGACCGGGTGCAGCAGCACCAAGACAATTGCAAAAATGGAAAGGATATGATGTGAAATGTAGACACCGTCCATGTCTAGAGCATCTGCGAACCAGTTCACCTTGGCAATGGGGATCAACTGAAGACCAGCCAGTGCCATACCGATGAAGCCCAGCAGAACGGAAATATTGACGATGATATCACGTGGAATCCAGACAATCATCATCGCGACTGCCGGCAGAAGCAGCAAGACGAAGAATGTGATGTAAAAAATGACCCTTTTCGTTGCAGGTTTCATGGGATTATCCATTTTCCTTTCGGCTGCCTAAGGTCGTGTCAGGCTGTCTGTGGTCACGCCGCTTACCGCAGAAAGATCTTCGATCGAGTCAAACATCAGTTGCAGGACGTACTTACCGTTGTGAATGTAGGCACCTGGTTCTTTGACAGTAAACATGTAGTTATAGGCGGCTTTCAGCAGGCGAGGCGTAAACAGCTTGTATTGGTTCGGGAATGCCGCTTCATCTTCGCTAATTTGACCGTCTTTGTTGGTATCGATGAAAGAATAAGGATACGCGTCTGCATAGAAACCAAACATGGTTCCATCACCAACCTTGGCTGAATACTGGCTCATAGCCTGATGCAGCACAACTTTCACACCTTCAATTTCATCGTATATGCTCTCAACAGCTCCGTCGCCATCGTAATCAACCTTGGACATGGTGACAGTTTTGTAATCCTGATAACCAGCCACTTCAGAGTGACAGGTCTGGCAAAGATTCGTATCAGAATTTTCAGGTTTGCGAGTGTGCAGGGTGTGGGGATCGTGGCAGGTGGTGCAGGTTTCTACACCAGGGGCATGAGTGAAGGTGCCAACGTAAGTTTTGCCTTCGTATTCGAATCCATTACCGCCATCAGATCCGGAATGCACAGCTGCAGCTGCGAAGTAGTGGTTGCCCATAATCGCCTGGTCGCCAATCGGTTCGTCTTCCGGCAATCCGTTCGTTACATTTGCAACTGACACGCCCGATCCCATACCGCCGTGGCACGTCATGCAGGCTGAGTTTGCGCCAGTTCCAGTTAGTTCCACACCAGAGGGGAATGCAACAGAATCCATTTCGTGCGCGGCTGTACTGTGGCAGGCGGTGCAGCTGACAGGATCCTGAATTTTTCCGGCCATTTCAACCGAGCCAGCGGCAGATCCGTCAGCTCCAACATAATCGCGGAAGCCGGAGGTGCTATGGCACTTTGCGCAGTTTGCAGGGACTTCAGCGGGATCATCTTCATTCCAATGGTTGAAGGCCTCGGAAGTCATGTCGGCGTGACCTGACCCTTCCCACTTGGCAGTAACGTCTTCAATTGTGGCGCTTGCGACATCAGAAGTTTGCAAAGTTGTGCAACCTACCCAGATTAACAGCGCTGCTGCAAATATAGCAATCAGTAGGAAAAAGTTTTTTTTGTTCATATAGTTTACTCCTTAGAGGTTGTTAAAATGCGGACAGCAAAAATATATTACAAAGATTATTATAATTGTATCCGGTGAACTGTCAATGTGTGAAAATATTAACAATCTATCCAAGAGTAAACTGCCTGAACACTTGGACGCAAAATGGAAGGAACCACTAAGCTTCCACTTCCGGAAGGGATTGGCTGCTTTGATAAATACGTTAGAATAGATAAAAAAACAGAGGATTTTCTTTGAAAAAAACCAATCGAAAAACTATTATTGCGGTGCTTGTGATTGCGGTTGCACTGGTTGCGCTGATTATTGCTACCACGCGCTCCAGCACCCAATATTTTCTGACCGTCTCCGAGCTCCAATCTGGTGAGACTGACATGACCGGTCGTAATGTGCGCATGTCGGGCGTGGTGCTGGGTGATAGCATCGTCTATGACCCCCAAACCCTCGATCTGACTTTTGAGGTGGCCCAGATCCCTGGTGATCATCGAGTCATCAAAGAGATGGGAGGTATGGCCCTGGTTTTGGAAAAAGCCGCTGCAGACCCAAGCCTACCGCGCATCACTATCCACTATAACGGTGTGAAACCAGATCTCCTGAAGCATGAAGCCCAGGCGATTGTCTCGGGCTCCCTCGACGCCAACGGCATTTTCCAGGCAAAAGAACTTCTGTTGAAATGCCCCTCAAAATACGAGTCCGACCTGCCAAACCAGGTCGGCAACTAATCCATTCGAAAAGGTCAATATGTTCTACCTTGGTCTAATTTCATTTGCCGCTTCAATGCTGGTGATGTTCATTGCCCTCATCCTCACCATCTTCCAGCTTGTGAAACGCCAGACAATTCTGACTAAATCCACCATCACTCTGGCAAGCCTTTCCTTCGCGCTGCATACCCTCAGTCTCCTTAGCCTGATGGCGATGCAAGTGCTGCAGGATTACTCCATCTCCTATGTTGTCTCTGTGGTGAATTCAGTCATGCCTACCATTCTGAAAATGACAGCGATCTGGGGTGGTCAGGCTGGATCCCTCTTTTTCTGGGGTTGGACTCTCAACCTGGTTCTTTTCCTCTCGCTGCATGTGCGCCGTCAGATCCAGGATGGCTGGTCTTTTGTGTTTACTGCTTTGAACTTGCTCTTCTTCGGTGCAATTTCGCTTTTTGCTGAAAACCCATTTAGCCGGGTCTGGTTGACCGAATCCGGCAACATCCTCGAAGGAGTTTTTTCACCCGCTGCAGGAGCGAGCGTTTACGGCGGACTGACCGGCTTTGGACTGAACCCTCTCCTGCGTCACTGGGGCATGGTCATACACCCACCTATCCTTTACTTCGGGTTTGCCCTCTTCCTGGTGCCCTTTTGCGTTGCCATCTCTTACCTCATCAGGGGTGAAACTGGGGAAGGTCTGCTCGGCGAGACTCGTCTTTGGCTGCTTTTCGCCTGGATCCTGCTTACTGCTGGAATTGTTTTGGGCAGCTGGTGGTCCTACGATGTGCTCGGCTGGGGTGGCTACTGGGCTTGGGACCCGGTTGAGACCGCCTCACTGATTCCCTGGTTCACCAGCACCGGTTTGCTTCACAGCCTTTTGCTGCAGAAGCACCGCAAAATCTTTAAACGCTTCAACTTTGTCCTGATCCTGGTGACCTATATCCTGATCATTTTTAGCATTCTCATCACGCGTGCCGGCTTGCTTAGTTCTGTGCATGCCTTTGGGGAGAGCAATATTTCCCTACCCCTCACAATACTCACGCTGACCCTGTTAGGGGTTTCCGCGGCTCTGCTTGCCTGGCGCTGGCGCCGCCTATATTCCGGCTGGGAGCTCACTTCCCTGGTCACGCGCGACGCGGCTTTCCTTTACACCAATGTCATCCTGATTTCTCTGACCATTGTGTGTTTCTATGGTCTGGCTTATCCCCTTATCTCCGGCATTTTGACGGGCACCCAGATCGGGCTCGATCGGACTTTCTTCGACCAAGCCGCAGTACCCCTCTTCATTCTTTTGGCTTTCCTGATGGCGGTCTGCCCAATCAGTGCCTGGACGGTTAACGCGGTCAGGCAGTTGGGAAAAACCGCTCTAATTCCCGCTATTCTTTCTTTGCTTCTGACAATCGTGTCATACTTCCTGTTGACAAAATCCTGGCTGGCGCTGCTGGTGCTCTTTGTGGTCAGTTTTGGCTTGCTGTTGATGCTGGCTCTCACCCTGGGTGATTGTAAATCGCCGCGTGAGGCAGCCAGACGTTGGTGGGGTCAACGCTCCCGCAACGGCGCCTGGTTCGTCCATGCTGGTGTTCTCCTGATTGCCCTCGGGATCGTGGGAATGGAAGCTCTCTCAGGAAGTATCCAGGGCACTATGATTCCCGGTGATAAGATGCCTCTGCGGTCCTACGAGGTGGAATTCGTCCAACTCACCACGGAATATGAAAACCCCGAATACCTGACAATTGAGGCCGAACTTGTACTCTGGAAGGATGGCAAGGCTCTTGCCAGGCTCTATCCCGGGCAGCACCTTTATGAAACCCGCGGTCAATACATCAGTATTCCCGATAAGCAATCCACATTGAGAGGAGATTTCTATACCCTCCTTTTGGATTACAACAGCATGATGGGTTATGTCACCATCCAGGCTTCTGATAATCCCCTGGTCAACTTTATGTGGATTGGTGCGCTCTTGATGGTCCTTGGCGCAGCCCTGGCAGCCAGTTTGCCCTGGAAATCGCTTCAATTCGGCGATGACGATCAGCACGAGCAGGAGCTTTCCCGTTCATGAGCCTCGCGATCCGACAGGTATCCAAATCATTTGGACAACACCGCGTCCTGAATTCGCTTGACCTGGAACTGGAGCCAGGCGAGCTGCTTTGCCTGCTTGGTCGTAATGGCGCCGGCAAAACCACCCTGCTCAGAATCCTTGCCGGGCTGCTCAAACCCGAAGCCGGATCTGTCTGGCTGAACAACCAGCAGATTGACTATGCTGAGTCTCATGCGCGTCATGATATCGGTCTGGTCATGCATCAGCCTTTTCTTTATGAACACCTGACCGGCATAGAAAACCTGCGCTTCTATGCCCGTCTCTACCAGGTGGCGGATGACAACACCGCTCTCGAAGCCGCATTGGCAAGGCTTGGAATGCAGCGTTTCGCACGCAAACCGGTCAGAGCCTACTCCCGCGGCATGAAACAGCGCCTCACCATTACCCGCGCGCTGCTTCACTCCCCACGCATCCTGCTGCTGGACGAGCCCTACACTGGTCTTGACCTGCAGGGCAGCCAGACTTTCAATCAACTGATGCTTGAGCAGAAACAACAGGGTCGCATCATTCTTATGACCACCCACGATCTCTCGCATGCTCTGCCTATCAGCAGTCGTTTTGCGTTTCTTGCCAGGGGTAGGGTTTCGGATGAATTGAAGAATGAGAATATCTCGCTCGAAAATCTTGAGACCTGGCTGGCGGAAAAGCTTGCCAGGCCTGTGTCCGCGCAAAAGGGAGCAGTAGCATGAGAGACTGGCTGCACTCCGTTCGCACCCTGGTCTGGAAAGACCTGCTGCAGGAATGGCGCAGTAAAGACATGCTCACCGCCATGTTTGCTTTTGCGATCCTGACCCTCTTTATCTTCAACTATGCTATTGAGCTCTCGCCGGTCAATCGGGCTGAGATTGCCTCCGGTATCATCTGGGTTGTGATTCTCTTTGCCGGCACGCTTGGCCTTAACCGCTCCTTTACCGCCGAACAGGATCAGGGCTGCTTTGACGCGCTGGTGATGGCTGTGCCGGATGTCTCAGCGATTTACTTTGGCAAGATGCTGACCAACTGGCTGGTGATGCTCTTCGTCAGCGTGCTGATCCTGCCTATCTACTCCCTGCTCTATAACCAGTCCCTTTTTAATGCAGGTCTCATCCTGGTTTTGGTGCTGGGCGCGTGGTGCTACAGCGCGGCTGGCACACTCATTGCTGGTATGACTGTGCAAACCCGCATGCGCGATCTGCTTTTGCCGATTCTGCTATTTCCTATCCTGATGCCTGTCAATATGGCGGTTGTCAAAGCGTCCGGCGGCATTCTTGCCGGGGCCGCGCTGTTGGAGGTACAAGCCTGGTTGGTTTTGCTGGCGGCTTACGGTATGATTGTCACTACAGTCTCAATTTTGGTGTTTGAATATGTTATTCGCGAATAAAAATCTAAAACTACTCAGCTTTTTAGCCCTCCTGCTGGTTCTGGCAGCTTTTGCCATGGTGCTGTTTTATGCACCCATCGAGCTCAACATGGGCATCGTACAAAAAGTGTTCTACTTCCATGTCAGTGCTGCCTGGATTGGCATGCTGGCTTTCCTGGTGGCGGCGGTTTGCGGCATCATCTACCTCAACAAAAAGCAACTCAAATTCGACTACATTGCATTTTCTGCGGTGGAAATTGGCTTACTTTTCACTGCAATTGCCAACTTTACCGGCATGATCTGGGCCAAACCCATTTGGAACACCTGGTGGACCTGGGATCCGCGCCTGACCACCATGACCATCATGGCCTTCACCTACATTGGCTATTTACTCTTGCGGCGCGGGGTGGACAACCCGGAAAAACGAGCCCGTTTTGGCTCAGTTTATGCCATTATCGGCTTTGCCAGTGTGCCGCTTACCTTCTTTTCATCCCGCCTGCTTCGCACGATCCACCCCACTATATTTGGGGCTGACACGGGCGACATGGCCATGACCCCCGCGATGTACCAGACCATGGCCCTCAGTATCCTTGCCTTTACTTTTCTGTTTGCAGCCTTGCTCTGGCATCGCTCTATTTTGGCAGCGCGTGAAGCCGAACTTGAAACCCTCAGGGCGCAAACCGAAGTTTTGGAATTTGGAGAAGTGTTGGATGACTAACCTTGGCTATTTTATTGCTGGCTACCTGGTAATTTTTGGGATCATTGGAGCGTATATCCTGCATCTAGTTGCTCTTAAAAAACGTCTTGAGAAGGAACAAAAAGAGCTTTCTGGGCAAAATTAATCATCCCATGATCGCGCCGGCGTCCCCAGTGCGAAGCCGAGGTGGAGGGACCCGCGTGTAAGAAGCAAGATATTTGCATAACCCGCTCTCTGAGGAAATCAGACCGTAGGGCTGGGCTTTAGTCCAGCCGCTCAATCAACTAAAAAACTTAAGCGGCGGGAGCAAGTACTGCTCGCTTCCTTCCCAGCAGCATGACCCCCTCCATACTATTTACCAAATATTCGAGTTATGGTTCTGTCGGGAATCCGGCAGCAATCAGCGCTTCGTAGCCGCCAAGAACAGCTTCAACCTTCCGGTAGCCATCTTTCAACATGATGAACGCCGCACCGGCGCTCGTGTTTTCAGCCGGTCAGGTACAGTAGGTGATATACCAGGCTTCTTTATCAAGGGTGTCAATCCAGGAATCGATTTCAATGAAGGGCAGGCTGATGCTTCCCCAAGCGTGGCCAAGGTCATACTGAGAAGCTGTGCGGGTATCGACCAAAATTGCGCCTTGCTCCCTGACAGCTGCTATCGCGTCGGCTGCGCTGATGCGCGGTACATCGGATGAGGACAGGAGAATAGGGTTTCCCGTCTCTTTTCTGATTCCCCGATAGATAATGAATCCGAGCGCCAGAACAATTATCGCGCCAAGTAAATAGATGGGCGATAAAGATTTTTTCTTATGCCGAGGGATTTGGCGTTTCATAGACAGTATTATTCCATTAGCTGAGTAGTGAGTCGAGGGTTTGTATAAAGTCTTTATTCTCAAAAGAAGCAGGATGCAAGGTTTCAGCATTCTTTTGATAAGTCCTTTATAATACTTCCAAACTCACCTGAGAGGACAAGATGCTGGAAATCAACGTTAACGGCGTTAGCTATTCATTAGATGAAGTGCCAGGAGAAAAACTTAGCGATTTATTGCGCCTGAGGTTGAAACTGACAGGCACAAAAGTGGGCTGCGGTGAGGGGCGCTGCGGCATCTGCACGGTACTGATGGATGGAATACCGGTGAGATCCTGCATCACACGCGCCAGCAAAGCCCAGGGAAAATCGATCCTAACAGTTGAAGGTCTGCGCGCGTTGAGACCCGTCGAGCGCCAGGAAAAGCGCGAAGATCTGAACGCGCTGCATCCACTCCAGGAAGCCTTTATTACCCATGGCGCAATCCAGTGCGGTTTCTGCACACCAGGACAATTGATGCGCGCACATGCCTTATTGCTCCAAAACCCTGACCCGAATGTCAGCGAGATCCGCGAAGCGATGAACGACGTTGTTTGCCGTTGCGGGAGCTACGAAGCCATTGTTTCGGCGATCCAGGCAGCTGCCAACTCCCTGCGAACTGGAGCGGCAGTGGAACCGAGGGTGGTTTCACTTGGGAAGCAGGACTTAACACATGTGGGCAAAACGCTAATCCGCCCAGACGCGGTGGCGAAGGCAATCGGCGGGGCAAAATTCACAGATGATCTTCAATTTGAAGGGATGCTCTACGCGCGAGTACTGCGGGCGGGGATACCTTCAGGAATACTGCGAGGATTGGATATCAGTGAAGCAGTTCAGTTAGAAGGGGTTAGATCAATCCTGACCGCAGCGGATTTGAAACATGAACGCCTGCATGGAGTCTACTCAAAAGACTGGCCGATCCTGGTGGGCATTGATGAACGCGTGCGATATGTGGGGGATGCGATTGCAATTGTGGCGGCTGATACGCAGGCAATTGCGGATGAAGCGATCACACTTATCAAGAAGAGCATTGAACCCCGACCGGTGATAAGCAACCCAATGCAGTCAGCTCAACCAGATGCGGAACGACTGCACGAAAAGGGAAATCTTCTCAAACAAATCAAAGTGGGCAAGGGCAATGTGGATACGGGCTTTGCGCAAGCTGACGCTATCGTTGAACATATATTCCATACACCTTTTATGGATCATCTTTTCATGGAACCGGAGTGTTCGATTGCTGTGCCGCGCGAAGATGGGGGCATGGATGTTTATGTGGGTTCTCAAATTCCGTATGAGGATCGCCGGCAGGTTACGAAAGCCCTGGGCTTGGAACCCGAACAAGTGCGCATCAGGGGTCAGAAGACCGGTGGTGGCTTTGGGGGAAAAGAAGATATTGCCGGGCAGATCCACGCGGCTTTATTGGCGGAAGCAACCGGGAAGCCAGTAAAATTGCTGTTCACTCGGCGCGAAAGCCTGATGGTACACCCAAAGCGCCATGCGACATGGATCAAGGTGAAACTGGGCGCGAAGAAAAATGGGGAGTTGCTCGCTGTCAAGACTGAAATATATGGCGATACAGGAGCCTATGCTTCTTTGGGGGAAGTGGTGATGACGAGGGCAACGACACATTCGTGCGGTCCATACATCATTCCCAACACACTTTCGGAATGTTATGCCATGTACACCAACAATCCTCCCGCAGGAGCTTTCAGAGGTTTTGGCGCTCTGCAGGCGATGTTTGGGATTGAATCGGCAATGGATATGCTGGCTGAAAAACTCGGAATGGACCCGTTAGCCTTGCGCAAGATAAATGCCCTGCGCAAGGGAAGCGAAACCAATACCGGGCATTGCCTTGAAGAAAGCGTCGGGCTGCCTGAATGTCTCGAAGCTGTTGGCAACCGACTGCAAGAACTCGGGATATCCAGTCCCTGGCGACCTCAGGAAGAGGAGATTGACGGGCACAGAATGATAACCTGCTGGGGAATGTCAGCTGGTTTTAAGAACACTGGTCTGGGCACAGGCGCAGATGATAGCAGCGGCGCAATCGTGAGGCTGCTGCCGGCAGGCAGGCTGCAGGTCATGACGGCAGCGTCAGAAATCGGGCAGGGGATGAATACCACACTGCAGCTGATTGCCGCCGAAGTTCTTGGGATTGCGCCTGAAAATATCAACGTATACCTGATGGATACAGACCTTACTCCGGATGGCGGACCAACAACAGCCAGCCGTCAAACGTATGTGACCGGCAATGCGGTAAAAAATGCCGCACTTGCACTGAAGGAACGGATCAAAACCTTGCTGATTGCGAAGTCTGAATGTGAGTCCTGCCAATTTGTGTTTAATGCTGAAGGTATTGCTGCAGGCGAAAAACACACAGGCTGGCAGGAAGTCTATGAAAAGCTGCAAGATAGCCCTGAGGGAACTTCAGTCGAGATGCGTTATACCGCGCCGCAAACCTACTCTCTGGAACAAGGGGGGAAAATCCACGTGGCGTATGGTTTCGCGGTTCAGGCTTTGAAGGTTGGCATCGATTTGGAAAACGCGGATGTGAGAATTCTGCAGGTCATTGCGGCGAATGATGCCGGCAGGGTGATCAACCCACTTGGTTTCCAGTCCCAGGTGGAGGGGGGCGTCGTGATGGGGGTGGGACATGGAATAATGGAAGAATTTAAAGTGGAAAACGGCATCATTATGAGCGACCGAATGGCAAGATATGAAATTCCGCGTATGAAAGATAGCCCAACGGTAGAGTCATTGATTGTGGAAGATCCGACCTCTGAGGGGCCTTTTGGGGCAAAGGGCAGTGGAGAGCTGGTCTGCCTGCCTACCCCCCCGGCGATCGCGAATGCGGTTTATAACGCAATTGGCTTGCGCGTGGACAATCTGCCGGTCAGCAAGGCAAAAATCAAAGCCTGGTTGGAGGAACGTAAGTAGGAACCACTGCCACACACGATTTGCTAATCACTTCCAACTGTCAATCAAGCTGGAGTCTGTCTTTGCGAGGAACGAAGCAATCTAAACTTTCCAACTCGGGAACTGCTGACCGTTATCGACATAAGCCAACCTTAGTGTGATCTAAAATCTGTCATCGCGAGGAACGAAGCGATCTAAAATCTCTTTCTCAAGCACTACTTGTAATTCACAGCAATTGCTGAACTGAACGTGGCCTTATTTCCATCTTACTTGCACTGGCCAGATTTTAAATTGTTTACGAAATAGTACACTTCGTGTCACAAAAGAGGTTCGCAATAACAGAAAAACTCAATGTTGGTCACTCAGAACAGAAATTCAGATTCCGTTCCGATTTTCCTTCCAGCTACAAGCTACCTCGCTATCACCTACCACCTATCCCCTGACTCCAGCTGGCATTCATATTGCAACTATTAGGTTGACAGTTCTCGCCAAACGAGGAGGTCTACCTATAGCAGGAGGCAGTATGAGCAGAGCATTCGGAATCGATATCAGCAAATATCAGTCCAGTCAGGACGGCAGCAAAAAAATGGACTTCAACGTGGTCCAGAATCATTCTGAGGAAGTCACGTTTATTGCTGCGAGGACGGGTATTTCGTGGGGATATGGCGACCCAATGTTCAGGTACTACTGGAATGAAATGCAGCGCATCAATGTAATGCGCATAGCTTATCATGTCTTGTATTTTGGGGAGAGCGCCCTGGCGCAGATGGATTCGCTCTTTAAAATGCTGGAGGGAAGAGCGGATTTTGCCCACGATCGCATCGCGCTTGATCTGGAAGTAGCTGGCATCAATCCGAGAAGCAGAATTACGGCGACAACGCAAAAGTGCGTTGATATTTGCAAGGCACGGACCGGTTTCTATCCGATCGTTTATTCTCGGGCGGATTGGGTGAACTCCTATCTTTCAATAACGGATTTACCAACGCTGGATTGGTGGCTGGCTACCTATCGCAAACCCGCGCTTGCGCCTTTTTATACCCAGGAACATGAAGGTCCGCCGTATTTGCCAAAGGGCGTGAGCACTTACCTGATCCACCAGACTGGCGATAAATGCAAATCGATTGGCGGGGTGAGTCATTACATGGATTACAACCGCTGGAATGGTGACAAAGCGAATGTCTTGCGCTACTTTGGGAATCCCACGGGGTATACTCCCACGCCTCCTGAAAACAAGGTCTTGTTTACAGCCAAGTGTATTGTGAGCGCGCTTTATCAGCGCAGTGGTCCGGGACCTGCTTTCAAGGTCGTAGGGAACCTCAATTTGGGGGATATCGTTTCCGTATACGAAGTGAAGGATGGTTGGTATCGGGTGGACCCAAGCGTGCAGTTATGGTGTTCGGGGAAAAGTACCTACATGCAACGGCTGACTGATTATGGTCCGACGGAAAATGTTCTTTTCAAGGCCCAATGTATCGTTAAAGCTTTGTTCAAACGCGAAGGACCAGGAAGGAACTGGAAAATTATTGGCAATCTGATCAGGGATGATGTGGTTTCCGTTTATGAGGTAAAAGATGGTTGGTACCGCATCGAATCCGGTCAGGATGTCTGGTGTTCGGGTTCCAGCCAATACATGCGCACCATTTAAGCCTCTCGGGATACGCTCCGCCCCAACATATTCTGACTTTATCACCCGGACACCGGCGTTTTATATTTCACGAACATAACGAAATTCATGGTTAGACGATTAGTCCTGCAAGTTAAATTTAGTCTTATAATAAATAGTAATATCTTGACAATGAAAATCTGAATCGATAAAATAGTTGATGTGTACACTACGCTCTCAGGGCGATTGACTATGCAAGAGAAAAAATTCGAGCTGTATAGATCGCTGAAGTCGATTTTTCTTCATATCGACAACCACGAGAAAGCCTTTCTCGCTCAATTTGGCTTGAATGTTCCGCGTTTTTACGTACTCATGCATGTCGAAAATAATCCCGGAATAAATTACATTGACCTTAGTGATTTACTGCTCTGCACCAAGAGCAATACCACGCGTGTCGTTAGGGGCATGCAGAAAGATGGTATGATAAATCGTGAAGTAGATCAGAATGACCGACGCAGCTATCGGCTGACTTTGACCAAGGCAGGGCGCGATCTGTATAACCGAGTCTACCCCGACTACAAAAAGTTAGTTGATAGGTTAATGTCCACGCTTGATAAGGCGAAGATAGATGATTACCTTAGAGCAAGCTCAGAAATTGAAAACACCCTGACCCCCAACCGGGCAGAGCCTATATTAGGTTAATTTCACCAGGCTGGAGATCGGGATGGAAAACAAAAACCATGGCAATAATGCCAAACCAGTTCTATCGTTTCAATTCAAAAGGAGAAAGAAATGAAGAAAAGCTATTTATTAATTGCAATCGCTTTGGTTGCAACTCTGTTGCTCGGTGCCTGCGGCACTCCAACAGAGGCCCCTGTTGTCGAAACGGAAGCTCCCGTAGTTGAAGAGCCCGTTGTCGAAGAGCCCGTTGTCGAAGAGCCTGTTGTCGAAGAGCCTGTGGTGGAAGAACCCGTCGCCACCCTGCGTATTTGGGCTGACGACACCCGCGCTCCTATTCTCGAGAAGTTGGCCCCCGCCTTTTTGGCAGAGTACAACGTAGCCCTGAATATCGAGCTCAAATCCGCTCTGCGCGACGACTTCCAACTTGCAGCCCCCATCGGCGAAGGTCCCGATATCCTCTTCGGTATCGCTCACGACCAGGTTGCTGCAATGGTATCCAATGGTCTCGTGGCTACGATTGACCTTGGCGATAAAGCCGGCGATTTCGTCCAATCCACCCTGGATGCCTGCACCTACGATGGCGAACTCTACTGCATGCCCTACGCCACCGAAAACCTTGCCTTCTTCTATAACACCGATCTCGTGCCAACTCCTCCCACCACCTGGGACGAAGTTGTCGCCATGGGTGAAGCTCTGAAGGCTGATGGTAAAGTGGAATACATCATGGCTGTCACCGGCACCACCTATGACCTTTACCCCTTGTACACCGCTTTCGGCGGCTACATCTTTGGTAGAGACGAAGCAGGTAACTGGAATGATCAGGATCTGGGTGTGGACAGCGAAGGCATGATCGCCGCCGCTACCTGGCTCAAGGATCAGCTCGACAAGGGCAACATCCCTGCTGACTGGGACTGGGCTAACAACCACGCTCTGTTCGAGACCGGCAGCGCTCCGTTCATCATGGCTGGCCCCTGGGCGCTTGACCGCATCACCCAATCTGGTGTGCCATTTGCCATCACCAACTTCCCCGCTGGTCCTGCTGGCGAGGGGTATCCCTTCTCTGGTGTCCAGACTGTTTTGATCAACGAGCAGAGCGAGAACAAACTGCTTGCTGAAGCTTTCCTGACCGAATTCGTGGCCACCGACGAGACCATGACCGAACTTTACAACATTGGTCAGCGTCCTTCTGCCTTCATCCCAACACTTGAAAAATTGGACAACCCTGAGCTGTTGGCATTCGGCCAGGCTGGCGTCAACGCCACTGCCATGCCCGCCATCCCAGCGATGGGCTCTGTTTGGGGTAACTGGGACAGCGCTATCGTCCTGACCCGCGACGGCAAGCAAACCGCTGAGGATGCCCTCAAAGATGGCGCCGAGAAGATCCGCGGCCTGATCGCCAACCCACTCTACGGCATGGTCAATGTGCCCGGTTCCTATCAGGACCAGGCTGGCTGTGAGGCTGCATGGCAGCCTGAATGCGCTGCTACGCAGATGACCAAGAACGACGAAGGTCTTTGGGTCTCCGGTCCCTTCAATTTGACGGCTGGTGACTATGAAGTCAAGGTTGCTCTCGATGGTTCATGGACCACCAACTATGGTGTTGATGGCGAAGCCGATGGCGCAAACTATACCTTCACCCTGGATGCTGATAGTGCTGTTGACTTTGTCTTTGACGAAGCTACAAAACTGCTGACCATCAACATCAACTAATTCAGTTTTATTTACTATGGAGGTCGAGGAAACATCCTCGACCTCCGGATTTAGTTTTCTCGTCTAACTTAGCAAGAGGAAGGAGGTCTGTATGTCGCTAGTGGACAAACCAAAAGATACAAATTCCGTCGCAGAGTCCCAAATATCAAAAATCATACGCCTGGTGTTACTGCTTGCGTTCAACGTTGGGGCGATTTGGTTCATTTACCAAGCTTATTCCAAAGGCTTTTATCAGATCGCAGTTGTCCTGGGGATTATTGTTGTCTTCTTCAATATTATTTTCACATTGGAGAAAGGTTATCCCTTCCGTTATATGGCGTTTGGCCTGGCATTCATGCTGATTTTTGTCATATATCCAATATTCTTTACCACCTATATCGCTTTCACCAATTATGGCGACGGTCACCTGCTCACCAAGGAACAAGCGCTAAATCAGATCGAAACACAAACCTACCTGCCAGCGGAAGGCAAGTCCTATACCTGGACTGCCTACAAGTCTGACGAGGGTAATTACGCGTTGTGGCTGGTTGATAAAACCACTGGTGAAACTCTGCTTGCCAAACCTGGCGAACCGATCATCTCCGCCAAACCCGGCGATCCGGGGATTGGTGAAGCTGGAACGGATGGAGTTCCAACCACGATTGACGGTTACACCAAGCTGAACAAGCTGTTGGCTGCTTCCGATAATACTCTGCCCAACATAAAATTTGGGGAAGAGGGTGTGGAAGGTGCAAAGACGGTGCAGGTGCGTTCGCCTAACGACGCTGCTGAACTGCAAATCCGCTACCTGTATGATAAAGCTGCTGATACACTGACTGACCAGGAAACAGGGCGTGTTTACTACGATAAAGAAGGTATTTTTACAAGCACTGACGGTCGCACAGTATCTCCCGGCTTCAGGGCAACTGTTGGCTGGAAGAACTTCATCAATTTCTTTACCAGCCCGGCTTTGAATGGTCCCCTCACCCGGATCCTGATATGGAACTTTATTTTCCCTTTGATCAGCGTGCTCTCCACCTTCGCTTTGGGTGTTTCAATCGCTATTATGTATAACGAAGAGGGCTTTCCGCTCAAAAAGCTCATCCGCACACTCCTGTTGATCCCATATACCATTCCTTCGGTCATTACCATTTTGATCTGGCGCGGTATGCTCAACTCGGAGTTCGGGGTGATCAACCGCATCCTTAATTCAATCATTGGGGTTGCGCCAAGGTGGACTACTGAGCCAATTTGGGCTCAGATTGCCGTTTTGATCGTCAACTTATGGCTGGGATTCCCCTACATGATGCTAATCACCAGCGGAGCACTGCAATCCATCCCCTCAGATATCTACGAAGCCGCCACCATCGATGGCGCCAGCTCGTGGCAGAAGTTTCGCAGCATCACGCTGCCGCTGCTGCTTGTGGCAGTGGGACCCTTGCTGATTGCCTCGTATGTCTTTAACTTCAATAATTTTGGTTTGATCTACCTGTTCATAGGAGGTGGACCCGCCATTGTGGGTGCCTCCACCAATGCTGGTCACACCGACATCCTGCTCAGTTACATCTACAAACTGGCTTTCGAGAGCGGTGGGCGCGGCGTGCAATATGGCCTGGCTTCAGCCATTTCAATTGTGTTGTTTATTCTGGTAGGCACAATGACGCTCTTACAGTATCGCTTTACCAATATGTGGGAGGAGGTGAGTGAAAATGCCTAACGAAACCAGCATCAAACAAAGTTCAATCAAAAGCCAACGCAGAGTGAGTGTTATCGTCCGTCTGGTTGTGGCAGTGCTGTTGATCGGCTTTGCCATATTCCCCGTGCTTTGGATGGTCTCCGCTTCGTTCGACAACTCCAACTCTTTGGCGACGCAAAGCCTGATCCCCGCGAATGCCGGTGTATCCAACTATCTGCGCCTGTTCAACAAGGACCCCAACTTTAGCTTTGGGGAGATCAAGTATTGGACCTGGTTGGGTAATTCGATAAAAATTTCAGGCATTTCCACCGTACTCAGCCTCACCATCACCACGCTGGCGGCGTTCGCCTTTTCCCGATTGCGCTTTAAAGGGCGCGTCGGCATGCTAAAAGGCATTTTGCTCATCCAGGCATTCCCCAATTTGCTTTCACTGGTGGCGACCTTCACCTTGATCTCCAATTTTGGTAGCATCGTCAAAGCGATCGGGCTTAACACCCATGCCGGATTGATATTGGTCTATATGGGCGGCTCGATGGGGATGAATATTTGGCTGATGAAAGGCTATCTGGATACCATCCCGCGAGCCATTGACGAATCCGGCATGCTGGATGGTGCCTCACCTTTCCAAATCTTCAGGCACTTGCTGCTGCCCTTGCTGCGCCCGATTTTGTATGTGGTGGCAATTCTCTCATTTATTGGCACCTATGGGGACTTCTTGCTCGCGCGCGTGTTGCTAAACGACAGTTCGAAGTACACGCTGATGGTTGGTCTGCAAATCTTCACCGCGGGTCAGTTTGACAAGAAGTGGGGCGTGTTTGCGGCTGGCGCGCTGATTGGCGCTCTACCCATCATGCTCATCTATTTCTTCCTGCAGGACCAGATTGTTGGCGGTCTCACTCAGGGATCTGTCAAAGGTTAGATCCAGTAATTTACGTTCTGTTTGTTTGGGCGGTCGAAAATCGACCGCCCTTTTCCTTATTGTGGTCTAATTTCCGATTGATTCAGCATTAAATTGAAAAATATAACCCAATCCTCGGCATTTTCCAGTCTAAAGCTATTGAATTTTGATGTAAAAATGGCTATTATATAGTCACCATCCAAACCTTACATTTTGGTTTACCTCAGGGGATATTCCATGTTCCGCTTTTTGGTAGTTAATACCTGAAAACGCTTCTGGCTCCCCGTCAAGCTTCGAATATTTCCAAGGAGAATATGATGAAAATCAAGCGGATTGCTTTTTTAGTGACTGCGTTTATTTTATTTGCCGGCAGTATTAATGTTGATGCTGCGATCATAACAGCCTTGAACCCACCCGCGAAAGAACCGTGGTCGATTGAGGTGGTGGACTCAACGCCCTCTGCATTTCCTGGAACCTATGTTTCCATTGCCCATCACCCAATTTCAGGCAGAGCCTATATCAGTTACTACGATAGCGAATATGATAATTTGGTGATGGCGCGTGAAGTTGCTCCTGGCACAGGAGATTGTTATGGGAATGATAACTGGGATTGTACGATCATTTCTTATGGGGACGACGTGGGGCGTTACAGTTCAATCGACGTGGATTGGGTCGTGCCAGGTGCTCCGATTATGCCCTATACCAAGGTGGGTATTTCTTATTACAATGCCAGCCAAAAATCCCTGATGTATGCTCAGACGCTTAATCCCGCCGGTGGTTGGACAGAGTGGACGAAGCAGGAAATTGACGATTCCACAAATGTGAATAATATAAGAGGAACCTACAGTTCCTTGAAATTTGATTCAAACCACAGACCCATCATTGCCTATCATTATGAAACTTATGATTTGCCCGGAATGGGTGATTTTGGTGGCGTGAAGATTGCCACTTATAATAGCTCTGGAGCCGGATCGGGTTGCTTTGGTGAAGATGGCGATTATTGGGATTGTGAAACTGTAGACTCGGAGAATGATTACGTCAGCCATGGCACCCATGTTTCACTCGGTATTAGTTACGATGATGTGATTCATATCGCCTTCTTCGATCAATTTGATTCTCAACTGATCTGGGCAACCTATTGGGGGTTTGGAGGATCTTGCAGTAATGATGAGTGGAATTGTGTCACTGTTGATGGGGCTGGGGATGTTGGCTATTATGTGGATGTGCATGCGCCGACAAGCAGCACGGACAAGCTGCGCTTTGCCTACTTCGACAACACTCTGACTAATGGAAGAATTAAATACGCTGTTCAGGTCCCAAGTGGAGGCAACTGCACCAGTTCACTCTTTAACTGTTTTGATGTAGACACCATAGGTGATCCACCAGGCCATATTGGTTTATCCATAGATGTAGATAAGCAGGGCTATCCAATCATCGCGTACATGGATGCCTCACCCGCCTTAGCAGTAACAGCGCTTATGGTTGCAAGACCAGCACTGGCATATGGTAATTCTGTTGGCAACTGTGGCGAGGTACCTCCAGGAGATCTTTTCCTTTACTGGCAGTGTGAGATCATAGACCCGGGTTATCAGGATATTGTCAGTGAGGCACTGTTTGCGGACGTGAGCGTCAGCCCGGCTGGATTAGCGACGATTGCGTACTATGAATATGACTCCTATCATGATGTCGGGCATCTCAAAGTTGCCCGGCAACACTACATCAACTACCTGCCTTTGATCAAGAAATAGTTATCTCTCTGTTCCTCGGATTTTTCGTGGGCCGGGTTGCGCACTTCAACCCGGCTCACGCCTGACCCCATCCCGGGAGGGGGAATCAAAAGGGGTGGGGTTTGCAAACTTTGGTTTTTTAGGTCGGCCAATAACCGGCTAATAGACTAATGCTCACAATACGCTGAAATCCATGTTGAGGTGCTCTGTATCTACCTGCAAGTAGCTCAAACATGAACAGCCAACCCTACATTCGGAATTACACTGGAAAAGTGCAAAAATGACATAGCAAAAAACCTTGCACTTTTGCACTTTCTCGCATTATTGTGGGGAAAACGAGAATTATTCTGCCAGGATGGTGATGCCTGAACCAAGGGTGACGGAGCCGATCTGCCACATGGGGATGGCGCGCGCGTCGGCTTCCGACTGGAACTGCACAGCTTTTTCCTCCGGGACAGCGATCAGCAGCCCGCCGCTGGTTTGGGGGTCGTAGAGCAGGGTTAGTAGATTGATGGAAAGTTCGCCCTCGATGGTGACTTTTGGACTAAAGTAGAGCTGGTTGTCCGCCGCTCCACCGGGGAAGGTGTAGGCATAAGCGTATTTTTGAGCAGCCTTCATGAGGGGGATGCTGGGGTAATGAATGCGCAGGGCGACCCCGCTGGCTTCAGCCATCTCGGTGGCGTGCCCCAGAAATCCAAAGCCGGTGATGTCGGTTGCGGCGTGGAGCCCAAAATCGATCGCGAGTTGGGCGGCATCGCGGTTGAGGAGTTTCATCCAGGTGACCGCATCAGCAAGTTCATCGGGGGAAGTGAGGCCGCGTTTGAGCGCAGTGGTAATAACGCCGGCCCCAAGCGGTTTGGAGAGAAAAAGGCGGTCGTCAAAGCGCAGGCCAGATTTGGTGAGGATCTGGTGATTCTGGACAATGCCAAGGGCGACAAGCCCGAATTTTGGTTCCTCATCCTTGATGGAATGCCCGCCGGCGATGACAACACCAGCTTCAAAGGCTTTTTCAGCAGCACCGCGCACAATAGCCTGGGTAACCTCGATGGGAAAAGTGGCGGGGAGTGCAGAAATATTGAGGGCGAAAAGGGGCTTACCGCCCATGGAGTAGACATCAGAAAGGGAGTTGGCAGCAGCAATAGCGCCATAGTCGTAGGGGTCATCCACGACAGGAGTAAAGTAGTCGAGGGTGGCGACGAGCGATTGCTGGTCATCGAGGCGCCAAACAGCAGCGTCATCGGCGGAATCGAGCCCAATGAGAAGATCAGGGTAGGTTGTACCCTGAAAAGTTTCTTTGATTGGCAGCAGAACCTGCGCCAGCGTTTCCGCGTCGACTTTGGATGCTCAGCCCGCGCAGGCGGAGAGCGAAGTCAGGCGGATGGGTGGGTTGTTAGTCATGGGTCAATAATACTTGATTTCGGTGTATTTTGGTGGGACTAATACGTATAGGGTTTGTGAAAGGATGGGGTTGAAGTTCGAGTTGGAGTTATATAGAATCAAAATACTTAGGAGAAAGGATCGAGATGAAAAAACAATTATTCGCATTTCTGGCAGTAGGTTTGGTTGCAATCCTGGTGCTTGGCGCGTGTTCTTCCGGTGGAGAGGCACCAGTGGTGCAGGAGGCTCCTTCGGGGGAGGTAACAGATGCTGAGATGGAGGCACTGATTAAGGAAAAGATTGAAGATGAGCACACGCTGGAATTTATCTTGCAGCAGGATAAGACCGCGGAAGAGTGGTCTGAAACTATAGACCGCATGATCCAGTACGGGGCAAAGATCAGCCCGGAAGAAAAGACGCTGATTATTGAATGGCTGGTGAATCGCAATAAATAGGTTAAAGGATCATTTTTCGCAAAACCGGAATCTTCGGATTCCGGTTTTTTTGTTGTTGGATTGTGAAGAGGGGTTGGGAATAGTGGCTTGCAATCTGAACAACGCGTAAAGAATGCTCGAGGTTTACATTCACCAGTTGATTGGAAAATCATCCCCCTAAAAAAGAAAGAGGGTGTAAACTTGAGCGGAATATTCGGATAAACGCATATAAGGAGGCTGATGGATAGGGAGAATCTCGACCAAGAGTTGAAATTGCTGCATGAACGAATCTGTCCGGCCTTGAACCATCCTCTGCGGATGAAGATTTTGTACCTGCTGAATGAGAAATCACTGAACGTAGGTGAGTTAACTGCAGAAATGGGAGTTCCACAGAGCTCAGTCTCGCGACACTTGCGCGTGCTGCGCGAGCGGGGGCTTGTTCGGGCTGAAAGGCAGGGGACCACGATCTGGTATGTGCTGGTGGAACCGGAATTAACCACTGCAATAGAAATTTTACGCAGGATCCTGAGCAGGCAACTTGGAAACCATCTGTATCAGGCACAAACAATTTTAGGTATTTTGCCGGAGGAGGCATAAATGAAGGTAGTGATCATTGGCGGAGTGGCAGGAGGGGCAAGTACGGCGGCGCGATTGCGCCGGGTGGATGAAAAGGCAGAAATTGTGATGTTCGAGAAGGGACCCTATGTCTCTTTTGCGAATTGTGGACTGCCATACTACCTGAGCCGCACCATTAACGAGCGGGAAAAATTGATGGTAACAACCCCCGAGAGCCTGAAGGGGATGTTGAACATCGATGCGCGCACGAACAGCGAGGTGATCGCGATTGATCGGGAAAGTAAAAGCGTGTTGGTCAGGGAACAACCCGGAGGCAGAGAGTACAGGGAGAATTATGACAAACTGGTGCTGGCGCCCGGCGCAGAGCCGATCGTCCCACCGCTGCCAGGTGTGAACCTGGAGGGAGTCTTTGAGCTGCACAACATCCCTGAGCTGGACGCGCTGGATGCCTATATCCAGGCAAAGCAAGTCAAACGCGCTGTTGTGATCGGGGGTGGTTTTATTGGCTTGGAGGTTGCTGAAAACCTGGCGGAAAGCGGGATTAAGGTCAGTGTCGTTGAAATGCTCAACCAGGTCATGGCACCGGTGGACTATGAAATGGCAGTGGAGGTGCACGAGCACCTGACGTTGCACGGGATCGGGCTGGTGTTGGGGGATGGGCTGAACGCGATCGAAAAGGTGGAGGGTACTGGGGCACTGAAGATCATCACTTGCAATGGCAATGAAATGGAAACCGACCTGGTGGTGCTGGCAATTGGCGTGCGCCCGAATACGAGGTTGGCGAAGGAGAGCGGGATTGAAGTGACGCAGCGGGGGCATATCGTCACAAACGAACGCATGCAAACCTCGGATCCGGATATTTATGCTGTGGGGGATGCGGTGCAGGTGAAGTCTGCCATTACCGGTCTGCCCACGTCTTTGGCAATGGCAGGACCAGCCAGCCGGCAGGGAAGAGTGGCGGCAGACAACATCGCAGGCAGGGACATGACTTTCAAGGGTGTGTCGGGCACGTCGGTGGTGAAAGTATTTGATCTGACCGTGGCATCAACCGGCCTGAACAGCCGGCAGTTGACTCAGGCAGGGATAGCTTTCGAGTCGGTGGCAACGCACAATAATAATCATGCCAGCTATTATCCAGGAGCATCCCCGATCCATCTGAAACTATTATTCGGACCCGAGGGTCAGATTTATGGTGCCCAGGCGGTGGGAACAACGGGCGTGGAGAAACGCATCGATGTGATTGCCACGGCAATGCACGGCAAGTTGACTGTCTTTGACCTGGAGGATCTGGAACTGAGTTACGCTCCGCCCTTTGGCTCATCGAGAGATCCAGTGAATAACATTGGTTTTGCGGCTGCCAACATCCTCAGAGGAGACTGCCCCGTCAGACACTGGGATGAGTCTGCGGAACTGAATAGCGCGGAATGGTTCAGCCTGGATGTAAGAGAAGAAGAAGAACTGGCTGTGGGGGCGGTGGAAGGCGCGCACAACATTCCCCTCGGTGAATTGAGAAGCCGGCTGGCTGAACTGCCGAAGGACAAAAAGATCCTGGTAAATTGCGCAACCGGGCAGCGTTCTTATTTTGCAACCAGGTTACTGCGGCAGAAGGGCTTCGATGCCTACAACCTGTCCGGAGGATATAAAACTTATGCTTTGGGGGCTGCCCAAGAAACCAAACCAAAGCTGGTGGAGGTACAACCCGTGATGAAAATGGAAAAAGAAGAAGAGAAAGTTGTAACAGGCGGTAATCAGTACCAACTGGATGCCTGTGGCTTGCAGTGCCCGGGTCCGATCCTGAAGCTTTACACCAAGGTCAAGGAGATGGAAGATGGCGATCAGGTGACGGTAAAGGCCACGGATCTGGGTTTCGCGCGCGATGTGGAAGCGTGGACAAAATCAACTGGCAACCGTCTGATCTCACTTGAGGCGAAAGGCGGAGAGATCACAGCGGTGGTGCAGAAGGGCACTGCCGTGGTGGCAGCAGCGCCAGTAAGCGAGACTCAGGCGCAAAAGCATACCAAAGGTGAAGATCTGACCATGGTTGTATTTTCCGGGGAACTGGATAAAGCAATCGCGGCGTTCATTATTGCCAACGGATTTGCCTCCATGGGGCAGCAAGCGACGCTCTTTTTCACTTTCTGGGGTCTTAACGTGCTGAAGAAACCCAAAGCACCAGCGCTCAAAAAGACTTTCATCGAAAAAATGTTTGGTTGGATGCTACCGCGCGGAGCGAACAAACTAAAACTTTCGCAGATGAACATGGCGGGGGCAGGGACCGCCATGATCAAAGGCATCATGCAAAAACACAACGTAGATTCCCTGCCTGAGATGATCAGAACCGCCCAGGCAAATGGGGTGAAACTGCTGGCTTGCCAAATGTCAATGGAGTTGATGGGCATCCGGCAGGAAGAATTGCTTGACGGCGTTGAGTTGGCTGGGGTAGCCACCATGGCCGCAGCAGCGAGCAATTCAAACACCCATTTCTTTATTTAGAACAATTTTGGGTAAAACAACAAGACCCCCTTGGGGGTCTTGTTGTTTAAGCGTCACCATTCTAAAAATAGTTAGTGATAATCACCATCTTTTTGGAATTATCTGCGGGGAATATCCTTAACACGCGACATAAGCAGTGTGGCGATGACGATAAAAACAGCAGACATCAGAAACATGAAGTTGTAGTCGAATCGTGCTACCAGAAAGCCGGCGAAAACCGGAGCAAGCAGCAGGAATGAGCCTGTCAGCGTACGACCCATGCCCAGGTAAGTGGGTCTGAGCGATTCTTCGCCCAATTCCATGATGAGCATGCTGTCGCCAACACCGACTCCTGAGTGATACAGACCGAAAAACGCGAAAACCAGGTAATAAAGCCAGATGCTTTTGCTAAAGATTGCCACAAGAAGGGCGGTAAACCAGCAGATAAAAGATAGTACCATGATCTTTTTGGGACCGATTCGATCCCCAACAGCACCCCAGAAAGCGTAGCCAAGCACGCCGCTGGCAAGAATAACACCGGTAAAAACTGCAGCTTGCTCATCCGGAAGATTGAAGACTTTGATAGCATAAACCGCGATGAAGGCGGTGGCCATGTTGCCAATGAATGAAATGGAGCGGGCGATCAAGTAAAGGCGAAAGTTCGTATCTTTTTTTATGATTTGCCCAAATATGCTGAAGTCAATTGCTGGTTTTTTGGATTTGGGTGGTAGCGCAGAGGAAGGAGGAAGCTTTACTTGATCCAGATCGGGTTCGCGGTTTTGGATGTAGCATGTAAATGAAAGCCATTGGATAATAACGGCAACCCCAAAACCGAGGGCGTAATTGCGAGGATAACTCAAATTAGCGAGAATGACACCACTGATAATAGATCCGAGGATGCCGGCTGTCTGACCAAAGACACGCGAAAAACCGAAGAAACGGGCGCGGTGACTGAGCGGAATTACACGAGCCATAACTTCCTGCCAGGGCAGGGCGGACATGCCGCCGGCAAGGCCGCGCCAGGTTGTCAATAAGATAAGAAGCGTCAGGGCAATAGATTTGCCCAGATGGGGGATGGAAAGAGCGAGAAATGGAAAAAGTAAATAAGGAATTCTTTCAAAAATGCCCAGGCGGATCGAGAGAGGCAGGATCTTTGATGTGGGGGTCACCTTGGTAGCAAGAAACATCTGAGGCAGGAACCAGCCGGCATTCACGATGGCGGGCATCAGACCGATCAGGAAAGGATTATCGGTGAGGGTGGCGGCGAAAACAGGCATGATGGTGTTGATGTTCCAGAAACTGTCAGACATGAAGAAGAAACTGATATCCAGGGTATTGATAATAGCGTTATGGCGGAAATTTTTCGCCACGGATGTGGGGACATTGTCCTCAGGGCGGATGCGGAGAATATTCGAAACGAGGTAGCGGATACGATTGGCCATAAGATTTGTGGGTGAATTATAAAAGGAAATGGCGATTTGGTAACTTATTTGATAAATATTCGCACACTGAAAAAACCCAGGTTCTCCTTCAAATTTTTTGGTATTGACAATCAGGTTCAAATTTGTTATCCTATTGTTAATAATTACTAACGCGCGTTAATAGTTGCTAAGGAAACTAATGAGTAGGAGAGTTACCAGTCAGGACGTGGCAGACCTGGCAGGAGTATCAAGAACTACTGTCTCTTTTGTCCTGAATAACGTCCATCGCTTCTCAATCCGCCCGGAGACGGCAGAAAAAGTCCGTCTGGCTGCCCAGGAACTGGGTTACTACCCGAACGCGTCCGCCAAAGCACTTGCATCCAATCAAACAAAAAATATCGGTCTGATCATCAGCCGGGCTCCGCAATATGTCGCTTCCGACCCCTTCCTTCCGCAGATTTGAGTGGGCTCTTAGGCGGCGCTAAAACAAAATTCACAGGGCTTGTTGCTGGAATAGGTAGAACCGGGGCAGCAACTGCAGACTACCTTGAACTTACCCGGGCGCACCACATTGACGGCATGATCCTGATGACACCCCGCCTGGATGATCAGGCCTGCGGGCTTTGGAAGAGAGCGGATATCCCCGGTAGTCGTGATGGGCTACATCCCCGGATCCTCTTTGCATTCGGTGGATGTGGACAACCTCATCAGCTGAGGCTGCCGTGAACCATTTGATCGGCTTGGGGCACAGGTGTATCGCCTGTCACCCAGCGCCCCGTTGCCTTATAGCTCAGCCATTCAAAGGCTGGATGGTTATAAATCAGCGCTTCCAGAAGGCAGGCATCAAATTTAACCTGAGTTGGTGCGCGAGCAGATTTTGATATCAAAAGCGGCTATCGAGATGAAATCCTGCCCAATCAGACCAGGAGTTCTGGCCGTTTTTGTCGCAAGTGATAATGTCGCCTTGGGGGCATATTCTGCCTGAGCAGGCCGGGCTATCAATTCCGGATGACATATCAATTGTTGGTTTGACGACATTCCAATGGCATCTTTTGTCACACCTACCCTCACAACTGGCAGTATCTGGGCAGGAGATTGCCATCAAGATCGTATAATTTACTTACTTTCGTTTAATGGAGATTTTCCCGAGTCCCGCTCAATTTTCTGCCAGCGCGTTTTGATCCTCGCAGATCTTCACGGAGGCCGAGAAGGAGAAACAAAAGGAGAAGGAGCTGAAGACGTCTGCCAAGTTTGTAAGTTGTTTCAACGATTAAAACTTTTCAAAGGAGAAACTATGTTTTAAGAAAATGTACTTTGGTCAACATTAGCTATTTTGCTAGTCGCGACTATGCCTTGGCGCCTGCCGGAGCGCGCCTGCTGAAGAACCTGTTGTGGAAGAACCGGTTGAAACCGTGGAAGCTCTGCCACAAGGACAGGAACTTGCCAACGCGCTTATGCTGGCATGTACAGTAGCAAAGTTGTCACGATGGCTGGTCGTTACTGGCCAGGATGGTCACAATGACAGCATCAAAGCATTTGAGGATTTGACAACGTCGATATTGTCACCGGCTCAAAGAATTTGAAGCCAACATCAACATCCGCTTGGATGGTGGTGATGCTGATATCGCTGACTACCACAACCCGGTTTGTTAAAAGATACGCCGTGGAAAGGGTTATGCCATCGATATGAACACCCTGATCGATCCTGACTGGATCAAAGCCAACTATAGCCAGGCCTGGAATCTGGAGGCACAATGGAAGAGCCCCAACGGTCACATCATTAGCTGGCATTTGAGCTCGCGCTAATGGCAAGTCCTTCGTCTTCTATCCCAGAAAGCTTTTGATGAAGCTGGTTACACTGTACCTACCTGGGATGAGATGATGGCATTGACCGGAACAAATCGCTTCTGATGGCGATACCCCTGGTGCATCGGCATCAGATCTGGTGCGGTACTGGCTGGACCATGACCGACTGGATCGAAGACCTGATGCTGCGTGTTGCCGGTGTTGAAGCCTACCCGACCAATGGGTCGCTGAACTCAGGTCGACTCACAGAAATGAACGAAGTGCTCGATTACATCAGAGCCATCTGGTTCAATGACGCCTATGTTTATGGCGGTCGTGCAGCCATCCCCACCATTAGCTTTGGTGATGCCCCCAAAAACCCATGTTCGAAGATCCGCCCAAGCCAACAGTTCGACAGGGTAACTTTGTAACCACCTTCTTCCCTGAAGAAACTGTTCCGGGCGTGGACGCTGTTGCTACCTGCCTGGCATCAGGAAGAACATGGCGGCCAGTACTCGGCGCTGGCGACATCTATGCAGTCTTCAATGATCGTCTGAAGTGCGCGCGGTCATCCAGTACTTCTCAACTGGTGGATCCCTCAAGGTTTGGGTTGAGCAGGGTGGCGCCATCCTGACCCGCAATGATGCTTCTCTCGACTGGTATGTGGATCCCGTGACCCGTGATGTGGCTGGAAACCATCCGCAACGCGACCACCTTCCGCTTTGATGGCTCCGACCTAATGCCCGGTGCTGTTGGCGCAAGTACCTTCTGGAAGTACACTGACCGATCGTTTCCAGCTCAATTACACGGCAGGAAGCCCCGCAGCAGATTGGCCTTTCTCCTGACACCAGTAAGTACTTGAAGCCGAATAAGTTAGCATAAAAACTGGAGAGCAGGTAACAAAATCCAAAGCCTGCTCTCCAAGCCATAGACTTTCCAAACAGCTGAGGAGGTGACTGGATGAATGTAGTAGAAGCTAAGACACCAACACCGGAGAGATGGCAACCAGCCGATAAACAAAATCCTGGCGTGGTTTGGTACCACTCTGGGTCAAATTCTGGTATCCATTTTCGTCCCTGCACTGACCTTTTTGGTTTTGTGGCAAGGATATTTATTTCTTCAAGAGCTCAAGCTCCCAAATTGTACAAGTTTTAGTGGCGATTGTTTGGGGTGTTAGCGGAGTCGCCTTGCTCTGCGTGGTCACTAACTGGCTAGTTATGAAGCTGCCCAAACGGGTTTCCAAAGTGCTGCAGCCTTTTGTTTTGTAGGTCGGCAGTAGCGAATTATGGCTGGTTCTGGCAATCCAGTGTTCAGCTCACTGATCGCCAGTTTCCGTAACTACCTGGGCACGAGATGGGTTGGATTCGCAAATTACAAATTTGCTTTACTGATCCACGCATGTAGAGCTTTTCACGCAACAACCTGTTGTGGTTGATTTTCGGCACGGCTTTCAGCGTAGGATTGGGATTGCTGATCACGCGGCCTGAACCGCACCAAAGCCGAAGTGGTCTATAAGTCAATCATTTTCACCCCCATGGCAATCTCGTTTGTTGGCACGGTGTGATCTGATTCATCTACACCTACGAAGTCGTTGTGGCAGATCAAAATTGGCAATGAATGCAATCGTGACTTCACTGGGAGGCGCGCCTACAGCAAATGGTTAGATCTTACCGTGGAACGCTTTCTGCTCATCATCATCGTGATCTGGCTGCAGACTGGCTATGCCATGGTGATTCTCTCCAGCGCTATCAAAGGCGTACCAGCAGGAATTAATGAAGCAGCTCGCATTGACGGTGCCACCGAGATAAAGCCTTTTCTCAATCATTATTTCTCTTCAGAACACGCTTTGACTGATCACCACTACCATCGTGATCTTCAGCTAAGCTTTGATATCGTACGCGTGATGACGGGCGGTAATAACGGCACTAAGCGTGATTTAATAGGTTTTACCGCCGACTTCCACCTATACCGATGCTGGCAGGTTTCGGCGATCGCTATTGTACTGTTACTGCTGGTAGCGATCATCTTCAATAACGTCAACCAATTCAATAAATCGAAGGGGTTCACAATGGCTGAAAACCCAAAAGCCGCCAAACAAAAGTCCACTTTTTGGAACAATTTCACATCCTGATCGTGATTTGGTAATCTGGTTGGTTCCAATCCTTGGCATCTTGATCACCTCATTCCGCCCCCGGCGAAGAAATTTACCGCAGTGGCTGGTGGAATGTGTTCCCACAAAAGAGAATGTCGAGGTGGGTATCGTGCTGCGCGGAGGATCCGTAGACCTCGACGGTTCCTTTGAAGAAATATTGAGCGAAACTGCCATTCGAAGAGTTCGCAATACGGTTGAACTGGATGACGGTCGTCTACAGTTACCTGGTATGGCAACAAACGCACTCGCACTGCTATTATTTCTGGTGCAGTGGGTCGGCTTTATACCAATCTGACGCTAAAAAACTACTCGGACGTGATCGGCCGGAAAACGATCAACTATAAAAATGCTGAAGGTCAAGCCATCACCCGCACCGGCAATAATCTGGGAGGCGCTTTCCTCAACTCCCTGGCAGTTTCCATTCAAGGCACGATTATCCCAATCGGTGCGGCATTTGCTGCTTTCGGTTTGCCTGGCTGGAATTCCCCGGGCGGAACATTGTCTTCACCATTATTGTGGCTTGCTGGTAGTACCCTTGCAAATTGCCCTGGTTCCTGTCTTGAAGGACTATGTGAACATGGGGCTCAAACTGGAACGTTTTTGGGCATTTGGTTGGCTCATGCGAAGAAGCTTTGGCCTGCCGCTGAAAGCTACCTACCTGCTCTTCGATACATTGGTACTATTCCCCGTGAATTGTTGGAATCGTCCTACATTGACGGTGCTTCCAACTACCATCTTCACCAAGCTGATCCTGCCTCTGTCTGTTCCTGCTCTGGCATCCTTCGCTATCTTCCAGTTCTTATGGCTCTGGAACGACTACCTGGTCGCCCTGGTCTTCCTGGGAGAGAAAAACCAGACAGTAACCATTGCGGTTGCGCGTTTGGTTGGGAAAAAGGACAAGACGGCGCCCATTGGCACCTCGGCAGCTTTTGTCAGTATGATCACTGCCGCTCCTGGTCTTTCCTCCGGTGCAGCGCTACTGTGCGCGGTATGATGGCCGGTTCGGTCAAAGGTTGGCTCTTATTCATCACGCTGGATTCTTTTGGAGCCAGCGTGATTATTCTTCAAAGACTCACCCGCTATGGTTTGATGCAGGAGCTTGGTTCAAAACGCCGGCAGAATTCGCGCCCATGCCTGTTGTGTGTTGTCCTGCTTAGTGACCGATGTTTATTTAAAAGAATGATTCGAGTGCGCCATGCTTCAAACACCATGGTACAAAAGATGCCATTTCATGTGGAACTCAACACCCGTGCCTTCAAGGACAACGATGCTGACGGATGGGGAGACCTGCCCGGTTTAACCTCAAACTTGATTACATCAGGGATTTGGGGGTGGATGCAGTCTGGCTCTTGCCGATCATGCCTTCTCCCGCTGCGGGATGATGGCTATGACGTCGATGATTTTTGTGACATTTTTCCTGCTTATGGCAATTTGGACGGTACAAGCTGATTAGGCCCTGGCGAACAGGGTCTGAAGATTATCGTGGAAGTCATTCCAAACCCTCCGATCAACACTACTGGTTCCAGGCCTCGCTGTGATCCGCACCCGGAGCACGCAAAGTACCGTAATTAGTATGTCTGGTCTGATACCGATCAAAAATGCCAGGACGCAAGGATCATTTTCACCCGAACTCGGAGACTTCCAACTGGAGCTTGCCGATCCGCTGGGGAGCAATACTTCTGGCACAGGTTTTATTCAACCCAGCCGGATCTGAATTATGACAACGAGGACGTTCAGCAGGCGATGCTGGATGTAGTCAAGTTTTGGATCGATTTAAGGGCGGATAACTGCGCGTAGACGCACCTCCATACCTCTGTTTGAACAGGAAGACACCTAACTGCAGTACCCGCAGAAACCCACGCATATCTGAAACGCATGCGCAAATTCGTTGATGAATACAGCGATATACTCCTGCTGGGCAAAGCCAACCAGTGGCCCGAAGATGTGATCGAATATTTCGGCGACGGCGATAGAGATGCATGAACTTCCATTTTCCGCTGCCTCGGCTTTTTATATGGCGCGCTTGGCAAACCGCACGCCAATTGAAGATCCTAACACCCACCGGTTTTGCCGCAAGGTTGCCGGTGGGGGAGCTTTCTGCGCTGCCATGATGAGCTGACGCTCGAGATAGTAACCCCGGAAGAGCGGCAGTGGATGTGGGAGTTTGCGCCTGATTGAAAACAGCGCATCAACCTGGGCATCCGCCTGAGCTGGCGCCCCTTCTGGATATTGACCAGCGCAAAATCCTCTTGATACACTCCGATACTACTGACAATGGTGGGCTCGCCCTTCTTATACTATGGGGACGAAATTGGCATAGCGGGGATAACGTGGATCTGTTTGACCGCAACGGATTGCGCACGCCGATGCAGTGGGATGCGCTCGCTGAACGCTGGTTTTCAGACGCGGATCACAAACTCTATGCGCCGGTCATCAAAGATGAAGTTTATGGGTTTAAGCGGGTGAACGTCGCAGCAGGAAAGCTGACCCAGATTCACTGCTTAACCGTCTGCGCCGCTATGATCAGGGTGCGTAAACGCGCACTTTTTGGCAGAGGACTTTGCCTGGAAGGCTTTCAGTTTTGATTCCAAGGCTGTTGTGGCATACCAGCGATCCTGAGGGGCGGGTAGTGGTTTTGAGAGCAACCTGAGTGCTAAAGAGGTTGACGGTTGGATCCCGGAGACAGCGCAGAGTTTCGAGGACGCGCTGACTGGTGAAATTGTGCCGCACAGAGTGCACGCTCAAACCTTATGGATACGTCTGGCTGAAACCGGTGGGTCGGACCGACCCAATGTTCCGACGGAGTCTAATGCCCCACAACCCGGCTATTTAGGATCAGATAAGCAGTAGTGCCTTTCGGCATGGAGTGATCTGCGTAGGACAAGCCTTGAGAAGAATATTCTGCGCAGCAAGCCCACAGGCTGAGCCAAACGCCATTGGACGAAAAGACAAAATCATGGCGAAAAAATATCCTCTTTGCTTGCTGATTGTTTCACTTTTTTCTACAATTTTTTCGACTCAATTATCCTTCTACATCGGAGTCACTGATGACTCAGACTCTATTTGCCGGAATTGAAGGCGGTGGAACAAAGTTTGTCTGTGCGGTCGCGGACGAAAGCAACCACATCACAGCGGAAACGCGCATCCCCACCACCAGTCCTGAGCAAACGCTCAGTGCTTGCGCAGTTCTTCCAGAAACAAGAGAACTTGGAGACCTATTGAAATCTCTGGGCATTGCCTGTTTCGGACCGCACTGGATCCCCGGCCGGATTCAGAAGAGTATGGGCGTAATGCCCTGCCCCAAGCCCGGCTGGGCAGGCGCGGATGTGGTGGGCTTTTTCAAGCAAAGGCACAAATCACACGCCCATCGCTTTTTGATACGGATGTCAACGGGGCGGTTTGGCCGAGATGGCTTTGGGGAGCGGGTAAGGGACTGAAAAACCTGGTCTGTTCACCATTGGCACCGGGATCGGCGCCGGCGTGATCGCTGAAGGCAATCTTGTGCACGGCTTTTTGCATCGGAGATGGGCCACATCATGTTAGCGCGCGACCCTGAGCAGGACCGCTTTCGGGGAGTTGCCCGTTTCATGGCGCCTGTTTGAGGACTGGCTTCCGGGTCGCACGATTGAAAAACGTTGGGGACTAAAGGGCAATCAGCTTCCCCCGAGCACCCTGCCTGGGCTTTGACTCATTGCATCGCCCTGGCACTCGTCTCTGTGACTTGCGCCCTCGCCCCTGAAAAGATCATCCTGGGCGGCGGTGTCTTAGCGCAGGAACAACTACTGCCGATGATCCGGGAGGATTTTTCAGGCACCTTGTTAAACGGATACATACAAGGACTCCCTGATCCGCACGGCATCGGCGAGATGCCTGTTGTTCTGACGGGCTTGGAAGGCAAGGCTGGCCTGTACAACGCTTTGCCCTGGCGCATCAGGCTTTGGAGGCAGATCGATGAAAGCCGGGATTTTGGGCCTCCATCGCAGGAAACCCGGCCGCGTGCTGGCGTCTCCCACCCAGCCTGGAAGCTGAACTGGCTGTCTCTATCCAAAATGATGCGCAAGCCTGGCAGGCATTTATCCAACGCCTCGAAACCCATTTTGACCACCTTTTCCAACTCTATCATCTCCTTTACGGCACGCGCTATGACATGCTCTTTCACTTTGAAAATCTATTGAAAAGCATGGCTGAGGCTGCCTTTGAAAGGCCTGCAGATTTGCGCGAGCTTGACCGGCAGCGGGAGCGGGACCCACTTTGGTTTCAGTCCAACCAGGTCTTGGGCGGTGTGTGTTATGTGGATCTTTTCGCGGGCAATTTGCAAGGCATCCGTACGAAAATTCCTTATTTTAAGGAGCTTGGGCTGACCTATTTGCACCTGATGCCGCTCTTTAAAATGCCTGAAGATGAAAACGACGGCGGTTATGCGGTCAGCTCTTTCCGGGAAGTCCATCCACCCCTGGGCACCATGGCAGAGTTGGCGCAACTCTCGCGGGAATTGCGCGCCGAAGGCATCAGCCTGGTGCTGGACCTGGTGATCAACCACACCTCGGATGAGCATCAATGGGCGCTCAAAGCCAAAGCCGGCGACCCGGACTATCGCGACATGTACGGCATATTCCCGGACCGGACTGTGCCCGATCTTTTTGAAAAAAATCTGAGAGAAATCTTCCCGGACGAACACCCCGGAGCTTTTACCTGGTTCGAAGACATTCAATCCTGGGTTTGGACCACCTTCCATTCCTATCAGTGGGACCTGGATTACAGCAACCCGGTAGTCTTTAACCGAATGAGTGAAGAAATGCTCTTCCTGGCCAACCGGGGCGTGGAAATCTTCCGGCTGGATGCCGTGGCCTTCATCTGGAAAGAACTGGGTACCTCCTGTGAAAACCTTCCGGAGGCGCACACCATTTTGCAAGGGTTTAATGCCATCACGCGGGTGGTTGCTCCTTCGATCTTATTCAAATCTGAAGCCATCGTGCATCCGGATGAAGTGGTCAAATACATATCCCCCTTGGAATGCCAGCTTTCTTATAACCCCCTGCTGATGGCGCTGCTTTGGAACAGCCTGGCAACACGCGAGGTCAATTTGCTCTCGCAGGCTCTCAAAGAAAGATTTGAGCTTCCTGAGGGTAGCGCCTGGGTCAATTATGTGCGCTGTCATGATGACATCGGCTGGACTTTTTCAGATGAGGATGCTGCCAGGTTAGGCATCAATGGTTACGACCACCGCCGCTTTTTGAACGAGTTCTACCGGGGTCGGTTCACGGGCAGTTTCGCGCGCGGAGTTCCCTTCCAGGAAAACCCAAAAACAGGGGATTGCCGCATCTCAGGCACTTGTGCATCCTTGGCGGGGCTTGAAAAAGCCCTGGCTGAAGAGGGACCGGAGGAAGTAGAGCTGGCCATCAAGCGCATTCTCCTGCTGCATTTTGTGGTCATGACTGCCGGCGGTGTTGCCCTGATCTATTTGGGAGATGAAATCGGTACCCTGAATGACTACAGCTACCTGGAAGACCCTAAACACAAAAATGACAGCCGCTGGGTGCACCGACCTGCTGCTGACCCTGAACGCTACTCGCAGCGAAAGGATGCCAGCACCGTACCTGGGCGCGTCTTTCAAAACATGCGCGAATTGATCGAGCTGCGTAAGAGCTTGCCTGGTTTAGCCGGAGGCAAACTTGAGGTGATCGATACCCGCAGCGGATCCGTGTTGGGCTTTGCCCGGATTCATCAGGGCGAGCGACTGCTGATATTGGCTAACTTCAGCGAACGCGAACACGCCATCCCTGAATGGGTCGTCCGGCAGAACATGCTAGATCATAAAAAGGTTTTGTTTGGCGAACCGGAATTCACGGAAAATGGCACGATCTGGCTCCCGCCTTACGCCTGTGTTGTGTTTGGGTAAGCGGAATCTGAGGTATTAGTTCTTCCAACTTTTTGTGCGTTATCTTATTGCGCGTTATTAAATACGTGATTTTCGTGGTGCTATATCATCCTTTGTAACAACTTTTTTACTCTGTTTTGCATTGGCAGCATCTCTCGAAATCTCTTGACCAAAGCGCGTGTCGATGCTAAGCTTGACGCTATGACAACCCTCTCCCTCACAACTGATTTTGGTAATTTAAACGGCTTTGTCGGGACGATGAAAGGCGTCATCTGGGGGATTGCGCCGGATGTCAATATCGCCGACATCAGCCATGAAATTCCCGCCCAGGATATTCGGACGGGATCAATCGCTCTCTGGCGGGCAGCGGCTTACTTTCCTGCCGGCTCTGTGCATGTGGCGGTCATTGATCCAGGCGTGGGAACGAAACGGCGGGCTATCGCCGCGAAACTGGGCGACCAGTTTTTCGTGCTGCCGGATAACGGCCTGATCACGCCTATGCTTGAGGATGCAGAAGCAGCGGGTCTGGAAGTTCGCCTTGTTCATCTGGACAAGCCGGAGTATTGGCTGCCGCAGGTGTACACAACCTTCCACGGACGTGACATCTTTGCGCCAGTCGGCGCGCATCTGGCTACCGGCGTCCCGCTGGAGATGCTCGGCACAGCAATCGACGACGCTGTGCGCATGCCATTACCCAAACCGGTCAAGACGGACGAGGGAATTGAGGGCAGCATCGTAGTCATCGATGTGTTTGGAAATTGCTCCACCAACATTCGAGTGTCAGAGGTGGCTAACCTCGAAAACGCTACATTGTTTATTGCAGAACAGGTCATCCATGGGGTGCTGCCTTCCTACGGGCATGCCAAAATTGGCGAGCTTGTCGCCGTCACGGACAGCGAGGGCTTCGTTGAGGTCGCTGTGGTGAATAACAATGCGGCAAAGACTTATGGTATCAAGCTGGATGATAAGGTAAGGATCAGCTTTGATGCCTGAATCGCAGCCCCTCCCCCTGGTTGTTCGGGACCTTGGTTTTCGCTATAACTCGCGGCGAACACCCGCGATTGAGGACATCAACCTTCGGTTGGAACCTGGGCAGGTGGTGTTGCTGGCTGGTTCCTCCGGTTGCGGCAAAACGACCCTCATGCGCTGTGTGAACGGGCTCATCCCGCACACCTATCATGGATACATGCAGGGTGAGATCGAGCTCTACGGGAAATCGGTTAAGGGCTTGGGGCTTTCCGACATCTCCAGGCACGTGGGAACCCTGCTGCAGGACCCGGAACGACAGATTTTGGGGACTTACGTCATCAATGAGGTCTGTTTCGGGCTCGAGTCGCAGGGGATGCCGCGTGAAGAGATGGTCCCAAGAGCCGAAAAAGCCTTGGAACGGCTGCATATTTTGCACCTGAGGGACAAAGAAACCCACAACACATCAGGTGGAGAAAAACAAAAAGTAGCACTGGCGGGCGTGCTGGCGATGGAGCCAAGCATTTTGCTTTTGGACGAGCCGCTGGCATCATTGGATCCGGCATCAGCGAGAGAAGCCTTGCTGGCGTTCAGAGAACTGGCAAATGAAGGCCTGTCTATTCTGCTCGTGGAGCATCGGGTTGAGGATGTGCTGCAGATCAATCCGGAGAAGGTTATCTACATGGATAATGGGCGCATCACTTATGAAGGGGATGTGGCTGGGTTGCTGGAAACTGCCGACTACACCCGCATCAAGTTACCTGCTCAAACGGTTCTGCGCCGAGCAAAGGGAACCCCATCCAAGCCATCCAACCTGGCTGTGCCGCCTCTGGACCCAAGCAGCGCGCCGCTGGTTTCCTTCCAGGATGTCAGTTTTCGCTACAAAGCCGATTACCCGGAAGTTTTGCATGGCATTAACCTCGATGTTCGGGCTGGAGAGGTGATCGCGATCCTGGGGCATAACGGCTCCGGCAAGACCACCACCGTGAAGCAGGCATTGGGGCTGCTCAAACCCACCTGCGGGCGTGTGCTGCTGGAGGGAGTGGACACAAAGAAAACCACCGTCGCGAACGCTGCCAGAACAATTGGCTACGTCTTCCAAAGCCCGAGCCAGATGCTGTTCGCCCCGACAGTGCGGGAAGAGCTGGCTTTCGGTCCGGAAAACCTGGGGATGAGCAAAGAAAAAGTGAGCAAGAATGTGGACTGGGCGATTGAGACCGTCCATCTCGAGCAGGAGCTGCCCACGCCGCCTCTGGCGCTTTCTTTTGGGCAGCAGAAGCGCGTCTCGATTGCTTCGGTGCTTTCGATGAAGTCGCGCATTTTGATGATGGACGAACCAACCGCAGGGCAGGATTATTGGAATTATCAGTCATTTATGGACACTATTCTCCAAACCCCCGGATTTGACGCGATTTTATTCATCACTCACGACCTGGACCTGGCATTAACTTATGCCAACCGCGTCGTGGTGCTGTATGGCGGGCAGATAGTGGCAGATGGCAGCCCGCATGATGTTTTTGCAGATGATGAGCAATTGCGAAGATGGCGTCTGCTACCAACCTCCCTGCTCGATTTGAACCGCAAGATGTATTCTCGTACAGGTCAATTCCTGCGAGCTGAAACTTTAAGCCAGCTGGCAGGTTAAAAATTTATCGATCATTAATTCAAGGAGGTAGTTATGTATTCAAATGAAGTAGTAAAGCAGGAAAAGAAACCTTTGTGGCGCTTTGGCACGAAGGAAGTAGTGTATGCTGCCATCGGTGCCGCGCTTTACGCCGTGGTCACCTGGGCATTCAATATCTGGCAGATCCCTGGCGCAGGCAACGTGGGTGTTCGCCCGGCAGTGGTCATTCCGATGTTCTTTGGTATTGCTTTTGGCCCGATCGTCGGTTTTATCACCGGTTTTGTGGGCAACATCCTCGCCGATCTGCTCAGTGGTTATGGTTTCTGGGTCTGGTGGGATCTCGGGAATGGCATTATGGGCTTGATCCCCGGCTTGTTCTCGGTTCTCATCATTAATTACAAGGCTGGTCGTTCGATCTTGCTGGCAGAAATCTCAGTCGTATTGGGTGCTCTGCTGGGAATGGGGCTAGCTGCTATCTCGGAAATGTGGGTTTCAGGCGCGGACATGAATACTGTCATCTTCGCGAACTTCCTGCCCGCTTTCCTCACCAACATCCTCTGGGGTTTGGTGTTGCTGCCATTGTTGATGGTCGCGTACTCGGCGATTGTCTCGCAAAGCGGTCGCTAATCAGGTTTTCATGAGTCCAGGCGGTCAATACGACCGCCTGGATCCTAACTGACCATGCTTGTCACCTGGAATTATCGCTACCGCAACAGCCTGATCGACCGCATTGACCCGCGGGCTCGTTTCATCTTCTCGTTCGCGGTGCTGCTGGCGGCTACCAGCACCTGGAACCCGCTTTTGTTGGCGATCATTTTTTTGATTTCCATATCCTGGTATGCCTCGGCGAAGCTTTCATGGCAGGATACCAAACGCGGGTGGCTGATGATCTCCATCTTGCTGTTCACGATGATCGTGGTGAACACGATCATCACGGGCGGTGGGGCAGGCGGGGTTGTGCCGGAAGGCGGGCAGCTTGTTTGGCCAGAGGGCTTCAACCTGTTTGGGAGGCATATGACCTTCGGGCTGACCGTGGAGCGTCTGTGGTTTGCGGTATCGCAGTTGATGCGCATTTTGTCGATTTCTTTGGTGTTCATCATGATCCCCTACACCATGGATTCACGTGCGTATGGCGTGACCTTTCGCAAACTGGGCCTGCCGGACAGGCTGGCCTACACGATGGAGCTCTCTTTCCGCTTCATCCCGACCCTGGCGCGCAATTTCCAGGTAACTTTGGACGCCCAACGGGCGCGTGGATTTGAGCTGGACTCAGCCAAAGGCGGGATACTCAACAAGGTCAGACGCATCGCGCCGTTGATCATCCCGGTGACGATGAACGCGATCGTTTCCAGCGAGGATATCGCAAATGCGATGGATCTGCGGGGGTTTGGGCAGCAGAAGCGCACCTGGCTCTACGAGCTCAAGTACCACTGGTGGGACTTCGTGGTGATCGGATTCTCCGTGCTGCTGCTGGGGGTAATTCTTTATCTTGCTTACGGGCATGGCATGCGGCTTTTCGATGTGCCGCAGTGGTGGTACGGATTGTTCAATTGAATTGAATAACCAATCGGAGGGTAAAAAATCCCCCTCCAAAGAGAGGGATTTTTGAGAAGTTTTGCTAGCTCAATGATTTGAGCAAATCGGTAACAGTGGTATTGAACTCCGCGATTTTTCCTTGCACCCAGGTGATGACGTCGAGAGAATCATCTTCAATCAACGGTGTCAGGTCGAGCGCGTAGGCCAAACGGGTGGCGTTGTCGGTAACGTGAGAGGCAAAGAAGGTGGAGTTGGCGATGCGCCGGCCAACAATAGCTTCCGTGTAATTTTTTCCGCCTTCAACCTGTGACTCGAAAACGTCAATAAGGGCAGCCTGCAACTCAGGTTCTGCCGAAACATCAAAGACCGTTTTTATTTCATCTGGCAGCCAATCGAGATTGCGCCAAACCTCGCAGCCGTAGACTTTCTTCGGGCGGATCTCCTTCGGCAGGTTGCGTAGTGCCTGGATCACGCGCAGTACTACGGCAACATGCGTGGTGTGTTTGTCGGCTGGATTATGGGTGTAAATAATTTCGGGTTGAACAGCCTGGAGCAGGGTGGTAAGGTCGTCGACCACTGCAAGCTCAGCAGGGTTTTTCACTATCGCGCTTGGGTAGCCGAGAAAGACCTGGGCGGAGTACTTCCCCAGGCGGGCGGCGGCTTTTTGTTCTTCTATCCGGATCTTAGCCATATCATCATCACTGACGTGGCCAAACTTGCCGGCACGGGGTGAGCCGTGACCATCCGTGATAACGCAGCCACTAAAGTAGACTTCGGGATTCTTAATCCCCTGCAAAATGCCATCGATTGCCATGATTTCAATGTCATCCTGGTGGGCTGCTATGCTTAGATGTGTTGTGCGGCTGAGAGCTTCTTCGGGATTGGTGCCATCCGGCACGTAAATTTCCTGGTTTGCTTTGTTGAACATATCAACCTCCATTCTTATTGTGATTATAAGCCTCAGGCAAAAGGATTTCCAATTTTTAGCAATAATTAGACTGTCCGTTTCAAAGTGATCCATCTGGGTTAAAAAAAGGGGAAATTCCTCCTAATCTAATGCTTTGTTGTACAATAAAGCTATGCCGTTTTAAGGAGTAGAGAGGAAGACTATGCCAGTAAAACTCCCGATAGACACCAAATTCACCAAAACAGGAGAAAAGATGAATAAAAAGTTGTTAACGTTGGTCAGTATTTTTTTGGTTTTAAGTATGTTCCTGGCAGCTTGCCAAACACAGGAACCCGCTGCCCCAGCTACAGATGCCCCCGCTCCAACTGTGGACTGCAAGGCTGAATCCGCTCTTGAAGCTGAAGGTGCCTATCAGGTCCCTGCCCCGATCGAAGGCTGCTTCAATGTCGCTTTCGTCTATGTCGGTCCCCACGATGATGGTGGCTGGTCTCAATCTCATGATGTCGGTCGGCTCTATGTTCAGGATAATGTCCCTGGCGTCCACACTGCCTATGTTGAAAATGTTGCGGAAGGTGTAGATTCCGAACAGGTTACCCGCTCCCTGGCTCGAAAAGGTTTTGATATGGTCATCACAACCTCTTTTGGCTTCATGGATGCTACCGAAACTGTCGCCGGTGAATTCCCGGACAAAGACTTTGTGCATGTTTCCGGTTTCAAATCCAATGGCTCCAACTTTGGCAATATCATGGGCGCCATGGAAGACATCAAATATCTTGCAGGTATGTTGGCTGGCTCCCGCGCCAAAGTTGACGGCAACACCAAGGTCGGCTATATGGCTACCTTCCCCATCCCTGAAGAACTGCGCCTTGGCAACGCTTTTGCGCTCGGTATGGCAAAGACCTGCCCTGAATGCACCCTGGACGTGCGCTTCATCTACACCTGGCACGATCCAACCATCGAACAGGAAGCAGCTAAATCCCTATTCGATGCTGGTGCCCAGGTCGTGATGACCGGTGCTGACACTCCCGCCCCCGCGATTGCAGCCCCTGGCGGCAAATGGGGCATCACCTATGACTATATCAACAACTGCACGCTTGAAACCTGCCTCACCACCATGTACTGGAACTGGGGTCCTCTGTATGCCATTGAGGTCCAAAAATCCATGGATGGCACCTTTGCTGGTGAAGCTGTCTACTTCGATGCAGATTCAGGCGGTCTCGGTCTCTATGGCTTCATGGAAGGCCAGGAACTGATGCCCGGTGCCAAAGATCTGCCCGCAGAAGACCTGCAGCTCGTCCGCGACGAACTTGCCATGTTCCTTTCCGGTGCAATGACCCGCTTCGACGTCTTCAAAGGACCCATCACCGACAACCAGGGCAATCTTGTCCTCGCTGAAGGCGAAAGCCTGCGCCAGGTCGACCTGGACTGCTTCGCCAATGCCGAAGGCGCTCCCTGCGCTGATGGTGTGGGCATGTATTGGTGGAACGAAAACGTTATCGCCGAGCTTCCTTAACCTTAGCTGGATTTTTCAGAGAGATGGCTCGAAAAGAGCCATCTCTCCTGTAATTTAGAAGAAAATCACATGACCATTCCTGAAGAAACAAACTATATTCCCGCTGTTGAAATGCAGGATATTGTTCTGCGTTTTCCCGGTGTTTTAGCCAATGATCATGTCAATTTCACCATTTATCCCGGTGAAATACATGCCCTGTTGGGCGAAAATGGTGCCGGCAAAAGCTCGCTGATGAATGTGCTTACCGGTCTCTATAAACCCCAATCCGGAGAAATTCGCATCCATGGACAGAAGGTTAATTTCAATTCTCCAAAAGACGCGATCGCTGCAGGGATTGGGATGGTCCATCAACATTTTATGTTGGTTGAAAATCAAACCGTGACCGAAAACATCCTGATCGGTCTCGACGCACCCCGCTTTGCCCTCAATCTTAAAAAGTATGACCATGAGATCAGCAGCCTGGCGGATCAATTTGGCATCCACATTGACCCGACTGCCAAGATCTGGCAGCTTTCGGTTGGTGAGCAGCAGCGCGTCGAAATCCTGAAAATTCTTTATCGGGGCGCCAATATTCTCATCATGGATGAACCAACCGCCGTTCTTGCCCCCCAGGAAGCCGATGAGTTGATCGAAACCCTTAAGGGGATGGCAGCACAAGGCAAATCGATTGCCTTTATCAGCCATAAGCTCAACGAGGTCAAGCAAGTCGCGGATAAACTGACAGTCTTGAGGCGCGGGCGGGTTACTGCTGAGCGCATGGACCTGCAGGATTTCACCCGCGAGAGCCTTGCCTCGCTGATGGTCGGTCGCGAAGTGATTTTTAATCTGCATAAATGTGAACAGACAGCCGGGCGTGAAGTGTTGCGGCTGGAAGATGTTTCTGCATTAAATAACAAAAACCTGCCAGCTTTGCGTAACGTGGACCTGGCTCTGCATGAGGGCGAAATCCTCGGCATTGCGGGCGTTGCCGGTAACGGGCAGAGCGAATTGGTGGAAGTCATCACCGGTCTGCGTCCCTGCACGGGGCAGATCTGGCTGGAAGGCAAGGACATTGCCAACAAGCCGCCTTCTTTCTCCATCAGCCAGGGTCTCGCCCATATCCCCGAAGATCGTATTGGCGTCGGCAGTGCCCCCAATCTCTCGCTCACCAGCAACATCATCATGAAACGCTACGACCAGCAACCGGTCAGCCAGAAATGGCAGTTGAATTATGTGGCTGCGGATAACCTTGCCGACGGTCTGAAGACCGAATATGACATCCAGGCTCCCGACGTGCATACCCAGGCGCGCAAGCTCTCCGGAGGCAATCTGCAGAAGTTAATTCTCGCCCGGGAGCTCTCCAGCACACCCCGCCTGGTCGTTGCGATGCAGCCCACCCGAGGTTTGGATGTGGGCGCGATCGAAAGCGTTCAGCAGCTGCTTCTCAACCAGCGTTCACAAGGCTGCGGCATCTTGCTCGTCTCAGAAGACCTCGATGAACTCCTTTCCCTTTCAGACCGCATCGCGGTTATGTACGAAGGGCATGTGGTGGGGGTTATTTGCAGCGGCGATTTCGACATCACCCAGATTGGGCTGATGATGACCGGCACTCTCCCGCAGGACCTGTCCGGAAAAGCGGAAACGGAGGAAATGCCCGCCGAAGGCTCAACATCAAGCTTTGATGAAGTCCTTGAGGATCTCCGCAATCATCAAGGATCTGCCCAAGCGGAGCCGCCAGGCGAGGTGGAACCACCTTCCGAAGCCGCGAAAACGATTGAAGAATTGGCACAGCCGGAGCCTTCCGCTCCACCAGAAGAGCCGCCCCTTAATCTGACCGAAAAGGAACGCGTCTTGCGTAAAGTCCTGGGCGAAAAATACAGACAGGGAGATGAAGAATGAAAATTCCTTATCCCGTTCTCCTTAAACGCACGCAAGATACGCCTAAATGGCTTCCGGTTGCAACCTCTGTTGGCGCGGTGCTGCTTGCTTTCATCATTTCCGCTATCATTCTCGCTGCCACCGGGGCAGACCCGTTCAAAGTTTTTTCCTATTTTTTCAA
Source organism: Anaerolineaceae bacterium (assembly GCA_040768265.1). Classification (GTDB taxonomy): domain Bacteria; phylum Chloroflexota; class Anaerolineae; order Anaerolineales; family Anaerolineaceae; genus Mesolinea. The sequence goes on from JAXGNB010000007.1 coordinate 120,693, forward strand.
GTCCTCTTTTGGTTCCTGGGGAGCTTTTTCGGATGTGATTGTCAAAGCCACGCCCCTCCTGCTGATCGGGCTGGGCTGCAGCCTGGCTTTCCGCATGCGCCTCTGGAACATCGGCGCGGAAGGGCAATTCTTTGTCGGCGCCTTCCTGGCAAGCGCCGTTGTGATGGTCCCGCTTGTGGACCTCGACACAACCCCCCGTTGGGTGATCATCTCGCTCATGGCAGCTCTCGGTATGCTGGGCGGGTCGCTGTATGCTTTCATCGCCGGTTTCCTCAAGGCAAAGCTCAACATCAATGAGATCATCATCACCCTGATGCTCAACTACATCGCCGTGCTCTGGAATAACTACTGGATCTTCGGTAAATGGAGTGAAGCGGGCTTCCAGATGACCAAAACTTTCCCCAAGGTGGCTTGGCTGCCGCGCCTGGCGGACTATGCCAAACAGGTGCCCGCCTTCTCGGGCATGACTCTGCACTTTGGCATCCTCTTTGGGCTGATCGCCGCGGTGATCGTCTACATGATTGTCTACCGCAGCAAGTGGGGCTACAAGATCACCCTCATCGGCGATAACCGCCGGGCTGCCCGCTATGCCGGCATCAACATCACCGCCAACACCATCATCGTTTTCATGGTTTCCGGCGCCCTGGCAGGCCTGGCTGGCATGACCGAAGTCTCGGGCGTTGTCCACCGTTTGCAGGAGCGCATCTCGACTTCTTACGGCTTTTCCGGCGTGATTGTTGCCTGGTTGGCAAAGCTACACCCCTTCGCCGTGATCGTCGTCTCGGTTTTGTTTGGCGCGCTGCTGGTCGCCAGCCGCGAAATCCAACCCTCGGGACTCTCATTCCTGATTCAGGGCATCACCCTTTTCCTTGTTATCAGCAGTGATGTTTTGCTCAAATATGAAATCAAATGGGTTCGCCCTGCACAGGAGACCGCCCAATGAACTGGATTGAAATTTTCCGCTCCGGCATTTCCACCGGCACAGTTTTGCTAATCGCTGCTATTGGTGAGATCCTGACCGAACGCTCGGGCATCCAGAACCTCGGCGTCGAAGGTATGATGCTCGTGGGTGCCATGGCCGGCTTCAAGGTCGCCCTGGGCACCGGCAACGTCTGGCTGGGCTTGCTGGCTGCCATCGCCGCCGGCGGACTGCTCAGCCTTGCCCATGCAGTTGTCACCATCCACTTTCAGGCTGACCAAACCGTCAGCGGTCTTTCGCTGACCTTTTTGGGTACTGGTCTGGCACTGGTGCTGGGCGAAGGGCTCACCGGTCAGACCGGTCCGGTCGTTCCCCGCGTCAGCCTTCCCCTGCTCTCGCAGATCCCTTACCTGGGTCCGGTTGCCTTTGCTAACCACAACTTGCTGGTTTATTTTGGTTACGTGCTCGTGCCTGTTGTCGCATATTTCATCCACAAAACCCGCCCGGGTCTGCACCTGCGTGCCGTGGGCGAGAATCCTGCCGCTGCTGACACTCTGGGTGTCAATATTTACCGCACCCGCTACCTCTATACTTTTATTGGCGGATGTTTCGCGGGATTGGCGGGGGCAGCCATCAGCGTTGCCATTGCGCCGGGCTGGAACTCCAACCTGACCGTCAACGGGCAGGGCTGGATTGCGGTGGCGCTGGTGATTTTTGCGCATTGGAATCCCTGGCGCGCAGCCATGGGCGGCTACCTCTTCGGCATCCTGCGCCGTCTGGCACTCGACATCCAGGGTCCGGCGGTGCTGCTGGGGTTGGCGAACCCCTTCTTTTACAACACCAACCTGGTGTTCTTCCTGCAGATGACGCCATATGTTCTGACGGTCATTGCCCTGATCTGGGGCAGCTCGGCGGCGCGCAAGAAACGCATCGGCGCGCCAGCGGCGCTTGGCACGCCCTATCAGCGCGGAGAACGCGGGCTTTAGTCAGATTTACATTTGACTCCAGATTTCCCATATTTTTTTTGGGCGAAAGATTCAAGCATCCTAATATTTCTTCCTTCGCCATTACACTGGAGGGATCGCCGATTGAAATCGGTTACAATCGACTAAAGTGTCAGGAGTGAAAATGGAAGAAAATGAAAAGTCCCCAGAGGTTAGTATTACCCGCGCCAGCGCTGAAGATAAGCCCAAAGGCAGCAACCCAATCAAGACTTTTTTGGGCATCCTGGCGGGATTGATCCTGGTTTTGCTCTTGATTGTTGTGCTGGCATTCACTTTTCTCTCTCGTCAGTTTGATAAAGCGGTTCAACCAATCCAGGAAGTTAACGACCGCCTGAGTACGCAAGTTTCCCAATTCCTGCACCCCACACCCACCATCTTGCCGGACCCGATCAGCATCGTGAAAGAAGTGCAATCTCTCGCCCGGCTTGAAACAATCCAATATAGCGTCGAAAAAGTCATCACAGCTGAACTCAATCAGGGCACTTTTGGTTCGCTTTTTGGCGACAGGCTGCTTTTTGTAGCCCACGGATATGTAATTGCCGGGGTTGACCTTTCAAAGATTAAGGAAGAAGACTTGAGAATGGTGGGCGACACCCTGCGGATCAAACTCCCGGAGGCAGAGGTTTTTGTGGCAACGCTGGACAATGAAAAGTCTTACGTGTATGACCGCGATACAGGTCTGCTAAAGCGAGCCGACACGCAGCTGGAGAGCGAAGCGCGCCGAGCAGCAGAGGCTGAAATCCTGCGCACTGCCGCTGAAGATGGCATCCTGACCCAGGCACAGACGAATGCTGAAACTTACTTGCTCAGTTTGCTGAACACACTTGGTTTCTCCCGGGTGGTCTTTGAGTAAGCTAAATTCAGATGGCTTGGAAGCATAAAAGCTTCATACCCAATCTCTGTAGATAGATCTTCAAATATCCAGGCGGAATATAAACAGCCGGTAACTATGAAAGAGAGCTAGATAGTACAGTTCAATTTGGCTTACCAATGCTCACATAGAATCTCTCTGCTGAGAAGATGGCTAAGTTGTTTTTCAGGCTTAGGCGTAATGATCTGTGGTGGATGATAAAATAGAGTTCTGATGACTCACCGAAACCAAATTATTCTGAGTCAGCTCACACCGCCGGCACAGAAGAGTTCCATTCTCGACCGTCCGAGGGTGCTTCAGCTGCTGAAGCAGAGCCTCGGCTACCCCCTGACCACTCTGGTTACAGAAACAGGTTATGGCAAAACAACGTCTGCCCTGAGCTTGATCAAGTCTTTCAGACTGCCATATTTCTGGTATACCATCTCGCGCAATGAACGCGATCCGCGATTATTTTTGACTTACCTTTGTTCCGCCTTCAATCAGCAAGGTTATAAGATTGGTCTCCCGGCTTTGCGCGTGCTGGAAAACAGTGAGGTCGATTTGCAGGAAAGCCTGATCGCATTGGTGAACGCGATCACTTCCTTATTAAACGAAGAAGCACTGTTGGTTTTAGATGATTTCCAAAGCCTGAACGGCTCAGCTGAAATTCTGGGCATGATGAACTGGTTTATTGAGCATCTGCCAGCCAACCTGCACGTGATGATCCTGAGCCGCACACAACCGGAATTTCCCTCCATCAACAAGTGGCGTGTCAAGGGCAGGCTGTTGGAAATCGATAAGGATTCGCTTAGCTTTTCTGCGGATGAGACCGACCAACTCTACCGCTCGACCTACCAGCTGAACTTAGCCCAGGATGATCTTTCCAGGTTGCATCAACGCACGGAGGGTTGGGCGATCGGGCTGCAGGTGGTCTGGCAGTCCATCAAAGCCTTGCCCGGAATGCCGTTGGGCAACCTGTTGGAGGAGGAGAGCGGCAGCTCGCTGGGGAACCTGTTTGAATATCTTGCGGACGAAGTTCTGGACCGGCAAACGCCTGAACAGCAGGATTTCCTGATCAGGACCTCGGTGCTGCAATTTTTGGACAGCGAAACCTGCGATTTTTTACTCGATCGTCAAAATAGTGCTGATAACCTGAGCGACCTTTATCGGTCAGGTTTGTTCATTGAGCAACTTAAGCCAGATGTGTACCGCTATCACCACATTTTCCGTGAATTTTTAATAAGCCGACTTTCGAAGGATGGGGAGCTCAAAAAAGCGCTGCATCGTAAGCTGGCAAGTTATTTCAGCGCGCATCATTACTGGGAGCAAGCCATCTCCCACCTGATCTATGCCGGTGATTTCAACAGGCTGCGCCAAATTTTGGATGAGGTCGGGGAGCCTTTGCTCCAGTCTGGTCTCAAGCAAAGCATCCGTTATTGGCTGGGTAAAATCCCTGCAGACGAAATGAGCCAATACCCCTATGGGAATTACCTTTTGGGCGACGTGGAGCGCACTGAAGCAAATTTCAACCTGGCGCTTGAGCACTATCGCACAGCTCAGCGTTTATATCAGAATCTCGGAAATACCTGGGGAGTGAGCCTGGCACTGCGCGGACAGGCGCAGGTCTACCTGGACACGCTGCGTCCGGTGAACGCGGATCAGTTACTTGACAAAGCACTTGAATTGTTGGATCCGGTGGAATACCCATTGGAGGTTTCGGGCTTGCTGACTCAAATCGCAGAGAACCAGGTCAACCAGGGAGCGACCCAAGAAGCAGAATTAAGTTTGCAGAAGGCAAGGCAGCTCTCTCCGATGTATTCAGAAGCGCAGGCATACATTGAAGCCCGCCTGCTCTTGCGCACTGGTCGTCTGGAAGAAGGCTTGGAGCTGCTGGCTAAACTTGAGACCGGAACCACCGACCAAAGAATGGTAAGACCGCAACGTTTCCACCGTGAAGCAACGCTTTTACTGTCGCTTTACTATTCTTTGCAAGGAGATTATCTGAGAGCGGGGCAGTATGCCCAAAAGGGGCTGCAGGTATCACAGCAGTTACAGGCAAAATACGTGGAAGCAGTCGCAAAAATTCGCTTGGGGCATACGCTGCAGCTGGACCTTACCCAGGGGCTGGATGCCCAGGGGGTCTTGGAAATTCAGAAGTTGTACGAATTTGCAATTGAGAACGTGGATATCGTGCGTATTCACGTGGAGCCGCTGTGGGGCCTCTGCCGCTTGGTTGGGTATGCCGGAAACCTGGAAGAGGCGAAACGGATTGGGGATCAGGCATTGGTAATTGCTGGCAATGCCGGAGATGAATGGATTGGGCTGTTGGTAAGAATCTCGCTTGGTGGAAGCCTGGCGCTTGGTGGAGAGTTGGAAGCTGCTGGTAATATCCTTTCGGTAGCCGAATCGCTGGCAAAGAGGTTAAATGATAATCTTGCGCGTGCAGCAGCTTTGCTATGGGAAGCTTATACGGCTGAAAAGCAAGGGTATAAGAGCTCGGCTTTGTTATTCCTTGAGCAAGGACTGGAACTTGTACAGAAACATCATTACCAATTCCTGCTGACACGGGGTACTTTGCTTGGACCAGATGATCCCTTCACGTTTTTGCCGCTGGTATTACGCGCGCGAGAGGTGGGATTGGTACCGGAATTAACAAGTGAAATCCTCAGCGAACTACCTTATTGTGTGAGTAGTTATCATCCGGATTACACGTTAAGTTTGAGCCTTTTTGGTGGGTTTGAAGCGAGAAAAGGTAAACACTTGATACCGTCAGAGCATTGGAAGCGGGAAAAGGCCCGCCAAATGCTGCAGGCTCTGGCGGTGACTTGGGGCAAAGAGATGAACAAAGAGCAGCTGGCGGTGCTGTTCTGGCCGGATGCTGATGAGTCCACCGCTGCGAATAACTTCAAGGTGACCCTCAGCGCGCTGAATCAAGCGCTGGAGCCTGAGCGCCCCCCCAGGGAAGCCGCGCGGTTTGTGATCCGCAATGGTGAGCAATACCACCTGAACCAGGAAACGCAGATTATCCTGGACACAGAGCAATTTGAAAAACTTGCATTGAGTCCACAATTGGATGAAAAAGAGCGGGCACTGACACTTTATAAGGGGAGATTACTCGAAGGCGAGCAGTTGCAGGAAGCGTTCATGCCGGAGGTTCAGTATTACCACCGCCTGTATCTGGACTGCCTGGGCAAGGTGATCGAAGCGGCAATCGAAGCCAAAGACTTCGATAAGGGGCTCGAATTGAGCAACCACATGGTCAGGCAGGAACCACTCCTGGAAGTGGGATATCAGTATCAAATGCAGATCTACCACGCTTTGGGCAATCTCAGTATGGTGCGCAAGGTCTACAACCAGGCGGTGGATGTGGGTCGAAAAGTTTATGGCGTCGAGTCAGGTGATTTGAAGGCGTTATTTCTGGAACTGACGGGTTGATAAAGTAATCCCGGTTAGTTTTTCTAAATAGGACTGGTAATAAAACCGTAAAAGCCAAATTGTGTTTGGATTTGTTACCAATTTGTAACCCCTGATTTGTAAACTAAGAATACTGGGTATTTCCGTTATTATTTTCGTGTTAAAAATTGAATAAAGGAGACTGGAATGCGTTTGCAAGATAAAGTTTGTATCATCACTGGTGGTGCCGCGGGGATCGGCAAGGCGACGGCTGTGAAATTCGCCGCCGAAGGCGCGAAAGTAGTGATCTGCGATGTGAATGAGGAAGCTGGCATTACACTGGCTGAAGAGCTGGGCAATGGTGCCAGTTTTTGGAAAGTCAACGTGGTCAATCGACAGGAAGTCCAGCAATGGATTGACGAAGTTGCCGCAAAGTACGGCAGGATTGATGTTTTGATCAACAATGCCGGCATCACGCGCGACAGCCAGTTTGTGAAATTTAAGGAAGGCGAAGTGGTTGGTCAGATGAGCGAAGATGCCTTCGACGCTGTGATTGCGGTCAACTTGAAGGGCGTCTTCAACTGCACGCAAGCTGTGGTGCCTTATATGATCAAGCAGGGAGGCGGCGCGATTGTGAGCGCTTCGAGCGTGGTGGGTTTGTATGGCAACTTTGGGCAGACCAACTATGCGGCTACAAAATTTGCGGTCATCGGCATGACCAAAACCTGGGCAAGAGAACTGGGTAAATACCAGATCCGCGTTAATGCGGTTGCTCCCGGTTTTATCCTGACAGAAATGGTCCAGAAGATGCCCGAGAATGTACTGGCTGGGATGGCATCAAACACCCCCTTGAAGCGTCTGGGCAAACCCGAAGAAATCGCCAATGTTTATGCCTGGCTGGCAAGCGATGAGGCTTCTTATATCCATGGAGCGGTAATCAGCGTGGACGGCGGCATTGTTTTAGGTACGTAGTTGGATCTTCATAATCTATGAAGAGCAACTATTTACTGAAAGGAAAGAATACATGACTCGTTACGCGACCATATTAGGAACCGGGATGTATGTTCCCGAAAATGAGATTACCAATGAAACCTTTGCGCAGTGGATGGGTGAAGTCAGCCCAAAATTGGCAGAGGTTGTTTCCAAGTTCGAAGCTAGCAGCGGTATCAAAACCCGCTTTTACGCCCCGGATGACTGGGCTACTTCGGACCTGGCAGTTGAGGCAGGCAAGGCAGCCATTGCTGACGCTGGGTTGACCCCAGAGGATATCGATCTGGTGATTGTGGGCACCGACAGCCCGGATTACATTACTCCAGCCACATCAGTCGTGACCCAACACAAACTTGGCTGTGTCAATGCCGGTACGTGGGATGTTGGATGCGCCTGCGCGTCCTTTCCGACTGCTCTGACACAGGCTGCTGGTTTGATCGCCACCAACCCCGATCTGAAATATATCCTGGTGATTGGTGCCTATATGATGCACAAACTCTCCGATTACAAGCATGATGTCGCAGCATTTTTCTATGGAGATGGCGCTGGCGCAGCAGTTGTGGGCGCTTCTGACAAACCTGGTTATGTGTCTTGTTCGATCAAAGCGGATGGCTCTTACCATAAGAACTGGGGTATCTACTCCGGTGGGACCTACGAACCAGCCACGGTCGAGAGCGTTGAAGCTGGTCGCACCAAGGTAAAGTTGGTTACACCCTTCCCGCCGACTGTTAATCTTGAGGGTTGGCCTGCCCGCGTGCGCGAATGCGCTGCAAACGGCGGGTTTGAGGTAAGTGAGATTGATCACATCATTTTCACCCAGGTAAACGTGAACAGCATCAAGCAGGTCATGGAAGAACTGGGTTTGCCCGTCGAGAAGGCGCATTACGTGATGGATAAATGGGGCTATATGGGTTCAGCTTGTCTGCCAGCGGCTTTCCACGACGCGGTGAAATTGGGTAAGATCACCTCTGGTATGCGCGTAGTATTCTGCGGTTCCGGTGTAGGTTACAACCAGGCAGCGACCTGTTTCATTATGCCTTAGCGGAGGTTTATTTGTGAGTTGGCGAGAAGAGTATCTACAAAAAACGATAAGCATCCCTGAAGCGATCAACAAGGTCAGCTCAGGCATGACTATCCAGATTGGTATTGCAGCATCCGAACCTGTTGGTTTGTTGGAAGAGCTGGCAAGGCAGGCTGACCGTTTGTGGGATATTACCATGTGGACCTGTTTGCCTATGCGCCCTTACGACATCTTCATGAAGCCGGAGATGGAAGGGCGCTTCTTTAATGATAATTGGTTCTATGGTGCGCCTGACAGGGCTGTGCATGCGGAGGGGAGGGTGTCGTATACACCCAATAACCTGCATCAAGCCGGCATCGACAAGCTGGTTGGTCATGGCGGTCGGCTCGATATGATGCTTGGAACCTGCACACCTCCAAATGAGGATGGATTGATATCCCTCTCCATGGGAGCGGTGGTGGAACGCGAGATGATCGACGCGGCAGACTTGGTAATTATGGAGGTCAACGAAAACCTGCCATGGACGGACGGTGATGTGGTCATCCCGATTTCGCTGGTTGATCACTTTGTGAAATTCAACAGCCCCTTGGTGCAGGTGCCTTCAGCGGAACCGAACGAAACTGACGAACTTATCGGTCGCCACGTAGCAGAATTTATTGATGATGGCTGTACCATCCAACTGGGCATCGGGGGGACACCGACAGCTCTGGCTGAATTTATCAGCGACCGCCGCAATCTTGGAATCCACTCGGAACTGTTGGTGGACGGCATATACAAACTTTGGGAAAATGGCGCAGCGGATAACAGCCGCAAAACCTTGCATCCCGGCAAGTTTGTAGCAACTTTTGCGATTGGTACGCAGCCACTCTATGATTTCATGAACGACAGCCCGGATGTGCTGCTTTTGCGGGGAAGTTACGTGAATAACCCTTATGTGATTGCCCAAAATTACAAGATGATCAGTATCAACACCGCCATCCAGGTGGATGTGCTTGGACAGGTCTGTTCCCAAAGCCTTGGCACGCGCCAGTTCAGCGGCACCGGCGGTCAGCTCGACACGCACCGTGGAGCGCAAATGTCAAAAGGCGGAAAGGGGATCATTGCTCTGCGTTCAACAGCAAAGAATGGCACGATTTCGACGATTGTGCCCACCCTGGCTCCAGGCGCTGGTGTAACTGTGCCCAGCCAGGATGTGGATACGATCGTGACCGAATACGGCAGTGCCCAGTTGCGCGGGCTTACGGTCAAAAAGCGCATGGAAGCTCTGATCAAGATCGCTCACCCTGATTTCAGGGAGTCTATCCGCGAAGAGTGCCACCGATTGGGCATTGTGCCTGATAAGCAATTCTTTTAAGAGGAGATTAGATGGATAAAACATTACTTGGCAAATGGACCCAGACTGAAGATCAGCCCTACCCCGGTTTGTTCTTTCTGTTTCTTGAAGATGGCACTTTTGAAGCTCGCTACGATGCCCTGGGGATTGTCTCAAGCGGCACCTGGCAGGCAGATGAAGGTGTGATTGATATGGACCAAAAGAAACACACCTTTGGTCTGGTTGGGAAGTATGAAGGCTGCTATAAGATAGAAGGTGATTTGCTAAAAATGAACCTGGTGGCAGCGGGAGAACATACCAGACCAACAGACCTCAAGGGAGCCGTAACTTATTTAAAGGAAGAAGCATAGGTATGGCAAAGAAATTATCGCGCGGCGTGGCTGTGGTTGGCGTGGGAATGAGCAAATTTGGCGCGTTCCCGGAAAAAACCTCCAGGGATTTGTTCGTGGAGGCTTTCCAGGAGCTTCGACAAAGTGTGCAAAAGGGTTTTGACCCTAAAGATATCGAAGCTTTCTACATGGGCAATTTCAGCTCCGATCATTTTGAAAATCAGGCACATCTTGCCCCGATTGTGGCAAGTTGGGTGGGTATTTCACCAGTAGAGAGTACCCGGATCGAGGATGCCTGCGCCAGCAGTGGTGTGGCATTGCGGCAAGGCGTGCTGGCAATCGCTTCGGGGGCTGTTGATGTTGTGTTGGTGGGTGGTCTGGAAAAAATGACCGACCTGCCGGGAGCCAGAGTGACAGACACCCTGGCACTGGCAGCTGACTCCTTGTTCGAGATACCAGCCGGTTTCACTTTCCCGGGTTTTTATGCGGCTATGGCAAGCGCCTATATTGACAAATACAATGCCGACCCCGACGCGCTTTTGCGCGTAGGCATCAAGAATCACGAAAATGGCGCTTTAAATGAGAAAGCTCAGTTCAACCAAACAATCAAGAGCGTGATGCTTGGCAAGCAGCGCAAAGCCGAGCAAAAAGGTTTGCCTGTTCCCCAATGGGAAGACGAAATGGCTTTCCTCAAGGATAACAAAGCAAACATGATGATCGCCTGGCCATTACGCTTGTTCGATTGCTCTCCGGTTTCGGATGGGGCGGCGGTTGTGATGCTGGTGAGCGAGGATCTGGCTGCGAAATTCACGGATGAACCCTTATTTATCGTGGGTTCGGGTCAGGCAAGCGACGGCGCCTTGGCTGAGAGAGAATCGCTGAGCGAAATCCCCGCTGCTGCGAAGGCTTCGAAACACGCTTATGAAATGGCAGACTTGACCCCCGAAGACATCGACTTTGCGGAGGTTCACGACTGCTTTACGATCGCTGAAATCATGGCAACCGAAGATCTCGGTTTTTTCCCTCGCGGCGAAGGCTGGAAGGCAGCCATGCAGGGGCAAACCGCACGCGATGGCAGCCACCCCATCAATACCAGCGGTGGCTTGAAGTCCAAGGGACATCCCGTGGGCGCTTCAGGTGTAGGACAGGTTGTGGAAGTTTGGAAACAGATGCATGGATTGGCGGGTGAGCGTCAATTGTCAGGTAAACTCCGCTATGCCCTGACCCATAATGTGGGTGGAACCGGGCAGACCTGCGTGGTGCACATTTTTGAAAAGAGGAATTAGGATGATCGACCAAGCCTTGTACTCCAAAGTTTTCCACCAAGCGATTGCAGAAGATCTGTTGATTGGTTCTCAGTGCCTTGTCTGCGGAAAAATAACCGTTCCACAGCGGCAAGTTTGTTCCAACTGTCATTCCGACCAGGTGGAACGCATCCATATGAAAGGGGAGGGCAAGCTGGCGGCATTTACTGTGATCTACGTGCCACCCTCCAGCATGGCGGATGCCGGTTATAACCCCAAAAATCCCTATTGCGTCGGGATCGTTACGCTGGAGGAAGGTCCTCGGATCAGTGCCCAAATCGTCAGTCTGGATTTGAGCGATCCTGCCGCGATAAAAATTGGTTTACCCCTTAAACAAACCTATGTTGTCCGCGGTGAAGGTGAGTCCGCAAAGAAATTCCTTGCATTTGAACCCGCATAGGAGAATGTAGAATGCCCAGGATTGCCGTCAACAATATCAATCTCTACTATGAGCTTCACGGACCTGAAGATGGGGAAGTGATCGTGCTTTCCAACGGCATCATGATGAGCACTGCCAGCTGGTATTTTCAGACGCAGGCACTCGCGAAGCACTTTCGGGTTTTATTGTATGATTGCAGGGGAATGTGGCAGTCAGACCATCCTGAAGGTCCTTACTCGATGGAATTACATGCCGATGATCTGGCAGGCTTGCTGGATGCTCTCGGAATTGAAAAAGCCCACATTGCGGGCATTTCCTACGGTTCAGAAATCAGCCTGGTTTTTGCCTTGCACTATCCTGAGAAAACCAAAAGCCTGATGGTGATTGATGGGGTGTCAGAGGTGCCGCAGATGTTGAAACTGCAATCTTACCCCTGGAAGCTTGCGGGAGAACGCAACGACGCCGATTTGCTCTTCCACACTTCGGTTTTTCTGAATTTTGGAGAGGAGTATCTGAAGAAAAATGAGGCTCTGCTGCCTGCGGCGCACGCAAATTTTGCCAAACTGAACCTGGAATCTTTTGTGAAACTGATGGACGCCTTTACTTCCTACGACATCACGGATCAATTAGGTCGGATAACCTGCCCGACTTTGATCGTGGTGGGGGAGGAAGACCAGATCAAAGGACGCAAAATGGCTGAAATGATGGTGGCGCGCATCCCTCAGGCTGAATATGTGGTTGTCCCCGGTGCAGGGCATGCGCTCTGCCTGGATAAACCCGAACCACTCAACACACTGCTCCTGGGCTTTGTGTTGAAGCATAGTGGACGGGAATTACTTAATTGAGAAAGTCTGCGACAAAAATTGTCGCTGGCAATCATTAAACGACTAATTACAAGGAGAAAAAATGAAAAAGTCGATATTTTTTGTAGTAGCCATGTTGCTCGTTGCAAGCATGGTCCTGGGCGCTTGCGTCAAACCTGTTGAGCAAACACCAGAACCAACTGAGGAGGTTGTAGTAACTGAACCCCCAGTGGAAGAAACCGAAGAAGTCGTTGCCACAGAAGAAGTAGTCGAAGAACCAGTGGCAGAACTCGGCCCAGTGCTGAAAATCGGTCAAATCGGTATGATGTCCGGCCTGATGGCTTTTTATGGTCAGCAGCAAGAGCGCGGCTTTAAGCTGGGCTTGGAATACATGGCCGAAGGGAATTTTGATGCGGAAGGTCGCCCAATCATTGCTGGTCGCCCTGTTGAAGTCATCGTAAAAGATGACGAGGGTTCTCCTGAGAAGGCTGTTTCACTTGCCCAGGAACTGATCGAAAAAGACGGTGTCGAGCTCTTACAGGGTCCCGTTTCTTCCGCCTCAGCAATGGCTTTGACCAATATTGCTCTGGAAAACAAGATGATCCTCATGATTGACCCTGCTGCTTCCTCTTTCCCCACCGGTCCCAACTTCAACCCCTATGTATTCCGTACTTCCCGCACCAGTTTTGATGACACCCTTGTGATCGCCAAATATCTGGTCGAGAATGTTGGTCCCGACTTCGCTCATATTTACGTAGACAATGCATTTGGGCAGGGCTCCAACGTGGCTTTGGCGTACGCCGTTGCCAAATTCGGTGGTCAACTGGTCGCCCCTGTGGCGGTTCCTTTTGAAACAACGGATTTCACTGCCTATATTCAACAGGCGATGGAAAGCGGCGCACAAAACCTCTTCCTGACATGGTCCGGAACTGGTTATGTGACCTTGTTCCAACAGCTCACCGACCTGGGAACTTTGGACACCATGACCGTTGGTACGGGTTTTGGTGACAATGCCTCATTCGCGGCAGTGTTTGGCAGTGCACTTGGTTCCACTGGTCTGAATGTCTACCATTGGACAGTTCCTGAGAATCCGGTTAATGACTGGTTGGTTGAGCGCCACGTGGAAGTCTACGGCGAATATCCCGATCTGTTCACGGCTGGTGGTTTTGCATCCGCGATTGCGCTTGCTGAAGCTCTGGAGAAAACTGGTGGTGATGCCAGTGGCGACGCTATGATCGCTGCTTTGGAAGGGCTGATGTTTGATGGACCTAAGGGCACCTACTATATTCGCCCCGAAGATCATGTCTGTGAACAACCGATGAACATCCTGAAACTGGTCAACCTTGATCCAGATCTGGACAAAGACGGTATCAATGAATATCGGTTCTTTGAGACCATCTACGTCTCTGAATATGACGAACTGGATGTCCCCTGCACCCTCGCAGGTGATTATGCAGACCGCTGTGGCGATCTGACCATTATTCCAGCTCCGTAAACTTAAGTTTGAAACAGGCAGGGAGGATTTCCTCCCTGCCTGAAATTTGGTGAGGAGGTCTTTTCTCACAAGACACAATGGCTTGTGAGATTGAATGCGAAAACGCTTTAAGTAAATTGAAAAGGTATCGAATCACTTTCAAAGGAACTAAAACGGTGAATTCCTGAGAGAATACGGCGGACGTTTCTTTTTGCGATCTACTCGATATTTTTTTAACAGACTTAAAGATGAAACTAAAATACGTGAGCAATTTATTGATATGTTATTAAGGGAAAGGAAAGCATGACCAACGAAACCATACTGGAAGCGCAAAATCTGCGCAAGTCTTTCGGCGGACTGGTCGCAGTGGATGATGTCAGCATCCAAATTGCCAGGGGCAGCATGCATGCCATTATTGGTCCAAATGGCGCCGGGAAGACAACTCTGTTTAACCTGTTGAGCGGCATGATGTCACCGGATAGCGGAAAAATTTTCTACAAAGGTGAAAACATCACGAATATAGCTCCCCAACGCCGTGCTCATATGGGTATTGGGCGCTCGTTCCAAATCACGAATATTTTCCCTAACCTGACAGTGCTTGAAAACCTGCGACTCGGCGCACAAGCCATGGGTAAAGACAATTTTCGGTTTTTCACCCAGGCTGATCAATATCCAACTTATGTGGAAAAAGCCATGGAAGTGATCACATTGGTAGGTCTTCAGGGCAGAGAAGGTGTTTTGGCTCGTAATCTTGCTCACGGCGAAAAACGTAAACTTGAGCTGGGCATCATGCTTTCAACTGAGCCTGAACTACTCCTTTTTGATGAACCGACTGCGGGTATGTCTTCTGAACAGGTTCCTGAATTGATTGAGATCATCAACAAAGTAGTTCACCTGAAAGAAAGTACGGCAATCCTGGTGGAGCATCGAATGGATATGGTCATGTCGGTGTCTAATCGGATAACTGTGATGGCACAGGGTCGATTGCTGGCAGAAGGCACTCCCCAGGAGATTGCCCGTAATGCACAGGTTCAGGCAGCATACCTGGGAGACCTGTATGGAGAGTTAGCATGACAGAAACATTAAACAACAATGCAAGTTTATTGAATGTTGAGAAGATCGACACCTATATCGGTCAATTTCACATCCTTGAAGGGGTTTCTGTAGAGGTTGCCAAAGGTTCGATCACAGTTTTGTTGGGCAGAAATGGTGCCGGAAAAACCACCACATTAAAGACAGTAATGGGCTTGACACCTCCTCGAAATGGCAGGGTGGTCTTTGATGGTCAGGAAATCCAGGGAAAACGAGCATTTAATATCGCAAATCTTGGCATTGGGTATGTGCCTGAAAACAGAGCAATCTTCAGAGCGCTGACCGTAATGGAAAACCTGAGATTGGCAGAGCGTAAAAAGGGTGATCTTGATCGTCATGCCGAATTCATTTTTGAACTCTTTCCAGATCTGGAACGGCTTTCGAAGTTGAAGGGCAATCAACTTTCCGGCGGTCAGCAGCAAATGCTGGCTGTCGCCCGCGCATTGGTTCCTGATAACAAATTGCTCCTGATCGATGAACCAAGCGAGGGTCTTGCCCCTATCTTGATCCAACAAATGATGGAAGCCATTCGTAAACTGAAAGAAACTACGACAATCTTGCTGGTTGAGCAAAACTTCATCATGGCAAGCCAGTTAGCTGAGCGATATGTGATCATCGATGATGGCAAAAGTGTTCACAAAGGTCTGATGTCTGACCTCGTCCAGAATCAGGATCTGATCCACCAATATCTTGGGGCTAGTATCCAAGCTCCAGCCAGTACAAGTGAGACAAAATGAGCCACAAAAATAAGAAGACCCTTTATATCGTGATCGGGGTGTTAGCCGCCGCGCTTGTAGTGTTCGGTTTGTATAGTTATGCCGGACAGCAAGCCTTTATCCGCACGACGCTTTCAGGACTGACACTTGGTTCACTTTTCTTCCTGGTTGCAGCAGGTCTGACGCTGATCTTTGGTCTGATGGACGTGTTGAATTTTGCGCACGGCTCAATGTTTATGTTGGGTGCCTATGCAGGCTGGCAATTCTATACCAATCCGACCTTTATCTTTGGTGTTCTTCCCTTGGTGTTGGCCTTTGCGACAGGGATTATGTTGATCCCCCTGATCAAGCCGTTGCTTGTGGGTCTGGATATGAGTGAAGCCTGGCAAAAACGTTTGCCTAAACTCATGTTTTTTGCCGCTTTGGTCGTCGCCGTATTGGGTTTGTTGAAATTTGATATTCTGAGTTTAGCCCAGACTGCCATGGTTGCGGCTACCACCACTTCTTCCAACCCACTGGCGGAACTTAGCCCGCAGGAGCCTCTGCTGCGTTTTCTTTGGAGGCCTTTGTTGCTGATGCTGAGTGGAGTACTTGTTGCCGTTGGGGTCAGCAAGCCTGGTGATCGCACAGAAATCAGTGCTCCTGAACCATTGAGAAAACGCCTCATCCTGCCAATTCTGCTCTTTGTGTTTAGCATCGTCTTCACTCTTGCGCGTGATAGTGCTTCAGAATTCGTTTTGCTGATGGATGGGAACTTGCGTTTTGTGCTTGCTATTCTTGCGGCAACCCTTTTTGGCTTCTTGTTAGGAGCTCTGATCGAGATCACCATGATTCGACCTCTGTATGTGCGCCCCTTCTTTATTGTTCTGATGACCCTTGGTTTGAGCTATGTCTTGCGGGAATTAGTTCAGGTCTTGTGGGATCCACTGGCATACCAAATGGTACGCCCGCCGCTATTTGCACAGCCAGGTCGGGCAACAACGATTGCAGAATGGTTGATGAATGGCTCATCAACGATCAGCATTGCGGGGGTCACATTCCCGACTTATCGGCTTTTTGTGATCCTGCTCGGCGTGGTGATGTTCGTTTTTGTCACTTTGCTGATGACTCGCAGCCGCCTCGGTATGATTATCCGGGCAGGTGTACAGGATCCACAAATGGTAGAAGCATTGGGGATCAATGTAAAAAGGGTCTTCACCCTTGTGTTTGCCCTGGGCGTGGCTCTGGCGGCCTTGGGCGGCATCGGTGCTGCACCATTTTTACCAGTGCAGCCAATGATGGGTGATCAATACCAGATGCAAGGCTTTATTACCGTCGTCATCGGTGGGATGGGCAGTTACGTGGGCGCCTTCGTTGGTGCCATTATTCTGGGAATGGCACGCGCATTTGGTGACTACTTTGCGCTCAAACTACAACTTTCTCCGACTATTGCTGAAGCATCGACCGTCATAATTATGATCGTTGTTTTACTTCTGCGACCGCAAGGTCTGTTTGGGAAGAAGGACTAATCATGAAGAATAAGTTTTGGAAAAAAGATAAAGGATTTCTGATCTTTATTGGGCTGGCTTTTGCTTTTCCGTTTATTTTTTCTTTGCTTGGGCAGACCAGCCTGACTGAAGGGACAAACAAGTTTTGGCAAGGCCAGTTGATCAACTTTTTCATTATGGCAGTGTTTGCCATGAGTTACGATCTGCTGATTGGTTATGCGGGGATGTTATCTTTTGGTCATGCTGCCTCCTTTGGTGGAGGAGCCTATACAGTAGCACTGTTGCTGACTCATGTTGCCCCAAAAATTCTGAAAAGTTACCAAATTCTTATTGGTGATGTGAATATCACCGAGATAGTTATCCTGATCGTTTGTTTCCTGGCAGCTATATTGGTTTCTATCCTGATTGGTTTGCTGTTTAGCGCTTCAGCAATGAGGGTTAAGGGTGCATATTTTGCAATGCTGACGCTGGCTCTCTCCACTGCATTAAATCTGCTGTCACGCGCGACCGATTTTGTGGAATGGACTGGTGCTGATGAGGGTATGCATGGCGTTCCGGTGCCACTTTGGATCAACCCCACTCAAAATCGTCTGACCTTCTACTTCATAGCGCTTGTCTTCCTGGTGATCGCATATATGTTGATGAAGCGAATTGTCAATTCACCTACTGGTCGGGTCATCCAGGCTACTCGTGAAAATGAGGATCGCGCCAGGATGATTGGCTACAACCCCGTTACCTACCGGACCCTGGCTTTTGTGATCGCATCTGTTTTTGCCGGAGTTGCTGGTGGATTGTATTCATTGTGGACCACCAGTGCCACCCCTTCGATGACTTCAGGAGTGACCACGGTGAATGCGCTGATCATGACGATTTTGGGAGGCATGGGCACTTTAGTCGGTCCAGTTTTAGGGGCTGGCATCATGCAAATTTTCAGCCAGTTCTTCTACACCTGGTTTGGCGCTCGATGGCCACTGGTTTTTGGGATCATTTTTGTTTTGATTGTAATGTTTCTTCCTTATGGGATCATCGGCACCTGGCGTCTGCATGGTTTCAAACTTAAGCAAGGCTGGCAACGGCTTTTGGATATGTTAAAGACAAAGAATTAGGATAGAAAATTGCAACAAAAGCCCGGAATCACCCGGGCTTTTGTTGTCTTATCTACGCACAAGCGTTCGTTAACCACTTTGGCTCCAAGCTTGTTTGGCTATAGCATCTTGTGAGTTGGTGGGTTATTCAAGTCGTTCACCAACACAATCCGGTAGTGTGCTTTATTCTGCCGCAGCCTGGTAACGGCTTGATTGATCTGCGACATGGGCATGATCTCAACCATTGGTTGGATCTTGTGTTCTGCGGCAAATGCAAGCATTCTTCGCATTTCTTCAGGGCTGCCCACGAACGATCCAAGGATGCTCAACTCATGTACCACCAGGTCAACCGGATCAAGATCAATATGTGGGAACGCAACCAAAATGATTTTTCCTCTTCTCTTTAGAGTGTCTTGCAGATCATCCCAGTCGAGTCTTCCTTGTGATGTAATCAGAAGCATGTCGAAATAGCCTTCATATGCTTCATAGGGTGCTGCCTGCGATGTGTCAATGAAATTAACCGCGCCAAAGGCAAGGGCTTCTTCCTGTTTCCGGGATGATGACGAAATGGCAGTCACCTCATATCCCATCGCGGAGGCAAATTGAACTGCCAGGTGGCCTAATCCCCCGATGCCCACAATGCCAATTTTTGAGGTGTCTGGAGAATAGTAGCGTGACAAAGCCGTAAAGACAGTTATCCCCGCGCATAACAATACCGCGGAATGCTCTGAGGATAGATCTTTCGGCAACGGATAGGCAAATGCATCCTGGGCAACAATAGAGGTTGAGAATCCACCATAGGGGGTCCAGGTGCCATTATTAGTGACATCCAAACACAGTTGTACCTCACCTTTAATACACCATTCGCAATGACCGCAAGCTCTGGCTTGCCAACCTACTCCAACGCGTTCACCTATTCGGCTTTTAGGAATATCTGAACCCACTTCGGATACAATCCCAACCACCTCGTGACCAGGAACAAATGGAAAGTCGAATGCTGAATAGTCGTCATCAATTGCATGGACATCCGAGCCACATAATCCACAATGTGAAATTTCAATACGCAATTCATTTCCCTTTAGTGGGGGAGGGTCATAAGCAAATGGGGTGAGGGTGGCTCCCCGCGTTAACGCCGCAAATCCCTTGATCTTTTCGGACATTTCAATCCATCCTTTCTTCAATGTTGGATAAAGAATATATTTGATCTCGAGGAAATGATTTAAACAGTTTTGGATCAATTAGAGTATATAACTTTTCCAGCGCTTGAGGGCACCCGATCGAGCGTGGTTGTAAGTCGAATATTTTTAGGTCAGATGCCCGTCCTACCCTCACATCGCAGCTGCAAGGGTTGGACCTGACACTGTACTCAAGCAGCCGCCTCAGGGGATTCCTTGTTGCCACTTGTCATTCTGAACGAAGTGAAGAATCTTAATGGTTGAGATGTTAAGATCCTTCGCTGGCACTCAGGATGACAACCAGGGTTTTTGTCTGTCATTCTGAACGAAGTGAAGAATCTTAATGGTTAAGATGTTAAGATCCTTTGCTGGCACTCAGGATGACAACCAGGGTTTTTGTCTGTCATTCTGAACGAAGTGAAGAATCTTAATGGTTAAGATGTTAAGATCCTTTGCTGGCACTCAGGATGACAACCAGGGTTTTTGTCTGTCATTCTGAACGAAGTGAAGAATCTTAATGGTTAAGATGTTAAGATCCTTTGCTGGCACTCAGGATGACAACCAGGGTTTTTGTCTGTCATTCTGAACGAAGTGAAGAATCTTAATGGTTAAGATGTTAAGATCCTTTGCTGGCACTCAGGATGACAACCAGGGTTTTTGTCTGTCATTCTGAACGAAGTGAAGAATCTTAATGGTTAAGATGTTAGGATCCTTTGCTGGCACTCAGGATGACAACCGGGGTTTTTGTCTGTCATTCTGAACGAAGTGAAGAATCTTAATGGTTAAGATGTTAAGATCCTTTGCTGGCACTCAGGATGACAAGGAGAGACATACGGCAATCAAGATCACAACCCAGAGTGGTTTTGCCTCATGCTGAACGGAGTAAAGGGTCTTGCTCATATAGATCTGGAGACCCTCTGCTTGCGCTCTGAATGATCAGTTAGTCAAACCAAATCGGGTTGGTGACCAAGGCAGGCATTGGCGGCAGGAAGCTGAAGAAGGTGCGCCAGACTTCCAAACGCCAGTACCCGGGACTCGTCACGGGTAGCGTGGTCTCAAAATTTCCCTTTTCCGGCGCAGTCAAGACATCCTGGGTTCCTTCCTGTGTGATTAGGCGGATCACATCGCCTTTTTCCAATGCCAGACCCTTCAGGGTAGCTTGCATTCCCTGACGCCAGGCAAGGCTGGCGCCATAGGTCTGCCCATCCACCTCGAGTAGCAGCTGGAGCCTGGTGGGGCTGAAGGCAAAATAGCTTCTACCCGCTTTGACAGCCTTGAGAATGTCGGAATCGCTATTGGAATCAGCCAGAACGTAAATGCAGGGGCTCGCAAGGCGCTGGAAGAAGGTGTCTTCGTGATAATCGCTGCCGCAGACGGCAACCTGCTTGCGTCCGGCCTTGAGCATCGCGTCCCAACGGGCGATTGCTTCCAGGTTGGTGGGGCGTATCGGTCCGTTCCACACCTCAAGTAAGTCATAGTCCAGTGAGTTTAAATCATATTGGAACCCAAAATTTATCTCATAAGGGTGATTGATGACGATCAGGGCGCCGTTCTGGTGAGCTTGCCTGAAAATAGACTGGACTTCTTCCTGGCTGTTGGCGATGAAACTGCCCTGGTAAGGTTGTTCGAGCCCCAGAAAGTTGCTGTGCCCCTTGTAGTGCGTCCATTCCTGCCCCGGGATGATCGTAAGCCCTTCCACCTTTGGGAAGGCGGCGCGCTTGACTGGCTGGTTGTGATCCGTGATGGCAACAAAATCCAGCCCATGGATGCGGGCATGTCTGGCCAAATGGTCGAGCGGCAAACTACCATCCGAAGCCAGGGTATGCACATGCAGATCGCCGCATAGCCAGCGGGGAACCTTGGGGGTGAAGCCGATCGTGATGCTCACATCAACCCCCTCCGGGGCGATCACATAAGCACCGAGAATGATTTGCCATTTGCCTGGGGTAAGCGGGTGTGGTTGGTAGCCGGGTGTCGCGTTGACTTCAGAAACCATGATCTTCGAGCGGCTCGAGCCGCTGGCTCCCACCTGCGTACCATCCGGCGCGATCAGCCCAATATCCACGATGTTCAGCCGCTTAGTATGGGTAAACCTTCCATCTGGTAAAGTAATTGGCTCACTGGAATGGGATTGATACACATAGTGCAGGTCCATTTGAGCTGTGTTTGGGGGCATGTCGAAGGGTACCAAGAGGTAGAGTCCTTGTTCAGCAGCTGAGACATGGCGGTGGAGGATCAGTTCAGTCATACGGCATCCTTTGAAAAAGTTGATGTATTGATTCTAAAGCTGTTTTGTTGCGTTGAGGGGAATTGACACATGCGATTTGGCTAAATATTCATCAACGTGTTTACGGGAATTATGTTTGCAATGATGAACGTCAGCCTTTCACATGCTTGCAAAATGAAGGGCTGAGCCCTACGTTGCAGGGTCAGCCCTCCTTCATTAAATAGGTCTGTAATTTTTTGCAATAGGTCAGAGCCTAAGGCAAGCACTCACCAGTAACTGGATCAGCTTCGCCGATGACCAGCCCAGCGCCAAAGCTTGAGCCAAAGATCGGGGTAAGATCACCGAGGCCGAGCCCCAAGGCCTTATCAATCACGCTCAAACCACCCTGGTACAGGGTCGCCTGCGGTAATGCCTGACCATTGACTTCCAAGTCGATGACACCTTTGTTCCAACAGAGTTTGAGGTTCTCAACGCCTGCCGCATTGACCAAATCCAGCGTCTCAGGGGTGAGGGACATACCGGTGGGGAAGCCCTCTACCCTCAACTCACCATTATCTGCAACTTGCACCTGCAAAAGGGTAGCAAGCGAAATTTGTGGCGGTTGGCTCAGTTCCTTGGATTGCCGCAAAGAAATCACAATATCGGCTTTGTCCAGCCAGGCTTCAGCGCGTTTGATATCCACGTCCCCAAGTTCCATATAGGCGTTCAGAAGCGAGTAGAGAATCTCGCGGGAAGCCCCGTCCCAAACTAACGAGAACAATGGCTGATCATCCGTGAAAATATTGATCATGTCATCCTGGATTTTGAGGTTGACACTATCGAGCATACCAAGCATCTGCCAGATTTCATCCGGGAATTGGGGAGCACCCACCTGGCGCAACTCTTCCGCTGAGAAGCCGCCCATGCTGTAGGTCTTGGTCCCGGGGTCGAAGGTGATATCGATGTGAATCAAGTTGGCAGGGATTTCTTGCTTGGCGATCTCGGCAGTTGCCATGGGAGGTTTCTGCACCATCACGATGCCGAGGACTAGAATGACTGCCAGAAGCAGTTTAATGAAAGTTGGTGTTTTGTTCATGTTTATTTCCTCTATTTCCTTGTTAAATAATTACTAAGCGGCGCATTTATGGTAAAGCTCTTAGTGAAACGGACAAACGAAAACGGATGATATTGTAGTAATAGGCGATGACCCAGTTGATCAACTTCCGCAAAAAAGGAGAACTTTCAGGGACATCTTCATTACTTTGGACGATTTTTTGTGCGATTAGAAATCTCTCACCAAGGTCGAGAGTGTTGTCAAAAGTTTCCGGAGTGTAGTTCAGCGCAAGCAAAGAATCCTCTGCTGAGGTAATCTCAATTTCGCCGGTAGTATTGAGCGTCAGATTGAGTTCATCTGAGCCATTGGATCTGATAATGGAATTAAGCTGCTGTCCGGATGGAACTTTATATGGGATGGTTGGCAGGGGGATTACAGGTCTGCCCAGGGCGAAGTAAATGCCGTAGAGCACGAGGACGATAACTAATGATATCAATAATACTCGCCAGAAACGGGGCACTTTGAATTAACCTCTTTCGGAGCGACTGGTGGATTTCTCTTTTTTTCTCCTACTATATTGTAAACCAAAATGAGAAAATTTCCAAGACCTGTAGCGGGATTTAAGAGGAAACGATAACAATAGGCCAATAAATCTTTGCCAGATTGACAAATTTTGATATGAGGTGTACAGTTAGACACATAAAAATAATTTTATGTGAGGTTCTGATGGAAAAAGATTATCAAAATCAGGCACGGATCTTCAAGGCTTTTTGTGATGAAACCCGCCTGCGTGTTCTTGAGATGTTGCGGGATGGTGAAAAATGCGCGTGCAAATTGCTGGAAAATCTCGATTGCGGGCAATCGGGACTCTCTTACCACATGAAAGTACTGCTCGAGTCCGGGATCGTTACCAGCCGGCAGGAAGGCAAATGGACTTACTATCGCATCTGCCCCGAGGGTGCCCCCGCAGCCGTTTCGCTTGTCCAGGAATTAACCACCATTGCCAGTGATGCTATTCAATGCGAGTGCTGCGAAAGCTAAGCCTCCAAGCTCCAAAATTACTCATCAATCATAGAAAGCGTACTTCATGACAAACTCCATCTGGGACTTTATTCAAAATCAAATACTGGGCATGCACTGGCTGAATACCCTGGTAGGGAAGCTGCTTACGTCTTTTGGACTCGATATAGCAAATCGCTGGGTTGGCAGCTTGCAATTTTTTATCTATGACGTCATCAAGATCACCCTGCTGCTCTGTTTCCTGATCTTTTTCATCAGCTATATTCAGAGTTTCTTCCCTCCGGAGCGCAGCAAAAAAATCCTCAGCCGATTTCACGGTTTGGGTGCCAACACCATCGCAGCCTTGCTTGGCACAGTCACCCCGTTTTGCTCCTGTTCGTCCGTGCCGCTTTTCATCGGTTTCACTTCCGCCGGTTTGCCTTTGGGCGTGACGTTCTCTTTCCTGATCTCCTCACCGATGGTCGATCTTGGCTCTCTGGTGCTGCTGACCAGCATCTTCGGGGCAAGGGTGGCCGTGCTTTACGTCATCCTCGGGCTGGTGGTTGCCATCCTGGGGGGAACTTTTATCGAGAGATTGCACATGGAGCCCCATATTGAGACTCTCGTTTTGCAGGCTGGAAACGTGGATATCGAGTCCCCTGATCTGACCGCGCAAGACCGCCTGATCTATGCCAGGGAGCAGATGGTTTCTACCTTTAAAAAGGTATTCCCCTACATATTAATAGGTGTTGGCATCGGCGCTTTCATCCACAACTGGATCCCCGAAGATTGGGTGGTCTCCCTGCTTGGGCGAGAAAATCCCTTTGGCGTCCTCCTGGCGACGCTTTTGGGCTTACCGTTCTACGCGGACATCTTCGGCACGATCCCGATCGCCGAAGCGCTGCTCTCCAAGGGGGCGCAGCTGGGCACGGTTTTGGCGTTTATGATGTCGGTCACCACCCTCTCCATTCCCTCTTTGGTCATGCTGCGCAAAGCGATCAAGCCAAAACTCCTGGCGTTGTTTATCTTAATTTGCATCCTTGGAATCATTCTCGTAGGCTATCTATTCAACGCCATCCAGCCATTCATTTAAATCAACATTAGAAAGGTAAGATCACATGGTATTGTCAAATTTTCGAAAGAAAAAACCTGCGGAGGGCTTGACACCAACCGACGAGTTGAAGTTCTCCGAAGCTGGGAATTCCCATGCCGAAGGCGCGAGCGTCAAGGTGTTGGGCAGTGGCTGCGCCAAGTGTAACGCGCTTGAAGCCGCAACTGTGGCGGCCCTCCAGCAGCTTGGGATGGATACCGCCATCGAACACGTCAGGGATTTTGCCCAGATCGCATCCTACGGGGTCATGTCCACCCCAGCCTTGGTGGTGGATGGCAAAGTAGTCTCCTACGGCAAGGTCCTCAAAACTGAGGAAGTCGTCGCGATTCTAAAGAAAGCCAGGGGCTAGGAGCGCCCGACTTTTTTCTTTTATAACCTGTCGATCAATCAGATTGCCAGGATAAACTTTTCTATCTGCCTCTGCCAGAAGTGCCATTCGTGTCCGCCGGGTTCTTCCTCATAATGCAGCGGCACGCCAACCTGTGCGGCCGCGTGCACAAACAGGTGGTTGAGCGGAAGCAGGTCATCCTCCAGCCCGCAGGCAGCGTAAAGCTTTGGCAGAGGGGCGGAACTCGCTGGGGCATTCTTCAGCCAGGTCATCGGGTCGTGCAAACTGCCAGAAAGCTTATCCAATCCGCCGAAAAGCAGGTCAAACTCGTGCATCAACGCCGGGTTTTCAACCTTATCCGGCGGAGCCAGCAGTGCATTCAGCGCCAACACACCCGAGAGGCTGCAGGCAGCCGAGTAGAGATCGGGGCGCAGGAAGGCCGCCTTAAACGCGCCATAGCCGCCCATCGAGAGACCGGCTACGAAGGTTTGCTCGCGTGCGCTCGAGATGCGGAAAGTGGCCGCGAGCCAGGCGGGCAGCTCTTCAGTGATGTAGCTGAAGTAAGCCTGACCGTTTGCCATGTCGGCGTAAAAGCTGCGCCCGGCGGTGGGCATCACCACCACCAGTCCGTGTTCGCGCGCGAGGATCTCGATGTTGGTGTAGCGCTGCCAGGCGGAGGCATCGTCCGAGAGTCCATGCAGCAGGTAGAGCACTTTGCGCTCCTCCAGCGGTTCGCCGCCGCGCGTGAGGTCGTCGGGGAGGATGACATTAAGCGGCAGGTTGACCCCCACTTTTTCTGAAACATGATCAATTTGCAGTAGTGTCACGTTAAGTCCCTTCTATTTAAATAGTTCTAATTTGCAGTTAAAACAATTCTACCCTGCCCTCACCCGTGCATTCCTT
>JAXGNB010000008.1:0-131356 GCA_040768265.1 Anaerolineaceae bacterium
GCGGAATGCGCTTCCTTTGCGCACTCCGCCATTATTAAGTTTTGTCGTAGGGCGGAATGCGCCTTTTTTGCGCACTCCGCCACACAATTAACAACGTTGGAGTGAGCCTGTACCATACTCATGTCACATTATTTTCTTGTGGTAGGCTCATTGGACCCACAATTTACCATTCACCCTCCAACACAAATGACTTAATTTCTGACACATTTTTAAGTTTAAGTTATACTTATCGCCGTGAACTACCAAAACCACATCTTATTAAATATGTCCAAGATGTTCATCTATTTCTTCCGACTTGACCACATACAGGAGTAAGCATGCACGGATATAGTGGAAAAATCCTTCATATTGACCTGAAAACCAAAAAAAATTGGGTCGAAAAGAAACCAGAAGACTGGTACAAGATTTACATCGGTGGGGTCTCTATGGCTTCACGCCTTCTGTGGGAAAATATCACCCCGGGCTGCGACCCACTCGACGATGGTAACCCGATTTGTTTTGCCAATGGTATCTTCACCGGCACGCCAGTGCCAGTAGGCGGCAAGTTTGGTCTGGCTTCCAAATCCCCCCTGACCGGTTTCATCGGAGACAGTCTGTCCGGTAGTTGGTTCTCAATTGCGCTTAAACGTGCTGGTTGGGATGGCGTGGTGCTGCATAACAGCTGTGACAAGTGGACCCAACTCTTTATTGATGACGATCGGGTGCAATTCAACGATGCCACCTACCTGCTCGGAAAAGGTACCTACGAAACTGAAGAAGCTATTCGCGAAAAACTTGGTGATGAACAGATCCGCTCCTGCACCATCGGTCCTTGCGGTGAAAACCTGGTGCGGTTTGCCAATGTCACCAATGACGGTCGCCAGGCGGGTCGAACCGGGCATGGAATGCTCTGGGGTCATAAGAAACTCAAGGCGGTATCCGTTCGGGGCACTCACGGCGTAACAGTCTTTGATCCTAAAACACTTAACCAGCTTTCTTTCGATATCTCCAAAAGTTCGCAGGGCAAGGACACCGAAAAATATCGCATTTATGGCACCTCCACCGGTCTGCTTACCACTAACAAAATGGGTGTCTTACCTACACGCAACTTCCAGGAAGGCGTTTTTGAGGATGCAGAATTGGTCAGCGGCGAATATCTTGATAAGCACCACAAAGTTAAGGTGATTGCCTGCGCGCAGTGTCCTATCGCCTGCGAGCAGATGTCAATGGTCAAAACCGGTCCCTTCGCTGGCGCGATGACCGGCATTGAATACGAGTGTCTCTTTGCCAACAGTTCCAACCTGGGCATCTCGGACATCCGCTCTTCGATCAAATTGATCACCCTTGCGGACCACGATGGTATGGATGCCATCACCATGGGTGGGGTTATCGGATGGGCGATGGAGTGTTACGAAAAAGGTATTCTCAAAAAGGAAGATTTTGCCAGCAAATCTCACCCCGAAGGGTTGGAATTAAACTTTGGTAACGGCGAAGCAGCTGTTGCCCTGGCTCAAATGATCCGTGACCAGGAAGGCATTGGAAAAATCCTTGCACAGGGAACCCGTATCGCAAGCCGGACCATCGACGAGGAACGCGGCACCGAGACATTTAAGTGGGCTGTAAACACTAAAGGTCTGGAAGCAGCAGGTTATGACGCTCGCGCGCTAAAAACCTTTGCCGTCGGGCTTGCCACAGGCACCCGCGGCGGCTGCCACAATCGCTCTGCCGCTTACGATCCCGATATGAAGGGCGAAACCAACCGCCTTACTGTGGATGAAACTCGCGGTCGCGTTGCTGCCGATTCAGAAGAATATGCTGCCGTTTACGACAGCCTGCCCTTGTGCAAGTTCATTCGCCGCTGTTTCACCGGCAAAGCCGACCGGGCTGGTGCCTGGCCTGCCATCGCCAAATTGATCAACGCCACTACGGGCTGGGAATTTGGCTACGATGAAGTTGATCTCATCGGTGTGCGCGCTTGCACAATTAAAAAAGCCTTCAATATTCGTGAAGGCTGGACAGAGAAAGACGATGACCTGCCCTGGCGCTGGAAGCACGATCCCTTCACCATAGGTCCCAGTGCGGGTGTGTTTGTTACCGATGAAGAGCTTGAATACATGAAAGACCTTTACTATAAAGCCAAAGGCTGGACCGAAGAAGGCTTGATCCCCAAAGAACTGTTGATCAAACTTGGCATGCCTGACGTGGCTGAAGAAATCGGAGTTTAACGAGGAGCTTATGGCAACCAGTACTTCAAAATATGCATATATTGATTGCGACCCTAACCTTTGCGTGGGCTGTCAGTTGTGTGAATATATTTGTGCGTTCACAAAAACTGGAGAATACAACTCCTATCGCAGCCGGATCCGCACCGTACGCGTGGATGAAGTTCTCATCACCGCCATCGCCTGCCGCACCTGCGAAAACGCTCCCTGCGTGATCGTTTGCCCGCGTGATGCCCTTACCCAGGACCCTGTGACCGGCATCATCGACATCAATGCTACCAAGTGTGATGGCTGTGCCTGGTGTATCGAAGCCTGCGATTTCGGTGCTATTTCCATCAATCCGCAAACCACTCTGGCAGAGATCTGCGACCAGTGCAAGGATGAGCCAGATGGTCCTCAGTGCGTTTTGTGGTGCCCCAAGGAAGCACTCTCGCTCACCACACCTGATCAGCGCGCCCAAAAAAGCCGCCGCAATCTCATTGCTGAATCTTTAGACATCCCCCAGAAAGCAACGGATCCCAAATGAGTGAAGACCCCATCACCAAGAGCCATGCAGCGGACTTCCCCCAGGATGAGCCGCGCATTGGTGTCTATGTCTGCCATTGCGGCAGCAACATTGCCGGCGTCATTCCCCCTGAGGAAGTCGTGGATTTTGCTGGAAAACTCCCTGGCGTAGTGCGCTCGATCGATACCATGTATGCCTGTGCCGATAGCGGTCAGCGCCTTATCAAAGAAGACATTGCCAAATACGGCTTAAATCGCGTTGTGGTTTCAGCTTGTTCAGTGCGCATGCACGAACCGACTTTCCGTGGTTGTGTGGCTGAAGCTGGCATGAACCCATTCCTGATGGAAATGGCGAACATCCGCGAGCAGTGCACCTGGGCACACGGGCATGACCGCGAAGGCGCGCTCGAAAAAGCCAAGGATCTTACCGCGGCTGCAGTTGCTAAAGCCGCTTTTCTCACCCCTCTGGATATGATCAAAGTGCCCGTCACCAAACGCGCCATGGTCATCGGGGGTGGTGTGGCGGGGATCAATGCCGCACTCGACCTGGCTGAACAGAACATCCCGGTCACTTTGGTGGAAAAAGAACCAACGATTGGAGGGGTCATGGCGCAACTTAACAAGACCTTTCCAACGATGGACTGCAGTATATGAATTCTTGCACCAAAAATGGTTGACGCGGCGCGTCAGCCCCTGATCGAAGTAAAAACCTTTACAGAAGTTGAAAAAGTCGAAGGATACGTCGGCAATTTTGTTGTGACCCTTAGGGAAAAAGCCAAATACGTGCGCGCTGACCGCTGCAATGGCTGCGGCGCCTGCACCAAGGCTTGCCCGGTGGAAATTCCCAACTACTTTGAGTTGAACCTTGCCCCGCGCAAGGCAGCTTACATCCCCATGAGCCAGGCTGTGCCGCTCATCTACAATATCGACATGGACGCCTGCATCCACTGTTATAAATGCGTGGAAGCCTGCGGTGCCCTTGAAGCAATCGACTTCAGCATGGAAGATAAACTGGTGGAGCAGGAAATTGGTGCCATCGTGGTCGCCACCGGCTTTGGTCACTTTGACCCCACCCCCATGACCGAATATGGTTATGGGCGATTCCCGAATGTGATTACTGCCATGGAGATGGAACGGCTCAACAACTCTGCCGGCCCCACCCACGGTGCACTGATCCGCCCCAGTGATGGAAAAGCCCCGAAACGCATTGCCATTATCAACTGCGTAGGTTCGCGTGACAAACGCTACAATACCAGTTGCTCAAACTTCTGTTGTATGTACGCGATTAAAAACGCGCTGCTGCTCAAGCAGATGAACCCGGAGACCGAGCTTTCGATCTACTACATAGACATTCGCACGCCCTCAAAGGGATACGAAGAGTTCTATGATCGTGCCCGCGAGTCTGGCATTCGTTTTATCCAGGGGCGTCCTTCCGAAATTACGGAAGATCCTGATACCCACCAGCTTTTCATTGCCTCGGAAGATATCACCCTCGGCAAAGTGATTGAACACGAATATGACATGGTCATGCTAAACCAGGCTGCTGTACCCCAACCGGACCAGAACCACATGAGTTCTGTGCTCAACGTGGCGCAGTCCCCTGGCGGCTGGTTCATGGAATATCACCCCAAACTGCGCCCGATGGACAGCCCCACAGACGGAATTTTCTTTGCAGGCGCTTGCCAGGGTCCCAAAGACATCCCTGCCAGTGTCGCCCAGGGTTCCGCGGCAGCTTCACGTGCCTCGCGCATTTTGCACTCAGACAGTTGGCAGATCGAACCGACCGTGGCTGTTGTCTGGCCGGATCGCTGCGTCAGCGCGAATGGTCAGGCTTGCGGCATCTGCGCGCGTGCCTGCCCCTATGGCGCCATTGATTACACCAAGGGACTTGCCGCGGAAGTGATCACTGCCAAGTGCCACGGCTGTGGAGCCTGTGTTGGCGAATGCCCGCACGACTCGATCACCCAACTCCATTACACCGACGCCCAGGTGCTGGCGCAAATCCGCACCCTGCTCGCAATTGAACCGGAGAAGAAAATCCTCGCGTTCCGCTGCCAGTGGTGCTCCTATGGCGGAGCGGACCTTGCCGGCACATCCCACTTTGAATACAGCGCTAATGAACGTGGTTTGCGTGTGATGTGCTCAGCGCGTATGGATGCTGATCTGATCTACGAAGCCTACCGGCTGGGTGCGGGCGCGATCCTCTATTCGGGCTGCCATCCGCAGGATTGTCACTACATCACCGGTCAGATATCCGGTGCAAAACGTGCCGCCCGGCTTGAGAAGATGTTCCAGCGCATGAATATGAGCCCGGGACGCTTCCGTGTTGAGTGGATCAGCGCAGCTGAAGGCGATAAATATGCCCGCGTCATCAACGAGATGCAAGCTGCGTTGGATGCCATCCCTGAAGAGGACTTGAAGGCTGAAATCGAACGCCTGAAGCCTGAGATGGAAAAGAAACTCACCAAACTGGGTGATGTTCCTGGTGTGGCGCAGGCAATGGTACAGGTGGACTTCATCGTAGACGAAATGATCGGCAAGGAGAAAGTCGCATGAGTGGTTACGCAGACCCAAACGCCCTCTCCGAACGTGTGAAAGCAATCCCGGGTGGGGAAATGCTGATGATGTGTTACTCCTGTGGCACCTGCACCAGCAAATGTATGATCCAGACCAAACTCGAGAGCAGCTACAACCCGCGTCGTCTCATCCGGGAAGCTGTTTTCAAAATGGATGATGCCGCCTTTGCCGATAAAACCACCTGGCTTTGCACCGCCTGCGATCTGTGCTACCCCGCCTGCCCGCAAAAAATCCACATTTCCGGCGTAATCAATGCTGTCAAGGCATTGGCCGTCGAAAGCGGGAAAAAGACCCCTTACCAGGTTGCCAGGGTGGACGAGCTCACCTGTGTTGCCTGCGGCTTGTGCGAAAAGATATGCCCCTACGAGGCGATCAGCCTGATTGAAAAGCGGGTTCCCTTCCGCGGCAACATTACGGTCGCTTCTGTGGATGCTGGTAAGTGCATGGCTTGCGGCATGTGCACCGCAGCCTGCCGCTCCACCTCCATCCGTCTGGCTGAAGAATACAACGACGCCGAACTCATCGACACGTTATTATCCTGGCTTGCCACAGAAAGGGTATCCTCATGAGCGAGACCCCCAAAGTTGTCCTTTTTCAGTGCCAATGGTGCCTTTTCTCGCCAGCTGACCAGGAATGGGTCGATCACCAACTCCCCGAAAACATCCACTTGGTTAAGGTTCCCTGCACCGGGCGCATCAACCCCCTTTACCTACTGAACGCAGTTCAGGGTGGCGCGGATGGCGTCATGGTCAGCGGCTGTCTGCCAGAACAATGCCACTTCAAAACTGGCAACATTGGCGCCCGCCGGCAGTTGGAAGAGTTTTCCGATTATCTTGATCACATCGGCTATGAGCAGGAACGCATCCGCTTCCTCTGGCTGGATCTCCAGGACCGCGGCATCATCCAAAAAGAGCTGGCTGCTTTTGAGGCGGAAATTAAAGCTCTCGGGCCAGCCCAAAACCTTGCCACTCGCTTAACTGAAACAGCTGGAGGTGCCAATGCCTGATTTAGCCGCCTTCAAAGCTGAAGCCAAACGTCTTCTCGAGGAAGGTGTGGTGGAAATGATCATCGGCTTCAAAGCCGGCGAAACTCCACTCCACCCGCAGCCAGCGTTCTTCAAAACACCCGAAGAAGTGGATCAGCTTGTTTATGATGCTCTTTGCCAGAACAATCTCGCCACCTACCTTACCCGCTTCCCAAAATCCATGAAGATCGGCATGTTGGTTCGGGGTTGTGAGAACCGCTCGGTTAACGCCCTCGTTTTTGAAGGACAGCATCCCAGGGAAAATCTCTACCTGATTGGTGTTCCCTGCGAAGGCATCATCGACTGGCGGAAAATTGTTGCGCAAACCGGTGAAGAGGTGATCAGCGTTACCGAGCAAGGTGATCATACCGTGCAGGTCGAATCCAAAGCAGGCTACTTCACCCTTGAAAAAAACACTCTGCTGCACGAAAGCTGCGCGCGCTGCATTCATCCAAACCCGATTTCTGCTGATCTTGTCATCGGCGAACTCCTGCCCGAAGGCGATCCCGCCCTGGCGCGCGAAGCGGTTGCTGAATTTGCCGACCTCTCCCTGCAGGAACGCCACGCCTGGTTCCGCCAGGAAGCTGAACGCTGCATTCGATGCTACGCCTGCCGGGAAGCCTGCCCGATGTGCTACTGTGAGGAATGTTTTGTGGACCACATCTCCCCGCGTTGGACCGAAAGTGGCACCACCCCTGCTGGAATGCAGGGCTGGCACATCGTGCGCGCTTTTCATCAGACCGGGCGCTGCACCAGCTGCGGGGCTTGCGAACGCGCCTGCCCCATGGACATCAAGATGACCTATCTGACTGAGAAACTCAATGAGGATATGCGCCAGAAGTACAACTTCGAAGTCGGGATGGACACCACCACTCCACCACCTTTCTCGGCCATTACCCTGGACGATAAGTCCCGCTTTGTGGTCTGAGGAGAAAACCCATGAACCTGATCCTCAAAAAAGACCAACTGAATCACCTGCTTAATTCCTGGCGCAAGGATTATGAAGTTTATGCCCCGCAATCTCTGCAGAATTACACCCATTTTTTGCCCTTGCAGGATGACTTTGAACTTGCCTTCGATAAAGCCCACAACACCCGCATTCCGCCAAAGTCGCTCTTTTTGCCGACCTCGGAAGCGCTCCTGAAATTTACAAAATTTGGCGGATACGAACAAATCCTGCTTGAAACTGCTCCCCGCATCATCTTTGGCATCCGTCCTTGCGACGCGCATGCCATGACCATGCTCGACACCGTTTTTGAGCAGGAACGCTACACAGATCCCCATTGGCAAGCCCGCCGTGATGCCACAATCCTGGTTGGTCTGGGCTGCCACGAACCTTGCCAGACCGGTTTCTGCACCACTGTTGGCTCGGGTCCGTTTAACCATGCCGGTCTTGACGCGATCCTGACCGACCTCGGTGATATTTTCCTGGTTGAAACCCTGACCGAGAAAGGTGAGCGGCTTTTCACCCAACTCGAATCCGCCACCGAAGAGCAAAGCACGCAAGCAAGCAAGGTGCAGCAGGCTGCTAAAGACAGTATACCTATCGCCTTTGAGACCGAAGGCTTGAAAGAAAAACTCGATCAAAACTTCGACAGCCCCTATTGGGAAGAAATTTCACGCTCTTGCCTGGGCTGCGGAGTGTGCACCTTCCTCTGCCCCACCTGCTTTTGTTTCGACATCGTCGACGAATCCCAACGCGGCGAACGCGTGCGCAACTGGGACACCTGTATGTTCCGCACCTATTCACTCGAGGCTTCCGGGCACAATCCGCGCCCCAGCCGCGTGGAACGAACGCGGCAGCGTCTGAGCCACAAGTACACCTATTGGGTGGATCAAATCAACCAGATTGGCTGCACCGGCTGCGGTCGCTGCGTGCGATATTGCCCGGTCGGTCTGGATATCCGCGCCATGCTGCGCAAAGCCAATCAACTTCCAAGTGAGGTAGCCCATGTCTGATGAGGCTCACAACCCCTATTTGCCTATCCCCATGCATGTCTTGCATGCTTATTATGAATCCAATGATCAGTCTCTCAAAACGCTTGAATTGAGCTTCGATGACCCCCAGGATGCCCGCGATTTCTTCGCCGCTTTCAACCCGGGTCAGTTTTGCCTCTTAAGCGTCATTGGCAAAGGAGAGTCAGCTCTTGGCGTTGCCAGTGCTGCCTGGGAAGGTGACTTTGTGCGTTTTACCGTCCAAAAGATGGGTTCAGTAACGACTGCATTGCACGATCTCAAACCGGGCGATCCGATTGGCATGCGTGGACCACTTGGCAATGGTTTCCCGCTGGAAGACTGGAAAGGCAGGAACCTGGTGATTATTGGCGGCGGTTGTGCTTTTTCGACCCTCTATGCCCTCACCAAACACCTGCACCACCCCTCCAATCGTGGAGATTATGGCAAAATGACCGTCGTTTACGGCACCCGCACCTCCGGTCTGTGTATGTACAAGCAGGATATTGCTGCCTGGCATCAACGCGATGACATGGAAGTACATCAAGCCATTGATGTACCGGAGCAGGATTGGCTTCATCATGTTGGCTACGTGCCGGATGTGGTCAAAGAGGTCAAACCATCTCCAGTCAATAGTGTGGCAGTTGTTTGCGGTCCTCCAATCATGACCAAATACACCCTGCCAGCACTCGTAGAGCTTGGTTTCACCCCCGAAACCATTTTCACTTCCCTCGAAAAACGCATGAAATGCGGCGTCGGCAAGTGTGGACGCTGCAATCTTGGTCCAAAATACATCTGCAAAGACGGTCCGGTCTTCAGCCTTGCTGAGCTCAACGACCTGCCGGCAGACCTTTAGGAGAAAAATGAGTCGCGGTATTCCAAAGAAAACCAAAACCGAACATGAAATGACTATCGCTCGCCCGATGGTGACTCGAAATTACCTGATGCGCTGGGATCTCGACCGCTGTGTTGGCTGCCAGATCGGTCCGATTGTCTGCCCAAAAGATGCACTCACACACGTTGAAGCAGAATTGCAGGACGGGCGTATTGTCAAACGGGCTTCCGTTGACGTAGATGAAAAGAAATGCGTCAACTGCGGCACTTGTGTGGTCTCCTGCCCCACCCATGCCATCTCACTCACCATTAATGGCAAACCGGAAATCCCGGTCATCGAATACGGCGCTTATCCTGAATTCATCACGAAAACGATTTTTCGTAAAGAAAAGTTTGATTTCTCGTTAAAGGATTTCATCATCGATAACTGTCCTACCGGTGTCATCAGCTATGATGAAGTCCGCGAAACCATGCGGGTCGACTTCGACAACTGCATCCACTGCCGCCAGTGTGAGGTTGCCAGCAAAGGTGCTTTTGAAGTCCGCCAGGCTTGGGTCGGCTCGGTTGAGCTGCACCGCGAACGCTGCGTGGAAGGCTGCCTGGCCTGCGCCGATATCTGCCCCACCCGCGCCCTGCACATCAACGATGCGGGTGAACTGGTTCTTGCGGATTACTACTGCATCAAGTGCGGAGCCTGCATGGAAGTTTGCCCCATTAAAGCCGAATACGTGGAAGAACCCTTTGAGTTCGAATCTCAGGGAATGACTCTCAAACGGACACTAAAACGCTTGTCAAACGCAAACGAACTGCCCATCAAGGTGGAACGCTGGCGGGTGAACCATACCGAAGTTTCCAGCGCGTCCTGGATTGAAGCCTTGCGCAAGGTTTCGGATGACAAAGCAAAGTCTGTTGAGATTGACCGCAAACGCGCGCTGCGCCGGGCTGACCTGATCGACGCGCTTCGCGGGAATCTGATGGCAAAGACAAAACTTAAAAAAGAGATAGAACCTT
Source organism: Anaerolineaceae bacterium (assembly GCA_040768265.1). Lineage (GTDB taxonomy): Bacteria > Chloroflexota > Anaerolineae > Anaerolineales > Anaerolineaceae > Mesolinea. The sequence goes on from JAXGNB010000008.1 coordinate 10,105, forward strand.
AGGTCTTTCTCGGAACGTAGATAGCAGATGAAATTGCCTCAATTTCTGATGTTTATACCTTTTCTTAAAAAGTTGATGGTTGAGACCTCAGCTGAAGCCTTCAATAAAGCCTGCAAAATTCTGGACAATCACGGAATTCAGTATCGCATGCAGACAATTCGATCGCGCGGCACGGTTGGTCGGACGATTGATTCAGCCGCCTACATGCGATTCAATCTCTCCCAAAGTAAATGGGGTTCAGAATCATCATTTTCTTATGCCATCTACGTTCGGCGAAAAGATTACGACAGAGCCGTTCAACTGACCGGGTCAATCAAAATGGAATAAACCGTCCTGTTCAACGGGCATTGCTCCATAGCCATGGCGCGCGGTAAAATCGAAAGACCAGCCTGTAGGGCGGTTGTACTCTGGATTGCGTTCACCGTGCTTAAAAATTAACACCCGGGCTTTTGACCGCAGTCGTCCAAAGTCACGCAAGTCTGGTGTAGCCGCAATTACATTTCTGAAAGTGCCTGTGTTGATGTGATAAGTCTCATTCCCCTTTTCCACCTTCATCAACTGTACCAAAGGATTATGCGTGTGTCCGCTGACAATGCAGCGTATTGGCGAATTTTCTTTGCGTAAACACTCTTCTTTGAGAATAATTTGCGATTGATCGCCAATTTTCGATTGCCTCGAAACCGGAGAAAGCAAAGTCCTCACCATCCAGAAAGGTAGCCCTCTGCGCCAGAGCCGCGTTTTCAGCAAAGCTTTAAGGCTGGCAGCGGAGAAACCTTTCATGCCCCCAAAAGAAATCATCTGTTTGCCAATTTCAGGATAAAAAGCCAGGTCGTCGAGCATTTTCACAAAGACCGGCTCAACAAGTTCCCAAACATCCTTCATTGACAGCCCAGGGGTGGAGAACAAAAAGTTAATCAGCGCATTTGATGGGCGAACGTTGTCAAAATCGATCAGCCGTTGGAACATCGCTGAGAGATCCTTGTTCTTGAGAATGTCTTTTTCAGTGTAATATTCTTTAAATAGCAATGGCAGTTTAGCCGCAATTTCAGTTGTAACAATATCGCCAAAACTGGGTTTATCGTAATAGCTTTTGTCAATGAGAGTCGGAATTTCAGTCCAGAGGCGCACATCCGCACCAAAGTTAGCCGGATCATACTCGTGCCCATGACGGACCAATAACCTTATCCCGCGATCTGTTTTTTGCAAATACTGATTTTCAAAAGGCAGATCAGAAGGCTCCATGCCCAGAAAGCTACGCGTGCGATTTCGCACGCGACGGCTTGCGTTCAGCAGTCGGTCATGGTTCCCTGGAATAAAATGAACGCGCACTGGACGGCGCATTTGGGTCGCCAGATTGCGAAAAATTTCCAGGGTGGCTGCAACCCTGGGATCAACTGCAATCGCATTCATAATCTCATTGATGCGTTTTTCAAGCTCACTCCCCTCGGTCACCTCATCATTATGGGCGTAAGGTCGCAGGTGATCTTTTTGCCAAAGGGCTGAACGGGTAATCTCAAAGATATCCCCCGCTAAAACCAGGTCGATATCCTGAATATTGTCATAACGAATGAACTCAAGAATTTCATTGAAGAACGCGCGGTAGACCTCAGGTGGCAGATTGTGATTGAATTGATTCTCTCCAATCGCCAGCGAAGTATTATCCGCAAAATGCAAGTCCGACATTACGATGATCACAGTGGCTCTCCTGGGTTTATTGTATTACAACACCCACCTGATTCTGTTCAAAGTAGCAACTATTTATGGAATCTCAAGCCTGAACGCGCCGGATTCTCTCGTGCCAACGATTAATACATTCGGATCAAGGGGGTCAAATGCCAGAGCCTGGACGGTCCACCCAATGCTATGCGCAGTCCAATTTGCCCCACAGTCCCTTGTCAGCCAAACCCTTGAATCCTCCCCTGCTGCCCAGTTACAACTCTCCGCTTCCGAAGTAGCCATGGAGAGGTTATTCAGTGATAAATTTCCCCTACTCTCAGGTAATCGCGTCAAGCCCAAAGACGCGATTATTGCTTTATCTGCAGCGGTTTGCAAGCTACTTTCAATCATCCAGTTTTCCAGCGCTACTTGCTCCCATTGATCGCCGTGCAACGCCCACACACCTGAACCTGCAGTTCCTAAAAGCAATTTGTTCTCCACCCAAAACACATCGCTAGGTTGAATAACACTGTCCGGTTCACTGCCAAAGGCCTCATCTGGCAGCAAAACCCGCCCTTTCACCCAGCTTAACCCCGCCTCCAGCTCCTTCGGATTGGCTGCAGGTAATTCCACAGCCTGCCAGGTCTGACCATTCCAAAGGTCCATCCAACCGCGTCCGATGGCAAAAAGCTGATCACCCGCCGCAGCCAGTGCCACCACTTCCAGGCTGCTTAAGCCCGCGTTTATGGGCTTCCAGGATCTACCTGACTCTGAAATCCTGAAAACTCCCTGCCCATAAACAGCCCCTGCCAGAACGTCAGCTTCACCAGGCATTTTTGTAAGACCAGTGATAGCTGTCAAACGCAAGTCAGCCATGATGCTGTTCCAATTGGAGCCATAGCTGCTCGAGCCGAAGATGCCGTTGTTCTCACTGGCGGCATACCAGCGCTGGGGGTTACCATCTGCGATCACGAAATCATACAGTCGCTGCCCTGCCAGACCACGCGGCACCCAACTGGCGGCAAAATCATCCGAACTGTACAGTCCATTGCCGTAAGTACAGCTGAAGACCCGTTTTTGCTGCCTGCCAAAGGGGTCAAGATACACTCTGTACACCTTCACGCCTGACGGCAACCCGGCACTGCTCCTTACCCATGAGGCTCCGCTGTTCCAGGTGCGATAAACCCCGTCTCCATGCCAAACGCCGCCATAAACCAGCCCGGCATAGGCACTATCGATCGCGAAAGACCGTGCCGAGAGGTCAGCCACGCCCACATTGATCGGGCTGAAAGTCACGCCCCCGTCCACGCTCTTGTAAAAACCGTGTTCATGCGCAGTCAGGTAGATGATATTGGAGTTATTTGGGTCGATATCCACATCATAAAAATAGTCCGGTTTTGAAAAGCTGTTTCCCGTCAGAAAGATTGTCCAATTCAAACCTCCATCCATGCTTCTGGCAAGATAACCAACCAGACTGCCATCAATCCTTGAGGCCACAAAGATCCGCTGCGGATTATTTGCATCAATTTCAATATCGTAAATGATGTGGTTGTTGAGCACACCCCCGCTGGATGCCTGCCAGCTTTCGCCGCCGTTGCTTGACTTGTAAATTCCACCCTTGTAGGTCCCCGCAAAAACGATATCCGAGCTGCTTGGATGCGTTGCAAGCGATTGAATGACCAGGTTCCCCAATCCCGCGCTTTTCCGGTACCAGGTTGCGCCCTGGTCGAAGGTCTTATAGACACCAGTGCCGAAATGACCGGCATAAATATTATCGTTCTGCCCCGGATCGATCGCGAAAGAGGTAAAAGTCCCTCCCACGGGCCCAACCGGCAATGGAGCTCCTGTACTTATGAGCGGAAAGTAGTAAGTAAAATTCCCCGTTGGGATTGACTGGCCAAAAACAATGCTGGTACTCAGAGTGATTGCTATCAGACTGATCAGAAACGCCAAAAAAATCAGCCCAGAGACACTGAATCGCAGAGAATGAGAGCCCTGCAGATAATTTCGCATATTTCCTCGCAGTTACCACTGCAACTCCCGTGCCCGGGAGACCCTGACTATCTTAGCCCAGAACCTTCTTGAATGCTGCCAGAGCGGATTCCACGGCTGCGTCAGAAATATCGTTATGGGTCACCATGCGATATTCCCCGGGACCAGAATCGTTCAATAAAACGCCTTCCTGCTTCATCGCTGCAAGAAATTCCGCCACATGAAGCTTCAGGCTCCCATCCAGCGTAAAGAAAACCATGTTGGTTTGCGGTGAGTTCTTGATCAGGTGAACTTTCGCATTACCCCTGAGCCCTTCCGCCAACATCGCCGCGCGACGATGGTCCTCCGCGAGCCTGTCCACCATCTCATCCAGTGCCACAATTCCAGCTGCCGCGATGATGCCTGCCTGGCGCATGGCTCCGCCCAACATTTTGCGCAAACGACGGGCTTTTTTGATAAAGACGGCATCGCCGCACAGAACCGAACCCACAGGAGCGCACAAGCCCTTGCTCAGACAAAAAGTGATCGAATCTGCCGGTCCAGCCAGTTTGCTGGCGGGAATACCCAAAGCCACCGCGGCGTTAAAAATTCTCGCTCCGTCCAGGTGTAAAAGCAAATTATGCTCACGCGCGAAGTCAGCTACTTGTTCGGTATATTCCAGGCTGATCGGTACTCCGCCGCAAAAATTCTGAGTATTTTCAATAATCACCAGCTTTGAAATAGGTTCGTGTATGTCATCCGGATTACGCAATGCCTTCTGTAAGTCCTGCAAAGCAAGCGTTCCATCCGCTTGATTTGGGATTGTGTGGATGACCACGCCACCCACCGCAGAGACACCACCCGCTTCGTGCAAAAATGTGTGCCCCTGCGTGCCCATGATCGCCTCTTCACCTCTTGCACAATGTGCCAATACCGCCAGAAGATTGCCCATCGTGCCGGAAGTAACAAACAGACCACTCTCCTTGCCGAGCATCCCGGCTGCTTTTTGTTCGAGAGCATTGACGGTTGGGTCTTCCCCGTAAACATCATCCCCTACCTCAGCATTTGCCATTGCCTGGCGCATTTTTTCAGTCGGATGGGTGGTTGTGTCTGAGCGAAAATCAAAATACTGCATGGTCTACTCCTTCTCGAGCGTCGTTATAATTTTTTTGAGGTCTGCCGCCAGAGGTGCCGTAAATTCAGTTGGCTCTTCATCGCCTGGCAGTCTAATGCTCAACTTATGCGCGTGCAAAAAGAATCTTGAAATCTCAAGAGATTTTTTGCGGCGCCCGTATATCCTGTCTCCAGTCACAGGGCAGCCAAGAAAAGCCAAATGCACGCGAATCTGGTGGGTTCTCCCGGTCATCGGCTGTACTTCCAACAGGGTATGATCCCGATAAGTTTCAAGTGTGTAATATTCTGTGATCGCTTTTTTGCCTTTTTCACCATAAACAACAGCCATGCGCTGCCGGATTTTCTCATCCCGCCCGATTGCCGTTTCAATTCTCCCGGTGGGAGTCGGCGGTTCGCCATCCACCAATGCCAGGTAGGTCTTCTTTGTTTTTCGTGATTTGAATTGGCGCACCAACCAGCCATAGGCTGTTTCATTACGCGCCAAGATCAGCACGCCGGACGTGTCCTTGTCCAGGCGATGCACAATTCCTGGTCGCCCGGCTTCTCCCACCCGGGCAATCTCAGGCCAGCGGTGCAAGATCGCGTTCACCAGGGTATCCTGGGCATTCCCGGCGCCGGGATGCACCACCATGCCTGCCGGCTTGTTGACAACAATCACATTTTGGTCAACATAGATCACATCGACCACAATAGGCTGCCGAAGCAATTGGGTTTCCTCCTGGCTTGGAAGAGAATAAGTGATCACATCTCCAGATTCAAGCTTCAAAGACGCTTTTTTTTGAACTTCCCCGTTTACGAGCACCCCACCTTCCGCAATCAGTTGCTGGAATTGCATTCGGGAAATATCGGGCTCGGACTGGGCAAGGAATTTATCGAGCCGCAAACCTGATTCCCCTTCGTAGTGTATTTCTTTATGCATCTTCGCCCGTCTTAACTGCTGGATCTGATTTGGACCCTTTTTTCTCTTTGATGAGCATATCCAGCAGCATCAGCCCAACACCGATCGTGACACAAGAGTCAGCAACATTAAAAATCGGAAATCTGCCCACCGCGATAAAGTCCGTAACAAATCCCAGTGTGAACTGATCAACCAAATTGCCCACTGCCCCGCCCAGCATCAGGCTCAAGGAAACCTTTACCAGCATATCCTTAATTTCAGTCTTCTGATAGAAAACGATAATGAACACAGCAATCGCAATTCTGACAACCGTCAATATTGAGCCTGCGTTCTGCAAAGTACCAAATGCTGCCCCACGATTTTGCCAGTACAAAAAGCGGAAAAAATCCCCAATCGCCGGTATCGGTGGCCAGGCTTCTCCTAATGCCAGATTCTGCCTTACCACGGCTTTCGTGATTTGATCCACCACTATCACCAACGTGGAAATCAGGAATAAAAACCCATTATGTTTTAGAAATTTCTTCACGCGCTCGCTCCTTGCACAGTTTGCAAGGCAAAGTGTAATTCTTCTCCATCAAAAGTATCATGCGCCGGGGTCAGTCCATGCGGCAGATCTTCATCCAGAACTGCCAGCGCCAAAGTTTCCGCGGCAATGTAGGCTTCATTCTGCTTGACTGCCTGGCTTAAGACTGGAGTCGCCTGGAAGTAAATCCTGATCCTGTCAGCAATATCCAAACCCAGGCTCTTGCGCTGATCCTGCACCCGCCTCACGAATTCCCGTGCCAGACCTTCATAGAACAAGTCCTGGCTGATCGTCGTAACCAAAGCCGCCAGGTAAGGACCATCCGTCGTCACCGAAAAGCCTTCTTTGGCAGCAGCATGCACTTCCACTTCGTCGGGTAGGATTTCGTAGTGTTTATCGTCCACCTTGACCACCAGGTTCAAGCCAGCCAGCAACCTTTCAGCGCTTTCCTTTGGGGGCAAATCAAGGATAGCTTGCCGCACTTTTGGTGAGAGCCCTCTGTACTTCTGACCCAATTGTTTGGGCAGTGGATTCAGACTGTACTCAACAGCTTCTTCGCTGCCTCCTAATGTCCTGACCTGCTTGACATTCAGTTCATCCTCAAGGATTTCCCTGAATTGGTCGATAACGTCCATTTCATCCGCGCTGCCAACCGCAAAAGCAACTTCAGAAAGCGGCTGACGCACCTTTACGTTGGACTTATTGCGGGCGGCGTGCCCAAGCGAAGCCAGCTTCATCACCACTGCCATCTGCTGGTTAAGCGTCTCATCGATCAAGCTCAGGTCTGCCTTTGGCCACTCAGCCAGGTGCACGGAAATTGGCGCCTGGTCATCAGCAGCACGCACCAGGTTTTGGTAGAGCGTCTCCGCCATGAAGGGCATCGCAGGCGCCAGGAGCTTGCTCACGGTCACCAAAGCCCGATAAAGCGTCTCGTAAGCGGCAGCTTTATCCGCATCTGATTCGCTCTTCCAGAATCGTCTTCGTGAGCGGCGCAAATACCAGTTGGAAAGGTTATCCACAAAGGCCTCGATCGGGCGGGTTGCGCCAATCACATCATAGGTTTCGTAGGCTTTGGTCACGTCCCTCACCAAAGCTTCCAGCGAAGAGAGCAGCCAGCGATCCAAATCTGAAAATTGGGGGATAATCGAAGAATCAGGCATCCAGTTATCCAGATTGGCATAGGTTACGAAGAAGGAATAGGTATTCCACAAGGTCAGCATAAAGCTGCGCACCACCTCCCCCACCAGTTCCGTGCTGAAGCGGCGCTCATTGCCTGGAGGGCTTGAGGTGTAGAGGTACCAACGCATCGCGTCGGCACCGTAGGCATCGATCACTTCCCAGGGATCCACCACATTGCCCTTGTGCTTCGACATCTTCTGGTTTTCCCCATCCAGGATCAAGCCCAGGCAGATGACGTTTTCAAAACACAGGTTGTCGAAAACCAGCGTGCTAATAGCATGCAGCGAATAGAACCAGCCACGGGTTTGGTCCACCGCCTCGCAGATGAAGTCAGCCGGGAATTGCTGCTTGAATGCATCCAAATTCTCAAAAGGATAATGCCACTGGGCAACCGGCATCGATCCGGAGTCAAACCAAACGTCAATCAGCTCGCTGACGCGGCTCATCTTGCCTTCCTTACACTTGGGGCAGTTAAAGTGCACCTGGTCCACATACGGGCGGTGCAATTCGAGTTCGCTTTGGTCCTCTCCGGTGAGCTCACTCAATTCCGCCACGGAACCCACACAGTGCTGATGTCCGCAGCTTTCACAAACCCAAACAGGCAGCGGCGTGCCCCAGTAGCGGTCGCGTCCCAATGCCCAGTCCACATTGTTTTCCAGCCAGTTGCCAAAACGCCCCTCTTTAATATGCTCCGGCACCCAGTTGATTTGCTTGTTCAACGCAACCATGCGTTCTTTGATCTCACTGGTACGAATAAACCAAGTGGATTTTGCCATGTATAAAAGCGGGGTGTCGCAGCGCCAGCAGAATGGATAAGTGTGAGTGATGGTGCCGCGATTATAGAGCAGTCCTCTTTGTTTCAAATCTTCCATGATCAAAGGATCGGCATCCTTAACGAACATCCCCGCCCAGGGTGAAACCGCAGGCACGAATTTGCCCTCACCGTCAACGGTCAGCAAAACCGGCAGATCGTAGACCTTGGAAACCGTCATATCATCCATGCCAAATGCCGGCGCTATGTGCACCAGCCCGGTGCCGTCGCTTGTGGTGACGTAATCAGCATTCACCACATAATGCGCTCGCTTGTCGGGAGGCAGGAAGGAATAGAGAGGTGCGTACTTCTTGCCCTCGAGTGCCTTGCCCTTCATGCTCTTCAGCACTTCCACTTTTTTATCCCCAAAGACCAATGGGATCAATTCCTTTGCCAAAATCAGGCGTTCGGTCGCCTCACCTACCACCCTGACCATGACATATTCCACGTCCGGATGGGCAGCGACTGCAACGTTGCCCGGCAGAGTCCAGGGTGTGGTAGTCCAGACCAGCAGATAGGTATTGGGTTCATCCACCAGCGGCAAACGGACCGTGATGCTTGGGTCCACCGCGTCGGCATAACCTTGCGCGACTTCGTGGTTCGAGAGTGGCGTGCCGCAGCGCGGGCAGTACGGAACCACCTTGTAGCCCTGATATAACAGGTCTTTATCCCAGATCTGGCGCAGCAACCACCAAACCGATTCGATGTAAGGATTGGTATAGGTCACATAAGCACGGCTCAGGTCCACCCAATAGGCGATCCTTTCGGTCAATTGCTCCCATTCCTGGATGCGCGAAAAAGCTGATTCGCGGCAAAGGGCATTAAACTTTTCGATGCCATATTCTTCGATCTGGCTTTTTTCGGTGAAACCCAGCTTCTTTTCAACCTCAATCTCAACCGGCAACCCGTGCGTGTCCCAGCCGCCGCGCCGGTCAACAAAGTACCCTTGCATCGTGCGGAAGCGTGGGAACATGTCTTTGAAAGCGCGCGCCAAAACGTGATGCACGCCGGGTTTGCCATTGGCAGTTGGAGGACCCTCGAACATCACAAAAGGCTCGCGGTCACTGCGCTCGTCTGAGGATTTCTTGAAAATCTCGTTTGCCCGCCAAAAACGCAGGCGTGCTTCTTCCTCCTGCTGGATATTTAATCGTGATGAAACTGGTCTGAACATAATTGCTCCTCTTGCGGCTGGGGTAGCCCAGCCTGTAAATAAAAAAGCCCGTCCCACTACAGGGACGAGCCGAAACTCGCGGTACCACCCCGCTTCTCAGCCATGCTGAGCGCTTGTTGGGCCCTGTGTAACGTTAGGGCATTCCGGCGCGCTTACTGCCCGTAGACTTGTTCAGCTTGCGGCTCAGGAAGGATATTCCTGCAAGTGGTTCGGCCCGGCTTCCACCATCCCGGTTCGCTATCAGCCTGCCTGCAGTACTCGTTTCCGTCTCTGCCGATCAAATAATAATTATCTCATAGCCTTAAATGCTTGTCAAACATTACGGGCAAAAAAAAGACCTTCTTGCGAAGGTCGTGGTGGGTGCCTGGAGGGGGTCGAACCCTCAACATCTTCATCCACAGTGAAGCACTCTGCCATTGAGCTACAGGCACCATGTAGGCGGCAATTCTAACATACCCCTCGCCGCCCCGCAAGCATTAATTTTGACACAAATGATCAATCAACTTTTCGCGTTCAACGCTCACCTGCTCAAAGCAGTGCAGATCCTTGACCACCACCGTGTTGGCTTCTATCTCCTCTGGTCCAAGCACCAATGCCCTGCTGAGCCCCAAACGGTCAGCATACTTGAACTGTTTCCCCAGTTTGTCAGGTTCCGCCAGGATTACTTTAAAACCCGCTCCACGCAGCTGACTGGACAAACGAATGGATTCAGCTAAAGTTTCCTCGTTGAATACTGTCACAAAGACGGTTCCCGGGTCCACCAGATCGTTGGGGATCAAGCCATAGGCTTCCAAAACCAGCATGATCACCACGTCCCCCATCGCGAATCCCACACCAGGCAAAGGATTTCCGCCAACATCACCAACCAGGTTGGCGTAATGCCCGCCGCCCAAAATCGCGCGAAACTCCCCATTGACTGCGTGCGCTTCAAAGACGGTCCCGGTGTAATAGTCCAGTCCACGGATGATCTTCGGATCATAAGTGATGAACTCCGCAACACCAAGGTCTTTTAGCAAAGCGAATAGAGTTCTCAATTGCTCTGAATCCCGCCAGAGTTCCCGGTTTTCCAGAAGCTCTCGGATTGCCTTGAGTTGCTCAGAGTTCAGCCCTTCTGACAAGACCTTCTCGTCCCAGATATCTGCCGGTAATTTGTCAATCCGGTCGATCAGATGCAGCATCTCTGGTTTTTGCTCCGCGCTGATTCCGATTTTGCTCAATTGACCATCCATCAATTGGCGATCGTTAACATAAAGCTTGACCTGCTCGGGGGTCAAACCAACATTTTTCAGGAAAGTTGCCGCCACAGCCAACAATTCCGCATCCGCCAGGATGGAATCGCTGCCAATCTGGTCGATATTCCACTGAAAAAACTCGCGCGTGCGCCCCTTTTGCGGTCGCTCATAGCGCCAGAACGGACCAAACGCCCACCACCTCAAAGGGTAAGTGAGCTGGTTCTGTCTGGACGCCACCATGCGTGTCAGAGTAGGTGTTAGTTCAGGGCGTAAGGTGATCGGGTCACCCCCGCGGTCGTTGAAAACAAAAGCCTGTTCCTTAACCAGCTCTTCTCCGGATTTTGCCGCATAGAGATCAATTGTCTCCAGGCAGGGACCATCATACATCTGGTAACCAAAAGCTTCCGAAGCCTCGGTCAGTTTTTGGATTAACCACTGGCGTTTTGCCATCTCATCGGGATAAAAATCCCGTGTACCCTTGACACTTTTAATCACATTTTTCATATCGACCTCTTATCAGTTAACTGGTTAGTATAACATGCCATGTATCGAGTAAAATAATCCCAGCAACTATTTAGAGGATGTGAAATGAAATTTTTGGATGTAATTGCTGTTTGTGAAGGCACACTTCTCACACCGGATGTAGACCATGTTCCCGAGATCAAAGGCGGCTTTGCCGGCGATCTAATGAGTGACGTCCTGGCTTCAATCCAATCTGAAGCGGTGCTCATTACTGGTCTCTGCAACCCCCAGGTTGTCCGCACCGCATTAATTGCGGATATCCGCCTGATCATCTTTGCTCGCGGAAAGAATCCTGGAGATGATATCCTGGATCTCGCCAAAGAGGAAAACCTGCCTGTGGCTGCCTCACATTTGGGTCTCTACGAGATTTCAGGTCGGCTCGCCCAGGCTGGATTGCCCAGTTGTGAATTGGAAATGAATCTATTCAAAAAAGAATAAATCTTAATGAGCAATCAGGAAACTGTCTCCGATAATAATGCAGGCATGATCACCAGGGTTGAAGAACTTGGCTATGAATTAAAAATCGGCCAGGTGATGACCACCGATGTGGTCACGTTCTCCCCGGATACGACCATTCTGGAAGCGCTGGATGTGATCAAACAGTATCGCATCTCCGGCGCTCCTGTCACTCTCGACGACAAACTTGTGGGGATCATTTCCACAGAAGATTTGATCCGGGCTTTGAGAGATGGTCGAATCGACCGCAGTGTCTCAACCTACATGACCACAGACTTAATTACTGTCAAAGCCATAGACAAGGTTGTGGAAGCCCTGAAAGTGTTTCAGAAGACAAAAGTCGGCCGCTTGCCTGTGGTGAGTGAAAGTGGCAAATTGGTAGGATTGCTTACAAAGGGAGATATCACCAACGGCTTATTAATTGCACTTCAGCGGGATTATCAAGCTGAGGAAATTATTCGCTATCGTGCTTCCCACCTGTTTGAAGATATTGAATCAGACCGAACGAGCCTTATTTTGCGCTATCGCATCATCAAGGATGACTTCGTGAACGGTGGCGCGGCGTCGAACAACATCAAGAGAGCCCTTTTGCGCCTTGGTGCCAACCGTCAGATCGCCCGGAAATGTGGAATTGCTGTCTATGAAGCTGAGATGAATTTGATCATTCACACCAACAATGGCGGCTTCCTCAGAGTGGAAATCGAGCCACACAAAATCACAATGGAAGCTTACGATGACGGTCCTGGCATTGAAGATGTAGAAAAAGCTATGACACCAGGCTATTCCACTGCCACAGAAGAAATTCGCGATAAAGGTTTTGGGGCTGGCATGGGTTTGGTCAATATCCGCGCCTGTGTGGACGAAATGAGCATGAAGTCCTCCAAGGAAAGCGGCACAAATCTTTATATGACCATGTATTTAAATAAGACCGAAAGTTGAGGTGAAACAAAATATGTGTTCACTCCAAACCATTTTGGATACTATTGATCTTCAAATTCTGACAGACCCACTCGATTACTCACAAATTGCTATTAAATCCGGTTACACCTCGGACCTTCTCAGTTGCGTCATGACCGGAGCAGAAGCTGAAGGCATCTGGGTAACTCTGATCGCGAATATCAACATCGTGGCAGTCGCTTCTCTGCTGGAGATTCCCGCCATCATCATCACAGAAAACGCCCAGCCGGATGCGGCCACAATTGCCCGCGCAAACCAGGAAGGCATTGTGCTGCTCTCAACTCCTGTCGGCAGTTACCAGATCGTTGGAAGACTTTGGGAGCTGGGAATAAAAGATCCGGATCCAAACAAATGAAAAGCCTTAAGGCAGAACTCCACATTCACACAGTGCTTTCTCCCTGTGCCACGCTGGAAATGCTGCCTCCCTTTATCGTAGAACGCGCTCTCGAAACCAACACTCACCTGATCGCCATCACCGATCACAACGCCAGCGCGAACGTACCGGCTGTAATAAAAGCCGCAGAAGGCAGCAAACTGACAGTCTTGCCAGGAATAGAGCTAACCACTGCGGAGGAAATTCACGTTGTGTGCCTTTTTGATACCTGCACACAGCTGGCGGAGTTCCAAAAAACTGTCGATCAAAATTTGCCAGATATTCCCAATAATCCGGATTTCTTTGGCATGCAGTTGATCGTCGACTCAGAGGGTAACTATGTGGACACAGAAGAACGTCTTCTCAGCAATGCCACCTATCTCACCATCAACGAAGCGCAACGGCACGTGCAGCGCCTTGGCGGTCTCTTCATCCCCGCTCACGTCAACCGGGAGGAAAATGGTCTCTTGCCCCGCCTGGGGGGAATCCCTCCTGAGTTAAATTTGTCTGTCCTCGAAATTTACGGCATTTCCAAAGCCGAAGCCATCCAGCGTTACCCCTACCTCAAGGATTACCATCTTATCCCAAGTTCCGATGCCCACGATCTGGACGCAATCTCCGGCAGCCTGCAACTGGAGTTAAATGAAATTACTGTTGAGGCCTTGTTTGAAGCCCTTCAGCGTCAATATTAATGCGATACTGTTTCAATTTTGCATAGATTTTAGAAAAGAGCAGTTAAGGAGAGCTCTTTGTTCATCCTGTTCTTTAGCAATTGTACCCATGGTTGTAAATTATCAACAGACCTAAACAATGGGATTGAAGCTGATATTGGTTTGTAAACCTTGGTCTTTCCTTTTGTCTTTATGTGTTGGTTTTCAGGTTTAGCAGATTGACGCATGAAGGCATCCTTAGCCAGGGTGTCTCTATGTCTCAAGATAGTTAGCAAAGATTGTCCTCCGGAGGGTGACCAGGATAAACCTCGGCCGCGCATTCTTTGTCGGACCAGTTTGTCCACATTTCCTTCGGCAGCGCCAAGGGTGGCCGGTTTGAGGTCAGGGAGACCGCGCTTGTCCAAGTCCAACAGGGCATCCTGATTGTGCTCAAGGTATCGGATCAGATGCTGGATCTCTAGAGCCTGTTTTCCCCTGACCTTAGCCTGCAAAGCCAGCAGTTCAGGCTTTATCTGTTCGAAAGGTGTGGTGAATAAGCGATCCAATAAAGACCAGCTGTTGAGCATCTTTCCAAGACTGCGGTGAACTGCCCGGCAGACGTGAAAACGATCCAAGACAGGCACCTGAGGCAAATTGAGCAAGTCAAAAGCATGCCGGACCCAGGGAGCGCCATCCCCGCCGACCACCAGATGCTTTACTTCAGAAAGATCAAAATGGCGATCAGCCAATTCGCGCACTTTGATCTGCCATTCCTCGTTGGAACCGCCTAGTTGGGTCATCACCACTTTGTTTTCACAGGCATACCTGCCCATTCCGATGCATTTCTTGCCACTATATAAAAGGCCTACTTTGACTTCAGCACGCTTTTGATCCTGTTGCTGCAAATGCACCCATACCCCATCGCTTTCTCCATAAAGCGTATCAGTTTGAATCCTGCCCGGCTCTGTCTCTGCACGCCAGTCTAGTTCATAGGCTTCAATCAGTTCCCCAAAACGTTTGACCATCCGCTGCAAACTGCTCGGGCTGATGGCTGTCCTGAGCACATAGGCCAGCATCTCCGATGCGTTGCGATAAGTGCTCCGGCTGGCAAGAACACAACCCATTTCCTGTACTTTCAGACTGGTTCGTGCAAAAGGAGCGATGCCCAACAATAAATCCAACGGCTTCCATCGCCGCCCGTGTTCATCCTGATAGACCCGTCTTCGATACTTGACCGGTCCGCTTTCAAATACAACAGTCCGGCTGGCCGTGCCAACATTTCTCCAACCCTTTGGCACTTCCGCTCTCAAACTTCCATCCAATACATCTAATGCCGTTTGCAGCAAAGCTTGTCCTATTTCCTGACTGAATTCCCTGATCGTTTCTTCCAGTCGCTCTGGCTCAATTGACCGCTGTATCTCTTGCCTTTCCTGGCCGACAACTAAAGTTATAATGATGGAGACAGATTGTCCTGTCATGTGAGAGTTCCTCCTTTTTTGTTGGCAAACTAATTATGGATGGAACTCTCCTTTTTGTGTGCTAATTTCCTAAGTTATGCAAGTTTGATACTGTAACTATTAATGCGATTGGAATTGCCAACCTCATGGTATTGAAGTAAAATCATTGTGAAAATTTTTGCAAACAATTTACTACAGAGACAATCTTTCCAGAGATTGGTTTTTTACTGCCTGGAAAACTCTCTGTAGAAGGAAAAAAGATTGAGTGATAATACTGTAACCCCGGGAGCAACTTTTAACAATTCAATAGCGTTTTTATTAACTGCTTATAGCAGATCATAACTCCGCATCTAATGGAAAAAATCCACAAAGGAAGATCATGGAAGAGAACCCAAACCTAACCAAGCCCACAAGTGATGACCTCAAGCAGGAGATCTCATTAATCCTGCAAGGAATAAACAAGGACCGGGAGAATCTGATCCCAATTCTCCATAAAATTACCCAACGTTTTGGTTACATTTCCAGCCAGGCACTGTATGAAGTCAGCGAACAAACAGCCATTCCACTTTCTGAAGTGTTTTCCGTCGCCACTTTCTACCGCATGCTCCCCACAGAAGAGCGCGGCAGGCACGTAGTTCTCTTCTGCGAAAGCCTGCCATGCCACGTAGTTGGAGGGCGGGAGGTCCTGCAAGCCCTTAAAACAGAGCTCCAGCTCGAACCCGGTCAGACCAGTCCGGATCAAAAGTGGACACTGCTGACCACAAGCTGCCTGGGTGTATGCAATTTCGGTCCGGTCATCTCAATTGATGGCAATATCCACGGGAATCTGACCCCGGAATCCCTTCCAGAAATCCTGAAAAAATACGAGTAGGAGCCGCAATGAAAACAGTACGTTCAATGGTTTTAGTATCGAACGATCTCAAAAGCAAAGCCAACGCCTCGCAGGAAGTTATTGACGCCTTCAACCTGGCAATCAAAAAGCTGGATCTCACCGATGAAGTGGCAGTGTCCACCATCCCTGAGGTTGGTACGGTCCGAAGCTTACCTTTGGTGGTCATCTTCCCGGAAGCCACAGTCTATGCTCCGGTCAAACCTGAGGATGTCCCTCACCTGGTTGAAGAGCATCTTTACAAAGGGCGTGAAGTTCCCGATCTGAAGGTGAAAGACGCTGACACTTTACGAAAAGTTGCCTGGCTTACCCAGCGAAAGGGAACCCTGCCTGCTGAGAGTAAAATCGTCCTCCGCAATGTTGGTGTAATCGATCCTGAAAGCATTGATGAGTTTTTCGCATACGAAGGTGGTCAGGCCTTTGCCACAGCCCTCCAGATGACCCCGGAGCTGGTGGTAGAGGTCATCAAAGCCTCAGGTTTGCGCGGTCGTGGTGGGGCTGGCTTCCCTGCTGGCATCAAATGGGATTCAGTTCGCAGAACACCCGGCAAAAAGAAGTATGTGATTTGTAACGCCGATGAAAGCGAACCAGGCACCTTCAAAGACCGCATCATCATGGAAGGCGATCCATTTACCATCATAGAATCAATGCTGATTGCTGGCTATGCCGTCGGTGCGAATGAAGGCTACATCTACATCCGCGGAGAGTACCAGTTAGCGCTCGAAAGGGTACAAAAAGCGATCCAACAAGCCCGCGAATATGGCGTATTGGGCAAAGACATTTTTGGCTCAGGTTTCGACTTTGATCTTCACATCCATGCGGGTGCAGGCGCTTATATTTGTGGCGAAGAAACTGCCCTGCTCGAGTCCATTGAAGGCGGTCGCGGTGAGCCGCGCGTCAAACCCCCCTATCCCACCACTTCTGGTCTTTGGGGTATGCCAACACTGATCAACAACGTTGAAACTTTCGCTAACATCCCACCAATCATCCTAAACGGCGCAGATTGGTTTAAATCCTTTGGCACACCTTCAAGCCCTGGTACCAAGGTCTACACCATTCTGGGCAATGTCAACAATACCGGTTTGATTGAAGTTCCAATGGGGATCACTCTGCGAGAAGTTATCAACATCTACGGCAAAGGGATCAAAGGCGGACAGTTCAAATTTGCCCAAACCGGTGGCTCCAGTGGATCGATCATTCCTGCCGCGCTGCAAGACACCCCGATGGACTTTGACTCTTACCGAAAAGTTGGGGTGGCTTTGGGCTCTGGCGCGCTCTTGATCTGCAACGATTCCAACTGCATTGTTGACTCAGTACGTGTTCTCACCCGCTTCTTCCAGGAAGAATGCTGTGGCAAATGCGTTCCTTGCCGCGTAGGCACAGATCAAGCCTGGAAGGTTCTGACCGATATTTCAGAAGGACGCGGAAAAATTGAAGACCTCGCCCAATTGGAATGGCTTTGCAAAGGCATGGAGGAATTTTCCAACTGCGGCTTGGGTCAGACGGCGGGAACACCGATCAAAAACATGCTCGACCACTTCCGTGCGGAAGTAGAAGCCCATATCAAACTTGGTGTCTGCCCAACCGGCGTTTGCCCAATGAGCTGAAATGGCAAATCTCTGATTAAAGAGACTCTGCGGGTTGCGCTGCAAGAGGCAGACAGACCTGCTTCATTTAATAAAGTGACATTGAATGTTGACCAAACTAATTGAATTGAGTACACTAACTTGTAAGATTTCTCACAAAGACAACAAGCCTTTGAGATATAGGAGCATGTAACAAAATGGCATCAACACCCATGCAGCTGGATCCCCTCGAAAATCCCAAAATGAGGGAAATTATCGATAATACCATCTCAGAATTCGGAGAGCAGAATGGCGCTTTGATGGTAGTTCTCAACCACCTTCAGGAAAGAGTTGGCTTTATCACCAAACCTATGCAAGCTTATGTTGCCGAAAAATTGAGCGTTCCAGTGAGCAAGGTTCATGGTGTGGTGTCCTTTTACTCCTTCTTCACCACGGAACCCCGCGGCAAACATGTGGTCAAGTTCTGCATCGGGACCGCTTGTTACGTTGGCGGAGCTTCTCAATTGATTGATAAAGCCAAGCAAGTGCTGGGAATCGAACCCGGTCAAACCACTCCAGACGGGCTCATCACCCTCGAAGTCTGCCGTTGTGTGGGAGCATGCAGCCAGGCACCTGTGGTGGTTGTGGACGAAGCCAATCATGGGCGAGTAAAGCCTTCTCAATTCGGCAAAATTTTGACGGATATCCAAAAAAGCGAGGCAGCAGCTTGAGAGAACTCTCTCTTCACCTTCTTGACATAGCCGAGAACAGCATCTCTGCCGGGGCAACAAGAATCGTGATTTCCGTTCGTGAAGACCTGGTGGCTGACGAGCTGTGGCTTGCCGTTGAAGATAACGGCAGGGGTATGTCGCCTGAGATGGTTGAGAAAGTCCTTGACCCCTTTGTCACCACCCGTACCACCCGCAAAGTCGGGCTGGGCATTCCTCTGCTCAAACAAGCAGCTGAGGCTTGCGCCGGATTCCTAACCGTGGAATCAGAGTTGGGTAAAGGCACAAAACTCACCACTAAGTTCCAACACAGCCACATCGACCGCATGCCGCTGGGAAACCTTGAAGATACGATCATCACCCTGCTATTAGGCACCCCTTCCGTGAACTGGGTTTTAGATTATCAATATAATGACCAAAGCTTTGAATTTGACGATGCGGAGTTCAAGGAAGCTCTGGGCGATCTGCCCTTGAGCGATTTCCGTGTAATTGAATTTTTATCCAATACCATCATCGATGGTATTTCAAACGCAAAAAACATCACCACCGAAAAAGGAGTCGTGTATGCCAACCATTAAATCTCTCGATGACCTCAAAAGACTGCGTGAGGAAGCCCAGAAAGTCAAAGAACTGCGCGACCAGATAGGCAAAACTCAAATTGTAGTCGGAATGGGAACCATCGGTATCGCCGCTGGTGCCCGTGAAACCTTGAAGGCAATCCTCAGCTATATTGAGGAACATCACCTTCCCGATATCATCCTGCGCCAGACTGGCAACATTGGTCTGGGAGGTCAGGACCCGGTTGTGCAAGTGATCCTTCCTGGTGCTGAAACTGTTACTTATGGCAAGGTCACTCCAGCTATTGCCATCAGGATCATGGATGAGCATGTCGTCAAGGGAAACATCGTCCAGGAATTCCGAATAGAAGCCTGAGTTAGGGCTTAATCAATCAGGAAGGTAAGTGTAGATATGGCGTATTATCGTTCAACCGTGCTTGTCTCTATGGATCCTGTTTGTATTGACAAAGGGGCTTTGGCTGTCAAGGAACAACTGATCAACGAGTTGGCAAACCTCAACCTTTCAGAAGAAGTCCAGGTTATGGACATTCCCAGAATTGGAGACCCTGAAACTGAAGGTCCCGATATTCTGGTCTACCCTGAAGGCAGTCACTACATCCAATTGACCACAGCAACTGTTGGTCCCATTGTGATTGAGCACTTCATCAAAGGTCGCGAGCTTCAGCAATATAAAGCTCAAATGCGCGATATCACCGATGAGGAGCTCAGCGAACCCAAAGACAAGGAAATTCGCGTCATCCTTGAAAACATCGGCAAGATTGACCCACGCAACATCGAGGACTACATCGCAGTCGATGGTTACCAGGCTCTGGCAAAGGTCCTTGGTGAGATGAGCCCGGAAGAAGTTATCCAAACTATTCTCGACTCCAAACTGCGCGGTCGCGGTGGCGCTGGCTTCCCAACCGGTTTAAAGTGGAAATTTGCCCGTCAGTCTCCGGACACCCCAAAATATATGGTATGCAACGCGGACGAAGGCGACCCCGGTGCTTTCATGAACCGCAAAGTCCTCGAAGGCGATCCACATTCTGTGCTTGAAGGCATGACCATCGGAGCGTATGCTGTTGGCGCCAATCAGGGCTATGTTTACTGCCGGGCTGAATACCCCATCGCGGTGAGCACGCTCAACACAGCCATTGACCAAGCCAGGGAATATGGATTGCTAGGCAAAGACATTCTCGGCTCCGGTTTTGACTTTGATATAGAGGTTCGCATGGGTGCAGGCGCGTTTGTCTGTGGTGAAGAAACCGCATTGCTGGCTTCCATTGAAGGCGCTCGTGGTGAACCTCGTGTTCGCCCTCCTTTCCCTGCCTCAAAAGGTCTATGGGGAAAGCCTACCAATATCAACAATGTTGAAACTTACGCCAACGTTCCAAAAATCATCCATCGCGGTCTTGATTGGTACACCAGCATGGGTTCCGAAAAAAGCAAGGGCACCAAAACTTTCGCCCTCGCCGGCGACCTCGCCCACACTGGTTTAATTGAAGTTCCTTTCGGCACGACCCTGCGCGAGATCATCTACGATATCGGCGGCGGCATCAAAGATGGGAAAGCCTTCAAAGCCGTCCAAACTGGTGGTCCAATGGGTGGATGTCTGCCCGAAGAATTCCTGGATCTTCCTGTGGATTACGAAACGCTCGGCGCTGCCGGCTCCATCATGGGCTCGGGCGGTATGATCGTGATGGACGAAGAAACCTGCATGGTGGATATTGCCCGTTTCTTCATGGAATTCACCCAGGATGAATCCTGCGGCAAGTGCGTTCCCTGCCGTGTTGGCACCCGTCGTCTACTCGAGATCCTTGAACGCATTTGCGCTGGCAAGGGCGTCCCCGAAGATATCCCTCTGCTCAGGCAACTTTGCGACGAGATCATCCAAGACAGCCTTTGCGGTCTGGGGCAAGGCGCGCCAAACCCGGTCATATCCACGATGAAACACTTCATGGATGAGTACGAAGCCCACATTTACGAGAAGCGCTGCCCGGCAAAAGTCTGCCGCAGCCTGATCACTTTTGAAATTCTGGAAGATAAATGCACCGGCTGCACCGTATGCGCGCGTAACTGCCCGGTCAACGCAATTAGTGGTGAGAGAAAACAAACCCACGTAATTGATACAGAGCTTTGTATACGCTGCGGTATCTGCAAGCAAGTTTGTAACTTTGATGCGGTTGTCATCAATTAAGAGAAGCGAGGAGAATATTTATGATTCAACTAACAGTTAACGGTCAAGCCGTTGAAGTCGAAGCTGGTTCCACGATTCTGGATGCAGTCCGCAAAGCGGGTTTTAACGTTCCTACCCTGTGTTATCACCCCAAGCTGGTTTCCTATGGGTCCTGCCGCCTCTGCTTGGTGGAAGTTGAAGGCGCTCGCACCCTGCAACCTTCTTGTGTTGTGCCAGCAGCCAACGGTATGATTGTTCATACTGACACAGACAAGACCAAATCCGCCCGAAAATTCATCCTTTCGATGATTTTCAGCGAACGCAATCACTTTTGCATGTATTGCCAGGACACCGACGGAGATTGTGACCTCCAGCAAGCTGCCTACGATGAAGGCATGACTCACTGGCCGATCACTCCAGCCTATAAACCATTCATGGTGGATGCGTCTCATCCGGATATCTTCCTGGACAACAATCGCTGTATCCTTTGCCGTCGTTGCGTACGCGCATGCACGGAATTAGTCGGCAACGCTACCCTTGGTTTTGAAGAGCGCGGCTCCGGCAGCATCCTGATTGCCGATAACAACGTGCCCCTTGGCGAAAGCACCTGCATTTCCTGCGGCAACTGTGTGCAGTTCTGCCCCACCGGTGCCCTCATTGATCGCCGGAGCGCCTACCAGGGTCGTGAAACTGATCTGACCCACACAAATTCCGTCTGTTTGGACTGCAGCCTTGGCTGTGAACGCGTGGTCAAGACCCGCAACAATCGCCTGGTGCGCATCGATGGTAATGAAGAGATTGGTTTCAATGACAGTTTGCTCTGCTACGACGGTCGCTACAAGCCGCTGAAAGAAGATCGTGAACGCGTCATCAGCCCAATGGTGCGCCGAAATGGTCAACTTGAACCGATCGGCTGGGACGAAGCGCTTGCCACCATCTCAGTGCAACTCAAAACGCACGACAGCAGCGAAATCAGCGCCCACATTTCTCCACGCCAGCCTGTTGAAGCCCTGAATGGCTTCCATGAGTTTTTTGCGGATCATTTCAAAGCCGGGCAGGTTACGCTCCTCGGGCATGACCAAACTGCCCTCACCAGCGCAAAGCTTGCTGCTGAAATTGGCGCTTTTGAATCCAATCTGTCGGTATTGAAAGACTGTGATCTGGCAATTATTCTCGGCACTGATATGGTCAAAGACCACCAGGTTGCCGGATTCTTCCTCAAGCGCCAGGCTATGCAAGACCTCAATATCTTCATTGCCAACAGCACCCGCACCCATATCGGCGATTGGTCTTCCAATAAACTGGAATATATCGGCACTGATTACGCGACCGTAGTGGATCTGCTCCAAAGCTTCGCAAAACCTGAGATGGCTGATTTGACTGCACAACTTCAAACCCTTGGTCTCAAACCAGGACGGGCTGAAAATGTGCTTGGACAGCTTAAACTCAGCCAAAAACCCGTTTTCGTGGTTGGTAAGGAATTCGCCAGGCTCGAGAATATTGCCGCTTTCCGCAAACTCGTGGAACTTGCGCGTGAAATCGGCGCTAAGGTTGTGGTCCTTAAGGGTAAGGCTAACAATTTTGCCGGGGCTTTGCTCGGTTACGAATTGGACGCTCAGCCGAAATCCGCGCCTGTCTTCTACCTGGCGCTCGGCGATGGTCACGCTTGTGACCACACCCGTGAAGCCCTCGCTGGCAGTGAGTTCAAGATCGTGCATTCAAGCTACATCTCGGAATTCACCGAGATGGCTGATATCGTTTTGCCTTGCACTATCTGGGCTGAGCAGACCGGGCATTATCTCACTTCAGAAGGCAAGCTTGGGCTGAATCAGCAAGCCATACAATCCGCCGATGGCAATCTTTCCGTCTTGGATGTCATGAAAAGCCTCGCCAATAAATCGGGACTTACTCTTTCCGAAACATGGCGCGCCGCTATTGAAGAAAAAGTTGCTGCAATCGTTTTGTCCTGACCGATTAAACGAATAAATGCAGGTTGAAAGGAAACGTATGACAAAACCAAAAGTTGCATCAGATTGGCTCGCTGGCTGTGCCGGTTGCCACATGTCTTTCCTTGATATGGACGAACGTATCATTGAACTGCTCAAACTGGTCGATTTACGCTCTACGCCGATCACCGACCTCAAAGAACCGGATGAGGAAGGTGTGGATGTCGGCATTCTTGAAGGCGGCATTGCAAACTCTTACAACGAAGAAGTCGCGATCAAAATGCGCAAACGCTGCAAGATCCTTGTCGCGCTTGGAGACTGCGCTGTTTTTGGTGGCGTACCAGCCATGCGCAACTTTGCAGGTGCCGAAGAAGCCCTCAAACGCGCTTATATCGAAACCGAAAGCACCGACGAAAGCGGTATGATTCCCAATGACCCGGAGCTTTCTGTTGCACAGCATGTCCGCCCAGTCAGTGATGTCGTCAAAGTTGATTTGTTTTTGCCTGGATGTGCTCCAAGCGCGGACGCGATTTTTTATGTTTTATCTGAATTAGCCCAGGGTAGAATGCCCAATGTCGACGGCGAATTCAACAACTGGCATTAGGAGAATTGAATGAGTACACAAAAAATTACTATCGAACCAGTCACCCGAATCGAAGGTCACGCAAAAGTGACTGTCCACATGAATGAGGATGGCTCGGTTGAGCACGCTTACTTCCATGTAAACGAATTCCGGGGATTCGAAAAATTCTGCGAAGGTCGCCTTGTCACCGAGATGCAGCAGATCACACCCCGTATCTGCGGCATATGCCCCGTCAGCCATCACCTGGCTGCTGCCAAAGCTGGCGACGTTGTGCTCGGCTGCCCTCCACCCCGCCCTGCCAGTTTGCTTCGCGAACTGATGCATATGGGTCAGATCATCCAGAGCCATGGTATGCACTTCTTTGAACTTGCCGGACCTGACCTGATCCTTGGTTTTGACGCCGATCCCGCCATCCGCAATGTGGTTGGGCTGGTCCAGGCTGACCCCGACCTGACCGTCAAGGCAGTCCGCCTGCGCAAATTTGGTCAGGCAATCATTTCCGAACTTGGTGAACGCTCGATCCACCCCACCTTTGCAATTCCTGGCGGTGTAAATCGCACTCTGACCCCAGCAGGTCGCGAGCGCATCCTGGCAGATCTGGATGCACAAATCGAGACCACCAAAATTGGTATCAAAATCGTCAAGGACTGGGTAGAAGCCAACGGTGAAACAGTTGATAAGTTCGCGGTTTTTCCAACCGGTTACCTTGGTCTGATCACCCCCACCAAAGGACTCGAACTCTATGATGGCGATATCCGCCTGAAAAGCCGCACTGGTGAAGAGTTGGAGATCTTTAGTGCTCAAAATTATCTCGATTACATAGCCGAGCACGTGGAGCCCTGGTCTTACCTGAAATTCCCCTATTACAAGAAACTTGGCTACCCGGGTGGTGTCTATCGGGTTGGTCCGCTCGGTCGGCTCAACATGGCCGAACAGATTGAAACTCCGATGGCAAATGAAGAAATGAAGATCTTCAAAGCCATCAACAACGGCGCACCGGTGGAGAACACGCTCTACTACCACTATGCCCGCATGATTGAAGTGTTGTTTGCGGCAGAACGCGTTCGTGTGCTGCTTGAAGATCCGGATATCCTCAGCAATGACATCCTGAACACGCGGCAGAATCCAGTTGGGCACGGTGTTGGGGTCATCGAAGCCCCGCGCGGCACCCTGATCCACGACTACACTGCCAACGAAAACGGCCAGCTTACCAAGGTGAACCTGATCGTTTCCACCGGGCATAACAACTATGCCATGAGCAAGGCTGTTGATATGGTTGCCAAGGAATACGTCCACGGTCCTGATGTTAAGGAAGGCATGCTCAACCGGGTTGAACACGCCATTCGCGCCCACGACCCCTGCCTCTCCTGCTCCACCCATGCAGTTGGGCAGATGCCGCTGGAGATCACGTTCTTCGATCACCAGGGCAACCTGACCCAGACCCTGCGGCGGTAGATCGAACCAAACCAAGGTATGCCTCCCCGCTGATTGGGGAGGCATTTTTTTGCAGAAGGGTATATGCAACAAAAAACACTCATAATTGCCTACGGAAACCGCGATCGTGAAGATGATGGCGCTGGTTGGCACATTCTCAACAAACTTGCACAAAAGCTTGGGCTTGAAACACCGCAATTTCCGGGAGACCAGGTTACAACCCTCGATGGTAAACTGACCTTGCTTTACCTATTCCAGCTTTTACCCGAAATGGCTGATGATGTGGATGGCTTTGAACAGCTTATCTTCATCGATGCCCACAATTCCCCCAGTTTGCCTGATCTACTTTTTGAGAAAGTCTCGCCTGACCAAACACATTCGGCATTTACTCACCATATGAATCCGGGTGAGCTACTTGCCATTGCGCAAGTCCTTGGCAAAAAATTACCCGAAGCATGGATGCTGAGCGTACGTGGTTTTTCATTCCGCTTTGAACCATCCCTTTCCTCCATGACAGCTGAGCTGGTCGACCAGGCCTTCTCCCACCTCCAATCGCACCTTTTCCCGGCGGTATAATACCCCCATGCACGAACTTGCAATCACCGAAAGCATCCTGTCTATTGCCAATCAGGCTGCAGAGGAAAATAAAGGCACCAAGGTTACTGATATTTATTTGATAATTGGTCAGCTTTCTTCCATAGTGGACGACTCCGTACAATTTTATTGGGACCACATCAGCCTGGGCACGGTCTGTGAAGGTGCCGTGCTACACTTTGAACGCCGCCCTGCCATGCTGCGCTGTAAAAACTGTAATCACCAGTATCCGCTGGGCGAAATTCTACAAGCTTGCCCAAACTGCCAGAGTACCGACGTTTTCATCGAAGCTGGCGAAGAAATGCTGGTGCATCATATCGACATACTCAGAGAGGAACCTTAATGTCACAACGTGTTGAAATAGTAAAAAGAATTATGGATTCCAACGATCGCCTGGCACAAAACAATCAGGACGTATTGGAGAAAAATCATATCTTTGGAATTAACCTGATGGCTTCTCCTGGAGCTGGAAAAACCAGTTTCATTTTGGAAACCATCAAGCGTTTGCCTGCTGAAATTAAGCTCGGCGTAATCGAAGGCGACACTGCCCCCGTCACGATTGACTCGGATAAAATTGCAGCCGCCGGCATCCCGGCAGTTCAGATCAACACAGGCGGTGAGTGCCATCTCGATGCAAATATGATCGAAATGGCTTTGGCTGAACTTCCATTGGAAAGACTCAATCTGATCATGGTTGAAAATGTTGGCAACCTCATCTGCCCCGCGGCCTTCAAGCTTGGCACACATGCCAATGTGCTGATCGCTTCGGTTCCAGAAGGGGATGACAAACCCTACAAATACCCCAACATCTATCGCGGACTTGATGTTCTGATCATCAACAAGATCGACCTGACGCCTTATTTGGACTTCCGCATGGACTACTTCCAGCAAGGTGTTGAAATGCTCAATCCGGGTCTGAAGACCTTTGCGCTAAGCGCAAAGACCGGAGAGGGTTTCGACGCCTGGATCGCCTGGCTGACCGGAAAAGTTACAACAAAGTAAGGACCTATGCCTCTCGTCAACAAGCGACTCCACATCACCGGGATAGTCCAGGGTGTGGGCTTCAGACCAACAGTTTACAACCTGGCTAAAAGCTATGATCTAACCGGCTGGGTTCTCAACAACGCGCATGGCGTGGAGATTGAGCTGCATGGGTCTGAGGTGAATGTGCAGGCTTTCATCAAGGACTTGCAGCAAAACCCGCCGCCGCTTGCGGTGATCGATAGCTTTATTGTTGAGGATGCGCTTAATCATGTTTTTGCTGATTTTCAAATTCATCACAGCGAGGATGACCCGGCCGATTTTCTGCCGGTTTCGCCCGACCTAAGTATTTGCCTGGATTGCCGCCGCGAGCTTTTCGATCCGGCTGACCGCCGCTACCGCTATCCCTTCATTAATTGCACCAATTGCGGGCCGCGATTTTCAATTGTGACTGCCATTCCGTACGATCGACCCAACACCTCCATGGCTGACTTCTCGCTGTGTCCGAACTGCGCGGAGGAATATACGGATCCCTCCAACCGGCGTTTCCATGCCCAACCGATTGCCTGCCCGGTATGCGGTCCGCAGATTTGGTACGAGCAAGATGGTCAAAGAAAGGTAGAACGCGAAGCTGCTCTCCAGGCAGCGCGACAAGCACTCGCTGATGGCAAAATTCTGGCTGTAAAAGGCTTGGGAGGCTTCCACCTGGCTTGTGATGCCCAAAACGCGCAAGCCGTCGAAAAACTGCGCCTGCGCAAGCGGCGCAGCGGCAAACCCTTTGCCTTGATGGCTTTTGATCTTGCCACCATCAAAAAATTCGCCAGGGTCAGTCTGGACGAGGAAAAATTGCTCACCTCGCCCATGGCGCCTGTTGTCCTGCTCGAAACGACCGCCGCAGGAAAAGAGCTGTCAAACCTGGTAGCGCCCGACCAGAACCGCCTGGGCTTCATGCTGCCCTACACACCGCTGCATCTTCTGCTGTTGGAACCTTCCGAAGGTTTTCCAAAAGTGCTGGTGATGACCAGCGGCAATCTGAGCGAAGAACCCATTTCCTTTTCCAACGCTGACGCCCAAAGACGCCTTTCAAATCTGGCAGATGGCTTTCTTCTGCATGACCGCCCGATCCACACCCGCATCGATGACTCGGTAGTCTCAGTCATTGAAGGCGTTCCTCACATTCAGCGGCGAGCCCGCGGTTATGCGCCTTTACCGCTGCAAATTCCCGCCAGCACGATTCCAACCCTGGCTTGCGGCACTGAACTCAAGAACACTTTTTGCCTTGTGCGCGACCGCTACGCTTTCGTCAGCCATCACATCGGCGACCTCGAAAACCAGGAAACCCTGACCGCCTTTGAAGACGCCGTCAGGCATTACGAGAAGATCTTTCGCATCCAGCCGCAGCTCCTGGCTGCCGACATGCACCCGAACTACCTTGCCAGCCGCTACGCCCGACAGCGTGCAGTCGAAGAAAACCTGCCCATCGTCGAGGTGCAACACCACCATGCCCACATTGTTTCCTGCATGGCAGACAACGGTCTGAAACAGCAGGAACCTGTGATCGGGCTGGCGTTCGACGGAACGGGTTATGGTACTGATGGCGCTATCTGGGGCGGAGAAGTGCTCTTAGCCAATTGGGAAAAATTCGAACGTCCATATCATCTTGCATATATGTCCCTGCCTGGCGGCGATGCGGCAGTGCGCAAGCCTGCGCGTATGGCCCTCAGCCTGATCCTGCATGCCGGTCTTGACCCTGAGATCTACGCTTTCCCGTTCCATCAAGCCCTAAGCCCGGACGAACGATCTGCGGTTGCAAACCAGGTCCATACCGGTTTCAACGCCCCCCAAACCAGCAGCCTTGGGCGTCTTTTTGACGGTGTGGCAGCGCTGATCGGTCTGCACCAGCAGATCAGCTATGAAGCCCAAAACGCGATCGCGCTTGAAACCATCGCTGATCCCGAAGAGCAATCCAGCTACGATTTCCCCATTCAAAACGGTCAAATCCTGGTTGCGCCAGTTATCCAGGCGATTGTTGAGAGCCTCAAGCTAAAAGTCGCTCCAGCGGTCATTTCTGCCCGTTTTCATAACGGTCTGACGGCTTGCGCAGTTAAAGTCTGCGAGACGGTCCGGTCTCAAAGCGGCTTGCGCCAGGTAGCATTATCCGGCGGAGTGTGGCAAAATAAGACCCTGATCAAGCAAACAATCAATGCGCTCAACGCCTCAGGTTTTGAAGTATTCTGGCCTCGCAAGCTGCCCACCAACGACGGGGGCGTCTCGTTGGGTCAGGCCTTGGTCGCACTGGCAGTCAGCGGAAATTTGAAGGAGTAAATATGTGTCTGGGTATACCGGGTAAAGTCACAAAAATATACGAACAGGACGGCACAGCCATGGCTGCTGTCGATTTTGACGGCGTGGAACAGGCA
This sequence comes from Anaerolineaceae bacterium, assembly GCA_040768265.1. GTDB lineage: Bacteria > Chloroflexota > Anaerolineae > Anaerolineales > Anaerolineaceae > Mesolinea. Next base: position 38,968 of record JAXGNB010000008.1, read on the forward strand.
GTTTGCATCGCCACCACCCCCGAAGTCGCACTCGGGCAGTATGTTTTGGTACATGCTGGCTTTGCCTTAAACGTCCTGAGCGACACTGAAGCTGAGGAAACCCTTAAAATCCTGAATGATCTCCAGGAATTTAACGCTCGCCTGACCGAAGAAGGCCAAATCCAATGACCGAATCGCCCACAAACCTGCGCGATGCCTCGCTGACCAAGGCCATTATGGCTGAGATCCGACGCATCACGACCCAAACCTGGAACATTATGGAGATTTGCGGAGGGCAGACACATGCCATCATGCAATATGGGCTGGATCAATTATTACCCCCTGAAATTACCCTGATCCATGGTCCAGGCTGCCCGGTTTGTGTGACCTCCCTCCAGGCGATCGAACAAGGTCTTCAAATTGCATCCCGACCAGATGTAATTTTCACCACTTTTGGCGACATGCTGCGCGTGCCCGGTAACCAGGCAGATCTATTCACCGCCCGTTCGCAGGGAGCGGATGTACGCGTGGTCTATTCTCCGCTGGATTCCCTCAAGATCGCCAACGCAAATCCGGATAAACAGGTGGTGTTCTTCGCGATTGGCTTCGAAACCACTGCTCCCACCATCGCCAGCACGATTCTAACCGCCCGTAAGTCTGGAATCGATAATTTTTCGATCCTCCCGGCCAATGTCCTGGTGCCGCCGGCGATGCACGCTATCCTTTCCAACCCCGCCAACCGCGTCCAGGGCTTCCTGGCAGCGGGTCACGTCTGCGCCGTGATGGGCTACCACGAATACCTCCCTATCGCTGAGAAATACCAGATCCCGATCGTCGTCACAGGCTTTGAGCCGGTTGACCTCGCCACGGGCATTTTGATGACCGTCCAACAGCTTGAAGCCGGGCAGCACCAGGTCAGCAACGCCTACCCGCGTTTTGTCACCCGTGAGGGCAACCAGGTCGCCCAAAACATCATCTCCCAGGTTTTTGAACCGGTGGACCGCCAATGGCGCGGCATCGGCACAATCTCTCTTTCAGGGCTTGGTTTGCGAGCAGAATACGCCAATTTCAACGCTCTCTCCAGATTTGAATTGTCTGAAACCCAGCTGAATGAATCACCCCTCTGCATCGCCGGCAAGGTCTTAAGCGGGGTTGCCCGGCCGCTTGATTGCCCGGCTTTTGGCAAGGAATGTACTCCCACCCACCCGCTTGGCGCACCCATGGTTTCTTCCGAGGGGGCCTGTGCCGCCTACTACCGCTATCACAGGACGCGCGAATGACTCTACCAGAGACGCCCATTCTTGAAGGTCCCAACTGCCCGCTTCCCATCGCTGACCGGGGTCAGATCGTGCTTGGTCACGGAAGCGGAGGGCTGATGACACACGATCTTATTCGCGATGTCTTCCAGAGCCGCCTTTCCAATTCCATCCTCAACGCCACCAACGACGCGGCGATCATAACAGAAACGCCCCCCGGAAAACGCCTGGTGGTCTCAACCGACGCGCACATCATCTTCCCCCTCTTTTTTGCGGGAGGAGATATCGGTCGCCTGGCAGTCTGCGGCACGGTTAATGATGTTGCCATGCTCGGCGCAGAGCCGCGTTTCCTGACCGCCACCTTTATCCTTGAAGAAGGTTTTCCGATCCGGGAACTTGAAATGGTCGTCGATTCCTTTGCCGAAGCCAGCCGCGAAGCCGGCGTGGAGTTGATCGCAGCCGACACCAAGGTCACAGAGAAAGGGAAATCCGACAAGCTCTTTATCAGCACCACTGGCTTTGGCTGGGCGGATAGCAATCTCCAAATTGGCGGAGAACAAGCCAAACCGGGTGACGCGGTCATCGTTTCAGGGCCAATCGGCAACCACGGCGTTGCAGTAGCTGAGGCACGCGGCAACCTGGGCTTTTCCACCCGGGTAAGCTCGGATATCGCTCCACTCAACCATCTGGTTAAAGCCCTTTTGAATGCCGGTTTGGACGTTCACGTGCTGCGCGACCCCACCCGCGGCGGTCTTGCCACTACCCTTGTGGAAATCGCTCGCCAGAGCCGTGTAAGCATCGAACTGGATGAGGAAAGCATTCCGGTGGATAAGCCTGTACGCAAAACCTGTGAGCTCCTGGGTTTGGATCCACTCTATATGGCGAACGAAGGCAAGCTGATCCTGATCTTGCCTGCTGACCAGGCTGAGGACGCTCTGCGCGTCATGCGCAGCACGCGCTATGGAGAGGAAGCCAGCTTGATTGGCCAGGTACTTGAGCCCTCTAAAGGACAGGTATGGCTCAAAACACCTTTCGGAACCACCCGGGTGCTCGAGATGCTTGCAGGCGAGATGCTGCCGCGCATCTGTTAGGTTTAAAAGTAAACCTGATGCTATCGCGCTTAAAGTTCACGCTAATCTTCTTGCTTTTTTGCTTTTCTTTGTCGGCCTGCCAAAGCACCAAACCAACTTCAAACCCTTCGCCGAGCGCGACCCCAGTTTTTGCCTCCACTCCGACCGCAATTCTTCCTACTGAGATCCCCGCCAGCCAAACTCCCACTGCAAACCCTTCACCGACAGCCACCCAAACCACCACCGATATCTCCAGCCTTGAAACTGGTTTAATTGCCGGTGTGGATTGGTACATTCTGATCCAGAATGCTAACAGTGGTGAAGTGCTCTTGGAACGCAACCCCGAGGTCCCCTTTCCTCCAGCTTCACTGATTAAAATTCCAACCGCCATGGCAGTGCTGAGCATCTTTGAAGATCAGGGTCGCACGCTTGAAGACCTGAAGACCTTCGGAATTGCTGGTCGCAACTTTGACAGCCTGCTTGAAGCCATGGTCGTCCGCAGTGAGGAATCCGCCGCTGAATCGCTGGAATACTTTGCCCGCGGGGATAACCAGCTGCGCGAAAAGCTGGACACCTGGGGATTGTCCAATACGAAATACGACCCCCGCACCAGCACTGTTAGTGAGCTTCTCACCTCTCTCAAATTACTGGATACGGGAGCAGCCCTCAACCAGGAAAACACCCGCTATTTGTTGGAATTAATGGGGTCCTATACCGATAACGACCAGATCCTGCTTGGCAAACTCACAGAAGAATTGCCTGATTGTGTTTTTCTCAACAAACGTGGCACCATGCTCAGTCCAACCATCGTTTCAGATATGGGCATCCTGATCTGCGGTGAGCAAAGATGGTACCTGGTTATCGCAGGCACACCGGCGGTGGACTCACAGGTAACATTTGAGGACATCCAGGCTTCGATCGAAGAATTTGCCCTTGCCTTTGCTGATCTGCTTAGATAGCAGCCTGGCTTGAGATGCAAGCTCCATCAGACGCCATCCTTACCCGGCTTGAAACTTGCCCATCCGCAATGTATACTTAGACGAACATTTGAAAGAATAATGAGGAAAACATGAAGATTGATTTTCAGGAAACCACCGACGACCTTGCCAGGCGCATTGACATTCACAGTCGTTACGGCTCAAAAGATATAGATGCATGTATGCTGGAAGTGCTCAACCTGCAGCCCGGGATTAAAATTCTTGATGTTGGCTGTGGCTCCGGCAAGCAGTGCTTCTCCTTTTTCCACCATCTGAATGGAAACGCGGAGATCACCGGCACAGATGTTTCAGAGTCGCTGTTGGATGATGCCCGCGAGAAGAACAAGGCGATTGATAACGCCGTTGATTTCAGGCACCTTGACTTCAACCAGGAGTTCGACCTGCCCTCAAATCACTTTGATCTGATCTCCGCCTGTTTTGCTATCTACTACGCGCAAGACATCCCCTTTACCCTGGGCGAAATGCACCGCGTGCTCAAACCCGGCGGACGTCTCTTCACCACCGGTCCGATGCCCAGCAATAAACAAATCTTCTACGACATCATTCGTGAGGCCACCGGCAAACCTATTCCCCCCATGCCCGGCAGCTCCCGCTACGCTTCTGGCATTTATGGCACCATGCAGAAGCTCTTCAGCAAAACTGAACAGCACATATTCGAGAATCCTCTGACATTTGAATCAGTGGAGCCCTTCATGGTCTACACCCGCGCTTCGATGTCGGAAGACCGCCGTTTGTGGAATTCGCTCTTTGAAACCCACAACGAATTCGAGGTTGTGATGAACCAGATCGAAAAAGCGGCCCAAAAACGGATCGAAACTGACGGGACTATAGTGATGACCAAAGTCGTTGGCGGCTTCATCGCCACAAAGTAGGTATTATGCAAAACATGACTTTTTTTGGTCGCTCTCTGCTGTTTTTGGGAGCCCACCCGGATGATATCGAGCTGGGCTGTGGTGCTTTTATTTCTTATATGGTCGGCAAAGCTGAAATCCACTGCATGACCTTCTCAGACAACCAGAAAAACCCGGATCTGCAAGATCTCGTCAGAGAACACTACGACAGCATGCACCAGCTTGGTCTAAACGACGATCAAATCGAACTCGGGCGGTTCGAAACCCGCCGTTTTCCGGACATGAGGCAGGAAATCCTCGAGAAGATGCTGGCTTTAAGGCGCCAATACCAACCTGAAATTGTTTTCGTTCACACCGCTCAGGACATCCATCAGGATCACCAAACCATCACCCAGGAAGCCACGCGCGCCTTCCGCGGCACAACCGTTTTGGGTTTTGACGTGCTTCGCAGCAGCTATGGTTTCTTCCCGCATTTTTTGGCGGAAGTCTCAGAGCAGGCCGTAGAAAACAAAATTGCGGCATTAAACAAATATAAAACCTATTCAAGCCGCTATTACTTCTCTCCTGATATCATGCGCGCCACTGCCATCCGCCATGGCGCGCTTGCGGAGCGTCCCTTCGCTGAAGGCTTTGACATCATACGCATTGTTGGCGCATTTGGAAAAATGTAAGCGAAGATAAAATACAAAAAGAGGTTGATTTGAAAAAATCAACCTCTTTTTGCTTAATATTAAATACGTTTACACTGCTGCTTCACAAATCACTACAGGTTTGCAACCTTCGCATTTATGTCCGATTTTCTCGAACGCGGCGATTTATATGGGCGCACATTGGTTGAGTCATACGGAAACCAGAGAATCTTATCCGGCACCATCCAGCCATCAGTCAGATAGATGCTTTCTTTAAACTGCACAGCCAGGAGCTTGTTTTCAACCTGCACAACAGTGCCTTTCAACCAGCCCCGGATCCGCTGACCAGCCTTATCCTCATGATCGCAATTGACTTCCACGCGATCACCAACTTCATACACCTTTTCCTCTTCTGGAGGTCGCATGTAATTCCCGCTCTTCATCATAATTAGCTCCTTCATTTCCTTCACGATTTAGCTTGCCTCAAATTTCTTTATCAGGCGCTCGCCTAATTTATTCTTAGTCTTTTCTTCAGGAATTCGCTCGATTATCTCGGCAAAAAATCCCTCCACGATCAGCCTTTCCGCTTCAGCAATCGGTATCCCTCGTGCTTGCAAGTAAAACAGCTCATTTGCGTCGATACTGCCGACCGTAGCGCCATGCGAACAGCTGACATCATCAGCGCATATCTCAAGCCCGGGAATAGATTTGATCTCAGATTGCTCCCCCAATTGCAGGTTCTGATTGGATTGATAACCGTCTGACTTCTGTGCGACAGGATCCACATAGATCATTCCGCGCCAGATAGCTTGGCCATTGCCAATTGCAGCCCCCCTGAAAAGTAAATTGCTCTTGGTATGCGGCGCAAGGTGGTTTTGGACCGTGTCCACGTTGACCTTCTGACCTTCAGCAGGAAAATAAACGCCCCTGACCTCAGCTTCCGCGCCTTCTCCTTCAAGGTTCACTTCCAAACTTTGCTTCACCTGGCTAGTCGCGCAGGCATCATAAATCCAGTCCAGCTTTGCCCCGCGCCCAAGCTTCGCCTGGTTGTAGCACAGGCTGATCACCTCTTGTTCGTAGATCGAAATATCTGTCAAGTGCAGTTGGGCTTCATCCTCGAGCACCAGATCAGTCTTAGCCAGAGCGAATAAGTTGTTCGCTGTTGATTTTGACTTGCCCTCCATATTCAAAACAAGCTCAAGCTCCGCGCCAGGTTCAAGCCAGATGAGCGAACGTAACACGTTCATGCCCGGCTTGATCTCGCCTTGAATATTCACCACGGCAAGCTTTTGCAATTTAAGTCCACGTGGTACGAACACAAACAGACCTTCTCTTCCCAAGGCTTCAGCCAGGATTTGAAACTTGTCCGTTGAAGGGCGATTTATTCTACTGAGCAGGCGGGCTAAAAGCTCAGGATAGCGTTGCAGAGCGTCTCTGAAAGTTGTAACCACCAGCCCAGCCGGAAAATCCTGCATTGGTTCCGCTGTTTCACCAGCATCCAAAACCATTTCAACTTCGAATTGAATTTCCGGTTCCGTCCAAACCTCGGCATTGGCCAGCCCAAGGTGCGAAAAATCCATCCAGCGCCACTTTTCGAGCTTGATGTGTGGCATCGGCAAGGTGGCTGCCATCTGCCAGGCAGGCCCAATGGCATCTGTCAGTCCACTCGGCAGACCGATGTTGGCTTGATCATATGCGGCTTTCCACTGAGGTGGGGACTGCTCTATGCCAAAAACAGAACGGTAAGTTTTTTCAGGATTATGCATCTGCTACCCTACCGATCCAACCATTTGCAATTGAACCAGGCGATTCATTTCAACAGCGTATTCCATCGGCAGTTCTTTAACCAAAGGTTCAATGAAACCCGAAACCACCATGGTTGTGGCCTCTTCGTCGCTTAGTCCCCGACTGTTCAGGTAAAAAAGCTGCTCCTCGCCAATCTTGCTGACCGTGGCTTCATGACCGATTGTCACATCTTTCGACCCACTTTCAATCGTCGGATAGGTATCGGAACGGGAAGTAGGGTCGAGCAAAAGCGCGTCGCAAACCACGTTTGATTTTATGTTCTTAAGCCCCCGGGCTACCTTCACCAAACCCCGATACGAAGATTGACCGTTGGCTCTTGATATGGATTTGGATGTAATCTTGCTGCTGGTATTATTGGCGAAGTGGACCATTTTCGATCCCGCGTCCTGCACCTGACCGGGTCCAGCAAAGGCAACAGAAAGCATCTCCCCATGGGCTCCTTCACCGCGCAGGAAACAGGATGGATATTTCATGGTCACTTTTGAGCCAAGGTTGGCATCCACCCATTCCATTGTCGCGTTCTCCCAAACCATGGCGCGCTGTGTCACCAGGTTATAGACATTGGAAGACCAGTTTTGAATGGTCGTGTAGCGCACTCTGGCGTCTTTTTTAACAACTATTTCGATTACACCGCTGTGAATCGATTCCGTCGAATAGGTTGGCGCGGTACAGCCCTCCACGTAATGGACCTGCGCGCCTTCATCCGCGATGATTAGCGTGCGCTCAAATTGCCCCATATTGGCATTGTTCAGGCGGAAGTAAGCCTGCAATGGTAAATCGACTTTCACCCCCTTTGGCACGTAAACAAAAGAGCCGCCTGACCAAACCGCGCTGTTGAGTGCTGCAAATTTGTTATCCTGGATCGGCACAACGCTCGAAAAATGCTCGCGAAATAAATCCGGATACTGTTTAAGCCCATTTTCGATACTGAGGAAAATCACGCCTTGTTTCTCAAGTGCTTCCTGCACATTGTGGTAGACCATCTCCGAGTCATATTGCGCGCCGACACCAGCAAGATACTTCTGCTCTGCTTCAGGGATACCCAGTTTGTCGAAAGTGGTTTTTATCGTTTCTGGAACGTCTTCCCAGGATTTTTGATCAATCTCTTGTGGGCGAACGTAATAATAAATACTGTCCAGATCCAAACCGCTCAAGTCCGGACCCCAGCTGGGCATGGGTTCTGTAATATAGTGCCTGTATGCTTTAAGCCGGAATTCCAGCATCCACTCTGGCTCTTCTTTGTAGGCTGAGATCTGCCGGACTACATCTTCAGAAAGGCCTTTTTGGCTCTTAAATGAAGACGTCTCCGGGTCAAAAAAGCCATAGTGATAATCGCTGCCCAGTTCGTTCAGGAAGTCAGTGCCGGGTGCATCAGTCATTGCCGTTTCCCGACTCTCCGTAAACCTCCCGGATCCAGTCATATCCGCTTTCTTCAAGTTTCAACGCCAGTTCCGCCTGACCTGTCTCAACAATTTTGCCTTGATACATAATGTGAACAAAGTCTGGCTTCAGGAAATTCAACATGCGCTGATAATGAGTTATCACCAGGACCCCAAGGTTGTCACCAACCAATGAGTTGACACCCTCCGAGACAATGCGCACCGCATCAATATCCAGACCGCTGTCAGTTTCATCAAGAATTCCAAATTTTGGTTCAAGCATTGCCAGCTGGAGGATCTCAGCCCGTTTCTTTTCCCCCCCAGAGAAACCTTCATTCAAATAGCGTCCCGCAAAGGAATAATCCATTCCCAAAAAGTCCATCTTGGCTTTCATCGCTTTCCGAAATGTCACAAGTGATATACCTTTTGATTCAGGATCAGCAGCTTTCAATTTGGAATTAACAGCTACGCGCAAAAAATTCGCCAAAGTGACACCGCTGATGGACACCGGATATTGAAATGCTAAAAAGAGCCCTTTGTTCGCTCTTTGGTCAGTCGAAAGACCAAGGATGCTCTCCCCATCCAGCAGGATATCTCCAGCAGTTACTTTATAACGCGGGTGTCCCATGATGGCATAGGATAGTGTCGACTTCCCTGTTCCGTTTGGGCCCATCAGAGCGTGAATTTCGCCTTGTTTCATCGATAAATTGAAGCCTTTGAGAATTTCTTGCCCACCGACTTCAACGTGAAGGTTCTGAATTTGTATGCTCGCCATTTTGTCCTGATATTCGTAAGAATTTGTCGGTGAAGTATAGCATGCTGACACCTTAAAGTCAATTTTTTATAATATACCTTAACTTATTAACATTCACCTTTGACACAGCAATGCCAAATTGCACTGAATGAGATATAATTATTATCAATAGCGGAGGTATTATGAATTTATACTGATCGCTATCCGGATCAAAACCCTTTTTGGGTAAATATTAAATAAATAAGGAGAAAAGAAATGGCAGAAAAAAAAGGTATTTTTGACAAGCTCTTTGGCAAAAAAGAGTCCAAGGAAGAGTTAGAAGAAGCTGCTCGCAAAGCTGCAGAAGAGGCAAAGCGCGAAGCTGAACTGGCTGCTGAAAAAGCAAAAAGAGAAGCCGAAGCCAAGGCTAAAGAAATCGCTGAAGCCAATAAAGCACGTGTTGAACAAGCCGAGCGCTACAAGGCTGAAGCTGAAGCCCGCAAAGCCGAGCACGAAGCCCGCCGAGCCGCTGAAGAGGCCGCCCGTGCAGCCGCATTCATTGGCGAACACACCGTTACTGCTGATGATACCCTCAGCCACATTGCCTTGAAATTCTACGGCAAAGCCACACCCCCCTACTACAAACTCATCTACGAAGCCAACAAAGACATCATTGGCGACAATATGAACGTAATCGTGCCTGGTCAGGTACTGCAAATCCCGGCCTTGCCCGAAGATCTAGAGTAATAAAAGCAGACTGGTCACATGGCAGATACATTTGATCTAAGCACTGTTTTTAAAACGGTTACTGAAGCCCTGAAAGAGAATCAGTCCGCCCTTGATGCCGCAGATGAATACAACGGCAATCATGGCACTCATATGGTGGAAACCTTCAATTTGATCCAAAAAGCTGTTGCTTCCAAATCTGATAAATCCGCTTCTGACCAACTGGCGTTTGCCAGCAAACAGTTGCGTGCTTCCACCACCAGCGGTTCGGGCAAGCTCTATGCAGAAGGTCTTCAAGAAGCTGCTGAGCAATTCAAGGGCAAGGAATTTACCCAAAGATCTGCCGGCACCTTGATCAATGCACTCATGGGCAGCAAACCATCAGCCCAAGGTGGTTCTGGTGACTTTCTCTCAACCTTACTCGGAGGTCTCGCCGGAGGTTCCCAAAGCACACCACAACCCCAGACCCAGCAGCCTGCTCCTGAGCAGCCGGATGATTTGGTAGGTTCTCTGCTTGGGAACATCCCGCAGCAAACCAGCAATCAGCCGCAATCGCAGGCTGGTGGAGATCTGCTTAGCACCCTTTTAGGCGGATTGAGCGGAGCTCAAACCCAACAACAGCAACCCCAACAGGAAGCCGGTGGAGACCTGCTCAGCACGCTTTTAGGCGGATTGGGCGGAGCTCAAACCCAACAACCACAGCAACAGCAACCCCAACAGGAAGCTGGTGGAGACCTCCTCAGCACGCTTTTGGGCGGGCTTGGCGGTTCACAACCGCAACAACAGCCTCAACAAAGCCAATCAGGCGGTGGTGACCTCCTGAGCACACTTCTTGGTGGGCTCGGTGGCAGCACTTCTTCCTCGCAGAGTTCTGGCGGAGGCATGGGAGATTTGCTCTCATCGCTTCTGGGCGGTCAGAGTTCCAGCCAGGGAAGTTCCAGCGGTTTGGATGCCAAAGATCTTCTGAGCGCAGCTCTGGCATATTTCTCAGCCAAGCAAAGCGGACAATCCAACATGCAGTCGATCATGCAGGCTATTTCAGCCGCAAGTCGTTTTGGTGGCAGCCAGGACCGTGCGCAATCTGGCGCGGTTGTGGTCAACACTATTCTCAACATGTTGGGATCTAATTAGAATCGAAACACCAATTCAGCCAGTCATTGGGATTGGCTCTACACACAAAAAAACCCCTCAAGAGGGGTTTTTTTGTTGTATTTTGTTAATGCTCTTAACTGAGCGGATATTTTTCTGCAATTCGGAGAAGGTCCTCTTCATTGTGAACATTGTCCATCAAATCCTGAAGTAAATCATCATCCCCCAACATCTCTGCCAGCTGGCTCATGTTAGCGAGATGTTCAGTGGGGTTGACGGAAGCCAGGGTAAAGAAGAGAGTGGCGTATTTATCAGGGTCATTTTCATCAAAAACAACCGGTTTTTCAACCTTCATAAATCCAATTTCTGTCTTATGTACCCCCACTGCCCCCTGTTGAGCATGCGGCATGGCCACGCCAGGAATTAAGACAATATAAAAACCAAACTCCTCAACATTCTGTATAACTCTTTCCTGATAGCGCTCATCGATTGTTCCGTCAGCCAGTAAGGGTTTGCATCCAATTCTGATCGCTTCGCGCCAATCCGCCGCCTCTTCGATAAAAATGCAGTGTTTCTTTTCCACAAAATCATGCAGTAATGACATCTTAACCGTCTCCTTTTTTACCCTTCAGTTACTTTAGATAATATTACCATCAGGCTCGTTGCTTTTATGCTATGAAAAGCGTTTTGCAATTTTGTTCAAAAAAGCCTCTCTTGCCAGGCATGAGAGGCATAATTAATAAACCTTTTAGCAGGTTTGCAGAAAACTATTACCGGGTCTTAGTGAGTGACAACCCTTGGCAATGCTTTTGCTTGCATCACCCAGTCTGCAACCATTTTCGCGCTTGGTGGGCGGCGGACCAGCTTCTTCATTTCGTTCACTTCCTGGATCTTGGCAAACAAGTTCTCAGGATTGCGGGTGGCAAGTTCCACCACGGTGTCAACGCCTGCTTCCTCGAGCAGATCGGAATATTCCTGACCAACTCCCTTGATCCGGTAAAGATCGGCATGGTTTACCCATTCCAGGATCAATTTGCGGTCAATATCAGCTTTTTCGGCCAGCTCTTCCCGACCCTTGGCACCAGCGCCAACTTTCAGTAACTGAGCAACGGTCTTAACGCCGACATCAGATAACTTCTTTGCGTATACGGGTCCAATTCCTTCAATATCCTCGATTTTTGGCATGTTCATCTCCTTAGTTTACTCATTAGAATTTTGAATATTATAGCATAGCTAAAAACAATTAATATTTTTTTCTTGGACAATGCTTGCCGACATTGAACATTGCCTGCCAAGTTGCCATATAATATCTCTTAACATGAAAAACACAAAAGACAAGGTCCTGAACCAGGTACTGCTGCTCCGCGAAGCATCCATCAGCCAGCTTTCGCAAAAGCTTGCGCTCAGTGAGATTTCTGTTCGCCATCACCTGATCAACCTGGAAGCACAAGGATTGGTTTCCTCATCCGAAGAACGCCACGGCGTGGGCAGACCGCGCTTTGTTTATAGCCTTACGGAAAAAGGCTATCAAATTGCCCCAACCAATTTCTTTAGCTTAACGGATCAAGCTCTAACCACCATGAAACATTTCCTTGGACCTGAAATTTTTCTGGGTCTGTTAAAACAATTCGGTCAGGATCTCGCAAAAGTTTATTCGCGCTCCATCAGCTCTCAGAACCCTGAACAAATTCTTGAAGAAGTAGCCGATAGTCTCACTCGGGATGGCTTTGTTTTTTCCTGGACCAAATCAGGAGAAAAACTTATCCTCAACACGCATCACTGCCCTGTTCATCACCTTGGACACAAACACCCCGAGGTTTGTACGATCAATCATGCTCTGTTAGAATCTCTTATTCAGCAGCCAATCAACCATGAAACCTGCATTCTGCAGGGTGATGCTGCCTGCACATACACTTATGAGGTCATTGATGGAAGATAAAGCGAAATTTACCTGGGAAATCCAAAGTACTGCTCCAGAAAAGTACACTGACTTGATTGAAGGATTATCGGGCATCACCGATCCCGAATTGGGCTACTCTGTCATTGAGCTCGGTTTGGTGAGGGAAATTAAGCTGACCGAACAGGGTTCTTATGTTCGCATGATCCTGACTACGCCCTATTGCCCCTATGGTCCCGCGATGCTTGAGGAAACCCGTAAAAAAGTCGAACAAATTCTCGGAGTTCCGACCAGCATGGAATTTGGTGTGGAACCCTGGACACCCGACATGATGGAAGATGGTCTCTTTGACCCCGAATGGGGATTGATGCTTTAAATCAACGTTTCAACAAACCAATCAACTTCATTCCCAAAGCCATATCGCCTGCAATCTTTATCTTGCCGGTCATGATCGCCATCATCGGGTTCAAACTGCCATTCAGCAACTTCTCAGCATTATCCGTACTGGTTTTCACAGTCAACTGCGGTTGTACCATCGGACCCTCACTCACACTTACCTTGCCGTCGTCCAACACCACCCCCCACTCACCTCCACCCTGGCCACTCAGGTTGAATTGTATTCTTGCATTCAAACCTTTGGCTTCTTCAGGATCCACCAATGCCGGTAAAGATTTCATTAATTCGTTAAAATCAGTCATTTCAGCTCTCTTTCGTGTTGAAAATTGTAAATTTTTTAACTTGCAGTGGTTTCAAGCCCTTTACGGACAATCTGTTGTATAATATCAATTGTTAATACAGGAACTGACAACCCTGTAACTATAGTATAAGCTTTCAAGGAGAAAAATGGACAAATACGAATGCATCGCCTGTGGTTACATCTACGATCCAGCCATTGGTGACCCCACCGCCGGGATCGAACCTGGTACCTCATTTGATGACCTACCCGAAGATTGGGTCTGCCCCGATTGTGGTGTTGGCAAAGATCAATTCGAAAAAATCAGCTAAGATTTATCAATCATTCAATGAAACGACCTGAAGCTTCAGGTCGTTTTTGTCTTTGTACAAACAAGCACTGTTCGCCACTCCAAATCCGCTTTAGCCTGTGGTTCCGGGCTGGTTACTGGTAAAATAAATCTGCTCTCAGACTGCTCACCTATTGCTTAACCTGAGAGGTAAAACAGAAAAAACAATAAAAAAGGAGTTTGCTAATGTTTCAAGATTTTGGAGAGGCATTGAAATTCATTCAGGATAATGAGGTGCGTATTATTGACCTCAAATGGGGTGACTTGTTTGGTCGTTGGCACCATGTTTCGCTATCGGCGGAATCTTTCACGCCGCAGATGATGCGCGATGGCATTGGGTTTGATGGGTCTGCTGTTGGTTTTAAACCCGTCACAGCAGGGGATATGATCCTCATTCCCGATCTTACCAGCGCTTTCATGGATCCATTCTTCAAGCGTCCCACTCTCTCCTTCCTGGCAGACATTTACGAAGCTGACAGCAAAGCACGTTTCGATTTTGATCCGCGCCAAATCGTAGCTAAGGCTGAGGCTTATCTAAAAAAGACCGGTGTGGCTGATCGATCCGTCTGGGGTCCGGAATACGAATTCTTCATCCTGGACGAAGTCAGCTACGATAACCGCTTAAATGCCAGCTCTTATTCCATCGTTTCCTACGAATCTGATTGGATGGAAAATCCAACCACCAATGGTTACCTGGTTTCCAATCACAAGGGATACCACCAAATCGCGCCCGGAGATCAAAACCAGGACTTGCGCAACGAGATTTCGCTGATGATGGAAGATTTTGGCTACAAAGTCAAATACCACCACCACGAAGCGGGTGGTCCGGGGCATGGCGAAATTGAACCGCCGCTGCAAAACATTTTCAAATCGACTGACGGATCGATGATGGTCAAGTATCTGGCAAAAAACCTTGCCTACAATGAGGGCAAAACCATCACTTTTATGCCTAAGCCATTTTTTGGCGCTGCCGGCAGCGGCATGCATTTCCACCAATTCCTGACAAAGGATGGTGTTAATGTCTTTTATGACGCCAAAGGTTATGCCAATCTTAGCGAAACAGCTCTCTATTACGTAGGCGGCATTCTCGACCACGCTGCGGCACTTTGCGCTCTCACAAACCCCTCCACCAACTCCTTCAAGCGCCTTGCTCCAGGTTTCGAAGCCCCCACCAGCTGCTTCTTTGGCAAAGGCGACCGTAATGCCGCGGTTCGTGCCCCCAAGTACGCCACCGACCCAAGTGAAGTTCGCGTGGAATACCGCACGCCCGATGGCACCTGCAACCCCTACCTGGCAATCCCCGCCATGCTGCTGGCTGGGTTGGATGGCATTGCCCGTAAAGTGGACCCGCGCGAGGCAGGCTACGGACCTTTCGATGATGACGTCCTGGCCTGGCCGGAATCGGAACAAAAACGCATCAAGAAAGTTCCTTTCTCACTTAATGAAGCTCTGGATGCCCTTGAGAAGGATCACGACTTTCTGACCGACTCAGGCGTGTTTTCTGATGAATTCATCAATTTCTGGGTAAAAACACTGCGCAAAGAGGCAATCGATATCCTCACTCGTCCAATCCCGATCGAAATCGAGCGCTACTTGGATTGCTAAACCATACAAAACTCTGAAAGCACCTGCTAATTGTGCAGGTGCTTTCTTATTTTCGATTTATTTTTGAAAATTCCACGAAAATTCGTCTTGAAAAACCTGTTTATTTTCGAAACATTGACGTATAATGATGTCACTATACTCGTTCAAGATTGGAGGAATTTCTAATGGCAAGTGTTACGTACGATCATGTTTGGAAACGTTTTGGCGACGTCGTCGCCGTGCAAGATCTAAATCTTGCAATCGAAGATAAAGAGTTCTTAGTCCTTGTTGGCCCTTCCGGTTGCGGCAAGACGACAGCCCTGCGCTGTCTGGCTGGTCTGGAAGAGATCTCAGAGGGTGAAGTGCTCATTGGCGACCAGGTCGTCAACGACATTGCCCCCAAAGATCGTGACATCGCTATGGTTTTCCAGAGCTATGCCCTCTACCCCCACATGTCTGTCTATGACAACATGGCATTTGGTTTGAAACTGCGTAAGTTCGATAAAGCGGATATCGATCGCCGGGTTCAGGAATCAGCTAAGATTCTCGGCATCGAAGGCCTGCTCAAGCGCAAGCCCAAGGAACTCTCTGGCGGTCAGCGTCAGCGTGTGGCTGTTGGGCGTGCCATCGTGCGTGAGCCAAAGGTATTCCTCTTTGATGAGCCACTATCAAACCTCGACGCGAAACTTCGCGTCCAGACCCGCGCCGAGCTGTCCAAGCTCCACAAGCGCCTTGAAACCACCTTCATCTACGTCACCCATGACCAGACCGAAGCCATGACCATGGCGAGCCGGATTGCCGTCATGAACAAGGGCAAACTGCAGCAGCTTGATACGCCGCAGGTGCTCTATGATCATCCCGCAAACCTTTTCGTTGCCGGTTTCATTGGCTCCCCCGCCATGAACTTCTTTAATGGCAAGGTCCTTATGGAAGATGGCAAGATGTTCGTGGATTTGGGCTCCTTCCGCCTCCGTGTGCCAGATCACGACATCGCCCGCTACGAAAGTGTCGTCGGCAAGGATATCATCTTCGGTATCCGCCCTGAGGACATTCACAATCCTGAGTTTGCCCCGCCCAGCATCATTGCCGAGCCGGTGGACGTTAACGTGGATGTGACCGAGCTGATGGGTAATGAAATCTTCCTGTACCTGGTCAATGGTGATCACGATTTCATCGCTCGTGTTGACCCCCGCACCAAGGTTGAGTTTGGTGACAAGATGCAGGTTGTTTTCAACATGGACAACTTCCACATCTTTGATCCCAGCCTTGACCCGGAAAACCCACCCGTCGTCTAAATTTCATGCACAAAAAAAGACCCCCAAAATCGGGGGTCTTTTTGCTTAAGAACTAATTTTTCCGCTTGCGCTTATGGGTGATCAACACCAACAGAATACCAGCAAGCAGTGTAAATATCAGAACCAACGCAAAAGCATCCCGCCAAAAAACCAAGGGGAAGAGGCGGATGAGCGTGCTGGATTCGTAAAACAGCCAGGTACCGTCCGCAAAAAAGAGTCGATGAAAACGGTCGAAAAGGGTATCAAAACTCACGAGGAGGAAAATCAACAACGCAACAATCAAGCTCAAAGTCACCCAGCCGCCACCTCGCAGTGCCTGCCGCAGCGAGCTCCATTGCCCCATGATCAGGAACCAGCCGAGAATTGCCACGCTCAGCCCGATGAGGATGTACCAGGCTAGTAGAGCTCTCTGAACGACGTCCTTTACATCCACCATGTGGGAAAGTTCAGATTCGGTAAAAATTTTTTGCCCTTGAAAGTTCTGCAGATTGCCAAGGTAGTCAATCGGCTCATCGTTGGTGAGGTAGCGGATGGAATAGTCCGCCCACTGCTTGCGCTCGTGGGTTTCCATGCCATAGGGATCAAGCGGAAAGCCGGCGCGTGTATACTCGAACTCGGCGAACGCCGGACTCATGATCAGCCTCACCCCACCCATCAGGATGATGTAGGGAATAAACAATGCCAGAATTACAATCAGGATCTTGTTAATTTTCATGAGGGTTCCTTTTCTACAAATCAAGTTAATTATAGCTGGTGAATCACATTCAAGTTTAGGTATGTATGGGTACGCCCCTGTTTTGATTTAGTGCATGGGTACCCCATTGGTAACCACCCTCTAACGGGTAATAGTTACTATAAGCAGGCACTGCGTGCCGTGCCCCTACCGATAAGCCACGTTCTCGCCGGTCTCCAGGCCGTGCGAGGTCTTTGACCGCCAGGTATCCAGACTTCTCATAATCTGACCCGACGGCTGGAGCAAACCCCAGCCCTACGAGAGGTCATCCGTACGGAGGGGGTTTACTCCCTCCGCACAATTTCGAAAATTTGCGTTTCGGGCACAGGCAGTGCAAGTCCTTTGACCGCGAGGTCTCCTACCGTGTCATTATCGCAGGCACGACGGCTGAAGCAAACCCCAGCCCTACGAGAGGTCATCCGTACGGAGGGGGTTTACTCCCTCTGCACAATTTGGAAAATTTGCGTTTCGGGCACAGGCCGTGCGAGGTCTGTGACCGCCAGGTATCCAGGCTTCGCATAATCTGACCCTACGGCTGGAGCAAGCCCCAGCCCTACAAGAGGTCATCCGTACGGAGGGGGTTTACTCCCTCCGCACAATTTCGAAAATTTGCGTTTCGGGCACAGGCCATGCAAGTCCTTTGACCGCCGGGTATCCAAGCTTCTCATAATCTGACCCGACGGCTGGAGCAAGCCCCAGCCCTACGAGAGGTCATCCGTACGAAGGGGGTTTACTCCCTCTGCACAATTTCGAAAATTTACGTTTCAGACACAGGCAGTGCAAGTTCTTTGACCGTAGGTCTCCAAGCTTCTCATAATCTGACCCTACGGCTGGAGCAAGCCCCAGCCCTACGAGAGGTCATCCGTACGGAGGGGGTTTACTCCCTCTGCACAATTTGGAAAATTTGCGTTTCGGGTGATCACAGCGCCCCAAAGAAACTAACGTAAAGGCGACGCAGTGCAAAGCCTCCCCTTGCGGGATGCGTCGCCATTGCTCTCTGTTCTAGCCGGTCTCCAGGCCATGCGAGGCTTTTGACCATAGATCTCCCAACGTCCTAATATTTTCCTAACAAAAACAAAAGAACCGCCACCTTCATGACGATTCTTTATAAAAGCTCAGGCTGGGGGCAATGGAGTCGAACCACTACATACAGATTCAGAGTCTGCTGTCCTGCCATTAGACGAGCCCCCACTCACGAATGCCTATATTACCACATTCCTGCCCTTTCTTACAAGGGTTCTTCCCGGAATTCTTTATCCTGGCTGCGCATTTTTATATTTTCTACCAGTCCTATCCCCAACAGCATAGAGACAAGCGAACTGCCTCCATAACTCAGGAAAGGCAGGGTCAACCCCGTCACCGGCAGCAATCTCAAATTAACCCCTACATTCACAATCGTCTGAAATCCCATCAGAACGCCAAACCCGTAGGCAATCAGCGAGCCATAGGCATCCGGCGCGTTTTGTGCCACTTTAAAACAACGCACTATCACAAAAATTAACCCTGACAACACCAGAACTGTCCCAACAAAGCCAAATTCATGCGCCAATGCCGAAAAGATGAAGTCGCTGTGGCGAACCTTGAGGAACCTCAGTTGCACTTGCGAACCCTGCCCATATCCCTTGCCAAACCAGCCTCCCGCTCCAATACTGATCAGCGCCTGGTCAACATTGTAGGTATCGCCATAGCGTGCATCCTCTTCAGGAGCGATGAAGTTGGTGATGCGGGTTTTTTGGTAATCCGCCAGGTAAGGAAAATCGAGCAAAAACGATATCCCAAGAAACAAGGCTGCTGCTCCAAGCATAATCAATATGTACTTGGTTTTCAATCCGCTGATCCAAAGCATGGTTGCCCAGGTAACGAAAATCACAATACTGGTGCTGAGGTTGGGCTGCAATAAAATCCAGATCACGATACCGCCTGTGAGAGCCAGACTCTTGCCGATCGTCATCCAATTATTGATGCGGTCAATATTGCTGGAGAAGAAACTGGAAAGTGCCAAAATAATCGCGATCTTGGCAAGTTCCGCTGGTTGGATCGTGACCAGGCCAGTCTCAAGCCACCTTGCAGCGCCAAACCTTGCCCCACCAAACACAAAAACCATCAGTAATAGCAAAGCCACCACCACATAGAAGGGTTTGCTTAAGGTTTTCCAAATGTGGTAATCGAAGGAAGCACTCACAAACAAAACGACTAAACCGATGACCAGGAAAGTTGCTTGCCGACTCGGATGCTCCACCAGGGTGGGATTCCCGGCAATAGCCGATGAGATTAACGCCACGCCAAAGACAGATAGCAACAACACCACTGCAAAAAGCGGGATGTCAAAACGTTTCCAAATCTCACGTGTGTTCATAAAAACTTAAATTTCCTTGTCGCTGCTTCCTGCAAGCTGATTGCGCCATCATCATACCGGATTTCGAGCGCAGCCGTATTAAGCATTTTCTTTGGGATTTCCACCACCTGTCCGCATAATTTCAGCCCACTTCCAGCATAACGCAAAACTAAAATTTGCGAAAATTCGTCCCCACCGCATCCAGCATTCAGACTCCCTCTTACAGTTCCCCACACGATCAGGCTGCCGGCAGCGATCACCTCAGCCCCCTCCGGCACATCTCCAATCAAGACACCGTTTGCCTTGAAAGCCACTTTTTCAGCCTTTTCCAACGTTTTAACAAGCCACTCGACACTCTGGTCAATCCCTGTAAATTGCGGGTTTTCAGGCTTTTCCACCGCAGTTTGAGATGAAATACTGGTCTGAAGTTCAAAGCTTTGCGCTGATGCCAGGGTGATATCGGAAGTGGTTAATACTGCCCAAAGGCAGACGCCTTCATCAGATAAGTCTCGCAAAAGTTTGAACAGCTGGTCCTGCGACCAATCAGCGCCGCTGACATCCAGAGCAATGCGCCCCCCCTTAAAGAAGCGTTCCTGGGTTTGGATGCGCGAGATCAGCATATCCCGTTGGACATACCAGGGTCTTTCTGGCAGGCTGATCAGAACCCCGCCTTTTATTCCACGAACGTTAATTTCTTCCACAATGACAGCCTATGGTAGCACCGGAGCATAATCGTTTTGCCGAAGCTCCTGATCGATTTGTTTCAACTGGAAGTAAGCATCGATCGTGAATTTTGCGATCGGACCGGCCACAGTCGAGCCTTCATCACCATGGTAAACAAATGCTGCCACCACGATTTCCGGATCATCGTAAGGTGCATATCCCACAAACCAGGCATGCGCCGGCCATGAGCCCGGTACGCAAAGCCCCTCACGATTTGCCCAGTCATCGCAAAACTCTGCGGTTCCAGTCTTGCCAGCTACCTTCCATGGGTTATCCTGAAATTCAAACCAGGCAGTGCCATCATCCCGCGTCACCATTTCCATGCCCTGTTTGGCAAGATCAATCACCCACTGCTCCACAACCTTGAGTTCATTGGTGCGATTATTGCCCTCGTAGGTGGCAATCATCGGATCTTTGGTGATATCCCAAAGGATCTCAGGTTCAGATTGATACGTTACATTACCGTCATAGTCGGTTATTTTGTCAATGATAGTCAATTTGTAATGTTTTCCGTTATTGGCAATTGTGTTGATTGAATTTAACACCTGCACTGGTGTTGCGAGCACATAACCCTGACCAACAGCTGCCAGGTAGGTGTCGCCAGTTGCCCAGTTCTCACCGATGTTCAGACGCTTCCACGTGGGGTTAGGCAGCAAGCCATCGGCTTCACCTGGCAGTTCAAGTCCTGTGGTTTGACCGTACCCAAGCGCCGCAGCATATTCGTCCATGCGCCAGATCCCCAATCCACCCCCATCCACTTCACCCTCATAACCCCCACCAACCTTGTACCAATACGTATTACAAGAATAAGAGATGCCGTGCAAATAATCCACCTGCCCATGCCCCTCACGATCCCAGCAGTAGTAATTTTGAAGTGTTCCAATATCAGTCTCATAAAATTGCTGGCGAAGGGTAATCATGCCCGGGTCCTCAATTGTCTGATAGGGCGTCACCACATCTTCGTTCAAAACCCCCAGGGCAGAAACCATCTTGTAAACCGAACCCGGAGGGAGCTCGGAACTGATGGCTTTATTCAGTAAAGGTTTATGTTCGTCAATGCTTAGCTGCTCGTAGTAGTAACTGGGGATAAACTGAGACATTCGATTGTTTTCGTAACTCGGATAAGACACCATCGCCAGGATCTCGCCTGTTTTGGCGTCCATTGCTACCACCACACCCATGGTACTAAGGAGTTCATTTCGCCAAAGCATATAGCGTTCATTCCAAAACTCGAGCTCATTTTCGAGTGCTGCTTGCGCTGCTTGCTGCAAGCGATAGTCAATCGAAAGATAAACATTCTCACCGGGCACCGGATCGATTGGCTCTTCGATATCCCGCACGATCTCACCACCAACGGTCACTTCCACCACGCGCCGTCCGTTGGTTCCAGCGAGCACATCCTGCATCGAGTTTTCAATGCCCATATAGCCCACCTTGTCCCGTCCTGAGACAAAACCCAAATCGGTGTAGTATTCCAGAAGCACTTCCGGAATAGGACCAAGAAAGCCAATAATTTCCGCTGTTTGATCGCCTGTCGGATACTCGCGAATCTGCTCGATTTCCACGTCAATACCAGGCCAATCGGGACTTTTTTCCTTGATAATCATGGCTGTTTCTTTATCAACATTACACTTAAGGCGCGTCGCCTGGAATGGCCAAAGACTGTCAGCGATTTCCACCACCTGTTCGATGCCCAGGGTGGTATAGCAAGGCGTAAAAGAGCCTGCTGTCTCATCATTAACCTCACCCTGGCTTACTGGAATATCGATCAGAGCGCTTAGTTGGTCAAAAATTTCGCGGGTTTTCCCCTCTGAGTCCGGCAGGTTTGCCGGTGTGACAGTGATGTTATATTGCGGAACATTGCGCGCCAAAACGATGCCGTTCCGGTCGAAGATCATCCCTCTCTCTGTTGGAATACTGATCACTTGTGTGCGGTTATCTTCCGCCTGGGCAACGTACTCATCTCCGTTCAGGATCTGATAACTGAATAATTGCGCGATGTAATAGACGAACACCGCCGCGATGATCAAGTAGATCCAGCGAAATCGCTTCATATCGATGGTAGGTTTTTCATAATTGCCATTATTCATACTTGGGCTCCTTGTGGATACAGCCACAGGCTCAATTCCCGCACAATGGCGTGCACAGGGATGGCTAAGAACATATTTAAAAATACAGCCGGCAAGACCACATTTACCAATGCCTCAGAGAACACGAATGGAATCCGCTGAAGAAACAGGATAGCAATTGACAAAAAATGATCCAGAATGGTAGCACCAAATGTTAACAAAAACATCCCCAAAAGCGGTGTCTGCCAGACGCGCTCCTTCAAACTCACAGACATGAGATAAACCGCCATGTAGACTATCATCGGCACAAAATAGGGTAATGCCGAAACGAATCCAACAACTCCACCCATGATCAGGATCAGGATCCAAAAGCGTTTGTGTTTTTGATGCAGACAAAGCGCGATAACGAGCAAAAGTACAAGATCAGGACTGCCCGAAAGAATCGTCCAGCGACTAAAGACCCCATATTGGAGCATCATCGCCAGAACAAAACTCATTGCATAGACCGCATAGATTAACACAGTTCAACCTCAAGGTACCAGCGGTGTGATGTCGACAGCCTCAAAGTTCGTTATCACAAGAACAGCACTAAGAACTGAGAAATCTACAATTGGCTGAACAGAGCCTGTCTGAAAAAGCGCATTCTGTCGCGATTGCATCGAAAGCACCTGACCAACAAAAATGTTTGGAGGGTAAGTGCCGCCCAGACCTGAGGTGAGAATAACCTCACCGATCTCGACCTCAGCATCAATCGGCACCATGTTGAGGCTGACTTCCCCGGTTATGGAGCCATTCACCTGCCCTTCAACTTTGGCATTCTTAAGACGCACATTGACCACCGAACCTGCATCCGTTAACAACTGGATCCGCGCCGCGTCTGAAATGACTGCATCGATCCGCCCCACCAGACCCTGCTGGGTTACCACCGGCATGCCATAACGGATGCCGTCATTGGAACCTTTATCAATAATAATGTACTGCAGGTAAGGGCTGATCTCCCGCCCGATCACCGTCGCAGCCACATACTCATGCTCTGGATGGCTGCGCGCAAAATCCAATAAGGTGTAAAGAATTTCAGCCTGAGCCAGATTTTCCTGCAGGGCAATGATCTCGCTCTGAAGTTGCGACACCTCATTACGCAGCACCATATTCTCTTCCCGTAAGGTTGCCATATCACGAGGGGAACCAAAGAAGTCGCTAAAAGCCAGATAACGTTCTGAGATCCAACTCTGAGCAGAAATCAGTGGGCTGACAGAAACGCTGAAAATCGGCGTCAGATAGCCCGAAATAGCCATCACTAAGACGCCGACTATAACAATAATTAGAATCAGGTTCCGTAGATTTTTAGCAGTAAATAGATTGCGCATGTCGAATCTGGTCTATCCAGATCGCAAGGAAGATCAACCTTGCGAATTCGTGTAAGGATCCCGTTCGATGCCAACGAGTAAGTTTTCGTACAAATCCATGTCGTCCAATACCATTCCACAACCGCGCGCCACACAGGTCATCGGGTCTTCAGCCACCCAAACTCTCACATGGATCTCATTTGAAAGACGTTCAGCCAAACCTTGAAGTTGAGCGGTTCCACCTGCCAGACAAATGCCATTGTCCATCAGATCCGAAAGAATTTCAGGAGGGGATTCGTCCAGGGCATCCTTGATGGTATCCACGATCACCTGAACCGAAGGTGAAAGCGCTTCGCGAATCTCGATTGAAGAAATTTCGATAGCTTCAGGCAGACCCGTGATCAGGTTGCGCCCGCGCACATCAACCGTTTTCTCTTCCTTGAGTGGGTAAGCTGAACCTATCGCGATTTTCACCTTTTCTGCCATCTGTTCGCCGATAAACAGGTTGTATTTACTGCGGATATATTCGATGATATCCTGATCCAATTCATCGCCTGCCACACGCAGAGAACGGGAAATAACAATACCACCAGTGCTGATAACTGCCACCTCAGTGGTCCCGCCGCCGATATCAACAACCATGTTGCCAGAGTCCACATCAATGGGTAAACCAGCGCCAATAGCTGCCGCGGCAGGTTCAAGAATCATGTATGTTTCCCGGGCTCCCGCAGACATCGCGGCATCGTAAACCGCGCGTTTTTCCACTTCCGTTGCACCAGATGGGATGCCAATGACAACCCGCGAATGTGGGAAAAGCACGATGCTGTTTTCGTGAGCTTTGCTGATGAAGTACTCAAGCAGCGCCTGGGTGATGTCATATTCCGAAATCACTCCATCGCGCAGCGGTCTGAGGGTGACCATATTGGCTGGGGTACGCCCCACCATTGCCTTGGCAGCAGCGCCAATCTTCAGCGGTTCACGGGTGCGCTTGTCGATCGCCACCCAGGAAGGTTCGTTTATAACAATGCCCTTGCCCCTGACATTGACCAGTGTATTAGCCGTGCCAAGGTCAATTCCAAGATCCTGTGAAAGTAACCCAAGCAGCCATTTTATAGGGTTAAAGAAAGCCAATTTTTGTTCTCCGTCCAATATTCCTTGAGAATAATGCACGCAATTATAACATAGTAAGTCTGCCCATGATCTTATGTTGGGGTGCTCCGCTATCTAAAACTTATCACGCTTGAAAACAAAAATTGAAACTTGCAATCGCATTCCAATGTATCTTATGTATACTGACTGAAAAACAAATTTTTGCGCATCACTACAACAAAAAGGCTTGCATGAACATAAAACCATCGAACAAGTTTCAAAGGGCAAATGATCGATGAGGAGCCATTGGTCATAACTTTTTCTTAGAACAAAGCGATTCAGCCCTGGTGGTCGATTAATTTTGCCTGGTATCTGAATCCTGTCAGGTTATAAGTCTTTCTTAATTCTCTTCTACATAATGTGATTCTTAATTTAAGATTTGTAGCAATATTCCATTCATAATAAAAGTTATGCTTTATAATAGGGGAAATTTTTATCACAAAGACATCATGTATGTCTAACAATCGAATAACAAGGAGACCAAGTTCGTGAAACGTTTGCTAACAACCATACTCTTGCTAACAATACTCCTGACCGCCTGCGCACCGTCACAGGAAACAAGTGGAACTCTTCCCTTGAAAGAGACCGAAGAAAAAATTGAACCAAATACAATCGTTCCAACCCAGGTGCTTGAAAACACCGCTACTCCTACTGCAACTCTCGAACCCACCCCCACTTCAACGCCCGATTTGGGTCAGCAACCTTATTTTACAGACTTCTCTTCTGTTGCTGATTGGGATGTGTTGTTGTCTAAAAATATAACTGCTACTTCTCAGGAAAATGGGGAGTATGTGCTGGAAGCATCAGGCCTGACTGCTGCGGTGGTGAGCAGTCCCAAGTCTATCGTTAAGGCTTCAGAATTAAGCATTGAAGTCGATATGATTTTTTCTCAGACCGGAGATGAAACTGGCGGAGGCGGAATAGTTTGCGGCTATGCCTGGGAGAAAGCATTTTATGGCATAGGAATTAAAAAATTGGGTAGGGAATATTATGCCACCATCTCTCAAACTACCGACAACTCCACCTTATCCACGATAAGCTCTGTTAAGCTTACCGATTTTGTGGATCAACAGAGTTACCATCTTCAGGCGATTTGCTCCTCAACAGCCTTAGGTCTGATAATTGATGGAAAGCAAGTTCTTCGATATCCAATATCTGAGTTTAGACCTGGGCGAATTGGGCTTTATTCCTCTGGAGGGAGTGGCTTCAATAGCAGTGGAACTGCAATGGTAGACATGCCAAATAAAGTTGTTTTCGATAATTTCTCAGCAACTACCATGCAACAGCAGGATGAATGGGTCAATGCTCCTCTCGATCCTTTCGTATTTTTGCGTGTTGGCGAGGTTCTCTATAGCGAAAACTTCTCAAATCCAACCGGATCATGGTCACAATTTTCTGACCCGGGACAAACGGTCAAACTTGAAAATGGAAAACTGGCCTTAACGAATACAACGGACGATTCATGGGTCTATTCCAAGCTTGAATCCCTAACTTGGTTTAACTCAGGCGTTATGATGGAAACAGACGTCACCGTAGCCCCCGGTTCACCTGAAATAATTTACACTGGTTTTTTATGTGATGTCGATGGAAATTGGAACAATCTTTATGCATTCCATTTCTTTGGACCAGGTTCCACTTCTTACGCGCAATACAAAAACGGTAAATGGACTGGGATTGGAGATTCAAATCTTCCAACCGATCAGTCTGATTTTATAGTACCCGGACGAACCTATCACCTGACAGGGATTTGCGGCGCAGGATATCTGGCCATGCTTGTTGACGGAGTGCCTGAGTTCTTTATGTCTATTCCAGAACAAAAATTTCATTCTGTTGGAGTTGAAGGCGGAATGGCTATCGGTGAGGAAGGTGTTGTGACCTTCCTGTATGACAACTTTAAAATTACCAGAATAGATCCAATAAATAATTAGGGTGTAGTAACGTGACTGGTCGATCTGAACTGGAAACGGCTTACTAATATCAAATTATTGATTTATCTTTCAAGGTCATCGATGTTGGTAAATATCGATGACTTTTTTTTGGACTACCTTAGGTAGGAACTTCAACTAAGCTTATTAACAAACAACAAAGCAGATCACTTAAAAAGGTACTTCTAACAAGCTGAACGTAGAATTTTTTCAAGACCTTGAAAGGTGCGAGCAGACCGAATTGAATGTTACAATACTTGCATCCTCTGAATAATTGGAGCCGCTATGAACACTTCCTTCACCCTATTTCGCCTTCAGACCCAGGACACACTGCGGATGAAGATGAACTCCCGCCTGAAGGAGATCGACCGCACTATTGCTGCCGACAAAGAAGTCAGCCAAGCTAAGGCAAGAGTGGTGGAAGCTGAGGAGATCAATAGATCCACCGAGTCCGTTGTGAAAGGCTTTATCGAGCAGGTCCAGGAAAAAAAGATAAAGCGTGAATTAACCCAGTCTAGTCTGTTTTCCGGAAAGGTTCGTAACCCCAAGGAGTTGCAGGATTTGCAAGCTGAATCCCAGGCATTGGATCGAACAATTGCTAAGCTTGAAGACGAAGAACTGCAGGCGATGATGGCGCTTGAGGGGACAAACCGAGCTTTGGAAGCCGCGAAAGCAGAACTTCAAAAGATATTGGATCGGAAAGCATCCCAAAACTCACTGCTGATTGGCGAAAAACACAAAATTGAGTCCGAGATTCCCCAGGTGGACGCCCAGAGACAAGCCCTGATTGATCAACTGGATAAGGAAACTTTTGCAATCTACCGCACACTTCTAAAGAGTAAAGCCGGCAGAGCTGTTGCTGAAGTCAAAGATGACACCTGCGGCGCATGCGGCGTAACCGTACCTCCCGCTGATATCCAGGCAGCCAAGTCGCCTAATGTGATTGCGTACTGCAAAAATTGCGGCAGAATCCTTTATAAACCTTGATTACCTGACTACCAGGGGAATCAATAAACGGCGTAGCAGCGATTCAATACCAAGCAAAAGCAGGAAAAGCACCACAGGTGTGAAATCGAAACCTGAAATTGGCATGAAAACTTTGCGGAAAGGTCTCAGGACAGGTTCAATAATGCGTGTGATCCCGTCTCGAATTACATTTTCTTCAGGCAAAATTAACGGCAAAAGCGTCCCAAGGACTAAAAATATTCGCATTCCCTGTAAAAGTAAGAAAACCATTTCTAACAAATAAGTCATATTAATTTCCCGATGGGTAGATTCGCGGACCAAGCAGTGCCTGTCCGATCCGGATGACGGTGGCACCTTCTTCCACTGCAACAGTATAGTCTGAAGATGTGCCCATTGAAAGTTCTTTTAGTTCGAGGCCTTCTATTTGCTGGCTCAAATAATCTCGCACCTGCCGTAAGCTCCTGAAGAAGGGCCGGCTTTGTTCAGGATCATCGAACAATGGGGGCATCGTCATTAATCCGGTTAGATGTAAGTTGTTAAATGACCGGATTTCGTCAATGAATGGAAGCAATGCCTCCCATTGAGTCTTTTCCCAGGCTGGCAAACCTTCTTTTGAAGCTTCACCGCTGACATTCAGTTCCAACAAAACTTCCAATGCCTGAGGGCCTCCCTGGCTCGATCTGCCTGAGTCCAATCTTCGCGCCAATTTGAGAGAATCCAGCGAATGCACCCTGAGGAAGTTCGCCGCAACCAGTGCGGATTTGCGGCTCTGAACGTGACCTATCATTTCCCAACGCATTCCAGGAAGATGCTTAAGCTGATTGATCTTTTCAACAGCTTCCTCAGCATAATTTTCACCAAACGTTCGTAAACCACAAGCATACGCAGCCTCAATCACGCTCACGGGTTGCCGTTTGCTGACCGCTAATATTAAGACATCACTCAAACGCCTGCCACTCTTTTCAGCCGCACGAGTAACATTCGCTTCTATTGTTTCAAGCCGTGATTTGATCATTTGGATGAGGTTAATCCTGGTTTCAGTCATCCTGCTTTAGGGCGATCACCACTGCAAACCGACCAGTGATGCCTTTTTCCTTTCGGTAAGAATACCACTTACTTAGATTCTCCGCGGTGCAAATGCCTGAGTTTTCAATTTGGGTCACACCTGCTTGCCGCAAAACCCATTCATTCGCCCCCCACAGATCCAGGAATAATCCCAACTCCGTTTTCGCAAAGAATTGCCCAGCCTCATCTCCCCAGGCTTTCAGAAACTGCTTATGAACCTCTTCCCCCACCTGGTAGCACTTGCCGCAGATAGATGGACCAAGCCCAACACGCAGATCCTCGGCCATAGAGCCATAGCGCTGATGAATCGCGCCGACAGCTTCCGCGCCTATGCGCAGTAAAGTACCCTGCCAGCCTGCGTGCACGATCCCAACCACTCTCTGAACTGGATCATGAAACACCAGCGGCACACAATCAGCAAAACGCATGATCAATGTAACTTCAGGTTTATCGGTAAAGATGCCATCCGCCGGAGGATGTTTTTTCTCGGGTGGGCGTGGGGCTTCCCCAAACAATATGGTTTTGCCATGTACCTGCCAAACGTCAAACCTGCTGGAATACGGGCGTCCAAAAATTCGAAATAACTTTTCGTGATTAGCAAGGACATCAGCTGGATTATCTCCATTTGTGCCGCCCAGATTTAAGCTGGCATAAGGTCCGTTTGAACTGCCCCCCATTCTGCTAAAAATCGCATGATCCAAAGCTTCATCATCAAAGCTGTCGAAGCGGTAATAAACAAGCCCTTCTTTTTGAAACTGCCGCATAACTCAGCCTGTTCGTCTTTCTATCGCTGCTTTTGCTTCCAGCCGCAAGCGCTGATCACAGACAGACTCTTCGATCGCAGGATAGCCAAACCAGGCGGTAAACCAACCAAAAGTCGCTCCGGTCAACACCCGCAAAAAAGGTGTGCTTTCGTGAACGGGCAGCCAACTCAGAAAAGAGAGCTGCATCTGGCTCACAAGCTGCCAGACCCCATCTAACCCCATCGGTCCAATCGCCAGCAAGATCCAGAGCCACCACGACAAAGGCTTGAATTTTGCTCTTGCAAAGACAAATACAATACCAAATAACAGCATTGAAGCATAAATTGCCAGGTCACGCTGACAGAGAGCAATTTTGTAACCAGCGCTTTCATTGCCAATAAAGGCGCTGGCAAGTTGCATATCATCATCCGGATTTCCGGAGACCTCCAAATAACTCAGCCGATCAGAACCAGGCATCACATCTTGCGGATAGTACGCTTGTTCTCCAAAAAGAAAAAAAGAACGGTAAGCAAGTTGATGGCAAAGTGGTCGATAGAGCCGATAGATACGGCTGGCTGTTTCCACCCGCCCCAGCTTCATCATCACCGGCGCAAGGATTGGCAGCAAAACGTACAATGCCAACACAAAGTTGATTAACGCCAGGTAGTGCCTGGAAAACCACAGCGAAAAGCGCTCTCTTGCACCAAGGTAGTCTTTGGCTGCTGCCGGGCGATAATCCGGCGAACTCGCGTTCTCGTGCGCTTCTCTCAAAGCCAGCCTGATAGTTTCAAGATTTTCTGGATTTGACACCTGCTTCTCATCAATCCGTAGAATTAAGGTTTGATCTGCACGTTTCTTAAAAAAGGCCTGTTGACGCAGATCAATCTGATGAAGTTGGTGGGGAAAATTCTCCTGAAGAGACCACAGAAAGGTTTTGATCTTCCCGACACTCTCACTGGTCGGTTCGGTGCTGAGCAGGAAGACTTCAACCATCGCAGTTTTTGGCTCGCAACTAACTTTCAATCACCTGGACATAGGTTGAATTGCCTGCGTTGGACACTGTAAGTTCACCTGGATAGTACCCCACAACCGGGTTGGTCCAGCGCCAGATCCACTTGGCATCATGAGGCAGACAATTGATACATCCATGCGAGACGGCAATGCCAAAATTGTTGTGCCAGTAAACGGAATGGATCGCTTGCCCATCAGAATGATATAAGGTGGTCCAGGCAATTCCCGGCGAATCATACGGCGACACGCCTCCGGCACTCATGTGCAAAGAGATCATCTTTCGCCAGACCGGGGTTGTCTCAGGAGGCGTGAGCCATTTACCTTCTTTAACATAACCCGTCGAAACATCGCAGAAGTAGACTTCACGCGAGCCCTCAAAACAAGACAGCGTTTGGGTTTGCAGGTTTACCAGGATGCGCTTATCGCCAACATCCGGGTGAATTGGGCTCACCTCCTCAGCGGTCACTGGTCGGCAGGCACTTGCATCCACCCAGTAGTAATCGGGCAGAGCGCCATACTTCTCGGAAAGCAGGTATTCGGTCCTGCCATTTGCTTGTCGAATATCCGAAGCCCAATATACCTGGCTGTAATAAAGCTTGGCCAAGCCTTGTGAGTCACGGATCCATGAAGAAGTATTTGTGGGTGATTTGGTAAGTTCCATGTTCACCACAGGTTGGGTAATCTCAACCCACAAACCCGGTTTACCATCCTGATCAAGCGGCAGGCTGCTTAGAGGTGTATTTTCAATATATTTGACTGGTTGGACGAAGGGGGCGTAAATATAACCGTTGGGGGTTTCATACCAACGCTGATTGTAGCGATTGAAATCAAGCACATTAGCCACAACTTCTTGCTTGATCTCATAAACCTCATCCCTCCACGCACGCATAATTGCGGGTGCGTTCATGTTGGGCTCCGATTTTACATCAACCCAGGATCGAAACTCTCCCACACACACTCGCCCAAGTTTTTTTCCAATCGGGTATTCTTGATTTTTTAGATTAACTGCAGGCTTTACCGCAGGCAAAATCGCTGCGCCGGCAACATAACCAGACAGCTTCAGGAAATCTCTTCTGCTTATATAGTGGTTCAATTTCATATTCCAATTATATCCATGCCGAATTTTGGCGCAAAAATCTGTAGGGCGTCTAATAATCCCCCGAACGACGGGAGTGTTCACGCGCGATGTCGCGCTCTTTGATGGATTCACGCTTGTCGTATTGTTTCTTACCTTTGGCGATACCAATCTCCACCTTCGCTTTTCCCGCTTTCAGATAGACTTTGATCGGGACAATCGTCATGCCCTTTATCCGTACTGCATCCCACAAATTTTTAATTTCTCGCTTGTGCAGCAGCAGTTTTCTCTCCCGCGAAGGATCGTGCTGAGCAGCGCTGGCATGCTCGTAAGGCGCCACGTGCGCTCCAACCAGCCAGGCCTGCTTCCCATCGGTTCGCACATAAGCCTCCTGGAGGCTGATCTGACCCAGTCGAATAGACTTAATCTCAGTGCCTTTTAAGGCTAACCCAGCCTCAAAAGTCTCCTGGATAAAGTACTCAAATCGCGCTTTTTTGTTAGTTGCTACAACTTTTACATCCATAAGGCTCTATTTTAACATAACTGAAGCCTGCAGTCCTGAAAGATATGATTTTATAGATCCTACAAAAAGCACTTCAGAACCAAAGCGTCCATCTAAACGGCTTTATTACTTTTCCTCAACTTATGGTATCCTAATAGTTTGAAAAACATTACTGTTTAAGGCGACTCTGGGGTAAGAATGGATATTAAACAACTCTTTGCAATCTTTAAACGCTGGCTATGGCTTGTTGTTTTAGGGACCATCATTGGTGCTTCGCTCGGCTACTACCTCAGCAGCCGTCAAACTCCCATCTATCAGGCGAAAGCGCGGTTTGTCATCCTTCCAGCAGCACAAACCACCTATGATTACTATTCTTACCTGAATAACCTGAACATGATCAGCACCTATACAGAGCTGCTGACAACTGAAGATTTGCTCTACGAAGCCTCAAATCGTCTTGGCTTTCCCGTTATGAAAGGGCAGGCTACGGCTTCACAAGTTGGTGAAACCAAATTTGTCGTATTGACCGTCAAAGATACAGATCCATATAAGGCGGCTGTAATCGCAAACGGTCTGGTAGACATCCTGATCGATCAAAATGTGAAGCTGCAAACAGTTCAATTTGAATCAGCAGAGCGAAACCTGCA
This sequence comes from Anaerolineaceae bacterium, assembly GCA_040768265.1. Classification (GTDB taxonomy): domain Bacteria; phylum Chloroflexota; class Anaerolineae; order Anaerolineales; family Anaerolineaceae; genus Mesolinea. Next base: position 71,571 of record JAXGNB010000008.1, read on the forward strand.
AGCCCGGGTGGATCAGGCTGAAGAGCAGATTGCAATCATTGAGAGCCAGATCACCTCCCTCTCCACCGAAATCCTGCAAAAACAAATCGAAAACGTTCAGGCTCAAATGACCGACGTTCAATCTCAGATTAATGCCCTCAAGCTCGATATGGCTAACGTCGATCCCTTATCTCAATCAGAAGTTGACCGAGCCCGTATTGCCAACGATCAGGCAAAAATCGATGAGCTCAGCCCAATCCTCGCGCTTTACCAGGAAATTTATACCCAGCTGGTTGTGTTGGGGAGAACTCCAGACACCGGCGAAGCCAGTTCGATTGATCTTGACCGCCTCAAGACTACCCTCCAACTTTACCAACAGATTTACATCAGCAGCATCAGCAGCCTTGAGACTTTACGCCTATCAAAGGCACAATCGACTCCCACAGTTATGCAAGTGGAAACAGCCACCAAACCCACCACTCCGATCTCACCAAAGCCCTTTCAGAGCGCTACGCTTGCCGCTGCAATTGGCCTGTTGATAACTGCAGGGTTTGCCTTTCTAATTGAATTTTTGGATGATACCCTAAAAACACCTGACGAAATTAAAGATATTCTGGATACACCGGTGATTGGCTTCATTGGAGAACTCAAACACAACCCAAAACAAAGCGAAGACGCTCTTGGCATCTACGTGGCAAAGAATCCACGTTCTCCGGTTGCGGAGGCCTTTAGATCTTTACGTACGAACCTGGAATATTCATCGGTGGATAAACCGGCCAGAACTATGCTGGTGACAAGTTCAGGTGAATCCGAAGGGAAGTCCACTGTGGCAGCAAATCTTGCCATCGTTGAAGCCCAGAGCGGCAAAAAAGTGGTCATTGTTGATGCTGATATGCGCCGTCCAAAGGTGCATGTCCAATTCAACAAGTCCAATCGAAGGGGCTTGAGCGATGTTGTCACCGGGAAACTTCACATTGATGATGTTTTGAAGACTTTTGACCAAATTGAAAACCTCTCAATTATCACCTGTGGAACAATTCCCCCTAACCCTTCGGAGCTTTTGGGTAGCGAGAGAATGTCACAAACCCTCAAGGACCTTGAGGAACGTTTTGATTTAGTAATTTTAGACACACCACCGATGATTGTGTCCGATGCACAAATCCTCTCAGGAAAAGTAGACGGTGTCATCTTCGTTGTCATTCCTGGCCAGACGCGGGCAATTGCTGCACTACGTCCAATCGAAGAACTTAACCGCATTGAATCTCATGTCCTGGGAATCGTCGCAAACAAAATTCCCAGGAGTCGTGACTATTACTACGGTGGATACAATTACTATTCACCTTACAGTAATCACTATTCCTACCATACGGAATCCAAGATCTCAAATTCAGAAAACGATTTGGAAGAACAGGCAGACTCACCGCTGGCTTCAGTATTCAACAATAATCGACGGAAGAAATAAGACATCTGAGCTATATCTTTTAATAAAATCATAAGAGGAAAGTTTGCCAAAAATCGCTTTTGTTTGTACCAGAAACCGCTTTCGTTCCCCTTTAGCAGCAGCAATTTTCCAACACGAATTGATTCTGCGAAAAACCCCCGGGGAGTGGGCTGTTGTGAGTGCAGGATCCTGGGTGCACGACTTAATCCCCCCTACTCCTGAGGCATTTTTTGAAGCTGAAAAACGCGGACTTGACATCTCATCGCATATTTCATTGGGTATTGAAGCGCTTGAACTTGACTCTATCGACCTTTTTTTGGTAATGGAACAGGGTCAAAAGGAATCCATCACGATCGATTTTCCAAAACTGCGCAAAAGGATTTTTTTGCTTAGCGAGCTGTCCGGCCCAGCCTTCAATATTCCTGATCCCTATGTTACCAAAGAGCCCGGTGACGAAATCGCCCTCGAAATTGAAACTCTGATCAAAGAAAACTTTCAAAAGATCATCGACCTGGCAAACCAAACCAGACACATCCATTAATCCGAAAACCGACTAACTTTTAATAAACCCCTGAACATAAGGGGTTACATCTCAAGAGCCAGCTCACTGCAATTCGTCGCGTTCCAAAATTCTTAAGTGGCAAATCGCCAGACAATTTGATCAAACCACTACTTGTCGACACCCCGATTCTCGCGCTGAATTACTCCTCTTGTTCTGGATAATCCCAGTCCAGGAACGCATCCAGGATATTCACATTGATCAAATAGTCCGTATCTACGTGGTTTTTTAATTCAATATCAACTGCTGCAATGCCTTGATCAGACGCCCAATCCACAAACTGACCAGTATACAGACAATCCCCATAATAGGGAGGGTATGCATAAGGGCTGGCATAAGCAAGCGCATTGGCCAAATCTATTGATATAGAATCATAAGGATATCCGCCAGAAAAAATGCTGTAAGCCATACTGTGATAGCTGATAACAGCTTCAATTTTTCTATCCAACAAGAAATTCTTAAGGGCACGTGTTTCCGGTTCGGATTCCGGGCCATCCCCGGCTTCAATGAACCTGTAACTCCAACAATTACTCCCATACCAGTTTGCCTGCCAGTTAGAGTCCCAATTTCTGTTGATATCAACATTGTTCGCATTTGCCCGTCCATCCGGACCGAAATCTTTTGCATATCCATCGGGATTCAAATTTGGCAGGATGTAAAGGGTTTTATCCGCAGGAATCCTATCCGGCTCCCGCTCAAGCAGTTCAATTAATTCATAAGCCAAATGCACCGTGTTCCATTCGTATCCGCCATGGATACCAGCAACTATCATATGTGGATGCTCGCCCGTACCAAAACGATAGACTTCAAGAGGACGTTCCAATACGCTAAACCCAATAATCTCGTATCCGGTGAATGAAAGGGTAGGAGTTAGCGTCGGTGTCGCGGTGGATGTCGCCGTGGGGGTCGGGCTGGAAGTTGGTGTAAATGTTGAAGTTGGAGGTGTTGGCGTATCAGTAAGGCCGCCCATTATCAGTGGGTTAATTGAGAAGTTAAGATCCACGCTTGTTTGCGTTGCTGAGTTCGCATTGATTAAAGTGAGATTGCTTCCCAAATCGCTGCCCGCATACGCAATCCAAAAGAAAATCACCAGAATAATGATTATGATGATTATAAAAACACTGATCGTTGCCTGTCGCTTATCAGCCATTTAATCTACCGGACAAATAAAATAATCATAACCACCACGACCACCTTCACGCACCCATCCTATCTCTTCCACGGTCGTGGCAAATTCATAACCTTCCCAAACCCAAGAACCCGGTTTTACACTTACTTTCCACCAGGTGTCTTGAGCTCCACATTTTGGGCCGTCAATGAGCTCCAATTTTACACCGGGATACATTCTGAAGATTTCTCTGCCATCCAATGAGGGATCGCTTCTTAGGATTAGTCGATCTTGCCCAGTGCATACTCTCACCGTATCTCCAACTTCAAACTTTTGTGACATTCCTTCCGGGCAGAGATCTTCGGTTACCACAGGGGTGTAAGTGGATGTCGGGATTACCATGGCGATTTCTACCGGTGCTTCTTCCGTTTTTGTCGGAAGAGTCATTCCAGGGAACTGAGACTCACTTGTTGCTGATGGAAGAGAAAAAGTCACAGGGGTTGCGCTTTCTGTTAGATCCAGTGGATTTGCGTTTGAACCCCGATTACCTCCAAGCGATAAAACCAATACCATCACCAAAATCAGAACAACCGCCCCTCCAATAAACACGATTGGAGTTTTTGGAACCGTAGTCTTCGAGGACGCGGGACTGCCCGGATATTCCGTCGCTGGCACAGGGGTTTGGCTGATGTTGATGCCCGACAATCGGTCAGGAATTTGCTCAGGGCTGGTGCCATATGCCTGGCACAAGGCTAAGAATAATTCCTGGCACGATGAAAACCGCGCGCTGGGCTCTTTCTCCAGCGTCCGCAGCACGATTGCTGATACCGCAGGGTTGATCTTTGCATTCAACATGCGCGGGTCTGGCGCTGGCAGATTCAATTGCGCATATCGGATGCGCTCATTGATTGTGTTCCCCGATCTCTCCAACGAAAGTTCATTCCCCCGAAACGGTCGCTGTCCTGTCAGCAATTCAAACAGAAGTACTCCCAAAGCGTAGATGTCGGTTTCCCGTCTCACCGTCCTGCCAAGTATCTGTTCCGGTGCCATGTACGCAGGTGTGCCTGCCCCAGGCATTGCAGTGACGTCACTTTCTGCATGCCTGGCTATCCCAAAGTCACCCAAGTAGATATGCCCGCCCTTGTCAATCATCACATTGGCTGCCTTGATGTCGCAATGGATGACATTGTTGCTGTGGGCATATCCCACTGCTGAACACAAGGCTTTTATGATACACAGCACATGCTGCGCTCTCAGCATGCTTCCAGCTGGTCGCCGGGCCAGCACTTCTTTGAGCGTGGGTCCGTCAATAAAGCGCTCCAGTAAGAAAGTCTGGGTTGGAACCTGGTAGAGACCATAGAAGGGAACAATATTCGGATGTTCAAGTTTCCTCAACGCCCGGGCTTCCCGCTTGAAGCGTTCAAACATAACCTGATCTTCTGCCAGATCGGCGTGAAGAACTTTCATGGCCAATGGAACGTTCCTCTTCAGATCCCAAACCCGAAATACCGCGCCCATCCCTCCCGCGGATATGAACGCGTCCACCCTGAATTGGTCGGCTACAACCTTTCCTACCAGGTTAGAGGACATAAGAAGTCTCCATTCTGCCTGAATCTCTTTTGATCATTATTTATTGTCAATTTTTCCTTATGGTCATGTTTAAATAACAAAATATTAATCTCGCAATTTTTTTGGTATGCGAAATTTTACAACACTTTTTCATAGAATTGATTCTTCCAAGTCGGCAGGCCTTTTTTACTTCGCAGGACAAATATAGTAAGGGTCTACCGCATCACTACCTTCACGCACCCAACCAATTTCTTCGTTTTTAGTATAAAAAATGTTGTCATCAAGGCTCACGCGGGAGCCTTTTGCTACACGCACCTGCCACCAGGTATGATTACGCCCACAGACCGGGCCACCAATTATGGTCAATTTTGTTCCAGGATACATACGGAAAATTTCTCTTGCATCAGCTGATGTATCACTTCGTAAAATAAGCCTGTCGCTGCGGGTACACACCACAGCCTCATCTCCAACTCTCACTTTTTGAGCGATAGCCCCCGGACAGGAACCGTATGTCGGCGTTAACGTCCATTTATAAGTTGGAGTCGGTGTCTTCGTGGAATTAGGAATTACCGACGCGTTTGATCCGGGCATTTGGTTGATATCAGTTGCCTGTGCCAATCCGACAGGCGGACTATTGCCATTCCCATTAGGTGTTGATGTAACTTGATTCCAGGAAATGTCAGTCCGAGCCATTGGATTGGCATTTGGTCCCCGATTACCTCCAAGCGATAAAACCAATACAATCACCAATATCAGAACAACCGCCCCTCCAATAAACACGATTGGAGTTTTTGGAACCGTAGTCTTCGAGGACGCGGGACTGCCCGGATATTCCGTCGCTGGCACAGGGGTTTGGCTGATGTTGATGCCCGACAATCGGTCAGGAATTTGCTCAGGGCTGGTGCCATATGCCTGGCACAAGGCTAAGAATAATTCCTGGCACGATGAAAACCGCGCGCTGGGCTCTTTCTCCAGCGTCCGCAGCACGATTGCTGATACCGCAGGGTTGATCTTTGCATTCAACATGCGCGGGTCTGGCGCTGGCAGATTCAATTGCGCATATCGGATGCGCTCATTGATTGTGTTCCCCGATCTCTCCAACGAAAGTTCATTCCCCCGAAACGGTCGCTGTCCTGTCAGCAATTCAAACAGAAGTACTCCCAAAGCGTAGATGTCGGTTTCCCGTCTCACCGTCCTGCCAAGTATCTGTTCCGGTGCCATGTACGCAGGTGTGCCTGCCCCAGGCATTGCAGTGACGTCACTTTCTGCATGCCTGGCTATCCCAAAGTCACCCAAGTAGATATGCCCGCCCTTGTCAATCATCACATTGGCTGCCTTGATGTCGCAATGGATGACATTGTTGCTGTGGGCATATCCCACTGCTGAACACAAGGCTTTTATGATACACAGCACATGCTGCGCTCTCAGCATGCTTCCAGCTGGTCGCCGGGCCAGCACTTCTTTGAGCGTGGGTCCGTCAATAAAGCGCTCCAGTAAGAAAGTCTGGGTTGGAACCTGGTAGAGACCATAGAAGGGAACAATATTCGGATGTTCAAGTTTCCTCAACGCCCGGGCTTCCCGCTTGAAGCGTTCAAACATAACCTGATCTTCTGCCAGATCGGCGTGAAGAACTTTCATGGCCAATGGAACGTTCCTCTTCAGATCCCAAACCCGAAATACCGCGCCCATCCCTCCCGCGGATATGAACGCGTCCACCCTGAATTGGTCGGCTACAACCTTTCCTACCAGGTTAGAGGACATAATCACCGTCCGAATGGGTAACTGATCCAGGAGAGTAGGTTTGCGAGTTCAATTCTCACTCACCTCGAAGAAAATGGGCACCAAAACAAAGTCCAAACCATCAATGTTGGGTCTATTTTGTCTGAGTTCACTTCCAATAAAGCAGATTACCATTTTCTCTCCAGCATGTCCGTTATTACCTGGTTGTCATCATCAACAAAATAGAAACCATCCGCATCAGGGGAAAGTGATGGGAAGAGAAACCAGCCCTCCTTGTAATCCCCGGCTTTTAGGGTAACATCCTGGTTTGTCCCACCTCCGGTTGAAATATGGTTCAATCTGTTGCCAAGGTTATCCATGATGTACATATTGTAATTGTTTGAATCTGCCGCTATGTTCACAGCCAGGTTCTGTTGGCTGCCAACCAGCTCCCAGCGAAAATGGACCTGTATCTTTCCATCATTATTAACGGTAATGCCCGTCACACATTCTTCCAAAATTGCCTCAGCCAGAGGTCGCAAATCAACTTCCATGCAAACATTTTCATCATAAAACACATTAGCTTGAATTTCCACACTTGGGAGTGAATTTCCAGCCGGTCTTCCCATTAAGAGAAACAAAGAAACAATGATTGCTACCACAATGACTGCTAACAATATCGGGAAAGTAGCCTTCCTGCGTTCAAGGACTGGCTCTCTCGAAACAAGACCCTCTTTCTGTATCTCAACAGGGAAATTCGGCTTCTCAATTTGGAGTTTTTCCAGGGCATCCAAAAGCTCAATGGTGCCAGGATAACGCTGATTTGGGTTTTTGTTCAGGCAAGTGAGAATTACTTCACTAACATCCTTTCCTACCTTTGGATTTATTTGATTTGGAGCAACTGGGAACATGTGAACATGTTCCCAGCGGATACGATCGTTTGTTGTGCCTTGAGTTGAAACTGTCTTTCCTTGGAACGGTTTCTCCAAAGTGAATAATTCAAACAATAGAACTCCAAGAGCATAAACATCCGTTTGCGGGCTTATACCAACCCCGTTGATCTGTTCAGGAGCCATGTAGGTTGGAGTGCCTGCTATCCCCAAAACATTGCTCCCGCCTCCTCTGTGGAGAGCAATTCCAAAATCAGTAAGATAGACCAAACCGTTCCGGTCTATCATGATATTTTCCGGTTTTACATCACAATGAATCACCTTCTGCTGGTGAGCATAATGTAATGCCCGGCATATCGGGGCAATAATCGAAAGGATCTTGTCGAGTGAGAGAGGTACGGATGATTCTTTCAGGATCGTTCTCAGGGTGATGCCATCGACATAATCCATCAGGAAAAAAGTTAAATCTTTATCGGTTACCAGTTCATAGAATCTCACAATATTGGGATGCTGGAGATTCGCCAATGACTTTGCCTCATCGAGAAAACCAGCAATCAGTTTAGGATTGTTATTCCATTCTGGCTTAAGGAGTTTTAACGCCAGGTGTGTTGAGCGCTTGTTATCCCAGACCTTATAAACTTCACCTCCACTGCCCTCACCTATCAGGTTGATTACCTTATAGCGTTGGGCAACGACTTGACCTTCGCGAAATCTCATTGTCAATCAGACAGAAATGTGAAGGTATTATTGCCTATGGCAATCTTATCTCCGGCATTTAACTTCTGGCCTTCAATCCTTTTCCCATTCACATAGGTCCCGCTATCGCTGCCAAGATCTTGCACATACCATGCACCGCGCGAGAATCTCAGGATTGTGTGGCGTCGTGAAATGGATGTATCGTTTAATTTGAGATCACAAAGCGAACCTCTTCCAATCACAAAACCGTCATGAACAGGAATCAGCTTCTCGCGATATTCTCCTCTTTCTGCCCGGATTCTTGCTCCAGTAGAACTGGCGATAACCTCTTTCGCTTTCTTATTCTTCAGGGTGTTGGTGTAGACATAAATAGCCAGTCCTGCGCCAAACAAAACCAGGAAAAAGAGAAATATCGCGAGACCTCCACCACCCGAGTCCTGGATAACTGCTTGAGTAGGAATTGGGGTTGGGCTTGGACTTGGGATCACCCCTGCTCGAGTAGAGAGAATAGCATTAAAGTCAGCCAATCCCTGGGGCACATCAAGCCCAAGCAACTGTAACTGCCAATTTCCAGGAATGGGGTTATTCAAGATGTAAGAAATCAGCGAGGAAGTTTCGGAAATGGAAACGCCAGCATAAGAATTATCTACAGTGACTCCGGAAGGATCGATCAGTATTGGTTGAAGTTTACTGCCCGGCCAGTTCACCGTGAATAAGAACAGGTCCTGGTATTCAGGGATTTGAACAGACCCAAGATCTAATTGTTGACCAGCGGCAATCTGTCCGGTTTTCTGGAATTGAATGACACCAGTGGAAGTATGCCGTAGTTGAACATACACGTTTGCTAATTCCATCGCGTCTCTTGCATAATAGAACTGGCCGCAACCAGATGCTAAAGCGACTCTCGTCAGAAAATCCTCATCGATGGAATCCCCACCCGTGTTTGGATCGCCAAGCCCAACGGTATACACACAGATACCCTGCTGACCAGCTTGGGTGGCAAGGTCAATGACTTGTTGCTGGATAAAGACAATGTCCTGTGAATTGCCCGAGTTTAAGCTAATGTTTGGCAGACCATCACTGAGAAGGATCAGGGTCTTGTTCGCAAAAGTGGAACTAAACTGGTTAATACCAGCTTGCAGCCCATCAGCCATTGCCGTTCCACCATCCGCCAACATTCCAGAAATCATGTCTTTAAGCAAAACAATATCTCTGGTTAAGGGACTAACCACCCTGGCAGATCTGTCATAACTGACTACACCAACTTCACTCGAACCAACAAGCGCTAAATTTTCCGCTTCGATAATGTTCAAGATCTGGAAGCCCGCTTCACGCGCAGCATCAATTTTTGATATGCCGCTTGAATCAGGTCCATTCATACTGCCCGAGGTATCAAAAACAAGGATAGTATCAGTAGATAATGTTTGCAGTGATTGTGTTGCCTGCACCTTGCCAAGAGTAGCAAATGTGCCGCTTAGCATAAAACTAATAAGAATTGTGATAATCAAAAACAAGCGAAAGAATAAATGCTTACGTTTCATAACCTCACCCTTTTGTGTATTCAAAAATCTGTTGGGATCCAATTTGGATAATATCTCCCACTTTCAGCTGAGCTGTACCTGTAACTCGCATTCCGTTTACAAAAGTGCCCATCGTGCTTCCATCGTCACGGATATACACTCCCCGCATAGTGCGGATGATGGTAGCATGCCGACGGGAGACAGTTGCCTCAGTCAGTTTTATCTCCACTTGTGTGCCACGACCAATTGGGGTCTCACCCATACGGATCGGAAGCCTCCGGCCGGCAAAAAGTCCGGATCGACTGTAGAGATAATGGTTTCTTCCGAGGACATTTATGCCACTGGTGGTATGCGATCCTTTCCGGTAAACAGGATCATCCGCCCTCCGGGACACGTCATGCGCAACAGGAGATGAATTTTGTTCTGCAGCCTCGTTTCTAAAAAACCTGTCAAGAATTGTCGTTGTTGCCGATAGGGTCTGTTGTGAAAATTGTGAAATTAACGACCTAATGTCGTTGTTTACAGGTGCAGGTTCGCTGGCCATGGTTGACCGTGCTTGTTCAAAGGCGTTTAAGAAATCCATAACAGAAGAAAACCTCTTCTGAGGATTTTTCTGCATGGCTGTCAGAACAACTCTTTCCATAGTTGGCGAGCAGTTCGGATTTATCTGCATCAAACTCGGTGGTGCTGAATAGAGGTGCTCCCAGGCAATTCTCTCTTTTGTTGTGCCGCCTTCACTACGAGGGGACAACCCCTTGTAGGGTGTAATTCCACCTGAAAGAATTTCATAGAGTGAAACCCCCAGGGCATAGACATCCGTCCTTGCATCAATTTTGCCTTCAGTAAATTGTTCGGGTGCCATATAAGTTGGCGTACCACCCCCAACAAGGTCATCAGCCAGTTGCGCGACCCCAAAATCCGTCAATAATGTGTCAAATGTGTTCCCCTTGATATCCAACATGATGTTGGCTGGCTTGACATCACAATGGTAGATTCTATTTTCATGGGCATAGTGGAGCGCTGAACAGACAGGCCCTAATATCCGGGAACAATCCTCCAAAGAAAGAATTCGGTTGGATTTGTTCAGAATTTGTCGAAGGTTCGATCCATCAACCCACTGCATGACAATGAAAGTAATATCATTATCCCGTTCAAACTCAAACAGACGAACAATGTTTGGATGTTCAAGCTTCCTCAGAATTTTGGCCTCATTGGCAAATCGATCAAAGAAAACAGTATTAATGCTTAAATCCCTGCGCAGGACCTTGACAGCCATTTTAGCGTTCCTGAGCTGATCCCAGGCAAGATACACATCCGCCATTCCCCCAGAACCAACCAGTTCACGGAGGAAATACCTGTTTTGCAATGTGCGACCTGACAATGACTCCATATACTTTTGTTGACTAATCTACATTATTTTTCCTGGTTGAGCCGAAACTGGAATCGGTAAGGTCCGATGCCAATTTCGTCTCTGTCATTCAGCCTGATGGCGTCCGTGCGTATCCCGTTCACAAATGTGCCGCGGGTACTCTCCTGATCCTGTAAAAACCATACACCTTGTGAATATCGAAAAACAGCGTGTTCCCTTGAAACTGTCTGGTCTTCAAGGAGCAATTGGTTCGATGACGATCTGCCAATGGAAAAGCCATCATTGCTGATCTGTATTTGTCTACTCGCGAGGTTGCCGGCAAGAACTACCAGGGTTGGTTGGGATGGCAATTGCTTAAGTGGAGCTCTCATAACTTCTTCAGGTGTATAAGGCGGTGAGAGAGGCCTGTTAAGAAAAGGGTCTTCCTGTTCTTCAATTAAGGTTTCTTTGTAAACTGGTGATGCCACAATTGGAATGGCGGACTCCTTTTTTTGCATCATCCACGCCGCCAGGTACAAAGCTGCAGATCCGATTATCAGAAACGTTCCAAACCTCGTTTTGATCTCTATCATGTCATACGGCAAATCCGGAACTTCCGAGCTCATGGAAATAATCGTCATAACCAAAACAAATATTTGAAGTACAAGCGCCCCAAGCTGCCCCCAAAGTAAAGCCGCAGCGCTGGAAACATACCTATCCTGAAGGAATGACAATATTATGGCAACAACCGAAAGGATTGGCACAATATACAGAACAGGCTTATCCAAATATTTAGCGATTTCAGCCAGACTTATTGTTTCACCGGTCTCAAAAAAAACAGCATTGCAAGAAACTAACACAGCTGGCATAAAAAACCCCAGCATTATCATCAAGCTTGCACCACGCAATAGCCATTTCCACTTTACCATCGGGTTCTCCCGGTCTTTAATTGTCCAGAATTTTGAGTACAAACACTACATCACCAATTTTTACAGTGTCGTTCTCTTTCAGGGACGTTTCTGCTTTTATACGCTCACCATTCACGAACGTACCATTCTTCGAATGGAAATCTATCAAGATATATTCATCTTTTTCAATGACGATCTTCGCATGAGTGGTAGAAACTTTTGGATCATCAAGAATGAGATCAGCATTTTTTCGGCCAATAATAGTTTCTTCCTTTATCTGGTAAATGCGACCGCGCCTTCTTCCTTCTTTCACCCATAGGATTGCCTGAGGTCCCACTTCTGGGACGGCTAACTCAGTGACATCATCGCCTTGTCTTTGAAAACCGAGATTAGTCTCTTGTTCATCCATATCTAAAATACGGCGGGATCCACCGGGCAGTACCGTTGGAGCTTCATCCGCGTTGTTTGGCTGAAAGGCTACATTATCACGACCGGCAAAATAGTCAGTGGGCATATCATCGTCAGACGCACCTATCGGACCAGGGTCCTGGGGGCGTGCGCCAGACAACTTTGCGCATCGCGGACAGGTACCATACGAAGCAGGATAAGGACCGTGCAGAGGGCAAGTTAGTTCTTGAGCCATTTTATTTTTCCTCCAAAATATGTTTATTTCGTTGTTACGAAGGTAACAATAACGTTGTCACTGAACTGAATTTGATCATTGGGTTCCAACAAAGTCGGTTGATGGATGAATTGACCATTGACCTTAGTCCCGGAACCACTCGCTAAATCTGCCAGGTAAAAGCGGCCATTTTTTTCCTGCACCTTGGCGTGCTGTCGGGAGATGCTGCTAACCCCGCTGAACTGAATATCGTTGGTGGAAGATCGCCCGATGCTGGTCTCTCCCTGGCATAACTGGTAATTCCTTCCGCTTTGGTCAATAAACCAGGCGTTAGTTTTCGGTTTGCTTGGGCGAGGAGCGGGCACAGGTTCCGGCATTGGGCGAGGAGCTGCGGGAATATATTGGTCTTGATAGTCCATTCTCCTTGCGGGTTGCTCACACTCAGGGCACTGCCCCAAAACCGCTTCATAAACATGACCGTTCCGGCAGCCGACCAAGCCTTTGTAGGTGACATAGTAGCCGATGGCGATAACCACTGGCAAAATCCCACCCAGCAAGCCAAGATAGAAGATTGCTTCACTGAACCTTAGCAGGCTCAACTGTGTTTCGGCTGATGCAAAACGGAAAATAATTGAAGGGATCATTAGAGAAGCCAACAATACCGCTCCCAAACGCCAGCCTAAGACTGGTAAATTCCTTTTGGAACTATCATAAAAAATCCAAATTACAGCTGTCAAAGCAAAAATCAGAAAAATTATCCATCCACCTAAACCCCCAAGCCCTGCAAAAAACCAATTAAAAAATCCAAGCGTTGTATTCATTTTTCCTCCTCAAAGAATTTCTACGGGTTCATATAAATCCAATAACCTTTAATATTTTCAGGGAAATAATTACACGTTTCTTCATCTACCTCCGGAATAATTAAAAACCATCCAGGCTGGATAGTTGCATCAATTGGATAGGGATCTCCCTTTTTAGAACACGTTAGTTGACCTAAATTACAATTATTAAACACGGAAAACGTTTCATAATCTCTATACTCTTTACCAAATTCGCCAAAAATAGTTGAAATATTATCACCGTTTTGGGTTAAATAAACACAATAAGAGTCTGGAATGCTTGTAGAAGTTTCCTGAAGCGTTGGCGCTGCAGTTTGGGTCAAAGGGATACTATTTGTGACATCTTCAGTTAAAGTTGGTTCTGCCGTCGGCGTTGCATCTAGCGTCGGGATCGTCGGGTCACCAGGAAGAGCCGGTGGCAATTCAGAGGTTGGAGAACTTAACAAGGCTTCTCCCGGATCATCGGCTCCGTCTTTACCCCGATTGATGAGGTAGAAAACCCCAGAAAAGAGTACCAAAACCAGCAGACTCAGCAAGCCAATGTTGACGATTTTTGCCCGACTCAACGGTTCTTTCACGGAAAGAGGTGTTTTCTTTTTCCCGGTAGATTTTGTCGACTTTGCAAAGTCTAAGCTTATTGGTGTTGGTATGGTTTTTTCTTCATCAATATCTCTCTTGACAGCCTCGGAACCAACCTTGATTACGTAAACGGAAATGTTGTCGGCTCCACCAGAATTATTTGCGTAATCAATGAGCTTTTGCGAAATTTGCTCAGAGGTCCCATCGGCACACAACCTTAAAAGGGTTTCACTTTCCGCGTAGCGTGTAAGACCATCAGAACAGAGCAGCACAAGATCACCAGGGAATAGATCTATCTCCTCAAAGATGTCAACTTCAACATCCGGATCACCGCCTATGCTGCGAAGAAGTGTGTTGCCGCTCTTGGCGTGCTTCGCCTCTTCAGCTGTCATTGAGCCGTTCCTGACCAATTCCGCAGCGTAATTATGGTCCTGTGTAATTTGGACAACTTTTCCTGAGCGAATCATGTAGCATCGGCTATCCCCTACATTTGCCACTGTCAGGATATTCCCCCGAATATTGGCAGCTACCAAGGTCGTTGCCATCCTGGAAAGATTGCTGTCCTGGGCGTATTCGAAGATTTCCCTGCAAACGCGCCTCATCGCGTTCTGCAGGCGTGTGGCTGGCTCTAAGGTGGTTTCCTTGAAGAAGTCGAACAAAACTCGTTCAGCGGCATATTGGCTGGCACGCTCCCCTCTGCTTGCCCCTCCCACCCCATCAGCCACAATATAAAGAGATCCACTGTTTTGTTTTTCTAGTGGATTGGTTGGCTCAAATCCAGTTACCCAATCTTCATTATTTGGCCGTTTCCTGCCTGGATCTGTATTTTGAGCAGATTCGAGAGGCAAGAACTCTACACTTCCAGGATTTTCCATTTACTCTATTCCTCAAACAGAAATTCGCTCTCACCTGCCTTAATTACATCGCCGTTCTTTAAAGCAACCTGTTCAGTATTCGGTGTGCCGTTTACATAAACCGGATTCTCTACGTGTAAAGCTTGAATCACATAACCTTCTGATTGAGGAGTTATAACCGCGTGGAATCTTGAAGCAGACAAACCTTTTAAGGGTATGTCGTTTTCATCTGTCTTTCTTCCCAAACGGATTTCATTTCCCTGCAAATTCCAAACACGCCCGGGTTCAAGACCCTCTTCTTCCACCAGCTTTGCAACTTTCTCGCCTGCAATAAGCGGGGATCCAACCGGTGTGGTTGATTTCTTCGCAAGTCTATTTTTCTTGCTGGCAATTGGAATGATCACACCTATCGCAACAAGTAATGTGAGCAGCGCCAGCCAAATTAAATTACTGTTCTTTTGAATTTCGACATTGACCCGTAACTGGCTTTCTCCAACATTCTGTTCAAGGTCAGTCGCCACAAATCGGATATCGTGATATCCCGGATTGTGCGCCGTTGTGTTCCACTCAAATTCATAGGGGAACTCATTATCTTCCGCGACTTTGATCTGATCGACGTAAAATTCAACGCTGGCTATACCACGGGCTGCCTTAATCTCCAAAGGAATAGTGACCTTCCCCCCAAGCGTTTGATCTGCAACCAGGTTTGAAGACACCATAACAGGAGGCACTACGTTGAGTTTGATTGATTGCGTAGCAGTATTGCCGACAACATCAGTTACAGTGAAGTCAATCTCGTGCAAACCTGTTTCAACCAGTTCCGAATCCCAAACGTATTCAAAGGGAGCTGAAAGAATTGTCGCTAACGGAAGCTGATCAACTTTGATATCAAGCTCTCTGATTGCCCCGGGGGCAAGTATGCTCGGAGAAAATAAGACACTCCCCGATACTTCCTGCCCATCGGTGAGGTCGGGAAAAGAAATGCTGACGCTGCCTGGAGTGGCAACAAAACGCTGCCCGCCACTTGCCACACCTTCCGGGTATTTGTAAGAAATCAAAACTTCGTGCTCAGTCCCATCAGCCTGTAAATCAGATTCGTATTCGAGTAGGTATTGATTGCGCAGGTTTCCAAGGATGTTACCGAATGCCTCAGAAATTGCCGAATCATCAGGATTAATTTGGGCAAAGCCTCCGGTAAGCTTTGCAAGTTTCTCCAGATTAGAAAGATTTACCCCGCCAATTCCAATCGGATAGAGGTGGGTTGACCATCTGACAGACTCGTCAACCACCTGGTCGAAAGTAAATGAACTGATCCCTGTTTCGTAGCCATCGGTGATAACAACTACGACTTTTCGTTCCGTCCGTGGTTTCAGTACATCAACTGCTTCTATGAGAGAGTCAAACAAAGCGGAATCTCCGACAGCAGTCAACTCATCCAGAGCCTGGGTTAATAAACCCCGATCAGTGGTCAATTCCTGGATAATGACTGGCTTTTCTTTAAAAGCTATCAGAGCAACTTGATCATTTGGTCCTAATATCCTGATAAATTCTTTAGCAGCAATAATAGAATTGTTTAGGGATGAGATCATGCTTCCGCTTGTATCCAAAACTAGCACGATTGCCAATGGCGATTCTGTGTTGTTGAACGGTGTGATCGAAAAATCTGAAATAGATTTGTTATCCTCCGAGATAGAAAACGAACTTGCTTCAAGATTCTCCATAGGGAAACCCTGGGGATCAGACACAGAAAAATTCACTTTAACTTTGGGGAAGGCACTGCTATCAACTGCTATTAACTGCAAGTCAACAGAGGCGCTCTGGGCAGTTGTTGAAGCATTAGGAATGGAAACTGATACTGATAAAAAAATGATTGCTAAAAATGACAATAAGAACTTATTCATATTACCACCTAAGTCCATCTCAGTTGTTAAGGAAAAATGCGAGTTGAAAATTGCTTGATAATTTTTTTGAGATAAGCCATTATAACTGCAAGCTCCTGAAAAATCAATTAATTCAAGCATTTCAGCACAAACCAAACAAAAAACGCTTCGATAAAACCCGGAATCTTTTTTACTCTCATGCCAGTTTCTTCGACCGGTTTTAATGCCAAGAAAAACAAGAACATCAATAGATTTGACTGTCAAATTTGACAGTTTTTATGATAAATTTGAGAAGCAAACTAAATCGTAAGAGTTCAGTTCTCTTTCAGGGGTATAGATCTGATGAATATTGGAAAATATGAAGTCTTAGCTGAATTGGGCAAGGGTGGTTTTGGTGTTGTTTATAAAGCCAGGGACCTGACCTTGGACCGAATCGTGGCTTTAAAGGTACTGCACGCGCAACTTACACTCGATGAACGTTTTGTTCAATATTTTGAACGGGAAGCCCGCAGCCTGGCAAAAATCGATCATCCCAATGTGGTAACGATTCATGAAATCGGCAACTATGAAGGCCAAGTTTATATAGCAATGCGCTACTTGGCCAACGGAAACCTGGCTGAAAAGTTGAAACGCGAAGGCCCATTAAGACAAAACGAAGCCTTTAAAATTTTTTCTCAAATTTGCAACGGATTAACTGCCGGTCATAAACGCGGAATTGTGCACAGAGATGTAAAACCAGGGAACATTCTCTTTGACGATTATGGTCAGGCAGTGGTCGCTGATTTCAGCATCGCGAAAGCCGTGCAAATGTCGACAGTTGTGGCGTCTTCTGGCTCAGTTGGTTTTGCCGGCACGCCAAGTTATATGCCCCCTGAAATGTGGGACGATGGGGTTGTGACCCCCGCAGTAGATCAGTACAGTCTTGCTTGCGTTTTATTCGAAATGTTAACTCGCAGGAAACTCTTTGAGGGCGAGACAACTTCAAAGATCATGCACAGCCATTTCGCCCCACTGGCTCTGCCGGAGTCTTTGCCAGCAGGATTAAGAAGCATTCTCCAAAAAGCATTAGCTTTCAACCCTGAGGATCGCTTCTCCAGCGTGGACGAATTCCGCCGAGCCGTTCTTACCTATGCGAAGAATGGTTCATACCTGGCACCTGAATCCCAGGTCAAATTAATTGTTGAGCCAAATCCCAGACTGATCGACGGACTAAGAGACAAACCTGAGAAAAAACTTGCAGGAGCTACTGCAAAACCAAATCAGGCCAAACGCCTGCCGACTTCACTTTATTGGATGATTGGCGCAGCCCTGGTTATCTTCTTACCTTTGATACTTCTAATTCGGGCAAACCTCTCTTCTTCTGCACTTGGTGCTGAGATCGATCCCCTCACTGCCTTACCAACAGACACTTTAACTATTAGTACAGAGATGTCAGCAAGCACAAGTGCAGTCTCAATAGCACCCACAAGCACCAATTCCCCAACCTCAACACCAGAACCAACTGTAGAAGCCCAAAATACCCGGCTGCGAAAAATTGATGGCATGGAACAAGTCCTTGTACCTGCTGGCAGTTTTACAATGGGCAGTGATTTTGATGAGGAAAGGGAAAAACCTCAACACACTGTCTGGCTGGATGATTACTGGATCGATACCTACGAAGTAACTAACGCTCAATACGCCATGTGTGTTTCTGCAGGCGCTTGCAATGCTCCGGATTATGTTAACTCTCTCACTCAGGATAGATATTATGGCAATTCAAGTTTTAATGATTATCCTGTCCTTTTTGTCAGTTGGTATGATTCTTCTGATTATTGCAAATGGGTGAGCGGACGTCTGCCAACAGAAGCCGAGTGGGAAAAAGCTGCCAGAGGAGATCAGGATGCAAGAATGTTTCCCTGGGGTAATAATTTCGTAAACAATTATGCGAACCTTTGTGACACAAACTGTACAATGAGTTGGAAGAATCGCAATTATAACGATGGCTACATTGATACAGCCCCGGTTACAGCTTTCCCTGGTGGTGTCAGTCAATATGGAGTTATGAACATGGCGGGAAATATTTGTGAATGGGTAGCTGACTATTATAAAGCGGACTATTTCTATAATAAACAAGATTGGAGTGAGCCAACCGGACCAACTAGTGGTTCAACGCGTGTAATCAAAGGTGGATCTTGGTACGATGACACTGATATATTACGTGTCTCAGCTAGGTATGGTTTTGATCCAAATAAATCATTCTACGATGTGGGTTTTCGATGTGTTATTGATCCTTAGAATAACTTAACTAACCATACTCTTTGTGCCTCACAAACCGTAAGCCCCATCATTAAACGCCAACTCATTGGATAACAAAAGACCCTTATTCGAAAGTAAATCGTTAAGGGTCTTGTATTCTGCTGATTCGTGGTCTGTCGCTCTATATTTTGATTTTTAAAGTAAAGGGGTATCCGTAAATTTCATCGGGAGATCAGAGGCAGGAATAGATAATTAGCCGGTATAACTAGAATGGTCACCTGAACATCCAAACTCTCTTCAAGCCCATCGCTTGCCTTGTAGCTGAAGTAATCTTCTCCAATAAAACCGGCATTTGGTGTATAGCTGAAGGAACCATCCAAATCAATATTTAGCATGCCGTTCAATGGACCACTGGCATCTGTATATAAAGCTATCAAGTCATCACCGTCCGGATCAATATCATTCGTTAATACTCCCGGTGAATTCACCATCAATGTCCAGAATTCAACCGTAGTGTAATTATCAGAAAAAGCCTGTGGCGCATCATTGACTGGTGTGATATTGATAGTTACTGTGGCAATTTCACTATAGCTTTCTCCATCATACGCCCGGTAAGTGAAGCTGTCCGTGCCGTTAACGTTGGAGTAAGGATAGTAGTTGAAAGAACCATCTCCATGAAAAACCAATGACCCTAGCTCTGGGACCGAATACACATAAGCACTCAATTGGTCTCCAGCATCCTCGTCTATATCGTTTGCTAATAAACCAAGTTGAGCAGTCATAATCAGTGGTGTGTCTTCGAGCGTTGTATAGCTGTCCGGATTGGCGACCGGAGCATGGTTTGTGGAATTTACATTCAAGGTTACAGTAGTTGTGTTGGATTGAATGTCGCCAGAGACTGCCCGATAAGTGAAACTATCTACCCCGAACCATGTTGAGTTTGGTGTATATGTGAAACCTCCATCGGGGTCCAGGGTTAGAATACCTTGAGCAGGTTCGCTCACCAGTTCAGCTTCCAGCGAAAGGTTGTCTGAATTGATATCATTTTTCAATACGCCATCAGCTGCTGACACGAACAATACAGAATTCTCATCCAGGCTGTAATCATCGGATACGGCGGTCAAGCCTCTTTCAAATACGATGCTGGGGTCACCAAAAAGATGATAGGTATTCAGCAAATCCAGAGCTGAACCAGTCCCCCATAAAGCCAGCTTCCCTGCTATCGTCGCCCCTCCTAAGGTTCTTACCCCATTATTAAAGTAAGCATCAAAAAAGCCTTCATTTAAACTCATGTGCCCAGTTGCCAGGCCCAACCCGCTGGCAGACCAACTCGCCAGGGCCCCTCCAGTTGCCTTTCTGGTGAAAAGTTCAGCCAAGGATTCACTCCCACTTAATGTATTCGGGAATATATAGTAACCCTCCCAGCAAGTCATACCCAACACTATTGGAGTCTTTTCTTCGTTGATCAGGTTGTTAACGGCAGTCACATCAAGGAGCTTCGGATTATTTAAACCCCAAACTCTGACGCCCCCATGCCCGTTGTAATCGACAAACAGTTTTCCATCGTTGATGTGCGCTATCACTGCAGCTCGCGCGGAAGCTTCATCAAGGTAAGGTGCTACACCCAGATATACCTTGCTCACATCATAGCCAGCAGGCGCAACGTACTCTTCTGATAAATATTCACTAGCTGTGGCAAAAACCGGGTCGCGGTCCGCAATAAATAATACTTGTTTCTGCCAGTCAGCCGAATCGGGTTCTAGTGCTTCATATGCGATCACTTTTGAGACCATCGCTTCGGCTTCAGCGTTGGTGTTTACCGCGAATCGTCCTATCATCATATCTGGCAGGAGGTCTGCATCCCCATCTAAAGTCACGTAATGATTATCGGATGCAGTTTCCCCAATCCATGGATCTACCATGGCTAGAAAAGGAGGAATAAAACTGGTTCTGTTGAATCCTTGGTTGTTTTTTGGATCATAGTTACCATCGCCAAATAAAAGTACGTAAGCTGGCGCGGGTGTATCCCAGTTGGTCTGAGTGTAATTTAGAAAATCACGAATAGCATATGGGCTGATGATGCCGTAGTTAAATTCATCATACACATCCTGAACATCCACAACAAAAGTGTTTGTTCCCTGACTGTTTCTATAGCTTCCCAGATCCTCTGCTGCGATAAGAAAATCAGGGTGGCTGATGATGATGAGTTGTACGAGCCTTGAATTCTTGAGGTAAGCTGGCGTATGTTGAACAATTGAGATTGGCACTTCATAAGTCTCTGTACCTAACAAGAAATACGATTTGGGTGTCACAATTTCATCTTGAAAAGTGAGGGTCTCACCTGAAAAGTCTGTATCCCTTAATGCCACTGGCAGTCTGGGGTCAGTGACATCATATACATCCACACCTGAGCTCGATACGAAGCCGGTCACCTGATAGCGCCAGCTTTGAGGGTTAGAGTCTGTGAAGGATAGTTTCTCATTATGAGCTACCAGCGTATGTGTGAATTCAACTTCCATCCAATCCACCATGACCAGATCATCCAATAGGGGGTTGGAAACAACCTTTATTGTGTTCTCGCCAGCAATCAAAATTTCAGCGTCAAAGGTTAGATCCACCGATTGCCAGGTAAAACCCTCAAACCATGTTTCGCCTATTTGCGTGCTGTTGAGAAAGAAGACTAAGTGGTGACCGAGCTCGTTATAACCTAAGAAAGATGCACGAAAACTTCGAACTTCTTCGCCCGGATTATTTACATAAAAACCTCTCTCTAATTCCTGCGAAGGTAGCAGGTAATTCATAAAAAAGCGGTCAAAGTCATCCGGTCCAGGCGCAAGACTCCGATACTTTAAATCATCCGCAAAACGTTCGATCCGTTTGTAACTGAGTGCAAGCTCCGCATCATTTGGCTCAGCAGTTCGGCTGTCGATGCGTAACCCTGCCTGTTCACCAATTGTAAGCCAATACACATTCTGGTCGGTGTACTTGCTTTCAACGGATTGCCCAAAGAATGTGATACTTTCCACCTCGTTCGATTCTGTAAGATCAACATCCAAGGCCACTTCCTGCCCCAGGTTGAACAATTGAATATTTTCTGGAGTTGTGGTGTTTACCGGAAAACCGGCTGTTGCCAGCGAATTGCCATCAAGGCGATAAAATCCCTCCTGCTTGATAGTCACTTTCCAAGCTTCCGCCGGAACCTCCCATGCCAATCCGCCCGATGTCACAAAATCTGGTTTCGCGTTTGGCTGCTGCCAGGCGCGTGCAGTCTCATAATTCAGCAGCGAATTGGATAATAAATTACTAAATGGTGAATGGTTGTCAACAGACATAACAATATCGTTTGTTGAACTGCTCGAAAATTGGACCTTTACCCATAATTCTTCATAGATGACAAGGGATTCTTCGGTTGGATTGTATTGAAAAGGGTATACCGCTATTGCTGCAATGCGCTGACCTCTCATTATGCCGTCATTATTGATTTCTGCCAGTATCCCTGGATAAGCGGTATCTTTACTGTAGATATCCGGATCCACCCTGAGTTGAGTATGTACTTGCGGGAACGTTAGTGATTCCATGTCAGGTATCGGCTTTTGTGCCAAAACCTGGCTCTCGGCAGGTATTATCGGCGCGTTTAGGTTAATTTTTTTCAATTTACCAACCTTGACCTCAAGTGCCAGATCCGCCCCAAACGGCACACCGATCATCACCACCTTGTAGGGCAACGCAGGCGCGCCCGGTTTTATCAGCTGATCCCAACCAGGTATTCTCAGGACGGAAAATTTATCACCCTCAACAGAAATGCTTTCAAGTGATACTTCTTGCCAGGGAACAGTCAAATGAAAACTGACCTCCCGGGCATTGGAATTCGACAAGCTCAAATCATCACCGCCCCACCTTTCGGGGTCGATTGACTTGACGCTTTTATTCAATAACAGCCTTGTAATAATCTTTCATATATAATTCTTAACTTTATAAGTTGTAAAGACTAATAGCAATAAACTTATCATTAATTATCTTAATGCCAAACAATATTTATTAGATAAGGTATTATCCCTTTGTTCATTTAAAAAAACAATAGTAAAACTATTATCCCGACTCGCTTAGGCTGAATTAATTGCTTTTTCCGCATTTTCAGAGGAGCTGTAATCTGATATTCATTCCATAAAGGCAAGTTATTCGAAACCTCAGGAAAGGATAACATCTTCCTTTACAGGCATTATTCGGTACAATTAGCTTACCAGGAACACAGTGCAGAAATGGCAGATTATCTTAAATCCTTAACATCTCTTTTAAAACTGCTCTCACCCATTCTCATACCAGGTGAACTGCTCGATGTTATCACTGTGTTGAGCCAAGATCAGTTGGAATCACTTCTTGAGGAAGCCTACCGGCAGAATGTCGCCCCACTCTTCTACACTGTGTTGGTCAATCTAAATAATTCTTACGGGCTCGAAATCCCTCAAAGAACAAAACTTCATCAAACCTTTGTTTCCACTGCAGCCAAAAATTTGCTAATCCTGCATGAGACAGAAATGATACTTACCGCTTTACAAAAGGCTAATATTCCAGCTGCAGGATTGAAAGGCATCTACCTCCTCGAGAATCTCTACCCGGATATTGGCGCGCGCGCGATGAACGACATCGACCTGCTGGTGAGAAAATCGGACCTGCCCAAATGCCTCGAGGTGATGGACGAATTAGGCTATAAGACCCTCACTTACTTCAACCTGGCAGATGAAAATATCGACACCAAGCACGTTCCGCCAATGGAGAAACCGGGAGGACCTTTGGTAGAGCTACACTGGACCCTGCTCGAGGAGGATGAGCCCTTCACGATTGATGCCGACGCCCTCTGGCAGCGAACGATGCCAGCAAACTTCGCCAACGTGGATGCCCTGGCACTCGGCATCGAGGATCTGATCCTGCACCTTTGCCTGCATCTAACCTACCAGCACTATCTCAGCCTTGGCTTGCGAGGTTTGATGGATATCGCGCTCGTCATCCACAAGTTCCGCCTGGAAATCGACTGGCAGAGACTGATCTCGATCGCTCAATCCTGGGGCGCGGAAAAGGTCGCAGCCCTCACACTGAAGTTGGTTCAAACACAACTGAATGTCTCCATCCCTGCTGAGGTCATTCCCACATTATTGCCAGAAGGGATTGATCCCAGCCTGCTGGAAAACGCGCGCTCTCAACTGCTTGAGCGTGTGCACTTCGATGACCGCTTCACCCCCGACCTGGTGGAATTGTCCGCGCAAAAGAACCTCTTTTCGAAAGTCAAAATCGGATTGCAGCGCATCTTCATCCCCCGCCTTGCGCTTGCCAGGACTTACAACGTCCCTCCAAATTCCCCAAAAATTCTCGGGCTCTACTGGGTCAGATTACAGTATCTGATTCGCAGTTATGGAAAAACTTTACTCAGATTACAACGCGGAGAGGCAGGAACCGAACCCGCCCGGCAAAAAGCCCAGGTCTCGAATTCGCTGCATGAGTGGATGAGGTCAAAATAATATTGAGGTGTTCATCGGATCTCGTCATACTGAAAAAACATTTGTCATCCTGAGCTTCTTTTGCGAAGGATCTCCCTCATTACTCCTAAGATTCTTCACTTCGTTCAGAATGACGCCCGTTGATGGCGGCGCGGATCAAGCTCGCTAATTCCTTCGCATCAACCTCGCGTTGCATGATTTTGGCAGATTCTCAATTTTGAGTAGAAGCCTTAATCCTGTGGGACTTCCCGGCATGGATTGGGTTGAGTTGTAGACCCTCGATCGCCGCACATACCAAAACGGGCATCTGTCGAGCCAACGAAAGTATCCGTTGCATTCATTCGCCACCAGAAGGTGCCCGTGCTTGAGCTGGTTTCCCACTCTCCTTCCACCTGGCTGCCTTGCATGAAGATATCACCAGAAAAAATAAAGTCGATATTGTCAATTTTGGCTAATCCAGTCAAATTCGTGCCACTCACCTGAACGGTCAATTGAGCTGGAGTGTATCCCCCCCTGGTATTCTGATACCAGATGTTCCAAACGCCCTCCCAAACTGGAGCACCAAAGGTCGGAGTTTGGGTAAGATACTCCGTCGGGTATATTGCCTGCGGAGGTCCAGCGGTTATTGTAGTCAGGGGATAGTTCGTAGCCTGGGGGTTCGGCACTACTGGAGTGGGCGTGCTTGTAGTTTGAAGGGTTGGAAGGGGCTCAGAAGTTTGTGGTGATGGCGGTGGGTTCTCAGTTGGCATTGGAATCTCATCCAAAAAGATCTGGGTCGCCTGTGTGGCAGTTTTTTGCAAGGTCACAACGACTTCCCCTTGAAAAGGCTCCACGTCCGGCTGTCTCCTTTGGCCACAGCCGGAAAGCAGCAAGAGCAGCATTAAGATCGTCCATATTTGCCGGTGCATCAAATCGGATTTTATCATGGATAGAATTCACAAGCCCCCATTTTACAGGAAGCCAGGGCTTTGCGAAGCCGCCAGGCTTCCGTTTTAGGGCATAAATGACTTTACTGCGTCAATCACTCTGGCAAGCTCATCTTCCGTCAGATCATAAAAAAGCGGCAGTCTCACCAAACGGTCGCTCACATCTTCTGTAACCGGACAATCCCCTTGCTTGCCCCCAAACCCAAGACCCATATCCGATAGATGTAAAGGCAGATAGTGAAAAACGCAAATGATGTTTTGTGATTTCATCCACTCGATAAAGCGCGTACGCGTTTCGAGATTTGGCATCAGCAAATAGAACATATGGCTGGGATGGCGGCAATCCTCCGGGATATAAGGCAATCTGACAGCGTTACTTTCTGACCAGCCCGCCAATTGTGTATGATAAGTGTTCCAAATTTGGTGTCGTCTGGCTTGGATTTGTTCCGCGGATTCCAATTGAGCGAGCAACACTGCAGCAATCAATTCTGACGGCAAATAACTTGAACCAATATCCACCCAAGTGTACTTATCGACTTGCCCCCTGAAGAATCGGCTGCGATTTGTTCCTTTTTCGCGGATTATCTCCGCACGTTCCACAAGATTGGGAGCGTTGATTAATAGTGCCCCTCCCTCACCTGTGCTGATATTCTTTGTCTCGTGAAAGCTTTGTGTGGCCAAAACCCCTAAGGTGCCAAGATTCTTTCCTCTGTAAGTACCAAAGAGTCCATGCGCGTTATCTTCAACCACAGGGATCTTGTATTTGGCAGAAATCTGATTTATCGTATCCATTTCACAAGCAACACCAGCGTAATGCACAACAAAGATGGCCTTTGTTCTGGATGTGATCAGTCTTTCCAGTTGATTCTCATCAAAATTGAGCGTGTCTGGGCGAATATCTATAAAGACAGGTTTTGCTCCCCTCAGAACAACAGCGTTTACAGTCGAAACAAAGGTAAAAGATGGCAGAATTACCTCATCTCCTGGCTTTAGATCCAAAAGAATAGCTGCCATCTCAAGCGCATGTGTGCAATTGGTAGTTAATAGAGCCTTATTAGCTCCAGTAATATTCTCCAATAAAGCCGTGCTTTTCTTTGTGAATTGTCCATCACCGGAAAGGTGTCCGGATTCTAAAGCATATCCTAAGTATTCCTCTGCCTTTTTGATAAATGCTGGTCTGTTAAATGGAATCTTTTCTAACATAATGCCTGCCTCGCCAAACTAAGAATAATGTTGTTCTAAACTATAAAATCCGAATAGAGTGACGCAAGATCTCATCGCTTTGAGATCAAGCCTCTATCTTGAAGCGATCCAAAGCCCCAGGCAAACCACTGCCACTCCTAACCATCTTGTCCAGGGAACAAATTCTTTAAAGAGCAATGGTGACAAAGCCAAAACAAGCACGATAGCCAGTGCCATAAAAGGGTACGCAAAGCTGATATCGCTTAATGAAAGCGCGTTCATCCACATAATCGAGGCAATGACAGCACAAAACAAGCCTGTCAGAAGTTTAATGTTAGTAAATGCCCTGATCAAAAATTGAACCACTCCGGATAAATCTTTAGGGAATGGTCCAAATTCAGATGAAGCACTTTTAACCAGTAATTGTCCACAAACCGTAAACAAAATCGTTAACCCGATAAAAATATAAACTGTCATGCCGCGTCCATCCCGACTTTTTTCTTCGTTATTGTTTTTCGTCTTCATATTCTTTGCGTGAAGCATCATACCATTACTTAGTCAAACCACTTATGAAATGTGTGAAAAGACTCCAGAGCGTAAAAACCTAATTTGGTGCAAACTTTTTGCACAGTCGTATTGATCAAAAGTGTCGAATTCAGAACATGCGTAACACCAGCAGCCTTACACCAACTTAGACCCTCAATCACAAAAGCGCGATAGATTCCGCGCCGTCTCATTCCCGGTGCGACTCCCGCAAGAATGAACTCACCTTTTTCCGGGGAGTTGATCCGAATTGCACGAAATCCAACCACTTTGCCTTCTAAGCTCGCAACCAGAACGTGATTGGCTACCGTTGAATCAGTGCAGCATCTTTCGGCCCATGAACTATAAACTTCTGTCGCTTTTGCAGGATCCAGGCGAGGATCAACATGGTAATGACCCTTGTAGGCTGTGAATGATTCTTTAGCGATTTCTATGACATCGGGAATATCTCCAGGTTTGAGGGGCTTGATGCTTAGCTCGGATGGATAAGTGGCAGGAATATAGTCTTTGAGATCATTTTGCAGGTAAACCAGCGTGTCCATTAATTGATATCCACTTGCTTCCATGGCATGAATGGCTTTAATATCGGAAGTTGAACACCTGGCAATCAGGAATTTAACGCCATTATCAACACAAAACGCGTTGATCTCAGGAAGCACATCCACGGTGACGAGTTTCGCTCTCGCTGAGATCACACCAAAACGATCGGTGTCAAGTTCTGAAAGACTGACAAATTTTGAGATTATGAGAACCCTTCTTTCTTTCCATCACCCGGCAATTGAGGTTTTAATGCTTGTTCTGGGTATTGCGTACGAATGCTGTAAGTTGGCTGACCAAGATTCCGGGAAAATAATCTGCCCAGATATTCACCTATTATTCCGATTGCAAATAACTGCACACCGGAGAATATCGCAATGGTCGATGCCAAAAAAGTAAAGCCAGGCACCGCTCCACCGCTTCTAATAAAATTGATCACCACATAAATCAATACGGAAAATCCAAACAAAATCGAGAGAAAACCTAACAAACTCGAAATCTGGAGAGGAAGGATGCTAAATCCGGTAATCAGTGTGAAAGCATGATTAAGTAATCTCTTAAAAGAATACTGTGACCTGCCGGAAAGCCGCTTGTTATGCTTAATTTTCACCGAAGAAAACCGGGTCGTACCCCAAGAAAGCAATACGTCAATGGATACAAAGACACCATCGTAGTTTGAAAAAGATTTTTTGATCTCTGAACGAAAAACGCGAAAAGCGGAGATCTCTTGTGCGGTTGAGACCCTCATCGCTTTTTTTAAAATCCACTTAATTAACTTTGAAGTTAGATTCCTCCAAAAACTATGCTTTTCCATATCAGGCACACCATAGACGACATCATACCCCTCGTCCAATTTATTCAATAACTGGGAAATTGAGCCTGGAGAATGCTGAAGGTCATCATCCATCGTAACGATGACATCACCCCTGGATTCTCTGATTCCGCAGAGTAAGGCGTTGTGTTGTCCATAGTTTCTCATCAAATCAAAAGCACGAATCTCAGGAAAAGTTGCCGATAATTCTTGAATCATTTGCCAGCTTTGATCCTTGCTGCCATCATTGACAAGAATAATTTCGTAATCAGGAGATAACTCTTTTAAAACTGCTGACAATTCTTTAATCAAGAGAGGTAAGCTCTCCTGGCTGTTATAAACTGGGATAACGACCGACAAACTCTTTTGCATTTTGTATCCTTAAATCAGTCACACTTCAAACGTGACAGAAGCAAGTTTTGCTTCTCTAATTCTTGTTCAGTGCTGGCTTGTCCGTGATTTTGCCATACTGAGCAAAGCCCCCAATGGGTGAATTCATTATCAATCACAAGCTCTTCGCTGAGCTCCAAAGCTGCTCCAATATTTCCAGTGTAAATGTGTGCCTTTATCAATGGCAGCCATTCGCTGTTATCTTCAGGACCATGCCCTTCAATCTCTGCGTTTTGATAAATCGATATGATCTCAGCCCAAGCTTCTCTTTGCTCTGCGTTAGCAGCCTGCTGATAATAATAGCACCAATTATCCGTTGATATTTCGCCAAAGTAACGAGCCGGCAATTCAGCCCTTGGAGCCGTCAGGTCGATACGACTCAAATCGGAGAGGGGAATTATGGACTTCCATAAATCAGAGTATCGATCTCCTTGAAATCCCCTTGGATCAGTGTCAGGAGAAAGTAATTTCAGGCATCCCTCCGATGGTGAATAAACTGCTATTGCGTCTGAAGTGTTGCCAACGAAATTGAATACCCTTTGGTAACGATCAATATCCTGGTCGGGTATAAGTTCGGGCATTGTGTTCATCTGTGGCGTTGCTGCCAATATCATTTGGTATGGGATCGGATTATCATGCAAATCCGGAGCGTAGATCATATTGAGCGGTGCCGTCAGAGATGTCCCTGAAAAGTAAAGATCAAATGGCAACACAGGGGATATCAACATGGTTCCAGGTTCAATCTGCGGAGCCCTCCATGTTAGCTGAGCAAAGAATTCTTTTTGATCATCCCAGGCCTTTTGGTATTCCAAGCCGTTTGTGTAATTAGCCCCCACGGACATTGCTACGAGCAAAGCAACGATGATCGTCTTTACTGTTGCTTTTTGGAAAACAAAATCAATTAAGGCAATGGTAGCGAGTGAGGCGCCAATTGATAACGGCAAAAGGAATCGAGTCGTGTGGAATGCAAGGCTGACCTTAAGTCCCCCAATAATGACCGGGATCATTCCAGCCAAAACGGAAAAAACGCCAATTCCCATTATTACCAGGGCAATTTTTTTATGATCGGCGTTCGTTTTGGTTTCAACTGATTTGCCAATGAAAAACCAGGCAGAAACAAAAGATCCCAAAATCAGCAGGAAGAGAAACACAATTTGATTCAAGCTACTCAAGCGAGTGAAAAAAATTAATATTTCAACCCATACATACACACAACTGTCAAACAAACCCAGTAAAACCCTGAATATCAAATCCTTGATGACATGGAGAGGGTTTTGAATTAATTGGTCAAAAAAACTCACCTGGTAAGAATATAAATGGCTGAATAGAACTCTGAAGAGCGTAAAACCCAGGAAAACTAACAAATATGGCAGCCATAGCAAAAACGTCTTCCAAAGTTTGGATTTAAAATCTGTCACTTCGTCAGGCAGCATAAAGAAGAGTAACACCGGTCTCACAAGCTCCAGGCCGTAATACAACTCCATGGGAGCAATACCAATGAACTGAAAAGCCATTCCAAGCCCAATGAATAGTGGTCGATATTTTGTTTTCCTGACACCAAGAATCATGCAAATGTAGGACAAAAAATAAACTGTAAGTATCGCGTAATTTTGGCCATACATCACAGAAAAATAGTGAAACTTGAATCCTGGATAAACAGCGAACAAAGCGGCAGCTGAATAGGCAAACCACTTTTTATCCGGCAGTATCAACCTGAGAAGCTGCCATAGCGTAAAAGCTGAGAGCCATTTTGTGAAGATAGCAAAATACTGCCATACCAAAGGGTTATCTTTGATTATGGGAATAAAGATCCTGTAGACCATTGAAAAGAGAGGTCGGTCACCCTCAAAAAATTCAACAAATTTGGCGACCCCAAAGGTGCGATAAGTCCAGATAATATACCAATCGTCCAGAAAGAAGCCGAGTTTTCTTGCGATAATGCCATAAGAAAGTAAGCAAATAAGCAACAAACCAATAGATAGCAATAAATCATTTGTCTTGAATTTTCTTTGCATGCCTGATCCTTACCATCTGCGCTTATTTATCCAAAACATGAATCAACCTGATTAAAATTTGTCCCTAAACCGGCTAAATAAGCGCGCTAGTCAGGTGTTTGATTACGTTTTCGATCACTAAATCCTGCTGTTCATCCGTCATCCCGGGAAAAAGTGGTAGGGTAACTTGCCTGCGAGCAACCTTCTCTGTCATCCAGAGAGTCTCTGCATCATCGCGGTATATTTCAAACTGGTGAACCGGCGGGTAATGAAAACTGGTCTGAATGCCTTCCCCTTTTAACGCTTCCCTGAAGGTTTCCCGGCTAACACCTTCTGGCAGCAGAACCGGGAAAATATGATGGCTGCTCATTCCCCTCTTTGCTGAAAAGGGCAGTCCCATTGCGGAAGCATTCTCCAGGAAAGCCTGCCAGTAGCGACCCACCAGATAATCCCGCCTGGCATTGCCGGCGGGCAGCTTCTTGAGCTGTTCGCGCCCAATTGCCGAGCGGATCTCATCGATGCGGTAGTTGTATCCTAATGCGACCACGTCATAGGTGCTGGCATGCCCCTGGTGGCGGTCCCACGTGAGGGTCGTCATGCCGTGAGAGCGCAAAATCCGCACCTTTTCCGCCAGGTCATCGTTATTAGTAACTAACACCCCCCCCTCGGCGGTGGTCATGTTTTTGTTGCCAAAGAAGCTGTAACAGCCCACATCCCCCCAGGTGCCAAGCGCTTTCCCATCCAGGCTCGCTCCGATTGCATGGGCGGCATCCTCAATAATTGCCAGATTGTACTTCTTGGCTATGCGCATTATTTCATGCATATCGCAGGCAAACCCGGCATAGTGCATCACCACGATCGCCTTGGTTCGCTCGGTGATCTTTTCTTCAATCGCCTGGGGGCAGATGCACAACCAGTCTTCGCTTTCGATATCCGCGAAAACAACCTTCGCGCCAGTGTAGCGGATGGCGTTCGCCGTAGCCACAAAGGTCAGCGAGGGCGCAATCACTTCATCTCCCTCACCCACTCCAACTGCCATGCACGCCAAATGCAGCGCCGCTGTCGCGTTATTGACAGCAAAGGCATGTTTCGCGCCCACAAAAGTGGCAATCTCCTGCTCAAAAGCCTGAGTCACCGACCCCATCGTCAGCCAACCTGAGCGTAAAACCTCAAGGACAGCATTTTCTTCTTCAATTCCAAGCTTCACATCTGCCAGTGGCACGCGCCATTCCATAGTTACTCCGCTAAAAACTGTGATCGCATACTCTCAAAATCTTCATTCGCGGCGAGATAATCGTCCTGATTACCCAGATCGCGCCAATAGCCTTCATATGGGAAGCAAGCTACCATCTCGTTGGCACCCAACAGTGTGTTGACCAGGTTCGGGAAGTCAAAATACTCGCCCTTCGGAATGTAATCCAACACCCTCGGCTCAAAAACGTACATCCCCATGCTCACCAGGTAATTCCTCGTGGGTTTTTCGATATATCCGCTCACCTTGTAGCTTCCAGCAGCATGCTCGATCACCCCCAGGTTAATGGTGTGGGTACGCTGATGGCTGGCAATCGTGCAGACGGCTTTCTGTTCCCTATGAAATTCGATCAGGCGATTGATGTCAATCAGGGTCAGAATATCACCATTGGCAACCAAAAATGTTTCTGTCAATCCATCCACAAATGCCAATGGACCAGCCGTGCCAAGTGGCTTTTCTTCAAAAGCATAGGTAATTTTCAGGTTATAGCGCGAACCATCCCCAAAATACGTCTGCATCAGGCTCGCCAAATGACCAACAGCCAGCGTCACTTCGCTGATTCCCGCCCGGCTGAACTGACCAAGCACAACTTCAAGAATAGCCCGATCGCCTACTGGCATCATCGGTTTCGGTAAGATATGTGTATAAGGAGCGAGCCTGGTTCCCTTGCCGCCCGCTAAAATGACAGCTTTCATTGTTTCCACCTTTTATCGTTTGTGGGAATTATACAATCAAAATGATGAACCGCGCATCCGGCTTTCAAAGCTTTCGGGATAGTGGGGCTTACAAACCGTATTCCCCTGGTTTATAGAGGTCCATATGCGCGCTGATCCAATCGATAGTGCGCGTCAATCCTTCTTCCATTCCGACCCTGGGCTGCCATCTTAAAGCCTTTTTTGCTTTTTGATTATTAGAAATCAAGCGCATCACTTCGGATTTTTCAGGTCGAAGGCGCTCTGCATCCACCAAAATTTCAGGCTGCTTTCCCATGATCCCAAAAATGAGCTTAGCGATCGCGCCGATGCTGATCTCCTCACCAGTGCCGAGGTTATAGGTTTCCCCATTCCAAAGCTCTGCCTTGCCAGCAAGCAAAAAGCCCCTTACGGTATCGTCCAGATAGGTAAAATCACGAATCGCGTCCAAATTACCCAATCGGATGACGTCCCCGGAAAGAGCCTGGGTGATGATCGTTGGGATCACGGCACGATTGCTCTGACCCGGTCCGTAGGTGTTGAAAGGTCTGATGGTGATAGCCGGAACGTCAAAGCTTCGATAGTAGCTTTCAACCAGTTTATCCGCGCCAATTTTGCTGGCAGAATAAGGCGACTGCCCCTGCAGGGGATGATCCTCATCAATCGGTACCCGCAAAGCCGTTCCATAAACCTCGCTAGTGGAAGTGTGTACCAGCTTGGCGCCTGTTTTGCGGCAAGCCTCCAGCACGTTCATCGTCCCAAGCACGTTCGTCTGAACCGTCTCAACCGGATGCAGGTAGGAATAGGGAATGGAGATCAGTGCTCCCAGGTGAAAAATTGTGTTCACACCTGTTGCAGCCTGTTCGATAGCGTTGAAGTCGCGTAAGTCTCCACGGATAATTTCGATTTGCTCAAAAACCTGCTTGGGGATGAACTTTAGAAGACCGGGTTCTGGCCGGCTGGTGTAGCGAAAAAACGCCCGCACAGACGCGCCTTCCTCAACCAAGCGTTCACACAGCCGCGAGCCAATAAACCCGCCCGCGCCAGTAACGAGGACCTTCTGATCATTCCATTTATCTGTCATGAGGATTCCTGTGTCGTGATCTTTTTAATTGAGCGCTCCAGAACTTTGACAAGGTCCGGGATTACCGCAATTTTAGCACCAGTGGCTTCACATAGTTTGGTAATGCGGTCGCGATCCTGTTCAGAACCGTTGGCGATGGCGAAAAAGATCAAGCCGACCTGGTATTTTTGAACAAGTTCAGGAATGTCCTTCGTTGTTCCGAGAACGCGCACGCCATAAGATTCCATATTGCGCTTGCGTGCATCGTCATCCACCATGCCGATAATCCCGAAAATGCTGGCATACGCGCTGCGCTGCAGCAGCCAGATGGTCATCTCGGCCAGGCTGCCCGCGCCAACGACCAGAATCCGCTCGGCGTAAGAAGACTTGGGACCACGCAAGAGCAGCCAGCGGTTAGCCAGACCCGTAAACAACCGATCGCGATAACGCACAAGCACCAGGCCAACCATCATGGTGATGCCAATCAGCCAGATCAGGCTGAAGGGCAGCCAGGGCTCAGTGAGCCAGATGCGGGTCACTCCATAGAGAACCACCATGGTGATGGTGATGGAAATAGCGAGATCAGCCACGTAGATGGGGCTGGCACTGCGCCAATTGACGCGGTTGAGACCCAGAAGGATGTTGATCAGGCTGACAAAAACAGCGATGGCAAAAGACATTAGCAGGTAATTTTGCCATCCGAGGTTGATGATCGCACTGAGGCGCCAGATTACACCCGAGATGCCAACAGCAAAGGCAGTGACGAACATGTCTATAAGGAACCAGGAGAAGTTACGGCGGAAGAAAAGATAGAAAGGACCACCGAAGAGCCAGCGCTGGTCGAGAGTGGTTCTACGGAGGAGAGGCAGGAGCGTGACGGCGGTCATGGCAACCACATCCAGATCAGTGAAAATACTGCTATTGCGGACATAGAGTTGATCGAGGCGGAGTTTATCGGGCAGAATCGTTTTGAGGTAATCATCCATGAAGCCGGAACCCTGGAGCAGATTTTCCTCATCGCGGTAGATAACAGCGGCAGGGCTGGTAATGCCAGGACGGATGGAGAGTACCTCCGCTTTAACCTCTTCAGACCACTCCTGAGCAATTTTGAGATCCTCAGGACGGGGTCCAACGATGCTCATCTCGCCTCTGAGCACATTCCAGAACTGAGGAAGCTCGTTGAGTTTTGTCTCGCGCAGGTATTTGCCGAAGGGAGTAATTCGGTCATCATCTTTAGCGGTGACAGGCGCGCCATTATAACTGTGGTCGTCCTCGTACATGGTGCGGAATTTAAGGATTTTGAACGGCTTGCCAAAGCGCCCCATGCGGTCGCCCTTGAAGAAGACCGGTCCAGGCGAATCGTGCTTGATGCGTAGGGCAATATAGAGAAAAACTGGCGAGGACAAAATGAGGATAAGAACGGAAATGAAGATATCGCCAACGCGTTTGAGAGCCGAGATCAAAGGTCGCCGGCGCAGTGTGGATGAAGGTTTGGCGTCCTCCTCGATATTTTCAAATGATTGCGGTGCTGAAGCTTCTGGCATCCTTCCCCTTTAGTTCAGTAATAATAAATTGGCAGATAATTGATCAATAAATATAATCTAAACCTTAAAAATGATACTACATGCAATCCAAGCGGGCAAGGGAAACTTGTATGATCCGCTGGTGTTGAGTTGGAAAGAGGCAAAAAGATTATAAGAGATTCGATCGCCACAGAATTGAAACGCCTCGCGATGAAAATCTAATAGGGCAATATAGAGTCAAAAAGCTCTTCGATATATCCAGTTCGAAGAGCTTTGCGTGCAAGATTAAAGATTATAAAATATGACTCACAAATAAGGGGGAAAATAAATAACTAAGTTCATTAAGATATTTTGATCTCAGTCTGCCAGTCTAAAGGCGGGACACGACCTTGTTTGTCGCGCCAACGATCCCAGAACTTGAATAAGCCAACCAAAAAACCCAATCCATAACTGAAATGAATGATGGCAAAGGCGAGCGGCAGGAGTAAAAGCTTCTTGAAGCCCTGACCTGATGCGGTAATGATGGAGGCCGCCAGGTTAGCCCCAAGATAGGCCGCTATCAAAAACAACAAAGCCAACCACCCCCATAAAACCACCAGGCTCAAAAAAAGTGTGAGGATCAACGCCAAAACAAAAGCAAGCGGCACAAACTGGCGCACGCTCATCTGACGCGGATGTTTTTGCAAGACTCGCACCTTCCAAAAACCATACTGAAAATACTGCTTCCAAAGCTTTTTGAGTGAGCCGCGGCTATAGTATTCCGATTTCACATCTTCAGCAAGCAGGATCTTTCCGCCAGCTTCACGAATGCGATAATTATATTCATCGTCCTGGTTTCGCACCAGCTCCTCATCGTAGAGGCCGACTTTTTCGATGATGGTCCGCTTGTAGGCCGGGAAGGGCACGGTATCCGCCAGCTTGGTTTGACCAGTTTCGGTACGGAACGAGGAATTTCCCACCCCAAATTTGGAGCTCATGGCCAAAGCGGTCACCTGGGAAACAAGATCCTCTCCAATTGAGCGCATGGGTCCACCCACCCCATCCACATGATCCTGCTGCAAATGGCGCACACAATTGGAGACGTAATTCGGCGCAATAACGCAATGCCCATCCACGCGAATCAGCACCTCGCCCTTCGCCTTGGGGATGAGGATGTTCAAGCCTGTGGGGACGATTTTGCCTGGATTTTGGAAGACGTATCTGTTTGCTGCCTGCCCAGCCCAATCCTGCAGCAACTCAAAGGTCCCATCATCCGACATCCCATCCGCCACAAGAACTTCAATGCAATCGGATGGATAATCCTGCTCCGCAACAGCCTGGAGGCAGTGTCTGATATAAGGACCCTCATTGCGGATCGGGATCAGAACAGAAACAAAAGGAGATATCTCCTGCATATTAATGAAGTCTCTTTATCATTTTTCCGTCCCATGCTTCCCCCGGTGGAACTTTCACCCAGCCCATTTTCTCGTAAAATCGCACGGCAGGAGAATTATCTGTGTGAACGGACAGATTTAAGCTTGTAATCCCCTTTTCTCCAAGCATGCCTTCAATAAAGCGCATCATGGCTTCGGCCACACCTCTGCGTTGATATGCAGGATCGACAGCAATGGATAATATTCCCCAGGGGACATACCTGGGAGGCGATTCTGGTAGAGTTTTATTAACCACAACAGGCTGTTTTCTTCTTCTGCAAAATCTACTCTTGAAGATGCGCCTGAGCGTTTTTAACGCCAGTGAGGATTGCTCGCGAACAATTGGGTTGAAGATCAACCAGGGATGGAACAATATGTGCCCAGCCAAATACCAC
This sequence comes from Anaerolineaceae bacterium, assembly GCA_040768265.1. Classification (GTDB taxonomy): domain Bacteria; phylum Chloroflexota; class Anaerolineae; order Anaerolineales; family Anaerolineaceae; genus Mesolinea. The sequence continues at coordinate 108,529 of JAXGNB010000008.1, forward strand.
TTGTGCTTTCTTAGAAAACCGCTAAAAGAACCAGAGTAAACGCCAACAAAACAAAAACCAGCCAATGTATTTCCATTGACTTCAGCGCAAATTGGGTACGATCGTGGGAAGCCAGTGAACAACCATTGATAATATCTTTTAACCGCTCCCTTACCCAATTGACTGAGCGCACGGTCTGAAAAACTTGCAATGTGGATCCGAGTCACATCGTCGAGATCTTCATAACGTATTTCCCGGATAGTAAAATCAGACATTTTCGCCCCCTTAATTGTCAATTTGACTGATCACAAAGCGATGTTTACCTGTCGGAGGAAGAGGTATTTCATCAACGTAATCTATGAGGATTTCGAGATCTGAAGCACCTTTCTCTTTCAGAGCATCAACGATTCGAGCCGCCAATGAGGGAGTGGGGTCTGAATGGGGAATCACTTTGACAGTTATTTGATCAGCCCGAGATTGAACAACCTGGAAAGAATCAACTTCCGAAAAATGCTCCAAAACACCGGTAAAGAAATGAACGATCAAACGATTCCCCGAAGGGGTTGTAACAATATCGGCACTTCGGCCTTGGATCGACTGCATCAGCGGAAAACCACGCCCACAAGGGCAGGACTTTTCATCCGAAGGCACACCCAGATCACCTATCGCATAACGTATAAGCGGCATAGGTCCTGGGTGAAGGCGGGTAACCACAATATTCCCGAGTTCTCCGGCTTCTACAGGCTGACCCTGATCATCCAGAAATTCAACCACCGCATCCAGGGCATGTAGATGGTAATTGCCAAATTCACATTGAGCTGCAATCTGAATTCCTTCAGCACAACCATAAGTATCATAGACTTTGGTCTTAAAAACACTTGCAATCAAATTCCGGTAGTGAGGGAACAGAGTGTCACCCCAGGTTACGGCAGACTTTAAGGGCTGATTCCAACCCACTTCCTGGGCACGTCTGGCAAGATAGAACAAACTGCCAGGATAGCCCCAAATGTGTTTCAGTTTGAAACGATTAATCTCTTCCAAAATTTCATCCAGGTGTTTATCATCCAGATTGTAAGCCGAAAAATAATGACACCTCAACAATCGATCCTTGAGTCGCCGATCCCAACTTCGCGTCAGGGTCATACCGGTTTGGAGATGAGGTTCGCCAATTTGCCAGCCAGACCATTCCAATGCAAGCATAAAAGATGCACGATACCAACCAGTAGTATAAGCATCCTCCAAAACAACAAAATTTTCGCCAGTTGACCCTGAGGTTTTCGACTCAAATGTTTTTTGTCCGGTCTTTCTTGTGGTTCCAGAAGGATATCCACTCCTTAAAATACTCTTGGTGACAATTGGCAACTTTGGAAGATCAGCTGCTGAGTCGATATCTCTCGGTTGGATACTACGTTCTTCCATCAGGTTTCTGTATAAAGGGACCTCGTTGTAAGCCACAGTAATCAATTTCTGTAGAGCCCGACTTTGTTCTGAGACGATCTGCTTTGAAGTCAGAAATTGCTTCTTTTCCAAATATTTTAATCGCTGAATCATCCTCTGGTCGAAGAAAAAATCGCCAACAGGTAAGAGGTAATCTCTAAGCAGATTCGTGTAGATGGTCATTTCTCTTATGAGGTTTGGCTATGATAGTTCAAGTAGCTTATAAAACAGAGATTCCCAACGAGGAAGAATCGCAGACCAGTCAGATTTTTCAGACCGAGTTCGTGCGTTTCTCGAGAGCCTGGACGCAAGATCTGGAGAAGATAAAATTTTCATGACAGCGTCTGCCATACTTTCCGGATCATTCGGGTCTACCAAAATTGCTTCCACGCCGTTCTCAGCCAGATGCGGTATGCCGCCCACATTTGTCGAGACTACACACAGACCATTTGCCATTGCTTCCAAAAGGCTTCTCGGCGCAGTATCATAGTTGCTTGTGTTCATAAAAATATCCGCCTTATCCAACCAAATGGGTATCTCAGCATGGGCAATATGGCCAACAATTAAAACGCTATGTCTTACACCCAATTTCTCAGCCAAATCCAAAACATTAGCAAGGCTATGATCGCCCTTGTCTGGGCCAAGCATCCACAATTTTACATCTGGGAAAGTACGCTTAAGAAGCGCAAGCACTTTGATTGCTAAAGTTGGATTGTAAACTGAATGAAAAGCGCGTACCCATATAAGTTTTGGCTGGATCGAATCTCTCTGGCGAAAAAGAGACTCTGTCAGGTCAATGGGATTAGGGATTATTTTAATGTCAGAACGAAGGTGTTTAAAAGATTCTTGCAAAAATGGTGATGGGGTGACAACGACATCAGGAATGCCAATATAATTATCAAAAATGAAGGGGTGTTTTCTTGAAAACTCGGGTAAGCCGCCTCCATGTAATGTAATAACAATTTTCTTCTTTAATTTCTTTAGCATCCAGGTTGTGAGCCAAGCATAAATAAACGCGTTACCGCTGAATACGTCAATGTGAGCCGCTTGATAATTCTGTCGGTCGCGCCAGACAGTAGACAACATGTCGATTAGACGAGGTATTTGTTTTTCTTGATCTGATGTCGTTATCACAGACCAGCCTGCATTCTGAAGATGCTCAACCAGAAAGTGCCAGACGTTCTTGTTATGTTTTGGGGATGGAAGGAAGTTACCAATAAAAAGCAGTGTTCTATTTGTCATCGTCTGTGCCCCACTCGTTATGGGCGAAAACGTCCAAGTTTTTTGACTGGCTTTTCTTGGCTCACATCCTCAGGCTCCTGTTGCCTCCATGAGACCACCGCAAGCCCCAAAAGGAAAGAAATTGCAACAATCCTCATCGCGGCATGGGCCATTTCTACTGCGGACCAACTGGCCAGGGCAACCATCCAAGCGCGTTCAATCACTCCTTTAGCCTTTATGAAAGCCACACCCATTTGAATTACTAAAAATAGGAGAGCGAGAATACCAAGAGTTCCATGCTCTGCTAAAGTGCGTGTGTACTCAGTATGTGCAGAGGTGAACGCTTTATTGACCCGTGTAAAGTAAGCCATTCCTGGTCCGACTCCAAATGTTGGATTTTCATAAAAAAGTTTCATGTCCTCATTAGCAATAGAAACGCGACTAATCGGATCAATATCTTGAAACCTTTGCGAAAAAGCCCCAGAAGTTAGCTCTTCAATCTGAGGGAAAACCAAATAAGCGACAATAAGCAAGAGAAAGAACACCATTGAAAAACTCTTGATGAATCGTGTAGGCTTGAAAAGAAGAATGATTAGCGCCGCAGCCAGGGCAATTACAAGATTATAGACGCCTCCTCTTGAAAATGTTAAGAAACTTTGGATGACCAGGGCAAGAACAAGCAGAATGGAAAAGAAACGACCTCCCTTTGTATGGGTCTGAATCATCCACATGATTAACAAAAATGCTCCCAAACCCAACAAGGCAGATACCTGGTTGGGTCCGTAACCACCACTTGTCACAAAAACCGACTCAGAACCGAAATAAATTGCTGTAGCGGTTAGGGTGCTATACACAGCTAAGGTCAAAATTCCAACGATCGGATAAACCACAGCCCAAATGGTTTCTGTCATAAGACTTTCATCCATTCTGACCTGTAAAAAAAATAATAAACAAACAGCTGTGGCAAGTGGTCCAGACAGATTGAAACTGATGAATTCTCTGGCTTGGTCAGTCCAACCCAGGAAACCAACCGTCAAGATTATGGATGGAAGAAACATAAGAAAATATAGGATGGGTAACCAAGCTTTTTTCAGAGGCGTTCTGTTTTTAACTAGTGCAATAACAAGGATTGCAATGGTTGCATACTTGCCAAACTCCCAAAACACGCTGGCATTACTCATACGCCACAAGACTTCCGCCCCGGCAATATACGCTACATATGGGATCACCTTTCTTATGTCTTCCGAGGTCAACGCTATCCAAATCCCTAGCACAAAAACTAAGAGTGCGTGAACCGTTGCTGCAAATCTAAAATTTTCAATTAATAAGGCCAGACCAATATGCAGCACTACCAACCACAAAATCTTATTGGTCTTAAGTCCTGTTAGTTCTTTAGATTTTTGACGAGCTTTTGCGCTTACTAACTTTGCTTGAATCATTCGTAGATCCTGAGATCAATCTTAAAGTTCTTTCCAAATATTTTTTGTACTGCTTGTAAATATTTCTCATATGTAAAATTTTCTGCCAAAATTCCCGCATTTAGGCTTTCTTGTTTCCATATCTCAGGGTGCTCCTGATATTGAATTATGGCAGACACATAATCCTTAATATTTTTTGCACCAATTACTTTACCAGAGTTTCCCCGATTTAGAAAATAAGGAATGCTTGAGATAGTGCTTGCAAGCGGCACCACTCCAAAAGCCATCGCCTCACTAAGCACCTTAGGCCAACCTTCAGAAGCCGTGGAAGGTAGCAAAATTATGTGAGCCTTACTGTAGTAGATTGCTAGTTCAGCCCGGGATTTCCAACCAATAAAGGAAATCAAATTGGTTAAGCCTTTTTCTTTTACATGTTTTTCATAATCACTTCTTCTAGGTCCATCGCCGATAACATTGACATGAAAGTCAATTCCCAATTCAGCCAGGGCAGAGGCAATTTGAATCAGCCTTCCCATTCCCTTTTCTTCTTCAACCCGCCCAACAAATATGAGTTCCAACGGTGTTGTAATCAGTTTGTCTTTTGTAGACCTCTGTGCCAAAATCCAGTCAGACTCTGAAAAGGAAGGATTAACAAAACTCACCACGTGATTGGGTTGCCCCTCCCATTTTCCATTTACTGTTACAACCCTGTTGAATTTTTTCCTCTTTAGAATCATTCTCTGAAGTTTATAAGATAACGGATCTTTTCCTTCTGGTTGCCAATTTCCTGCATACTTTACCCAACAGGGTCTCCCTTTTCCAGACAGGCTATGCACAAGCAGCCCCACAAAACTAATGCCGGCTGGGCAGCGAATGTGGACCGCATCAGCATTTTCTATTTCCTTCTTCATTACTGAAATCCATCTAGGTATTCGCCACAGGTAAGAGAATTTTTCCGACAAACGCTCTCCGCCTGCGGGTCTAACCAGTGCCAAACGCACCTTTGGGCTCAGATAAGGCAGGGAACTTTGAGGCGGCTCACTTTGATGAAGAGGAGCAAGGTGAGTAACACTTGTGAACAATTTTGCCAGTTGATCGATTTCCATGATAGTTGAACCCCAACCAACCACCTGCCCTTCTTTGAGGTAATGAGGTGTGTGGGAAATGATTAATAATTTCATTCTATTTATTTCTGGCATATCTTGAGAGTATATCAAGATAGTTACCTGTTACCTTGTCCCAGGTTTGGGAATTAACAGCCCTTTTTTGAGCTTGCACAGACAATTGGTGAAGTTGCCCAGAATCAACAACGAGCTGCAGAATCGCGTCCGCCGTAGATTCCTTATCATTCTGAGGGACCAATAAACCGGTTTGGCCATCCAAGACGGCTTCTGCCAGTCCGGAATTATCAGAGACCACCGCAGCTTTCCCGCACAAAGCCGCCTCAATCACCGCGATGCCGTAACCTTCAAAATCGCCATTCTCAAGCTGGCGGCTGGTCATCACGAATAAATCACAGGCATTATACAGTTCAAGCAGCCTCTGATTGCTAACACGCCCAAGAAAGCGGATGGACTCTTCAACACCAAGATTTTTAGCAAGCCTTTGTAAAGACTCCCGCTCAGATGGCAATCCCGCCATCCAATACACGACTTGAGGGGCTTTTTGCCGGATGGCAGGCAGGGCGCGGATGACTACCTCCTGCCCTTTCCGCGCAGAAACATTGCCAACCGTCAACAAAACAAACTTATTTTCAACATCCAATGATCTTCTTAGCTCAATAATCTTGTCTTGGTTAAGTTTGAAATACTGTGCGTCATCAGCGCCGTTGTGCACAACTTCCATTGGAGGTTTATCGACCCCCAACGCGCGGACAGCCTGCCTGGTATATTCGCTGACACAAATCAGAGCGGATGCTTGATTGGCACTTACCTTAGTTAACCAAGCCTTTAGACCACTCATCTGACCAAATTCTGTACCGTGAGCAACAACGACCCAAGGCACATTGCGATAAAAGGTCATCAAAAAGCTGGTCATCCAAATAGAACGCGACCCTGAAACTAATACTACGTCAGGCTTGAAATGCCGTAAAATGGAATTCAATTTGCAGATTCTGGTCAGAGCCTTTGAAAAGGCGGTTTTTCCTCCGATGAATCTTGAAATTGCAAAGGGTTGCGAGCCATTAAAGTCGGCAATTTCCTCTTCAGCAGCATAGTCCTGTGGAGTAAGCACCTGGACTGCGTGCGAGGTCAAAGCGAAGTTTTTAGCAAGCTGGTAGGCATGCGTACCAATGCCGCCAGGACCAGGTGGAAATTCCGAGCTTAGAATGAGAATCTTCAAGGGAGATCTCCTGTCTGATCAAAAGGAATCTGGGGATATGTCTGCAACCACTGATCAGCAATTCTGCCTCTTTTGTTTAGGGTATGAAAGCTTTTTGGAAGTAAAAAAAATGCTACCAACGCCTTTGCGACCTTGCGCCACTTTGATCCGTGTAAGCTGAACGTGCCAAGCAAACTTAGGAATTGACGCTCCCGAACTTGTGAGTCTGTAAAATAACGTTTGGCCAGATAGAGATCCGAAACCGTGAGCAGGCTGAAGTGGGAGATGCTCTTTCTCGATTTAGCATAAGTATCAACTCTGGCTTTATGTTCCCGCAGCCCTCCCATGGGAGCATGGTGATGTAGCACACAGATAGATGGATCCAAAACCATCAACTCTCCAGCCAAATAAAGGCGCATACCCAAATCATGGTCAGCACGCTGACCATGGTCATAAGCCAGATCAAAAAGACCAGATTTTTTCAAGGTTTCTTTCCTGATCATCGAATTGTTGGTTGGAAAGACATCGCTCAACCTGAGAAAACGAAAATCCTCAGGGAGTTCTTTTTGGCCTGGCTCCAGCGCAACCCCACTGGATACTGGACATTGGTAGATAGACAGATTATGCAGGTGCCTTTCAATCAGATCAGGCGAAACTTCGTCATCATCGTCCACAAACAAGATAAAATCTCCCTCAGCGTGTTTGAGTCCCTTGTTTCTGGACGAACACTGACCAGCCTGGCCCAGGGTTATCCATTCTATGCGCAGGTCCGCGAAATCATGCGGCAAATTGAGATCTCGCTCAGATTGAGGAGTTTGGTCCACAACAATGATTTCATGAGGAGCAATGGTCTGTTCCCTTAATTGACCTAACAAAGTCCTCAGATAAGGATAGCGACGGATTGTGGGAATCAGCACGCTGACCCCAGCAGGCTTTAGCTTGACTGAATCCGGAAGTGTCCTTTTGTAAATGGTTTCAGTCTTCTGGAGCGCAGTATCCCGAAACTCTTTATGAGCACGAATAATCGGGAATAATTCACGCGGCTTATCTAATATACACCTGAAACTCGCCCACTTAAGCCATTTACTACCGAAGCCTAAGAAAATAAAACGCAATTGATCCGTCAATGGAATTTCACCACTCTTTTTCTCAAAATCTGAAGGCAGCAAATCAGGCGCATGACGCATAAAGACGCCAGCACGTATGTACCGATATCCCAGTTCCAAGCCTGCACCATCCAATGTTTCGAAAATTGGGTCAAGCCCACCCATTTGCCGGAGCACCTCAGTTCTAATCAAACAAGCTCGCAAGGACAAGCGCCAGGAGGTCGCCTCCTGGTCTGGGTCAGGATCGCGATTGAGCATCCAGGTTGGGCTGACAAAGTCAATAATTTCAGGTTTACCGGATAAGCCAAGTTTTAGTCCCGCATGCCAGACATCTGATGTGGAACTGAGTAACTGCTCAACAAGGTCCGTGGAAGGCAAGGGTAAGCTGGAGACCCAAAAAAGCAGCGCGTCAGCATCAGTTTCTTGAAGGTGTTGCTGAACCTCAGAACTTATGACCGTGGGGTTTGGAGCGCAAAAGACCACCTCTCCCATGGACCATTCTTGGAAACTGCCAGGATCACCCAGAAGAAAAAGGTCAACGACACTCACAGCAAATCCTTGTAGAATCCTTCCCAGGCGTCCAATTGTTTTTCGATGGTGAATAAGCTCCTGACTCGTTCAACTCCAGCAAGCCCAAAAGTCTTTCGTAAATCAAAGTTTTCGGCAAGCAAAGTAATCTTTTCAGCCAAAGCCTTTGCATCACGCCGGGTGACGACGAAACCAGTGACACCATCAGCCACATTCTCTGCCAAACCTCCAGCATCGGTACACACCACCGGTAATCCCACGGCTTGTGCTTCAAGTACTGCGTTACAAAAGCCCTCTGAAACAGCTGAGTGCAAAAAAACATCCGCCCATGCCAATTGTTCGATCACCTGGTCGTGAGGAAGTGCACCGAGGAATTGAACACTTTCTTCGATACCCAGTTGATGGCAGGCAAATTCCAATGCAGCGCGGTGTTCGCCTTCACCAATGATGCGATACTCAATAACAAGCCCTTGATCCTGAAGTATTTTGATCGCACTCAAAGCAAATTCATACCCCTTTTTCCATTCCAATCGGCCGACACTCAAAATTTTGAGAGGTTTCTCCCTGGTTCCGAGACCTTCACTCGTAGCACGATCGATGATTGGAAACTTATCCAGATCTACAGCGGGAGAGATCAGCATATGAGGCATCCCAGGCGGACACCCTCGGGTTTGGGCTCTTTGCCAGAGATCATCACCCAAAAAGTGGCAGGCATCAACCTTTTTCCAAACCTTGTTGTAATAGTCAGGCTGGTCCAATCCCACAAAATTGAGATCATAGCCGCGAAAGCTGACACTCATTTTGCAGTCCAATAATTCTTTGAGGTGCGTTCTGCCTGCTGCAAGTGAGCCAAATTCAAAATGAATGATATCTGGCTTTAGGCAGATCAATTCCAGGTCAAGGAAAAAACGGCGCAAGATATCCCATCCGAATTGCTGGAACCCTATTCTTAGGTAATTCCAGGCTTCATGGGGTGCCTGGGCTAAGCCGCGAATCAGAGCTGGGATAATCAGCAAGCCTGCCAGCCAACGCGGGTTTTGCGGCCAGGTCACATGCACACGATTCTTGATTTCAGGATCTGCATCAAGCCGCGGGAACACCTTCCAGTCTTTCAGATCGCTATGGTTGCAGACCACATGCACGTCCCAACCCCGTTCCAACAAACCCAAAAATTTGGTGACAATGAAAGTCTCTGATAGTTTTGGAAAACCAGGAACAACCAAAACAAGGCGCGCAGATCCAAGGGATGGCCTGACAATTTCAGTTGGTTTCATTCACCCTGACACTTTCAAACAATTTCACGAAGGCTTCAATTTGAGATTGCGAATTGAATTCAGCCAGAACACGTTCCCGACCTGCTTTGCCCATGCTTTTGCGCAAATCAGGAGCCAAGGCTAACTTTTGCAGTGCCTCTGCCATCGCCTCCGGATCCCTGACCGGCACAACAAAAACCTCCACCCCATCCCGGACTGCTTCACGCATGCCGCCACAGTCAGTTGTAACCACAGGCAAGCCGCAACTCATGGCTTCCAGGACTGCATTGGAAATACCTTCAGATAGGCTGGATAATACAAAAATATCGGATTGCCGTAGCTGTTGGATCACTTCAACTGGAGGTAGTTTTCCGTGCAGGATCACCTGGGTAGCAATACCCAGATCTTGAGCTGTGAACAATATGCGGCTGCGTTCGGCGCCCTCACCAATGATATGCAGGTCTGCAACGATCCCTTTGTCCAACAATATCTTTACGGACATGAGAAGGTACTCATACCCTTTCCTCCAAATGAGAGAGCCAGTAGTAATGAGTTTGATAGGATTGTTCTGATATTCTTCAGTAACCGATGAAAAAACAGCAGGGTCTACGGCAGGGCGAATCACAACTGCCCTCTCAGGGTCTAGTCCAAGACCGACCGCGTTGGCAAGGATGTCTTCAGATACACAATGGACAGCAGCAGCTTTCTTAAGGGTCTGTTTCAACAAACTCACATAACGCTCCTGTCCATGCCGATGTGGTCTGATGTTAATCTGACTGCCCCTGCAGGAGATAACTACTGGTATTCCTAAATCAAAAAGCCCGAGATAATCAACAGCCGCTGAATTCCACGGAAAGTAAATCATATCCCACTCGCCGCGTAAAAAAGGCAGATAACGATGAAGCGCCGCTAATTTCCCTCGAACAGTTACTCTGGATTTTATTTGTTGCCTCAACCACCTAAGGCGCTTGCCTGGCAATCCTCTTATCAGCATTAAAAGGATGCGAAAAATTCGAACCAAGCCGAAACCGTGCCAACTGGGAGCCCATAGCCAATCAACCTTCCCTGCCGGGAAGCGTTCGAGCAGCTTTCTCCTTGGGCTGCTGAGCGTAACATGCACGCCTTGCCGGGCGAGACCATCCACAAGGCGATTAAGAAAGGTTACCTCAGAGGTACCCATACCCACAAAAAGCACGCGCAGTTTTGTGGTCTTAGCCATACTTTTCCAGCCAGACTGATAGGGTCAGGAGCATCGAAACAGTATACCCGCTAACTCCATCAGGGTTGTGGAAGAATTCCTGCAGCAACTTTTCCAGGCGGTTGACCGACACAAATTCGTGCAACTTCAGTCCATCTTCCAGAAGCCACCGCGATAGCCCCTGCCGTCCTTGAGCATTCAAAAACTGGACTTCCCAATTACGCTGAATGACCTGTTCATTTCGTAAAATGCGAACCAGCTTGTTTGCAGCTCGCTGCGGCAACAACCAGGAGTTGAAATACCTGTAGTTGTAAAGATTAGCGTTATAAGGCTGCCAACGCACCTTGGCCAGATCCGGAGCGACTTGCTTGATATATTCAATTTGCAGTTTACGCTCGATCATGAAACCAGTCGGTACCCGCAAAAAGAAATCGACCAGGCGGTTGTCATAAAATGGCAGCAATGGAAACAGCCCGGCCTGGTACATGCGAATGGAAGCCAAAGTCCAGCGGTGGGACCATTGGGCGGTCTTCCAGGCTTTGACCATAAAGTCCTTTTCGTGGATTTCACTAAAGCCCTCCAGGCTCGTCTCAATCTCAGCCTGCAAGCTTTCATCCAGTTGAGCAGGCAGGACGTCCTGGAATAGCGCAAGCAGATTCTCGCTGCCTTTTTTCTGATACTTGTGAAGTATTTCCTGGCTCAGTTCAGCTCTGGATGGAAGCCTTTGTCCAATAAAGCTCATCGAATCCAACCAAACGTCTCCCCAGTGCGCGGCCAATACATATGAAGCATTTTGCGCAAGCTCATCAACCACAAAAGCCTGCCGGCATTGCGTGATATCCTGAAAACCCTCAACAGAAGCCATAATCTGATCCAATTTGTCGAAAAGATAGGGCTGAATGGTCCAGGTCTGAATTGGCAAATTCCGCTTACTTGCTAATTGTCGGGAAATCTTTGTTTCAACTGAATTTTCAGCATAGCCGTAACTGAAAGGGAAAAGCGCCTGCGCCCCAGCCAGGTCAGGTTTGCCGAGCACAGCCAGGGTACTGCGGGAATCGAGCCCGCCTGAAAGTGGTAAGGCCAGGTTTTTATCGCTGACCATTTCCACTAAAACTTCATTGAAAATCTTGCCGAATTCCTCAACCGCCGCTTCAGGGCTCAATCTCAGATCAGGTTCATAGTGCCACTGCCAGTAACGCGTGTTGGAAACTACAGTACCTTCTTGATCCATTACCAGGTGAGTGGCAGGGTCGATCACCTTCGTAGTTTGCCAGTAAGTATTCTCCCCCAAAAAGAAACCGACCTTCAGGAATCCACCAATTGCCGACCAGTTCATAATGCGGTCACCCACAGCAGATGCAACAGCAGGCGAAAAGGTGCCCATGGCTGTGCTGCTACCTCCCCCCGATAGATAGGCATGCATGCTGCCCAAGCGATTGGTGAGAACATGCCACTGTCTGAGCTGCTTTTGGTATGCAAGGACCAAAAAATGACCGTTTAAAGAATTGGGATCCTCCAGGGAAGCAGGCCAGGTAGGTTGGGTGCCAAAAAACTCACCCAAAGCCAAGATAAGCCATTGTTCGTCTTCATGGATGGCTAAAGGAAAGCCGCGCCAGGATTCGTCAGGCTCAGTGGTCCAGACCTGAGCGGAACCAAAGTCGTGAGCGAGTTGCCAGGGTTGATTGCTCCTGGTATTCCAGGGCTCTTGCTTCGGGTTGAAGGTGATCAGTAAGTCGCCAATCATTTAGCGTTTCTCACCCATCAACTCCAGATAAAGCTGCTCATGTGCTGCTACTTCGCGCTCAATTGAGAAAGAAGTTTCCACCCGTTCTCGAGCGGTTTCACCCATTTTTTCGCGCAAATTTCTGTCCTCGATTAAGCGATGAATTGCCCTGGCCAGGGCGTCAGCATTTTCCGGTTCTACAAGCAAGCCAGAAATGCCGTCTTCGATTATGTCGCGTGAGCCAGGGATGTCGGTAGCCACACAGGCTTTGCCGCAGGCCATGGCTTCCAATAGAGCCACAGGGCAGCCTTCCATGCGCCCTGAGCCCTTGGTAGGCAGGACGAAAATATCCGTTTCAGCCAGCAGGGCTGGAATGTTTGACACCTTTCCAAGGAAGTGCACACGCTCCTCTAATCCATTCCGCTCAACTTGCCGTTCCAGTTCGTTTTGATAGGTTTCATCAGTCGTGCTGCCTGCCAGCAAGAAATGCGCACCTGGAACTTGGACTGCTGCACGGATCAGGTTGGGATGATCCTTGACCGGCACGAGTTGAGCCACACAACTGATCACCATTGCGTCATCAGCTATGTCAAATTCCTGCCGATAGGACCCACGGGTGATTGGTTGAGGAGAGAACTTTTGCAGGTCAACTCCCCTTGGGATGAGCTTCGTTTTGTGGCGATAATATGGCTTTGAAAAGAAAAGTTCCAACATGTCCATATTCTGCGCGGCGATCCTCTTTGCCAGCAGTGATCGCAACTGCCAGGCACGCGAGTGCCAATTCATGTTCTTCTTCGTATAAATCCAGCCTTTAGTGCCAGAAAAATAGGCCACCAAAGCTTCGGTGTAGTCGTCCGCGTAATGAAAGGAGTGCCAAAGATCAAATTGATAGGGTCGGAAGGTTCCCGCAACATACCTTACCCGCTTGAACAAAGTGAGATAGGGTTTGGCATTCAAAACGTAAGGGGCTTCGAGCAAAGGAATGCCCAAATCCAACACGGTCTGATCCAGCGCGCCACCCTTTTTCAGCACACACACTGCAGGTTCAAACAAATCCTTGTTCAGGCGTTTGATGATGTTCAGCATGGCTCCGCCAGATCCAGCTGTAATGAAATTCGGGATGGTAAAAAGGATGCGAATCGGTTGATTCACAGGTTAGTCCTCGCCCAACCCTGCAATGCTAGGATGCCCCATAAGCCCCACTTGTGATCTTTTTCGTTTCTCAAATGCTCCTGCCAATACGAGCGAAGTAGATTTTGATCAAACACCCCACCAGGATAAAGATTTCCTGAAAAAAGCATGTCTTCCACCATCGGTCTCAAAGGTCCACGCAGCCAATCGCCCAATGGAACCGCGAAACCTCTTTTTGAGCTTGGAATCAACTCCGAAGGCACATGTCGCTCAAGCAGCTTTACCAACACCTGTTTGCGTTTGCCGTTCTGCATGTTGGTGAACGGGTCAATGCGCAAGCTGGTCTCAATCACTTCCCGGTCGAGCAATGGCACCCGCACTTCCAATCCGTAATGCATCGAGGCCATATCCATTTTCTTTAGCCCGCGCTGCAATTGGCCATAAAACTCAACATAGCGCGAGTAATTGGCGAGATCTCCAATTCCTTGATATTTGCCAAAGCCGTAAAGTAAAAAATCTTCTGGTAAGCCGGTCAATCCTGGGGCAAGCAGGCTCAAGGTTTTTTCATTCATTCGGCTGTTGACCCCAAAATAATAATCAGCTGGCGAATGCGCAGCAATTACTTCAGAGCGGCGAGGGATGACGCCAAGCCGACCTGCCGCATACAAGCCATATCGCAGTAGCCAGGGATAACGGAAATCAGCTCCATTGCGTAAAAGAGACAGTGGGCGTTCGTATCCAAAAAACAGCTCATCCCCACCGTCACCGCTAAGTGCCACTTTGATCTCCTGCCGAGAAAAACGACTGATCATCATGGTTGGTAAGATCGAGTAATCCGCAAAAGGTTCGTATTGTGCCTCCCAAACTTTAGGGATCAGGTCCAACATGTCCTCGCCAGTGACGTTGAGCAGATGAAAATCAACATCAAGCTGCTCAGCATACCTGCTTGCGTCTTCCGCTTCATCCTGCCGCCACCCCGGGTTCCCTATGGTAAACGCCTTTAAATCTGATCCCGTCTGTTTGCGGGCGATGGCAGTCACCAGCGGAGAATCGACCCCACCGGAGAGGAAGACCCCCAAGGGAACATCAGCCACGCGCTGGCGCGAAATGGCCGCCTCAAGCGCATGCCCTGCAGCATCAATTGCAGATCCACCCTGCAGGTCAAATTGAGGCGCTCTGGGCAGAGACCACCAGCAATGATCCTCAACCTGACCATCCTCTTGCACACGCAAGTAATGACCTGGTTGCAGCTGAAAGGTGTTCTGCAGCAGACCGTAAGGTGGGGGAATGTGGTGCAGGCGCAGGTATAAATTCAACACGTCCAATCGGACTGGTCCGGGTTCTCCCCATTGAGTGAGGAGCAGCTGATTGTATTGTGAAGCAAACGCCAGACCTTCGCCGCCCGGTTGGATAAAGTAGTAAAGCGGTTTTATGCCGGCATGATCGCGCGCCAGAAGCAGTGAGCGGGATGGCCTGTCGTACCAGGCGAAGGCAAACAAGCCATTGAGCCGGTCGATAGCCTCTGGCCCCCAGATTTCGAGCGCGTAGAGCAAGACCTCGGTGTCAGAGCGTGATCGGAACACCTGGCCACGCGCCTCTAATTCAGACCGAATTTTTTGGTGGTTATAGATCTCACCGTTCAGGATGAGCACCGATCGATTGCTTTCGGAAACCATCGGTTGATGGGCAGCAGCGGAAAGGTCGAGGATGGCAAGCCGGCGAAAACCAAAACCAATCTTGCCATTTGGATCCAGCCACAAACCCTCGTCGTCCGGTCCACGCGGCTGCATGCGGTCCGTCATGCGCTGAAGATCAGCCCTCAGCTGAGGGACCTGAAAGGGGTCATTAAATGAGATTAAGCCAGCAATGCCACACATTATTTTCATTCCGTGGAAATCATTAAAATATTTATTCGATTACTAGCGAATGCAATTTTGCAGCAAGATCCCGATAAAAACCATCGGGGGTCATGTGGTCCAGCCAAAGTTTCCTGCAGGCTTTTTGGAGATCGATGAAGTCATCTTTGGTGAGTTTTGCGTGGAAGTCTTGCACAATCTCTGCCGCATGGGGCAGGTCCTTCACATCGATCCAGGGGAAGATGGATTTGTAATCGATTTCATCCTGGAAAGGCAGCAAGCAGTCAGTGTCGATAAAGATCGGGATGCGGCCGAGGCAGAGGGTCTCATAGAACCTGACCGAAAAGTTCCCACCCCCACGCATGCACACGGTGTAGTCTGAGTCCAAAATGTTGTTGACAAATTCGGTTTTGAGCCGGGCTTGGAGATCCTTGTCGTTGGTGTCACCGCCGTGATACTGACTGCGCAGAAGGTAATTCGTTTGAATGCCGTTCTTCCCTTCAAACTCTTTCAGAACCCGGGTTCGAAATGAACTGGTTTCAAATGGCGCGGGTTCCCACTTGATTTTCCCATGGCGATACTGATGCTGCCGCCATTTCAATCGAAGGGAGCGCCAGGCAGTCTGGGCTGCTGAGAGACTGGCTTGCCCACAGAAACCAACCACCGGCCTGGAAGTCTTATGCCGCAGCTGCAATTCCCCGCCACAATATTGCTGCACGTAGTCCGCGATATAGGATGGCTGGGCGCTGTGGTATCGCAATCCTGGCGTTGAGCGGTAGCCAGCCGATTCAAACAGGATCACATCACCGAAGGGCAAGTTGGCCGGGTTATCCCCGCCATTGAAAACAACTATGTCTTTTTTGTGCGCCCTGGCATTTTCGATCTCTGCCAGCGCCTCAGGCACGGTGCCGCTCTCGACGTAGTGGCCCCAAAAGTTGGTGAGCACGCACACATCCGCCTGGGCGATATCGGGTGTGTACTCAAACAACTCCACCCACTCCCCATAGACCTGCCTGCGCTCTTCAGCCGAGCGATCATTCCACAGGGATTTTGCGATAGTGTTGAGCTGGTAACGATGCTCGGGTCTGTAGTTAGTAAATTCAGAATAAAAAAGCAACGTCAACTTAACCTCTTAAAGTAGCGGTCTTCCCACAAGGCAAGACTCAACAAGATCCATAGTCCCCAAGCCCAATTTTTACCATCCAAATGGTCCTGAAAAAAAGAGCTCAAGTTGTCTTTATTGATTCGCAAACCAAGCAGGTCCTGGCGATTGATGACAAGATCATACATCATCTCTTTCAAAGGACCTCGCAGCCATTCATCCATCGGCACTGTGAAACCCCTTTTACCAGAACTCTGAAAATCAAGACGTTTTGAAAGGGCTTGACGCAGCGGGATCTTTCCTACGTCGTTTTTGATGTCCAAGCAAGTGCGCCAATCCACGCGTTGTGCCACGCTTATCACTTCCCTGTCAAGCAGAGGAGTCCTCACTTCCAGTGAGTTGTACATGCTGCCACGGTCAACTTTGAGCATCCCATTGCCCATATGACCGGTAAATTCATTCCACCGAACCCACTGCGCGGTTCCATCTACATCATTCCCTGCGTAATCGTATTGGAGATAACTTTCTGGGAAAGAAGCCAAATCGGGGAAAAATCTCTGAAGAACCCCTTCAAAGTTATGCTCATGAAAGGATTGATACCACCTTCCTGGGGTACGAAAGTAACTGGATGCCCAATCCCCTTCAGGGCGGAACAAATGCCATCGCACTTTGCGCGCCCAAAATGGATATTTAAACAACGGAGCATGCCTTATCGCACCACCCATCCTGCCTGTGTATCCCCAAAACAATTCGTCCCCACCATCCCCAGACAGCATTACCTTCACTTGCTTGCTGGCGAACCTTGAATTCAACAAAGTTGGAAATATTGAATAATCGCCATATGGTTCACTACAGGCTCTGTTCACATCACCAATCAAATCAACAACCTGGTCAAAATGGATGTTCTCGACGTAGTGCTCAACTCCAATCTGCTGAGCGTATCGCCTGGCATCCTCGGATTCATCCAAAGGCGAATTTTCAACCCCAATCGTAAAGGCTTTGACTGGTTGGGTACTCAAGGATTGGGCAATAGCTGTTATTAATGGCGAATCGATCCCTCCAGATAAGAAGCAGCCCAAGGGGACATCGCTTACCATCTGGCGCTTTACGGCACTCACCAGAGCCGCATCCACAGCTTCAAAAAGCCTCAGCCCCAAATAAGTCAGGTTCCTGATACTTTACGGGAAATCAAAGAAACGACCAGTTTTTGTAGTTGCCTGGTTAAGTCAATTTCAAGCCAGGAGCCAGCTTCAAGCAGAAAGGTCTGATCCAGGATAGCATAAGGTGCTGGGATATACCCAAAAACCATATAGAGCGATAGCACGCCTTGATCAATGGCAAGCCCCTTTGCCCATGGATGCGCCATTACCTGATCGTACTGGGAAGCAAACACCAACTCTTGCGGGCTTTTCAGGTAATACAGCGGCTTGCTGCCCACGTGATCCCTGGCCAACAGCAAACGTTTTTCCAGGCTGTCATAAAAGGCGAGAGCAAACATGCCATTGAAACGATCCAGGGCAGCCTTGCCCCACTCAGCAAGCGCAAAAAGCACAACTTCCGCATCTCCGCTTGATCGAAATTGCCAGCCTTTGGCTTGGAGTTCGGCGCGCAATTCCACGAAATTGTAAACTTCTCCATTGATCACCAGGGCAAACCGGCCATCCAGCGTAAGCATGGGCTGATTGCCAGAGGACGTGAGATCCAGGATGGAAAGCCGCCGAAAGCCGAGAGCGCAGTTGCTACTATCGGACCAATATCCAGCTTCATCCGGTCCGCGGCGAATCATCAAATTTGTCAGGTCAGAAATCACCTTTCCTGTTGATTCACCCTGTGGAGGAATAGAAAACTGGCCAACAATGCCACACATCTAAAAACTCATTCCTTGTTTTCAATCATAGTTTTGTGATCAAATCTTCGAATTTTGCTCGAATTTTCAGCCAATCGTATTCCAATGCTTTCTGACGAGCATTAATTGCCATCGAATCTCGTAGAGAAGGTTGCCCAAGCAATGTTACACAGCTCCTAAATAATGTTTGAGTGTCACCTTTTTGAAATTGAAGAGAGAAGGAGTCATCATAATAATCACATGCATTAGGTATTGACGTGATTATCAATGGTAGTCCACAAGAACTTGTTTCCAATAAACTGTTACTACTGCCGCCATCTTCCAGGGAGAGAATAGCGAAATTGGCAGATTGTAGGAACTTAAGATACTCCTCATCTGAAAGTTGGTCGTAAAAATTCACGTAAGACCGCTCTGGGATTTCTTTCTTCCTGGTGCTCGCGCCAATCAGATCCAGTTCAAGTTTGGGGAACTGCTCGCAGACAATATCCATGGCAGCGAACAGGGTCCCAAAATCCCGTCGGTTACTGCCCACATGGACCACACGCATCGGATTATAAGTTTCTCCGGGTGTAAAGAAGTCTGTATCAACGCCAATAGGGAAGTAAACCGCATTTACTTTGGGAGCGTTTTGGTTAAACCAGTCAAGTTGAGAATTGCCGGCCACCAGGACCAAATCGGCTTTTTCGAAGTGAGAAAGGTCCCTGAATCTTTCTTGTAGTTCAGTTTCTGAAAAGAAAGTCCAAAGGATCACCTTTGTTCCAAGAACCTTCTTGAAATGTTGCCAATAGAAAAAATCGTAATCAGCATAGGGAAAGAAAACGAACCTTGGTTTGCCTTTTAAAGCTTGTGTCAGCCCCCATAATTCCAATTCAAAACTGTAAGAATTGTAAGGAGCAGCGTATTTATTGGTTTTACGTGAGTTGGTATGCTGTTTGAAGAAGCGTGAGACGGCTGGGTGAAGCTTGATCCGCTGTCCGTGGTAACCAGGGAAATCCGGGTCCAACAGTTCACAGAATCGTTCTACTGAAGTAAAACGACCTCTTCCTGTGCTCCATTTTTTTGAGACAATCAACAGGTTACATGCTGTTACTGCCATTGATTACTTCTGTCCCATTCTCTTTTGGCCGTACCTTGCAGGAGACTTGGTTAACTCCGGTTCCATCATAATTGTCAAGAGTTCTAAACAGTTCCTCAATTTTCTTGATGGGAAGTTTTGCGCTAGCCACCAGAAGAAGCTTGCCCTCCACGTAGTAGCAAAAGGCCACTGCCAATGTCTTATTAGCCATTTTCCGTGATTGGCTCGATACTGGGGGAAGTCAATTGAAAACTGTTTGTCATCGTTTTGTTTAACAAAATTTGTCCCATAGGCAACGGTCATTCTTCCAATATGGGGAACTCTTGTGTTTCCAACCAACAGAACTCTGCTCCCTGCGAGACGGACCTTCATCAAAATTATTAAATCATTATAACCACCGGAGTAATTTTCTTCAATTCCACCAATTAATTTAAGAAGACTCTGTTTTATTATTAGTAGATTCAAGCTAATGGATGAAGGCTCACATGTGTAAGGTTTTCTAACAAAAGAGAACACTTGCCCAGGATAATCGCAATAATCAAGATAAGGTACAACGCAACCAACTTCATCGTTTGATAAAGAGTTTAATAGTGCGTCTATTGATTCCGATGATGGAAAAACATCACTTGCCATCAAACCGACATAATCGACTGAAAGTAACCGCCAACCATAGTTGAATCCTTCAGCAAACCCAAGTTCTTTTCCGGTATGTAAGTACTTGATTTGATTATCGTTACAAGCAGTTTTGATTAATTCATCAGGAATGATGCTTCCATCAACAAGTAGAATATCATCAATCGAGTCACAATTCTTAAGCATTTGAATAGCCAATAGAGCTGAACTTCGAATGACCACAGGGAATTCATCTCTCCAAAAATAGTTGACTACAAAACCGACTTTTTTGTTTTTATACATTTTTCTTATTCATAGAATACTTTTTCTATTAACTCAATTACATTTAATAAGGTAGAATCTGGATAGCTTCTGTCCATAACAAACCAGAAATTAGAAAAACAAATACAAAAATATTTCTGAGTTAAGTCCTTATGGTGATGAAAATTTTCCTCTCAAGAAACCGCTTGCCAACCATCTAACCCCACGGACGATACTCTCTTGATCTCCATAGATGAATTTACCTAAAATTGAATGACATTGGTTTGTAATATTTAATACATGAGTGGTCTTGACATTCGGGTTCTCCATGGACCAAAATGCTAATGACCCACTAGCTATTTGTTTGACATCGTATCCAATTTTTCTTAGAAACATACAGCCTAAGTAACTATCTAGATAGCGTCTATCAGCTAAGGGGTGAGTGTCATGAAATAGTACAATCGCACGATCAGAAAGAGCTGGAAGTATTTTTATGAAATCGTTAACGACAAATTCAGCATCATGACAAGCATCTATAAATACAAAATCTATGCTCTTTGGAAGTACGTAGTCGAGAATATTCAAACTCTTTGTATTTTCGTAAATTTGAACTACCCGATTTTCGTATCCAAGTTTCCGATAAACAATTCCAATCTGATCCTTGCAGAGCGTATAAGTAATTATGCTTCCTTCTATCTGTTCTGGAAGGGCGTTTACTGTGTAAACTTGCGCATCACATTCAGCACACATATTCGCTACAGTGTTTCCATGGGCTGTCCCAAGTTCCAAGATATTAGCTGGCTGTTTACTGTGTATTAATGAGATCAGAATTGAGTAGTCGTTGAACTTGTGATTCCCTCTATATGGTGGTAAACAAATTTCATCTAATATTGCCGGCTCATGTTCTTGATAATTTTCAACAATTTCATTTATCGACACAACAGGAAGCTGAAAATTGTCCCAAAAGTATTGCCAATAAATTTTCTGCAAAAAACGTTTGATCGAATTATTTGAGGTCACTTTGTACTATCCATCTATGATGTGGTGCTAACAAAGCCCTTGAATTAATTGGTGCTCTACCAGAATTATAAACATCTTTTGGATGCACAGTAATTACTGTTAAGTTTTCATCCCAAAATAACCATTCCCTATTTGGAATCGCCAGACCGCAACCGAGAATGTACTCTCCACTCGAAAGTGGGAGGTTCTCAATGATACAGTGACCTTCGTTGACTCCCTGTTTGATAGACATCGGGATTCTTGAATCGGGTTGGGTCGATAACATCATGAGGGGATTCCCGAAATGATCTGCAATACGTAAAACTAGAGAACCGCAATTAATCGGTCTTATTGCTGTAAAAATAATTTTAATATCAATAGTATCCCAGGTAAATATCTGATTTTTCGGTGCTTTATTTTCATCAAATACTTCAATTCTCTGTATCGAAAAATCCTGAGTTGGGTTTATTTTTTCAAAAATGACGTGTGGAGTAACTAAATTAGATTTGGAACTGATTTTCACATTTGACAAATAATCTGTGATCACCGACTGAATGTCACCTATCTTGGACAACAATCCATCTCTTAGTAAAAGCCCTCTTTCACACAAGTGCTCAATCGCACCCATATTATGGCTAACGAACAAAACTGTGCGGCCTTCGCCTGAAACGTCGCCCATCTTGCCCAAGCACTTCTTCTGGAATTCGGCGTCGCCCACCGCCAGGACCTCATCCACGATCAGGATCTCAGGATCGAGGTGGGCGGCCACGGCAAAGGCCAGGCGCACGTACATCCCACTGGAATAGCGCTTGACGGGCGTATCGATGAACTTTTCCACCCCGGAAAATTCCACGATTTCATCAAACTTGCGCGTGACTTCCTCTTTTTTCATGCCCAGGATGGCGCCGTTGAGATAGACGTTTTCGCGCCCGGTCAGCTCGGGGTGGAAGCCGGTGCCCACCTCCAGCAGGCTGCCGATGCGCCCCCTCACCTTGACCACGCCGCTGCTTGGGGCGGTGACGCGCGAGAGGATCTTGAGCAGCGTGCTCTTGCCGGCGCCGTTGCGCCCGATGATGCCCAGCGCTTCTCCCTGCTGGACGGTGAACGAGACGTCATCCAGCGCAAGGATGCTCTCGCCGATGCGCTCAAAAGCGTCTTTTTGACCGATGCGGGTGTAGGGGTCGGGCTGTTTGCGCACCCTCGCCCACCAGCGGTTGAGATCGCGGGAGATTGTGCCCGTGCCAATCACGCCCAGGTCGTATTGTTTGGTTAGATGTTCAACAGAAATTACAGGTTTTGCCATTTCTTTCATTCCCAATTATAGGGTTTAAGGGGTGTCAATGTTTATTTTCCATAAACCTAACGATGAGTCTCTTTGTGTAAACAATGTACCAGGCCTCAATAAACCTCTCACTTCAGGGATTATTTCAGTAACCTTAAGCTTATCTTCTGAAATATCTAAATTTTTGAGAATTATCCGATAATCTTCTGGATGGATATACAGAATAACATCCTCACTCGAGAAGTCCATCCCTTTAAATGCCACAGACCTATAAAATCGAAAATAAATTCTTGCGCCTTGTTTTTCGATTATTGGCATGACGACATGAGGGCTCACATAAACCAGGTCATCTTTAGCCATAGAACCATAGGTTTTCACTTCATTTAAAACCTCATGAAGTGTATTTGAGTAAGTGGGATTTTCTACTAATTGTATTGAAGGCGTGTAATGGGTTAAGACTGGTGCAGTAATTAAGATTGCTG
>JAXGNB010000009.1:0-97887 GCA_040768265.1 Anaerolineaceae bacterium
GTGGTATCGGGTTTGTTCCTGGTTCTTCATGGCAATTCTCCTCGGTTGTTGGTTTTAAATCAAACACATCCATCCACTGGGGACGAATGTGTCAGCAATCCGCGGTGCCACCCCGGTTAAACCAGCCTGTTTAATCAAAAAATCCCTGGTGATGCACACAGGGAATAAGCCAGCTTCACTCTTTTTGAGTACGGCGACAAAGTCGCGATACCCTTTACCCAGATAACGGTGGCATCTCCGGCACGGGGTACTTGCCTGTGGGCGTTCTCCCTGCAACTCAGAGGTCCATTCGACGCATTCGTGTGGGCAGGTTCTCAGCAACTCCTGCTCTCTGTGCCACCGGTTTTGCGGCTACTAGTCCTCGTCGACGTATTTCAGTGATCGATTAGGGGCAATTATAGGCAAAAATCAATATCGGTCAAGAGGCAAATACAAAATACATGTGGACGCTAATAGCATGATGATTGCTTTATTGATGGAACACAAAAACAAGCCTCATGTACTATAATCCTGCCGATGAAGAGAGCACAAAGTTGGAACATCAGGCTACCGGGAGAAGTGTTGCTGCTGCTGACTGCCATAGTCTGGGGCACAGGGTTTGTGGCGCAGCGTAAAGCGATGGAGGGGATGCTGCCTTTTGCTTTTGTTGCCCTGCGCTTTTTCCTTGGCAGCCTGGTTTTGCTGCCAGCATTGATCCTGAAGAGGACGGGCAACAAGACCAACCCCGGAACTACGTTCAGCTGGAGGGGGGGTTTTAAGAGTCTTATTTTCCCCAGTATCCTGCCAGGATTGTTTTTGTTTGCTGGCACGAGTTTTCAGCAACTCGGCATCCTGACCGCCAGCGCGTCCAAGGCGGGCTTTCTGACCGCGTTCTACCTCGTGCTTGTGCCCCTGCTTGGCTTATTCCTGGGCAAGAAGGTCAACTGCTGGGTTTGGATTGGGGTGGTTTTGGCGATGGTAGGAGTCTGGTTTTTGTCGGTTAACCTGCAATTGAGTATTCAAAAAGGCGATGTTCTGGTGCTCATTGGCGCTCTGTTTTGGGCACTGCAAATCCTGGCGCTGGATCATTTCACCCCAAAATTGGACGCTTTGGAGCTGGCTTTTGGGCAATTTTCGACCGCTGCCTTGCTTGGCTTGATTGTGAGCCTGAGCGTTGAAGGCAGTTTATTCGCCTTTGATCGATCTGCCTGGGCGCCGCTTTTATACTCTGGAGTCGTCGCGGTTGGAATTGGCTTCACCCTGCAGGTCTTTGGTCAAGCCAGGGTTGATTCTGCCCTGGCTTCCCTGATCATGAGCCTCGAGGCAGTTTTTGCCCTTTTGGGGGGGATGATCTTTTTGGGGGAGAGGCTGAGCGGCAGGGAGTGGTTGGGCAGTGGGGTGATGTTGGCTGCAGTTATATTGGTGCAGTTAAAGGGTCAACAACAAAAGCCTGAAGCTGAAAGAAAATAATTTTCTGATCTATTGCAGCAATTAATCTACAGGCGAAATCGCGATAATGTATCGTGTCTGGGTCCAGTAATCAGCATCGGGATCCGTGTTTTCGTCCAAAGCCGCCCTGCCGCAGAAGTAAATCAAGAGTGCATCCGGACCAATGTTCGCAAAGCCGCTTTCAGGGTAGGCACTGGCGAGATATGGCACCAAATCCATTGTGTGATGTGAGAGTTCTTCCACCTCCCCGGAGGGGATCCTGACAGCAGCTGTCACCTGCCCTTGCCGCACAGATTTCTGATTATGGACTTCCACGTCACTCCCCAAAAGGCACTCATTAAGCTTCGCTTCCAGGCTGATGAGGGGCTGAACCTCATTAAGCTCGTTGGTTTCCAGGAAGTACTGCAAGTCGGTTGCGGGAGAGCGTTCCAGCCAGAAATCCCAGCCTGAGTGGATCCACAGCCCTTCATAACCCAGGTGCTCCCAGGCTACCGCGAGATCCTTGCCGATGCCAAAACTTCCATCCTCGAAAACCTCAGGATACCAGGGGATGATATCGATTGGTAAAATTTCCACCCGTTTTTCACGCGGACAGCGCATCAAAAAAGAAAAACCGATTCGATCTTCCAGCAAATCCATCCCGCCGAAGTTCATCCACTGATCGCCTTCCTCGTCTGGTTCGGGGATATCTTCTGCCAACTGACTGGCTGGCAAGATGGCTGGGGCATCATCTTCGTTGACGACGGAAACTGGTTGCTTAATAAAAATCGGGTTTAGATTCTGGTCAGGCTGCTTGAAACGAAGGTTTTTTACCAGGACGAAAGCAGCCATCAGCGAGAAAATGATCCCGATAACTAAAAAGAGTGGGTTGGCTCGCCTTTTCATAAGATCAGACAAAAAACTATTCAGGGTCGCGTTTGCTAACAATCACGCCGGAAAAATACAAGGAGAAAGCCGCGACAGCAATTAGGGCGAAGACAAAACCCAGCGTGGAGTAATTGCCAGGGTTCCCTCCAGGACCCACGGTGGGGGGAAAAGCGGGAGTAGCAGTTGGAGGGATTGGTGTTTGGGTGTGCGAAGGTGCTGCCGTTGAAGTCGCCGTTTGAGTCGGCGAGGGTGAGGCTGTTGCGGTCGCTGGTTTACTGGTGGGAATCAGCGTGAAAGTTGCTGTGTGAGTCGGTGTTACTGGTGGTACAACGATCAGTGTGGACGTTGGCGTGCTGGTTTCGGTAGCATCAGGTGTTCCAGTGTCTACTAAAATTACGTTATCCGTTGAAGTGGCGGTTAGTGATGGTTGAATGGTCTTTGTGACTTCAGGTGTTAAAGTAGCCGTGTCGGCTAAAGTTGAGGTCGGAGATGGTGGCACGGTGGCTGTGTTAGCCGCAGTTGAAGTTGGGGATGGTGGGACTGTGGCTGTGTTGGTCGCAGTTGAAGTCGGGGATGGCGGTACGGTGGCTGTGTTAGCCGCAGTTGAAGTCGGGGATGGTGGTACGGTGGCTGTGTTGGTCGCAGTTGAAAATTTCGGGGGAGTATTGGTGGGAACCCAGCCTCCGTGCATCAAATTACCAGAGATTGTTTCTGGATTTATTTTAGTCACCCTGCTTTCTTGCAGGAGAGAGGCTTTGACAGCTTTGAATGATCTCCAGGTGAATGGGATCAACAAACCGATCAAAAGCGCCAGCAATGCCAGCAAAATTAGCGTACTTCTCTTCCTTTTTTTATTCTTTTCCATACCAACCTCTTGAGGGCAACAGCCAACAGCTCTATTATCAGAGCCTTTCTCAAGATCTATATTGCAAGTAATATGCCGATCAGAGCTTTTGATTTTTGCAATAATGTTACCGGAGCAGAAATTGCATGCTACAATGCAAATAACTGGTGAGAGGAGTATTATGGCTAAACCAATGCCCCCTGAAAAACGCGTGAGTAAGGCACGTGAGTTAATTAAAAAGGCGCATGAGATCCCTGTGCCCAATTCGGTGGGTTGGGAGTATTTCAGCTACACAGCCCAGGTAAAGGATACGCTCAGGCAGGCTTTTGAGCTCGTAAAGCTCATCAACCACTCCCCCTCCACGCCCGATGAAGTAAAAGCGGATGCGCGCGCGGTGATGGACGAAATCGCTGTGGCTGAGAAAGACATCCTTAAGTCCTCCAAAAAGTCCTGAACAGCACCAATTGCCCCGTTTTTAAACCTGCCCAGGTTGGTGATTTGATAGTCTAAGTGGCTGGGTTGATTTCAGCCCTTGAAGTAAGCCACGCTATCCTGGGGCAGGATGATATTTCCATCCACAGCATGCCTATCAAAAAGCTCTCCGAGTTCCGCCAGGTAAGCTTCGTAATTCGCATCTGTCTCAATCAAAGAATATGAGGCAGACAAGGCCCGATTGACAAAGGTTTGGCGGTCATAAACCAGCGGGTTCGGAAAACGTCTTTCCTGGAGATCTCCGTTGAAGAAGGCGCGTTTGATCTTATCCTCGTTGTCATTTCCCCCGCTGAACCCTTTGAAGTTCGGGCAGTATTTCCTGAAAATGCTTTCACGTCCGAGGTTGATTTCAGAAGAGAGCCTGGCTTTGTTCCAGATCAGCGCAACCGGTGCGCCAGGCAGCAGGATACGCTTGCATTCCTGCTTGAAACGCTCAGGGTCAAACCAGTGAAAGGCTGCCGCAGCAGTCACCAGGTGAACGCTGTGATCGGGCAGTGTCGTTTGCTCCGCTGTGCCAATTACCGAGACGAAATTTGGATGTTCACCAAGGAGTTCCTCGGCTTTGGCACGCATGTCCGCGTTGGGTTCCACAGCATAAACTGTCGCTCCCAACCCGAGCAACTGGCGCGTGAGAATGCCCGTGCCCGAGCCAATATCTGCCACGCGTGAGCCGGTGCCAATCTGCCAGCTTTGAGCAATAAAATCCAGCAATTCCTTGGCGTAACTGGGACGAGCTCGTTGATAGACCTCGGCTTTACCGCTGAACTTGTGGGTATTATCCATTTTTCTCCTCAGAGCCGATCGCGTCTTTCCAAAGATCACTGTTTAAATACGCAAGAGCCTCCCGTTCGTCTCTGAACAAGGCAAACATGCCAAATGGTGTTTTGCAAATTCGTTGACCTGATGCTGTGGGTATGGGAAGCGCGATTGTTTTCGTGGGCTTTCGTTGATCGCTTTGGCCTTTGGTTTTGGTGGAGTCGGTTTTTTCCCATGCCAACAGGGAAAGAATCCCATCGCTTGTGATCGCCTGGCAAAGGTTGAGACCTGGCTGCAATTCCTTGCAGACAATCTCCTCAAGCGGCAGGTCATAGCGGTTAATCAGCACGGAACGCGCCAACCCCGACAAATCCTGGGGGCGATATAAACCACAGCGCGTGTAAATTCCAAGAATGACATCGCTTTTTGCGTCGATGTACGTGCTGATGTCATCCGGGAATTTTTGGGCTGCAGCAATTTTGACCTGAGCGTAAGCCTCCCGATCTTCTGGATGTCCGCGCAGCCAATCGCGAAAGGTGAGGTGCCTCTTGAACTCGTCTGAGTCTGCTGAAAGGACGTAGAGGTGATGAGACATGAGGTGAGGCTTGTCCTGATACTTGAAGACTTCCCGCCCGGTGATGCCGAGGTCGCCCACATGATAATAACCACTTGCTTCCAGCAAGGCTTTCACTTCCTCGAAGGTGGTTGCATTTTGAAGAACAATATCAATATCCAGGATTGGCTTTGCCGCCAGTTCGTGTACGGAGGTGCTGCCGACGTGCTCAACGCGCACGTCCTGATTGGAAAGGATGCCGAGCAGATGCTCGCGCACTTCCTCAAAGCGAAGCGGCCAGATTGGGTCATAGGGCACCACTTCCACCTTTTTGGGTTTAGTAGCACCAGGTTTTTCTTCGTCAATCAGTGTCATATGCGTTAATTATACTGATTCAAACGCTCTCAGGTTTAGATGATACCCATTACAATTGCTTGCCTTCCAGCCAATGGCAAATAGAATTGACTTACCAAGCGATAAAGAATCATCATGGTATCAACTACAACGACCACTCCCACTGAATATCTCGCCAGTTTGCCGCCAGACCGGCGTGAGATCATTTCCGCAGTCCGCGATCTGATTTTGCAAAATTTACCTGAAGGCTACCAGGAGACGATCAATTGGGGCATGCTCAGTTATGAAGTGCCCCTGGAAAGGTATCCTGACACCTACAACCAAAAGCCGCTCAACTACATCGGATTGGCAGCGCAAAAGAACTACAACTCGCTCTATCTCATGTCCGTTTACCAGAACCCGGCTGATTACCAGGAACTGATGAGTGCTTTTAAGGAAATGGGCGTCAAACCCGATATGGGTAGGTCCTGCATCCGCTTCAAGGAATTGGAGC
This sequence comes from Anaerolineaceae bacterium, assembly GCA_040768265.1. Lineage (GTDB taxonomy): Bacteria > Chloroflexota > Anaerolineae > Anaerolineales > Anaerolineaceae > Mesolinea. The sequence goes on from JAXGNB010000009.1 coordinate 5,788, forward strand.
AATTACCTCTTGAGACGATAGCGTGTCTGATCGCAAAAACATCCGTCCATGATTTTATTGAAACGACCAAAGCTCTTCACAACAAGAAAACCTAATCCAACTGGAATTCCAGTTTGAGCTGAATTGAGATTGAGGCTTGACAAATCACTATACCGTACGGTATATTGGGGTCATGAATAACCGTGAGATCATCCTCGAGAGCGCCTTGATCCTGTTTGCATCCTTTGGCTATGATGCCACCGGCGTGCAGGAGATCTGCGACCAATCGGGCGTCACCAAGCCGACTCTCTACCATTACTTCCGCAGCAAGCGCGGTCTCATGGAGGCGCTGCTGGCTGAAAACTACAGTCCCTACATCAAACGTCTGAAGGACGCCTGTGAGTACAAGCGCGACTTGCCGCAAAATATCGTGGAAATTCTGCGCTGCACCTTCCGCTTTGCCGACAGCAACCTGCTCTTTTACAAACTGCAGTTCTCCATGCGCAACGCACCAGCCCGCGGCGAAGCCTATGACATCATCAAGCCCTGGATCAAAGCCCAGCATGAACCCGTCTTTACCCTCTTTTCTGAAGCCGCGAAAGACAACGGCAACATGCGGGGACGCGCCCAGGCTTATACCACCACTTTGCTTGGCATGGCAAATGCCTACATCCAGCAAACCGTCGAAGAAGACACCGCGCTGAATGACGACCTGGCCTACCAGGCACGCCAGCAGTTCATGTACGGAATCTTTTCGTAAATTTTTTTAGCATTTACGCTATACCGCTTGGTATAGCCTGGAGGAATTATGACCACGATCAATCAAAACAGCATTTTTTATCACATTTACCCCCTGGGGGCATGCGCCGCACCCCATCACAACGACTTCCAGTCCGAGCCGGAGCCGCGCCTGCGCCAGATCCTGGGTTGGCTGGATCACATCCAGAGTCTGGGCGCTAACGCTCTCTACCTTGGTCCGGTTTTCGAGTCCGGTAGCCACGGCTATGATACCGCCGACTATTTCCACGTCGACCGCCGGCTTGGCAGACGTGCTGACCTGGCAGAACTATCCGGCGAACTGCAAGCCCGCGCCATGCACCTGGTGCTCGACGGCGTCTTCAACCACGTGGGGCGCAACTTCTGGGCTTTTCGCGACCTGCAGGCAAATGGGCAAGACTCCCCCTACAGGCATTGGTTTGCCGACCTGCGCTTCGACCAACGCTCCCCACTCGGCGACCCCTTCAGCTACGCCGCCTGGAATGGGCACTTCGACCTGATCAAGCTCAATCTGTCCGAGCCTGCCGCCAGGCAGCACCTTTTCGACGCCATCCGCATGTGGAAGGAAGAGTTCCAGATCGATGGCATCCGCCTGGATGCCGCGGACGCGCTCAGTTTTGAATTCTTGAAGGATCTGCGCGCCTTCACCAACCAGCTCGACCCCGAAATGTGGTTGATGGGTGAGGTGATCCACGGCGATTACCGCCAGTGGGCAAACCCGGAAACACTGCACGCCACGACCAATTACGAGCTCTATAAAAGCCTTTACTCCTCGTTCAACGACAGCAACTTTTTTGAGCTGGCATACTCGCTCAAGCGCGAATTTGGCCCCCAGGGCATCTACCGCGATCTCTCCACCCTCTACAACTTCGCCGATAATCACGACGTCAGCCGGATTGCCTCCCAGTTGCGTGACAAACAGCAGCTTCATCTGCTGTACTTCTTGCTTTTTACAATGCCTGGCATACCATCTGTTTATTATGGCAGTGAGTTTGGCTTTGAGGGTGTGAAACAGTCGGACGACTGGAATCTGCGACCTGCCTTTGACCTGCCCCAGCTGCAGAACCAGGCGCACGCTCACGACCTGCGCGGATGGATCGGACACCTGGCATATTTGCGCAAGTCGCAGCCCGCCTTGCGGTTTGGCGGCTATGAAGAGGTGCTGGTCGCTTCCGAACAATTGGCTTTCAGTCGGGAAACTGGCAGCGACTGTGTGGTGGCGGCAGTCAACAGCGCTGCCGAGCCCGCGGAACTGACCCTCCCCCTGCGCGATAAGGCAAACTGGCGCTTTGTGGATCTGCTCAATCCTGATGAAACATTTACCTGCGACGCAAGCGGGAACCTGCAGATCTCCATGAGACCCAAGCAGGCTGTTTTGCTGAAAAATGGCTGATTAAGTTTGGGTCGCGTCTGCCTGAAGCTTAAAGGGTATGTAGTTTGATTCTGTTGTAGGGGCGAAGCATCTCGACAGAGGCGTTCTAACTGATCGATAAAGTCAATTAAAGATGCTTCGCCCCTACCAATGCTACGCTGGCAATCCGCCTGTTCTACGAATATCGATTAATTTTTCTCTACCACCCAAAAATGGGAAAGTCCCAGCCGCTGCAAAGGAGTCTTTTCAAGTGCCTGCAGCAAAGCGCGCAGGAACTTGCCGAGCTTGGGACGTTGCTCGATGATGTTGTCGTAAGCACCAAAAATTGAGCGGCGTTCGATGAACCTCACCGGCAAGCCAGCAAACAGCTTCGCCAGGTCGGCGCGGGTATAGACTTCCACGTGCGGCGCGAGTTTGTCGCGTAATTTTCGCGGAAGCCAGTTGATCAGAGGGGTATTGCCGAAGTGATATTTGCCCTTCCAGTAGTGTCCGTGGGTCTCAAAGGGGTAACCGCGGTTGGGGCAAAAAAGCACGATGCGTCCGCCCGGCTTGAGCACCCGCACCATCTCCCGGATCGCCATGGCGTCGTCCTGCACATGCTCCAGCACTTCATGACTGAAGACCAGGTCCATACTTTCGGACTTGTAAGGCAGGTATTCCCCCGCGGCACAAAGCACGTTCGGGGTGAAAGCGCTGCTATCCACCACGCGCGGATATTCAATGTCGATACCCGTCACAAACCCGGAAATAGCCACCAAACGCGCAAGGTACATCCCCACCCCACAGCCGTCCACCAGCACGCTGCCCCGCAAACGTTCACCGGCAGCCTCTTTCAGCATGGCAAAGCGACGCTGCTGCCCGGCACGCCAGACGTGCGAAGGCTCGCCGCGCACCGCAGCTTTTTCCAGGTCCTGGGGGATGATGTTAGGCATGCTCCCTATTTTACACGGGAATCGAATTCATCAGGCAATGGCGCGCCAGATCAAATTTTCCATGCCTGCAATAAAAATCACCCCGGTTATTCTCCGGGGCGATCGTTATTGATAATTGCTCATTTGTCGCATGCTTTCTTCAACTTTTGCAATGCGCTTTAGATCCAGCAGCTGCTTCAAGGCAATACTCAACGAAATCAAAACTCCGACTCTTAAAAATACATTTGTCCATTGTCCAGCAGTAATAAACTGGATTAGGGTTATTGCATAAATTATTATAGGTACTACGAACGCCCAAACGTGACCCTTCAAGGCAAATATTCCACAGCACACAATAATGATGGAATCTATTAAGAGAACTACCCAATCCAGTGGAGTCAAAAAATCTCGCAAACTAAATGCCGTTGCACTTACAGTGATAAGGGAAATTATTCCTAAAACCAGAATAAGAACAGCTCCCCACTTGATTGTCACAGAATTGGTCGAACTTTTAGCCTCATTAAGCAATTTTTCATAAAATTCGTTATTGTTGTTGTCGCCCACTTTCCCTCCAGTAATAGTGTTATTTTTTGTTGCAGATTTACAAAAAATTATACTATTAACAACCGATTTCGCAGGTTCTTTTCTTGCCAATTCAATTGCTAAACACTGTTTACTCAATCTAAGTTTTGATCCTGCTACCGATATCCTTCAGCCTGCAGGTTGAAGAGCCGGGCATAGGCACCATCGCGCGCTATCAGCTCATCATGGCTGCCAAGCTCGTGGATCCTGCCTTCTGAAAGCACCACGATCCTGTCCGCCATCCGCACGGTTGAGAAGCGGTGGGAAATCAAAACCGCGATGCGTCCTGCCATCAACTCACGGAAGCGCAGGAAGATCTCGTATTCAGCTTGCGCGTCCAGCGCCGAAGTCGGCTCGTCCAAAATCAGCACCTCCGCCTTGCGCATGAAAGCACGCGAGAGGGCAATCTTCTGCCACTGCCCGCCCGAAAGCTCCTGCCCCCGTTCCCAACGCCTGCCCAGAACGGTATCAAACCCCTGGGGCAGTTCTGCCACCACCTCATCAGCACCCCCGCGTTCTGCCGCATCCTCAATTCGCCCGCTATCGTCCAGATCTTCGATTTGACCAAAGCCGATGTTCTCCCGCACGCTGAACTGGTAGCGCACGTAGTCCTGGAAGATGACCCCAAAGCGTTGATGGAGGGTCTTCAGGTCATATTCGCGCAGGTCAACTCCATCCAGCAGGATCTGACCCTCAGTCGGATCATAAAGGCGGGTAAGCAGTTTGATGAGTGTGGTTTTGCCAGCCCCATTTAGACCCACCAGGGCAATGCTCTCGCCGGGTGGGATAAAGAGGTTGATGTTTTGCAGCACCATTTTCTCGGAGCCGGGATACCTGAAGGAGACATTATCGAACCGGATGCCATGCTGAATTGGGGCGGGAGCAATTTTGCCGTTCTCTGGCAGAGCCAGCACTGGCTCAATTTTCAGGTAATCCAGCAAGTTGTCGAGATAGAGGTTGCTTTCGTAAAGGCGGTTGAAGCTGTCGAGCAGCTGCTGGACGGCGTGTTGGGACTGGCGGAAAACGGAAAGGAACATGGTCATATCGCCGAGGGTGATCGCCTTGGCCAGCGCGCGCAGGATGACCCAAACGTAACTGCCGTAATAAGCCAGGTTGCTCAGCAATCCCCAGCCAAAGCTCGCGATCGTATTCTTTCGGGAGATCTCACGATCTTCCTCAAAAAAGGCTGTGAATAACTGACGATAACGCGCCAAAAGTGGTTCACCCAAACCAAAGAGTTTAATTTCCTTGACTGTTTCGTTGCTGGTGAGAAGCGTTTCAATGTAGTTCAGCAAGCGCGATTCCGGGGCGCGGCGCGTGAGAGCCCTAAACGCCATTTCGGAAAAACGCGACCTGGAGATAAAACTGGGAATGGCTGCCAGGATTACAACCACAGCCAGCCAGGGGCTGAAGCCAATCAGCAGGGCAACCAGGGAAATGAGCGTGATGGTCTGCTGCACTATCTGTAGGATGGCGTTCATAATAGCCAGGGCGGAGCTGTCGGCCCGCCGGCGCGCATTCTGCATGTTGTCGTAAAAAACCGGATCTTCAAAGAACTGCAAGTCCAGGCTGATGGCTTTCTTGATAATCAGGGTGTTGATGTGGTTGGTTAAGTGAGATTGCAGGACGCTGTTGGAAAGGTACCGAATTGAATTTAAGACAGTGCTCAGCAGCAAGAGCGCGAATTCTGCAGCTACATATGGTAGCACAAGGCGCAGACCAGTATTTATGTCCATGGATTGATTAATCGCGCCAAGAATGCTGTCCACGATCATTTTCCCCACCCACGATTGCGCTGCCGGCAAAAGTGCGGAAACCGGCGTCAGACCGAAACTGATCAGGGTGTTGCTGCGGCTGGCAGACCACACCAATCGAAAGGCCTCGGGGGTATTGCGCAGGGTCTCAAGGTTCTCACGGATAGCGCCTTTGATCCCGCCTTTGGATTTCTTTCTTTCGCTTGGCGATCGTTTGAAGTTTGGAGGGGAAAAATTGTGCATATCTGATCCTGTTATGTTTAGTCCCACAAAAAACCGGCTTGACACCGGTTTTTATGCCTCGTCCAGATCTCAGGGACTGGTGGGTATTATTCGTTGTTGAACCGCTATGGCTAATTCTGCCAGGGCACGGGAAATTTCCAGGGGCCTGCCCTGCGCAACAACGGTTTGAGCCTGGGCGATCAATGCGACCTCCGGGTCAGGATCCTGCAGCAGCTCCAGGCGGCTGATGGCGCGATTCAGATCATGGTTGCTGGCAAATGCCAATGCAATCTGTTCGCGATAGATCGCCTTGCCTGCCTGGTCCAGTTCATGGGGAAGCGACTCTGCATTGACTGCCGGAGCAAGGAGCAGGGAGATAACCAATCCGATGGCCAGACCCAAAATCAGTCCGGTGAGCAAAAACCAATAGGCTTGAGGAGAAGATTTACCTTCCATCATGGCACCCTGGTAGCATTCCATTGCAGATAGACTTCTGCGTCAATGCCGTTTAATAATTCGCGCATCAATGCCAGGTCTTCTTCAGGATAAGCAATCGCTTGTGCGTACTGGATGCTGTTGCCGAGCAAGGTGATGGGGTCGCCTTTGCCAAGTCTGGCAAGTTGGGTCAGGGCTTGCATGGAATCCGGTTCAGTCCGAAAATCCTCCGCGACCATCAGCACAAGATCAGTTGTGAAATCCGTGCGCAAGCTGGTCATTGGGGCGTTTTCAGGAGCAGCAGGCGGCATCATCGTCCATCCGAAGATCAGCCCTGCCCCTGCTCCCACCAGGATCGCGAGGAAAAAGAAGAGAAAACGGCGTGTTTTCATTGGTCTCAGTTATGCCTTGGGCATCATCGGAATTTTCACTCCGTGTTCTTTAGCAAATTTGATCGCTTCAGGGTAACCAGCATCCGCATGACGGATCACGCCCATTCCCGGATCTCCCAGCATCACACGCCTGAGTCGTTCAGCAGCTTCGGGAGTGCCATCGACCACAATTACTTGCCCGGCATGCTGGCTGAAGCCGATGCCCACCCCGCCGCCATGATGAAAACTGACCCAGGTGGAACCATTGGCTGTGTTGAGCAGGGCGTTTAGGATCGGCCAATCGCTGACAGCGTCAGTGCCATCCAGCATGGATTCAGTTTCGCGGTTAGGCGAAGCCACTGAGCCGGCGTCCAAATGGTCGCGCCCGATCACAATCGGGGCTTTCAGGGTGCCGTCAGCAACCATCTCGTTGAAAGCCAAAGCAGCCTTATCACGCTCGCCGTAACCCAACCAACAAATGCGGGAGGGCAGCCCCTGGAAAGGCACCTGTTCTCTTGCCATTTTCAGCCAGCGGTGAAGGTGGGCGTCTTCCGGGAAGAGCTCCATCAATTTTTGATCGGTCTTGTAGATGTCGTCGGGGTCGCCCGAAAGCGCCACCCAGCGGAAGGGTCCTTTGCCTTCGCAGAAAAGCGGGCGAATATAAGCCGGCACGAAGCCCGGGAAGTCAAAGGCATTTTTCACACCCTGGTCAAAAGCGCGCTGGCGGATGTTGTTGCCATAGTCGAAGACGATCGCTCCTTGCTTTTGCATGCCAAGCATCGCCTCAACATGTCTTACCATGGTTTTGAGTGAGAGCTTGCAGTATGTTTCGGGATCACTCTGACGCAACTGGCAGGCTGCCGCCAGGCTCATCCCATCAGGGACGTAAGAGAGCGGATCATGCGAGGAGGTTTGATCGGTTACCACATCCGGGATAACTCCACGCATCAGCAGTTCGCTGTAGACATCCGCGGCATTGCCGATCAGTCCAATGGACTTGGGAACTTGCTGCTCGAGAGCCTCTTCCACCTGGGTCATGGCATCCTCGAGGTTATCCGTGACCACATCCACATATCCAATATCCAGGCGTTTTTTCGCCCGCTCGGGGTCAACTTCCACGATCAAGCCCACCCCTTCGTTCATGGTGATTGCCATTGGCTGGGCGCCGCCCATGCCCCCCAAGCCCGCGGTGAGCACAAATTTACCTTTTAATGACGGCCAGCCCTGCTGTTGGGCAAGTGAGCCAAGTGTTTCGTAGGTGCCCTGCAGAATACCCTGCGTACCGATGTAAATCCAGGATCCGGCCGTCATCTGACCGTACATGATCAAGCCTTTGGCTGCCAGTTCGTCGAAGTGTTCCTGGGTTGCCCAGTGGGGCACCAGGTTCGAGTTGGCAATCAGCACCCTGGGCGCGTCGGTATGTGTGCGGACGATGCCAACGGGCTTGCCCGATTGCACCAGCAGGGTTTCATCCTCATCGAGATCCCGCAGCGAGGCAAGAATAGCGTCGAATGCTTCCCAGGAACGGGCAGCCTGCCCGCGACCACCATAGACCACCAGGCGATCCGGGTCTTCGGCAACCGCTGGATCGAGATTGTTCTGGATCATGCGGTAAGCTGCTTCGATTAACCAGTTTTTGCAGGTAAGTTGGGTGCCAGTTGGGGCGTGAATTTCTCTCGGACCGGACATTGGGTGAGCCTCCTGAGTCATTTTTTCTAATTATAACAAAGCCCGCTCTATAGCGGGCTTTTAGGACCGATCAGGAAAATTTTACTCTCGCTGCCTAAATTGGTGCGTGGAGCTTGAAGGTTTTCTTAAAATTTCTGCTGCTTTATGACTGTTGCGCCAAGGAGCGCCGCGCCAAAGCCAAGCAAGCACAGCCAGAAGCCAAACGCCAGCGTGTTCAGAGAGAGCAAGCCGTCAGCCATGATGCCGCCAACCACCACCATCACCAGGATGAAGTAGACGCCCAACAAAATCAAGCCGATGATTGCATTGCGTTTGATTTTTGCTGCGATATCGTTTTCATCACCTGGTAAGACGGTTTGGTTTCCAAGCAATTTAACTCCTGCGATGATGATTCTTACCGCCATTACAGCAATCAAGACCAGAAGAGCGATAATGAGCAGGAACGCGATCACCAACAGAAAAGCTTCACCGCCACCCAACCACCCCAGGATACCGGAAAACATAATTCGGAAGATGTAGAAGATAAAGGTCAGGCCACTAACTCTGACCCCATAGCCAAACAAGCCGGCACTCATCCAAGGTAAAAGAAAGCCGAGGATTACTGCCGCACCGGCGATCACTGACACCAAAACCCAGATTGGTGTGGTAGACGCAGCAATGGGTAGCTTAAAGCCAATGCCCGGGCTAGCTGGTGGCTGTTGCTGCCCAGGCGTTAGAGGCGTGCCGCATTGCTCGCAAAAACGCGAGTTCTCTGGATTTTATGACCACAATTCGTGCAATACATTATTCCTCCGTTTTAATAGATTCTCTGTGAGTTACAAATTGTCATTTTTAAATGTTGTCATTCTGGTCAGATTGCGGAGTATCTGGCTGTCCCGGGTTATAAGTGCTCCAGGAACTTGCTTGTGGCTCGGAACCTCCGGAAGCCGGCGCTGTCCCCTGACCAGGGGTTACCCAGGGTTCAGGGCTGACTTCAGCGGATGGCGAATCTTGAATTGGGGGGGACGAGGGCTCAGGGCTGGCGTCAGCGGGTGGAGCGTCCTGAATTGGGGGCGACCAGAGTTCAGGACTGGTGTCTGCAGGCGGATTGGGCTCCACCCAAACGCCTTCCACCCCATGGACAGGACAGAACTTGCCTTGTAACTGCTGATTGCAAATTGGGCAGGCAAGATAAGCTCCCGATGGAGATGGGGTTGGTGGTTGAGGTGCGGCAGGCATCACACCCGCAACGCCGTGTTCAGGGCAGAATTTGCCCCTCAACATCACACCACACACCGGGCAGACAAGCCCGGAATAAGCTTGCTGCTCCTGGGGGCGCTGGGGACCGCTCTCGTTTTTGACAGCAGTCAAACTTTGCTGTAAACCCACAAGCTGTTGTTTGAGAGCAGCAATATCATTGGTTAGCTCCAATAAACCGGGCTGCTGAAGTTCTCCCTGCTCACTCAAGCGGAGTGCAGCCTCACCAAGGGCATAAACTCTGCCTTTGATTGTGCTTTCCATATCGCCGATTTGATTTTGGATCTTTAAAATGCGTACTTGCTGGTCCGCTTTCCACTTGGTTACAGCTGCGGCATACTCGATTTGCTCTTTAAGCGCCATGGTATATACCTCCAATGAAAGAAAAGGTCCTGGAATGAGGTGTCAAGCTTGAATAAACACCCCTTGAATTTTGGGTAATTATACATTAGTTGAACTGCTCTTGACGAAAGAAACGTCTGCCCGGAAATCTTTCGAGAATTTAAAAGGGAGTTTTTCCCAGGTAGCAGCTTACTTTCGCATCATAGTCCGGATACTTGTAATTCATCTGGTCTGCGACATTTTTTGAGACCTCCCGGAACAAGGCAAGCATACCCTCAAGTGCTTGTGTGCAGGCTTGGGGGCTACCGGCGTTCCATGTCTCGCATAACTGCTGCCAAACTGAGGCGCTGACATGCTGTTGCAGGTACTTGAATTGTTTTCCAATCGAGAAAGAAAAGTCTTTTTCCAGCCCCACCTGCCAACTGAGCATGGTCATCAACTGCTTACGCATCAGGTCCAGATGGGCGATGGCGTACGGCAATTCACCGCGCGCTAAGCCTTTGGCAACATAGGTACTCAGCCACCAGAACTCGTTGCAGCAGTCGTCAAACATGCCGGGGTTTGGGCGTTTGATCCAGTAATCTGCGTCGCTGCTTTGCGGCAGGGCAGGCACACGCCCGTCCTTATCCAGCAACACGCGCAGCATTTTGTCTTCTTTCAGGTAAACCTCCAATTCCGTGAGCAGGAGCAGGGTCAGGTCGATGCGGTTCCCGTCTTCAAACAGCATGAGGTAGGCAAATCTATTTCCACGCTCGGGCGGAAAGAGCTCCATGGCGTCGGGCTTCTGCATGATGATACGTCTGCCAAAAATTTCCAGCCAGGTGTCGTCCGCCAGGAAGCTGTCCGTTTCCGTCACCATAAAGACGATGTCGTAATCCTGAAAAAAATCCCGGGGCACGTTGGGGTTGGCGCGCGAACCGTTCATCGCCACAACCCGGATGCGTTCATCCTGCCGGGCGAAAGCCAGGAGCAGCTCATACATTTCCTGCTCTGTGCGCATCATTCTCCTCTAAAGGTTAATCCTCTTTCTCAAACGGTCAGGGTCAGGCAACCAGTTCAATCAGGTTGCCCTCCGGGTCGCTGAGAACACATTCGTAATATCCATCGCCGGTCAGGCGGGGTCCATTCAGCAAAGGACAGCCGTTTGCCTGCAGTTCCCGGCTGAGTTGGTCGACCTTTTCCGTTGAGCCAAGTTTGATTGAGATGTGAGTGTAGCCAAGAGTATGCTCGCCCGATGCTCTGGGGCTCATCTGAGGGCGCTGCATGATCTCGAGCCGGGCGCCGCCCTCAAAGCTGAGGAAGTAGGTCTGCAGTCCGGTGCGCCGGTTGTGGTACTTTTCGTTGGCTGTGGCGCCGAAGTGGCGCTGGTAAAACGCCCTCATCAGCTCCAGATCTTCCACATAAAGAGCGATATGGTCGAGGATCATTTTTACCTTGCTTTCAGGCGAACATAAGCCAACAAATCTTTGATGTAATCGCGATTGGTCAGGTCAACTGAGGCTGGTTTGGCGGGCTGGCCCGTGGCGTTCTTCTTTGCTGAGACACTCGTGAACAATTTCATTAAAGCGCGGCTGACAAAGCCCATTCTTTCGTAGTTAATCCCGGCAAGAAAGTAATAAAAGTGTGATGGTCTGGTTTCACCTTTGCGGAAATTGGTTTTGAATACTAATTCTTCATAAGCTTCGTCGTGAGGTGTCGCGCCGGTGGCGAAGACAATCCAGGTCTTTTCCGGGGATTTCTCCATCCAGTTCTTGAGCCTTCCTGCGCCGGCAATCATGCCGGCATAAACACCCGCGCCGTAGATTACCAGTCCATAATCCTGGAGATCGTCCAGCTTCACACCCTTGATGGGGCGGCACTCACACGCCAGATCTTCAGCAATCCATTCAGCATAGCGTTGGGAGAAACCTGTTTTGGAGCGATAGAGGACAATTGTTTTTTTCATCGTTCACCTCTCTCTTTAGTTTAACGTAATTTATCCGGATGATGTATTTTCTTGATGTTGATTCAGTAATGTCTCAGCAAACCTATTCATAACTACGGGAGCAATGCGCCTCTACAAACAAAGAATCAATAGGGTAGTAATAATCGATATGAAGCCAGATAATTCTTGATTAATTTGACGAGTTAGTAATATTCTCAAAGATTAAGGGTTACAATCGTGATATCCATCATTTTGACACCCAGGAAAGGGCAGGTGCATCCGATGAAGGTTCTCAAATCTTTTCTGTATAGTCTGATTGTTCTGCTGGTTTTATTTTCGACTGCCTCTGCAGCTCCTCTTATCCAGGAACCACCCGAAATTCTCTACGTTAAAGAAACGGGAGAACCGACAGATTCTTGTCTGAGTTGGGAGGAAGCCTGCGACCTTCAGACCGCGATTGGGAAGCTGGCAGATCAGATCTGGGTGGCAGCGGGAACTTACACTCCTTCTGAGACAGGCGATCGAACGAGAAGTTTTATATTGGAATCAGGTATGAAAATTTTTGGTGGTTTTCCTGCCGATGGAGGAGCTTGGGAGGAGCGGGATTGGGAACTGCACCCTACTATCCTGAGTGGTGACTTGAATGGCGATGATGGGCAGGATTTTGCCAATTATGAAGACAACAGCTATCACGTAATTATCGCGACCGATGTGAACCGCCTTGCCAAACTGGATGGCTTCATCATCACAGGCGGAAATGCGAATGGTGCTATTTCAGAAAGTACCTCTAATGGTGCGGGAATGTATAGCTTCAGAAGCAGCCCCAGGTTAAATAATCTTGTTTTCACTGGTAATTCATCTATCAATGGATGCGGTGGACTGTACAACGATCAAAGCAGCCCTGTGCTTATCAATGTAACCTTTTCTGCAAACAGATCCGTCTATCAATCCCCTGGAGGAATGGCTAACGTCAATCAAAGCAATCCCACGCTGATAGATGTCGAATTCATCAATAACGAGGGCAGTGGGATGCTCAATGATAATAGCATCCCAACACTGACTAATGTATCTTTCTATGGGAACTGGTCGGAGGGGTCTTGCGGTGGAATGTTCAATAGGAACAACAGCCACCCCAAACTGACTGATGTTCTTTTTCAGGAAACTTTGCAGATATTAATGGGGGTGGATGTGCAACTTCGGCAGCAGTCCCGATCTAAATAATGTCAGTTTTATTGAGAACACTGCCCAAAACAGAGGCGGTGGTATATATAACAACAGCAATACCACTGACTCCACGCTGACCAATGTTACTTTTCTGGCAACTCGGCTGAAAATGGTGGGGGAATGTACAACGACTTCAGCGCTTCAACATTGATCAATGTAACTTTTTTTGGCAACACAGCCACGGCTGCTGGCGGAATATACAATTGGTCCCCTGAAGCCAACCCCACCAACATAATCAATACGATTTTGTGGGGAAACATACCTGAATCTGACCAAATTTTCGTCAGTGGGAGCACCTCGCCAGTTGTCTCCTATAGTGTCATCCAGGGCGGCTACCCAGGTGGCACAAATATCATCACAAATGATCCGCTTTGGCCCCTTGGCGGACAATGGCGGCTTTAACTATGACCCATGCCCTGGGAACTGGCAGCTCAGCTATTGATGGAGGCGACCCGGATGTTTGCCCTGCCACTGACCAGCGTGGGGTTGTCAGACCGATTGGCGGGGATGGGACATTGGCGCTTATGAGTACGAGCCCAGGATTTTTTTGCCATTGATGATCAGATAAATTAATGCTTGGAATGGCGCATTTTTCGTGGGCTGGGCATCGCGCCCTTTGGATATTCCGGCGCTCGCCCTAAAGTTCATTCCTTCAGGACTGAATCCGGCAAATCAGCCAATGTTGGGCGGAGTGGCGTGCTTTTCACCACTCCGCCAATAATGTGAATTTCGAAGCAGGTAGGGTGGGTTGGCGTCACAAATTATATGCATAAGCACACCAAGTTGTAGCCTACCCACCCCAACGCAAGCCCGTCGCTTCACCAATGCTGTGTTTATTGAAAAGTTTTAATTTTGGTGGGTTGGCTATTTCGATGTCAGGATAGGGCAAGATACTGAGACGCCAACCTATACCCTGGGCGAAACCGCATTAACCCACACCTTCCCACCGCATGTTTTTTTGAGATTGTGCCGGAGTGAGCCCGCGTAAGACGCTTATATGTTAAAGATTGTGAGGCGGTCTCATTCCGGCCTACGAAGGATTAAAAATGATCCTGCTCGGAGTGCGCAGCCTGCGGGCTTGCCAGTACCGAACCGAGAACTAGTCTTTTGTACTTAATTAAAAAACGATCCTGCTCGACTCAAACCGAGAACCTAACGCTTTAAGAGGCGCTTGCTCTGCCAATTGAGCTACAGGACCACTTTGTGGCTGATATTATAGCACAGCCTGTTTGAGGCATGCCAGAGACTCTTCAGCTCCCCGGAGAGGACTCGAACCTCTAACCTAGCAGTTAACAGCCGCCCGCTCTGCCAATTGAGCTACCAGGGAAAGCAGAAACATATTATATGGAAAACCACCTGAGGTGTCAAGCAAAATCACCCCAAGCTTGTGAGTAGGTCAGCACATGGTATACACTTTTTAGATAAGTCATACGAGTTGTACCGGGATCGATGTCTGGAGTTATGGGGGATAAGATATGAAGACATCGAGGTGTACATTGATCAAAGCTATAACCCACTTAGACTACCAAGAGTTGAGGCAGATTAGTCCGGAGGCAGCCAGACGAGCGATCCTACAGGTTTTGAAGGCACACAAGGGGAATGTGACAGCGACAGCCAGGATCTTGAGTGTCAGCCGGGCGACAATCTACAAAGCAATCCGCAAGAGTGAGGCGGGGGATTTGAAAGATGGATCAAAAGCGCCACACCGGGTACACAACAAAACGAGTGCCGGATTGAAGCCAGATCCTGGAGCTGAGAGAAAAGACCTGCTATGGACCGTCAGGCTGAAAGATGAACTGGAGGCGCTGGATGGTTTGACGATGTCTGAACACACCATCCGCAACACTTGACGCAACAGAACTCACTCGAAGCTGAAGCTCACAAACCCCACAAAAAGGCTCCTGTCCTTATGTGGATTGGTATCAGGCCAAAGCATTTGAAATTGTGCAAATTGACCTCAAAATATGTCGTGGACCAAAAAGCGCTGACCCTGGAACCGGAACAGATCCGCCACTTCCACTCGAAACAGTTCCTCTCTATCAGTGGACCGCTTTAGACGTTAACTCCCGCTTCAAACTGATGGCTTACTCGATCAGAAAAGCTGGACCAATGGCCTGACTTTCTTCTGTGGGTGCTTTCCTGGCTCAGAAGTCACGGTGTCTCGGTGCCCATCGTCTTTACTGGGATCGGGGTGAAGAGTTTGGGGAAATCCTGCTTAAACTCATCGAACTCAGAAACTCCTGTCTGGATTTGCTGTTCAGCTATTCAGAACGCTGCCAGCCCTCAGGAGAACGCGCATGTTGAACGCTCCCACCGTACCGATGACGAGGAGTTTTACATCCCCAGATTGCTTTCCATTCATTCCCAAAAGGACTTCTTCCTTGAAGCGATGCATTATCTCTATTACTACAATGCTGTCAGAAAACATTCATCTCTACAAAGACGTTCTCCCTGGGAGCATCTGGTCGCTAACTCTCCTGATTTAGATGCTAAAATCAGGTTTGTTCCACCCATCCTTCTGGACAATATCGCTGTCCAGCTCGGTGACTGGAGTGGATACCATCTGCTGGCTCAGTACCAATCACCCCAAGCTCAGTCCGCCATCACCTCCACGGGCTGTTTTCGCTTCCCTTTGGCAAGGAACCAGGCGTAACACATGCTGAAGGCGATCACTCAGGAGATCGTGATGCTACTAAAATCCCAAGCAAAGCCCTGTAAAGGGAAAATGGTACAGGGCTTGTTAACTGTCTGGCGTCATTGTTTTAATAAATGGTGCATAGCCATAGTAAAACCAGCCTGCCATGTTATGATTTTTACCCTGTTTAGGTTCAGGGCTTCCCTGCAACTCAGTGGCTGAGAAATAGAGTAATCGCTGTTCCTCCAGATCGTCTGAAAGGACAATTTGGTCTGTCTTTCGAGCGTTTTTTGCCAGAAAGTAATAGCCTGTGCCGTTACCGCGGTTGGCATCAGTTACGAAACAACCCAAATTGAACCAGTTTTCTGCCGCATAACCCATTTCTCCAACAGCTCTCGTTTGGCAGCTGATAGGGCTCCTCCCGGTTGAATGTATCCACCAACCGGTGCCAGGGTAATGACTGGAGAGGCATATTTGGTCTGCTCAAAGACTAAGAATCGATCTTGCTCATCAACAGCCACAACGATAACAAAATCGGGCGTATCGATCCAGACCCATTGATCTAACACGCTTCCATTCGGAAGTTCGATCTGGTGTTCTTCAAGCCTAATCCATGGGGGTCTCTCAAAAACAGTTTTTTTTGAGAGCGTTTTCCAAAGTTTCATGGCTGAATCCTTTTATGACGATAGTTCGGTATTTTTCAGTCCATCTGCTTGCACATATTTGCAAATCAAAATCAAAGTACATGCGGTGGGGTTCATAACCACCCCATATCAATTTTACTCCACCTCCACGGGCTGTTTTTGCTTCCCTTTCGAAATAAACCAGGCGTAATACATCGTGATGGCAAGCACATAGGTGATGATCGTGATCGTAAAAGGCCACTGGAAGCCCGAGCGTATCTGCAGCAGTCCGCTGATGGTCGGGCTGAAAGCCCAGCCAAAGTTGCCGGCCATGCTTGAAAGGCTCGCAATCATCCCGCGCGACTCGGGGTCTACCCTTTCCATGGTAAAGGTGGAGTAAATAGGACCGCTCATATTCATCAGCGTCAGGCGGAAGTAATACGCGACCACGCTCACCTCAAACCACGGAGCAAATCCCAATAGAGCCAGGAAGGGGATTGAGAGCGCCTGGGTTGCCGTGACCACCTGGATCTTGCCAAAACGCTCAGCCAGGGCTGGCGCAACCACCAATCCAATCCCCATCGCCAGGCTGCCCCATGCAAAAATCACCCCGATGGCGGAATCGCTCTGACTGTGGACGTTGCGGAAGAAGACGTTCATAAAGGGCATCACCATACCCGCGCCGATCGATATGATCAGGCTGGGCAGAATGAGTTTACCGAGAAGTCCTGGATTCTTGCGCACAAAGCTGACCGGGGCAAAGGCAGAGCGCTGACTGACAGACCTCGCCTTCGCCTTCATTAATATCACCGGCACAGCTGACGCGATTGAGAGGAAGGCCATCACCCACAAAGACCAGCCATAAGCGCGCGAGCTGACCGCGCTGACGGCAATGAAACCTGCCGCCCAGCCCGGCAGATAGCCGCCAACCCATTCTCCGATCGAGGTGGCGGTCATGCGCAACCCTGATGAAAGGCTGAAGAGGTACGTCCGTTCTTTGGGTCCGCTGTTTTCCATCAGGAAGGGTCCTGTCGCGACGCCCGAGAGTGCCTGGGCAATCCCCTTCACCACATTCATAGCGATAAACATCGGCACGGACGGGAAGAGCAGCATCATGCCCATCGAGATACCAAATCCAAGGTAACCGATGAGAAAGGCGTTCTTACCGCCGATGCGATCAGTTAGGTAGCCCATTGGCAGCGCGGCAATCAGCGAAGTGAGGCTGCGGGCGGTCACCAGGTTGCCAAGTGTGGCTTCGTTGTAGCCCAGGCTGAGCACGTAGAAGTTGAACAGCAGCTGGCTGATGCCCATGGCAACGCCAAAAAACAGCAGGCTCAGCAAAAAGAGCCTGGCGTTGCCAGTGAAGGCACGCACGCGGCTCAGGTAAGTGCTTAAAACCGGCCTCTTTTCCTGAGATTCAGCCTCAGGTTTTCTACCTTTCAAGCTTATTCCCCCTGGACAAAGAGTTTTAGCAGATCGATGGTGTTTTCAAAACCGTCGTAGCGCGGCGAGAATTTGCGCTCACCTTCCTCGCTGAGCAGGATCTGGACCATGCCCGCCATGCGCAGTTGGTTAAGATGATGCAGCACCGTGGGCGGGCGCAGGCGCAGAGCGCGCGAAAGTTCGGTGGCAGTGTGCGGCGACTGCGCCAGATAGCGCAGGATGCGCAGGCGGGTTGCATCTGAAAGGGCTTTAAGGCTGCGGATCAGGGCGTCCGGCACGATATCACCTGGAATAATCGCCATCGAATCTGGTCGCGCGCCAAAAACGATCAGGAGTGTATCAGCGCTTAATTTGCCTAGGAACATGTAAGGTGAGCCCCAGAAGGAGGGCGCCAGGACGATTTTTGAGTAGGTATCAATCTTCTCAATCCGCACGCCATTGCTCAGCTCTTCAAGTAATAATGGTAGAGGCTGGCTGCCTGCCCGCATCTGGGCGTGGGAAAGACCTTTTTTGAGAACCGGCAGGATGCGCTGCTCTTCTTCAGCAAAGAAACCGTCAATATAAGCTTGAAGCGCCTGGATAAGCTTTTCGCCAAAAGCCTCACGCTCAGACCAGATCTGGTAGAGCCCTTCAAGGTAGGCAGACTGGGTGTGCTGCCCGGTGAGGTTGGTGTCATCCAGCAGAATCTGCCTTTCAGCGGGAGTCCACTTATGACCCGGGCGGGCGTTTAGCAGAGTCTCCTTCAGCGCAGTGGGGGTCTGATAGGAAAATGCAAGCGTTTCCAACACCCGGGATGCGGGCATTTTCTTCAGCTCCTGGATGACAACAGCCGCGTTCTTTGGGGAAGGTAAGCTGTGCACAAAAAAGAGCGGGGGGGTGATCTGCTTGATAGCCAGATCGAGCGTCTGGCGGTGTTCCGCAGGCAGGCGCGAGCGCACGCCGGCAGCCCAGGAAGCCCTGACGCCAAACGCGTCCGGATCGTGGAGCGCACGCAGGCTCACAAAAAGGTCATAAGCAGTTCCAATATCCCATTGGATTTTAGTCAGGGTTAAAGGGCACATGGCATCTCTCCAATTTATAGATAATAATCTATTTTATTAGCTTATGGTCTAAAGTTCAAGAGTTTAAAATTGACTTTCTCAGAAGAGGAACTGGGCGAGCGTTGTGATCTTGTGGATGTTATAGGACTGTATGGCATGCCATGCCCCTGCCAAATGAACGCCCCTGTGTGGGTAATCCTCTGTGGTTACCCGCAAGGAAAGCTCGCTTAAACAGCGCAACCCGCCATTTCCTGTCTTTCTGAGCCTCTTTTGCGAAGAATCTAATTATTAGAGACCAGATCCTTCACTGCGTTCAGGATGACAAACGGAGGCAGCGCCTGTCGCCTGATTGAACCCCGGAGAAATGCGTTCCAGGGCAAGCGTGCGTACCTTGCAAGCATGATGATCCGGCCTGCAACGGCATCATTTGTGGGGGTAACCCACCGTGGTTATCCGGAAGGAAAGCTCGCTTAAACAGCGCAACCCGGGCATTTCCTGTCTTTCTGAGCCTCTTTTGCGAAGAATCTAATTATTAGAGACCAGATCCTTCACTACGTTCAGGATGACAAACGGAGGCAGCGCCTTTCGCCTGATTGAACCCTTGTCGCTGCGCTTCTTAGGCAGAAATGCGTGGGAACACAGGCCGGATTCGCAGGGCGGAATGGTGCGTGGGTCACCACTCCGCCAAGTTGGTTTTAATATTGGAGAATAATTTCTGGCAAGAATCTTTACCCTGCTGTCACCCTGGATGGGCAACGCGCGCCATGCGCCTGCCAAAAAGCTCTGATCTCGCCGGTGTAAGCCGAATAAGGGGTTA
Organism: Anaerolineaceae bacterium; assembly: GCA_040768265.1. GTDB lineage: Bacteria > Chloroflexota > Anaerolineae > Anaerolineales > Anaerolineaceae > Mesolinea. Next base: position 25,164 of record JAXGNB010000009.1, read on the forward strand.
GTCATGATAATATTAGAGATAAGAAGTTTTCACTCGCACATTCAACTTGGAGGAATTCTCACATGCATAGAAAGTCCCGTCTCACCTTAGTATCGCTTGCGATCATATTGATGTTTGGCATGCTGGGTATCCAGCCCGTCAAACCCATCCAGGCGGCTCTGCCTGCTGATCTCTTCTTCTCGGAATATATTGAAGGCAGCAGCTTCAATAAGGCAATAGAAATCTACAATGGTACTGGAATGCCAGTTGACCTGTCTGATTATCGCCTTGAGCTGTATTCCAATGGGGCTTCATCTCCATCTCAGTCTGTAGTCCTTTCTGGAACACTGGCGACTGGCGATGTGTTTGTTGCTGCCCATGGTTCTGCCGCACAGCCAATTCTTGATCAGGCTGACCTGGTAAATAGTGATGTTGTTAACTGGAATGGCGATGATGCAATTGCCCTGCACAAAATTTCGACTGGTTTATTAGTTGACATGTTCGGTCAAATTGGTTTTGACCCGGGAGATTTTTGGGGGACTACTCCTATAATCACTAAGGACCGGACGCTGGTACGCAAAGCGGACATTTGCTCAGGAGATCCTGATGGCAGCAACGCTTTCGATCCAGCCACTGAATGGGATATGTTCCCGACCGACACGCTCGCCTATCTTGGCTCGCACACATCCAGTTGCGCGCCGGAGATCTTTCCTGAACGTTTCATCATTTCGGAATATATCGAGGGCTCCAGCAGCAATAAAGCCATCGAACTTTACAACGGCACTGGCGCAGATATCGATCTGCAAAACTACAAATTGGTCCTCTTTAGCAATGGATCAACGACCCCAGGTAATACTCTCACATGGGCAACAGAAACAATCCTTGCCGATGGCGGCACTTATGTGATTGTGAATGAAGGCGCAATTCAAGCCATTAAAGATCTTGCGGATATTTTTTCTACTGTTACCTTCTTCAACGGCGACGATGCGCTGATCCTCTTTGAAATTACTCCAGAAGGTGATGTAGTGCAGGACTCCTTTGGGCAGCTCGGGGTTGATCCTGGCACTTCCTGGGGAAGCGGCGATACAGCCACCGCTGAACACACACTGGTGCGTAAAGAAACAATCTGCCAGGGAGATACTTTACCTGACAATGCCTTTGAACCCTCATTGGAATACAACGGATTCCCGCAAGATACCTATACGAATCTTGGCAGTCATACGATGACCTGCAGCGGCGAAGATCTTCCTCCCACAGTTGCCAGCACCGACCCTGCCAACAGCGGCACGGCAACAAAAGATTCGAACATTGTGATTACCTTCAGCGAACCTGTTACGGTGGTGGAACCCTGGTTCAACATTTCCTGCACCACTTCCGGCGAAATCACCGCTGTGGTTATCGATGAGGACCCCATCTTCACGCTCAACCCGGACACGGACTTTGAGGTTGGGGAAACCTGTACGGTCACGATTGACCACACCATGGTCAACGATGACGACCTTGACGACACGGTATCCGATTACATGCTCGAAGATTACGTCTTCAGCTTCACCATCGTACCGGGCTGCGGGGATGCTTACACGCACACCTATGAAATCCAGGGCACCGGCGAAACCTCTCCCCTCGCAGGAACGATCGTTACCACAGAAGGTGTGGTGGTGGGCGACTTCCAGGTGGGCGGCAAGAACGGCTATTACATCCAGGATGCCACCGGAGATGGCAACCCAGCCACTTCGGATGGGCTTTTCATTTATAACACCTCCACCGCGGTAAATGTTGGCGACCACGTGCGCGTTCGAGGCAAGGCAGTGGAATACTTTGGCATCACTGAGATCTCCCCGGTAGAGCAAGTCTGGATTTGCTCCACTGGTCACACGATAGAGCCAACACAAGTAACCCTGCCAGTGACTGACGTCACTGATTTTGAGAAGTATGAGAGCATGCTGGTCACCTTCCCGCAGAGTCTCATTATCTCCGAATATTTCAACTTTGACCGCTACGGCGAGATCGTTCTGACCTCCACGCGGCACATGACCCCGACTGCCTTTGTTGAACCCGGACCGGACGCAGTGGCAGCAGCCCAGGCTTACCTGCTGGACCGCATCACCCTGGACGACGGACGCACAAGCCAGAACCCCGACCCGGCGATTCATCCCAACGGGGAAATCTTCGATATGGACAACCTGTTCCGCGGCGGCGGTACGGTGACTGGCGCTACGGGCATCCTGGACTATTACCAGAGCCTCTACCGCCTGCAGCCCACCATTGGCGCGACCTATGAGGACGCCAACCCGCGCACGGAAGCTCCTGAAATCATCGAGGCCGACCTGAAAGTGACAAGTTTCAATGTCTTGAACTACTTTGTCACACTGGACGATGGCGTCAACGATATTTGCGGTCCAAGTGGCACCATGGAATGCCGGGGTGCTGACACCGCCGAAGAATTTGAGCGCCAGAAAGCAAAAATTGTGGCAGCGATGATCGCCATCGACTCTGATATTTATGGTCTGATGGAGATTGAGAACGATTCACCGGTCAGCGGCAATGACGCTGTGGCAGACCTCGTGGATGGTCTGAATGCCATTGCAGGCACTGGCACTTATGCTTACATTAACACTGGAGCCATCGGCACCGACGCCATCAAACAGGCCATCCTCTATAAGCCCGCTGCAGTAACCCCGGTGGGAGCTTATCAGGTATTGAATTCCAGTGTGGATCCTCGTTTTATCGACACCCTCAACCGCCCTGTTTTGGCACAGGTCTTCATGGATAACGCCACTGGTGTTGAGTTCGTGGTGGCAGTTAACCATCTCAAATCCAAAGGCTCGGAATGTGTTGGCGATCCGGATCTGGGGGATGGGCAGGGCAATTGCAACCTGACCCGCAAAGCGGCCGCTGAAGCCCTGGTGGATTGGCTGGCCAACCCAACTTACTTCCCGGACACTGAAAAAATGCTCATCATCGGTGATCTGAACTCCTATGATAAGGAAGATCCCATTGACGCGATCAAACTGGGCGCGGATGACACCGCCGACACCGCGGACGATTACCTGGATATGATCTTTGAAAAACGCGGTGAATACGCTTACGGTTATGTTTACGATGGGCAAACCGGTTATCTGGATCACGCCCTGGCAAACTACGCGATGGCAGACAGCATCGTGGACGTAAACATCTGGCATATCAACGCTGATGAACCCGACCTGATCGACTACGATATGTCTTTCAAAGCCGACGCGCAGGACCTGCTATACGCGCCGGATGCCTATCGCTCTTCTGACCACGACCCGGTGATTGTGACCCTTAGTTTTGTCGTTGAAGAGTTCTTGTTATATCTGCCGCTTATCTCAAGATAGAGACGCGATTTTGTTCTAACAGCAGCGCCCCGGGTTCCGGGGCGCTGCTTTTTTATAAAGGAAAGCAGCTCAGTTTGCGAAGAAGGACCTGACTTACGCCATTTTTTGGTAGGGTGGGTTGGCGTCAGAGTATCTCCCTCTGTCTCAACATCGAAATAGCCAACCCACCAAAAACAACTAATTTGCTTGTGCTTAGGTGGGTTGGCTAAAATGCGGCGTGCCCATACATATACTTCGTGACGCCAATCCACCCTACCTATAATCAGGATTGGAGACGCTATTTCAAGAATTTGTGCCGTCAGCTTCAACCCCATTCGCTTTGCTCAGGGGCAGGCAGATGAACCTGACCTACACGCAACAACTGGAACAACGCCCAGCCCGACAGGTTCAGGCAATACAGGGTATTTCCTTCCGAATGAGGCTTTTTGCCACAGACAGCGGAGTATAATACAGCCTGCTTAACTGGAGCGACTATGATTAAAACACAAGCATTAATTAAGACTTTCAAAATAGGTAAAAAACAGAAAGAAGACCTGAAAGCTGTAGATGCCCTGACGCTTGAAGTGCAGGAAGGAGAGGTCTTTGGCTTTTTGGGCCCCAATGGCGCCGGCAAGACGACCACCGTGCGCATGCTCACCAGCCTGATCCGCCCCACCAATGGCAGCGCAAGGGTGGCAGGCTACCAGGTGGGCAAAGATGACCTCGAGATCCGGCGCAATGTTGGTCTGCTGACTGAGTCGCCGGGCATGTACGAACGCCTGAGCGCCGAAAAGAATCTGCAAATCTTCGCCGAACTGTACGAGGTGCCTGAAGTCACCAAGACTGTAAACAAGTACCTCAGCCTTTTTGGGCTTTGGGAAAGGCGCGGGGATGCCGTGGGCAGCTATTCCAAAGGCATGCGCCAAAAGCTGGCGGTGGCGCGCGCGCTTTTGCACGAACCCAAGGTACTCTTTTTTGATGAGCCCACCACCGGGCTGGACCCGGAAGCGGCACGCATCGTGCGCGACTTCATTCTCGAATTCAAACGAGAGGGGCGCACCATCTTCATGACCACGCACAATTTGGATGAGGCTGAAAAGCTCTGTGACCGGGTGGGCATCTTCAAGCAATCCCTGCTGGCGCTCGACAGCCCCACTAATTTGCGTCAGAAAATGTTTGGACGCAAGGTGGTTTTTCATCTGGCTGGGGTCAACCCCCATTGGGCGCCGTTGGTGAGCGCGCTTGAAGGTGTCAGCTTGGTTGAGCAACTGGACAAAAAGCTGGTTGTGTCGATGGCAGAGCCAGAAAGAATTAATCCCGTCATCACCAGGCTGCTGGTGGAACAGGGAGCAGACATTCAATTTATCGGCGAGGTGCGGCAATCGCTCGAACAGATCTATCTCGAAATGCTGCATGGCAACAATGAAGCGAGGCAGGCATGAAACACATCCGTACCATCATCAATAAAGAATGGTCCGAAGTTTTCAAGAATAAACTTGTGCTATCCGTGGTGTTAGTCATGCCGATCCTGTTCTCGCTCCTGCCGTTGGTGATGCTGGGGGTCACGTCGAGCACTTCGATGTTGGATATCAGTCCGGAGGAAGCCGGCTTACCACCGGAGCTTTTTAGCACCCTCTGCGGCGGGATGAATGCCGGCGAGTGCACCCAGGTGTACATGCTCAGCCAATTCATGCTCTTTTTCGTGATGATGCCGTTAATCATTCCGGTTACGATCGCCGCTTACAGCATCGTCGGTGAGAAAACCACCCGCAGCCTCGAACCCCTGCTGGCAACCCCAATCACCACCACCGAACTGCTGGCGGGCAAGTGTTTTGCTGCGGTAATCCCGGCAGTTGGCGCGACATTTATTTCTTTTCTGATTTTCAACATTGGCATACTCATCCTGGGTATAAGTCCCATGGTGCATGCCTACGTGCTCAGCCCAACCTGGCTGGTGGGGATCCTGCTGCTTGGACCGGTCCTGGCGATCATATCAGCCATGTTCGCGATTTTTGTCTCCTCACGCGTCAACGATCCGCGCATAGCGGAGCAAATTGCCAGTGTGATGATCGTGCCATTTATGGGTGTTTTCCTGCTTTCATCCTTCGGCGTGATCACACTGAACACCAAATCAATGATCATCGCTGTGATTGTCTGCGCCTGTGTGGCTGCCGTACTTTTGTACCTGGGCACCCTCATTTTTGACCGGGAAAATATTCTGACGAAGTGGAAGTAAAGGAACGTTATGAAAAAACGCGTATTTATGCTGCTTGTGTTGGTGCTGATTTTTGCCCTGAGTTTTAGCGCGGTTCTGGCGCAGGATTCACCTTTCACCCTGCGTATAATGCGGGATTGGGGCTACGGAAACGGGACAGACATCAACGGGCGCATGAGCCTCTCGGTAAAGGGCGATCAGGAACTAATCCAGCAAGTGACTTTTTTCATCGATGGTGAAGTCATGGCGAGCCTTACTGCCGCTCCCTTCAAGCATCAATTCGACACGAACAATTTCGAACCCGGGCTGCACCGTTTGACCGCTGAAGTTAAAACAACTATGGGTGAGACCTACACCACCAATGGATTGGTCTCTAATTTCCTGGAAAAAGGCGAAGCCAACCAGTCCATGCTTAAGATCCTACTCCTGATAGGCGGCATCGTTGTGGCTAGTATTGGCATCCAGTTTCTGATGCAGAAAAATGCCACTAAAAGCACAAAATATGACGAAGATGGCCGCGTTCAATATGGTGTGTTTGGTGGGGCTATTTGCCCTAATTGTAGTCAGCCTTTCAATCGCTCGTTCTTTGGCATCAACCTGGTGGGGGTCCGCCTGGAGCGCTGTCCGCATTGCGGCAAGTTAGTGGCAGCCAGGCGTGCCACGCCCGAGCAGCTTGAACAAGCCGAACGCAAGTCCCGCCCACAGACCGCTGAGCAAGCATCGGTCAAATCCAATCTTGATAAAGAGCAGGATATCTACGACGACAGCAAGTATACGGATCTGTAAAACGTAAGGAGTGAGGAAGGTTATAAGCCGACATCCCTGTCATTCTGAGCCTCTTGCGAAGTGGTAGGGTGGGTTGGCGTAAACAGATGTCAATAACTTGTAGGTTTCATTAAGCCAACCCACCATCAACACACGCAAGACGACTCTTTGGTGGGTTGGCTATAACAAGTCTTGGGTTGGTATTGGTTTTTTGACGCCAACCCACCCTACGCTACGCTATGCTTTGCTTTACAACGCCACGCATAGTGCCCGTTGGGGTTGCCAAGCGTGGTAGAATCGCAATAGAAAAAAACAAGCGCAGTTGGAGGTTGCATGGAAGAATTGGTTTCTGGTTTCGCGGTCAAAAAAGGGCTCGCTGAAATGCTCAAAGGCGGGGTGATCATGGACGTGGTCACACCTGACCAGGCAAAAATTGCTGAGGACGCCGGAGCAGTGGCAGTTATGGCATTGGAACGCGTTCCTGCGGATATCCGCGCGGATGGCGGCATTGCCAGAATGAGTGACCCGGAACTCGTCCTGAAGATCATGGAAGCAGTCAGCATTCCAGTCATGGCAAAATGCCGCATCGGTCATTTTGTGGAAGCTCAAATTCTTGAATCGCTCGGAGTAGACTACATCGACGAATCCGAGGTGCTCACCCCGGCAGATGAAGCCTACCATATCAACAAACACGACTTTAAAGTGCCCTTTGTCTGCGGTTGCCGCAATTTGGGCGAAGCCCTGCGCCGCATTGGCGAAGGCGCGGCCATGATGCGCACCAAGGGTGAGCCCGGCACAGGCGACGTGGTGGAAGCCGTGCGCCACGCCCGGGCAGTCTATTCTGAGATCCGCCGGCTGAAATCTCTGCCGCAAGAAGAAGTGATGACTTACGCCAAGAATTTGCAAGCGCCCTACGAACTCTGTTTGCAGGTGCGCGAGCTGGGCGCTTTGCCCGTGGTCAACTTTGCCGCAGGCGGCATTGCCACACCAGCCGACGCCGCTTTGATGATGCAGCTCGGCGTGGACGGTATTTTTGTGGGTTCGGGCATCTTCAAGTCTGGTGACCCCTCCAAACGCGCCCAGGCGATCGTCAAAGCCACCACCCACTACAATGAACCCAAAATCTTGGCTGAAGTCAGCCGCAACCTGGGCGAAGCAATGGTTGGAAGATCAGCAGTCAACCTGCCCGATGCTGAAAAGATGGCCGACCGCGGCTGGTAGAGGATTTTGTGCCGATGAAGATTGGCGTGCTTGCCCTCCAGGGCGACTTTCGTGAACACCGCATCAGCCTCGAGAAACTCGGGGCTGATGTGACAGAAGTGCGCCTGCCGGAGCAGCTGGAAGGCTTGCAGGGCTTGATCATTCCCGGCGGCGAGTCAACCACTATTGGCAAGCTGATGCTTGCTTATGGTCTTCTGGAGCCAATTCGGTCTTTTGGGCAGACGCAGGCTGTGTGGGGCACTTGCGCCGGCGCAATCTTGCTGGCAAAAGAAATCGGTCGCGATCAACCTCTGCTCGGTCTGATGGATATGGAAATCCAGCGCAACGCATTTGGGCGCCAGATTGACTCCTTCGAGATCGAGATTAAGGTGCCCTTCCTGCAATCCCCTGAAGAGCCTTATCACCTCACCTTCATTCGCGGACCCATCATCACGCGGGTTTGGGGTGAAGCCCAGGCTGTGCTGACCCTGCCCGACGGGCGCGCGATCGCTGCCCAACAAGGCAAGCTTTTTGCGACATCTTTTCACCCTGAGCTCACCAACGATCTGCGTTTTCATCAGTATTTCCTGGAGTTGGCAAAATCGGAATCCACCGGCTGAACCCCATTGATCTTTCGGTCATCTTGCGTCGGACCGACATGCTGCAGAGCCTTGATGCTCTGCGTCTGGTTACGCGCGGAGAGCCTTTCAGCCTGAGAAACCTGATGCACAGCATCTCTCCACCGGTGGAGCAGTATATTGCCTATTGCGACAATGACCCCGAGCGCCCCTGCTACGCCCAGGTGATCAGCAAGGTGGATGAAACCCAGGGGCAGCTCACTTTTTTGGGTGCCCTGGAGGAAACGGATCAGAGCGACATTGCCTGCCTGCTTGAGAATCTGATCGCGAATGCCGGCAAGTGGGGCACGCACTACATTACCTGCGATTTACCAGCCAATTCTCCTCATTTACCTGGTTTTAAGAAAGCAGGCTTCCTTACCTGGGCTAATCAGACCGTTTTCCGACTGGAACCTGAAATTTTGGAAGGGAGTAAGCCCCAATTTACATGGCGCACCTGGAACGCTAATGATATGCGTGCCATGACATCCCTATACCGGGGAGTCGTTCCGGGGCTGTTTCAGCCGATCGAGCCCCTCACACGCAAAACCGCGCTTGGCTTGGTTCTTTACAATGCCGATGATGACTTGCTCGGTTACGCAGACCTTGATTACGGTCCCAAAGGGATTTGGCTGCAGCCGGTTCTTTCACCTGAAGCCAATCACCCTAAAATTTTATCCGACCTGCATAAGGCAATCCCTGACCGCTATAACCGCCCTGTTTTTCTGGCTGCCCGCTCCTATCAGCCCTGGCTGGAGTCCCTGGCGGGACAAATTTCTGGTGAGGTTCAAGGGACCCAATTTTTAATGGTGCGCTATCTTGTCAGGCAATTAAAGGTTGAACAGCCACAGGTTTTTGCCCTGTATGAAGCCGGAAACATTGAGCGCGGTGTGCCCGTCAGCCAAATTCGGCAAAAGTCTGGTTAGTCATGCCCGCAAAGCCAGATCCAGAAGGATCCTCCCGTCTTTTTGACCTGATCGCCCCCATATATGGGCGCACTTTCCGTCATCAATACAAGAATTATCTTGAAATCTATCAGCGTCAGCCAGTTAAGGAGATTCTCGCCAACTGCCGCACCATTTTGGACATCGGTTGCGGCACAGGAGCCATGGCCAGCGCCCTGCGCAGCAGCGGGTATGAAATTACTGGAGTGGATGCCTCTCTTGGAATGCTGCGCCAGGCTAAGAATCTGCTAAGTTCTGAGACGACCTCTTGCATTTTTTCAGACGTGAACAGCGGATTGCCATTCTTCGCAAAGGGCTTTGACGTTTGCCTGGCTTCGTATGTTGCGCACGGGTTAAAAGCGCCCCAGCGGCTTGCCCTCTATGCGGAAATGCGCCGCCTGGCAGTTAAAATCGTCATCATTCACGATTACACCAACAAACGTTCTCTCATTACTGACATTGTGGAATGGGCAGAGGGTGGGGATTACTTTAATTTTATCAAGGTGATTCAGGACGAATTGGGCGATTATTTTGGAAACCTGCAGGTCATCCCGGTCGAAGCGCGAGCCGCCCTGTATATTTGCCAGATATAAACCGCAAACGCAAGCTTATTCATCTCGCCTGATCCAGGTGTATTCCTTATCACTGGTGCCCACGTAGACCGTTTCTCCATCCCTCACAAGCCAGCCACCATACGCACCCTGCCCGGCTACCGCCAGCCATCCATCCATCACAAAAGGCACAGCCCCATCAGCACCAATCCACTCCCCGTTGTATTTTCGGGTGATGTGGAGGTGGGTGCCGGTGCTGTAGCCGCCTTCGCAGGAAGGATACCCCAAAAGATCGTTTGTGTTCACCCAACTTCTGTCCGCAATCCGCCCATCCCGCGCCAGGTGCATGTAAATGATCACCCAGCCAGTGCCTTCATTACCGTCGCCATCCAGATCCACCGCGACTGCGCCGCGTGAGCTGCGCACCACCAGCCCCGGTGCCGACGCGGTCGCGTAGATATTTGACACAATGCAGCCTGGCAGGTCATCGCGCGGAGCAAAGTCAATAGCTCCCCGCGGCGTGCCGACTTGCCAGGTGATGTGTGGACCCGAGGTAAGCGCCCAGGTCGCCCCGGGCTGGAATGGCAGGGTCAGATCGGGTTGTGCCAAACCCGCCGGTATCACTTCGCCCGCCTGCCAAGCCAGTTGGGAAGGATCGCCAAACATGTGGCGATAAAGGCTCAGGAAGCCGCTCTCGCCGTAGAGGTTGGGAGAAAAATGGGCGGGGCTATAAAGACCGGCAAACAAATTCTGCACCGCCACACTACCTGCGTTTAATTCGGGATGAATGGCTGCCTGGCTCTCATCTTTAAAACGCAGAGTTTGCAGGTTTCCTCCGCGCCAGCCATAATAACCCCGGGCAAGTTCACTGGCTGCCACCTGCAGTTCATCGTAGAGCCCTTCAACTTTTTCCGCCTCATAATTTAAAGGAGATTTGTCTTCCTCTGCTCCTTCCGGCCAGGCGTAAACCCAGCCGGACTGGTATTCAATCAGTGCCAGCAGCAAACGCGGGTCAGTGGAAGTTTCCAACGCTACTAATTCAACGATTTCTGGACCGGTAAAGCGACCTTCAAAGAGATATTCCGCATAATGATTCAGATACCCGCCTGCCTCGGAGCTTATCCTGTGAACGTCCACCTGGTTGGCGGTCCGCCCATAGACCACCAGGCTATCTGCCAAAACTGGCTGCTGATAGGGGGCATAGAATGGCACATTCGGCACGAAAAGCGGGATCCCGGCAGCGAGGAAGCCTTCGGTGTTGGCTTGGGTCGGGTTTTGCAGCAGGGAGGGTGAGGTGCGGAAGTGCCCGGCAATGCTCTCAAGCGTATCACCAGCCTGGCTGTAGTAGAGCCTCATCCCCGCAGGTACCTGGCCATTGTATGGCGGGATTGGCGAACCGGTTGGTGTTGGAAAACCGGGGGCTATCGTTTGTGTGGGGGCTTGTTGGCTGGGAATTCCGGGAGGCAGTGAGGTGGCTTGAGGATCGGTAGATGTCCCATCTGGGCTGGGGTTCAGATAGAGCGCTGCTGCCGCGGTCTGCCGGGCGGCTGCCATTGTGGCTGTCGCGGCAATCAGATTTTCAGCTCTTCCAGGGTAATTACAGGCTGCCAGAATCAGCAGCGTAGCAAGGGAAAAGATCAGCCGCAGCCTTTTGTGTGTTGCGAAATTAACTTTCAGGTTGGATGCGGAATTCATAGATCCCGTCGCGATAATCCCAGGCATGCCCACAGCCGGGGCAAGTCTGGCTTGAGGCAGCCTCAGGCAGGGGATGAGCACAGATTGGGCAGCGGAAAAAGTCGTTCCCTTCAGGTTTGGATGAGCTGCCAATGGCAATGGTGCGCGAGAAAACGCTTGGTGTGATCTGAGCACAGGCACCAGTGGATTGAAGCGCACTATCCATTATGACCAGTCGGTCATGAGAGATATGATTCTTGAACCAATTTGCCCGGAAGAACGAAACTGACAGCTGCTTTTCCAGCTTGAAGCCAGTTTCTTTCAACAGTGCACGGATCGCCTTCGGGTGAAAATCAAAATTGAGCTCCACAAATTCGACTTGTTCATGGTTGAAAGGATTCCATTTTTGTTTTCCCAGAAGCCAGCGCGCGATTGCCTTGATATTGCGCTTATTTGCAAACTCCAGGATGAAGACAGCGTTTTCTGCCAGCACACTCCGCACGTTTTGCAGCGCGAGTTTGGGGTCGGCCATGTGGTGTAGTGTGCGGATCATCGTGGCACCGTCAAACAAGCCTGCCACAAAAGGTAATTTGTAGATATCCGCTGCCACATAGATGTAGCGTTGGCTGTCGCCCAGGCGTTCACGGGCTTGAACGAGTTGGGTGCGCGAATAGTCCAACAACACCACCCGCTGCCAATCGGCATAACGCGGGGTGTTTCGGCCAGCCCCAGCCCCCAGTTCCAGCATCAATTTTCCCGGCTTGTTTAGCAGACGTTGCAGCGCGATAGCTTCCACGGCGTCTTCATAACGGCGGGTACCGGTTTCCCAAAAGGAATCCTGGTAGTCTGAACCCTCATAGGAACAGACGGGGGGAGTGGTGGGGTTTGTGTTCTTATCCATCATATGCAAAGCGTCCGGGCAGGATAACCGGTAACACCCGAAGAAACCTGCTTACCGCTGCTTCCTCTCGGACCTGACGGGGTTCGCAGGGCTCCGCCGCACCGGTCCCACCCGGACGCGGATTAAGGATAATCGAGGGCAGGGCGATTGTCAATCATCGCCCTGATCAGCTTACATGCTGACGACTTCATAACCCTCAGCCAGGTATGGCTGCATGCCGGCATGCCCGTACATGTCATCCAGCATCGGCAGCCCCAAAGCCTGGTTGACCTCGAACACACCCATCACCTTCGAGCAGGCAAAACAGATCCCTGCAATCAAACCGGCTTCAAGTGCTTTGCCAAATAGCGGGTTGCTTTCTTGCTGTAATACAGAGGGCAGCTTCACAGAAGCGCCTTCAAAAATGATTTTCACTTCATATCCTGCATTGTGCAAGTCCAGGGCATTCATCAGCACATGCTGGAAACACATTTTTTCACCTGTCATGGCATAAAAGAGGACTTTTTTCATCTTAACCTCGCTTTCAATTTCCTTTGAAACCCTAACCCAGCCTGGCTGAGGTCTCTTACGCTATTTTTTGATCACAAATCCCGCGATAGCCACAACTACGGCAGCGCGCGCTGCTATTGTGGGAGCGTGGTGGGGTTTCATCTCCCTTTTCTATACGCCGGATTTCTTCCAGTGTTTCCAGCAGCTGAGTCTCCAGCTCAGGTGTAAAATCCACCCTGAAATCTTTGTCGGGGTAATGCAGCAATCCATATTCCGACACTTGGGCATAATTACTCTGGATGAGCAACCCATAAGCCATCAACTGCAGCCTGTGGGAATCGTAAGGAGTTTCGGGAGTGTGACCGGTTTTGACTTCCACCGGGATCAGGTTGCCCTGCCTGGTTTTCATCACGTAATCCGGTTTGCCCACAAGCCCAATCTGGTGATCCACCAAAGTTTGAGGAACCCGCTGCCATAGGTCAGTATCGGTATACACCACCTGTGCGTCGGGCAATCGGCTTTTGCGGCGCTCGCGCAAGCTTAGCAGCAGCAGGGCAATTGCCAGCCCCAACAGCAGAAAAACCAGCCACCACATACCACTCATCGCAGCATCCAAAGTGCTAAAACTATCGCGATGACCAGAGTCCCCAGCGCCAGCCATCTATAAAAAACCGCGAGTTTTACACCGCGGCTATGTTCTCTGTGCTCATGGCTGCCCGCTTCCATGGCCTCCTGGTTTTCAGAGGGCATGTTTTGCTGCTGATACCACCAGGCACGCTGGCAATAGTTGAAACTTCCCAGTTCCGAAGCGCGCACTTTGCGCATCAGGCTTGTTTGCCCTCCAACAGTTCCGAAAGGCGATCCAGCTTGCTTTCCAGTTCGTTCTGACGGAAAGACACAGTGATGTCCGCGCGGGTGCGCTCAATAATTCCGCGCGCCAGGTCGGTGCGACGGCGCAGACCATCGGTGATCGCGTCGGGGTAGTCCATCGTGAGCAATTGGGTGAAGACGTCGTCCATCAGTGCCAGCAGCCGTTCCACCTCGGCGCTATAGCCGGGGCGCAGCAAGTCCAGACAGCGCCGGCGCAGCTCGCCAAGGGTCTCGGTCAGCCCGTTCAGGTAAGCGGGCGCTTCTGCCTCCAACTCCTGGGGGGTGGGCAAAGCTTCGCCTTTGATCATCGCCACTGTCAGGCAGGCTTCGCAGTATTCCTTGAGGGCATCCTGTGTGTATCCTGCGAAAAACAGTTCAGGGTGCTCAGGGCGGAGTGTGGCGGTCATGGCTTTTGCCATTTCGCGCGCCTTGTCAAGCTCCGCCTTTGCCTCAGCATGTGCCTCGCGGTGGATTGCCCGGATCGCCAGCGAGGCATGGCGCGTCAGTTCGCGCGCCTCTTTGAGGGCGGCATCCCGCAAAGCTGTTTTCTGATCAAACTCGTGTCGAATTTGTTCGCAAATTAAATCCAGCTGGTCTGTCATTTGGTTTCATCCGTTGGGTTTGGTCCGCCCTTATCGCGGAAGAGTTCATCCGCCAGGGTATGCCCGCGTGGGATGCGGATTTCGCCAAAATTCGCCTCGTAGCGGGCAATATTCTCGTTGATGGCTCGTTGGAATAGCTTCATGGTCAGCGGCGAGAGGATCAGCCGGGTGTTGAGCTTGAGGCTCTTCAAACCCGGCATCATCGTGGCGAAGTCCAGGATGAACTCGTGGGGGGTATGGGTGATGTAGGCAGTGTTTATGTACCGTGGTTCAAGATCGTCCGGGACAAAAAACGGGATTTTCTGGGGCTCAGCCATGGTTAGAACGGGATATCGTCGTCGTCGACCGTATCACTGACCTCAGCATTGCTGTCACCGCGGGTGGAGAGGAAGCGCACGGTTTCGGCGTAAACCTCAAAGCTGCTGCCCCATGTGCCGTCTTTCTTTTGGAAAACCTGGGGGGAGCCAGTGCTGGCATCCGGGCGCAGGCGGCCTTCCACCAAAACTTTTGAACCTTTGGTCAGATATTGGTTACAGGCTTCTGCTTGTTTTCCCCAAACAGAAATACGGAACCAGGTGGTCTCTTCTTTATCGAGATAGCGGCGGCTGGTTGCCATGGAAAAACTGGTAACTGCCTTGCCGTCGGGGGTGTAGCGCATCTCCGGATCTCTGCCAAGATTGCCTATGAGGATTAGTTTCTGGTACATGGGAATTCCTTTCGTGTGTCGGTTTGTGTTTAGCTATTTGTTTAAGTTACGTTTGCTTAATTTTACTTCATTCTATGCAAGTCTCCATAAATACCCATTACTGACTTGGTTTATGCATCAAATAGAGTGTTCCTGGAACGGTTGGATGTAGGGCGAATTTCGCCTCACTTGCGCAATCCGAAGATGGTGAAAACGTTGGAGTGAGCCCGCGAAAGGCGAACATTGGGCAAAGGTTATTGGCCGGTCTCATTCCGACCTACGAATAAAGCCGGATTGAACCCCATTCGCTACGCTCAGGGGCAGGTGAAACGCAATACCCAGAGGGCACAATGTCCGGCCTACAAAAGACCCTGTAGGGGTCACCCCTTGGGAACCACCCTGTTGAGGGCTGTGGTGACCCGGACGGATGTAGGGCGGAATGGTGTGCAGTTCACCACTCCGCCGTTAATAAAAAAGTCGGAGTGAGCCCGCGAGAATTGAACATTGGGCAAAGGTTGTTGGGCGGTCTCATTCCGACCTACGAAAAAACATCGATTTTGGTCAAGCGGGCAGACACGGGGGTCTGCCCACACAACAATTAACCTTGTTCTCGCCGGTCTCCAGACCGTGCGAGGTTTTTGACCGTCAGGTCTCCCAAGCCTCCCCAGGCAGGCCATCGACCCTACAAGAATCTCATAAGATTGCCAACCCCGCAGGGAAATGGCCTGCCTTTTCCTTGGGTTCGAGGTTGACGCAGGCGTCAACCCTACGGTGGTGCTTGTTATGTAGGGGTCACACCCTGTGGTGACCCGGTACACGAGATGGATTGATAAGAACATTCCGGCCAATATTATTTGTAATAATTGATTTTGGCTGCTATAATATAGATAGTTAAGTAACCTGATTGGAGAGAGCGAAGCTGACAATCAATAATCAAGTTAGAACCATTAGCGGGAGTATACTTGACAGGTTACTTAACAAAACAAAAGGAGCTGGCTGTCAAGCCAACTCTTTTTTGATTCCACTAAATTACCTTATCCCTGCCCCAACGCCGCATCGACGATCTCGCGGGCTTCCTTCTGGATCTGGGCCAGGTGCTCGGCGCTTTTGAGGCTCTCGGCGTAGATCTTGTAAATATCTTCTGTTCCAGAAGGCCTGGCAGCAAACCAGCCATTTTCGGTGGTCACCTTCAAACCGCCAATGGGCGCGTGGTTGCAGGTCGCGGCAGTGAGCTTATCCAAAATCGGATCGCCTGCCATCATCTCGGCTTTCACCAAGTCCGGCGAAAGGTTGCCCAAAATCGCCTTCTGTCTGGCGTTCGCGGGCGCGTCCTGGCGGGCATAGAAACTACCGCCCAATTCCGCCTCCAGCGCCTGGTAGTGCAAACCCGGATCCTTGCCGGTCACAGCCAGGATCTCGGCAGCCAGCAAGTTGAGGATGATCCCATCCTTATCGGTCGTCCAGGTCTCGCCGTTCTTGCGCAGGAACGACGCCCCGGCGCTTTCCTCCCCGCCGAAGCCGATACTGCCGTCCAGCAGTCCGGGAACAAACCACTTGAAGCCCACCGGCACTTCGCACAGTTTGCGTCCGATTTTTTTGACTACTTTGTCGATAATCGAACTGGAAACGAGCGTTTTTCCAACCGCGGCGTCGGCAGGCCAGCCAGGACGGTGCTGGAAGAGGTACCAGATCGCCACGCTCAGGTAGTGGTTGGGGTTCATCAAGCCCACGCTGGGGGTGACGATGCCATGCCGGTCGTAATCGACATCATTGCCAAAGGAGATGTCAAAATCATCTTTCATGGCAACCAGGCTGGCCATCGCGTAGGGCGAAGAACAATCCATGCGGATCTTGCCATCTCTGTCCAGGGTCATGAAGGAGAAGGTCGGGTCGACGCGTTTGTTGACCACGTCCAGGTTGAGCCCATACATTTCCGCCATGGGTTCCCAATAGGCAATACCCGAGCCGCCCAGCGGATCGACGCCGATGTGGATGCCCGAGTCGGCGATTGCCTGCATATCAACCACGTTGATCAGGTCCTTGATGTAGGGGGTCAGCAGGTCAATTTGCCTGGTGGTGTCGGCTGCCATGGCTTTGCTCAGCGGCATGCGGCGCACATCCAACATATCGTTGGCGATGATCTCATTGGCGCGGTTCTGGATCCACTTGGTGGTAACCGTGTCGGCTGGACCGCCGTTGGGCGGGTTGTACTTGAAACCACCGTCTTCGGGCGGGTTATGCGAAGGGGAAATGACCACCCCGTCCGCCTGAACGCCTTTGTGGCTGGCATTCCAGGTCAGGATGGCGTGCGAGATGACCGGCGTGGGGGTGTATTGGTGACCCTGATGGATATGGATCTCCATCCCGTTGCCAGCGAAAACCTCGATGGCGGTATAGAGCGCCGGTTCAGAAAGCGCATGTGTATCCATCCCCATGAAGAGCGGTCCGCTGATGCCCTCGCCGCGGCGATATTCGTAGATCGCCTGGCTGATGGCAGCCACGTGATCATCGTTGAAACTGCCGTTCAGCGAGCTGCCGCGGTGCCCCGAGGTGCCAAAAGCCACCGCCTGGGCTGGATTGCCTGGTTCGGGGTGCTGCGTGTAGTAAGCTGAAATTAAGCGTGGTATGTTGGTCAGTGATTCGATCGGCGCGGGTTTGCCTGCCAGTGGATGAATGCTCATAAGGTCTCCTCTTCTTCATCAGGCTTTCGCCTGCTGGATGGGTTGAATTCTTCCTGCCGCTTATTGGTCTGTAATAAGTGATACGTCATTTTATCATGCGCACCGTATGCCACTCAATAAACTATCTAATGATTCACAAAAATTCACCCCGGAAAAGGTTCTTTCCGGGGTGAGGGTCTTACGCATTTTGTTGGGAGCAAAAAGCGAGGGCGTTTACTCGATCACGTAGACCAGGTTGGCGTCAAAAGTGACCACGATCTGTCCGGCTGAAACGGGCACGGATGAGTAAGCATCCATTGCCGCTCCGCCGCCCATGCCGTAGCCTGAGTAGGGCTGCACGTAAGAGGTGTTGGACACATTGATGCTCTGAATTTGCCCCAATGTGACACCGGCTGTGGCAGCAGTTGCCGCGGCTTTTGCTTCAGCGTCCTTGATGGCAAGGTCTCTTGCCTGGCTCAGGGCGCCCTGGCGGTCTGCGAGGTCGAAGTTGATACCGTAGATCTGGTTCGCTCCGGCGCTCAAGGCGGCATCCAGAACCTGGCTGAGTTTGGTCAGGTCGCGCACGGTCACATACAGGGTGTTTTCCACCGCGTAGTTGACGTAACTTGGCTGCCCCATCTGGTCGTACTGCTGCATGGAGTAGACGTTGAAGTTGGCAGTTTGCAGGTCTTTTTCATCCACGCCCATCGCTTTCAGCGCATCCGTGATGGCGGTTGCCTGGGTGTTATTGGCTGCCAGAGCGGAAGAAACATCCGCTGCTTCACTGCGAACGCCAATGTTGATGTATGCCAGATCCGGCACCAGCAGGATCTTGCCAGATCCAGTCACACTCAGGGTGCGAAGTGGGGCCGTGACAGCTTGGGGGGATGTGTTTGTCGCGTCAGCAGGCTGGACCGGCAACATAGTGCAAGCTGAGAGGCCAAGGGTGGCGACTAACAGCAAAGCAATAAAGGTAAATACGTTTTTCTTGTTCATTTTATTCTCCTTAGATTTTCATCAATCTGTGGATTAAACGTCGGATGGGCGTCATTTGTTCCAATTTCGCCTGTTAGCTTGGATATAATAAGGAAATGCACTGCCTAAAAGGAGAGTATGCCGCTTAATTATGCTCAGTTAGAACAAAAACAGAGTCAGTTTGCAGCCCAATACGCAGCCTGGCAGGCCGAACAGGCTGCCAGATTTGAGACGCTAAAAGGTCTGATGGCTGATGCCGCGTCTGATCCTGAGCTGCTGCGCCAGGCGATTGAGGAGGCTGAACAACAGCTGACCAACCTCTACCTGGCGAAGCCAACCAGTGAACCGATCCTGACCCACCGCCCACTGCCTCAGGCGCCCGAACGCTACACCCTGATTGCGGCAGATGGCTCACAAATCGTTCCCAGTCGGCATCGCGCCCTGCAGTTTGGCGTGGTAAACGTCGGCCTGATCAAGGCGCAGATTGGCAGCGGGGAAGCGCCTGAGATCCGGGTGGAAACCGAACTGCTCGCCATGGATCAAATCCTGAACCTTGAGGGCAGCCTGATTGGTGAGGATGAAGTGGCGCTCCTGCGCGACCTGGCGGAGCGCAAACTGATCCGCCAGGCAGTCTCGCCTGAGGATATTGAGCCCATCATCACCCTCACCGATGGTCCGCTGGACGTCTTTTACCGTTCCACCATCCAGGGCGACCGGGGGGAGCAAGTGCAGCGGGAAGTGTTCGCGATCGATCAGGACCTGCGTCAGCGCGGCGTGCTGACAGCCGGTTATATCGACAAGCCTGGCTCTGCCATGCTCAGCCGCATGCTGGCGATCTTTGAGTGCAAGCGCAAAGGCTTGCCGCTTGAGTCCAACAATCGTGAACTCAACCTGAGCGACCGCTTTATTTTGCAGGGCATTCTGCAACAGCCAGGCGAGCGCTCCGCGATCTTCGAAGCCATCACCCGCAATGCCCGTAAACCCGCCAACAGCATGCCGGTGGCATTCTTTTACCTGAATGTCAGTGGTGTTGAGGATGAGCCCTGCCTGGCGCGCGTGGAATTCCCGCTGTGGGTCAGCGAAGTGCCCGGCCTGGTGGACAAGCTGCATGCGGTCATCTACAAGGAAGCCCAGGTGCTCGATTCCCACCCGTACCCCTACCTGCTGCATCGTTCCCATGAGCTGGCAGTGGTCAGGCGGATTGAGGCAGATGAAGTCGAGGTTTTGCTTCAAAGCCAGCTCGACCCCCAGATCGTTCTCCACCAACAACGGTCAAATAAAGACTACCTGAAAGGACTCTCATGAGCGATTCGTCTCGTTCGATCCCCATCGGCAAGCTTCTGCGCGCCGACAACAGCCAGTTTGTGGCAGGCTGCCGCGTCCGGGAGCTGGAAACCCCGGCTTTTGGTTCGCTGGTCAGAGCTTCGCTCGAAGATCAGACCGACGTCTACGGGCTGATCACCAACATCAGCATCAACGATGATGGGCTGGTGCGCCAGCTTGTCTCGGGGGTCAGCATCCCGGGTGAATACACCGCCGATAACCGCTACAATCGCAACTTACCGGTTGAGATCCACGTGCTCACGATTGGCTTTGGCAGCGGTGGAGAGATCCACCACCGCTTGCCGCCCCGTCCGCCGCTCAGCCTGGACCAACTCTTTTTGTGCGACTCAAGCGAGGTGGCGCGCTTCACTGACCACGGCTATTCCTACCTGCGCCACATCCTGCGTCTGACTGAGCAGCCGGTTGAAGAGCTGCTCGTGGCGCACCTCAGCCAGGCACGCCGCGTGCAGGATTCGCTCGGCAAGCCCGACTGGTACGAAGCTGCCTGCCAGCGATTGATCGTCTTGCTAAGAGATGACTACCCGCGCCTGACCCAGGTGTTGGACGCGCTTTCGGAACTGGAGTAAGGAACTATGGAAAAACGAGCAGATTTCAGCAACGACAACCCGCCCATCGGCTTTGTAACCGGCGGCGGTCTTGAAGCCAACCTGCAGGTGAAACTGACTGTACCGGCGCAAACGGTGCAGGAAGGGGCTTTTGTGGTGATGGACAGCGGCACGCTGCGCTTTTATGGGCTGGTGACGGACCTCCAGCTGGCAGCCATCGACCCCAACTATGCCAGCCAGCTCAACAGCGAACGCTTCAGCCCGCGCTTGGGGCAGTATCTCAACCAAAACACGCTCTACACCAACCTGGAGGTCATGCCCGCCCTGATGATGGACCGTGGTCCGGACCTGGCCAGCCCGGAATATGCAGCCTGGGCGCAAAACCGACCTGCAACAGACACCCCCATCAAGGTGAAAACCGTGCCCGACCACCACGCGCCGGTAAAACTAGCAAACGCTGAGGATATTGCCCAGATTTTTGGTGAGGAAGACGGCAAGACCATCTTCCGCGTTGGCGAGACGCGCGAACAGGGGCACGCGGTTTGCCTGGATCTTGGAAAATTCGTGCAGCGATCATCAGGAATTTTTGGCACGACCGGCTCGGGCAAGTCCTTCCTGGCGCGCATGATCCTGGCGGGATTGATCCATGCCAATATTGCTTCCGCCCTGATTTTTGACATGCACAATGAGTATGGTCCCTCAAGCACATCCTCCGACACTGGTCAGCCGGTGATTGGGCTCAAGGAAAAGTTTAAGGCGCGCGTAAGGTTGGTGGGCTTGGGGGCAGGGACAGATTTTGGGTCTATGAACGCGGATTTCCAGCTCGAAATTGCGCACAAAGACATCACCCCGGAAGATGTCCTGCAGCTCAGCCAAGCCCTCAACCTCAAAGAAACCACCGCCGCCACACTGGACGCCTTGCAGACCAGTTTTGGGGAAGATTGGTTCACGGAATTCATGCACATGCGCGGCAAAGCCATCGAAGAAGATGACGAGGGCAATCGCCGTGCCGCGGCAGACAGCGTGGAAGCCTGGGCAAACGAGGCGGGCGTGAATGTGATGGCAGCAGAAAGCTTGCGCAGCAAGCTCAACCGCCTGATGAACCGACCCTACCTGGTGGATAGCCCCGCGAGCAACGGCCTGGCGGAGATCATTGACAGCCTCCAGAATGGGCGGCATGTGATCCTCTCCTTTGGTCGCTACGATTCTGAGCTCGATTACCTGCTGGTCACCAATTTGATCACGCGCAAAATCCGCGACACCTGGGAAGCTGCCACCAACCAGTATCATAAGGAGAAAGAGAATGAACCCCGTCCGCTGGTGGTGGTAGTTGAGGAAGCCCACAAGCTGCTCAACCGTGAAATGGCTTCGCAGACCATTTTCAGCACCATCGCGCGCGAAATGCGCAAGTATTACGTGACCCTGCTGATCATCGATCAGCGTCCTTCGCAGATTTACGACGAGGTTATGTCGCAGCTAGGCACGCGCATCTCCGGCGCGCTTGGGGATGAGGATGACATCAACGCGGTGCTCAGCGGTTTGGCGGGGCGGAGTTCCCTGCGCGGCATGCTCTCCAAGCTGCAGCCCAAAGAAGAGGTTCTGATGCTCGGCTGGGGTGTGCCCATGCCGATTCCCATCCGTTCTCGCCGCTATGATGAAAAATTCTGGCAGGAACTGCAAAAAGATGAGCTGCCGAAGCCTGCCACCACCGCGGATTACAATAAGTTCCTTGGGTTGGGTGACGATGATACCGATTAAACTACGCCTTACAGGCTTCACATCCTACCGCAACACTGTTGAGATTGACTTTGCGGGCTTTGACCTGGCATGCATCTCCGGTCCGAATGGCGCCGGGAAATCCTCCCTGCTGGATGCCATCACTTACGCCCTTTATGGGGAGGCGCGCAAGCGGGATGAAGCTATTATCAACACCGGTTCCCCCAAGGCGGAAGTGCAGCTGGATTTTGAATACGAGTCCCAAACCTACAGAATTGTGCGCAGCATCACGCGCGGCAAAGGCAGCCAGCTTGATTTTATGATTTTTAATCCTGCCGGTGGAGACCAGGGCAACTGGAAAACCCTGACCGAGTCGACCATCCGCGCGACCCAGGCGAAGATCGAAAGCACCTTGCGGCTGGACTATGAAACCTTTGTGAATGCCGCCTTCTTTTTGCAGGGCAAAGCTGATTCTTTTGCCACGCAGCGTCCGGCTGATCGCAAGAAGATCCTCTCGAGCATCCTGGGGCTGGACCAGTGGGAGGTCTACCAGGAGTTCACGAAAACCCGCATCCGCGAAGCGAAAACCGACCTGGATGTCCAGGAGCGCAAACTGGCTGAGATCCAGGCAGAACTCGACCAGGAACCCCTAAAACGCGCGGAATTTCAAGCCGCGGAGCAGGAGCTAAAGGCAGCTTCGGCGGAGGTTGAGCTGCAAACGGCGCGCTACCAGCAGCAGCTGGCGCAAAAAGAAAAACTGGAAGCGCAGCAGCAGACGTTGAGTGCGCTTGGCAGTCAACTGACAGCCGCCCAAAACCGCATCGAGAGCTTCGAACGGCAGAAATCGGAGCGTCTGGCGCGCCTGCAGGTGCACCAGAACACGCTTGCCCGCGCAGAGGAAATCAGAGCCTCTTATGATGCTTACAACAAGCTGCTTGAGCAACTGCGCCGGGCAGAGGAACAGGCAGAGCAATTTCGCCCGATCGAGAGCGAACTCAAAGCCTTCCGTCAGCAGCTTGAGGTGGAAAAGCAACGCCTTAGCACCACCGCTGAGCATCTTCGCCAGGAAGAAGCCCGCATACGACAGGCAGCGATGGATGCCCGTGCCCTGGAGCAGCAGCGGGAAGACATCGGTCAGATAGTTTCCACCCTGACCCAGGAGATCAATAACGCAGCCGACCTGGAAAGTTTACTGACGGCACTTGACACTAAAAAGAAAACCCTCCACCTTGAGAATGGTGAACTGCGGGGACGCATGCAGGACCTGAGCGAACGCATCAAACAGCTGGCGCAGGTGGCTGACGCGCTCTGCCCCCTCTGCGGGCAGCCGCTCACGGCGGAGCATCGCGCTGAGCTCAGCGAGGAATTGACCGCCAAAGGAACCTCCCTGGGCGATCAGCACCGTGCAAATAAAAAAGCGGTTGAAGAAGTTGAAGAGGAAGAGCTGGCTTTGCGCCAGGCACGCCGCAATCTTGAAAAGAACAAATCTGAATTGGTGCAGTACCAAAACGAGATTGCCAAGCTCGATTTGCGCTTGCAGGAAATCCAAAAAGCGGAACAAGCCTGGCAGGCAGAAGGAGCCCGCAACCTTGCAAAAGCAGAGGGCTCGCTCAAGGCGGATAATTTCCTGCCAGATGTGCGTCTAAAAATCACCGAAGTGGAAGCACGCCTGGCTGAACTGGGTTATGATGCCCGTGCCCACCAGCAGCTCAAGGCGCAGGAAGAAGCGGCACGCCCTGCGGTTGAGGATTTTAACCGCCTGCAAACGGCTCGGAGTGCAGTGGAAGAACTGCAGGCAGGTCTGGCAGATTTGATCGCAAACCTCCAGGCTGCCTCAACTGAAAAAGGGCACCTGCAAAATGAATATGACGCCAAAGCCGCGGAACTGGCGGCTGCCCAGGCGGGCTTGCCGGATATCAGTCAGACTCAGGCTGCCCTTACTACCGCCAAATTGAGCGTCTCAAAGGTGCAAATGCGGATTGGCGGAATACGTCAGCAATTGGCGACGATTGAACAGCAGAAGCAAAATCTCACCGCAATCCGGCAGGATGCCGAAACCACCCGCCGCACTATCCGCGACCTTGAGCAGGTGCAGAAAGCTTTTGGCAAAGATGGCGTGCCGGCGATGATGATCGAACAAGCCATCCCCGAATTGGAAGATCAAGCCAACGATATCCTCAGCCGGCTTTCGAACCATACCATGAGTGTCACCTTCCCAACCCAGCGCGAATACAAAGACACCAAACGCAGCGACAAGCGTGAAACACTGGATATCAGCATCAGTGACGGTGGCTCCGTGAGGGATTATGAAACCTTCAGCGGGGGCGAAGCCTTCCGGATTAATTTTTCCATCCGCCTGGCGCTTTCGCGGGTGCTGGCCAAACGAGCGGGCGCCAAACTGCAAACGCTGGTGATCGACGAGGGCTTTGGCAACCAGGATGCGCAAGGGCGCCAGCGCCTCGTGGAGGCTATCAACCTGATCCGACCGGATTTTCGCAAGATCCTGATCATCACGCACATCGAAGAGCTCAAGGATTTCTTCCCGGATCGGATTGAAATCACCAAGACGCCCGAGGGTTCTCAGGCGGAAGTGTTGGTGGCGTAGCGAGTCGAATTGTTCGACCGACGACGTGATTCTCAACCCACCGTCCAGGAAGGGTGTTGGAGTCGTAGGTCAGCTTGTGCGTTTCAGGTCGACATTCATGTCATTCTGAGCTTCTTTTGCGAAGAATCTAATTATTCACAACAAGATCCTTCGCGATGCTCAGGATGACATCGTTGGGGTTGAGATCGCCACGTCGCTTTGCTCCTCGCAGGATGACATCGTTGGGGTTGAGATCGCCGCGTCGCTTCGCTCCTCGCGATGACGGGAGTGGGGAATGACTGCTGTCGTAGGTCAGCTTGTACGTTTCAGGTCGACATTCCTGTCATTCTGAGCTTCTTTTGCGAAGAATCTAATTATTCACAACAAGATCCTTCGCGATGCTCAGGATGACATCGTTGGGGTTGAGATCGCCACGTCGCTTTGCTCCTCGCAGGATGACATCGTCGGGGTTGAGATCGCCGCGTCGCTTCGCTCCTCGCGATGACGGGAGTGGGGAATGACTGCTGTCGTAGGTCAGCTTGTACGTTTCAGGTCGACATTCCTGTCATTCTGAGCTTCTTTTGCGAAGAATCTAATTATTCACAACAAGATCCTTCGCGTTGCTCAGGATGACATCGTTGGGGTTGAGATCGCCGCGTCGCTTCGCTCCTCACGATGACAGGAGTGGGGAATGACTGCTGTCGTAGGTCAGCTTGTGCGTTTCAGGTCGATATTCCTGTCATTCTGAGCTTCTTTTGCGAAGAATCTAATTATTCACAACAAGATCCTTCGCGATGCTCAGGATGACATCGTTGGGGTTGAGATCGCCACGTCGCTTTGCTCCTCGCAGGATGACATCGTTGGGGTTGAGATCGCCACGTCGCTGCGCTCCTCGCGATGACGGGAGTGGGGAATGACTGCTGTCGTAGGTCAACTTGTACGTTTCAGGTCGACATTCCTGTCATTCTGAGCTTCTTTTGCGAAGAATCTAATTATTCACAACAAGATCCTTCGCGATGCTCAGGATGACATCGTTGGGGTTGAGATCGCCACGTCGCTTTGCTCCTCGCAGGATGACATCGTCGGGGTTGAGATCGCCGCGTCGCTTCGCTCCTCGCGATGACGGGAGTGGGGAATGACTGCTGTCGTAGGTCAACTTGTACGTTTCAGGTCGACATTCCTGTCATTCTGAGCTTCTTTTGCGAAGAATCTAATTATTCACAACAAGATCCTTCGCGATGCTCAGGATGACATCGTTGGGGTTGAGATCGCCGCGTCGCCTCGCTCCTTGCGATGACGGATGCTGGCTTAAGCCTCTGCTTCCGGCTTGATCTTGACCAATGCCAGGGTCGAGAAGAGGAACAGGAACCCGTAAAGTCCCATCAAAAGCACATAGCCGGATCCATCGCCAATTGGTCCGCCGATGTAGGCTCCCACCGCGCCAGCCCCCGCGCCAGCCAAGTTGGAAATCCCCAGCCAGCGTCCGGCTTCTTCCTTTGGTACGATCGAAGTCCCAAGTGCCCAGTTTGAGGAAAAGAACATGCCTGTTGCCAGCCCGATCATGATACCGCCAGCATACATGACTGGCATGGTGCGCGACATGATCACAATCACCGTTCCCAGGGTAGCCAACAGACCACTTACCAGCAATAGTAGCTTGGCGCCAAATTTATCCGTCAGCCAACCGGATGGGATCGAGATCACCAGGATGGCTACGCCTACCACCATCATCAACAGGGATGCGGGCTGAGCCGCCGCGCTGCCCTGCAGCTCCGGAAAGCGCTCCTGGATGAAATACAACACAAATCCAGCAAGGTTGTTGGCTCCCACCAAGAATGCCAGGCGGTTGATCACCCACCAGGTGAAGCTTGGGCGCGCCGCAGCTTGTCCTCCCAGGCTGATGCGCACCGAGGCGATCACGCCAAGCGCTACAGCCAGCAGCATGCCTGCCACACCCACCACACTGATCAGTACCAGCGACAAGCTGCCTTTCAGCGCCAGCAGATGAGGCAGCAACCAGCGCACCCCGGCACCAATCAGCAGGATCACCACGGTGAATAATCCTGTCATGGCTACCAGGCGCAGGATGCCTGCCCAGTCCATTGGCTTTGAAGGCTGCTTTAGCGGCGTTTCCCTGACCATCATCGTCAGAGCAGTTGCCACCACAAAAACGGCGATCATCGCCAGGATGGCCGCCCAAAGGTTGCCGGCGGAAACCATGCGGGAGATTGTGAAAGCCACAACAATCAGCGGCAAAGGTAATTCAAAAAAGGCCTTGATGCCCGAATATCTTCCCCGCTGGGAAGGCGGCACCAGGTCCGGGATCAGTCCCTGGGCTGCTCCATGCCCGATGTTGGAAGCAATCATCGAGAAGACAATCACCCCAAAAAGCGCCCTGTAGCCAAGCAAGCCATCCATGCTGCCCGCGATCCAGCCCACGCCGAGAAACGCGAGGATTTCCAGCACCGTACTGAGCAGGATAAAAGGTCTCCTCCTGCCCCACTTTGAAGTGTTATGGTCCGAAAGCATCCCCGCCACCGCCTGCACCAGCAGTGCTACCATCAGCGAGACCAGGCGCAAGTTGCCGTAACTGGTACCTTTGGTTGCTTCCCCCACAAACTGCTGCACCAAAAGCGGCACGATCAGCGGCGTCAGGGTTTGGCTGCGCAGTGTCAACGCAAAATAATAGATGTTGATCGTGATGGCGTCATACCAGCGTAAGGGCTTTTGGGCAGTAGTAACGTTGTATCTGTTTCAAAAGTGCGTGATTAGGATGAAAGAGGAAGATCATCATTGATTATAGCCTTGAATAAAGTGGCATAAGGAGCAGACAATTTGCCAGATTTCAGGATCGGAAAACTGGCAGAATGCACTGTGCCACCATTTGACTTCGACCTTGATTTTTTAGACATCTTCTGCCTGGCATTTGAACTGTGGAACTGAAAACTATTTTCGAAGAGTTCCTTTTTATGCCCCAGAATTGCCAACATAGCCTTGGCTCCTTCAAGGCTCCAACTGACACCGCGGGTCTTCATTCTTTGCGCAACCAGTTTGCCAACATTCGATTCAATTGCACCAAGCGAAAAGCCGTTAATGATTTCATCAGCATGGTTGCGCAAGTATTGCAAACAATCTAATCTGACTTTAGTCGTTGCAGCAGAAACCCCAACACAGGCCTCCAACAACGTCTTTTCGACAGAAAGGAAACCGTGTGAATACAGCTGTTGGATCACCTCTTTGATATCCAGACTTGTACCAAAAGCTGAGGAGATGGCACGTTTCACATGATAGGGGTCCAGGATCCTGGTCGCGTTATTGACCCCCAGCAGATCGAAACTGGTCCCCACCCATGGACTGCCATCTCCACCAATCACCAGCGTCTTTGTGCCCTGCAGATCGTAGTGGGCGTAGAGTTTCTCCCTGATCATTTCCTGCCACTGCTGACTTGGCAAGCCGATGGATGTGATGCAGACCTTGTTTTTCAGCTGTTTTCTGCTTGCGGAGATGTATTGTTTCCCGGTATAGGCGATCGCCACCCTGACTTCCATCTTGTGCCGTTTCTCCTTTTGCAAGGCTATCCAAATCCCATCGGCTTCACAAAACAATCGTGGCGCTTTGATCTGACCGGGCTCCTCTGCCTGATAGCTCTGTTCTTGTGCAGACAACTTCTGACCAATTCTTCGTACCACCCGACCCACAGTCGAGGGACTGATGCTTTGATAACTGACATACCCGTTTACCCGGGCTGTGTCACGATAACTGAGACTGGCAGCCAGAGCACTGATTTGTTCTTCCGCTTTTTGCGTGCGCCGTTGATAAGGGGTAAAACCAAGCAGTTCATCCAATGGCGTCCAGATCCTGCCATCCGGCAAACGAAAGCTTCGTCTTCTATATCTGATGCTGAACCTTTGGAATTGGTAACAACGTTCTTTTGTGCGCACGCTGACCCCTTCAGGATACTGACTGGCTTTCATTCTCTTTTCGAAATCTGAGAAGGCTTCTCCTGCAACTGCCTGGGTGGTTTGATTTACGATTTCCCTGATGTCTTCTTCTAGATGCTCTGACCGTACTACAATTTGAAGAATCTTACCCTCACCATTTTCCCTTTGTACGTGTATACTCATGTTGACTCTCATAGTCATTGGAAGTTCCTTTCGCTTTGTTTTTCAGCAAAACTAATTGTATTGGAACTTCCTCTTTTTTTCCCTTGACTACGCACTTTTGAAACGCATACAGTAACGTTCATGGGGTCTCCTGATCAGGGTTTGTTGGGAAGCAAGCGGTTGCGAAACCCGTGTTCTACTTCCCAGGGGTAAATGATCCAGGCATCCGTGGTTGCCCCGAAATAATCAGGTCTGCTGGAATCAAACAAATTTCGATATGGATTAAAGTGCAAGACGCAGGTGGAAGGCAAGCCCCCGGCTGCTGCCACACGTTTACGGACTGCGGTGATCGTACGCCCGGAACCCCAAACGTCGTCCACAATCAGCACGCGCTCATCTTTGAGAGCGGCGTTCTCGGGAAACTGGAGAAACTTGGGCCATGCCAGGTAGCGGGATTTGGGCTGTCCGGCACTTTCAAGAGGATCATAAAAATCCACGGAAGCGGTGTAGATATTGCGGATGTCCATGGCTTCTGCCAGGAAACCTCCCGGCACGATTCCCCCGCGCGTGATCATCAGCAGCACCTGGTATTGGTGGTCAAACTGCTGCATGAGGTTGTCGATCAGGCGATGGACATCTTCCCAACTGATCAGTTCCTGGCGTTGGTTCATATAAAAGCTCCACGAGGGCTAATTTTCTGCCTGGTTAGAGGCTCAGACTCAAATTATAGCAGGTCTGAGGGATCAATTTGCACCTGCCAGCCGCGCAATGGCAGGGAATCCAGCAAAGGCAGCGGATTGGGACCGCGCAGGATGATCTGCCAGCGGAATTGCCCGCCAACCTTGCGATAATATGCCGGCACCGGACCGATAAAGTCGGTTTGGCGCATCTCCCGCGCGTAAATCTCAGCTCTCAGCAAGTCTGCCATGGTTTGCGCCTGGCTTTGTGCCTTCGATTCAACTGAATGACGGTATTCCAGCAGGATTAAACGGGAATAAGGCGGATATTTCAAAGCCTTGCGCAGTTCAAGTTCCTGCCGGTAGAAACTCTGAAAATCATGCCGGGATGCAGCCTGGATGACGTAATTCTCTGGCTGGTAGGTCTGCAGAACCACCTGCCCGCCCAGTGGGCTTCTGCCAGCCCGACCGGCAACCTGCGTGAGCACCTGGAAGCTGCGCTCGGCAGCACGATAATCCGGCAGATTGAGACCGACTTCCGCCAGCACAATTCCTACCAGAGTTACCAGAGGCAGGTCCAGTCCCTTTGCGAGCATTTGCGTCCCGATCAGAACGTCTGCCCTGTGAGCGCTGAAGTGCGAAAGGATCAGATCATGCTCGCCCTTGTGGCGGGTGGTGTCGGCGTCCCAGCGCAGAAGACGCGCTTCAGGAAATTCCTTCTGCACCACTTCTTCAAGGCGTTCGGTTCCCAAACCCAATTGGCGGATCTGGGTGCTGCCGCATTCCGGGCATTTCTGGGGCATTTGGCGGGTGTAGCCGCACAGGTGGCAGATCAAACCCTGCCGCGCGCCATGGTAAACCAGGGGTTGGTTGTCTCTTGGGCAGCGCAGCGTATGACCGCATTCACGACAAAAGACATAAGTTGCTTTGCCCCGCCGGTTCAGGAACAGGATCGCCTGCTGCCCAGCCTGCAGGGTCAGGGCAAGCTTGTCGCGCAGCATTTTTGAAAGCACGCTGCTGTTGCCAGCCCGCAGCTCAGCGCGCATGTCCACCACATTCACTTTGGGCAACTCAAGCGCGAGCAGCTCATCCGCCTTGCCAGGCTGTTCACTTGCACCGCGATGCGCCAGGATACGGTTTGGCAGGCTCAGCAGTTTTATTTCTCCACGCCGGGCGTTGAAATATTGAGTGATGCGGGGCGTGGCGCTGCCGAGGATCAAATTCGCGCCGC
The DNA here is from genome assembly GCA_040768265.1 of Anaerolineaceae bacterium. Lineage (GTDB taxonomy): Bacteria > Chloroflexota > Anaerolineae > Anaerolineales > Anaerolineaceae > Mesolinea. Next base: position 55,826 of record JAXGNB010000009.1, read on the forward strand.
TCATCTCCGCCAGGGCTTCTGCCGTCTCAACGGCGTGGTAGAAAGGATCACGCTCGGTTTCATCATAGGAGTCGTGATCACATTCATCGATCGCGATCATTCCAAGTTTGGGCATAGGCACAAACAGCGCACTGCGCGAGCCGACGATCAGCTTCAGTTCGCCGCTGCGTGCTCTGCGCCAGGTGTCGTAGCGTTCGCCATCTGAGAGTTTGGAGTGGTACAGACCGACCTGGTTGGGGAAGCGTGCCATAAAACGCCGCACGGTTTGAGGGGTCATGGCGATTTCAGGTACCATCATGAGCACCTGCCGCCCCTGCGCCAGCATTTCCGCGGCAGCACGCAGGTAAATCTCAGTTTTGCCCGATCCGGTTACGCCGTGCAGCAGGTAAGCCTTTTGGTCAGCCTGCCCCAAACTCAACTGGATTTCCTGCCAGACCTTTTCTTGGTCCGCGGTGAGGCTTGGAATGACATCCGGCTTGACCTGGATTTCCTCCAGGGGGTCACGCCATACTTCGGTTTCGTTGAAGTGCAGAAAACCCGCTTCAGCGAGCAGCTTCAAATCGGCATAATTGGCACCGGTTTCAGCATAGATCCACGAGAAATCGATTGGGAAAGCTTCCTCTGCCAGCAAATCCAACACTTTTTTTCGCCGCTGCTGGGTTGTATCGGTTTTCCCGAGCTGATCAGGGGTGAGGGCTTGAATATCGGCAGAGGATAAGGAGAGGGCTGCGGTGCGCAGCGTTTTTGGCGCGATGCCTGGCGGCGGCAGCACGTTGCCCGTGCGCACAAGCTCTGCTTTCCGCAAAGCCTCCAGGCTGCCGCGCCATTCTATCTTACCGAAAGCGTGGTCCAGCTGCCGGCCGCGCAAAGGTCCGCGATCTTTCAGCAGATTTAGCAGGCGTTTTTGCAGCGGTTTGAAGGCGCTTTGATCGTAGGCATCCTGTGCTGTAAGCGTGACGACGATGTCTGCCCGGCGCGAGAAGCCAACAGGGATCATCAGGTTTATGCAAGCTCCCAGCGGCGCATACCAGGTTTTTGCCATCCATTTTGCCAGGCTCATCTGCGTTTCAGTAAGGACCGTATCTTCGGATAAAACTGCCTGGATCGGCAGCAAGCCTTCCACGTCGCTTTCATCCAGTAAATTCAGAACCACGCCCTGAACAACCTGCTTGCCAAACGGCACTGCCACCAGGCAGCCAGGCTGAAGCACTTCGCTGATATCTTCAGGGACGAGGTAGTGGTAACTTTTGTCAATTTGGGCTAAATTGATGCTCACATCCGCGAAAGGTTTCACGTGCAGCCTGCCATCAGGGGGTGATGATAACAAGGAAATCAGCGGCGAAGACCATGCGGTTGTACTGATTGCTGGGGATATCGGTGTCGTTGGTCAGATAATCTCTCAAGACATTTGCCTGGGTGCTCTGACCGGTCATCTGGTCGAACTCATTGAAGTTAAAGAAGGGTTGGAAACGGGCAGCAGAAGCACTAACCCGGTCCATATCGATGTAAATCTGAGTCCAGCCATCCGGATCGAGGATGATGGGATGGTCTGCCAACACGATTACCTGCTCGGGAAGATTGCGTAAAGTCGTCTCAAAATCGGGCAGGCGAATGGTCTCAAACAGAGGCGCGCGCTGATCCAGCGGCAGGCTCCAGTCCTGGTGTAATTTCCAGGGCTCAAAGGGTTGGTCGGATCTTTGGGTTCGCAGGCTGATGTAAGAAGAGCCATCTGCCGGCAGACCAGCAATCGGAACATTCTGCCCGTAGATTCCGGTCAACACCAGTTTGACTTCCAAATTGCTTTGGTCAAAAACATGTCTGACCCGCAGATAGTAAACGGTCACATCCTCACCGAGGATCTTGACGGTTTCGCTGTGAATACCGCGATCCATCAGCTGAAAACTAAGCATGGCGCTGAGATTGCGCAAGCTGCCATCCTCACGATTATCCTGGCGGGTGATGTAGTGATAACCGAAATCCACGGTTTGCTGCCCACCGGCAGTCAGCGGGAACAAGGATGCCAGGCGGGTGGGAATGGGGGTGGGCGTGGCAGTGTTTGTGGCAGTGGGGACGGGCGTTTCGGTTGCGGTCGCTGTGGCTGTGGGGGTCATCGTCACCGTGGGCAATTGGGTTGGGGTTTGCGAAGGGGTAGGTGTGATGCTGGCCGTTGGCAACTGGGTGGGTAGTGCGGTTGGTCGTCCCTGCAGCGGCTTCTGGCATGCGCCTAAACTGACCCCAAGCGAGATCAGGGCCAATGAGACTGCCATGATCTTTAGATGGCGTTTATTCATGCTCAAAAGCCTTTCCGGTGGAGATGACAGCCGAAAGGTACCCCACCACGCTACTGCGATCTCCAGTCACCGCAGCGGAGGTGCGGTAATCCGCGAGGGTCACCTGGTCTGCTCCCAGCAGATGCGCGGTCTGCAGCACGGTAGCCATTGGCGCAAGTCCGCAAGCCTCCATATCACCGCGATGTTTGTGCCAATAAAACGCGTCGAGGTCGAATTCCTGCACAGCCTGGGCAAGATTGCCATCCAGACGGTTGGCCACCCTTTCGGAATAGAAATGCGACAGATCGCTTGATGCAACCAAGAGCGTGCTTTCTTCCTGAGGAAAAGTCCTGATCAATTTAACCAGGGCGGCTGAAAGCAGGCGCACCAATGACGCGGATTGGTCCACCATCATCAGGGGAATAAGGTCAAAACCTTGCGGCAGGTTTATCTGCAGAAAAGGAAGCTCAATCTCAAGGGAGTGTTCCTGGTCTCTGCGGACTGAGGCCAGCTCGGGTCCACCTTCTTCAATCAACACCGTGTTAAGTTGACCGAGGGCATCGCGATCTACTGGCACAAGCCCAAACGGGGTGGCGTAACTGTCATGGGCTGTGGTCAACAAAGGTTGTCGGTATGGCTGGTGGGAAGGGGAGAGAACGATCACGCGCGTAAACTGCCTGCCTAGAAGCGCTTTGAAAGCGTGCGCGGCAGTCAGCCCGGAATAGATATACCCCGCATGGGGCACAATCAATCCCACTGGCTGCCCCTCAAAATCGGGCATCACAGCTTCTTCCAGAAAGCCTTCGATCATCCTACGCAACACCTCTGGTTTAGCGGGATACCAACTTCCGGCGATGGGCGAAGGGCGTGGGTCAGTCAGCTCTGCGGGATCCATGCCTTAATTGTAGCACGCTCAAGATGAGTGGGGCAGGGCATAATAGACAAAAACCCCACTTTATTGGCGGGGTTTTTGTTCATTGTTGGATTTCCGGGGATATCCATCTATTGATTGATTTTAAAAGGCTGCTTACTCCTTGGCCGCGAGGTGTTCCAGTCGGGCGCGGTTGAAATATTGGTTGTAATCCGTCCATAAACTGATAAATAGCTCCAAATCTTCCCTGGAATGATCCTCCAGAAAATGAGCAAAAGAGTCTTTGATGCTGTCCACAATGGACCGGGTAATTTCCTGCCCTTTATTGGTCAGGGAAATGGACCATTCGCGGCGGTCTTCCATATTACGCTCGCGCTGCAGCAAGGAGTCCTGCTCCAGGGATTGGCAAACGCGGCTCAGATTGCCAGGGTTCATTCCCAATATCTCTGCCAGGTCACTCAATCTGACCTTTTCCTGGATGAAGATTTGAAGTAAGGCGCGTCCTTGCAGACGTGAAAGCTTGTTTTGGGAACTAAACTCAGTCATCATGAATTCCGTATTGACGGATGCGTCCCGCAGCAGGTCCCAAATGCGCAGGCTAAGCTCTTTTTGTTCCATGGTTCTCCTCATAATTGTCGATTATGCTAATTTTATTTCACAATTATATGAAAAACATAATCGTTGTGTGGAATTATTACAAGATTATTGGGATTCAGGGGAGTGAGTTGATTTTAGCTCGAATCAGAAGGAATCCGGCAGTCCCGGTCATGCCGAGTTCTTTGCGAAGCTGGTCGTTTGTTAGCTCTGAAAACAGCCCCACACCTTTGAGGCGTGGGTCGTAGAGCATTTCCTCCTGGATCACAAAGCCTTCTCCCTTGTTAATATTGGTAACACTATAGGCCCGTCCGAGATCATCCACCCTGGTAACCACCAGCATATGATCGAAACCATCGTATTTGGATATCCCTTTGCGGACGAACAGGTAGAGCCAGTCTCCTGGTTGGAGCGGATTTCTTGACCAATCATAACTGCCTATGCTTTCATCTACGAGGGTATATTCGTAGTTTGAGCGTGGAAAAAAGAATTTATCCAAAACGTCCAGCCCATTGCACCCGGGAATGTCTTCCCGAGGGCAAAGGAGCCACATCTCGTGGGGGTTGGCATCTTCCGGCAAGTAGCCGCCATCCCTCAGGATTGCAACAGTCAATGGTCCACAGGCATTATCAGCCGATTCGTGCGGTCCTGATGCAAAATCAATTTCGCGCACGACCAAGTCGGCTTCTTCGGCTGTATCTGCCAGATAGTGGAGACTTGCTTGATAAAGCCTGACTTCGCGCTGTTCCTCCAGGGTGAGCGTGGCGGTTGGGGGTACAGGCGTCGCGGTGGGGATTGGCGTGTTGGTGCTGGTTGGGGTAGGGGTTGATGTCGCAGTCGGTGTAGGGCTGGGGGTCTGGGTTGCCGGCGGCAGCGAGGCGGTTGGGGTGGGCGTGTTTGGGGTTAGCGCGCAGGCAGAAAGAGCAAGCAGACTTATCAGCAGTATGGAAAAGAGAAATTTTCTCATTGCAGGAAATCCCAGGGGTTTACACGACCGTATTCATCACTGCGCAGTTCAAAATGCAGGTGCACGCCTTCGGCAGCGCCTGTATCTCCCATGCTGCCAAGTATGTCTCCGGAATAGACTTCCTGCCCGCAGATCACATCCACTGTGGCAAGGTGACCATAGAGCGACTGCCAGCCAAAGCCATGATCCACAACCACCATATTTCCATAGCCCCAGTCATTCCAACCCGCATAGACAACGATGCCGTTATCTACCGTCCAAACGGGATCCCCCATCTGTCCACCTATGTCGATGCCGTAATGATTTGCCGATGGGGAATAGTCGTAACCGGAAAGAACGCGACTTTGAACAGGCCAGCGGAAGTTGAGCGTGCCAACCACTCCATCGTAGCTCTCTGAACAGGCTCCGGGTCCAACATTTACGGCTGTGGCTGGTTCCTCGCGGGTAATTCGCGGCGTACGCCAGTCGGTGAACTCTCCTTTGCCACCCGGCACCACCAGCATGGTTCCCGGGGTAATATTTGGAGAGGCATAATCACCCAGTGTGGCAAGTGAAAGGTGATTCCCCGGGAAATTTATGATATCTTCAGGGGTTACCTTATAGAACTCTGCCACACCATTCAAACCCTCACCAGCACTCCAGCGATGCAGGGTGCCATCCACCGGCGAAATCAACAATTCCTGACCGGGGTAGATGAAGTGCGGGTCATCTACAAGGACGTAACGATTGCTCCAGAGAACGGTTTCAGGCTTGAGATTGAAGCGCTCAGCGATCGAAAAAAGATTGTCACCAGGCTGAACGGAGTAACTAACAATTTCCGCGCGGGCACGCATCGGCAGCACGGTGTCCAGATTCACATCCCGTCGAATTGCTTCGCTTTCCACCGCTGGTTGTGCGACCTGGGCAAGGATCATTTGCGAACCCGAAGGCAATGGCTGCGTCGCGGAAACCGCTTTGACGTCTGCAGCCCTTTGACCTTCCACGCTGACGTAATACCTGCTCATCAGCCAAACCACCAGGGCCATCATCAGGGCTGTGGCAACCAGAGTCAGGCTGCGCATGACGGCAGGTTCAAGCCCCAAATGCCGTATCCGCTCCCAAATTCCTTGCCTGGCGTTCGGGTGGTTTTGCACAGATTTATCAGCTGCATTTTCAGCTGGAGGATTGGATCCTTCCAACAAGGATTCGTTTTTTTGCTGCATGGCACGATAATATCACGAGTCTGTTCAAAGCGTTTGTCTGCTCTGTGTCCTCATTTTAAAAAAGATGCCGGATTGAAAAGCGCAATCCGGCAGCCACCCATCAGTATCGTTCGATGTGTGTTACGAAGGCATCCACGATGGATTGCACAAATTTAAGGGTGTTTTCAGACTTGAAGCTTCCCCCGCCATCAAGAAGCTCCGAAATTTTCGAAATATAAGCTTCAGGTTGCTGCAGAATGGGCATATTTAAGAAAGTTAATATCTGGCGCAGGTGATGGTTTGCGCCAAAAGCTCCCAACATACCGGGGGAGTTGCTGATGATCGCGGCAGGTTTGCCATCCCAGGCAGACTGCCCATAAGGGCGTGAGCCGACATCCAAAACATTCTTCAAAGCTGCGGGTATTGTGCGGTTGTGCTCGGGGGTCACGAATAAGACAGCATCCATGTCAGATAGTTTTTGGCGAAATTCTGTGTAAGTTTCGGGCGGCGTTCCGGCATCAAAATCCTGATTGTATAGCGGTAAATGACCGATCTCAAGGATTTCCGTCTCATAACCTTCAGGAAAAAGTGGCTGCAAGGCTTTTGCGAGTTGGGTGCTGTAGCCATCTTTGCGAATGCTTCCACTAATAATTGCGATTTTTTTACTCATGATCAATCTCCATGTTTTTTCCATTAATATCGCTTAAGCACAATAGAGTTTCAAGGTTAAGTACAGACCTTCGCAGGAAGTTAAGAAAGTTCTTATGGAGGATGTAACTATTAGTGTTTGAGTGTCAAAATCAGTGGTGGCTGATCCGCAAAACACAGGCTGAGAGAGGAAGCCCGCAGGAAATGGTCTCGGTGGGGACCGCGTATCAAATAATCCTGGATGAGCCCGATCAGATAGGATTGGATCAACTCAGGGGTTCTGTTCTTTCCGCGTTTTTCGAAGATCATCTTGTGGTTGGCTACTGCTGCCGCTTGCATTGGGTTTGTGATTTGAGCCACATCCGTAAAAGCCAACAGTGAGAGACTCCAGTGCCCCTTGTCGGGTTCACGGATCAGGAACTGATAAGCTTTGAGCGCTTCCATCGAGTCGTAGGTGAAAGCCTCATCAAGCCAATACGCAAAGAGGGCATAAGTGCGTTTGCGGCGGATGTTTTCGAGATAACCCATAACTATTGTTTGTTCTGGCGGGCTTGACGACGCAGGGCTGCTTCCTGCGTCAGGCGGTGGGTGCCGTCGCAGAGGGGTTTGTTGTGCGAGCCGCCGCAAGTGCACAGGGAGACGCGGTTGAGAGGCAGGAAAGGCACGCCATCCGAACGCTCAATCGGTAAATAACCCATCACAAACAAAGGCGCCCGGATCGGACCGTATGAAGTGATTTCAATGGTCTCAGCAATCTGCATCGGAAGATCAGGTTCAAGATCGTGTTCGGGATCCTCAGGCAGCCGGCAAGTAAGCGAACTTGAGGGACAGTCGTGCACCATTTTGATGGCGCGGTCGCGTTTTGCGGGATCGATGGAGCCGTAGGTTAGCTCTGAAACGGATGTGTTGCGCAGAATGCAAAAGCCAGACTGCATGCAGAGCGAAGAGTCTTTTTTGACAGTCAGACCCGGTCCGCGATAGACAAAAACGCGCAGAGAAGCGCGATCAGTGCGGGCGGTTTCGGTTCCGTCGAAGCCTTCTTTATGAGTGCCATCACAGAATGGATAGTTGGCAGATTTGCCACAGCGGCAGAGGAGGTAAGAATCGCAATCCGGGGTTTGGTCTCCGAGGAACTTCCATTCGAGTGGCTCGCCAAACTCGGAACACACTTGCGTGAGCTTAATGAAGGGAACTTTGCCCGTCACCTTGTAGGGTCCGTTCTTCTTTATGATGATTTTTTGGGTGGAATCGGGTTCAGTCTCGCTCATGGCAGCCTCCGCGCAGAACAATTATACCGGATTGCATTTTTGTAGGTAGGAGAATCCTGTAAGGACAAGGATGGTTTAAACTCTGTTTAAGGTTATTATTTACACTTTTTCATTCCAAACAGATCATCTCAGACTGCTCATCCAGGACCTTAGAAGCAACCCCGTTTTTGCCACGGTGACGGGTCACCACAGGGGGTGACCCCTATGCCTGTGGGATTAATGGCAAATAGGCAATTGTAGGGACAGACCCCCGTGTCTGCCCTAAAAACTGTAAACAATCACCCTTGATAATGTGTAAACAATCATACTTCTCTAAACAAATTCAAGCATCTATTTCTGTGATTACGCTTACTGAAGGATCGCTTTGAAATTTAACCAGGGATGTCTTCCCAGGATTTATTCGCGGGATCTGCTTATTAGTGGCACAGAAGCAAATGTCAGGCTAAGGTGTTGTCAGCAGGTTTGGGTTAACTCGCAAAATCAGGTCATCATCAGCGCCTGGATTGCCGCGCCCATCGCGGTTGCTGGTGGATACATACAGATAGCCATCAGGTCCCAGGCGGACTGCCCTCAACCTGCCGTATTCCCCGGAAAAGAAGGTGTCGAAACTAGTTACCCTTTCACCGTCAAGGCTGACCACATAAAGAGCGGAGCCGCGCAGCCCGGTGAAATAGAGCTTGCCATCCAGGTACTCCACGTCCCCCGGAGCCCAGGTGACGCTGCCACCCGATTGAATGACCGGGCTAAGCATGCCCTCAAGTTTTTCTTCACCTTGAATTTCAGGCCAGCCATAATTAGCGCCAGGTGTGATCAGATTGAGCTCATCATAGCCGGAACCGAAACCACTCGGACCGTGCTCAGTAGACCACAAACGTCCCTCAGCATCCCAGGCCAAGCCCTGGGGGTTGCGGTGGCCATAAGACCAAACCGCAGACGCAAACGGACTGCCTTCAGAAATTTCACCCTCGGTGGTAACCCGCAGAATTTTCCCCTGCAGCGTGGTAATATCCTGCGCGGTATCAGGATTTTGAGCATCCCCGGTGGTAATGTAAAGGTAAGCATCCGGACCAAACTCGATGCGACCTCCGTCGTGATTGCTGGCGCCAGGAATACCTTCGAAGATCACCTTCCGGTCTGAAAGCGCAGCATCCTTGAAGACATAGCGTTCCACCCGGTTGACTAACTGCCCACTCTCGAGTGCGGTGAGATAGACGAAAATTTGCTTATTGACAGCATAATCAGGGTCCAGCGCCAAACCCAACAACCCGCCCTCACCCCGCTGCTCGACGTTTGGCACTTGGATGCGCGTGACTGTATCACCGATCAACACCAAATTTCCGGAACGTTCTGTAACGAGCATTTCACCACCGGGCAGGAAAGCAATTTCCCAGGGCGTGTCCAAACCCGAAGCCACGACTTCCACCAGGGGTCCGGTTAGCGGCGCGCGTACAAGGGTGGGAACCTGGGTAGATGTTGCCTCAGGGGCTTCTGTAATCTCAGCTTGCGTTGGTGTCGCAGGGATCGATTGGGGAAGGGTTGGATCTGCAGAGGTGGGCACAAGCGGAGCTGGGCTGGGATCGCCAGCACAGGCAGCAAACAGGAACAAAGACAAAAGTCCGAGTGTAAGGTACTTCATCGTTTTCATAATAAAATCTTAACCGCCCGGATATACCCCTGGCAACCAAAGGTAGAACGTTGGAGTCGGTCTGACTTTCAATTTTTACCTGAATGGCTTAGAATTTTTTTACTAACTCAATACGAGGTAATTCTTGACAGCACACCCTTATCCCGACCATCTATTTGGAGATCTCGATCAGCCTGAGGAAGGCTCTCTGCACCACATAACCCATAACAGGGGGCTGCATCATGCCTACCGGGTCTCCCCGTGGCTGCCCAAAGCGGATGAGCCCTTCAGATTGACCGCCAGCAGCAGTTCTGACCTGGCCGTTCAGAAAGTGATGCTGCGCTACAGCCTGGATCAAGGAAAGAGCTGGCAGCAAGCAAGTTTTGAAGCCGGGGAATCGCGATGGGATACGCTGCTTTGGAGTTGGCTGCGAGACTGGCATGTCAGCGTTCCGGCGATGGCTGAGGGCGATGAACTGGTCTACCAGGTTGCTGCTGAGCTGCCTGGTGGTGATTTGTTGTTTGCCGATAATCAAGCAACAGAGCCAGCTGAAGCGACCATTTTCAGGCTGAGGCTAAGCCACAAGACCCAAGCGCCAAAATGGTCAGAAGGCGCCGTGATCTACCAGGTCTTTGTGGATCGTTTCAACCCGGGTGAAGGCGCAAAATGGCTGCAAACCAGCAATCTGACAGGCCCTATGGGGGGTACCTTGCGCGGCGTGATCGAAAAGCTGGACACCATCCAGGATTTGGGCTTCAACACCATCTGGCTCTCGCCCATTTTCGCCAGCCCCAGCCACCATGGCTATGATATCAGCGACTACCTGCAAATTGAACCGCGCTTTGGCACTGAAGCTGACCTGCGTGAACTGCTGGACCAGGCGCACGCGAAAGGGCTGCGCGTTTTGCTTGATTTTGTCGCCAACCATTGCTCCAATCAGCACGAACGGTTCCAATCAGCCCTGGCGGGTGAGGAAAGCGCGAAAGCCTGGTTCAAATGGAAAACCCACCCGGAGTATAAGAGCTTCTATGATGTTCCCGGGATGCCCTGCCTCAACCTGAAACCAGGCAGCCCCGCGCGGGAGCACCTGCTGGAGGTGGCCCGTTACTGGCTGCGGTTTGGAGTGGATGGCTACCGCCTGGATTACGCCAATGGACCTTCGCGGGAGTTTTGGGTGGACTTTATGCGTGCCTGCCAGGAAGTGAATCCAGACTGCTGGACATTTGGCGAGGTGGTTGGAGGGGCAGATGAGCAAATCACTTTTGCTGGAGGCATGCACGGCACGCTCGATTTCCTGAGCTGCCAGGCTCTCCGGGAAACTTTTGCCACCCGGCACTGGTCTTTGAGCCATCTCGCGGGATACCTGGAGAACTACTGGGCAGGTTTTCCAGATGGATTTTCACGCCCGGCTTTCATCGATAATCACGACATGAACCGCTTTTTCTTCACCGCCCTTGAGTCTGTTGAAGCCCAGGAGGCTGCCTTAAGGCTGCTTTACCTGATGCCAGGACCACCGATTGTGTATTATGGCAGCGAACAGGAACTCTCTCAACGGCAATCGATCCACGCCAACAACGCGCTGGGCTTTGATGAGGCTCGCCTGCCCATAATTTGGGAAGAGAAGAAAGAGCACAATAGCGCCAGGGTGATGAGAGAAATGGCGGCATTCCGGGAGCAAAACTCCTGGTTGGGCCATGCCCGTTGGCATACGCTGGAGCTTGATCCGCTAAAGGTTGTTTTTAAAGTGAGCGAAGGAGAGTATGATCTGAGAGTTGAGATCTTTTACGACCGGGATACCTGGCGGGTGACTCACAAATAAATCGCATACGCGCCCAAAAAAAGGAGACCACGCTGATGGTCTCCTTTTGGGTACTGTGGATATCAGGGTTTAGGGTACATCAATGTAAACATAATCAAAAGCAACTATGACCGGTATGGCATCAAAGGAGGACACACCTACCCCGATCAAACCCTCTGGCAAATTGTATTTGTTATCTTCTACAGTACGTTCCAGGACGCCGTTAATGTAGAGCGAGATCTCGTTACCCTCACAGCTCATGGCAAAAGTGTTGCTTTTCAATCCCATGTTAATATTTCTAGAGCCCCCGTCGTAAAGCCGTATATAGCCAATATCCATGGCTTCGACATAAGCATAGATATCGATCAGACCGCCATTGGTGATGTTGACTTCATAGAAGCCATCGTCTGAGTAGCGGCAAACGAGCGTGACCATATTGTCATTACTGCCCCGGTTCAACGCTGAGGCTTCTATGTAGACATTCTGATAGATGTAATCTTCATAGAACACATAAGCATAGGTGTCGTAATCTTCAATAGTGAAGGTCAGCTTGCCATCGGCAACTGATATATCGGTCTTATCCTCGTTACCAACCAAGACCTCGTAGTACCAATTTTCAGGAACAAAATCGAACTCTTCAGTGTAATAGGGTTGGGATTCTGCCACAGGCTCATCCGTGGGGGCTGGCGGCTGGGTGGGTTCAGCAACAGGAACCTCAGTTGGCGGAACAGCAGTTGGGGCAATCACGGCTGGTTCGGTTGGTACCTGGGTGGGCTCAACAACTGGTTCGACTGGAGCAGAGGTGATCTCTTGGATTTCCAGAGTGGCTGTGGCGTCCTTTTTTCCCCCAAGGTCAAACGAGAATTCACAGGATAAAGTTGATAGCACAAGGACTACCAGGATTGCAGACAAAGTCTTGAAAGATTTCGATTTCATATGATCCTCCACGGAGATGTTGGGTTGAAAATGCACAAAATAATATTAACATAAAACACAATATTTGGAACAAGAAACCCCCAGTTTTAATGAATTTGGGGTGCTTGATTACCTCCTGATGTGTCCATAGATTCGGCTGGTGATTTGGGTGTTGGGGGTAAAATTATTACTGATCACCGAGTATGAAAGGAGATTTCCATGAGCGACTTTAATCAATTCCAAACTGAGAATTCAACAGCTTCTGAGGCTGGGCATGAAGGAGGCTTTAAAGAGTACTCTGGGGCAACCCAGTCCAGTGAACCACCAAAAAATGAGTCAGATGCAAGCTCCAAATTTGGGGCGGAGATCCTGACGATCCTGGAAGGTTTCGGTGAGGACATCAAACGCTTGAGCAAAAGCGTCAGTGAATACATTGATAAAGAATCCTTCGGTAAAGCTGCTGAAAGTGTAAAAGAAGCCCTGAATGACGCAAGTGAGGGCATTAAACGCACCACCCAAAATATGGGCGAAAAGCTGGAGGAAGAACGCATTCAGCGAGCCATCAAAGATCTAAAGGACTACGCCAAACGGACGGGGAAATCCATCCAGGATCTGTTCGATGAAGTGGTTGCAGCTCCCGCAGAAGATTTGGGTAGAGACATCGCAGATGCTGCAGAGGATATCGAAGAATCGTTTGATTATGAATCCGGAGATTCAGCTGAGAACGATTTTAATTTTGAAAACACATTTGGTGGATAAAGTCAGAAAGAAGGCTCCTCATTCGGGGAGTCTTCTACTTGTAATAACGCAGCATACAGTTGTACCGTTTGATCGGTAAAACCATCTGTCCGTTGACGTTCTCAACATAGTCTAAAACAATCTCTTCAAGCTGTTGGCGTTGGTGCTCCTGCAGGCGCAATTGTCTCATTACATAGGCAACGGCCTCTGCTTTTGAGTCCACCGGCTGTCCAAAATCGTGAAAAATCTCTGTGCATGTGGCTGAAAACCCCGCCTGTTCCAGCCTGCCGCGCACATAACAGCTGCCAATGCAAGAGCCCGGCTGTTGAATTATGCCAAACTTGCGGCCAAGATCTTCGTAAAAACCCTCACGAGGACGGATGCCCTGGGTGACTATGATGCCGCAGCGGCGCGTCTTGCGCAGCAGGGTTTCTATCTCCAGGCTGGTGGAGGCGAAGCCATGATGATAAAACGCAACTGCCACATCCCAGTCGTCGGTTTGGATTTCTGGCCAGCAAGCGTGAACGACTTCAATGTTTTCCAGACCTCTCTGTTTTACATCCTCATGGAGAATTTGGAGCGCACTTTTATCTTTGTCAACGGCGATCACTCTTTGGCAAATTCCCGCGAGATAGCGGCTGACGATTCCGATGCCGCAGCCGAGATCTGCCACCACATCTGTGGGGCGGATCATCCCGCGCAGGGCGGGTCCGTAGGGGACTTCCGGGTAATTCCAGAAAGAAGTGGCTTTTTTGTAGTAATCTGCTGAGCTCAGGGGCAGTTCCGCCATTAGCCTTCCACCCGCGCCAGTTTCTTGATCATCATTTTCTTGATATGACCTATTCCGCCAGACAGCGACAGTATCTTGAACAACTCTGTTTTATACTCTGCCTTCCACCAGGAGCCTGCCAGCGCGGTGACGCCAGTATCCTTGAACGCATCTGTGAGCATGGGCGCGGACGCCCCCACCAGCACGATTTCACGGGCATTCTGGCAAAGCTCGAGCAGATGATCGATAGTACCGTTGATCAGGGTGCTGCCGCTTATGATCATCAGATCGCAGGTTGGCAGAATCTCAGCTTGCTGTGACATGTCCATGACCTGCTTCGCGCCATCTCCGCCGTTGACGGTCAGCCCCTTGTCGAAGATATAGACTTTCGCATCATTTCGTGTGAACTGGTCCGCGATACCCGGAATATATCCAATCATACCCACTTTGTCAGTTTTGTTCACCTGCAAGCCAAATGGAGTCGGGGTAAGAGGCTCATCCGGCAGGTTCAACGCACGCGTTGCAGCGGTGATGACAGCCATTCCCACGCCACACTGGGCATCATCTCTGCCCTCCAGCACCAGGCGGGCAACATCCAGCGCCGGCTGACCAATGATATGCTGGGCAAAACCAAATATGGAACAGCCTGCCGGCAGGCGCTCGCGCAAAATATAAGAAAGACCGATGTCCGTTCCATCCAATTCCACCGCTGTAAGGGAAAGACCCAATACCGCGTCGCTAACGACGCGATTCCTCAAGAGAGGTTCGGCGGCCTGAAATACATTTTCAATAAGCATGATTTCTCCTATAAGCCGGGGGCGATGCTGAGCATGCGGTGGATCCCCTCCACCTTAATCAAGCGCAGGGGCACGCCATACATGTCACTTAACAATTCCTCAGTAAGAATTTCCTGCCAGGGACCAAAGTGGAAGATCGAATGATGATCAATTACTGCCGTTTTGGAGTCCAATAGCAGCACCTGGTCGGGATTGTGCGTGGTGAGAACCACAGCATAGCCTCTTGCAGACAGGTCCTTGATCAGCCGCAGAACTTTGAGCTGATTGCCATAGTCGAGATGGGCTGTGGGCTCATCCATCAGGATCAGACGCGCCTGCTGGGCAATGGCGCGCGCGATTGAAACCTGCTGGAGTTCACCGGTGCTGATGCGCGTGTAGGGTTTTTGTGCCAGGTGACTGATTTCCATCTGCTCCAGCGCTGCTTCGGCGCGTTGATAGTGCTCGGGTCCGGGTTTTTCGAAGGTATCCAACCATGGGGCATTGCCTGTAACAACATATTCAAGCACTGTGTAATCGAAGGATGGAAGCAGAGTCTGGGGTACGTAGCCAATAACGCGCGCCACATTACGCGGAGGCATGTTTGACATGTTTTCGCCATTAAGCAACACGCTGCCTTGGAGTGGCTCGCGCAACCTTGCCAGGCAATTCAGCAAAGTTGTTTTGCCGATCCCATTTGGACCAAGCAAACACACGATTTCGCCCGCCAGCACTTCAAAGCTAATATCTCTGAAAATCTGGCGGCTGCCATCGTATGAAAACCCAAGATCCTTGACCTGTAAAAGAGAGCCCATGCTTACTCCAGGCGCGTCCTTTGCTTGTAAAGTAACAGGGCGTAGAGCGGGGCGCCTACAAACCCGGTCAGGATCGAGAGAGGGATTTCCACGCTTGAGACCGTCCGGGCAAGCGTGTCGATCAGCAGCATAAAAATTCCTCCGATCAGGATGGTGAGGGGCATGGAACGCGTGTTGTCGCTGCCTGTCATGAGGCGGCTGAGGTGCGGGATAACCAGCCCAACCCAGCCAATTGTGCCGCTGATGGATACGGCGCTGGCAGTCAGCAGGCTGGAGCAGATGATCACGATGGTGCGTACCTGGCGCAGGTTCACTCCCAGAGTGCGGGCTTCAAGATCGCCAAAGGAGAGGATGTTGATCCGCCAGGAGAGTAAAAGCAGTAAAGTGGAACAGACCAGGAAGACGGGGAAAATCGCAAGCAACTCGTGCCCCAGGATGGATGCCAGACTGCCCAATTGCCAGTAGACAATGGATGCCAACTCGGTTTGCTCTTCCGCCACGAATTTCATGATCGCGAGCACCGAGCTGAGAAAACCGCCGACGATGATGCCCGAGAGCACCAGCATCATATTGGAGCGGTTGCGCAGGAGGCGCGGCACTAAAGAGGTGATAAATACTGCCAGGATCCCGCCGATAAAGGCAAAAATCTGGCGTGTAGCCAGGCCTGCCCCCAGCAAAATCGCGGCTGAAGCCCCTACAGCTGCACCAGATGAGACACCCAATAAGTCTGGCGAGACCAATGGATTGCGAAAGACACTTTGGTAGACCGCTCCTGAGAGAGACAACATTGCGCCAATCATCACCGAAGCCAGCACCCGTGGCAGGCGGACGTTGAACACAATGCTGTCCATGGCTGGGTCCACCGCAACATTCATTCCCAGTCTTGAGAGAAAAACATTCAAAACTTTAATTGGATCATTGCTGTAACGACCAAGACTGATTGAGACAAAAATCCCCAATAACAAAAGCATAGACAAGAGCCAAAGCCATTGCCTATGCTTATTTTGTAAAGGAGACCTGCTGGCATTCAAATTTTAGCTTACTCGATTCCCAACTCTTCTGCAGTGAAAGTCCTATCATAAACCATAGTGAAGAACTCGTCCACATTTTTCATCAAGTCCTCGAGGCTGTACAGGTCAGGATATAAGGTGTGCAGCGCCCAGTCTATGCCAAGTGCTACTGCCGCAGTCGGCTGATCCCAGGGTTCGAGCCCGGATGGGAACTCGTAGATACGCTTGTTCTGGACGGCGCTAAGGCTGCTCCAGGCGGGATCGTTCAGCAGGTCTTCAGCGGTATAGTCTGAATATTGAGGGAACCATATTACGTCCGGGTCCCAGGCGATGATCTGTTCAATACTGACGTCCACAAAGCCGCCAAGGCCTTCAACACCATTGACAGCATTCACACCGCCGGCAGCTTCAATCAGGCTGGTTTGGATCATAGAACCTGGCGCAACCGAAAGGGCTGAACTGCTGCCGAGGAAGAGCACTGAGGGTTTCTCGGTCGTGTCTTTTAGCAGTGTTTCAGCATTTTCCAACTGGCTATCGAGGAAGTCGCCAAGTTTTTCCGCTTTTTCATCCTCGCCAAGAGCCTTGCCGAGGATTTGTAAGGTCTGTTTGACTGTTTCAAAGCTTTCGGTACTATCGAGGATGACCAAAACGGGAATATTGGCAGCTTCGAATTGCGGTACGAGGTCCTGGTGTCGCTCGGGGAGGATGACCAAATCGGCTCCGCTGGCAATCACGCTTTCCAAATTAATGTTACTACCCCGCCCGACTTCCAGCATGTCGTCAAATCCCTCGATTACCTGCTCGTAGAGCGCGCGCCCCATGGATTTGTTGCCGAAACCAACCAGGTACTTACCTCCACCGCCAAGCACGACCGCGGCGTTGAGGGTGGGGTTGTGCGTACCGACCAGTTTGGTGGCAGCTTGTTCGAGGGTGACTTCACGCCCAATGACATCGACAATTACGATTGGGTCAGCCGTGGGTTCGACTATAACCTCTTCGGTCGGTTCTTCCACAACCGGCTCGCTCACAACAGCCGTTGGTTCGGGAGGGTTGGCGGGTTGAGTGGCAGGTGTTTGGGTGATGCAGGCGCTCATCAGAAGCATTACTGCCAGCATCAGAGGCAGGGCAAACTTTCTTATGGATTTGGTCATACTGAACTCCTTCTTCTTGATATTTTAGGTTAAAACGCTCAATAAATGAGCAACTGCAGATTGTACCACCAATATTGAAATAATTCACTGGTTTAGTGCCTCACTGGTATACTTTGAGTGCTATGTCACTCCTGACTGCCCAAAACCTTGCAAAATCGTTTGGTCCTGTGGATATCTTTGATGGGATCAGTCTTTCGATTCCACGGCGTGCCCGCATCGCCATTGTTGGACCCAACGGAGTTGGCAAAACGACCCTTCTGCGCATCCTTGCCGGCGAGGATACGCCAACTGAAGGCTCTGTGCACCGCGCGAAAGGCTTGAAGCTGGGCTACCTGCCCCAGGAGGCGGTCAGCCAGCTGGAAGGAACACTTTGGGATTCCTGCCTCCTGGCTTTTGAGGATCTGATCGCCAAAGGCGAAGAACTGCGGGAGATGGAGAAGTTGATGCAGGACCCCGCTTGCGATCCATCCGTGCTGGAACGTTACGGCAGAGTTTTGACCCTCTTTGAAAACAGGGGGGGCTACACTTATCACGCTCGCATCCATCAGACGCTGGCTGGACTGGGTTTTTTGGAAAATGATTATGAGCGCCCCCTAATGCAGCTTTCCGGCGGGCAGCGAACCAGAGCCCGCCTGGCGCGCATCCTCCTGGACGACCCGGACCTGCTGCTGTTGGATGAGCCCAGCAACCACTTGGACATCAACGCCGTGGAATGGCTGGAAGCTTACCTGAGAGATTGGAACGGGGCAGTGGTGATCGTTTCGCATGACCGCTACTTTTTGGACCAGACTGCGCATTTCATTTGGGAGATGACACCGGCATTGGAAGTCTATCGCGGCAATTACACCGCCTATTTGCGCCAGCGCGAGGAACGCTACACGCGGCGCCTGGCGGAGTTTGAAGCCCAAAACGAGTACATTGAGAAGCAGCAGGACTATATCCGACGCTTCCTTGGCACACAGAACAACAACCAGGCACGCGGCAGGCAGCGCCGCCTTGAGCGCTTGCTGGCAGACTCGCGCCTGACTGCGCCGACTGCCAATATTCGCCCGATGCATCTGCGCTTCAAGTTGGCAGACCGCTCCGGCAACCTGGTTTTGCGCACCTACGATTTGCAAGTGGGTTATGAGGATGAAGGGCGACCGCTTTTCAACTGCCCGGACTTGGTGTTGGAAAGGCGTGAATGTGTTGCCGTAATCGGGCCTAATGGTGCTGGCAAGACAACCCTCTTAAAGACGGTTCTTAATCAGATTCCACCCTACGATGGTCGGGTGGAAATGGGAGCCAACCTCAAGGTGGGCTACTTTGCCCAGGCGCATGAGGGTTTAGTCGCCGAAAACACCCTGATGGATGAGATCAACACGATAGCCCCCAGCATGCTGCCTGCCGAGGCGCGCAACTACCTGGCGCGCTATGGCTTCCAGGGAGATGAGGTTTTCGCGCAGGTGCTGACGCTTTCGGGAGGAGAACGCGGACGTTTGGCGCTGGCGAAACTGGCGCTTTCGGACGCAAATCTTCTGATGCTCGATGAGCCCACCAATCATCTTGACCTTGCCACCCAGGAGGTGCTGCAAGATGTGTTGGCGCAGTATCCGGGCACGATCATGCTGGTCTCGCATGACCGCTACCTGATTGACGCTCTGGCAACACAAATCTGGGAACTGGACATTCACAGTGCCAGTTTACAGGTGTTTAAAGGTGCTTACTCCGAATTCAGGCAATTCAAGGAAGGTCACTTACAAGCACAAGCATCTCAGGAGATGCCGCTTGCACCAGATTCAGTCGATGAGTCCCATGCGACGTCTGTCAAAACAGGTCTGAGCCGCAATCAGCGTCAGCAAATAGAGAAGAAACTTAAGGCACTGGAGCAAAAAATCCACGCGGCTGAGCTGGAAAAAGCCAGCTGCGAAGCCCAACTCTCCAAACCGTCAGCTGATTTGAGGAAGTTGGAAAAAATTACAGATAATTATCAGACCCTCACAAACGCTTTGGAAAAGCTGCTCGCTGAATGGGAAAGCCTTGCAGAACAACTGCACCAGGACGATCAGATAAATAGCTGACATGCTATAATTTAGCCAATTTTACAAACAGGTAGTTAGCGATGAACTATTTAGTAACTGGAGGGGCGGGGTTTTTGGGCACTGCCCTGAGCAACCGCCTGGCAAAACAAGGACATCACGTGCGAGTGCTGGATGACTGCTCGGCGGGAAATCCTGCTTATCTATTACCCGAGGTTGAATTTGTTCAGGGTGACATCAACGAAAAAACCCTGCTCTGGAAACTGCTACAGGACGTGGATTGTGTTTTTCACCTGGCAGCCAAGGTCAGCGTGCCAGAGTCCACCCTTTTTCCAAGCAGTTATAACCAGGTGAATGTCAGCGGGACGGTAACGCTGATGGAAGCCATTCGGGATACGAAGGTAAAACGCGTGGTGCTGACATCTTCAGGAGCTGTTTACGGTCACCAGGAACAGATACCGTACCTAGAAAGTTTTGAAGTGCATCCCGAGTCTCCATACGCGGTCTCGAAACTTTCCGCGGAGCATTACGTACGCACCATTGGTGCCCAGGCAGGAGTGGAAGCCGTTTGCCTGCGCATTTTCAATGCCTACGGACCGGGTCAGCGCGTTCCCCATTCGCACCCGCCAATCATTTCCAATTTCCTCAAGCACGCCCTCACCAATGGAACGATCATTGTCCACGGCGATGGCAGACAAACACGCGATTATGTTTACGTGGACGACGTGGTTAATGCCCTGGTGACTTCCTCAACCGCGGTGGGAGTGGACCAGCAGGTGATCAACATCGGCAGTGGGGTGGAGACGAATGTCCTGGAACTGGTGCGTTTGGTGAGGCAGGTGACCGGAAAAAAGCCTGAAGAGGTCTACAATCCTCTTAAGAGCGGCGGATCAGACCGCATGTGCGCCGGAATCGCAAAAGCCCAGGAGAAGCTCAATTACATCCCGCTGGTGCCACTTGAGACTGGTCTGCGCCTGACGATTGAACGCGATCCTCAATTTAAGAAAGAAATTGAACCCAAACCTATCGCATGACTTTTTCTTAAGACCGGCACCGCAGGCAGCCCCTGATTTGCTGGGCTGTTTGCTCGTGCGCCGTTGGGAAGGGCAGCGCCTGGCGGGCTTGATCGTGGAGGTGGAGGCATACCAGGGCGTGGAAGACCAGGCATGCCACGCCAGGGCGGGCAGGACGGCTCGCAACGCGGTCATGTTTGGCGCGCCTGGAAGGGCCTATGTTTATTTCACCTATGGGATGCACTGGATGCTCAATTTGGTGTGTGAGCCGGAAGGGTTGCCCGCGGCAGTCTTGATCCGGGCGATCAGACCGGTGGAGGGGTTGGAGCAGATGCGCCAGCTGCGCCCAAACCTGGCAGGCAAACCCGGCTGGCTGAACGGTCCGGCTAAACTGACCCAGGCGTTGGCGATTGGCAGGGAGCAAAATGGGGTGGATGTCTGCTCGGAGGAAAGTGGCTTGTGGCTGGAAAGGGGAATCAGCGTGCCTGAAGAGGAAGTGCGCACGTCTCCACGCATCGGCATTGCTTACGCACCCGAACCCTGGCTTTCGCAGCCCTGGCGCTGGGTGTGGAAAACGGGGGCTTGAGGTCAGCAACTTTGTTGTACCTGCCGTTTGTGCTAAAGATAGTGTAAGATTGGGCTGATGAAAATATTTTCGCGTAAGAAAGACACCGCTGTTTTTACCCCCGAGAGACTGCAAGCCCGGGTCAGTACTGTTTTGGGACCGGGAATCCACTGGATCGGGGACCTGCAAGGCACGGGCGGTGTGCGCATTGAAGGCACCATGCAGGGCGAGATCGTCATCAAGGGCTTGGTGGTGATCGGCGAAACAGGGAAGGTCATTTGCCCCGAACTGAAAGCCGAAACCGTCGTGGTGGCGGGAACGGTGCAGGGCAATATTACCTGTCAGAAGCTCGAAATCCGTTCAAGCGGACAGGTTTGGGGAGATGTGGTGGCGGTCAGTTTTAGCAGTGAGGAGGGCGCTTTCCTGCGCGGTCAGATGCGCATGGAAGAGCAAATTGAGATCCAACTTGAAGAGGGACAGCCTTTTCAAGAGATCGAGAGGACTGTTGTTCAACCTGAATTGCAGGAAGAGGTTATCCCCGAACCGGTTTTGCCTGAAAATCCTCAAACCGTTGCTGAGGAGAAACCGGAACAACCTGCAGCCGAACAGCAGGTAAGCGAAGCTAAAACGCCAGAAAAACCCAAACTGAAATCCCCCTGGGATAATTGAACGATTAAGCCTGCGGCAGCTCCAACAGGATGGTCACCGGTCCGTCGTTGCGGATGTCCACCACCATGTGCGCGCCAAAAACACCCTGCTGGGTGGCAATCCCAAATTCCCGCAGGCGGGCCGTGAAGACGTCCACCAAGGGCTCAGCCAAATCTGGTTTGGCGGCGTTGATGAAAGATGGGCGCCTGCCGCGGCTGGTGTCGGCATAGAGCGTAAACTGAGAAACCACGATTGCCTCACCACCCACATCCATCACTGAGCGGTTCATCTTTCCGGCTTCGTCTTCAAATACGCGCAGGTAAGCGGTCTTCTCAGCCAGATCACGGGCAATTTCGGGTGTGTCTTCAGGGCCGATCCCAAGCAGGATTACGAATCCCAGCCCGATTTGGGCGACTGTCTCATGGTCAACCTTAACACTGCCCCTGGTAACCCGTTGCAGAACGGCTCTCATCGCAGCTCCTTGCGTGATCCGCGTTCGATATAACCGGGCCAGGTAAAATTCTCGTCGAAATCCACTTCCACGATCCCGCAATGAGGAATGTGACCAGGGTTGTGAAATTGTTTCATCACATAAGCATGGGAAACTACGATGATCTTTTCATACGCCAGGTAGGGCAGCAGGGCTGAAGCTGCACGCCGGGCAACCTGATCGTAACCTTCCCAGTTGAGTTTTGCATCAGGCGTACGCACGCCTTTCAATCGACTGGCTTCTTCAATCGCAGCCAGGGTATCGGTGAAATCGCGATTCTTGTATTGGGTGTCAATCAGCCATTCGTGGATGTCAAACGCAACCTCGATCGGCAGGTCAAGCCGGCGGGAAATGATTGCTGCCGTCTGCAACGCGCGCGTATAGGGGGAGCTGACAATCAGTTGGCAGCCTTGCAATCGGGTATCTTTTGCCACTGCTTCTGCCTGGGCTACGCCCCGCTCGGTCAGGGGTGCCAATTCGCGTGCCGGACCCGGAAAGCCGCGACCTTCCGTGATCTTATAATCCTGTTCTCCATGCCGTACCATTACCAGATGCATAGCTACCTCCTGTTTAGATTGATAAGTTTATCAAACCTTTACGATTGAGGCGGGTGATATATGCGGCAAAGGATTATTTTGCCTGAATATTTTTGTGTGACCCCGAAAAATGAATGATTCCGGGGACTTTCATGTCATCAAATCAGATTATCAAATTCGGGTAAAATTCAATATCGATTGCGAAAAAAGATGGCTGGAAATAATCATCGCCCCCCAAAATTGATTCGAAGCATTCCCAGGCTCACAATGGAACAGCGGCGGAATATTATCGCTGATGTCCAGGATGATTCAAAGGCAAACTTTGATTACTTCATCCTGGTAGCTCTTTCGAGTTCCATTGCCACTTTAGGTTTGCTTTCGGACTCTCCGGCTGTGATTATTGGCGCCATGGTTGTTGCCCCGCTGATGTCGCCAATATTGGGGATAGGGCTGGCAACCACCACGGGTGAAAAAAAGTTGCTCAAAGATGCACTCCTGACCTTGTTATTTGGCGCTTTACTTTCGATCGTGATCTCTGTGCTTCTCACCTGGGTCAATGATGAACTTCCTTTTATATCCTTGCATCAGATCCCCAGCGAAGTTATGTCCCGAACCAGGTCTTCCCCTGTGGATCTCACCATCGCGATCGCGGGCGGTTTGGCTGCCGCGTATGCGGTTACCCGCCCCAAGCTTTCAGCCGCTTTGCCTGGCGTGGCGATTGCCACAGCCCTGATGCCGCCTGTTTGCACCATAGGCGTAGGCCTGGCTTTGCAAAATTGGAAGGTTGCCAGTGGTTCAGCTTTATTATTTATCACTAACGCGGTCGCGATAGCTTTTGCTTCCGGTTTGGTGTTTCTTGCCAGAGGCTTTTCCAAGGAACATCGTTTTGGTGACGCGAAAGTTCACGCAACCATTTGGGTTTCTACAGTTCTTGTGATCATCCTGCTGATCCCTTTAACTTATTTCAGCTTGCGCGTTATTAGGCAGGCAGAAGAGACCCGCCTGATCAACTCGGTTGTCGAAAGGGAAGTTGCTTTGCTTCCCAATGCCCAACTGGAAGAAACCAGCTTTGTGAATGGGTCGGACATCCTCGATTTAAGTCTGACGCTGCACACCAGCAGGTCTTTATACTGGCACGAAATCGTTAGCCTGCAAGAGGCAATAGCCACCGGACTCGGTCGGAATGTATCGTTAAAAGTCGAACAAGTTTTGTTCAAAGAACTTGACCCAATGGTGCCTCCGACATCCACACCCACCCCAACTCCCGGACCAAGCGCAACCCCAACCCCAACCAGAACGCCCTTCCCAACCGCCACACCAACACCAACCCGGACGCCTGAGCCCACCTTCACCCCAACCAACACAGCCACGCCAGTACCCTTCCAGGCACGGATTGTCTGGCCTGATACTCCGGGTTTGACCCTCTACCAGGAACCGGGAGGTCCATCTATTGGGAGACTATACTACTCTCAATTGGTCATGGTTTACCACGATCAGCAGAATTATGATGGGCTGGTCTGGGTAAAAATCAGGGATGATAAGGGGCGTATAGGCTGGCTGCCGCAAAATTTTCTGGAAGTCCTGAATCCCTGATAGTCGTAATCCCGGTATTAGTCGGCATGATCGTCAGGATTTTTGCCTGAGATGTTGCGGCTTTTTTACAGGAATAAATGGAAGGTTATAATAAAGCTATGCACTTATCTCAGATGCCGCCGGCAAGCATCGTCAACAATGCCGCAACCTATTCCGAGATGCTTGCGCATCTCATAACTCAACCAGATCTTGCGATCGACACCGAATCGAACAGCCTGCATGCCTATCATGAGCGGGTTTGCCTGATTCAACTGTCCAGTTCAACACGCGACTTTCTGCTGGATCCCTTTGCCTTCAAGGACCTTAGCGAACTGGGCACACTCTTTGCCCGTCCGGATATCCAAAAAATCTTTCATGCCGGGGATTATGACGTTGCCTGCCTCAAGCGGGACTTCGACTTTAGCTTCCATAATATCTTTGACACCATGATTGCCGCCACTGCTCTGGCTGAGCCTAACCTGGGGCTGGCGGCATTGATTGAGAAGTACTTCGGTTTTGTAATTGATAAGAAGTACCAACGGGCAAACTGGGGCGAAAGACCGCTCAAGCCTGAGATGCTCAGATACGCCCAATACGATTCTCACTTTCTCATCCCGTTGCGCGGTGTCTTGCTGCCCCTGCTTGAAGAAAAAGACCGTTTGCAACTGGTTTTGGAGGAGGGGGAGGGCATGGCGCGCCTTGTCAAACCGGGTGAGCCGCACCGCGAGGATATCTGGCGCGTCAAAGGCGCGCAGGATCTCTCCCCTGAAGCGCTCTCGCTGCTCGACGTGCTGAATCATACCCGTGAGCAGATCGCGAGCAAACGCGACGTGCCGCCCTTTAAAATTTTTTCAGATCGGGCATTGATCGAAATCGCCCAGACACAACCTCACTACATCCAGGAGCTCAGCCTTCTGCCTTCATTGCCAGAGCGCCATGTTGGGCGCTATGGAAGTTTATTAATGCATGCCATCCAGAATTGGCGGGAAAAACCCAAAAAAGTCAGCCCCCGTCGCAATCATCGCCTGAGCGATGCCGAAATGAAGCGGCGCGACGCCCTCTCTAACTGGCGGAAACACGCAGGCTTGAAAGAGGGTGTGCCTTCCAACGCGATCATCTCACGTGAATTGATGGACAGTCTGGCGCATCTGGAATTTTCAAATCAGGCTGAGCTTGCGCAGGCGATGCAGTATTTTCCCCATCGTTACGAACGTTATGGCGACGCAATTTTTAAAGTACTGGAAAGGACGAAGGAATGAAACTAACAATTCTCGGCGCGGCACAAACCGTCACTGGTTCGATGCATCTGATCGAACACGAAGGGCAAAAACTTCTGATCGATTGCGGAACCTTCCAGGGCAGGCGCGAAGAATCGTACTTTGTCAATCTCCACTTCCCCTTCGACCCCAGTGAAATTGATGCGATGATCCTTTCGCACGCTCACATTGACCACAGCGGCAATATTCCCAACCTGGTCAAGCAGGGTTTCAGGGGCAAGATCTACACCACCGATGCCAGTGAAGACCTTGCTGATATCATGCTGCGCGATTCGGGGCACATCCAGGAAAGTGATATCAAGTATCTCAATAAAAAACGCCGCAAGAAGGGCGAACGCGCCCTGGAACCGATCTACACCCAAAAAGATGCGATTGAGGCAATGCCTTACTTCCACAGCGTCTGGTATCAGGAAAAATTTGAGCCTATTACGGGTGTGACTGCCCAATTGGTGGAGGCGGGGCACATCCTGGGTTCTGCTGCTGTCATTTTGGACTACCATGATGACCAGGGGCAGCCGAAACGGCTGTGGTTCTCCGGTGATATTGGACGGGAGGATACCCCCATTTTACGAGACCCGGTGTTGCCCACAGGGGCGGATACGCTTGTGATGGAATGTACTTATGGCGATAAACCGCACGACTCAATGGATGAGGCTTATGACGAATTCATCGACGCAGTGAGAAGGACAGTCAATCGCGGTGGGAAGGTGATCGTACCAGCTTTCGCGATCGGACGCACACAAAACCTGACCTATTTTCTTAGCCAGGCAATTGATGAGGGCGAAATCCCCGATGTGCCGGTGGTAGTGGATAGCCCGCTGGCGATCAACGCTTCCATGCTCTACCGCAAGCACACCGAATGTTTTGATGACGAAACCTGGCAGTACATTGCCGAGCATCGCATGCAGGGCTTGGACTATCACAACGTGATTTACACCATGTCCGTTGATGAATCCAAGGCTCTCAACGATTGGAATGAGCCCATGATCATCATCTCAGCCTCTGGTATGGCGGAAAGCGGTCGCATCCTGCACCACCTAAAGAACAACATCGAGGATGGACGCAACACCATCCTGATCATCTCCTGGCAGGCTCCCTATACGCTTGGACGTCGCCTGGCAGACCGCGAACGCAAGGTGAGGATCTTTGGTGAGGAGTACTACCGCAAGGCGGAGGTCGTAACCATTGGCGGGCTGAGCGCGCATGCCGGGCAGACCGGTCTGGTGGAGTATGCCCTGTCAACCAAAGACACCCTCAAGCAGATCATCCTGATCCACGGCGAACCGGACAAGGCACAAGCCCTGATGGATAAGATGGCTGAACACCCCGAATTGCCGGTGCCGGTCTACCCTGAAAAAGGACAGGTATTCGACCTTTAAGGTATAATCTGAAACCTGTTGGAGAGATGCCGGAGTGGTTGATCGGGGCGGTCTCGAAAACCGTTATGGGTCTTGTACCCATCGTGGGTTCGAACCCCACTCTCTCCGCCACAACAAATGCCGTGATCACACGGCATTTTTGATTCCTGAAGCAGCAAGGTGGGTTTGCTTTTTCGTCATCGCGAGGTGCGCAACGACACGGCGATCTCAGGATCATGACCTGGGTCCTTCTGGAAACTGACCTCATTGTTGGGGTGTTGCTTGGTCTACTCTCTGCATTTGTCATCCTGAACGCAGTGAAGGATCTGATCTTTACTGATTAGATTCTTCGCAAAAGATGCTCAGAATGACACTTTATAGGTGATTCGGCGTGCAATCCGACCCTGTTTTAAATTAATGGAGCACTGCTGCGATGCTCCATTTCCGGTTCGATCTTTCCGATCGTCATTTTCTCAAAGAGCACCATAACAACACCCACCCACATTAATTGGTGCGATCAACAGAAGATCGCACCCTACTTTACTGACCTCATTGTTGGTGTATTGCCAGGTCTTATCTCTGCATTTGTCATCCTGAACGCAGTGAAGGATCTGATCTTTACTGATTAGATTCTTCGCAAAAGATGCTTAGAATGACACTTTATAGGTGATTCGGCGTGCAATCCGACCCTGTTTTAAATTAATGGAGCACTGCTGCGATGCTCCATTTCCGGTTCGATCTTTCCGATCGTCATTGTCTCAAAGAGCACCATAACAACACCCACCCACATTAATTGGTGCGATCAACAGAAGATCGCACCCTACTTTACTGACCTCATTGTTGGGGTGTTGCTTGGTCTACTCTCTGCATTTGTCATCCTGAACGCAGTGAAGGATCTGATCTTTACTGATTAGATTCTTCGCAAAAGATGCTCAGAATGACACTTTATAGGTGAATCGGCATGCAATCCGACCCTGTTTTAAATTAATGGAGCACTGCTGCGGGGCTCCACTCCCGACTCAATTCGCCCGATCTTCATTTTCTCAAAGAGCAGCGGGGCGAGACAAGCGATCCATACCCCAATCAAAAAGTAACGGATGTAACGCAAAAGCGCGCTGATCAACCCCGGGTCATCCGGGAAGAGCGAACCAAGCCCGGCATAAAGGGCAACCACACCGATAATGCCCACCAGGTAGCGGGCAATCCGCTGCCATGTGCCGAAATTGCTCTGGATCACGCCCCGGCGTGCCCTGAGCCAGGCAAACCCTCCCAGCATGCCAAACCACAAGCCGCCGGTGGTCAGGGTGCCTTCCAGCGAAAGCGGGTCCACATCCCCGGCGCGTGCAGCCCAGTCCGCCGGCATCTGCCAGTGGCTGGAAAGCGCAATCACCATTGCGTTCAACCCGATAATAAACAGCGAACTGAAAAATGCCAATAATAGCTGGTTTTTCAGGCTCTGCTTTTTCAGCCAGACGCCAATCGGCTTCTGCAGTTTGCTAAAGGCGATCAGCAACAACACCCCCAAAAGCAGCCCGAGCAGAACATCGCTCAGGAAGTGCACCCCCAAAACCAGGCGCGAAGTTGCAATCAGCAGCACCATCACGCCTGCAGCCAAAGCGGCTTTACGGTTTTTGCTCTCAATTGCGCTCCAACCCCAAACAGCCGTTGAGTTCATGGCATGACCGCTTGGGATGCCAAAAGACGACTCGTGCACGCCGGGAACGACCTTGTCACTGATCCAGTAGGGACGCGGTCCCTTTAGCAGCACTTTGAAGAAGCCGTTCAGCGAAGCACTCGAGAGCAGCATCACTCCAATTCGCAAGCCTGCCCAGGCGTCCACGCACCAATAGATGGTGGGCATGAAGAGGATGTAGAAGATTTGGTCTCCAAGCACTGTAATGATACTCATGATGCTCTGCAGTCCATCTCCCAGGGTTTGTAAAAAAATGTTCACGAATAATTCGCTTTGATTAAGCACGTCCATACAGAACTCCTATTTATTTCACTCTAAAAAAACGCCAGGTTGCAATTCGGGCTGGGGCACGGCAAAAAGACGCTCAGATTCTGACGAAAGGAACCCAGAGCTCCATCTTATAATCGGGAGCGCTCATGTCGCCATAGAAATAATATTCATGGTCGGGTGTGCCGGCATGCTTCAAGCCATGTGCCGGGAAGTATTGATTCCATACGAAATCCCAACCCTGGTGAATGTTCTCAGGAACCGGACCGGTCAGCTCAACAATGGCATACTCAGCCTCGGGTACTTCCACCACCTCCAGGCCTAAGGCGAGGGCTTCTTCGGGCGCACTAACGTCATAGCCAGCAATATAGCTGAAGCCGTGTGGTACTTCTTTGTAGTTAAAGCAAGTGCCAAAGGCTTCGCCAGTTCCGAGTGCCGACAGCTTCTCGTAGGGTACCTGTTGGAATAAACGATCCCAGAGGGCTGGAAAATTGTCATTTTCAGAGTGCACAAGCACCAAGCCGGCAATCTTAAAGGCTTTTTTTGTTTCAAAATGTACATTCATGGCATCGTCCTTTCAGATTAAATGAAGCTGTCAAAAAAGAGCCCGAAGGCTCTTTGTCTTCTTACGAGAACACTAATCTAATTGTTCGGATGGCTCAACCATCCCTTCGAGGATCAGTTCCATTCCCATTGTGTGCGCGCACACACCGCGCCCCTGGAAGTAATTACACGTGCAATTCCACTTGCCGTGATCATATGTGACCGTGTGGTCATTATTTTCTCCGCGGATCTTGGCTTCAAATGTGTTGATAGTGATGCGATCTTTTTCTTCTGCGTAGCGTTTTGCTTTTTCGATCTTACCGATTAAACCGCTGTCCATCATTTTATTGCTGCTCCGTTTCAGTCATTTTTTAAAAGAAAAACACGCGCCCAAAGACCTTGGCGTGTGTTTCCGTCCATACCACAAGCTTGGTATTGATCATCGTATCAGGCTAACTCCTGCATACTTGGATTATAGCCGATGAAGCGTAATTTTTCAATTCTAAAACACACGGGGTCGGTTTTTTTAAGGCTCCAATTTCAAAATTGGAGCGTGTTTAAGTCTTCTGATGGAAGCGCATAAGGTATACTTCTGTAAATCCATATTGCTATCATTGAGGAGGAGCTATGAACAAGCGCAGCCGAAATCTCCGTGTTTACATCCCAGCCTTGGTGCTTCTGATTGTCATGCCTTTTGTCTTGACGGCTTGCACAAAAACGGCCAATCCAGCCGATACAAACGGGCGTTGGCTCTCGATCGTGATGGGCATTTTGCTCCTGTTGGCTTACCTTGGGCTGGTGTTTTACCTCTGGCGGATAGGCAAGCTAAGCACATGGTTTCATGCTGGCAGCACCGCTGCCCGTCTGAAAACCCAGGATGTGCGCCTCAAGAGCGAATTGAAGGGACTGGAACGCGATAAGAGCGATCTGCTGGACGAACTTGGCAAAAAAGCCTGGGCAGCCAGGGTCAGTGACCCGAGCTACGAAAGCGCCTACAACCAGCTTCTGACGGTTCAGGGGCAGATCGACGGCGCCACCGATCACCGCCGTTCGCTTGAAGAGAAAAAAGCCGACCTGGCTCAACAGCGCAAGGCGGTGGTGGAGCGCTTTGAGCAGCAAATTGAGACTTTGAAAACTCAGCAAACGGCTGTGGAGCGCAACCTGGCAGAAGCAAAAAGCCAGGTGAGGGCGCTGGAGACTGATCTGGATGCAACCGCACAGGTAAAAGCCCGCTATCAGCGTGAGGTGAAAGAAACCCGCAGCCGCATCATCGAAATGGAACGCTCCGATGACCCGGCCATGTTGGAGCAGCTTGATCAGCTGAACAATCGCCTGGGCAACCTGACCAACTCCCTGTTGGACGCCACCAACGCCGAGCCGGAGCTGGCGGCGCAACTCCCCGGCCTGCAAAACCAGGCTTTGGCTTTGAGCACCGAACTAAACGATCTGCAGGGTCAGATCCAGGCGCTGGAAGCCGACATGAAGAGTGAGCTGCTTCCCCTCGACGATCAATTTGAGGCTCTCGAAAAACAGATCAAGACCAAGACCAGTGAGATCAAAAGCTTCTCAGAGCAGATTGAGCCGATGGCAAAGGACTTGGGGGTCCAGGTCGAAAAAGCCCGCCCGCTCTCACCCGAGTTGATGGATCTTTATCAGAAACTGGACATGATCATTAGCAAGCTGGATTTCAAGGCGGAAGCCAAAGGTGACGTTGCCAGCAGCCTGGGAGCCGTCAATAAAACCGCTTCACTCAATTTCTACGTCTTGCTGCTGATCGGCGTGCTCATCATCGTCCTGGCGATCCTGCTTCTGACCGGAGTGATTTGATCCCAGGATTGCTCAACCCCCGAATTTCCAAACCTACCTGAAGGAGGGTATACCCTTGCCCGAACACACCGCAAACACCAAACACATTCTTGATCAACTGACACTCGAAGAAAAGGCCTGGATCATTTCAGGCGGAGGGGATTTTTGGCACACCCGTGCCATCCCACGCCTGGGTATTCCGGCGCTGACGTTGCACGACGGCCCTCATGGTTTGCGGCAGGTGCTTCCCAAGGAGAGTCCATCTGCCCTTGAGGAGAGCTATCCCGCCACCAGCTACCCCAGTCTCTCGGCAGTGGCCTGTTCCTTCGACCGCGAGCTGGTGTTTTCGCTCGGTCAGGCGCTTGGCGCGGAAGCCAAAGCCGCCGGGGTGGACGTGCTGCTGGCGCCGGGCGTGAACATCAAGCGCCATCCCCTCTGCGGGCGCAACTTTGAGTACTTCTCGGAAGATCCCCTTGTGGCGGGTGAGCTGGCAAGCGTCTATATCAGCGGCGTCCAGAGCCAGGGCACGGGCGTCAGCCTCAAGCACTTCGCCGCCAACAACCAGGAATTTGCGCGCATGATCAACAGCTCGGTGGTGGACGAGCGCGCTTTGCGCGAGATCTACCTGAAGCCCTTCGAGATTGCTATCCGCAAGGCGCAGCCCTGGACCGTGATGAGCTCCTACAACCGGATCAATGGCACCTACGCCAGCGAGCACGAAACCCTTCTGACCAAAATCGCAAGGCAGGAGTGGGGCTTTGAGGGCTTGTTCATGACCGATTGGGGCGGCATGAGCGAGCGTGCCAGCGCCATCCCTGCCGGCACGGACCTGGAAATGCCGCCGGTCGGGCAGTATGGCGTGGACCGCATTCTTGAGGGCGTGAAGTCTGGAAAAATCAAGGAAAGCGACCTGGACCGGGCGGTGGGTAAACTGCTGGACTTGATCAGTAAGGTGCGCCAAGAGCGAGAGCCTGGCAAGGTCTGGCAAGCCGCAGATTTTGAAGCCGTCGCCAGGAAAGTCGCGCTTGAATCAGCCGTTCTGCTGAAAAACGAGCAGGACATCCTGCCGATCCAGGCAGGTTTGAACGTGGCCGTGATCGGCGCGATGGCCGAAAAGCCGCACATCCAGGGCGCCGGCAGCAGCCGCGTGAACCCACGGCGGATGGTTTCGTTTATGGATGCATTGCGTGAGGAGGGCTTGGGTTGGGCTTATGCCAGCGGCTACGAATTGAGCGGCAAGCAGAACGCGCAGCTCGCGCAGGAAGCCCTGGATCTCTGCCGGGGGAAGGACGTGGTCCTGTTCCTTGCGGGTCTGCGCGATACCGAAGAAGCCGAAAGCTACGACCGCCAGCACCTGGACCTTCCAACCGCCCAGAACGCTCTGATCGAGCAGATCGCCTCCGAAAACCCGAATGTGATCGTGGTGCTGCATGCCGGCTCGCCGGTGTTATTACCCTGGCTGGGCAAGGTTAAAGCCGTACTGCTGATGGGGCTTGGCGGGCAGATGGTGGGGGAGGCCGCGCTTGAGCTGCTTTTGGGGCGCGCCAACCCCTGCGGTAAGCTGGCGGAAACCTGGCCGCTTGCCCTGGAAGACACGCCGGCTTACGGGCAGTTTGGCAAACGCTTCAACACCCAGTACCGCGAGAGCGTCTTTGTTGGCTACCGCTATTACGAAAGTTTTGCAAAAGCCGTTCAATTTCCATTTGGATACGGTTTATCGTATACCACCTTCTCAATCGATGGTCTCGAACTAAACAGCACCAGCCTGGCTGTGGGAGAGGAGCTGGAAGTGAGCGTGAGGCTGACAAACACCGGCTCGAGGGCAGGCAAGCAAGCGATGCAACTCTACGTCGCGCCGCCGGGGTCTGCCCTTTTCCGCCCGCAAAAAGAGCTGAAAGCTTTCCGGAAGGTGGATCTTGCGCCTGGCGAAAGCCGGGTGGTCCGCTTCAAGCTGCAGCATGGCGATTTCGCTTATTGGAATGCCGCCATCCACGCCTGGCATGTCGAGGCGGGTAATTATCGGCTGCTGCTGGGCACTTCGGCTGCTGATACCCCCTTGGAGGCTGCAGTTGCGGTGGCAAGCGACCAACCCGGCGTCAGCGTGCCGGATTACAGCCAGTCCGCGCAGGGTTATTACGCTTATGGCACAGGCGCTTTGCAAATTTCGGATGCGGCTTTTGAGGCTGTTTATGACAGCCCGCTGCCGCTTGACCCGCAGGACGAGCCCAGGGTGTACGACCTCAACTCATCGCTTTGGGAGGCGCGTAAACGGCTCAGGGGCAGGCTGCTCGCGGTGATCGTTGGCAGGGAAGGGCGCAAGAGGGCTGCAGGCGGCGGAGAATTCCAGGAAGCCAATGACCTCATTGTGCAGGCTTCAATTATGGATGCTCCCTTGCGTTCATTTGCCGTCGGCGGCGCGCCGATGCGCATCCCCGAAGCCATCGCCTTGCTCCTGAACGGCAAGATCTTCAAGGCAGTGAGGAAGTTGTTGGAGAGGTAAGTGCTAGCAATCTGTTGGTAAACATGGCGTGAAAAAGAAGTTAAGCGCTTTTAGGTCCTAGGAACCAAGAACCTTTTTCAGAACCTTTAACTGGTTCCCAAAAGAAAGACCTTCGAACGGTATCTACTGTCAACGATATGATGATAATCTTATCGCGCCCTCAATCCGCCGACATCGATAATCCAATCGGTTATTGTCATTGAATAGCTTGATGGCGGATTGGAAGCACATCAAGGTTTCTGTATGAGGGAGAATGCAGTGCTTCTAATACCCTGCTTTGCGGGCACTATGTCTCTCCCAACGCGCATTTCGTCTCGCCATTTGACCAATGTTTTGATTTCTATAAAGAATGACTAAATTGTTCGCTCTGGATTCAACCAGCAATAAGGCGCTCTCTTTGATAATTTTGAACCCTCTGATCCTTGAAACCCCGGTGAAATTCATACTTTCTTGTCAAGGCAATTTAGAAATGTCCTAATCTCAGCAATTTAGAAATGTCCTATTGTGTTGATAAAGTTGTAAGCACTGGCTTTCCATTCAGCTTTTTTCCATAAGTCCTCCAGGGGTGGTCATAAGCAGGTGGCAAGGGATTTGTCTGCTCGGATTTGGAGGAGACAATCGCAGTTTGCCTGGATCTTTTCTCCACTTCTTCCAGGATAAGCAGATTGCCGTGAAACCAGGCTGAGACAGAACCGGAAGCATCACAAGTGATCAAAACCTCCTGATCAGCGTAAAAATAGGCTGGATGATTAGTCACAATTTGATACACTCTGCCAGCATAATTGATCTGCAAGGTTTTGGTGACTTTGCGGAAGTCGTGAATGGAGAAAAGGAAAGCCAAATCATGTGTTTCATCCAAGGGACGATGGAAGTCAAAGCTTGAAGCGGGCGACACAGCAAATTTGCGGTTATAGTCGCGAATAAACTGGGGCAAATACAGATTGGCCTGTTCATAATCGCTGATACCCAGAAGACGCATTTCCTTGATGAGACGATCCTGCAAAGTTTGGTTGGCTCTCTCCACCCGTCCCTTGGCTTGTGGTGAATTGGCGCAAATCAGCTCGGTATCCAGGACGCTGAGAGCCCGCTGGAACTGAGTAACCGGTTCATACTTGAGCTTTTCTCTGCGATTGACCCGAAAGACGCTGAAGCGGTCACTATAGAAAGCCTTGGGCAGACCGTGTTCCTGAAAGTAGCGTTGACACAAGTTCCCATAGCTAAAGAAGCATTCTTCGGGCACAAATTCAGCTGCCAGGATCTGGCTGGTGGCATCATCCACAAACAACAGCAACGTGGCTTTTGGCGCCCGATCTTCCAGCCAGGCATGTTCAGAACCATCGATCTGCACCAGTTCTCCACGATGCTTCCTTCTGGGACGAGCGTAATGGGGCTCAGCCTTCTTTTTGACCTTTGATTTCCAGACACCAGCTTCAATCATCATCTTTCGCAGGGTCTCTTTGCTCAAACGGATACCTTTCATCTGCTCAACCTTTTCAGCCATCAGAGTGGGTCCAAAACCTCTTACCAGCGGATCGTTGATAAAGTCTTCAACAATCTCCCGTATCGCAGCCTCCATCTTGCGATTACTGGGTACTCCCCGCTTCCTGGACACCAACCCCGCAACGCCTTCCAACCGATATCTTCGCAATATCCGCCGAAATTGTCGTTCGCTGATCCCCAGTTTTGCAGCCGCATCTTTTTGGCTTTCTCGTTTTTCCAGCACTCCTTCAAGGACACTTTTTCGGAGTAGTTCTTCATTGTTCATTTCGATTGTCCATGTCATAGCTCCTAATGTTAATTAGGACATTTCTATTTTGCTACTTTAGGACATTATCATGTTGCTCTTACAAAATTCATACTTTCTCAAATTTTCGGTCAATGCTAAGGTATAATCTTTTGTTAAGATGCCAATACTTCCACTGCATGCTTTTGAAGTCTTTTCGCATAGCCCTGAGCAAACCCGCCGGGTGGGCATTCGTCTTGGCAGCTTGCTCCAGGTTGGCGACATCGTTTGCCTTGAAGGCGACCTTGGCTCTGGTAAGACGACCCTGGTGCAGGGCATCACCCAGGGCTGGGGTTCACCCAGCAAAGTCACCAGCCCCACATATGTGATTGTCAACGAGTATCCGCGTCCGGATGGTAATACGCTTTTCCATTGCGATGCTTACCGCCTGCAGCCCGACAATCCCCTCGACAGCGCCATTCTTGACCTTGACCGTGCGCTTGAGAGTGGAATACTGGTGATGGAATGGGCGGAACGCATGAAAACCAGCCTGCCCAAAGAAAACCTTTGGATCCAGATGGACTGGATTAATGACGACCAGCGCCATCTGATCCTCATCCCGCATGGACGCCACTACGAATCCATTCTCAAAAAGCTGCAGCAAGCCTTGTTTGGAGGGTAATTATGTTACTGTCAATCGACACTTCCACCGAATGGATCGGCATCGCCCTTTTTAATGGCACCAATGTGCTCGCCGAACAAACCTGGCGCAGCAAGAATTACCACACGGTTGAATTGATCCCGGCGATCAAAGAAATGCTAACCAAAACCCATACCAAGGCCAGCAGCCTGACTGGCGTGGGAGTGGCGCTTGGTCCGGGCTCTTTCACTGGTCTGCGGATCGGTCTCAGTGCTGCCAAAGGCATTGCCCTGGGACAAAATTTACCTGTGGCAGGCATCCCTTCGCTCGAAATTCTCGCCGCGGCTCAACCCGGCTTACGCCGACCCATGCTTGCCTTCCTGGAGGTTGGTCGGGGCAGGTACGCCTTCGCGCGCTATCAATACAAGCAAGGCATATGGCAAGCCCTTGGGGGTATCAGCGTGGATGATATCCGCGGAATGGCTGCCACCATCAAGTCTCCGATTTACGTGGTGGGCGAGATGGATGCCGAGGCACGTCAGATCCTGGGGCGCAAGTGGAAGACCGCACGCCTGGCACCCCCCAGCCTCTGCCTCCGCCGCCCGGCAGTTCTGGCAGAACTTGCCTGGGCAAAGATCCAGGCGGGGCAAGCGGATGACGCTGCCAGCCTTGCGCCAATTTACGTGCACACATTAAGCAATGTGCCCGACCTATGAGCGCGCGTGCTGACGGGGGCAAACTTGAGCTGCGAGAAATGCGGGTGGAGGATCTGCCGCAAGTTGCGGCTCTCGACCAGCTCTGTTTCGCGGATCCCTGGCCACAGGGATCTTTTGATTACGAACTGAAAGCAAGCAATCACAGTTTGTGCCTGGTCGTAGAAGACCCGGACGCAACTGAAGACGCGAATATTGTGGCTGCCCTGGTCATCTGGTTGATCGTGGATGAAGCCCACATTGCCACCATCGCCGTCCACCCGGACTACCGCCATCGCGGAATAGGTCGCAGACTTCTGGCGGAAGGGCTTTTGCAAGCTGCCGAGAGAGGAGCGGTGAAGTCACTGCTGGAGGTGCGCTCAGGTAACACTGAGGCGCTTCATCTTTATTATGGCTTTGGTTTTAAGGTCGTTGGTTTACGCCCCAATTATTATCAAGCGGAGCGTGAGGACGCCCTTCTGCTGGACCTGGACCCCTTGGACTTGGAATTTCTAAGGAACTTAAAACAAACTTTTTCAGCTTAATTGCGTATTGATAGGGTAGAATCATTTATTGGAAACGATTATGTCAGAAACAAATCGATTAAATATCATAAGCGAGGAAATCCTCCACTGTCAAAAGTGCCCGCTGGCAAAAGGACGCAAAAATGCCGTGCCCGGAGAGGGTCCGTCTTCAGTGGACATTATGTTCATCGGTGAGGGGCCAGGCTATCACGAAAACCAGCAGGGGAAGCCCTTTGTGGGTCAGGCTGGCGCTTTTCTTGATGAATTACTGGCTGCAGCCAACCTGAAACGCGAAGAGGTATTCATTACAAATGTGGTCAAATGCCGTCCGCCAGGCAATCGCGACCCTATGCCCGAAGAGCTCGAAGCTTGCGGCAACTACCTTGACGAACAAATCGCCCTGCTTGACCCCAAAGTGATTGTCACGCTCGGAAGATTTTCGATGGCAAAGTTCATCGATAATGCCAAAATCAGCCGGATTCACGGCCAGGCTCACCAGGTCGGCAAAAGGCTGATCGTGACGATGTACCATCCGGCGGCAGCCCTTCATCAACCCGCGTTGAGACCTGCTTTGATTGAGGATTTCGCAAAATTACCCCAATTGCTGGGCAAAGAGCCGGCTGTCCAATCCGAAATGGAAACCTTCGTCCAGCCTAAAGCGGAAACGCCCGAGCCCGGGACAAAATCAGTACAAAAGCAAGAAAAACCCAGCCCCCCCGAACAGCTTAGCCTGTTTTAATTGAAAGGTAAGGAATAGATGGTAAAAGAAGACCTGATCCAGGATATTCAGAAGAAACGCGCAAATATCGCGGTGATTGGTTTGGGCTATGTGGGACTTCCGCTGGCTGTGACTTTTGCCAATGCCGGCTTCAGCGTGACAGGCATTGATCCCGTCCAGGAAAAAGTGGATATGATCAATCGCGGCGAAAGTTACATTTCTGATATCAGCAACGCCCAGTTGCGCAAGCACATCGACAAAGGTCTCATTCGGGCCACAACAGAATACGCAACCCTCAGCGAGATTGACGCTGTTTCCATTTGCGTGCCCACCCCTCTGCGCAAAACTGGTGATCCTGACATGTCTTTTATTGCCCAGGCCAGTGAGGATATCGCCCCTTATCTGCACCGCAGCATGATCATCGTGCTCGAGTCCAGCACCTATCCTGGAACCACCCGCGAGTTTGTTCTGCCAAAACTGACAGCTAATTCCGACCTCAAAGTGGGTACGGACTTCTTCCTGGCTTTCTCTCCCGAACGCGTTGACCCCGGGCGCACGGACTATACCACCTATAACACCCCAAAAGTTGTCGGCGGCATCACCCAGGCATGCACAGATGTTGCTGTGGCTTGGTATCAGCAGGCGCTTGAAAAAGTTGTGCCTGTTTCCACCGCGGAAGTAGCGGAGATGGCGAAATTGCTCGAGAACACCTTCCGCATGATCAACATCTCCATGGTCAACGAGCTGGCGCAAATGTGCGAGCGCCTGGACGTGGACGTTTGGGAGGTTATCGACGCTGCCGCCACCAAGCCGTTTGGCTTCATGAAGTTTGTCCCCGGACCGGGTCTGGGAGGGCACTGCATCCCCGTGGATCCTCTTTATCTCTCCTGGAAGATGAAGACGCTCAATTACACCGCGCGCTTCATTGAACTCGCCTCTGAGATCAACACCAGCATGCCGCGTTACGTGGTCAGCCGCATCCAGGATGCCCTCAACCGTTTTAAGAAGCCTTTGAATGAGAGTAAGATCCTGATTTTAGGCGTCTCCTATAAACCCAATATCAACGACATGCGCGAATCGCCGGCTCTCGATATTATCCACCTGTTGCGAGAGAAAGGCGCCATCGTCAGCTACAACGATCCTTACATTCCTGAGATTGAAATTGAAGGCGTTCAGATGTCTTCTGAAAAAGACCTTTCAGGCTTGCTTGAGAAAGCGGATTTGGTGGCGATTATCACCAATCACGACAAATTCGACTACAAGATGATCCTTGAAAAATCGCGCCTGATCTTTGATGCCCGCAACGCCCTAAAAGGCATCGCTAAAAACGATATGAAAGTGATCAAACTCTGATGAGTGTCTATGTCGTAACCGGCGCGGCGGGTTTTATCGGCTCAGTTGTTGCTGGATTGATGCTGCGCGAAGGCCACACCGTCTTCGGCATTGATAACCTCAACCATGTCTATGACGTCCGCGTCAAGGAGCACCGTCTGCAGGCGCTTCTGCCCCAGGCAAATTTTCACTTCATCCGTGATGACATCACCGACCGTGATTTCATCGCCAGGCTGGCCGCCATGGTGCCGTCCGCGGATGCTGTGATCAACCTGGCAGCCATTGCTGGCGTGCGCGCCAGCACCACCGACCCCTGGAGCTATCTCAACACCAACACGCTTGGAAACCTGAATATGCTCGAGTATGCCCGCCATCAGGGAGTGCCCAAGTTTATCCTGGCTTCCACTTCCAGCCTCTACGGCGATGAAGGCAAGCCGCCACATGCTGAAACAGCTTCCACCGAACATCCCCTGGCGCCTTATGCCGCCAGCAAAAAAGGCGCTGAGGCTTTTGCGTACTCATATCACCATCTCTACGGCATCGATGTGACCGTTTTGCGTTACTTTACGGTTTACGGTCCTGCCGGCAGACCAGACATGGTCATGTTCCGCTTCTGCCAATGGGTTGCGGAGGGAAAACCCGTTACGATCACCGGTAACGGCGAACAATCGCGCGGATTTACTTACGTGGATGACATTGCCCGCGGCACAATGCTGGCACTCAAACCAGTTGGTTTTGACGTTTTCAACCTCGGGGGGCACGAGGTGATCACCATCAACCAGCTTTTGCACAAACTCGAGCAGCTTCTGGGCAAACAAGGCAATATCACCTATATCCCCACCCATCCGGCAGATGTCTTCGAAAACGTGGCAGATGTCACCAAAGCTCGCCGTGAACTTGGCTGGGAGCCCCAGGTGCCGCTGGATGAGGGCTTACAGCGCCTGGTGGATTGGTACCGCGCCAATCGCGATTGGGCGAAAGACGTCGAAACTCCTTAATCTCTTTAATTCTCCAAAGTTCAGGCCTTGCCTTCTTGCAATGGGCAAAACGCTGCGTTTAGCCTGCCAACTTCTGATGTTTCGAAATATTGGTTACAATTAGATTGTTCTCTTTGCCTGCGCCCTGTCTAATCAACACAGGGTAAGAAAGGAGTTGACATGAGAAAATACCTTTGGCAACCAACATTTGTTGTGGTTGTTATGATAGTTACGCTGCTTTCCTCGTGCAGCGGGTTGCCCGTCAACCTTCCAGCAGTTCCACCCGCTTCTATTCCTACGCAAACCACAACTGAAGCTGTCTCCCAACCACTCCCCACATTAGAGATGCTTCCCCAGGATACCATCCTGGCATGGTCTGACGAGCTTAGCGAAGCTTATTGCACCACTGGTGCTCCTGGCCGCTTCAACAGCC
This sequence comes from Anaerolineaceae bacterium, assembly GCA_040768265.1. GTDB lineage: Bacteria > Chloroflexota > Anaerolineae > Anaerolineales > Anaerolineaceae > Mesolinea. The sequence goes on from JAXGNB010000009.1 coordinate 96,543, forward strand.
TGGTTTTCTCCTCCGACGCTTATTACATTGTGCAAAGTGGCGACCCACAAAGTGTCTGGCGCTTTTTGCAAGATGCCAATGACGGAGAAAAAATTGCTCAATCACTTTCAGAGGACGGTCAATTCATCGAGTCACTGCGGGTCAATGACGCGTGGCTGGTGATGCTCATATTTGATCACCCCATGCACGTGCAGGGTTGGCGCGTGGAAGTGCTTGACTTGAAAACGAATGAGCAGCAGCGCCTGATTGATAACATTGAATCCAACGAGAATATCGTCTATCTCGACATGGAACTGCAGGGAGATATGCTCTACTTCCTCACCCACACCGCTACCGGGGATGAATCCAAGCAGATTTCAACCGTTCAGGCCTTTAACCTTGCTGAAGGCACTCAGGATATCCTCCTAAGCTTGGAATCCGATCTGATTTACAACCAGCTGGCGGTCTCTGAAAAGTACCTGATGATCAGCCAGAGCGTCACCCGAAAAGCCCCCGATGAGGTTTTCCCTGTTCTTTTTTACAGCTTTGAAAACGAACAGCTCGAAGATCTGATGGAAATTTCGGGTTCACATCCTCTGATGGACTGGCCGCTCGCAGCCTGGTCTGAGCAGGGTCCAAACCAACTGCCGGAGACTTTCAAGGTCTTCGATTTCGAGAGCCAACTTTCCTGGCCGCTATTGATCCAGGGCGAACAGCCTTCCAATTTTGATCTCAGCAAGAAATACCTGGTTTGGATCGACCCGACCGAACCAACCAGCGCCTTTCCAGCCGTGTTTTTGATGTCGCTTGATGATGGTCACAGGATCACGGTCAATGCCGAAACTCAGGAACTCATGCCGCAATTCCCGCAGGTCAGGGACGACAAGTTGATCCTTGGTCTGGTGAGGGGTTTTGGAACTGCGGATGACCAGAGGATGATCTGCACCATCCCGCTGGAGGACCTGCAAGCGCTTGCTCAGCCAGTATCCACCCCCGCGCCATAAAACCCGCTTGCAAAACGCAAGCAAACCAGTGCCTTCACCACTACGGATCTAGGCCTCGCCTTATCTAGGCACGCTATGATGTTGCGTTTTTCCGGCCATTGGCTTGATTTATACCCTTGGCTGTCGATCTGACGCCGGAGACTTCATCCTGCCAGAAAACACCAAAGGCGCGACGTTTGGTCAACCAGGGATGCGGGTGATGGGCGGCCGCCAGGGTTCGGATGCACCCCCTTACCAGGACGCTGAATTCTTCCCGCTTAAGTACGGACCCGAAATGATCGAGGTCTTCCTGCCTTTGCTCCTCAGGTAGCACGCTGTCGTATTGAACGCAAATTGAAACAGCCGGGTTGTGTTTTCACAAC
>JAXGNB010000010.1:0-25667 GCA_040768265.1 Anaerolineaceae bacterium
ATCTGTTCAGCCAATTTATTATCACCTAACGATACAGATAGATCGCGTATTGCAGCCAAAATGAGAAATAGAGTTGTCACTCTTTGTTGTCCATCAATTAATAAATACTTATTCACACCTGCAGGTGTCATTTCAACTGGCATTGATACTAAAGCGCCCAAGAAGTGTTTCCTTGAATTTTCTGATGAGTAAACTGATAGTAAATCTTCCCAAAGGGTCTTCCAGTCATCCGATTTCCAACTATAAGGCCTTTGAAACAAAGGAATTACGTACTGTTTTGTTCCTTCGAGAACCGGTTGAAGTATAGTTTCGTGTGCTTTCATGAACTTAATCTCCTATAGGGATTAACCTTTTATTAAGTTTAGTTTTTGGGCTTATAAAAGAATGAGGTCATAGCTCAAATCTTCCAGTCATTAATTCGGGCAACAAAAACTCCCGAGTTTTGACAAGTAATTGGGATTCTTTTTCATTCTCTAACATTTTTGAAAAGATAGGCTGAATGATAGCATCAAAAGGGTCAATATTCTCTGGAATTATACAAAGGGCGTTCGAGAGATGTTCTCTCTTGATATGTCCCATGGTAGTCGTTTTCTCTTCTGCGATATCTCTAAACTCTTGGAGATGGTGCAAAATCCAATGATAGCAAAACCAAAGTGGGTAATCTTTTGACGTGACTTTAAAGAGGTGTTGATTTAATGCTCCTTCACCTCCAACCCAAAACTTTACTTCAAGTGAACCTGACCAAGAAAACAGTAAGTCACCGTCTTGAATAATGTAATCTTTTGGGAGGTTTCGAGTTGCTCGATCCGAAGACTCTTTTACGCCATTTCTCAATTCTCTAATTTTGATGACAGGTAGATAATCATCTTCATTTTCAGGTGGATACTTTTGAAGGGCTAATCCGTTTAAGAAATTAGCTATCTCATCCAACGGTTTTACAATCCAGCCTTTTGGAATTGGACCTAATTCGCTGTCGACCAGTTCGCCGGTGGCGCCGGGGTAGTTGAAGTCGACAAACCATTCCTTAAAAATTGCCTGGGCGATGGCTTCGAGGGTGGCGTTGGTCTGGCGGTTGAGCTCGATCTTGTCATCCAACGCTGAAAGGATTTCGGCGATTTGTTCCTGATCGCTCAGGGGAGGAAGCTTGATATTAATGTGATTAAGGGTTTCTCTTGTAATAGTATCAAAAACAGCACCATTAGTTTTTTGTTTAATTTGACTCAAGTTGTGTTTTAGTAGATAGTAAACGAATTCGTTGGATGTCAAATCATTTGCATTCAATCCGTAACAAGATTGATTGAATGCCATATCTTTACTTAGGATTGCTAACTCACCGACAGTACCTCTTGCTGAGATAATAACTTGACCTCTCTTTAGAATCTTTGTGCTCGAGTTTTCTAGCCCTAATCTGGAAATATGTTTTTCTGTTTTCCATATATATTTCTTCTCTCCTTGAAAATCAACAACTGAAATCCAAGGAATATCCCCATCCCAATACTCTGGAATACTTGTTCTGGGCGTGCCACCACCTATAACTTCGACGATATCTGTTAGTCTGAATGATCGCCAGTTCTCAAAATTCATAACCAATCCCCCTCAAATTCTCACGAATTCGTTCCTGTAGCTCAATTCCTTTGGAAAATTGTTCTGCCAGTTGTTCGGTCAGGTCTGCCATCTTCTCTTCAAAGGGCACGCCGTCATCTTCGGCTTCTTCCGTGCCTACGTAACGCCCGGGCATGAGCACATAGCCATTCTGGCGGACCTCATCCAGGGTGGCAGCTTTGCAGAACCCAGGAGTGTCCTCATAAACGCCGCCTTCTCCGCGCCAGGCATGGTAGGTGCCGGCAATTTTGGCGATATCTTCACCAGTCAATATCTTGTTGCGGCGGGTGATCATGCTGCCCAGGTTGCGGGCATCAATGAAGAGGATCTCGCCGGATCGGTCGCGGAATTTGTGGTTGGTGCGGTCTCTTGCCAAAATCCACAGGCAGACCGGGATCATGGTGTTGTAGAAAAGCTGCCCTGGCAATGCCACCATGCAGTCGACAATGCCGCCTTCGATCATGTTGCGCCGGATATCGCCTTCACCGCTGGTGTTGCTGTTCATGCTGCCATTTGCCATAACCACGGCGGCAGTCCCGGAAGGGCTGAGTTTGTAGGCAAATTGCTGCAGCCAGGCGTAGTTGGCATTGCCCACCGGAGGAATGCCATATTGCCAGCGGATATCCTGACGCAGGAGCTCGCCGTTCCAGTCGCTAACATTGAAAGGTGGATTAGCAAGGATGAAATCGGCTTTGAGATCAGGGTGTCGGTCGTCGAGGAAAGTGTCGCCGAGTTCAAGCTTGGCGTCGATACCGCGAATAGCGAGGTTCATGCGGGCAAGTCGCAGCGTGGTGGGGTTGGATTCCTGCCCGAAGATGGAAAGGTTGCGCACGTTGCCCTGGTGTTCGCGCACGAAGCGTTCGGATTGCACGAACATGCCACCGCTGCCGCAACAGCCGTCATAAACGCGCCCCTGGAAAGGCTCGATCAGCTCAACCAGCAGCTGCACGACATGGCGGGGTGTGTAGAACTGACCACCGCGCTTGCCTTCCTGGTCGGCAAACTGACCGAGGAAGTATTCGTAAACACGACCGAGCAGATCCTGCGAGTGGTGGGCGGCCTTGGAGAAGCCTATGTTGCCGATCAGGTCGATCAGGTCACCCAGGCTTTGCTTGTTGAGGTCGCGGTCGGCATAGATTTTTGGGAGCACCCCGCGCAGGCTGGGGTTGAGCCGCTCGATGGCGTCCATGGCGTCGTCGATGTATTTGCCAATTTCGGGTTGACGGGCTTTGTGGAGCAGGAATTGCCAGCGGGCTTCTTCGGGCACGAAAAAAACATTCTTGGCTTTGTACTCGTCGATGTCTTCCGGGTCCGCGCCCTCAAATTCACCTTCGCCCTGGACGAGCTTTTCGTGCAGGGTGTTGAAAGCATCGGAAATGTATTTGAGGAAGATCAGACCAAGGACCACATGTTTGTATTCCGCAGCATCCATGTTGTTCCGCAATTTGTCTGCGGCTGCAAACAGTGTTTTTTCGAGTTCGTTGTTATTGGTCATGTGTTTCTCCCTTGATTGATCGCCCCCGATAAGGATGAGAGGGGTGAGTTCAATGCATTATACCTGATGCGGGTTGTGAATCTGATATTTTTGAGCTGAAGGTCGGCATAGCAACCAGCTCCTGTGATCCGACTTGCCAAAATAGAACATATGTGCTATACTATACCCGCAAATCAAGCCTCGCACCTTAACAAAGGAGTTTTTCCACCCAAACAGCCATCCTGTACTATCAAAAAACAGTGGAAATAGTGGAAAAAGTGGAAAAACCCCAGGAAAGGTGGTAGGTGGTAGGTGGTAGGTGGCGAGATTTCAAAACTGAATCGGATTGTTGCCAACGTCTTTGCACTTTTCGGGTAAAATGAAGGTTCATGTAAATTTGACGAAAACAACGGATTGGGTATAATCAAGACCTGATCCGCAGGAGGCTGAAGGTTATGGTTCTGAACATCGCAATTATTATCGTTTCAATCGCTTTGATTGCCAGTGTGCTATTGCAAAGCAAGGGTGTTGGCCTGGGCGGCTTGGCTGGCGGCGACACTGGTGGTGTCTACACTCAGCGGCGCGGCATTGAAAAAGTGATGTATTACATCACGATCGCGCTCAGTGTCGTTTTTCTAATGCTCGCACTCATCAGTGTGCTTATTTCCTGATAGCGACATCTCCCGCCGCTATCACAATTGATCATGGAGGATAAAGGCAACTCACCTGAACCGGGGGTTGTCTTTCTGTTTAGCAAATGAGACGCTTCAGGTGGCAGCTTCTGATTGTGTTGATCACCGGTCTGGTTGTCGGTTTGATTTTGATTTTTCAACCGTCAACGTCATCCCCGGTGGTGGAAAGCACTCCCAATCCCATCACAGGCGGCAGCTTCACTGAAGCCTTGGTGGGCGATATCATGCGGCTCAACCCGCTGCTTGATCGTTTTAATCAGCCCGATCGGGACGTTGACCGGCTCATTTTCAGCAGCCTGATCAAGTTTGACTCGCGCGGATTACCCGTGGGGGATCTGGCGGCAAGCTGGAATGTTTCCCCGGATGGAACCCGCTACGTGTTGAACCTGCGTGAAAACGCGGTCTGGCACGACGGCACCCCGCTCACCAGCCAGGATGTGCTCTATACGGTCTCTTTGATGCAAAGTGAGAGTCGGTTTGTGGCTGAAGAGCTGCGTGATTTTTGGCAGTATGTGCAAGTGGAGGCTTTGTCTGATTTGAGCATGGAATTTTCCTTGCCAAACAGCTTTGCTCCCTTCCTTGATTACCTGACTTTCCAGATTTTGCCTTCCCATCTGCTGGGGAACCTCAGCCTGGATGAGCTGGTGGATCACCCCTTCAATCTTGCGCCAATAGGTTCCGGACCTTACCGTTTCAGGGAATTTGAAGTGGAAGAGGGCAAAATTGTGGGGGTGAGGCTTGAATCCTTTGAATACTACTATGCCGGTCGTGCTTACATTGATGAGATCAACTTCAAACTTTTCCCCGACGCGCACGCCGCGCTTGAGGCTTACCTGAGCGATGAGGTTGACGCCGTCGCCAGGATTGATCATGCTGACCTGGAGACCGCGCTGAACCAACCGGGTCTGGACATTCACTCCAGCCGTTTACCACGCCTGACGATGGTATTTTTGAATACCGGGAACCTGACCCAACCCATCCTGCAGTCTGCTGATTTTCGCAAAGCCCTGATGGCTGCGACGAACCGCCAGGCAATTATTGACGAGGTGTTTTCGAGCCAGGCGGTGCCAGCCCTGGGACCCATCACACCGGGAAACTGGGCATTTTTTGAGGGTTTGGAACCCTATCGCTACGATGTTGACCTCGCGCGGCAGCTGCTGGCAGGGGCAGGCTACACATGGTCGGAAGCAGGTCAGTTGATGACCCCGGAAGGAGCTCAGGCACGCCTGACACTGCTGGTGCAGGATGACGCGGCTCACAGGCAGATGGCAGACATCATGGCTGCGAACTGGGCTTCAATCGGCATCGAGGTGGAGCTGGACGTCAGACCTTACGCTGACTTGATGACCAGCCTTGAAAGCCGCGCTTATGAAGCCGCTTTGGTGGATATTGACCTGAGCAATTCACCTGACCCGGACCCCTATCCTTTCTGGGCGGAATCGCAGGCTGAGGCTGGGCAGAATTACTCGCAATGGCGCAACACTACGGCCAGCGAATACCTCGAACAAGCCCGCACCCAGCCCAGTATGGAGCTTCGCACGCGCCTTTACCGTAACTTTCAGATCCTTTTTGAGGAGGATCTGCCCTCTCTGCCATTGTTCTACACCGTTTACAACTACGGGATGAAGAGCTCTATTAAGAACGTTTCGATTGGGCCGGTTTATGACCCTGCTGATCGTTTCAATGCGGTGAGCACATGGTACATCCTCACAGATTCGACGCCTTCACAGGTTGTCACCCCCACGGATTAGCGCGATGACCCCTTGCGGCAAAACGAACCTGATCGGTGAATCCGGGGTCAAAAAATCTGACCTGCGCATCAACCTGCTCGGCGTCCTTGACGAAGCCAGCGCCTCACTCAGCCTGGCAAAAGCTTTTTGTTCGCCCGGCAATCAAGCCTACCTCGAAAGCTGTCAGAAAGACCTTTCTCACATGATGGGCTTGCTGGCTGCTCTGCCGAAAACTGCTCCAGCCGACCTGGACGGTGTTTTTGCGATACAACTTGAAGACCTGGAAGCGACCATCGAGGCCATTGAGACCACAATTATTTATCCGAGCGAATTCATCCAGCCCGGTCATTCCCCTGTCACTGGCGCGCTCGACCTTGCGCGCGCGGTTGTTCGGAGGGCTGAACGTGAAGCAGTGGCTGCATTCGAGGCGCTTCGAATCCCGGATGAAAGCATGCTTCAGTATCTGAATCGCCTTTCCACCCTTTGCTACCTGCTAATATTAGCTGAAACCCCTTTGGGATAACATGACAGGAACCATCATCAATTTCGCCGCAATTTTGCTTGGCGGGCTGATCGGTCTGCTGGCTGGCAACCGCATTCCGCTCAAGGTGCGCCAAACCCTGACCTCCGCACTTGGGCTTTTTACGCTGGCGTATGGCGTGCATATTTTCGCTCAAACGCAAAATATCCTGGTCCCGCTTAGCAGTATCGTATTGGGAGTGATTGCCGGAGAAGCCCTGCGAATTGAAGAGCTGCTCAACGGGTTGGGCGAGCGTATCCAGCAAAAGGTTGAACGCGGAGCAAGCGCCACTTCCCCGAACGCGCAGCGATTTATCAGCGGTTTTGTGACTGCTTCGCTGCTTTTTGGCATTGGTCCGATGGCAATTCTGGGTTCCATCCAGGACGGTTTGGTTGGGGATTACCAGATGCTGGCAATTAAATCCCTGCTCGATGGAATTGCTTCGATTGCTTTCGCCTCGACCTTCGGGGTGGGAGTGCTTTTTTCAGCCCCGATTGTGCTTCTCTACCAGGGCGCAATCTCGCTTTTGGCTGGAACCATCGGGACAGGTTTTGACCAAAGTGTGATCCTCGAAATGACTTCGGTTGGGGGTGTGATCCTGACGGGGATCGCCATCAGTAACTTGCTGGAGATCAAAAAAATTCGCATTGGCAGCTTTTTGCCTGCCCTTTTCATCGTGGTGTTAATTGTTCTCCTGCTGAACACGCTCGGCATTGCCTGGTCTTGAGACAAAAAAAGCAGTTCATCATGAACTGCTTTTTATGAACTACGTAACAATCAATTCCCGGCAGCAGCCAAAGCTGCTTCAACCGTTTCATTCAGGGTGGTTGAATAGACGATGGTGCCATTGACGTCGAACATGGGCGTGCCGGTAATTCCGAGGTTTCTGGCGTATTCCGTGTCGGAGCGGATATTTGCCAGTTGGGCGTCACTTTCCATGCACTGATTGAACTCCGTGGTTTTCAACCCAAGCTGCTTGGCGTAGGAAGAGATGCTGCTATCCGCGTAAGCTCCGGCAAAGCCGGCATTTTCGTAGAGCAGTTTCTGCATTTCAAAGAAACGGTTTTGTTCACCCGCGCAATAGGCTGCTTCAGCTGCTTTGAAGGTTTCATCTTCGCTGAACTGGAAGACAGTATAGGTAAAATACACTTTGCCGGTGTCCACGTAGTCTCTGACAAACTGCTCCTCATTTTCCAGTGCAAATTTTCGGCAATAACTGCAGCCAAAATTGGAAAACTCAACCACTTTTACAGGCGCGTTGGGATCACCAACGGATTGTCCGGATTGGTTTGCGTAGCCTTCAACCTTGCTGACATTAAGCATTCTGGGCAGGAAATAGACTAATAAAACTGCTGCCATCAAAACGAATGCTCCAATCAGCAAGGTGATGTTTCGTTTGCGCGATTCCTTTTCACGCTGCTCTCGCAGTAATTCTCGCTGTGTCTTTTTCTGTGTCATACTAACTCCTGAATTAATTTGCTTGATTTTGCCACAAAGGCTTGCTCGCGTCCAGCCAGGATAAAAAGTGGGATTTTTATAGGTCGAGCGACATCACCAGGATATCGCGATCCTCGCGTTCAAAACCCAGGGAATGATAGAGTGATAATGATTGGCTGTTGCTGGCCTGGGTATTGACGGAAAAAGCGCTTACACCGATTGCCGAAAAGGTCTTGAGCATGTCTTCCACGAGGCTGTGTCCTATGCCTCTGCCCTGCCACCGCGGATCCACAGCCAGGCGTGCCAGATGGGCTGTATCGAAGGCGTTGGCGCTCATCTGATAGCCCGTAATTTGCCCATCCAGAATTGCGATGCTATTCCAGGCGCTCAGGTGGTACATTTTTTCGAGGCTGGCGCGCCTTAACTGCCAGACCGGCTCGAAAGCGGCGAGATCGATGGCTTCCACTGCTGCCAGGTCACGTTCGGTCATCTCGCGAATGATGAGATTGGATTGCGTCTTTCTGTTTATTGGTTCCGCAATATTGCACTGAAGCGTCACGATCTTGTCGGCTGGCAGAAAGCCTTCCCCTTTAAGTAGTCTTTCCAGCCAACCGTAAGGGGCGAGGGAGAAGATGCTCTTTACCCCCAGATCCTGTAGGACGATCTTTGCCTGGGGCAACAAGGCGTTGAAATACTGCAGATGTTTTCCATCGCGTTCGGCGTGGAAAAAGCGCAGCCATGCGACTGCTGAACTCTCGGGGGTGGCAGCCAGCAGTGCTTTGACCTGCCCCTCTTCTATGACCGCAAAACAACCAGATTCTTTGAATCTATCATTGGGCGGGAACCAGTCGAGATTGTTGAATGAGAGATTATTCGCATTCAGGAATCTTGTCAGATCAGAGGGAGGCAGCTTGGAACTTGCTTCGATTTCGAATGGCATCGTTTTCAGTCATTGATGCCAAGTTTGTCCAAAATGGCATTCAATTCTTCATCCGAATAGAAGCTGATGGAGATTGTGCCGCCGCGTTTACCCTTGGAGAGCATCACTTTGGTGTGGAAGAACTGACGCAGCCGGTTTTCCAGGTCTTCTGCTTCAGGGGACCGGGCACTTACCTTCTGATTTGTTGGCGCTTTGCCGCTCAATTTGCTGACGAGCAGCTCCGTCTGGCGGACATTCAAACCAAGGCTGAGGATGCTATCCAGGGCGGCTTCCATGGCACGGGCTGTTGGCAGTGCCAGCAGGCTGCGGGCGTGACCTTCAGAGATCCCGCCGCTTTGCAGGGATTGCTGCACTACAACGGGCAGGTTGAGCAGGCGCAGGGTGTTCGTGACGGTGACACGGCTCTTGCCGACCCTGTGGGCAATCTCTTCGTGGGTCAGGGAAAATTGGTCTGCCAGGCTCTGGTAGGCTCTGGCGCGCTCGATCGGGTTCAGATCCTCGCGCTGCACATTTTCAATGATCGCAAATTCCAGCTGTTCCTGCTGGGAGGCAGTGCGCACAATTGCCGGAACTTCTTTGAGGCCTGCCAGCTTGGCTGCCCGCAGGCGGCGTTCGCCCGCGATGAGGGTGTAGCGGTCCACGCCTTCGGCAGCAATCACGATCAGGGGCTGAATGATCCCGTGTTGTTTAATGGAGGCTGCCAGATCATCCAGTTGTTCTTCCTCGAAAATCTTGCGGGGTTGTTGGGGGTTGGGGCTGATGCTCGCAATCGGAAGCAATTGCACCTGTTCGTTTGCTCCAACTGGAGCAGGGCTGCTTTGCCAGGTGGGGATTAACGACTCAAGTCCTTTACCAAGTCCACTTCGCTGTGCCATCTTACTCCTGTCCGGGGTCAAATTTCACCCCATCTGCCGTCAACAATTCCATCGCCAGGGAGCGATACGCTCTGGCGCCGCTCGAGTCGGGGGCATAAACCGAAATCGGCATGCCAAAGGAGGGCGCTTCTGCCAGCCTGACACTGCGAGGAATAAATGTTGAAAAAACTTTGTCCTGGAAAAACTTTTGTACTTCAGTCATGACATCCGAACTTAGATTGGTTCGACCGTCGAACATGGTTAGCAAAACGCCCCGGATGGATAGCTCCGGGAACAAGCCCTGCCGGATGCGGGTGAGCGTTTGGGTCAGCTGCCCGAGACCCTCAAGCGCGAGGTACTCGCACTGCACCGGGATGATCACGCCATCCTGCGCGGCAATCATTCCGTTCAGGGTCAACAATCCAAGCGAAGGGGGGCAGTCGATCAGGATGTAATCATAGCGGCTGCTGAGCGACTGGGCGATGGTTTTTAACCTTTTCTCCCGATCATCCAACTCAATGATTTCGATTTCAGCGCCGGAAAGATTAGGCGATGAAGGCATGAGCGAGAGCTTGAAACGCCCGTTATGTAAAACACTATCCAAAGGGTTTTTTGCCCCAATCAAAACCTCGTAGGTTCCATTTTCAATTTTATGCCGGTCAATTCCAAGGCAGCTGGTGGCGTTTGCCTGTGGGTCGAGGTCGATGATCAAGACCTTTTGTCCAAAGTGCCCCAGGTAAGCGCCAAGATTGATGCTTGTGGTGGTTTTTCCCACCCCGCCTTTTTGATTGACAACTGTGTAGATTCTTCCCATAAAATACCTATACCAAAATTGGAATATTAGCTTGATCGAGTTCATATTGAGTCGGGATACTCTGCAAACGCTTGCGTGTTACCGAACAGGCTGAGAGTTGAACGGCAAAACGAGCGGCTTCCCATGGATCCTGGGTTTTTTGCAAGCGATGGAAAAAGCAAGTCGCAAAAATGTCACCAGCTCCGGTATCTTCGACCAGTTTGACAGGTGGCGCAGGAAAATTCCTGACCTTTCCCTGCCAGAAAACGCGTGCCCCATCACGGTTTTCGGTCACCACCAACAATGGGCAGATCCCAGCCAGTTCTTCAATTTTCTGCTCATCTCCGCGCAGATCCTCCATTGAGAGCACAACTGCGTGGGCTTTTGAAAGCAACGCTTGTTCCTGGGGGAAGTTTACATGACTGACGAGCCCTTCCCCGTCCGCCTGACGATACCAACCCTGTGGGGTCAGGCACAGCATGGCGTTGGGGAAAAGCTGCACGATGTCGGGGTCGATTTCCGCGGCGATCGGTCCGAGATGCACCAGCTGGCAATCCTGCCAGGAGGAGGGGATGTGTTCAGCGGTGATGCGCGTAGCCTTGGAATACAGGTGTTGCACGCGGCTGCTTCCAAAACCTTTGTTGAGGAACATAGTCGACTTTTCTGAGGGGACAACCCATTTTTGGATGCCTGACAGCGAGTCAAGTTGTAAATCGTCGGCGCAACTGGTTACCAAGCCCACTCGATGCCCCAAAATCACGGCGGTCAATCCGGAAAAACTGGCGGTGCCGCCCAGGCTGACGCTCTGATCCGCCTGTAAATCAGCAGTTACATGCCCAATGAGCAGATAGTCGATGGATTCAGGCGTTGTTGGTTGGGTCATAGGGCAGTAATAACTCGTTTCTCGGGGAAAAATTATAGCATGGAAAGGAATCAAAATCTGCCGGCGTGTTTTTGGGAAGCTAAACCGCTATTCTGTCCAAGAGATTCCGAATCAAAATTTTCATTTGGACTAAAATCAAATTATGGAAGATCCAGTCATTTACCGCAAAGCTCTTGAAGATTTTCGGCGAGCCCGTTCCAAGGCTGCCTTGCAGCGTTTCTGGGCTGGTATTCAAGGTCGTTCACTTGACCTTCTGCCCTACGATGAAATCTCCACCAAGCTGCGCGCCGTCAGCCAGGCTGACCGCGGCATCAAACAAGTTCCCCTGAAGGATATCGTCGGCAGTGTGAACCGACTTCAGGATTTCGACCGCAACTTTTTGCCTCTGCGGGATGACGACATTCACCGGTGGGCGAGCGTAAAAACCGCCATGACAAGCCCGCTTGCCAAAGGCGTACCGCCTGTGTCACTCTACCAAATTGGGGATGCCTATTTTGTGTTGGATGGCAACCACCGCGTTTCGATTGCCAAAGAGATGGGCATGGAAACAATTGAGGCTTATGTGACCGAGGTAAAAACCAAGGTTCCTGTTTCCAGCACGCTTACTGCCGATGAGCTGGTTTTAAAGACGGCTTATGTCAATTTCCTCGAAGATACCCGCATTGACCAGATCCTGCCGGGGGTGGATTTTAGCCTTCACCTGGTGGAAAATTATCCGCTCCTCAAAGAGCACATCACAGTTCATCAGTATTATATGGGGATTGAGAAACAAGGTCCTGTTAGTTTTGAAGAGGCAGTACTCCATTGGTCTGAAACCCTGTATTTTCCTGTAATTACCATGATCGAAAGCTCTGGTTTGCATCATGCCTTTCGGGATCTGACTCTGACCGATCTTTACCTTTGGCTGCTTGATCAGCAGCAGACTCTCCAGCAGGATCTTGGCATCGCCCTCAAGGCGGAGAATGTGCTTGATTATGCTGCTGACCAGGAGGGGATCAAAGCCGAATCGGGTTGGTCCGCTGCTGAGGAGCAAATTATGCAGGTTCTGCTGCGGGATGAAGAGCAACCGCAAAATCCTTACCAGGATTGCCTTTTTCAGCATGTCACTGTTGCCTTGAGCGATGATGATCCCGACTGGATCGCTCTTGAGCAGGCGATTATGGTCAATCGCTGCCCGGGCGGCGCAATCCGCGGGGTGCACGTGGAAAGTTCAGATGAAGAAAAACCTGCCCAAGAAGTCGAGCTTTTCCGGTTGAGATTTGATCAAAGGCTTTCAGAGGCAGGCATGAGCGGCAAATTTTTCCTGCGGGAGGGTGATCCAGCAAGCGCCCTGCTTGAGTTTAGTTTGCTCTCGGATTTATTGGTGCTCAAGCTCAGCCATCCGCCTGCTACGAGCCTTGTGGAGCGAATCTCCCATGGGATCATCACCATTCTGCAGCAAAGCCGCCGTCCGATCTTGTTTGTTAAAGAAGAACCTTTACCAGTAAATTCCATTCTGATGCCTTTTGATGGGAGTCAGCGCAGCAAAGAAGCACTCTACGTGGCAGCTTACTATGCCGCCCGTTATGAATCTCAATTGCACCTATTGTTGGTGATGAAGGGCTCGGATAAGGACGAGGTGAACCGTTATTATGTTCAAACTTATCTTGACCGGTTGGGGGTGGAGGCGGATTATTACGAGGGAACTGCGGAGAGTTTCACCAGCGATATGGTCAGCCTGGCAGAAAGTTTATCTGTGTCTACCCTGATATTGGGCGGTTACGAGGGCACGAGCATTCTTGATCGCGTTTTCACACAAGCGATCGATGAAATCCTTGCACAGGTATCCGTTCCGGTTATGATTTGCCAGTAAGACCCTCGTGCCTGGGCGATTGGTTAAAGGTAATAAGGTTAGCCCTGCGAGAAGGCATTCTCTTCGTCCATTTCCGAATTCATCGGATTGGTGAGGATGTATTCGTAGACTGCCTGGTAATCACTCTCGTTCCAGATGATGTGCTCATAATAGTTCCGCTGCCAGAGGTTTTTTTTAGCGTTGTGGGGAATTTCATGATATCTCTTGGTCGCCGCCGATTTAAAGGATTCAGTAATTGCACCGATTGAGCCGGGCAAGGGACCTTTGGATACCCTGGGTAGTGGCGACGCATCCCGCAAGGGGAGGCTGCGCACTCAGGAGAGCGGCACTATCAGGTGATTGAGAGGTTGGAGACCTTCGGTCAAGACCCTCGCAAGGTCGGGAGACCTTGCGAGAACAAGGAGTAGAGACCTTGCGAGAACAAGGAGTAGAGACCTTGCGAGAACAAGAAGGGGAGACCTTGCGAGAACGAGTCCAGAATTTCATTTCCGGCGGATTACCAGCAGAGTATAATCGTCATCCAGCTCCGCATCATCTCTGAAGTTGTCCAGGCTGAGCCTTATGCCTTCGATAATTTCCCGGGATGTTTGTCCCATCAGTGACATAAGCTTTGCCTGAAGGCGCACCTCACCAAATGCTTCTCCTGTAGGTGAGAAGGTTTCAGTGATGCCATCTGTGAAGAGGACCAGTCCATCGCCTGGTTCCAATATCAACCCTTGATCTTTCAAGCTGATCGGATCCATCATACCCAGGGCAATGCCACCTCTGCTAAGCGGTTGAACCCTGGCTCGATCCAGGCACAGGACAAAAGGAGGATTGTGCCCTGCAACGCAATAAGTCACTTTGCCATTGGTCAGTTCCATGACGGCGTAAAAGACGGTTACAAAAAAACCATCCTCTGAGTCCAGCTGCAAAATATGGTTAACCTTTTCAAGCGTACTAGCAGGCGATTCGTTTTCAAGCGCTACGGAGCGGATCAATGTGCGGCTGACTGTCATATAAAGCGAAGCCGGCAAACCTTTATCTGATACATCAGCGATTACAAACCCAAACTTGCCCGGGCTAAGCTCGAAGACATCATAAAAGTCGCCTCCAACCTGCCTTGCGGTTTGCCATTCTGCTGCCAGATCGTACCCACGCAAAGGCGGTAGCTTTTCTGGAAGGAAAGTCTTTTGGATTTGTCTCGCCAACTGCAGCTCTTTATCGATCAGGCTTTGTTTTTGCTGGACGCTTTGCATAATGTAGTTTTGGATACCTGAGGCGATCTGTTGTGCGGCTTCTTTTAACAGTTCCACACGCAGGCTGCGACCAGGCCTATCTGCTTCCACCGCCACCAGTAATCCATGCACTTCACCGGGAACAGTTAATGAGAAACACAGACTATTGATATCTTTTCTTTCTGTTTCAATTTGCGTGTCGGTGTATCTATTGCTTGCCAGAAAATTGCCAGGTAGGATCAGATAACCGGATTGCTTAAGCCCTTGCAGTGCTGGCAGCAATTGACTGAGAGGCACTTGATTTTCAGATTCATAAAAATAGCTTCCTTGCTTGGTCTCCAGGAAGCGCAATAAGGCCCGATCTTCTTCCAGATCGAATTGGATCAGCGCGATTTCTTCAGCGTTGGTGAATTGAGAGAGGATTCGGGTGCTTTCCCTCAGCGACTGCTGCATGTCTTTGGATGAGACAAATAGATTGGTGATCTGGAGCAGCAGATTCGAGATAACGGCTTCTGCCTGTTTCGCCTGAATCAGCTCGATATTTTGCAGACTGACCGCTGTCTGCTGCGCGATGCCTTCAAGCAAGGCAAAGCGCTGTGCGCCAAGGATCAATTCAGGTTCAAGGGGAATGTAAGCTTCTTTACTGGTATGCAGCAGCAGCCCTATCTGACGTTCGTGCGCGATCAGGGGAAAAAGCAGGATGGTGTCCTGGGGAGAGAGCAGCAGGTTTTTTGCAATATCCGCAGAGCATTTAGCCGCTGGCATGGCGACTGGTTTGCCTGCCTGAAGAGTCTGTTCGAGCAGGGCTGTGTTGGTGACGATACAGGGTTCATCGAGTCTGCAGGTGGCCGTACCTTCGCCTAATGCAGCCTGGAGCTGAAACTCATTCGTCTCCGCATCCTTAAGGATCAGGCCAACGGATGCTCCTCCGATCAGAGAGAGGATGAACTCACCCGAAGTTCTTAAGAGGCTGTTTGCGTCGGCCAGGTTGCGCGTGGCCATAGCCACCTGGAGCATAACAGAGGTGTAGTAAGTTTGGGCTTGGGTTTCCTGATCAAGGCGTTCTGTTTCGATGGCACTGCCGAGATAACCGACAAATGTGGCACAAATTCCTTCGGATTCAGCCCCGTATCTTCCCGGTGTGCCTTCATGCAAGACCAACACCCCCACGACCTGACCAGCCATGGTTATAGCCGTGGCGATTCCGGAAAAATTCTCTGGAAGGTTTAATGCCTCTTGGATGAGATCTCCGGGATCACCAGGTTTGCGAATCACCGCAGCCTGCAGTTTCTCTTTTGGATGGAACCAGGCTTCGCCCGGAGCGAGCTCCTTTTTAAAGCCCGGGTAATCGTCTCTTTTGGGCATCCTCACGGCAGACAGGAAGAGGTGGTTTGGATCAGGTGCTTCCGAGCTGAAATCTTCAGGTGGATAAAGCCAAATACTGCCCGCATCTCCGGGCAGCAACTCCAGAATATTATCCAGACTCGCGTTAAAAAAATCCTGCAGGGAAATTGATTGCGAGAGCAGTTCAGCGGTCTCGCGAAATTTTTCCGAGTTTTTTGTCCGCCAGATTTCAGAGCGATAGAGGCTGGCGTTGCGGACTGCCACGGCAACATTGGCGCTTAGGGTTTCGAAGACCGCAATGTCTTCTTCAGAAAAGGCATTAACCTGCTCGCTTTGCAGGTCCAAAACACCCAAAGTATTGCCGGCAAAAATCAGAGGCAGGGCTAATTCAGAGCCCGACTTCGCGCCTGTGATTGGGTTTGGTACTGGGCGGGGGTCCCTGGAAACATCATTCACCAACTGCAGCTTGCCGGTACGGGCGGCCAGTGTGATCAAACCCTGTGTTGCATCCAGTTTGAAAGCGATCTGGTGTTCCTGGTAGGTTTTGGCACGCTCACCACTGCCGGCTGTGTATTCCAGTGTGTGCGGCACGTATTGCTTTAGAAAAATATGCACGTATGGAATGTTGAATTTGGTACGGATCAGCTCCGAGACCCGCGTCAGCAGTTGATCAAGATCCAGAATGCTGTTAATGGTTTGAGAGACTTCAGCAATAACCTTCAGATAGTCTTTCTGAGACGGCTGGGATTGTTTGCTGTTGGGATCAGTCATTTTTCTCGATTTTTGGGTTGGATGAAAAATTCTTGATCATCGTAACTTGATTTATTCCCGGAGAGGAGAAGTCGTAGGTAACTTCATCCATGAGGTTGCGGATCAAATACACCCCCAGTCCGCGTTCACAACGCGTTTCAAGCGGACTGGTCAGGTCTGGCTCCACCACACAATCGGGGTCAAAAGGCGCGCCGTCATCCTGGATGCTAAGGCGCATGCCATGCTCATCTAATTCGAGGTTGATCCGTATCTCACCCTGTTCATCACCGCCATAGGCATGGTCAATCACGTTCGAGCAGGCTTCGTCGACTGCCAGGTCGATGGCATAACGCTGACGGTCATCAAAGGGGCTGTCTTTGATTGCGTCCATCACAAAAGCTGAGATAGCTCTCAGATGATCGTATCGTGCGGGAAATTTGGCTGTGAGCATGGATGAATTCCTTGATAGAAGCGATTATAACATGAGGAAACGGGTAAAATTGGGGCATGTCTGATGATAGAAACAAACTTTTGATTGAAGATCTGCCAGAAGATGACCGTCCTCGTGAGCGTTTGCTGCAAAAGGGCGTACGGGCTCTGAGTGATGCCGAGCTGCTGGCGGTCCTGTTGGGCAGCGGGCGTACCGGCGTCAGCGCGATTGACCTGGCACAGCAGATCCTGCTGGAACTGGGCGGCTTCAATGGCATCCACCGCGAAGATGTTTCACGTCTGCTGGAGATCAAGGGTGTGGGAGAAGCCAAGGCAGCGCGCCTGAAAGCCGCAGTGGAAGTTGGCTACCGAATGAGCACCGAAGAACGGGGAAAAAAGTGGGTCATCAAAACTCCGCAGGATCTGGTGGAAATGCTGGGGCATGACCTGCGCGGCAGCGACCAGGAAGAGTTTTGGGTGGTCTGGCTGAATGCCCGAAATGTCGTGATGGATAAAAGGCAGCTTTACAAAGGTTCGCAGGATGCCACGACGGTACGAGTCAGCGAAGTCTTTAAATTGGTGGTCAGCAAGAATGCCAATGCTGTTATGGTGGCACATAATCATCCCTCGGGGGATCCAACCGAAAGCCCGGAAGATGTGAATATGACACGCGCGATTATAGAGGCAGGAAAATTGCTGGATATCCGCGTGCTTGACCATGTGATCATCGGTTTGCACGGATTTACGTCGATCCGGCAAAAACATCCTTCTCTGTGGGCTTGATCTTCAAGCCGAAAAATGCATAAGGGTACCGGTTTTGGGGTGGGTTAAGGTGAGCTCCGAAGCGTGGAGCATCAAGCGTTCCACTTCCGGTTTTGAGGTGGCTTTAAACTCCGGCGGCGAGTAGAGGGGGTCTCCGAGGATACCCAAACCCAGGTGGTAAAGATGCGCGCGGATCTGGTGCGTGATGCCGGTATGCAGCGTGCAGAGCAGTTCAGCACTTTTTTCTTCACGCCGGCGCACCGAAAAATCCGTGCGGGCTGGTTTGCCTCTCTCAAAATCAACCCGGGTGCGGTGGGCACGGTCGGCATTGACCCTTAGAGGTGCTTCAATACTGATCTCGTCCCAGGAAGGTTGGGGAGCAACCTGCGCCAGATATTGTTTGATGGGTTCATGCTCGCGGAATTGGCGGTTGAGCTCACGGTGCGAGTCCGCGTCCCGCGCCAAAACCATCAAGCCGCTGGTTTCTTTATCCAACCGATGCACCATCCAAAGTTTGCCCAGAATTGGTTCAAGAACTGAACGTATGTGGGGCAGGTAAGGATCATAGCCATCCGGGACTGATAGCAAACCGGCTGGTTTGTTGACCACCACCAGGTTCTCATCCATAAACACGACCCATTCTGGAGCCAAAGGCGTCTCAGGTGTTGGTGTTTCTGCTTCCATTGGATAATTGACCTCAGAGCTTCTGCCTGAGGGCTAGGATCGCGCGATAAAGCAGCTGGTTTCGATCAAGCCCGGGCCGCCGTGCACTACGATTGCCGGCGGGACGGTGTACCTGGGGATCTCCTGGATGCCGGTCGCAGCAGTTAGTTCCTGGGTAACCTGGGTCAAGAGAGGTTCAGAGTCGCATTCACTGACCGTGAGATAGGGTACGGGGTTATCTTTGCAATAGTCGGCGGTTTGTTCAACAATTGTGCGGACAGCCTGTTTGACTGTGCGAACTTTATCGAAAGGTTCAACCTGACCATCTTTTACAGTCAGGATTGGCACGATTTGCAACAGACTGCCGACAAGCTTGGAAGCCCCTCCGATTCTTCCGCCTTTGTGTAAGTATTCCAGGGTAGGTACGAGGAAAAATAAGCGTTCGCGTGAAGCCATATCTTCGACATTTTCTTTCACTTCCTTAATAGAAAGCCCTGCATCCGCCCATTTTTTTGCTGCCAGCACCAGGGAACCCAAGCCGCCGGCAATTGTTTTGCTGTCAATGATGTGGATCTTATCCGTTTGAAATTCGCCTGCAGCCACTGAGGCGCTGCGAAATGTGCCGCTGACTTTTGCCGAAGGCGTGATGACCAGAGCGGTGTCGCCGTTCGACAGGATTTGTTCGTAGATGGGGGTGTAAAGGGCGGGAGGAGGGGCAGCCGTTCCGGGAAGGCTTTTGGATGCGCGCAGCTTTTCAAGGAAACTCCTGGTATTCATCTCCGTGTCGTCACGGAAGGTTTCAGTACCAAAAGTGATGATCTGCGGCAGCACTTCAATCCCAGCCTGTTTAAGGATATCGAGTGGCAAACCACACGTGGTGTCGGCAATGATCTTGATCATGAATCCACCTTTCCGGGTTTATCCCGGAGAATAAAAAAATAAAAATTTATACTCGACTATCAAATAAGAGGTCGATGACAATTAGGACAAATCTTTTCGTTATGACTCACCACGAAACCGCAGTGTGAACAAGTGGTGGGTTGTACCTCGCCAAGGGGAGCGCCGCAGGCCAGGCAGCGTGAGGATGCAATCGGATTGGGTGTGAGACAATACGGGCAAACCGTACGGCTGAGGCGTTCGGAGAGATGTTTGCCGGTTCCGTGCTGACGGGCGGTTTGGTCAATGACTTCCCAGGTGGTAGCTTCCATTTGCAGAGATTCTACATCCTGCGCGATATCATCGATGCGATTTATCAAGCTAAGAGGGTTCCGTAAAGCGCTTATGGCCGTCAGACCAAGGCTGGCTGCCAGCCCGAACCACATTTGATTGCTGAGGGTAACGCTGACCCCATCTTCAACTTTGGAAATATTGGCTGTGAGAGCTGTTTGTCCACCGGAACGCCGGTTTTGGCGGGTGGCAATTTGGACAGCAAGCTTGTCTCCTGAACCGTAGCGCTGCACCTGGTAGTTGCCGCGATGGTAATATGCCACTAAATTCCTGGCTATGTCTTCCGGTTCAATATCTCCATGATAAATACGTGTGGTCATTTGGTCTCTCATTCATTGATGCATTCAGCTTTAGATTATAATCGGGAAAAGTAAGAGGCAACAAAATGCTCAGTCATTCAAGAGGTACATCCATAAAACTAATTATTTCGATCGGGATCATGCTGGTCCTGCTGGTTTTCATGATGCCTGGGATCACATCTCCGGTTGCGGGTCAGTTCCCGACGCTTGAAATACCCACTGTCACCGGCACGCCCAGGGGTTTGTGGGTGCGTGCGATTGGTGAGCCAACCATCCCCCTGAACGTGCGCAGCGGTCCGAGCCCGACCTCAAGCCAAGTGGGTGTGTTCCTGGTGGGGCAGGAAGCCAGCGCGTTTGGCTATTATGGTAGTTATGTGCAGATTGAATATGCCGGGGCACCTGGCGACAGAGGTTGGGTGGTTTTGGACCGCGTTGAGGTTTTTGGGGGAACATTACCGATGCTGCAGGCACCGCCGACCGAGACCCCTTCCATCACGAAAACCATCGACCCAACCCTGGCGGCGCAGTTCATCATCACCGCTCAGCCGTCGCGCCTGCCCACCTTCACCGAACCGCCCGCCCTGTTGATACCCACATTTAGTGCAGAAACAGGAGCAACAACAACGGGTGGAATCCCGATGGGTTACGTGATTATCACGCTGGCAGGTCTTGGTCTTTTCTTGTCGCTGATCGCAATTCTGAGGCGGGGTTAGATCCCTATTCTGTTTTTGCTGTCGTATATTTCGCGATCCGTTTGACGCTATTTACGAATGAAAGAGCTTCCTCCAGGGCTGGCAGTTGACTTTCCATTGCCCGGTAACCCTCATCGAACAAATTGGTTGGATCGACTTTTTGCAGCATGCCATAATGCCCAACGATCGGTCTGACGATTACGTCCGGTTTGCTTATCTGCAGGTTCACTTCAGCCAGCCGATCTGTACTGAGCTCTACCCCGACGTTGAGATTCTTGAGAGACTCGCCAATCCTGGTTTTTGTCAATCGTTCAATGATTGGTTCAGGAATAGGGTCAATTAATACATTGTTGGAATTCAATGGAGAAAAGTCTGGTGGTTTGGTATGAAGCGGCACAGCAATAACAGGAGCCGAAGGATCCAGCGCGCGTGCTGGTTTGACCGGAACCGGATCCAAAATGCCTCCGTCGACCAGCGCGTTTTCTCCCCGGGTCGGGAAAAGCCCTGGGACGGCAATTGTGGTAAGGACCGCTTTCATGACATCACCTTCGGTGATGATCACTTCCTCACCGGTTTTAAGGCTGACTGAAGTTACAGAAAACTTGACAGGCAGATCTTTGAAGGTTTTTCCCTCGATGAATTTTGCCAAAACATGTTCGATGCCTTTGGTACCAGCCAGTGAGGCAGAGTCGGAAGAGGAGCGGCTAAAATCGGGACTTTTAAAGAATTCCTTGACTGCTGACAGAATTTCCATCGTGGGGACCTGAGCCGCAAGCGGCGCGCCAAACATGCCGCCGGCGCTCGTTCCGGCAATCCCGACAATTTCGTAGTTCTGATCCAGAAGGCATTGAACTGTTCCGAGATGGGCGATACCTCTCATCCCACCGCCGCCCAATGCAAGCACAACACTTTTTGCCATTTTTGTTCCTCCGTCGTATGTTTTGAAATATACCATAATGAGATAGCCTGGAACAAAAAAATGGCCCACGTGTTGCAAAAAATGAATATTGAAAAATTGAAAGTCTTCTGAGCGCTAAATAATCCATTTACTACCCTTATCTATTAAAGAAATAAGATCCAGAAAGTCATATTTTGTGAAAACCCACAGCTCTTAGCTGACACGTTATAATTGTGGGCAAGGTAAAGGGCGATGGAAAACCTCAGAACCAGTGAAGTAGATAATTCTGGCTCCAGTCAAAACTGGTACGCTTTGCGCTGTAAGTCGAACATGGAGTTCATCGTGAACGACCAACTCAAAGCCAAACTCATCCCCAATTACCTGCCAGTCTATGCGGTTAGGCCAGTCAATCCGAGGTCCCATACGATCAAACCTTATTTTCCGGGTTACATCTTTGTCAACGATGAACCGGAAAAGCTTTATGATGAAAAGGTTTTCCTGATGCGGGGCGTGATCGGTCTGGTTCATTTTGACGGCATTCCTGCAGCCATTCAGCCCAGATTGATCGAGGCGGTTCGCCGCCAGACCCACCAGCTCAATCTTGAACACAAACAGGCAAACTCGGATTTTATGCCCGGCGATGAAGTGCTGGTGGAAGACAGCCTTATCGGGGAACTCGAAGGCCTTTTTGAGAAGTGCATCAATGGGCAGGAGCGCGTGTCGGTGCTTTTGAGAATGATGCAAGGTGGTATGATGCGTATGGAACTCCCGGCAGAGAAAGTGCGCCGGAAGCAGGTGAGAAACGGCTGATAAAGCCACAAACCAGGGGGTAGATGAATATTTTTGAGCCCTATCCGAGATAGAAGCTATGTCGGAAGGGCGGAGGCGTGGAGCGGGCTGGTCTATACAAGATGTATTTGAGGATGAAACCCCCATTAAGAATACGAAAACGAATCTTTTTGGTTTGCCTGAGCCTGATTCTGGTGCAATTGACGGGCGCCTGCATTATGCAAACCACTGTGCCGCCTGAAAGATCAACACCCATGGCATTAACCCCTGCCGCACTGCCAACTATTGCGCCTGAATTTGTTGAACTCATCCAGTCCCTTCCAACAGAGTTGGCAAAGGATGCCGGCGATGCGCCGATCCTGATCACACCCGCGCTTCTGCAGTCAGAAAGCGCTTCAGAGGGTACGCAAAGCACCCCAACACCCTCACCCACGCCAGCACCGCAAAAGGAAGTTTGCGGCAGGTCAGACATCCTCACACTGTTGATCCTCGGCATCGATGAGCACGCGCAGGCGGATGCCATCCGACTGGCAAGAATTGACTTTTCCAAACCGGAGATCAACCTGGTTGCCATCCCGCGTGATTTTTTCGTCTCGGTGGTGGGCTTTGAGGCCTATGGCATTCAAAGAGGACGGATCAACGCCACATTCGGCTACGGCGAGTACTTTTTGGGGTCCGGCAGCGGGGCGGAATCGCTCGCGGAAAACCTGGCTTACAACTTCGGCGTTGACATAGATCACGAATTTGTGCTTCATCTTGACGAAATTGCCACTTACATCGACGCTGTCGGCGGTGTGGAAGTGACGCTCGAAGTCGCCGCATCGGACTCGCATAATCACTTTCCGGCCGGAGTTAACCAGTTTGATGGCGAACGCGCGGTTGCCTTTATGCGCATCCGGCAGTACGACAGCGACTTCAGGCGCATCGACCGCCAGACATTGGTGCTCAAAGCCCTGCTCGAAAAAGTCCGCAGTGGTTTGAGCCCAACCAAGATTCTGAGCCTGATATTCACACTGATCAACGACGACTCCACGCAAAGCGATTTGACCCTGCGAGATTTGCAGAGCTTCTATTGCCTCTCACAGCAAATTGAAAAGAAAGACATTCACGTGCGCGAGATCCCATCTGAGATGTTCCACAGCTGGATCACACCAGGTGGTGGGTGGGTGCTCATCCCACACGCGGAGGTACCGGATTTTATCCATGAGTCACTTGGCACGAACCAGTAATGCTCCGTCACTCAGGCAATTTGACCCTGACGCAAATCAACTGATATGAAAAAAATAAAAGACACACAACCAATCACCATTGCGGGAAACAGCCCGCAGCCGCCAGTGAAGAAGAAAAGCGCCAGCGGATGGAGGATATTCCTCTATGTTCTGCTCGGGTTGGCACTTTTGCTTGCCTTCCTGTACCTCGTCTGGATTGGTCCAGCTTTGCAAGAACCCATTTCCGAACCGTTGATCCTGCCTACCATGGCAGCAGGTCCTGTGGGAGGGGAGGAAGCTGAGGCAGTAGAACCGCCAACCAACCTCGAAAAGCTGCCCGTGCTGGTTGAGCCAACGCTCGAAGCCGGCAAAGAACCGGTCTGCGGCGATGAGGCAGCCTGGAACGTTCTGCTCGTTGGCACCGATTATCGCCAGGACAACTATCTTTACGGTCTGGCGGATGTGATCAGGCTTGCCAGAGTCGATTTTGTGGACATGACAGTCAACATGGTCGCTTTGCCGCGCGACCTCCTGGTGGAAGCCCCGGAAGGGCGCTTCACCGAGGAAAATCCGATGAAAATCAACCAGGCTTACCTGTTTGGTACCGAAGGTTGGAAGGGCTATCTGGGTGAAGGACTTGGCGCTAATTCCTTAGCGGAGGTTATCCGCTACAACTTTGGTGTCACATCCCAGCATTACGCCGTGGTCAATTTCAAAACCGTGGTTGAATTCATCGACGCCATTGGCGGCATTGAGGTGGACTTACCCCAGGCTATTTACGATCCCAGTCCGACTTTGGGTTCCTTCCCGGCCGGCAGGCAGACCCTGAGCGGCGAACGCGCGCTGGCGTTGATGCGTATCCGCACCAATTATTCTGACAGTTTCCGGGTAGCTAACCAGACCCTTGTGATGAGAGGCATCCTTAATAAACTGATGCAGCCCGCGACGCTTGTGAAAGTGCCCTCGCTGCTGGATCAATTCGGCGACGCCTTTCTGACTGACCTGTCTATCGACCAGATCGCCAGCCTCGGCATGTGCTTTTTGCGCAACTTTGAGCTCGACAACCTGCGATCCGCCCAGATTCCCGACGATCTCCTGACGGTTGACAACCCCTATATTCCGTCTTTGGACTTCACCACTTTCGCCTACCGCTGGGATCAACGCACCGTCGACTGGATCCACCAAAATTTGCTGATTGAGTAAAACTAACTTATGAGCGAAAAAGAATTCAAAACTAAAGAAAACGAATCCTGGGATCTGATCATCACCCCCCGAAAAAAGTGGTGGGATCTGCAACTGCGCGACGTCTGGCATTACCGCGACCTGATCGGCATGTTTGTACGGCGGGATTTTGTTTCGCGCTATAAGCAAACCATCCTCGGACCCTTGTGGTTTATCATCCAGCCGCTGCTCACCTCGCTGGTCTTCACCGTCATCTTCGGCAACATCGCTCAGCTTCCCACTGACGGTCTTCCCCAGATGCTCTTCTACATGTCTGGCAATATTTTGTGGGGTTACTTCTCCACTTGTCTCACCAGCACCTCCACGACCTTCACCTCCAATGCCCACCTATTCGGCAAGGTCTACTTCCCGCGCCTGGTGATGCCGATCTCGATCGTCATCTCCAACCTGATCACTTTTGCGATCCAGTTTGCCTTTTTCCTCGCTTATTTCGCTTTCTTTGCCCTGCGAGGTTCTGAGGTCAGGCTCACGTCCTGGGCGTTTGCGCTGCCGATCCTTTTGGTGCTGATGGCGGGGCTCGGGCTGGGCTTTGGCATCATCATTTCATCCATGACCACCAAATATCGTGACCTGCAGTACCTGGTCGGGTTTGGCGTAGGGCTGTGGATGTATGCCACGCCGGTCATCTACCCGGTCTCCAGCATTCCCGAGAAGTGGCGCTGGGTGGCGAACGTCAACCCCGTCACGCCGATCATCGAGACTTTCCGCGCCGGATTTTTGGGAGCGGGCGATGCCTCCTGGCTGCGTTTGGCATACAGCGCTGGATTTATGTTTGTGGTCCTATTTATTGGCGCTGTCATCTTCAATCGGGTTGAAAAGACCTTTATTGATACGGTGTAATCGGCTTGTAGCTCGTAGCTGATAGCTCATAGGTGATAGGTGATAGGTCGTAGGTGATAGGTCATAGGAAAAGATGGAAGAAAAAGATTCGCGATCATCCTATAAAGATTTAATCGTTTGGCAGAAGGGCATGCTCTGAGCTAATGATGTCATAGATCTTGTTGATCACCTGGAAACGGACCGCAAGCATTATCGCCTGATTGAGCAACTTGAGGCAGCGGTAATTTCAATCCCGATGAATATCGCTGAAGGCAAGGGGCAGAGACTCTAAGAAGGAATACATTCACTTCCTCTATTTCTCACGCGGATCTCTATATGAAACCTTAACACTGCTTGAGATATTCCACATGCGTGGTTGGATAACACCCGAGATCTTTCAAAAACTGGAAACCCAATCCAATGAGATTGCCAAAATGCTCAAAGGCCTCATTAACAGCAATTACAAGAGTTTTTAATCAATTCCCTATCACCTATTAGCCATCACCTAGAATCCTCTTGCATTTTCCCTAAATATCTTCTATAATAGAACA
>JAXGNB010000011.1:0-21534 GCA_040768265.1 Anaerolineaceae bacterium
TCTTCTCATTTGTTCTTGGCAAAAGACCAATTAATTGGCTATAATGACAAAAAGGGCAATTGAAGTTTGCGTGGCTCGACGGAACCAGTGTACGCCGTGTTCGTAAAAAAGACGAACCCGGAGGTCAAAGGTAACGATTTCGGGTTCCACCCTCATAACCCGGAGGTCAGTCGTTCGAATCGGCTCCCCGCTACTAAGACCTGGTTTTCCAGGTCTTTTTTTGTTAAGTTACTTACCCAGATTCTTGCGGACAGGCAGATATTTCTATGGAGCGGCGATTTTACCCTCCTCGCTGATAATAAAGCAGGGCAATTTTTCAGTTGTTTTCCCTACACTCAGGGAATTGCGGATAGCGGCAATTTGTGTATGCTAATGCCATCAAGAGACTCCATTCATTGTTTTGACTGACCATCAAATCACGCAAAGTGGGATTTTCTTGTTGTTTGGACGCAGCATTCACATCCGGAGACCAGTTAGTGCCAATTTTCACAATTGGTCAAAAATACTATTGACTTTTGTCCAAAAGTGGTTATTATATATGTGAGCGGTCACGTGACCGGTCACGGGAACGGTCACAACTCCAATATTGCTATTCAGAGGCAGCCTTGAACAAAAAAAGTAAGCCAACTATCTATGATGTAGCAGAAAGAGCCGGAGTATCGAGGCAGACTGTTTCGCGCGTTTTGAATAACCGACTGGAAGTGTCGGAGGAGACCAGGCAGCGGGTTAAAGAGGTGATGGCTGAGCTCAACTTCCAGCGCAACGCTGTTGCATTGAGTTTATCCAGACAAAGGACTTTTCTTTTTGGGGTTGTAATTTCCGGTTTGAAGTTCCTGGGTCCTTCGCAGGTGTTGAGCGGAATTACAAACAAAGCCGAAGAATTGGGTTATGGCCTGTTGCTCAAAGAGGTCCAAAATTCCAGTTCCACAAATATCATCCCAGTACTGAATTGGTTTAAAGCACATCAGGCGGACGGGATTATCTGGGCAGCTCCAGAGGTTGAAGATAACAGGCACTGGATCGGCGATATTTTTCACCAGTTCGATATCCCCATCATTTTTTTAACCATGGAAGAAGAAAAAAACGTCACGATTGTCGCCCACGACAACCTGGCGGGTGCCAAAGAGGCAGTAAATCATTTGATCCAGCGAGGCAGGAAAAATATCGCCCATATTTCTGGTCCGCTTGATTGGTGGGAAGCCCGGCAAAGAAAACTGGGCTGGGAATTGGCGATGATGGAATCAGGGATCCAGGTGAACGATCGCATGTGGGCGCAGGGAAACTGGTCTTCAAAAAGCGGGAAGAGAGCTTTTCTGGAATTGATTGAAAAATATCCAGAAGTTGATGGCATATTTGCCGGGAATGACCAGATGGCTTTGGGCATCCTCCAGACCGCATCAGAAATAGGCAAAACGATTCCGCGTGATCTCTCGATAGTCGGGTTCGATGGGATTGCAGAGTCGGAGTTTTATATCCCATCTTTGTCAACTGTTTGTCAAAATTGGGACGAATTGGGACGAATTGCAGTATCTGAGTTGGTTTCACAGATAAAAATAAAACTGGCGGAAAACAAGACGGTGGAACCAAAATATATCACAATAAAACCCGAATTAATCATCCGTCAAAGTTCATAGATTGAAGAAGGAGGTGGCCAAATAAATCATTCGTGGATGTGGGATTGCTCATCATTACGAATTGTCAGAGCATTTCCGGGAAAGTTGAACGAACTCCAACAATGTTGGGTTCATTCGCTCATAGACTGTCAACAAATCTATTAAATTGATCCTTTGGAGGAGAAAATGTTTTACAAAAAGATTTCCATTAAGTTCGTAATCCTTGCAGTAATCTTTACTTTGGCTCTTAGCGCCTGCACTACTGCCGCAGCTCCCGCTGAACCTGTAAGCGAGCCGGATGCTCCCTTTGGCCAGGCAAGCTGTGCCCCTAATTGTACCTACGCAGACATGGTAATGTGCTATCCCCAACTGGGTGCTGAAAGCGACTGGCGCACTGCCAACACTGCTTCATTCAAAGACCAAGCTGCAACAGACGGATTCCAGTTGATATTCTCTGATGCCCAGCAGAAACAGGAAAACCAGATCTCTGCTGTTCGCGCTTGCATCCAGCAGGGTGTCAGTGTCATTGCTCTGCCACCTGTGGTTGAAGACGGTTGGGATGCTGTTCTTACCGAAGCTAAGAATGCCGGTATCCCCGTCATTATCGTAGACCGTTCCGTCAGCGCTGATCCTTCACTGTATGTTTCCCACATCGGCTCTGATATGAAGTTGGAAGGTGAGCGCGCTGCAGAGGAATTCAATAAGAAATTCCCTGATGGCGCAAAGATTTTGGAACTCTCCGGTACCACTGGCTCCGGTGCTGCGGTTGGTCGGGCAGAAGGTTTCCGCGCCAAACTCAACCCAAACATCGAGATCATCGATTCCCAAACTGGTAACTTCACCCGGGCAGAAGCTGTTCCTGTGATGCAAGCATTCCTACAGAAATACCAGCCTGGTACAGATTTCCAGGGCATTTTCATTCACAATGATGATATGGGGCTTGGTGCCATCGAAGCTTTGAAGGCAGCTGGTGTAAAGCCAGGTGATCTCTTCATCGTCTCTGTTGATGGTACCCGCGGTGGTTTCCAGGCTATGATCGATGGCTGGTTCCAGGCTGATGTCGAATGCAATCCTCTGCTTGGACCCCAGGTTGCAGAAATGTCCTTGAAGCTCATGAACGGTCTGCCTGTCGATCGGGAAGTTTTGACCAACGAGACCGTTTACTATCCTGATAATGCTGCTGAGTTGCTGCCAACCCGCAAGTACTAAATCAGGCTTGAACTCCGCGTGAAGTCTTCGCACTTCCGCAGGAATGAATTTAGTGATGCAAGGGAGCGGCAGAGTATTTGCCAGGCCGCTCCCTGCTGAGATACACAGATTTTTTAGAGCCCTCACTGTATCGGATGGACTGACCGGCTGTAGTAAGATTCGAAAGCCTTGCAATCAGACACCGATCTAAGCATTGCAGGAGAGACATGAACCAGAAGTCATTACTCAAAAGATTCCGCGAAAGTCAGGTTTTTTGGCCACTTGTGGCCTGGGTCATCATCCTGGCTGTGGATGCCATCATCGATCCCAGCTTTTTTAAACTTGGAATTATTGAAGACCCGATATACGGGAAGCGTTTGTATGGCAACCTGGTTGATATATTCAACAATGGCGCGCCCCTGATGTTGGTAGCTATCGGTATGACCTTGGTGATCGCAACAGGCGGGATTGATCTGTCGGTTGGTGCTGTCATTGCAATTTCAGCAGCCATGGGCGCGGTATTAATCAATCCGGCACTCGGTAAGGAGTTAATCTCAAATGAGATCCTGACCAGAAATGCGACAAATACTCCACTGGCGATCATTATTTTGGCGGATTTACTGGCGGGCACGCTTTGCGGACTCTGGAACGGTCTTTTGGTCTCCAGGGGAAAGATCCAACCAATGGTTGCTACGTTGATCTTAATGGTTGCCGGGCGTGGGATTGCCCAACTCATTACCAATGGCCAGATCATGACGATCTACTACACACCATATTTTTGGTTTGGAAATGGTTTTATCCTGGGATTACCAGTTTCGATATATATAGTTGGGTTAGTTCTGATTCTTGGCTGGGTTCTGGTCCGAAAAACATCCATCGGTTTGTTCATCGAAACGGTCGGAACCAATGCCAAGTCAGCTTATTACAGCGGCATCAACGAAAAGAATGTCAAATTATTTGCTTACATGTTTTGCGGTTTCTGCGGTGCGATTGCCGGTTTGATCCTTAGCTCCTATGTGCACAGCGCGGATGGAAATAACAACGGCTTGAATTATGAGCTGGATGCCATCCTCGCGGTTGTCATGGGCGGCACATTGATGACTGGTGGGCGGTTTAGTTTGCTTGCCAGCGCGATTGGCGCGGTGGTGATCTGGACCTTTACAGTTACAGTCTATCACCTGGGTGTGCCAGCCAATGCCCTTCTAGCAGCCAAAGCTGTATTGGTGCTGGTTGTTGTTCTGCTCTATTCTGACTACACGCGGCGGTTGATCAATCGCATTTCCCCGAAACGCAAAGGAGCCGTGCATGAAACATCGAATTAGCCGCTTCTTGATTCAAAACGGGGGTGTGCTCTTACCATTTGCGGTTTTCCTCGTAGTGTTTTTTATCGGCGGCAGATTGTATCCCGCAATGCAGAAACCGCAGGTCTTCTTCAATCTTTTCATCAATGATTCCAGCCTCTTGCTTGTTTCAATTGGTATGACACTGGTAATCCTGACTGGTGGGATCGACCTGTCGGTGGGTGGAATTATCGCGCTTGTCACAACGGCTTCGGCTGTGATGTTGAGGTCAGGTGTGAGCGCATACATCGTGATGCCCCTGATGATTGTTATCGGTGTTTCCCTGGGGGGTTTTATGGGCTGGATCATCCAGGATCTGAAAGTTCAACCCTTTATCGCCACCCTGATGGGTCTTTTCTTTGCACGGGGCATGGCGTATATCATCAGTCTGACCTCAGTTCCAATCAAGGATGAAGTCTATAAAGCTATCGCCTTAACCCCCATTTACATTCCCTTCCTCCCGAAAACATATATCTATGCCACCACACTGGTGGGTCCGATTATGCTTTTAGTCGCAATCTATCTGACCCAATTTACAAGGTTTGGGCGTACGATTTACGCCATTGGCAGCAACGAGCAATCAGCAATGCTGATGGGTTTGCCGGTACGGCGAGTCAAAATCATGGTCTATGCTTTCAGCGGTTTTTGCTCAGCTTTGGCAGGGATCGTTTTTAGCATCTCACTTTTAGCGGGTTATGGACAATTTGCTACTGGCATGGAACTTGACGCCATCGCGGCAGTTGTAATCGGTGGAACTGCATTAACTGGTGGGGTTGGCAATGTGATTGGCACTCTATTTGGTGTGCTGATCCACGGCACGACCGTTTCCATCCTCCAGTTCAATGGAACCTTAAGCTCCTGGTGGACTCGGATTTTTGTTGGCGTATTAACCCTGCTTGCCATAGGCGTGCAAAGTTTCTTCTATGTCAGGAAAAAGCGTTCTTAGAAAATTGATACTGACTGAACCAACTGGAAAATATCGAGGTAGGTTATGACCGAGACAGACAACAAAATTGTAAGCATGGAGGGAATATCAAAGACCTTCCTGAGTGTACAAGCGCTGGATAATGTCGACTTCTCCCTGGTGAAGGGTGAGATACATGCCCTGGTAGGTGAGAATGGCGCGGGAAAATCCACCCTGATCAAGATCCTTACGGGCGTGGAACAGCCTGACACAGGTACCATCACCATTAACGGACAAAAGGAGATTATCCGCTCCACGGAAGACGCCCAGGCGCTTGGCATCAGCACGGTGTACCAGGAGATCAACCTTTGTCCGCATTTGAGCGTTGCAGAAAACATCCTTATCGGCCGGGAACCGCATAAATTTGGTTTCATTGATAGAAAAGCCATGAACGCCGAAGCCACGGCAATCCTGAGTAAACTGGGTGTAGACATGGATGTGACCCTCCAATTGGGGGTCTGCTCCGTCGCTATACAGCAAATGGCCGCTATCGCACGGGCTTTGGAAATCTCGAACGCCAAAATCCTCGTACTCGATGAGCCAACCTCAAGCCTGGACGCCAATGAGACAGCGCAGCTTTTCAGAGTGATGTGCAGGCTCAAAAGTGAAGGCGTATCCATCATTTTTATTACCCATTTCTTGAACCAGATCTACGAGGTTGCCGACCGGATCACAGTTTTACGCAACGGCAAGCTGGTTGGTACTTACGATGTCAAATCGCTTTCGCGTCTTGATTTGATCACCAAAATGATCGGTCGCGCCCTGGTGGAGTATGACGAAATGGTGAACATCAAGAAGGAGAGCCGAAAATACATCAAGAGCGAACCCTGGATGAAAGCAGAGCAATTAGCCCGCACAGGGTCGGTGGAACCGTTCGACCTGGATCTGCGTGAGGGGGAAGTTGTTGGGCTGGCAGGTTTGCTTGGCTCAGGGCGTACTGAAATCGCTCAATTACTCTTTGGAATAGAAAATCCCACAGACGGAACCTTGAGCATAGATGGCAATAAACTAGAGGATTTTACGCCGCTGAAATCCATAGGGCGTGGGGTGGCACTCTGCCCGGAAGACAGGAAAGAATCCGGCATTATCGGCGAATTAACAGTTCGTGAAAACATCATCCTGGCGATGCAGGCTGGCTTGGGGTGGTTTAAGTTCCTCAAAAAGCAAGAACAAAATGAAATTGCAGACAAATACATCAAACTTTTGAACATTGCCACACCATCCGCTGACCAACAGGTAAAGAACCTGAGCGGAGGTAATCAGCAAAAGGTCATATTAGCCCGCTGGTTGGCAACCAATCCCCGCTTGCTTATCCTGGATGAACCCACAAGGGGCATAGATGTTGGCGCAAAGGCGGAAATCCAGAAGCTGGTTCTCTCGTTGGCAGAGCAAGGTAAGTCCTGTGTGTTCATTTCTTCTGAATTGGAGGAGGTGTTGCGCACCAGCCACAGGGTGGCTGTCATGCGGGAGCACAAGATGGTCGCGGAATTCACAGATGAATCCGGCGACGAGATCATGCAGGCGATTGCAGGAAGTTGATCGTGAAATCGATGGAAAGTTCTCACAAATCGCAGCAGGGTCACGAGTGTGAAAATTTGATTCTGGGAATCGAATTTGGTTCCACCCGCATCAAGGCTGTTTTGATTGATCAAAACCATCAGCCCGTCGTCAGCGGCAGCCACGAATGGGAAAATCAGTACGAAAATGACTTTTGGACTTACAGTCTCGAAAGCATCTGGGGAGGGTTTCAGGATTGTTACTCAAAGCTGGCAGAGGCTTATTATCAGAAATTTCAAAGCCGATTAACAACAGTCTCAGCTGTTGGTTTTAGTGCCATGATGCATGGATATCTACCATTTGGCAAAGACGGCGATTTGCTGGTGCCGTTCCGTACCTGGCGCAACACAACAACAGGACAAGCTGCCGAACAACTGACGGATCTGTTTCAGTTCAACATTCCTCAAAGATGGAGTATCGCTCACCTGTATCAGGCAATGCTTAATGATGAACCGCACGTCAGCCGAATCAGCTTTTTGACCACATTGGCTGGATATGTTCATTGGCAACTGACCGGAAAGAAAGTTCTGGGCATCGGGGATGCTTCGGGTATGTTCCCCATCGATAGTAATAACCAAACCTATGACCAAGGTATGCTTGAACTGTTCAATTCGAAAGTTGTGCAGGATAACTATCCCTGGAAGCTCGTGGAGATTTTGCCAGAAGTTGCCATGGCAGGTACGCCCGCCGGTTTTCTTTCGGAGGAAGGCGCGAGATTGCTTGACCCCAGTGGGCACTTAGAGGCCGGTATTCCCTTGTGTCCACCCGAAGGCGATGCCGGAACAGGCATGGTTGCCACCAACAGCGTGGCTGAACAAACAGGCAATATTTCTGCTGGTACATCAATTTTTGCGATGATCGTGCTGAAAAATAAAATTTCCAGGATGTACCCAGAAATTGATATCGTCACCACGCCAGATGGTAAACCTGTTGCGATGGTTCACAGCAATAATTGCACCTCGGATCTGAACGCCTGGGTGGAGTTGTTCCATGAATTCGCCGGCATCATCGGTCAGCAAGTCAGTCAGTCCGAGATTTTCGAGAGACTCTTCAACAAAGCGCTGGAAGGTGAAGCGGACTGTGGGAACTTACTCTCTTACAACTATTTTTCCGGTGAGCCAATCACGCGTCTGGAGGAAGGCCGACCCTTGTTCGTGCGCATGCCCGACAGCCAATTTTCATTAGCGAATTTCATGCGCATGCACCTTTATTCTGCCATCGCAACTTTGCGGATTGGGATGGACATCCTCTTTGTCGATGAGCAGGTCAGGGTTGGTCAACTGTTGGGACATGGCGGTTTTTTCAAAACCAAAAATGTGGGGCAGAGCATCATGGCTGCGGCATTGAACGTGCCGGTGTCGGTTATGGAAACTGCAGGTGAAGGTGGCGCCTGGGGGATTGCCTTGCTTGCGTCCTACATGTTGCACAAGGGCGAAGGCGAGTCGCTGCAGTCTTATCTTTCAGCTAAAGTCTTCGCGGACGCGCCTGGTTCGACGATCTGTCCGGACCAGGAAAATGTTCGAGGATTTGTAGCGTTCATGGATCGCTACAAAGCAGGATTGATCATTGAAAAAACCGCGGTGCAATCCATGCGGTGATAGCATGGATGCTTGTTTTGTGCACAGGGTAAACAGTTGCGTACCAGGATAATTTATTAGAGATAACCGGAAAAAATTGATGGAGGAAACGATGCAAAAAACTGAACGGAATGAAGTCTGGTTTGTCGTGGGTTCACAGCTTTTATATGGCCCTAAAGTTCTTGAGACTGTGGCAGCACGCGGCCAGGAAATGGCATCATATATCGATTCAACCAAAAACATTCCCTGTAAATTCGTTTATAAAGGCACAATCAAATCGAACGAAGAAGTCACCGCGATTGTCAAACAGGCAAATTACGATGATAACTGTGTCGGAATCGTCGCCTGGTGCCACACCTTCTCTCCGTCAAAGATGTGGATCAACGGGTTAAACCTCTTGCAAAAGCCCTATTGCCACTTTGCGACCCAGTATAACCTCCAGATTCCCAACGAAGAAATCGATATGGACTTTATGAACCTCAATCAGGCCGCCCATGGTGACCGCGAGCATGGCTTTATTGGGGCAAGAATGCGTCTGCACAGGAAGGTGATCGTCGGTCACTGGAAGGAAGATAGCGTTCTGAAGGAGTTGGGGGGATGGGCGCGTGCCGCGGTTGGTTATAAAGTAAGCCAGAACCTTTCTGTTGTCCGCTTTGGGGACAATATGCGCGAAGTGGCAGTCACCGAAGGCGACAAGGTCGAAGCGCAGATCAAGTTAGGTTGGCAGGTCAATACCTGGCCAGTGGGGGAGCTCGTCGCGGAGATCGAAAAAGTCACTGATGATGAAATGCAAACCAAAGTCCGGGAATACATGGCAGAATTCGAGCTCGACACGGACAATCTTCACGCCGTGACGTATCAAGCCAGGCAGGAAATTGCCATGGAACGCATCCTTCAAAGGCAGCACGCGGATGCATTCACCAACACCTTCGAAGACTTGTGGGGCATGGAAGAACTTCCGGGCATTGCTTCGCAGCACCTAATGGCTCGGGGCTATGGCTATGGCGCTGAGGGAGACTGGAAAACCGCTGCCATGGTCCACATCATAAAAGCGATGAGCGAGGGCCTCGAAGGCGGCAGTTCCTTCATGGAGGATTATACCTATCATTTTGAAGAGGAAGATGGCTACTCGCTTGGCGCCCACATGCTCGAAATTTGCCCGTCCATCGCAGTGTCAAGGCCCCGTATCGAAGTCCATCCGCTTGGTATTGGCGGAAAAGAATCCCCAGCCCGGCTTGTGTTTGAAGGGCGCGAGGGTAAAGCGGTTGTCATTTCTTTGATCGACATGGGAGGAAGGCTGCGGCTCATTGTGCAGGATGTCGAGTGTGTCAAACCGATCATGGAGATGCCCAACCTGCCCGTTGCCCGGGTGATGTGGAAGCTCAAGCCGAACCTGCGTGAAGGCATCAAGCAGTGGATCACAGCCGGCGGTGCCCATCATACCGTGCTGACCTACGACGTGACCCCGGAGGTGCTTGCAGCTTGGGCTGAAATGATGGATATCGAATACGTCCACCTGACCGAAAACACAAAGACCGAGGAACTGATTAAGGAGCTCCGCGTCAACGACCTGCTCTGGAAATTGAGATGAAATGCTGGAGTAATTAAAACAACAAGTTGTGAAATTGCTATCCCGCTACTAAAACGACCAGAAATGGTCGTTTTTGGTTTAGACATGCGCGAATTCCTTACAGGCGTTTTCTTCGTTGAGGTATGATATTGGTGAGTTATTGTGACGCGGATTTTCGGTATTTATAATTTTGGAGCATGAATATGGGAACGGTGTTGGATTACCTCAAATCGTCTGGGAATTTAGATTTTTCGAAGGATCCTTTTAATGATGTCGATGCGCTCATTCTGTCTATGCTCAGTTACCTGCCTTTTAAGGATATTGTGCCAGGCGTAAATGACAAAGAGAAAATTACTCTTGAAGAAGCCGCGCGGGGCTATTTTTCAGAACATCCATCACAAAAAGATGATCCTGAAAATATTGGTCTGACTCTCAGCCCTGCAATGGACCAGGAATTAATCCAGATCATGAAAATGACATCAGAATCAGCACGCTATGCCAAAATAAGACTATCCCACTTTGTTGAGAAAACTGAATCTCCTGTCGAACAGCAATTTGCCGCGATCACCTACTCATTACCACATGCCAAACGCAAAAAAGTTATCGCATTCCGCGGTACCGACAGAACCCTCATCGGCTGGAAGGAAAATTTCGAGCTGGCATATATGAAAGAAGTGCCGGCGCAGGAATCGGCCGCCACCTATCTTAATCGTGAGATTGGCGTTTTCTCTGGTAAGGTGACGGTGTGCGGGCATTCCAAGGGCGGCAACCTGGCGGTGTATGCCGCTTCACGCCTGAAAGGCATCAAGCAGTCACGTTTGTCACGGATCGTTAACTTTGACGGTCCGGGTTTTAACTTCTCAAGACTTCCTCGTTCCTCTTTTTCGAAATGCGAGGGAAAGGTGGTTAATTATGTGCCCGAGGAATCCATTGTTGGCGTTCTGCTTGAGACAGTTGGCGAACGAAACGTAATCACCAGTTCTGCCCGGCATCTATTCCAGCACAACCCGGTAACCTGGGGCATAGAGCGATCTGAGTTCCTGAGCGGGGAGTTATCCGAAACGACAAAGTTGTTTGAAGAAACTGTTGAAAAGTGGCTTTCCCAGCTAAGCCTGGAGCGTCGCAGAGTGTTCGTTGATGCTTTATTTGATGTATTGGGCGCTTCGGAAGGAAAAACAGACGACCTGAAAGAGAGTCTCCAAGACATCAGCAAGGTCATCAAGAATGTATCTGATCTTGATGAGGAGACAAGGAACGTGTTGGCAGAAGTGCTTGGTTCAATCAAGGATCAGGCGTTGGATGCCATCTCAAAAGCGCTCAGGGAAAAATTATCGCTGGATTAATGGCGATTTGGCAGTGAACCATTGGATTGCTGCATTCTTAAAACCAAATTCGATAGGAATAATTAACATTTCTTCTTCAAAACATTAAATCAAAAGAGCCTGGGAAGGGCTTTTGCTTGCTGCTTCCCAGGCTCTATAGGTTGCTTGCGGTCGGTTTATCGGTTCAGTTGGCTGAAAGGATTGATCAAATTGGCGGTGTGAGCTTTGTAGAAGTCTTCGCTCTTGGTGATGCTGATCCTCTTATCCAACTCGTCCAGGTTTGTGTCGTCGAGCTTGTGAGCTTTTGATCCGCCGCGGGCTTTCAGGTTGCTGGCAACGTGTGGCTTTCCGAAGAAGAAAGAGAAGATATTGATTTTGCTTGTGACTAACATTTCGAACTCCTTTTTTATTCTGACCATAGTATCCACGCCAACTTGATGATTTGTCATCATCAAATTTGATGATTCGGGCAGAAAATTATTAAAAACATCCCGCTAACGGCGGGATATTTTTCAACAAAAATGGCCGAAACTCAAGTCAAACCGGGATCCCGGGCTTTTTGGAGGACTTCAAGCCGCCCTTGCACATCCAGTTTGAAACAGATATTGCGGGTATCCCCTTCCGGATCAGTCGTTGTAAGGCATCCTGGAAATGCTGCCAGGATGCAAGCAAGGAATTAAGAAGTCAGTTTTGACCTGTTGTTGCGATTGGGTCAATGATGTGTCCTGTCCGAAACCTTGCGCGAATTTTGCTTACTGAGTCACCCCCAGATAGGCTTCGATGACCATGGGATCCTGCAGCACTTCCTGGGCGTCGCCCTCCAACACAATCTTGCCAGTCTCTAAAACATAGGCTCGGTGAGCGATCACAAGTGCCATTTGGGCGTTCTGTTCAACCAGGATGACGCTCGTGCCCGAATGATTAATGCTCTGGATGATATCAAAAATCTGCTCGACCAAAACGGGTGACAGACCCATGGAGGGCTCATCCAACAGGAGCAGCCTGGGGCTGGCCATCAAACCGCGGGCAATCGCCAACATCTGCTGTTCACCACCCGAAAGGGTGCCGCCCAATTGTTTGGAACGTTTGCCCAGGATCGGGAATTTGGCAAACATTTCTTCAACTTTATCGGTTATCAGTTTTTTATCCGTGACAGTGAAGGCGCCCATTTCAAGGTTTTCCATGACGGTCATGGCGGCAAAGATCTTACGACCCTCGGGTACCTGCACAATGCCCTTGCGCACAATTTTTTGCGGCTCGAGATTGGTGATATCCTCGTCCAGGTATTCCACCTTTCCTTTAACAGCAGGAAGTAAACCAGAAATCGTGTTAAGCAAGGTGGATTTACCCGCGCCATTCGCCCCGATCAGAGTGACGATCTCGCCTTCCTGCAAGTTAAAACTAACGCCTTGCAAAGCGTGGATCGCGCCATAATGGACATTAAGGTCAGTGACTTTGAGCATAAGATAGCCTTTGTTTTTTATATTTTTCGGAAAGAGCCGCTCCACCGGGACCCAGATAAGCTTCAATAACCCTGGGGTTGGCCTGAATTTCAGCCGCATTGCCTTCAGCAATTTTGGTACCATAATCCAACACGCTGATCCGGTCCGAGATACCCATCACGACCTTCATATCGTGTTCGATCAGGATGATCGTAATTCCCAACTCATCCCGCAAGCGCTTGATGAAATGGGTGGCTTCGGCGGTTTCGTTCATGTTCATGCCGGCGGTGGGTTCATCCAATAAGAGCAATTTCGGTTTGTTTGCCAAAGCCCGCCCAATCTCCAACCTTCGCTGCAAACCGTAGGGCAAATTCTTGGCAAGAAAATCGCCATAACCTTTCAAACCGACGTAATCCAAAAGGCGCAGAGCTTCTTTGACTGATCCGCCTTCTTCCTTCCGAAAACGCTTGGTATGGACTATGGATTCAAACCAGTTGGTCTTCAAATTGGGGTGCAGACCAATCAGAATGTTCTCAACCGCAGTCAGATTGCTGAAAAGACGGATGTTTTGATAGGTGCGCGAGATCCCCAACCAGGCAACCAGATTGGTTGAGAGACCTTGGATAGGGTCACCATAAAAGAAGATTTCACCTTTTTCAGGGAAATAAAAGCCTGAAATGCAGTTGAACAGTGTGGTCTTGCCTGCTCCGTTTGGACCAATGATGCTGTAAATGTACTTTTCGGGCACTTCAATGTTCACCTGGTTGACCGCAGTCAAGCCACCGAAGATCTTGCTGACATTCTTTACCTGGATAATTGGATCAGCCATTTTGACCTCCTTTTCCAGGCGAATCGTCTTCTTTAAGCTTATTGCCTTCATCTTTCTCAATATTGGGCCGGGTGGCTGGCCACAATCCTTCCGGACGTGAAAGCATCATGAACACTAACAAACCACCAAACACCAACAAACGATAGTTTTCTATTTCTCTGAGAATTTCAGGGAGTCCTTTAAGAGTAAAAGCGCCCAGGATGATGCCAGGAATACTATTGACGCCACCAACAATCAGAATGCTCAGGATATTCATCGAAACCATCAACTGATGGTCGTTTGGACCAGTAAACTGGTTGCGAGCCGCAAATATACCGCCCGCAAGCCCGGCAAAAGCAGCACCCAAGCACAAAGCCAGCAATTTACTGGTCATGATGTTTACCCCTGTCGCTTGAGCTACCTTGGTGTCTTCTTTAACTGCCAACCATGCCCGCCCGGTTCTGGACCTTTCGAGCCGTTTGTAGATAAAGATGGCGAGAGCCATCACGACCAGGATGATATAGGCGTAGTCAATATCGCTGGAAAATGGCTGACCAAAAAGGGTCGGCCCCCTGATATCCTGGATCCCACGTGGACCTCCAGTGAATGATGTTAGGAGGTCAGATTTCAGAAGGATGCGGATAATTTCACCAAATCCGAGCGTCACGATGGCGAGGTAATCGCCGCGCATGCCCATGACAGGCAAGCCCAAAAGAACTGCCGCCACCACCGCCATGAGGATACCAA
The DNA here is from genome assembly GCA_040768265.1 of Anaerolineaceae bacterium. Classification (GTDB taxonomy): domain Bacteria; phylum Chloroflexota; class Anaerolineae; order Anaerolineales; family Anaerolineaceae; genus Mesolinea. The sequence goes on from JAXGNB010000011.1 coordinate 14,129, forward strand.
TCAGGATGGAAGGCCAAAATCCAAGCATGATTCCATGGGGTAATGGCGCGTTTAGCAAAGCCACACTGTAAGCACCCATGGCGAAAAAGGCCGCAAAGCCAAGCATCAGCTGACCCGAAAGACCTACAATGATATTCAGACCAATTCCCAGGATGACATACAAACCAACCAGACCCACAACGTAATTGTAATAAGAACCCCAAACGCGAGGCAGGAAAAATGCCGAAAGTCCAATCAGCAGGAAAAGCAAGTACTTCCCGTACTTTTTAACCCAATCTGGTGTCTTTGCCTGAGCTTTTACTTGCAAACCCCGGTAGCCGGAGATCGTACCCTTAAAGAAGCGTGATGCATGCTCAGATTTGAGCAGTATCTTCATCAGACTCCCCAGCAGACTCGCGATAGTGAACAGACCCAAGTGTAAGAGTGGGCTGATCGCTCCCTGATCAAAAAGAAAGAGCCGGATACTTTCGGGGGCAAGCGCAGCCAGATACTTACGGACATCCGTGCCAGTTACGAGCAGTTGATTTAATATCAAGTCGAACAATCCAAGCACAATACCCAAAGTTAAGCCGGCAACAAGAGCTTGGAAGAGCTTGGTTCTTGGTTTTGCGTCATCAGACGAGGAGGACCATCCCACAAACATCCCATAAAGAATCAGGAACAAAACCATAAAACGCACATCCGGTAAGCTTCCACGGATGACATTCGCGCCAAACAACTTGCTTAACATGGTCGCTACCATGACATCAAGGTCGATCAGAACGAAAATGATCATCACGATCCCGAATGTGAGACCTCTTTTCAAACTGGGACTAACAAGGTTCCTGTTCATACCTTTTCCTCCGAGAGAACCTCACCCAAAATGCCGGAAGGTCTGAAAATGAGAATGATGATCAGGATCACAAAAGCCAAAACATCTTTTAGTTGATAGCTAATCCCCAGGGCGGTTGGACCAATCGATTCGATCAATCCCAACAGCATACCGCCGAGCATAGCGCCGGGAATATTACCAATACCTCCCAGGACTGCTGATGTAAAGGCTTTGATGCCAGGCAGAAAGCCCACGTAATAGTAGACCAGGCCGTTATGAAGTCCCCACATGACCCCAGCCGCGCCAGCCAGCATTCCGCTGATAATGAAAGTCTGGCTAATCACACCGTTGACATCAATGCCCATCAACGCGGCGGTGGGTTTGTCAGCTGCAACCGCGCGCATGGACTTGCCAAGTTTTGATTTTCTCACCATGGTGTATAAAGCAAACATTAGGATAATGGATAAGGTGAAGGTGAGAACTCCGGTATAGGGGATGGTCAGCCGAGCCCCAGCCACGGTGATAGCCCAGCCCTGACCACGGGCAATCAAATCCGGGTTTTTGTAATCACGAACCAATGGACTGAATAATAGTTGGGCCAGGTTTTGCAGGAATATTGAAGCACCAATTGCGCTGATCAACGGGATCAATCTGGGGGCTTTTCGCAAAGGGCGATAGGCAATTTTTTCCAGCAGGAACCCGGAAACTGCTGACACAGTCATGCCAACAATAAAAGCCAGCAAAATCGAAATGAAGGGATGGGCATTTGCCAGACTGGTTATCTCACCTGAGGGCAAAGTAAATTTGATCGCATTTGTTGCTTCAAACACAAAGTATCCAGCAAAAGTGCCGAGCATCATCACTTCGCCGTGAGCAAAGTTGATCATTCTAAGGATTCCATAGACGAGAGTGTAGCCAATGGCGATCAGGGAATAAACACCGCCAATGACCAGGCCCGAAATCAGCAAACGAACCCATATGTCAGGTGTGTATTCATTTTGAACGATAAAAACTGTGTATAAACGCCAAAAAAAATAAGAAAGTACGATAATGCCAAAAATCCAACGGACAATTTTCGGAAGTTTGCTGCGCTTATAGCGCCGCAGCGGTCGAATTTCATTTTCCATAATGTGCTCCTCAGCGGAGTATGTTATTTATCAATATGCAGGGAAGGGAATTCCTTCCCTGCATAGATCGATCGTTAATCAAGCTTAGTTAACCGGAACAAATGCACCGTCTTTCACTATGTGGAATTGCGGGCCTTGAATGTTGCAATCTCCGACTGGAGCGCAAGTGTAAGTGCCGCTGATGCCAGTCCAGTTGGTCAGATTGCGCACCGCGTCAACCAGAGCACCACGGGGAATATAGAGTGCGCCATCAGCACCAAGCACTGCCACATCACCGACTTTTTCGATTAAGGCGGTGGTGCAGTCGTAGCTGTTCCAGGTGAATGGTGAAAGTTCGCCAGGACCAACCCCATAAGCGGCCTTATAAGCTTCGTCAAAGGCAGTCTTCTCGGGGGTCTGGGGTGGCGTTCGAGGAGTGGCATGGTAGGAGCCTTCACCATTCACGCCAGCGCGGTTCAGGAAATCGGTGCCAAACGTGCCGTCGCATCCAAAGAAGACGGCGTCTTCGAGACCAGTAGTCTTCATTTGGTTTGCCAAAACACCAGCATCCTGGGTGTAACCGCCGAAATAGATCAATTCGGGTGACTTGGCGGCAATTGTTGTCAGAATGGGGGTATAGTCAGCTTCTTTCGAGGTGATACCCACAAATTCAACCACTTCCCCACCAAGGGCTTCGAATTCTACCTTAACAATCTCAGCCAAACCCTTGCCATAATCCTCACCGTCATGCATAACCGCGATTTTTCGGAAACCAAGTTCTTCGTAGATGAAGGTGGCTGCGGCTTTCCCCTGGGCAGCATCGGTGAAGGGCACGCGATTAAATACAGCCGAACCTTTCTGGGTCAGAGTGGGATTGGTAGCAGAAGGGGAAAGCATAGGGATGCCTTTGGCTTCATAAATTGGCATGGCTGCCGCGGTCGCGCCTGAGAAAAGATGCCCGGCAACTCCTACCAAAGTCTGATCCGCGACAAACTTGTTCGCAACTGCGGCTCCGCCTTCGGCGGCACCTTGATCGTCCTCTGCAACTAATTCAAATGAAAAACCATGCAGAGGTTCAGCATCAGCGACTGCAATTTTTCCAGATTGTTCAGCGTCGATACCAAACGAGGCATCACCGCCGGTCATCGGAGAACCCATACCGATCTTGATCGTTTGACCAGGCTCGATCTTGGCACATCCGTATCGATCCGCAGCACACACTGATGGAATATTCTCATCCACCACCTCTGCGGGTGCCGGTGTGTCCACTGCGGCGGGAGCGCAAGCGGACAGTAAGAGAACGGCAACCATTACAATTATCAAACCTTTAATATTCTTCATTTTTCTTCTCCTATAACTATGATCATTGATTTGCTTAATGTGGCAATTAATTCAAATTAGAAGAGTACAACAGAAAATCCTATATTTTTTCTCACGAATAGAAAACAGCTTGTTAAATACGATCACAAAAATAAACGGGACACCCCCTGTCACCAATACCACCAAACAAATGAACAAAAGAACGAAGAGTTAAGTAAACATTATACTATTAATTATTAGATTTGAAACAGATTTTGTCAAGTTTTTGTGAGTAGGTCAGCACATGGTATACACTTTTTAGATAAGTCATACGAGTTGTACCGGGATCGATGTCTGGAGTTATGGGGGATAAGATATGAAGACATCGAGGTGTACATTGATCAAAGCTATAACCCACTTAGACTACCAAGAGTTGAGGCAGATTAGTCCGGAGGCAGCCAGACGAGCGATCCTACAGGTTTTGAAGGCACACAAGGGGAATGTGACAGCGACAGCCAGGATCTTGAGTGTCAGCCGGGCGACAATCTACAAAGCAATCCGCAAGAGTGAGGCGGGGGATTTGAAAGATGGATCAAAAGCGCCACACCGGGTACACAACAAAACGAGTGCTGAGATTGAAGCCAGGATTCTGGAGCTTAGAAAAAAGACCCGCTATGGACCTGTCAGGCTGAAAGATGAACTGGAGGCGCTGGATGGTTTGACGATGTCTGAACACACCATCCGCAACATTCTCAGACGCAACAGAACTCACTCGAAGCTGAAGCCTCACAAACCCCACAAAAAAGGCTCCCGTCCTTATGTGGATTGGTATCAGGCCAAAGCATTTGAAATTGTGCAAATTGACCTCAAATATGTCGTGGACCAAAAAGCGCTGACCCTGGAGCAGATCCGTCACTTTCACTCGAAACAGTTTCCTCTCTATCAGTGGACTGCTGTCGATGTTAACTCCCGCTTCAAACTGATGGCTTACTCTGATCAGAAAAGCTGGACCAATGGCCTGACTTTCTTTCTGTGGGTGCTTTCCTGGCTCAGAAGTCACGGTGTCTCGGTGCCCATCGTCTTTACTGTGGATCGGGGTGAGGAGTTTGGGGGGAAATCCTGGCTCAAACTCATCGAACTCAGAAAACTCCTGTCTGGATTTGGCTGTTCAATTATCCAGAACCATGCTGCCAGCCCTCAGGAGAACGCGCATGTTGAACGCTCCCACCGTACCGATGACGAGGAGTTTTACATCCCCAGATTGCTTTCCATTCATTCCCAAAAGGACTTCTTCCTTGAAGCGATGCATTATCTCTATTACTACAATGCTGTCAGAAAACATTCATCTCTACAAAGACGTTCCCCCTGGGAGCATCTGCTCGCTAACTCTCCTGATTTAGATGCTAAAATCAGGTTTGTTCCACCCATCCTTCTGGACAATATCGCTGTCCAGCTCGGTGACTGGAGTGGATACCATCTGCTGGCTCAGTACCTTTTGTCAAGTTTTAGGTGGCAACAGATTATGGGTCAATATTTCCTTTTGCATTCTCCAATTTAAAACAGATCCTGTTATGTTCCCAATCCTGATCAAACCCCATCAAGGTTGCCGGAACAAGCCGCGTACAGCCCTTTTCATTGGCGAAGAAACTTACCACCTGGGTTTGTCGTTTGATCAATCTCTGAATGTGTCATATGAGATATTATCGCCAATCTCACGTTTTTTGCTGTCCGAAGGGTAAGGCATCTTGAGCCTCCCAATAAACTTGCACTAAAGATCGATTGATTTGCTTCGTGCCAAGCAAGGCTCTCTCTGCTACGTAGAAAATATTAAAAAAGAGCCTGGGAAGGGTTTTTGCTTATTACTTCCCAGGCTCAATAGCTTGCTGTGGTTGGTTTATCGGTTCAGTTGGTTGAAAGGATTGATCAGATTGACGGAATGAGCTTTGTAGAAATCTTCGCTCTTGGTGATGCTAATCCTTTTGTCCAACTCGTCCAGATTAGTGTCTTCAAACTTCCGGACTTTTGAAGCGCTGTTGGCTTTGATGTTATTTGCAGCGCGTGGCTTTCCAAAAAAGAAAGAGAAGATATTGATTTTCTTAGTGACTAACATTTCAAACTCCTTTTGATCTAATCACATTCAGTGGTCTATTCTCATGACAGTGAGGATCACCAATCCCAGGTCGTTGATCCTGGCCAGGATGCCGAGCAAAGCTGCTTGATCGATTGCCTGCCCAGCCAGAAGGGTTTTGTCGTCCTGTTGGGTGATGGTGAATTCGCCAAACCAATCTGACCAGTTCTCATCGAAAGTTCCTTTGACCTTGATTTCGTAGAAGGCTGGTGATTCACACATTTGCTTGTTTGTCATGGTTTATCTCCTGGTTTCTTTATTGTTCTGCACATAGTATCCTTGCTTACTTGATGAGTTGTCATCCTCAAAATTGATGATTTGGCAGACTGAAAATTGATGATTCGGCGATTAAATAAAAACAATCTCCACCAGTTGGCAGGGATTGTTTCAATTGGATGGTCCGGAGCTCAGATCAAGCCGAGCTCCCGGGCTTTTTGGAGGGCTTCAAGCCGCCCGTGGACATCCAGCTTGAGATAAATATTGCGAATGTGGGTGCGCAGCGTGGATGGCGCGATCATCATCTCCCCAGCGATTTCTGGAACGGACAGGTGCGAGTTCAGCAACCATAACACCTCCAGTTCGCGCTCGCTTAACGGTTCCACCAGGTTGGTGCCGGCAGGGCTGAGGGGAGCAGGGCCGGGCTTTGGGGATTTGGGTGTCTCCTCCGGTAGATTGAACGCAGCCAGGAGTTTGGTAATGTACTCGAACTTATAACCCCGGCTCTGAACGCGCTTCAACAGCGCAGCCATTGGAGCGCCCCTTTCCACAAAGATGCGGACATATCCTTCCGGTTCAGCGGCTGCCAGGCAGCGTTCCAGCGCTTGCTGCGCCTCCTCCGCACGACCCAGTGCCTGCAAGGACAGCGCATAGATTGGCAATAACTTTATCCAGAGCAACTTCCAGCCTTTTTGCAGAAGGTCTTCAAGGGTTCCATCGAGAATGTCGATCACATCCGAGAAACGGTTTTGTTGATATAGCAGTGAGATTTCCATAAACAGTTGCTTTTGATTTTTGTCTTGCAAAAAGGTCTGGAAAAACTCGCCAAACTTTGACGCAGCCGCCGGAACATCTCCTTTGGCCAGCAGGAGCATGATCTCATTCTCTGCTGAAATGCGAGCGTACCAGGGAGAAATTGATCCAGCTAATTGAATTGCCCGCCGATTGACTGCAAATGCCTCCTCAAATTCTCCTGCAGCGCCGAGGGTTTCGGATAAGCTGCTCAACGCGAAGTTTATCGCGTCAGCTTGCCCCCACTGTTCTGCCAGGGCAACCGCTTGCCGTGCCAGTGATACAGCCGGCTCCAGTTGATTCCACTCGAGCAGGATATTGCTTTTGGTGGCATATGCATGAGCCAAAACAGGATACCTTTGCGAAGACTGCCCAACTTCTTCCGTCTTGTAGACTGCGATCTGACAAAGAGAAAAAGCTTCGTGCAGGTGGCTCTGCAGCAGGAGCGCGTATGCCAGATTGCAGCTCGTATAAAGAAGCTCGTGGACTCTGCCGACCTTTTTACCGACGGCAAGTGCCTCTTCAAACGCCCGGGTTGCTCCAAGGAAGTCCCCCAGATATTGTAGAGCCAGACCCTGGATGTTCAGCACATGCGTGCGAGCCGACCAATCCTCCTCCGGCATATTCTCCATCGCGTGCTGTGCAAAGCCCAATGCTTGCTCTGCCTCCCCGTTCATCCATGCCAGATAGGCCCTGATCGCTGCCAGGTGGCTGCACAAATGTCTTTTTTCGGAATCTTTCTCCACATTCTGACAGACCTTTTCAGCCTGTTGCAAGAGTTCAACCATGCCTGTCGATGGGTCGGCGTAAGCTTTTGCCCAGGCGTAAGCCATGCATAACCAGGGATTGGATGAAACCTGATGACTGGGAAGTTCGTTGAAACTCCTCAGCAAATCAAAAAGTTCCGCGTTTTCAAGCATTGCCAGGGCATTTCCAGAGACGGCTTGATGCACCCGGTTTATATCCCCCGCAGCCAGCGCGTGGTGGATCGCTTCAGAGGGCATATGGTTATCCCCATACCAGTCGCTGGCACGCTGGTGGAGCTGTGGGATGC
>JAXGNB010000012.1:0-18030 GCA_040768265.1 Anaerolineaceae bacterium
TGTGATGAACAACCCGGTGCGGTACACCGACCCGAGCGGGCATTGGGCTTGTGAAGATAACGATGAGACTGGCAGATGCTTTAATTCAATTCACGGGAATAGAGAGGGTCAACATTTCTCAGATGGCGGATTGAATATGCTCAGGTTATATCATGAATTCGATAAAACTCCTGGGTATTGGAGCAGTGACGGTAACTTTACCCTGGAGGAATTTATTGGATTTTATGTTTTGGCAGAAACTAATAGCAGTGAACCTAATATTATATTAATTGAAGCCATAACTCGTAGAATATGGACAGGAGGTGGTGGATATATCCCTTATTGTTCTGAGAAGAACTGTGTTGTTGGAATCTTTAATTTCTTTGGTGAATATAGCGATTCGTCCATCCTGGCATATAGATACTTGGTTGAGTCCAGCGTAGGATTTTCAGATGATTATTATCCCGCAGGAAGGGAGGGCATTTTTGAACTATATGCATTTGATATTGGAAGACGAATACTGAATCCCCCATCTTCCTGGAAACAGTATGATCCAGATAAGCCCTATCATTTTGGTAACAATGAAGGCTTGGTTGAGGCGTGGGAGGATGTGGGCAATGAGGATGGTTATTTGTATAATCAACTTGTTGTATCATATGGAAATTTTTATATTGCCACTATAAACCAGGACAATTATTGGCACTGCCGCATCGGTGCACTGTCAGGTTCCATATGTGGAATTTACCCCAACCCGTGAGAAAAGAGGAAATCATGAAGAAAATTTGTCTGATTTTCTTGTTTCTAATTTTTCTTGGTGGGTGTTCACCCACCCTGGAAGAAGGTAACGATCGATTTACAGAAACATGGACGGCAATGCCTGGGGATCGTCCATCTGAAGAATCAACCCGTCCTGTGAATGTGCCGGAGATAACGCAGACTCCCACGGCATCAAGGTCCGATACACCTCAGCCAACCCCCACTCCCCCCTGTACAGAATTACATGAGGACAAAGATTTAATGCAGCGTGTTCCAGGGATCATTGTTTTACGGGATCGGAATACTGGAGAACATATTTTTCTTCACTCATCCAATGACCCAAAACCAGTGGTGGACCGGCTTGATCAGCTTGATCCTCGGGATCTTCAAATTTCACCGGACGGGGAATATATTTTATTTCGGGAAAGAATAAAATCGTATACACCTCCACCGGTAACTTTATGGGAGATCGTAGATCGTGAGGGTGGTTGGGTAACCACAGTAGAGATCCCCCGATGGAAGAGCCCCAAATGGTTGGGGTCGACCCACTTAATATATGAGGAGGAAGAAGGAACTTCACGTATAAAAACCCGATCGATTTATCTGATCGATCCTTTTTCAGGAGAAAAAAGTCATATTGAGAATACATTTCCCGCGTTTGTGCGTGCTTACATAACTCCCTATTGGGATGGAATCCATGGATTGGAGTTTAGCCCTGATGGTCGGTATGTTGTCTACCCCAGTGACCTCCCGGGCTATGTCGTTTATGACAGGGTAAACCAAAGCATCGTATGTACATTGTTTTCGATTGATATAATCACTCAACCCAAATGGACAATGCATGGGAATAATCTTGCCGTGGCAATTAACGATAATCCTACTTCTGCTGATTATGAACTTTATATCTTCGAACCGGAGGGATGGTTGGGTCGGCTAACCCTTTGGAGTGAGCTTTTTGATGAGGAAGAGATCTACAATTTCGAATGGTCCAGGAATGGTGAAAAGATTGCATTTTTGTTTAGTTCCAATCCAGTCATGAGCCCAGTTGTTCAACCGGCAATTATTTTTGACTTCGGGTACCGACATATGGAGATTTATTGCCTCGAGGGTGGTTTTTTCAAAAGTGTATATGAGACTTACCCTGCGCCTATATGGTCACCGGATGATCGGTATATCGTTGTGGAATTAATTAGTACGGAGGGTGTATCGCAAGTATTTTTAATTGATACTGAGGAAAAATCATTACTCATGATTGCTGAAAATGCAACCCCCATAGGATGGATCCGATAGAGATACTATCGCTCGATCATCTACCACCGGGCAGTACTCGAACATGGCGGAGATTGGGCTGATGTACTACAATGCCCGCTGGTATGACCCTTATCTTAACCGCTGGGCCCAGCCTGATACCATTATACCGGATCCAGGCAATCCACAAGATTGGGATAGATACAGCTATGTCCGAAATAACCCCCTGAAATATACCGATCCGAGCGGACATCTTCCTGTTATTGTTACTGCTGGTATTGGTGCTCTTATTGGAGGGATTGTAGGTGGTGCAATCTACTTGACAGCCAACCAAAATACTGCAGTAGAGAGTGAGTTTTGGACAGCCGTTGCAGTTGGCGCTGTTACAGGAGGATTAATTGGTTCTGGTATAGGATTAGCTGCGGTAGCCGCATCTGGGACCACACTTGCTTCAGTTTCAACTATGTTGGTTGGCGGAGGAACAGCTGCTGCTATTACAGAAACAGATTATATGATTTCAAACCCAGACGAGTTTCAAACTGAACCATTTGTAGAAAGTGCAGTAGTATCAGGGGTTGTTGGGGGAATTAGTTCTGGTATTCCAATCAATCCCGTCGGCGTTGCTATGAAAGGTTTTGTATATATTGCAGGAGCAGAAGGGCTTTATGCCCTTCAAACTGACAATTGGACAGTTGAAGGTGCTCAGCAGGCAGCAGTATGTGGAGCGGTAGGGGCTACTTTTGATGTCGGAATTGGCTATTTAGCCTCTGAAACATTTACGATCAATACTCCTTTGGAAAAGTATGATTACTCTGGACGAAACCCTATTTGGCCTCAACAAGATCTGGTTAATACAGTTCAGAACCAAAGAATCAGCACTTCTATTGTGAATACTTTTAGTGGATTTACTTCAGGTATATTCGCGGCTTATACAATACATAAAGTAATGTCGCCAATTGCAAAGTAATACGAACAAAAGGTAGTATCATGGGCGTTTTTTTTCTTATTGTTGGTTTGCTTCTAGCTGTAATTTCTACTTTTATCCAAGTAAAAATATGCCAGAGCAAAGATAAGTATGTAGCAAATACGAGTTGTCGTAAATTTCCTGGCGTTGTTTTTTTTCAGTTGTTAGGCTTATTTTGGATCTTTTTAGGCATAACATTCACTTTGAGAATAATAACGTACCCTAAAGGTGGCTGGGGAATATTATTAGATATTCTCGTTTTTGGGGGGCCAGTATGGGCGTTCGCCTTTTACCTGGAAAGGAAGAAACAGGAGTAATTTAAGCAATCGAGTTTGTTGGCGAAATCAAAAAAGAGCTATACCCCTGAGTAGAAGTGCTCAGGAGGACATGCTGAGACTGTAAAGCAATGCGCAAATTCCAACAGAAACCACAAAAGTCGCCAAAACAGTCTTTCCAACCGGAGACTGGCAGATCAACGCCTGCTTCTACCGGATTGACAATACCCTCTCTGAGTGTAAGGCGGTTATGAGCAGCGCTGAACTGTCTACTGACTGGACACAAGTGACCAAGACCATAACCAGCCCGCTGGACGCTGTGACGCTGAAGCTGGAATTATCCGGCACGCAGTTCTCCGGCTGGCTGGCGTGGGATGATGCGAGTGTGAGCTTGGAAGAGCAGGTGATTACGAAATACTATTACGCTGGTTCCCAGCGGGTGGCGGTGCAGAACGGCATGCTGGCGCCGCCCAACTACCTGCTGGGCGACCATTTGGGCAGCACCAGTGTAACGACGAACAGTGCAGGCAATTTTGTGGCAGAGATGTTATACAAACCGTTTGGAGAAGTGCGGTATACCAGCGGCACCACCCCCACCCAATACACCTACACCGGGCAGTACTCGAACATGGCGGAGATTGGGCTGATGTACTACAACACCCGCTGGTATGACCCTTATCTTAACCGCTGGGTACAGCCTGATAGTATTATACCGGATCCAGGAAATCCACAAGACTGGAATCGCTACTCCTATGTACGGGATAACCCCCTGAAATATACGGATCCGACGGGACATTGGGCATGTGGAGATTATTATGATACGGGTTGCGTAGAAACGTTCGCTGAGGCTGGTGCAATGATGCGCTCAACGGGTATGAATGCATTGGCAGGTGGAAAAACAACTTTGCCAATCGTAGCCCGAAAAGATTGGGGGCAATACGCACCGGGTGACAATCCGGGTAATTTTTCAGATGAAGATAGGGAAACCTATGATCCAAACAATGAATTCGGCGGTTACTACGAATATCCCGGCAATTTGGCTGATACTTTAGATTCTGCCGTCATTCACCATGTGGGTGATGGTGGGGTTACTAATAGCCCACAAGCCATCGAAAATGCGCATATGGTTGGGCTTGGACATTATGATGTAGGTTATCATTTTATCGCGGGTGCCGACGGGACAATCTATGAGGGAAGATATATTGGAGCAAGAGGATATCATGTTCAAAAATATAATACTGGAAAAATTGGCGTCGTATTAATTGGCGATTTTAGCGGTGATATCAGCCCGACCCAAATTCAAGTGGATGCGACCTTAGGCTTATTGTTGTATTTAGATGCCAAATATGGTATTGATTTTGTCAACGGGCATTCTGATTATCCTGATCAGGGAAACACAATCTGTCCAGGGCAAAATATGGCAAAGCCGATTAATATGTTCCGGAGTTTCATCGAATGAGCATTCGACATCTTTTTAAGCTGGCCCTACTAATACTTCTTGTTTGTGGCCTTTCAGCCTGTGACAATATTAACGCTGAGACCGAACAGCCAAAGATAAACAGTCTCCAGGATAGGACTGCCATACCTACACAAACCCTGACCCCACATCCGATCACAATTGGGAAAGGTGAACTCATGGTTGTTGTCGAGGCGGTCGAAAAATATTATGCCGATCACGGAGTTTATCCTGATTTGATCACCGATTTAATCCCAGGATATATTGCTCAATTACCTTATACATTTGATGGGCACGAAATTTGGTATGAACGCAATGAATACCAAACATACGAAGTGGGATTCGACCCATCAGAAAGAAAGTATTGCGTTTATCTTAAAAAAGACAATTATTTGGAATGTGGGTTTCGTAATCCCGAGCTATTTATCACGCCGGGGTCACCGACCTTAACCCCGCCTCCGCATTGATGGTAAGCAAAGGTCTTTTGTGAAAATTGCAACTCCCGGCGACGCCTGAAAGCGAGCGGGTTCGCACCTTACAAATTGAATAATATCCCCTAACCCACAGCCACATCCACCGGCGGCGGGATCCAAACCTGGCTACCAGCCTCAACTGGCAAAACCGCCTCAGGGAACGTCTGCCCGCCAAACAGCAGGTAGCGCATCTGCTCAAACAGGTTTCTACGCATCTCTGGCTCGGCTTCCGGAGCGGCCAACTGCCCGGCAATGGCCAGAATTTGCATTTTCTTCTCGTCCGTGACCACTGCTATTGTCGGTTCCGTTTCTGGTGCAACCAACAAACGCTGTTCCACCCGGCTCATGGCGGCAAAGTAGTCGGCCTCCACCGTCTGGTCGTATGCTCTGGCGTACACCATCGTGGTATTAAGACGCTTGTGACCGAGGAATTTTTGGATGCTGGTTACCGGGCAGCCCGCATTGAGCAACTGCGTGGCGCAGGTGTGGCGCAAGCGATGAGCATACACCGATACCCCCACCCGCACTCCACAGGCCTTGAGCCTACCGTGGATGAGATCCTTGGAGATGGCCTGGTTGCGATAGAGAAATACGTGGTCGGTCGGTCCTGGCCCGCGCATGGGCAGGTAAGCAAGCAGAACGCGCACCACCGATTGAGAGAGAAACACGGTGCGATCAACCAGCCCCTTGCCGCGCCGCACGGTAAGCTTACGGCCCTCCAGGTCAAGGTCCTCCAGGCGCAAGTCTTCCACCTCGCCCCGCCGTAAACCGCCTTGCCACAACAGGTAGAATGTGGCTCGATCCAGAAGCGCATCCCGGCAGTGGGCAGCGTTGTCAGCACCCGCTACCCGCGCCTCCAAATCATCCCGTAACGAGCACACTTGAGTATCGGTCAGGAATTTAGGCAGTGAATCGGGCTCTTTGAGACAAGGCAGTCGCAGCAAGATATGCGGAACCGGCCAATCCTGTCCCTGCAGAAATTCCATGAAGCCGTGAAAGGTGCGCAAGTCGCCGTTCACGCCCCGTACCGACATCCCGGCTTGCAGCCGCCAGTCAGTGTAGTCTAGAAAGTGGCTGCGTTTCAGGTCAGATAACGCCTGGATGCCAAACCGTCTGACCAGGAAGCGCCAGAGGCGTAAATGCTCACACCAAAAGCGACGAATCCCATCCTCTATCCGGGATTCGCGCCAATTGCGCTGCTTAACATGCTGGTAGCGGGTAAGCTGTTCCACCAGCCAGGCGGGTAAACCCTCGGTATGAAGAACAGGATCAAAGGGCGTGATGTGGCACTCGGTCTGCCCGCGCTCGTGCAACAGAAATCGGCGGAATTTGAGCATCGACAGGCGGCAGTTTTTTGTCCAGCAAAAGCCGAGCCCTTTAGCCAGAATGTAGTCCATGCCTGCTTGCAGATCGTTGTCCAGGTCAAGCGCGGTGGATGGCTTATGGTTTAGGCTGAGAATATGCCCTGCCATAGGGATGTGGATCACGCGAATGACGTAGGCACTGGTTCCTCCCCCGGCCAACCAGGTAACATAACGTTCCAATATGGCAATATTCTCCGGCAACCAGGTGTTGGTGGAGTTGGGTAGCGGCACTCCTGGCGGCACATGGTCGTGGCGTGAATATTTGAGTGCGTGATTGTAGATCTCACATGGGGTAACCGCGGCTTTGGCAGGGCTCATGACCAATCCTCCAGCCTGGCACAAGCAGCGTAGTAATCGGCGGCTACCTGGCGGTCGTTAGCCTGGACGTAGATCTGAGTGGTCTCCAACCAGCGATGCCCCATGAGCTTCTGAATGGTTGTGATGGGCACATCAGCGGTCAGCAGGTCGTTGGCGAAAGAATGCCTGAGGCGATGGGCGGTGAGTGAAACTTGCGCTTCCTGGCGGTAATGCATGAGCCGCTTGTGTATGGCAGTGGTGGACAGCCCATCACGGTGGTAAGCCAGGAAGACGTTTTCGCTGAGGCTGTCCGGACGGAGAGCCAGATAGCGACGCAGGGCGCGTTCAGCCTGAGGCGAGATGTAGACGACCCGCTCGCGGGAACCCTTGCCGCTGACCACCAGGCGCGGCCGAGGTTCATCCAGGTAGAGGCCATTGAGGAGCATGTTGGCGACCTCGCCGATCCGCAACCCACAGCGCAGCATGAGCAGAAACATGGCCCGATCGCGGAGAGCTTCGGAGCAGCCAGATTGAATGGCATGGTCAATGGCTATGAAGAAGGCCTTAAGTTGCTCGGGCTGGACGGGACGGGGCAGGCGCTCCCGCTCACGGAGGAAGTGGCGTTTGGGTAGCACTGGACACACTAAAGATGGGTCCTCATCCGAGAGGAAGGTGAAGAAAGAAACCAGGCAGGCTAACCGTCGGTTGACGGTGGTGGGTTGGAAGCCACGTGATACCTGGTGAGCAACGAAGCAGTCGACATCGCGGAAAGTAACGGATGTTGCCGGGAGATCGCCGATAAAACTGGCGAACTGATGCAGGTCGTAGCTGTAGTCCTTCCAGGTGCGGGCATTGGGGCTTCGCCTGCGCACCCAGTTGACGAACTGGTCGATTTCGGATAGCATGAAAGAACCTCCTGAGATTTAGAATGTGGCTTGGTACCCTTATTCTACTCTCGGGAGGATTTCCCATGAGGAGGTGGTTAAGATAAGCGATCCGCCCTGGGCAGGTTTGTGCAGGCGGACAGCCTCATTCCCCAGCCGGGGAACCCAATGGCGTGGGACCGGTATGGGTACGGATATAACAATCCGTCAAGATATACCGATCCAACAGGTCATTTTAATAAAGATGAAATCAAAAACTACTTCGGTGTCGACTCTTGGGATGATGTCTTAAGGGTATTTCAAGAAGGAGGTACTCTAGAGGGGCGTTGGGGGTGGCTAACGGTATTACAGAAAGCTGAATTAGGAGATGAAATCAACATTAACTGGGATACAGATCAACTACCCAATAATCATCCAGATGTTGAGTCGTCATTTACTGGTAAGTTTACGTTGGATCAAGCAGGCCGATTAATCATAGCTGGAGAAAGTAGTTATATGGACCAGGTGAAGGCAGCGAAATATGGGTCGACCTACTCTCTAATACACTATGGATCTGACGACGCCAAAAAAGTAGCGGCGGCATTTCTTATCGCAGCCACCGATTTAACAGTTGGTATTCCAGCATTCGGCTTGATGTTAACAGGTCAACCTGTCTTAATGAAAGCTGGCGAAGCATTAGAAACTCTCGTGGTACTACCTGTCAATATTTTTGGTGTTAAAATGTGGCAAGATGCGGAACATGGAAAAATAGAAGAAGTGCTAAATATATCAGCCATACCCAATCAAAACATACCCTCTATGCCAAATCATTATCCGGAGGTCAACTGATGAATGGAAGACTGGGGTTGGCTTCATTGCTTTGGGTAGTTGGTTTTAATCTTTGTGTAGCATTAATTGCCGTATATTGGGGAATTGGCTGGTCGATTGCGATTTTATGTCTTCGACATATATTACTTGGCATTCCAAAAGTTTATGATCGTTGGAGGGGCTTGTTCCTAACGTCTACCACCTCAACAACTTTTGTAAAAGCTAATCAACAGTGGCCTACTCGAAAATGGATAATTGAAACAGGCTTATTAATCATTGCCACTATCATTGTGATAGTGCGGTATAACATTCCTCTTAAGAATGTCCTATTTGGTAATTGAAAGACGAGCGAAGGGTCATGAGACCGCCTCAGCTCGCCTTTCTCTTGGGGTGTGTTTTCAGTATAGTACGGAACAGGTCCTCGAACCTTAAAAACCAAATAAGAATACAGCCCGCTTGAACGAAACGGGTTCTACACGCTTATTCAGTTATCCAAGCCCACACTAGCTCACGGTCAGCTTACTCTCCGGCAGCTTGAACTTCCGCGAGCCCCACGGGATTTGCCTGACCTCCTGACCGATCTTCAGCCGGTCGAGCTGGTTGCGCGTGAACTGCAGAGCAGATTGTTCATCCGGCAGGTTCTGAACGCGAATGCGATGGGCATAAGCGAAAAGCGCCGTGGCCACCTGCTGGTGATCGGCAAAACGATCGGCCTCCTGGTGGCTTAATACATGCCAGACGGCTACCAGCAGCTTGCGGGCAATGGCCACAATCGTTTTCTGCCTGCCAATGTGCATTGATTGACGTTCAAACACGGCTCTCCAATGGGGATGGAATGGAATGGCATGATTGGCAGCATCCACCATGGCGCGGCGCAGATCGCGCCTGCCGGTTTTGGTAATGCGGCCAGTGGTGCGGCTCATGCCGCTGTCGTGCACCCTGGCACCCAAACCGGCATAACCCACCAGTTGCCCTGGGGTTGGAAAACGCTGAATCTCGCCGATGGCAGCCAGGATGGTGATGGCGGTAATAAACCCGATCCCACAGATTTGAATGAGTAACGGAAGGCGTTCATCCTTGCCCGCCAGGTGTTTGAGACACTGCTCGTCGGATTCCACCTGAGACCGGGCGAAATCCAGCATGGACAGGTCAGAGTGCATGCAATGCTTTTCCAAGGCGGTCAGGTCAAGTTCATCCCACCAGAGGCGCATTTCGGGTGAGAAAGGTTCCACGCCTTGCGGGGCTTCAATCCCTTTACGCTGCAGGAGCGCATGAAGGCGGCACTTGGCGATGCTGGAGAAATGCACCATTTTATTGCGGTGAGCCACCAGGGCGCGCAGTTCCCGCACTTCAACCGGCGGGATCCAGATACCCGGCAGCAAACCCGAGGCATGTAATTGCGCCAGGGTGAGAGCAGCTTTCTTGTCCGTTTTGACCTGAGCGCGTACGATGAGGGAAACATGGGGTGGATGCACAACTGTGACCGAATGGACCAGTGGCTTGATGATGTCGAAAAACAGATAGGTGTTTGTGGTCATCTCGACCACGACTGCGTCTTGAGGGGTCAGGTTCTTCCTGGCCCATTCAGCCAGTTGCGTAATGGAAGCCTGGTGCGGTCCAAATACCGGATTAAGCTGTGGATCGACGCCGATGGCGACGAAGTAGTGTTTGTGAATATCGAAACCGATGTAACGTTTGGGAGTAGAATCAATGTGCGGCATATTCTCATAACCTCCATTCGAATATGCTGGCAAACCTGGCCAGTCAGGCCGGATGCGTTTGTTTTTGGGCGTGACATCACACACGGATTCGAGCTAGGGCTGTGGCGGCAACCAAAGCCCTTCTCAGGTGAGCGGATTCGAACGGGCAGCCAAACATGTGAGCGGACTTGTCTTTGAGAGACTTTCCAT
The DNA here is from genome assembly GCA_040768265.1 of Anaerolineaceae bacterium. Lineage (GTDB taxonomy): Bacteria > Chloroflexota > Anaerolineae > Anaerolineales > Anaerolineaceae > Mesolinea. The sequence goes on from JAXGNB010000012.1 coordinate 10,414, forward strand.
AAGCATACCCGGCTTGCCCATACGTCACGCACCCGGGCGCAACGTTCCCGTTCACTCAGCCAAAGGAATTATGCGTCCAAACGTACCGTCCCGCAAGATACGAGACGGACTGGCTGGCCAGTTGTTATATGCTAACATGTGATGAACAACCCGGTGCGGTACACCGACCCGAGCGGGCATGATGTTTGTGACGAGGAGGGACATTGTTTTAACCATCAGAAATGGTATCGCAATTCAGGAGTGTCAAAATTAAACGTTAATGACACTTGGAAAATGATGATCCTTGGAAAGTATCACATAATGATGTCTGACACAGGAGACAAGAATTGGGATTCTCGAAACTTACATCTTATGTATATTAGCCTTGGAAATATTAATAACGTTCTTGATAATCAATTCCGAAGCTTGACTGGATTTGCATCATTTACTTTACGAAACCAAGATCCGAGTGGAGGTCAATATCATGGATCAACGCTTTTGGATGGAAGTGGCATTCAATTTTATACTCTTGGTCAGAATCCCATACGACAAATAAATATCTACCATGAAGTTGGACATTTACTTGATAACACTTCTGGTTTACGGGATATATTCACCAATGCTGTTGAAAACCTGAACAACCCGAGTTGGGTAGAGGATGACATGCAAATTACCCCCTATGCTCTCAATTCCAGGTATATTTATAACGATCCAAATTACCCTTGGGTGGAAGCCAGACAGACATATATTGGTTTTGGACCGTCTGAACAATGGTCGGATGCCTTTGCGAATTATATTGGTGGGAATATAAATCTTTGCAACTCCGAAGGTATTAGTATGTTTAATTTTATCAGAGGTGCCCTTCAGCCTTATTTGGCTTTTCTCCCATAATATTTAGGATTTTTACAAGAGGAGATGAAATTGAATCTCATATATAGATCAGGTTTTATCCTAATTTTGACAGTTATCCTGGCAGGTTGTGGAACATCACCATTGACTCTGAACCCGGATCAGACTGAGAAATATTTCCAACCGACGGTTATTACACCAAACCATACGCCTCTATCAACATATCTGCCAACCAAAACTCCAACGCCCATCCCTACGCTGGAACCGGAGAAGGCTGCAGAGCAGATTCATGCCTTGCTGATGGGCTCTGCAGATTGCGCTGCTCCCTGCTTTTGGGGGATTGTGCCAGGCGAAACCACAGCATTAGAAGCGAAGGATTTCTTCCACTATAATGGATTGGAGACAAAGGTTATCACTTTCAAAGGGCAGGAATATTTTGATATTAACTATGATCTAAAAAGCGGAATGTCAATTAATATTAACTTGGAAATCAAAAACGATATTGTTGTAACGGTGAATGTCGGCATAAGCATTTCCTCATCGATTAATGGCACATTTCAGAAAATAACGGCTTATTCACCCAAGACGTTGGTCGAGCGTTATGGCACACCCAATTACGTAGGTATAGCCGCCGACTGGGGACCAGGACCTTTATTCTCTCTGATAATATATTATGATGAAATGGATTTGATCGTGGAATATTGGGGTGTTAACATTATCCCGGCAGAGCGAGGAGTATCGCAAATATGCCCACTGACAACCAAATTTGATGGAGTAAGCCTTTGGTTTGGGGAGAATCCCAGACATCCCCCCCAAACCATATCATTGGAGGATGTAACTTCATTAACGGTTGATGAATTCGCTCGTTTGATGATTGGCGAACCGGAAAAAGCGTGTTTTCAATTTGACGGGAATGCATACAAAATAGAACGGTAAATGGGCAGATTTAATCGCGCACTTGAGATCGATGAGGTCAAAAAAGAGCTTACTTCTCCATTACTCCCACTGCAGCCGCTCTACTGCCCGCCGCCAAGGGTCAGGCGAGGTAGGTACAGGATAGGAGTGGGATATTATTTAATCAATGTCTGTAAATGTTGATTCAGAAGCATCAGTGTAACGACGAACAGTGCAGGCAATTTGGTGGCAGAGATGTTGCTGATGGTATAACAAAGGTAGCGAATGCTTTCTCTGTTGTAACAGGCAGGGATCCCATAAATGCTTTCCGTTCAATATATGGAATAAACGGGGATAAGAAAATGGTTTTCCAATGGGGGAATTGCCCGGAGTGTCAGGGAGTTGGAGCATATACGTATGGGGCGAGAAAAATAGGATTTGCATCCATGGTTGGAACCTGGGTACCCGACTCGGGGTGGATAAGAACAAACCACGTAATCCATGAACTTGGTCATGCGTTTAATAATCGCCTGTGGGTAGTATCTTCTTCGAGAAATTACCGGTTGGGTGAGTTTGAACTCGGCAACCGACAAGCACAAGATCCTAATTTTCCTGATCGTTCTGATGGCCAGGATCCTGGGGATTATGGCTTTGCAGGTCCATTTGGAGCTTGGGGTGGCTGGCAGCCAAGCACGGATGGATCCCCTGGTGAAGAGTTTGCTGACATGTTTATCGGCTGGACATACCAGCGATTTTCGAGGGATAGATGGGGAGAAAAGAGGATGATTTTTATGAATGAAATTATGCCTACACTGATAGATTATGCCATCAGCCATTAGGAGGGCTAAGATGAAAACCAGGAAAGCCATTGTAGGTATAATTGCGATTTTCCTTTTCATGTTGGGTGGATGTCATACGCCGTATCTGAATGGAGAGAATCTCCCCGGAGAAATGGGGGAGCAGTCGCCTTATCCGTCTTCTTCAACCACCACACCAAGCACAATTCCATTGACTTCCACGCTCGAGATCGAAAAAACAGCAACAGCGACCCAACGCCCAACCTGGACACTTTCTCCAACCCCAATTCTCTGGGTTGATTGGACTCCTTTGCCCGATTTGACCATCGATGAGGCAAGAGAGAATCTACGTAACTTATTGGAAACCAATGGCGGTTGTGATCTGCCTTGCTGGTGGGGAATTACCCCGGGAATTACAACCATCGATCAGACAGTGAACATCTTGAATACGATATCAACATCTATGTCTGTCAAGGAAGAAGTAGGAGAGGTAACTTACCTTGAAATTACTTTCCCGGTCCCGGATGGATATCCGATGTTTAATGGGCAAAGTTATGTTTTTGAAAATAATATTTCAAAGATTATCGAAGCCAGTGCAAGTGGAGTAACTTCCTTTCAGATGAAGAACGTCCTCAATCAATACGGGCTTCCTTCTCAAGTGATGTTCATGGGTATAAATTCCAGATCATTCGGGGGAAAGTACCTTTTTTCAATAGATTTGATCTACATGGAAAAGGCTATGTTGTTGCATTATACTTTTGAAGTCTCAGCAACAGAAGAATATTTTCATATCTGCCCCCGGTATGAAGATGCTGGCTCCGTTATTATTTGGGATAAAAATATGAACTTGACCATTTATGATTTAAACAAGCACCTGTTAACACATGAGTTCGATTGGACGTGGTCTAAACCACCCGAAAAGGCAATCAACCTATCCATCGAGGAATTTGTAGAAACGATGATCGATGACTCCCAATCGGGTTGTTTTGACACCCCCAGAAGTATTTGGCTCAACCCCTATGGCTGAGAGAGCAGCGATGTTGTACAAACCGTTTGGAGAAATGCGGTATACCAGCGGCACCACCCCCACCCAATACACTTACACCGGGCAGTACTCGAACATGGCGGAGATTGGGCTGATGTACTACAACGCCCGCTGGTATGACCCTTATCTTAACCGCTGGGTGCAGCCTGATAGTATTATACCGGATCCAGGGAATTCACAAGACTGGAATTGCTACTCCTATGTGCGGGATAACCCCTTGAAATATACGGATCCTACGGGACACTGGATCTGTGGAGATTACTATGATATAGGTTGCGTAGAGACGTTCGCTGAGGCTGGTGCAATGATGCGCTCAACGGGTATGAATGCATTGGCAGGTGGAAAAACAACTTTGCCAATCGTAGCCCGAAAAGATTGGGGGCAATACGCACCGGGTGACAATCCGGGTAATTTTTCAGATGAATATAGAGAAACCTACGATCCTAACAATGAGTTCGGCGGTTACTACGAACACCCAGGAGATTTGGCTGATACCCTTGATACTGTAGTTATTCATCATGTCGGAGGAGGAAATAACCAGGGGAATGATCCTCGCGCCATTGAGACAACCCATATGGTTGATCAAGGACTTTATGATGTATCATATCATTATATTGTTGGGTTTGATGGAGTAATTTACGAGGGGCGTAATATCGGTGCTCGAGGGGCACATGTTCTTGGCGGGAATACCGGTAAAATCGGAGTTGTTTTACTTGGCAACTTTAATATTATCAGCCCTATGCAAGATCAGCTTGATGCTACCGTTGGGTTATTGCTGTTTTTGGAAGCTGTTTATGATATAGATATCATCGGTGGGCATAGTGTGTTTAACCCGACAGATTGTCCTGGAGTAAATTTTCCGCAGGATGCAATTCTTCAGTGGGGAGCATACATGAAATGAAAAAGATATTATTGATTATTTTAATAACACTATGGATTGTTGTGTTTTGCCTGACGGCATGTGAATATTCTGATCGCGGCATGATAAACCCTACTGATACAAGAATATTGTTAACAGGTGTTGTAGTTACAAATGAAGTAGGTATCTCGACGATTACTCAAACTCAGCTCATTCCAAAAACATCAACGATTACTCAGAAACTTATTCAAACACCAACAATTTCCCCGCACCAGAAAAGTATTGCTGAAATGTTAACGGTTGTCGATGCCGTTGAAAAATACTATTCCAATTTAGGCTATTACCCGGCATCCATCAATGATCTAATACCGTCCTATATCAACGAGCTTCCATTCACAAGTGAAGGCTATGAAATTAAATATAGCTTGGATGAAGCAAGATATATTTATATGGTTATTTTTTGGATATCTGATATTCATTATTGTGGATTCCTCAAGGTTGAAAATGATTGGGAGTGTGGTTTTTATGCAGAGCATTAGTAGGACGTGTTCAATTTTGACTGCACCAGCCAGTAACCAGAAGATTTTTTATGTGTATTCCTAACTTTCTCTCCGTTCATTGGTGATTCCAGGATCACTCCCGGGTGGATCAGGAATATTTTCAGGAAGATCATCTCTCTGCTGCAAATAATCTTGAATCACATCCATTGGACGCTTTCCCCGATTACGGTATCCCTGATGGGGTCTTCGGGTGTTGTATTCCACCAACCAGGCATCCAGATCGGTTTGTAGGGCTTCCACTGTTTCGTAGAACTTGGTCCGGAAGACCAGGCGGAAGAATTCATCCAGGACAGTTCGATGAAAGCGTTCCACAAATCCATTCGTCTGGGGATGGGCAACTTTGGTGCGCTTGTGCTGGATTTCATTCAACTGCAAGTACAACTCATAAGGGTGGCTATCCGTCCCACAGAACTCGCGGCCGTTGTCCGTCAGCACCTTCTCAACGGGAATCGACAGAGCCTCATAGAAGGGCAATACATCATTGTGCAAAACCGCCACCGCTGCTTCCGGTTGCTTTGAGGTATGTAAAAACCCAAAGGCATAGCTGCCAAAGGTGTCCACCACCGTGTGCAGATATACCCGCCCTACCCCTTTGAGCGTCCCAACATAGAAGGTGTCCTGGCTCAACAGCTCTCCAGGGTGACTGCTCTCTACATGCCGCTCTTTGAATGCCGGGTTGGCTTTTTCAATCTGAGCTACCTGCTGCGCCGTCAGTTCAATCTTCTGCCCTAAAGCCCGTTCTTCCAGTTTCATCAGCCGCTCATACCGGCTGCCCATGCCATTCCGGATCAGGATATCCTGTACTGTTGGCGAACTGATGCTTACTCCTTCCAGTTTCAGGTGGTCGCTCAGCCGGTTGCATCCCCAGGTCGGATGTTCCATGCTCAAATTCACTACCTTTTCCACTGTCTCCGGCGGCGTGGTGAAGGGATGGCTTTTGTGAATGGGCGGTAAGTCCTTGAGCCCGGCCATCCCATGCGTCTGAAACCGCCGCTTATATTCATAGAACTGGGTTCGTGAAATATCCCGTTGTCGGCAGGCTTCGCTGACATTCCCAAGCACTTCCGCCAACTGTAATACACTCAGCCTTTGATGTGCTATCTTTTCGTCTGCTGTCATCGCCATTCTCTCCTGTTCTTATTATAGAACCTTTTAAGATGTGTCTGGAGAGATTGTTAGGGATACAGATAAAGAAACTGCTCAACGGTTACAGAGTGCAATCCATGAAAATTTCACAACATCGGAGGTATTGGGTGAATTGGCGATTGTGTTGGAAGCACTGCGATTAGAGAAAAGCAAAGCGTATTTAGAACCTCATCGCGTGGATATCTCCAATGCGATTTATGGAATCCGAAAAGCGTTTAGGAAGGCAAATCGTCCAGGATGAGGTTAAAACCCAACTGACCGGAGAAAATACCAACCAGCCACCCTCTAGCCTCACTTCAACCATCACTATTCTGATGACTTGAGTCTCAACAAAAGAGCAATACAACTCGAAAGTTGATTGGTCAATAATTGATATGAATCATTTCCTTGTAAAAAACCTAGAATTGAGTATAATAATGCCAACAGAACCCACCACGCCTCTGCTTAGCATGCGCACCGAGGTGGGTCATTTATTTAAGGATGCTTAACCTATATGGCTTTAAAACCAGCCCTGTCTGTTCATGACCAAATAGAATTATTACGTCAACGAGGAATGACGATTGATGATGAGAAAAAAGCCACCGCTTTTCTTCAGTCCAATCACTACTATCGTTTGAATATTTATTTTCACAAATTTATGGATTCACCAGATCATTACCAAGATGACTTCAAATTTTCACAGATAATTGCTGTTTATGAAAATGATAGGTGGTTACGGAACAAAATCTTATCGGTCCTCGAGCCCATCGAAATTAACACAAGAACTCAGATATCGCATCATTTAGCGCTGACATACGGATCAGATGCGTTTTATCAAGGAAAGATCTTCAAAGACAGCGTGAAATACCAGGAAATTTTTGATAATTTCTCGGATGAAATTGCGCGAAATAAGAAAGACCCAGTAATTGTTCATCATCAAAAAAAGTATGCGGGAGTTTTCCCTATTTGGGTTGTGGTTGAGTTTTTCTCATTCAACACCCTCTCCAAGCTTTACAAAAACCTTTTAGAGCCAGATAAAAAAATCATTGCACAAGGCCTTTACAATGCGAATGATTACTTATTTGGACAATGGTTGCATGTATTGAGTATTCAAAGGAATATTTGTGCTCATTATGGCTATTTATTTCGGCGGGAGTATCCCATTAGGCCAATCATAGCTAAATCCTTCAAATGGGATCCTACCCAAGACAACCAACTCTTTGCGCTGTTTCTTGTAATGCGACGATTATCAGATCGCAACTTATGGCTTACTTTTATTCAGAATATTTCTGATGCTGAGAAAACCAGGCCATTTTTTGATTTAGGGGATTATGGATTCCCTACAGATTGGCGTTCCTATTTGGTCTAGATTTCCATTCAGCACACTCTTCCCCCTTAAGACTCTAGAGGAACGATGCAGATAGAACGGAGTGCACTCCGTTCTATTTTTCGCTTCCTCTTCTTTGTGAAACCCAGATACTACCATCCTTTGTTGCTCGCTTCCCATTT
>JAXGNB010000013.1:0-8320 GCA_040768265.1 Anaerolineaceae bacterium
CCATTATCTGCAGGGCTGCAAATGGCGTATGAGGTCATCAAGCGCGAAAAGATCCTGCACCCGGACGTGCAGCCGCTGCTGATCGTTTTGACGGATGGAGCGGGGAACGTGCCGCTCGTCCCCGGGCGGCTGGTGGCGGAGGAGATTACGGAGCTGGCTGGAATGTTTGCCAACGAAAAGATCCACAGCGTGGTGATCAACATGGAGCAGAAAGTCTTCGATAGTGGCCTGGCGCAGGACCTGGCAGACAAGATGGAAGCGGTTTGCTATACGGTGGAAGACCTGAAAGGTGAGACGCTGCTGGAGACGGTCCAGCGCGAAATCTTTGCTCCAAGCGCACCTACTTACCGGGAATTGGGCTGAGAACTAATCTAATCTCAGGGTTCTAAAAGTTTTTTATGTTTTGGGGTGTCAAAAACCCGAATCTATTCAGCTGCGACAACAATTGCATCCGGAAAGAACTGGCGGATGGTGCCGGCGACCCAACCTTGTAAAGTTTGGGTGGAAAGATCGCACTCCGAACAGGCGCCTCCGAGGCGCACTTTGACGATATCGCCCTCAACGCTGACCAATTCTACTGAGCCATGGTGAAATTGCTCGATGTAAGCGCTGATCTGCTCGATCAGGGCGCGAATGTGTTCTTCGCGTGAATAATTGGGGGCAACGTGTTCAGTCATGGTGAGCTCCTTAAGGCTGATGGATTAATTTTATCATGCTTCTCAGGAGGTTCTGTATCGCCAACTTTCGAATAACCCTTGCCCTAAAGAGGTTTACAGCCAAAGCAGTTTTCTGGAGTGAAAGAAATTTCTAAACCCTCACCATGCTATAATTTACGAATTCACAAATTCAAACAGGATAATGCCCATGACCACTGAAAACAATCTTGACCCACAAAAGATGGAGCAGGGGAAATTGCTGACCAAAAAATTGTTCAACTACAAGGAAGCTGAATTACTGAAGCTATCCGACGCAAAGAAACAGGAATTGCGGACGGAGTATCCGCTTATAACGGCAGATGAGTTTCATAATGTGATTGTCCTGGTTTTGGATGCCAAAAGAAGGCAGCAAAAGTTGATCTCTCTGCAGACCTTGCCTAAGAACCTCAGCATCAACTTGATCTCACTCTTGTCGTGGATTCTTGGGGACTGGAAGATCGCCTCAATCATCGGGGCTTTCAGCCTGCTGACATTCATCTTGTTCTCGAATTGGCTCAATAACAGCAGACTGGCGCGGTATGTAAACATCATTGGATGGCTGAGCTATGCGGCGACCTTTGCCTTTGGTGCTTTTTTATACTGGACAGGCGCTAAATGGAATATTGCCATTTTGGGCGCGGCAGCTCTCTGGGTAGGGGCGCTTTTTGCAAGCTGGCTGGCTATACTTATATTAGGTTTTCTGCAATCCAGCCAAAAAGAGGAATAAGTTTCAGATATTTGGTCAAATAGAGATAATTTCACTCCACAAAACCCTTTGAAAAGAGTATTAAGCTTTGCTTAATACTCTTTTTTTGTTTATCTTCAGCAAGCACAGATTAGATAACTTTAGATACCTTCTTCGTCCGCGCTTTCCTGGGGGGCAGTGATTTGAATTTTTTCCATATAAATTACCTGTTCCCGCCCTCCCTCAACTATGCTGCGTGCAAGGTCTTGCAGGCTGCCCTCATCCAGGCGCGAAAAGTTCGCTTCTAGAAGCATGCCAAGGTTGGTGCCGCAGATGACCGCCAACTCCGGACGTCCATGGGCAATGGTGTAAGCTGTTTTGAAAGGAGTGCCTCCGATCAGGTCTGTAAAAATCAAGACGCCCTCGGTGTCCTTGAGCAGAGTATCAATTGCCGAGTGCAGATTTTGTGATAACGCCTCAAGGGGCTCTTCCGCCCGGAACTCAAGCGGGATATAGTGATTCAGTTCGCCAGAAATCATCTTTACTGAAGTGGTAATACCTGAGGCAAAAGCGCCGTGTCCAACAACAATCATCCCATACATTTTTACCGACCTTTCTTTTTTATAGCAGTTGTTTGAGTTGGTTAATAATTTTTATCCCGGAACTGGTGCCTATGCGTGTGGCTCCAGCTTCGATCATCGCCAAAAAAGTAGCGGCGTCCCGTATGCCACCCGCAGCTTTCACCTGGATTTCCGGCAGGCATTCCTGGCGCATCAGGCGCACCATTTCCACGGTTGCTCCAGTTGGCGCGAAACCAGTAGAGGTTTTTACGAAATCCGGTTTAATCTGGTTAGCCAGGTGACAAAGCGTGGTTACTTCTTGCGGGGAAAGATACGCGATTTCAAAAATCACTTTGCAAATGATGCTCTGCTTATGACAGAGATCGTTCACTGTTCCCATTTCTTCAAGTGTATATTGGGCGTTTCCCTTCTTGACCTCGGTAAGATTCAGGACAAAATCGATTTCCTGGGCTCCCTGGCTAATTGCGTCCTGGGTTTCAAATGCCTTTGCGGAGATAGAGGTTTGCCCAAGCGGGAAGGATATCGCCGCCCCGGTTCTGACTGAGGTGCCACGTAACTTGTTGGCACAGAATTTGGTTTGCGCCTGGTTGATGGCAACCATGGCGAAAGAGTAATCAACCGCTTCTTTGCAAAGGATTGCCATCTGCTCTTCAGTCGCGTCCGGCTTTAGATTGGTGTGGTCTATAAGTTTTGAATAATCTTCAAGTTTCATTTGCTTAATCACCTGCCCTCAAGCTTTTAATTGTTTCCGCGTAATTGTTGTTTCCACGGAAAAGGCTGCTGCTGCCAAGGATAAAACCATCAACCCCTCTTTTTGAATAAGTTTTAATAATATCGGGGGATACTGCGCCATCCATGAATAATTGATAGCTGTATTTCCGCTTATTGTCGATAAATTCTTCAATTTTTGGATGCATATATTGCAAGAAGGCTTGCCCGGAAAAACCAGGCACCACTGTCATCAATAGAATATATTCCGCGAATGGTAAAAGTTCATAAACAACAGAAAAAGAAATCTGTGGGCTCACAACTAACCCTGATGCAATACCATGATTCTTCAAGTAAGCAAAGGATTCTAAGATTCTGTTGTCTGCTTCTGGATGAATGTAGACAATATCGACTTTTTCTTCAACGAGAATAGGCAGGTAGTTCTTGGTGTTGCTCACCATAAGATGCGCGTCCAGGGGCTTGGCAGTGTGTTTACGGATGGTACTGACATCCTGCCGACCCATCGCAAAGTTGGGTACAAAGTTGCCATCCATGATATCTATGTGAAACATATCGACCCCAGCTTTATCCAGCGACACAACATCATCCCTAAGATTGTCATAATTGCCGCACATCATGGAAGCACATAAAAACATATTTGTCACCTCAACTGTTTGAAAAATAAGACTTTGATGGTTAATTTACTGCTTCAAAATCTACCCTTTTTGAAAAAAATGAAGGCTATGGTGTGGTAGCCTTCATTTTCAAGCACAAGATCAAGATTACAGAACGCCCAGGAGGGCCAGCAAAACGGAAGCCACGATCACACCGAGAATGACCTTCACAACCGAGACCTTTTTGACTTTCAGGAAAAAGTAGACCAGGAACACGAAACCTAAGGGCAGAATATTCTTAAGGATCGTATCGAAGATACCTTGAACCGGAACAGTGCCAAAAAGGGTCAGGTCTTCTTGGAATCTCAGGCTGACGTAGGTCGGGATCAAACCACCAATAACCATGACACCCAAAATGCCAGCAGCTTTGGTGATAGCCGCACCGCTTTGCTTCAGGACAGATAGTGAGTTGATGCCTAAGCGATAACCCAGTTTTCCGAACCAGATTCTTGAAATGGCTGCAAGGAACCAGATCGCTGCAAAAATGATCGGACCCAGTACTGAACCTTGCGAGTTGAAAGAGGCGCCAATGGCAGCAGATACAGGAAGCAAAGTAAACCAGAAGATCGCATCTCCAAGACCTGCCAGCGGACCAAACAAGCCAGTTCGCAGGTTCTGGATCAGACTACGTTCCTCACCGCCTTCTTCAAGAGAAAGAATCAAGCCTTGGAGGAAGGTAATCATGTGCGGCTCTGTGTTGATAAAGCCCATGTTGCTGGTCATCGCGGCGGCAATTTCCTCGGTCTGATCTCCGTAGATCTTTTTGAAACCAGGAATCATCGCTGCGGTGAAGCCTCCGGCTTGCATTCTTTCGAAGCTGAAGCCGGATTGGGAAATCATCGAAAGCCAACCTAATTTATTTAGGTCTTTTGTTTCCAACTTATTTCTAGATACCATCTTGCGTACCTCCATCTGATGTTACCAAGGACTTAGCTGTCTCCTGATCTTTCAGGAAAATAAGCAAGGCAATGGCAAATGCAGCAATAGCAATCGGCAGAACACCATTAAGCGACATGTAAGATGCCATCAGGAATCCGATCAACAGGAAAGCAAGGTTATTAAGGTTAAGCATAGATCTGAGCAGCAGAGCCAAGCCTACACCAGGTAACAATCCACCTGCTACTCTGAAGCCTTGAACAAGCCATTCCGGGAATTTGCTGACGAATGCGGCAATTGGCTCTTGCATGGCGTAAGCAGAGAGGAAGATAACCACTGCGTAAGTAGCAGCTGTGATCCAGGTTCCCAGCATGACAGTATTCATGAACTTCTTGGTTTCACCAACGGCAGCATCGCGGTCCAATAACCGCAGGAAGCCGGCAAATGAAGTGTTATAGAACACGAGGATCCACTGCATAAGCAGAGCGAACGGCAACGAGAGACCGAGGGCAGCTTCTGGAGATTGACCGGTTGTGTGTGCAATAACCACAGTCATCATACCTGCAACAAGCGGGTTGGGTGGCACAGTACCACCAATAGTTGTCAGCCCCAAGTAGGCTAATTCAGCAATTGCGCCGGCCTGCAAACCCAATGCAACATCGTTCAAGACTAAGCCGGTGAGGAAAGCTGTGACAATGGGTCTGAAGACAAAGAATACTTCCCAATGGGCATCAATTCCACAAATAAATGCGACCAAGGCCAGTAATAAGCCCTGTGTCAGTGTAATTTCCTTACGAACCTCCTTTTAGATTTTTGTTATCCCGTCTTCCACACCAAGACAGGTTAATCAACAACAACTTTCTTATAATCCGGCAGTACCTGAATGGTCACTTGAACGCCTTTTTCCTTCAACGCGTTGATATCAGCTATGTCATCGTCATCAACGTAGACATACGCGGTCTTAAACTGGCGTTTTCCGGGGCTGGTGTGCATGTTGCCGATGTTCAACTCTTTAATAGGCACACCTCCTTCAACCAGCTGGCGAAAAACCTTAGGGGTTTTGGCCAGTAAGAAAATCTTTTGAGATGGAGAAGCCTTCCAGATCGTGTCAATTGTCTGTTGCACTGACCAGAACCGGATGGGTAGTTTATTCGTTGCTACTGTCATACGCATCAACTCCTGATTCATAGGGTCGTTAACTACGTCGTCATCTACAACCACAATGATGTTTGCTCCCATCGTGTTGGCCCATACCATCCCGACCTGACCATGAACAAGGCGATTGTCCACTCTCGCAAAAACAATATTAATTTCTCCCATGTGATTTCCTCTCTCTCCGCAATTTGAAATTCACAATTATTAAGAAATGCATCTAATCAAAAGCCTTCGTCATATAATTCAGAACCTTTGTATTATAGTAGATATGCTGATCCTGGCGGGTATATTCCAGCTCACCTTCGATAAATGTGGCCTCAACTTTAAAATCATCCGCAAGCACAACCAGATCAGCGTCTTTGCCTTCATGGATTGAGCCTTTTTGGTGATCAATTCTGAGGACTTTCGCAGGATTCAGCGAAGCCATGACCACAGCCTCTTCCATCGGGATACGAATCACTTCAACCCAATTATGTAACCCATAAAGCATGCTGTAGATACTGCCATCAATCGTCCAATCGGCAATATGCAGCAGGGTGTCTGGCCCCACACGGTAAGTACCCCGGTCTGGAAGTTCATACTCGCCTTTGGGCATACCCGACATAACCCCGGAATCTGCTACGATGCAGAGTTTCAGCGCTCCCTTTAAACGGTAGATCATTTCTAAAAATTCTTTGCTCGTATGGGCAAGATCCGAGTTTATTTCATTGTAAAGCCGCATGTCGAGTAAGGCTGCCCCCAGGAGACCTATTTCGCGATGGTGCATTCCACGCATGCAATTGCCGGTTTTCTGGGTAATGATTGCGCCCAGATCAATCGCTCTCCTGGCTTCGGCATAGGTCGCGTTTGAGTGACCCATACAAACATTTATCTCCTTTCGGACGAGGAAAGAGATCAACTCCTCGGCGTTTGGGATCTCGGGAGCCATGGTGACGGTACGAATTTGATTGTCTGAAGTGTCCAGGTATTTTTGCATGAGTTCGATGCTGGCAGGCTGCACTTCGTCCGGGATCACAGACCCAAGTTTTTCCAGGCTGATGAAGGGCCCTTCCATGTGGATGCCAAAGATTCTGGCCCCTTGCCGGGGTGAGCTCATAACTTTCACGATGGCCTTGTTGTTCTCAAACACCGTTTCGCTATAATGGTTGGTAGGCAGGTAACCCGTTACCCCGCAAGTTACAAGGGATTTGCTGAGCGCGGCAATTTCGTTCGCGTCTGGCGACATGGCATTCCAACCCATGTATCCGTGCAAGTGCATTTCAATCATGCCTGGGATGACCCGGAGTGACCTATAATCGAAGACTTCGGCTTCAGGTTCAGGCGCAATCCTGCCATGATGAATTTGAAGAATCTTGGAATCCTCCAATTCTATCGTTCCACTGATGAGTCCCCGTTCAGAGTAAATGCGATCTGAATAGATAAATTTTTTCATCTTGCCATTAATCTTTATAGTTGACTGATTTACTCAGGATGGCCTTCTTGAAACCTTCAAGCAGCGGATGCTGGTAACGTTCAGGATAAGTTGAAGCCCTGTATGCGAGTGTTTGAACAACGGGCAAATAGATCAAGGGGTTCATCAACTGATTTGGAGTTTTCATTACCTGCAGCACGTGTTTGTCTTCTCCCATATCCTGGTCGGTAACCAGGAATGTGTGGTCTGTCATCATTTTGCTGGCGGTGTAAATGGAGCGGAGTCGTTCCGATCCCTGGGCACCAGTATCCAGGAAAAGGAGGGTATAAGAAGGATTCACCTGAAGGAAAGGCCCGTGAATAAATTCTTCAGCTTCTAATGGAAATGCGGGGATATGCACTGTCTCACTAATTTTTAGAGCACCTTCGTAAATCGTGCCAAAGTTGGATCCATAGGAACATAAGAAGAGAACGTGCATGGAAGAAAATTCCTTAACGTTTGTTTCGAACCATTGGTTCGCGGAAGCGATCATGGCAGGGTGCTGGTCAACAATCGAAAGCATATCGTGGTATGTTTTTTCCACTTCAGCTTCGCTCATCTTGCCCAATACTTTGGCTGCCTCGCAGGCAAACATGAAAAGGAAAGCGGCAAATGTGCTGACGCCCTTGGTAACATAATGGACTGTTTCGATGCCCATGCCATAATCAACAACCAGATCGCATACAGATGCAAAGTCACTCTCCACGTCACCAGTCACGCCAATAGCGTACAGACCTTTGGATTTAATCAACTCCAGTGCAGCCAAAGCATTGGTGCTGTATCCGGTTTGAGAGACCACAAAAACAAAATCGTCTTCAGTAATATCGTTCTCAAAGTAGGTGAATGTTGCTGGAGTGATGATCCTGACGTCCACTCCCAACACTTGCTTGACGAAATCTCGTCCACAAAGCGCACCATTATAAGAGGAACCAGAACCAACAATCCATATCTGTTTGAAGGGTTTTTGAACAAATTTCTCAACCAGTGGTTTTGTCAGGCTTTGGGCTCTGGCAACATTCTCTTTGATAACTTCGGGGATTTCGGAAATGTAATCAGCCATTGTCATTTTCATTTTGTCACTATTTATCCTTTTATGTAGTTTTCTATGACAGGAGTCATTTGTCTGCGATAAAAATGAAGCATGAAGGTTTGAAGTCATATTATACTTGATATGTTACCGTTATTGTGGTATTTGCACTTTTTATGTGACCGTGACGATTTTTTACCAGAAACAGGAGTAAGGCATGATCGAATATAAACGTTTGACCGCGAGTGATGTGGCTATTACGAAAAAACTGGTCAAAATCTTCAGAAACCAGAACCCATCGGATGAGAAAGTCCTTCTTGCCCTGGAAGATCCAACTATTTACCTTTATGTTGCTCTGCTTGAGGATGACGTCTGCGGTTATGTGAAGGCATACCGCCTGAAACGCTTCGATGAAGGAAACGATTTTTTCATGATTTACCACGTTTTCGTCCAGGAGAAATACCGGCGC
>JAXGNB010000014.1:0-5849 GCA_040768265.1 Anaerolineaceae bacterium
CTGGATCGGGAAAATCGGTTGACTTTTAGACCTATTTCGGGTAATATCTTTGGGCATCGTGGCGAGGTAGCTCAACGGTGGAGCAGTGGACTCATAAGCCATTGGTTCTGGGTTCAAATCCCAGCCTCGCCATTTTTCTTTTAAACTCAAAAAAATTGGTTCTGGGAATCCTGCTCGCTTCGCTCCCAGGACTTCGCAAAAACCGCTCGCAAATCCCAGCCTCGCCATTTTTCTTTTAAACTTAAAAAAATTGGTTCTGGGATTCCTGCTCGCTTCGCTCCTAGGACTTCGCAAAAAGCGCTCGCAAATCCCAGCCTCGCCATTTTTTATTTAACTTTACAGACTATTGGTTCTGGGAATCCTGCTCATTGAGCTCCCAGGACTTCGCAAAAAGCGCTCGCAAATCCCAGCCTCGCTAATCTTGTTCTTGCAAGGGTTTTAAGTTAGAAATGGGTATCGATGCGGGGATGAAATCTATAGGGGTTTTTACACTATTTACACTTTTTACACTGTTTTTTGATAGTGATAAAACACACTTTTAATGTAAAAAGTGGCTGATTGTTAAAGTGCGGTGCCTGGGGTCAGGTATCTGCCTAAATAATAGCACAAATGTTCTGTTTTGGGAAGGGACGTGCTATGTTTGATGAAGGGTATGCTGAGCGTGATGCTAGTTGGGAGGGCGTTAAAATCTTGTTTCTTGCAGGGTTTATGCTTGTCACGAAAAGGAAGGGTGTCGGGACATCGGCTTACGAAATTTGCCTTATTTCTGTAGGGGACGGCTGTCATGCCGTCCCGGATAATCGTATCGGTGGGTGTTGGCAGACCATGGCAGGTTTCCCTTTCAAGAATTTTCTGATGCAGGGGCGGGTTACGAACCCGTCCGTACGTCGCCGTTCACAAATTGTTGCCGGATTCAACCCCATTCGCTTCGCTCTGATGCAGGTGCAGCTGAATTCGGACTTCAACGCCTGTGCCTATGACGAAGTGGATGGGTATTACGAAATCGGAGAGAATGGACGGATGAATATCAGATACATCCACTTTAAATTCGGAGACCTGGCGGTCAAGAACCTCGCGCGGTCAGGAAACCGGCGAGAACGGGGGTCTACAACTGATAATCGTATCGGTGGGTGTTGGGAGACCATGGCAGGTTTCCCTTATAAGAATTTTCTGATGCAGGGGCGGGTTCGGAACCCGCCCGTACGTAGCCGTTCACAAATTGTTGCCAGGTTCAACCCCATTCGCTTCGCCCAGGGGCAGGTGCAGCGGAATCCGGCCTACAACTGAGGATACCGGCGAGGACAGAGGAACGGATTAAATTTTTTGTAATAATGTAATTTGATCAAGAAATATCAGTTGACAGCTTTCTAAGAATTATTTATAATTATTGTTAAGTCACATAGGTTTTCAAAGACTAAATTTCAAAATCCTCCGATTCGTTGATTCCCTCCTGGATAAACGAACGATACGGCAAAGAGAGCAATTTCTTTTGCCCGCCAGTGCGCAAAGGAGGCGGATGTCCTGATAAAGGGACATGTTAATTCTTTGCGTAGTTTTACTTACTGGTGAGAGGAGCACCCAATAAAAGACAATTAAATACTACTTGTTCAATTCTATTTATGCAGTTAAATTCTGGAAAGGGAGATAATTATGTGGATTCTACGAATAAACGCAACAAATCTTAGTTACAAGTTAGAAGAAGTACCCGAAAAGTACAAATACCTCTATGGACGGGCGTTGACTTCTCAAATGATTTACGACGAAGTTCCACCGCTCTGCCATGCTTTGGGACCAAACAACAAGTTGGTGTTCTCTGCTGGTATGGTTACCGGAACAGTCTCACCCACTTCTGCCCGAATCTCTGTTGGTGGAAAATCACCTTTGACAGGTGGAATCAAGGAAGCCAATGCAGGTACTGCCTGGGGTCCGGATCTGGCGAAAATGCGCATCCGCGCTTTGGTCCTTGAGGGTCAGCCAGTAGATGTAAAAGCCTATGCAGGGGCTGTTATTAAGTGGGATGGTGAGAAACCAGTTGTTGAATTCTTTAACGCAACTGAATACACAGGAAAAGATGTTTATGACATCTATCCTGACATATTTGAGAAGTTTGGACCCAAAGTGTCCATTGCCAGTATGGGCGTAGTAAGTGAGATGGGCTATAGCAACTCGGGTATCGTATTCAATGATATGCATCGAAGACCAAGCCGTTACGCCGGACGAGGTGGTCTTGGCGCGGTTTTGGCCTCAAAGAGAATGAAATTCATTATTCTGGATGCAAAGGGTGCTCCTGGAGTCGAAATGGTAGACAAGGCGCTGTTTGACGAAGGCCGCAAAAAGCTGATTGACGCCATCCGCAGCCACCCGATTTCGAAACCCAAAGGTGGGTTAAATAGCTACGGCACCGCTGTTCTGGTCAATATTCTGAATGAAGCCGGCGGTCTGCCGACTCGCAACTTCTCTGCTGGTCGTTTTGAAGGAGCTGCCAAAACATCTGGTGAAGCCATCTTTGAGACCAACAAAGAGCGAATGGGTAAAGAAATCTATAACCATGCCTGTTCTCCCGGCTGCATCATTCAATGCTCCAATACATATTACAACCCCGATCAGACTGAAGCCACATCCTGTATTGAATACGAATCCACCTGGTCATTGGGAGCTAACCTGGGCATCGACAACCTGGATGATATTGCGACCATGAACCAATTATGCAATGCTTATGGGTTGGATACCATTGAAACCGGTGGAACCCTGGGTGTTGCCATGGAAGCCGGAGTGCTTGAGTTTGGTGATAGCAAGGGCGCAATTCAATTGATCCATGAAATGGGCAAAGGTTCGCCTTTAGGTCGAACCTTAAGTGGAGGCACTGGCACAACTGGCAAAATCTACGGTGTCAAGCGTGTACCTGCGGTCAAAGGACAAGGCATGCCCGCTTACGAACCTCGTGCTGTAAAGGGCATCGGTATTACCTACGCGACCACAACCATGGGAGCAGACCACACAGCCGGTTACACTATCTGCCCTGAAATTTTAGGCGTCAGTGGTAAATTAGACCCCTTGAGCCCGGAAGGTAAAGCTGCCTTGAGTCGAGCGTTTCAGGCGACAACCGCCTTCATTGATTCAAGTGGTCACTGCTTGTTCATTGCCTTCCCCATTCTGGACATCGCCAGTGGGTTTGAAGGCATGATCCAGGAGTGTAACGGCATCTTAGGAACAAATTGGGATGCAGACGCGATTGTTGCTTATGGAGCTCAGACTCTGCGAGTAGAAAGAGCTTTCAATGAAGCTGCTGGTCTTTCCAAGGAATCTGATCGTATTCCTGAGTTCATGAAAACAGAACCGCTGCCCCCTCACAACCAGGTCTTTGATATTCCTGATGCTGCGCTTGACTCTGTCTTTGAAGATATGTAAGAGAACAGATTGTCAATTAAATAGATTGGGATGATTTTTGTCGAGTAATATCGATAGAGATCATCCCAACATCATAATTGCTGATACAATCAGCTACTACTTTTCGTGCGGCAGAAAACTGCCAGAATGAACCATTTATGACAGATATTACACCAAACTCAAATGGAGAGATCCTGATTCCTGACGGTTTTTTAGAACGCAGGCGATTAGATCCACAGACCCAGTTTTGGCTTGATGAACGAGAAGGTGACCTGATCCTTTATCCAAGGGTACCTGACGCGCGTAAATTGTATATAGAAGCGACAACAGCTTGCAACCTTACCTGTCAGACTTGTATTCGTAACTCCTGGGCAGACCCGAACGCTCACATGGATGACGCGACTTTTCAGCGGATTCTTGAGAGCATCAAAAAACTTCCTCAACTTGAACGTGTAATTTTTACCAGTTTCGGAGAACCAATGGTTAATCCGAAACTTTTTTCGATGATTGAGGCTGTGCGAAAACTCGGATTGGAGGTGACTCTTGGGACCAATGGGGTACTCCTCACGGAAAAGGTCACCAGAACCTTAATTCGCCTGGGGGTCGACCAATTAGTAGTTTCAATCGATGGAGGAAAACCCGCAACTTACGAAGGTATCAGAGGTACTCAACTTTCAATCATCATAAAAAACCTGGAAACATTCAACCAGGTCAAAAATGAATTGGGAGTGGTTAAACCCACTTTGGCAGTGGAGTTTGTTGCCATGCGCAGCAATTTGGATGAATTGAAAGAAGTTCTAAACCTGGCTTCCGAATTGAACGCGTCCCGCCTGATCGTTTCGAACGTTTTACCTTATACCGAAGAGATGAATGAAGAAAAATTGTATGGATATGGTCCGCAGGAGCCCCTTTATATTGGTTCGTGGCCAGTCAAATCAACCGATACCTGGGTTCGTTGGGGTGTTATCGAAACCCCGCGTATGTTTTGGGGTGCAGAGAGGCGCTGCCGATTTGTACAGGACAAATCGCTGGTTGTGAGATGGGACGGCAACGTTTCGCCTTGCTATGCCTATTCCCACAGCTACCAATACTACACAATTGATGGCGTATTAAAGAATGTTGAGCAATACACGTTGGGAAATGTGAACGAACAACTTCTGGATGAAATTTGGATGAGCGAGGAGTACACTCGTTTCCGTAGTAATGTTCGTGCGTTTCACTTTCCGTCCTGCCCGGATTGTGACCTGCGGGAAACTTGCGACTTGCGCCAGGACAACCAGGGTTGTTGGGGACCTAACCCCTCGTGCGCGGATTGTTTGTGGGCGCAGGATATTGTTCGCTGTCCATAAGGAAAACATGATTGTAAAGATCAGAGTGTTTGCTACATTGCGAAAATACCTTCCCGATCTTGACCTTGGTGAGAGTGTGGAAGTGAACCTTGAGCAAGGATCGACGATAGGGCAGTTGATTGAACATTTGGGTATCCCCGAAGCAGAAATCAAGTTAGTTTATGTAAATGGTCATTATCGTGAATGGGATTATGTTTTGTCAGAAAACGATGAGATCGGATTTTTTTCCCCAGTTGGTGGAGGTTGAGGGTTATGAAAGTGGAAATTTGGTTGTATGGTGAACTATCTCGCTATGGAGAGAGCCCACAAAAAGGTTTTTCCAGTCTCAGTCTTGAACTGAAAGAAGGTATCACCATCGCAGAAATACTGCAGACCTTGAAAATGCCGACTGAAGAACGGGGGATCACATTTTTAAACGGCAATTTAAGCGCTCTGCCTGGTTTGCAGCCTGATTTGGATCAAGTTGTGGTGGATGGTGATCGGATTTCATTCTTTGACCACCGCAGTATGTGGCCGTTTCAATACCGGCACGGAGCCGCGTTGTCAGAGGGGCTTAAGGGTGTGCTGGAAACCGACCCCGAAGCACTCATGCACCACCAGCAAAAAGAGGAGTAGCAGCCAACCGGCGCGAAGAGTGTCAGGGTTTGTTGGAGCGTGATTTGCCAATGCCTTTAGCCAGTTCTTGCATGGTCTCCTGACCTTGCAAGCGCTCTGACCGAAGGTCTCCATCTACGCTTGTCCAAAAGGAACGATTGGAAGTTCGGCATTTTCGCCTTTGAGCCAATAACCGGCAGATGAGTGCCGCCAATGTTCTGGTAATTTCACAAACCCTTTTCTGACAGGATTTTCGTGTATGTAATTGATTTTTTGCCTCAAGAACTGCTCAGTAGCCAGTGCTTCGGCATGCCAACCGGGCTGCCAAAGTTGACGAACTCGGTCGTTGAGCTGCTTAGATCGAGTTGTTTTGACAAGTGAATTAGATAGGTTAGCATCAATATAATCAGCAAGCCTGTTGCCCGTAAATTTCCGGAAATCTGCCAATGTCTTACCCAAGCGCTCATTATCGTAGTACGCATCAGAAACGATGAGATAAATGTGATTTGGCATGATCAC
>JAXGNB010000015.1:0-5136 GCA_040768265.1 Anaerolineaceae bacterium
GCTCTTGAGGATGTTGATCGGATAAAACCCCTCACCCAAAAAAAGGATAAAACTGTGGCCTGCGCCAATCGCAAGAGCGTTTTCTTTTGCCAATTGGATCATCTCTTGATCTGTGCCTGTCCAGCGTATCAGGCATTCTCCCGATGCCTCGCAAAACGCCAGGCCAAACTTGATCCCGGGCACGGTGCTCACTAAAGCTTCGTGTATATCTTCAACTGTCTTGATAAAATGCGACTGTCCGAGCACAAAATTGACTGCTTCAGGCTTTTGAATCTTCACAAGTGTTATTTCCATGTTTACCTCCGGACTTTTCTCGATTTTAACATACGCTGGAAATACCCCATGAATGAAATAAGGTAAAATTCAGAAATGCCTGACATGCGCAAATCATTTCTGGTATTGGTTCTGCTGGGATTGTTGGCAGTCACTGCTTGTGGCGTGGGTGTCAGACCAATCCCAACCCTTTCGCATGATTTCACCACTTCCACCCCTGATGCCGGTTACCCAACCGCCATGCCTACCTTCACGCCCACTCCAGCTGCTCTCGGTTCTCTTGAGAACCCGATTGTTATCGCGCAGGTGGATCCTTCGCCCTCGGTGGAGCAACAAGCGGCCTTCAACGATCTTACATCCCTGCTTGGCGGACATCTACAGATGACCGTTGTCGGCAGATTCTACAACAGTTATCAGGATCTTGAATATGCCCTACAACGCCAGCAAGTGCATTTTGCCTGGCTGCAACCGGTCGAATATCTGCTTGCTTCTCAGAAAGGGCTTGCAACTGCTCTGCTCGTTACCAATCACCTGGGTGTTACAGGCTACGGTGTGCAATTCCTGGGGCACAGCGATAGTAATTTTGTGTCTTACTTTAATGTTGGCACCTATAGCTCGACTGCTAATGCCAATGTCGCCCTCGCTCAACTTTCCGGCTTGCGCGGCTGCCTGACGGAAGAAAATTCCCTGGCTGGTTATTGGGTGCCACTGGGTTACTTCAATCTGAACAATATCCCAACCCTGAAACCAGTGCAAACCTATTCCTACAGCGCCAGCATCCGCGCCCTCTACATCAAGGGGATTTGCAATTTCGCGGCTACATACGCCATTTCGGCAGACCCACGCACGTCTTCAGAGGTCATCACCGACCTGCCTGAAGTAATTGAAAAATTACCGATCCTTTGGATGTCTCCGCCGGTCATTCCAAACTTAAATCTTTCGTTCACCCCACAAATTGATCTCACCCTTCAATCGCGTGTCTCGGACTTTTTGCGTGACTATGCCCGCTCTGATTCAGGCAAAGCCCAGCTTAGCAGTGCGCTGGACTACGAAGTCGCGGCGCTTGAACCATTGCCTGATGTTGCTTACGCCCCTCTGCGTGATCTTTTATCTGCCAGCGGTGTGCGACTCGCAGACTTACTGACGAATTAGTCCTTATGAAGAAGTTTTTAAAGTTCATCTTTTTTTGTGCCTGCGCAGCCCTGATTCTGCTGGGACTCTCCCGAATCACAATGATCGAAAGCGCCAGGAGCAACACCTTCGACATCGCTTCAGTTCCCGCTGCCCAGGTCGCCCTTGTCCCTGGGGCCGGTATCACCGCCGATGGACGTCCCACCCTTGCTCTGCGTGACCGCATCGACGGAGCCATTGAGCTCTATCTAGCCGGAAAGGTTCAGAAGATCTTGATGTCAGGTGATAACAGCACCATTTACTACAACGAACCCGGTGTGATGGCAAACTACGCTATCCAACAAGGTATCCCTGAATCCGACATTGTTCTTGACTATGCCGGCCGCCGTACTTATGACACGTGCTATCGTGCCAAAGAAATTTTTGGGCTGGAATCGGTCATTATTACCACGCAAAAGTATCATCTTCCCCGCATGGTTTTTCTTTGTGAACAACTAGGTCTGAACACCACTGGGA
The DNA here is from genome assembly GCA_040768265.1 of Anaerolineaceae bacterium. Classification (GTDB taxonomy): domain Bacteria; phylum Chloroflexota; class Anaerolineae; order Anaerolineales; family Anaerolineaceae; genus Mesolinea. The sequence goes on from JAXGNB010000015.1 coordinate 1,921, forward strand.
TCCCGGTTGAGCAGTCCAATTACCTGCTCAATCGTTACATTCTCTGGAACGTGCGGGAAGTGCTGGCTACTCTGGCAGCTTACCTTGATATCTACATCCTGAAACCCGAACCCATTCTTGGGTCACCCGAACCAATTTTTGTTCCCTGAGGTGGTCATGCAGCGTCTACAAGCACTTGAAATCGTCAGAACCTACGTAAAAAATGAAGCTCTCGTCAGGCACATGCTTAGCGTTGAAGCCGTAATGCGGGCCTATGCTGAGAAACTTGGCCAGGATGTTGAGTTGTGGGGGCTTGCTGGCTTACTGCACGATTTCGACTGGGAAATCCACCCCAGCGCTGAAGATCATCCGTTGGCAGGCTTGCCCATCCTGAAGGAAGCTGGTGTACCTGAAGCAATCCTGGAAGCAATTGCGGGTCATGCCGACCATACAGGCGTACCCCGCAATACCCTGCTGGCAAAAGCGCTCTTCGCCTGCGATGAAATCACCGGCCTGATAACCGCGGTTGCGCTTGTTCGACCTTCCCGTTCGCTTTACGATCTACAAGCGTCTTCTGTTCGCAAGAAATGGAAAGACAAATCTTTCGCGGCTGGCGCGGATCGGGACGTGATGACACAGGGGGCCATGGAATTTGGCGTGGATCTCTGGCAACACGTTGATTTTGCAATCAAAGCTATGCGCAATATTGCAAAAGATCTGGACCTTGAGGGGTCTCTTACGCCTCAGGACGCGAGCGACTAAGCTTTGTCCCAAAACTGAACGTAGTCATCCAGGTTGGTAAAGCCGATGATCTCATCGCCTGCCTTAAGCGTGAACATCACCTGTCCGCTCGATGCGCGCTTGCGGCTGATGGCATTGGTGATTGTAAAGACCTTGCTGGCGCTCTTGCGGAAGTGGCAGATACCCCTGTCGGTCAGTTTGCCAACAATAGCTGCGCTGACCTGGTCGTCTTTGTCAAGCTTCCACGCTATCACGCCCTGACCATACCTGCCCTGCAAAGGATATTCCGATCCAACAGCGCGTTTTGCCAATCCCTTTTGGGTTAACAAAGCAACCTCATCTTTATCATCAACCGCCGCGGCTCCGATGACGTAATCACCAGGCTTGAGCTTGATCGCGTTCACTCCCGCGGCTACCAATCCCATCGATCGAACTTCATTTTCGTTGAACCGGATTGCCATTCCTGCCGCCGTCACCAGCAAAAGATCCTGATCGCCCCTCGTCAGGAGCACTTCGAATAATTCATCATTTTCATTGACTTTCACCAGCGTGAACGCGCTGGCAGAAGCGCCAGGCAGATCCGCGACCGCGGAACGTTTGATCATTCCCTGCCGGGTGAGGGTGACGACGTAGCATTCCTTATCAGCTTCCCCGTTAATTGGAACAGCAAAGACACCCTGCAGGATGTCGTCTTTGTGCAGCGGCGCAACCTTGGATGCCGGCACGCCTTCTTCTTCAGCCCTTTGCACCGGAACTGAGTATGAAGAGATTGCCGCAGCTTTACCTTCAGTGGTCACCAGGAAGACGGTCTGATGGGTGTTTGTCCGGATCATGCTCCAGGGAGCGCCCTCACCGCCCAAACGGTTCGGCTTATCCCCTTCTGTCCTGGAAAGCAGCCCGTTTTCGCTGACTTCAATCCAGAAATTTTCAACCGGCATAACGTCGGTCATGGTGTACATGTCTGAGGCTTTTTCGCCCTCACCAAGCTGGATGATCTGGGTGCGTCGAGCATCTCCGTATTTTTGTTTGATCGCCTTAAGTTCTTCTATCGCCACGTTTCGCATTAACTTGGGTGACTTCAACAAAGCCTTCAAGTCAGCGATGGTTTTGCTAACTTCTTTGTACTCATCCTCAATCTTCTGCCGCTCAAGGGATGCCAGCCGGCGCAGAGGCATCTCCAAAATGGCATTCGCCTGGATTTCATCCAATTTGTACTTGGTCATCAGGTTGGTGCGGGCTTCGTCGACCGAAGCGGATTTGCGAATGATCCTGATTACTTCATCAATATGGTCAATCGCGATCTTAAGGGCTTCCAGGATGTGCAGGCGATCCTCGTTCTTTTTCAGCAGGTACTCGCTGCGTCTGCGAATGACCACCAGCCTGTGCTCCGCAAAGACCCGCAAAGCCTGTTTTAGCGTCAGGCGGTGCGGACTACCGTCTACCAAAGCAAGGATATTGATGCCGAAGGTGTTGTGCATTTGGGTGCGTTTATAAAGTGTTGAAAGGATCTCTTCTGGATCGGCGTTTTTATTCAGGTCAATCACGATCCGCATTCCCTGTCGGTCGGATTCATCGCGGAGATCCGCCAGTCCTTCAAGGCCGCCATCGCGTGAAATTTCCGCAATCCTCTCGATCAGCGCGGATTTGTTTACCATGTAGGGCAATTCGGTCACGATGATGCGCAGACGTCCACGCGACATTTCTTCGATGCGTGTGCGTGCCCGGACTTTAATTGTGCCGTTTCCTGAACCATAAATCGTCGTCAGGGGAATTGAGCCCTGATCCTGTATAAGCAAGCCACCTGTCGGAAAGTCAGGTCCCTTGATGTATCGCATGATGTCTTCAACAGTGATGTCTTCGATCCCATCCCAGTTTTGCAGCATCATTACCAGCGCGTCTACCACTTCCCCAAGGTTGTGAGGAGGAATATTTGTGGCCATGCCCACTGCGATGCCTGACGCGCCATTGACAAGCATATTGGGAATAGCCGAAGGCAAGACCTCCGGCTCTTTAAGAGTGCCGTCGAAGTTGTCAAGGTAGTTGACCGTGTCCATGTCCAGCTGGCGCAAGATCTCGATTGCGGGCGAAGAAAGCCTCGCTTCCGTATAGCGCATCGCAGCCGGCGGATCGCCATCAACACTGCCAAAGTTCCCCTGCCCATCCACCAGCAAGTAGCGTTCCGAGAAATCCTGAGCCATTCTAGCCATCGCGTCATAAACAGCGGTGTCACCGTGGGGGTGATACTTGCCCAAAACCTCACCAACAATACGTGCTGACTTCTTATGCGGCGTGTCATCCCGGATACCCATGTCGTACATGGCATACAAAATTCGTCGCTGGACCGGTTTCAGCCCATCCCGAGCGTCGGGCAGTGCCCGCGATACGATGACACTCATAGCATAATCCAGGTAGGATTGCTGCATTTCGTCGTTGATATTGATCTTGTGGGAGACGGTTGTGCTCATATTCCGCTCTTTCTCTGGCTCAGTCGTAGTA
>JAXGNB010000016.1:0-2191 GCA_040768265.1 Anaerolineaceae bacterium
CATTTTGGCTGTAACGGAGTTTGGCGGCTACACCATGCAGGTGGACGGGCATGTTTACACCGAAAAGAAGCGCTTCGGCTACGGACATCACAGGGATTCTGCGTCACTTACCGTGGCTTACCTGCGCCTGTTGGAAGAGCAGGTGAAACCCCTGATCCCGCTGGGGCTTTCCGTGGCGATCTACACCCAAACCAGCGACATTGAGACCGAGATCAACGGTTACCTGACCTACGACCGCAAAGTTGAAAAAATCGACCCGGAAATCCTGCGCCAGGCACACCTGGAGTTGTATAAGGCGATGAACAAGTAAAAAATGAGGAATGATGTGTAGTGCACCCCATTTGTTGGATGGAAATTAGGGAAAGTATAAGTACAGAAGATTTCGCACGCAAAAAAACCTGGGGCGTTAATAATAGCGAGATTGACAAGAGAGGTGAGGAGATCACAAGCCTCCAGACAGACTGAATCTTAAGGTAGTTGAATGTCCAGTAGATGGGTTTCGGGGTCGTAGACGAAGGTTACGATACCTCGAGTTTTGACAGTGAAGAGGATGTTGTCACCATTGGCGAGTCCGTCAATACCATAGTTGGTTTCCCAGGAACCATCGAGGGCAACTTTACATTCGTATTCGCCGGCTGGGATGGTGAAGCTACTATAATACTTGCCATCGCCGCCCAGGGTCAAAGCAGTCTGAGGGCAGTAAGGCATCCAGTCAGAAGCACAGTCAACTAAGCTCTGGTACGAACCAGGGACATTGACCATGCCAGTGGTGTTGGTACCAATAGCGGCAACAATGGTATCCTGTGCGATTGTGTAAGCCTGTTTAGGGGTCATTTCACCATTGAAGATGTAGCTAAGGGCATTGCCCCAGTCAAACCAAACTGCTCCCATCTCGGGGATGGCAGGCATAGGCTTGGCGCCTTCACCAGCTTCGGCGATTGCCTTGAGGTAAGGATCATCGATCTTAGCTGCAGCAGGCAGGTATGCGGAACCACGGGGGTCTGCATTGTAAAGAGCCAGCATGGCGTCTTCGGTTGCGACAAATTCGGTTAAGAAAGCCTGAGCAAGCAGAATGTTCTCGGACAGTGAATTTACTGCAAACCCCTGGACACCGAGAAAGGGATAACCACCATCGGGGAATTTGGCGATACCAAAATTCAGCCCGGAGGTCTTGAGGTTATTGATTTCCCATGGACCGTTCATGAAGAATGCAACATCGCCGTTCAGGAACATGGATTTCGCGGTGGTATTATCGAGGTTCTCTGACAGGATACCGTCGTTCTTCCACTGCAGAGCCATTTCACCAAACTTGATCATGCCTTCAGAGCCAACACCAAGATCACTTGGAACATAGTCACCATTGGTATCCTGACCGAAAATGTAGCCACCTTGAGATGTCATCCAGGGATATGCGTCATAAGAACCGCCGCCTAAAACCATGCCATATTGGACTTTTCCATCAGCGATCAAAGTCTTGGAGAGGTCATAAACGCCCTGCCAGGTGGTGGGGACTTCTGAGACAAGGTCAGCATTGTAGAAGAAACCAAGGTTCTCACGGGCATAGGGCATGCCATATTGCTTGCCACCGTAAGCGAAGGCCTTCAAGGTTTCCGGATCAAAATCAGCCACTTTTCCTCCGAGGTCGATTTCAGCAATTAAACCAGATACTATCAGGGCAGGTAACTGATCGTGAGCAATGACGATGATGTCCGGACCTTCGCCAGCGGGGGCAGCCACGAGGAATTGATCGCGGATGCCTGAGATGTTTTCAACAATCACCTCCACGTTGTATTCTGCTTGGAACTCGGCACCGAGATCAGTCAGAACGGGAGCGCGCTGTTCATCAGCCCAGATACGCAGGGTTCCGCCCTCAACATAAGGGAATGGTGTGGGAGCCTTAATTTGGGCTTCGGTGGGTTCTCCGACTACTGGGGGTGTTGTAACGACCAGCGTTTCTGTTGGAGCTACGGTGGATCCTTCAACCAGTGGGGGTTCCATAACGACAGGAGCTTCGGATGGGGTGGCGCTGGGTTTCCCTCCAAACAGGTTCCCAACTTGACCGGAGAAAATAAGGAAAGCTAAAGCAATCACAGCAATTCCACCAAGGGCTAACAGCAAGAGAGGCACGGGTTTCTTTAAGGGCTCTTTTTTTGCGGTTTTATCTTTGTGTTGGTCAATCCTGCTGGTTGGC
>JAXGNB010000017.1:0-2179 GCA_040768265.1 Anaerolineaceae bacterium
ATTGGCGGGAAATTCCCTTTGAAATACCACGACATCCGACTCGTTTATCGCGGCAGTTGAAAATTCACCATCAACCAAACCTCTATTGATCTGTAAATTCGCGCGTGTCATTGGATTGAAAAGCCTGTAGGCTTCGAGACTGGCAACAATTCGTTCGTAGGTATATACTGCGGCAGACTGTATTTTCATCAATGACTCACAGATAACAAACAATTGGTCGTAATTAATAGTAAGCGATATCTCAACAAAGTAATCTCTATGTTACTCTTCCAGTGCCAGTTCCAAGGCGTCCAGCCAGTGTGGAATTTTCATGCCAAATGTTGCTTCAAACTTTGATGAATCCAGGTAAGATCGAAGCGGTCTTTCTGCCGGGGTGGAAAAATCTGAAGTTAATGCAGGCAGCAGTTTTTGACCTGGCTTTGTGTCCGAATTTGAACTGAGCCGCAATACTTCCTTCGCCCATTCGTAGCGGCTGCAATAACCAATACAGGCACAGTGGTAGATGCCTTTGCGCTCCAGCATCCAGCTATCCGGGTTGGTTGCAATTCCTGAAACAAGACCCGCAGTAATTTCTGCCATTAATTTTGCCGGGGTTGGGCTGCTGATTTGGTCATCAACAATCCGAATGACCTCCTGGGTACGTGCCCACTCCAGCACCTTTGCCACAAAACCGCTGCGCTTGGAATAGATCCAGCTCGAACGCAGTACCAGGTAGGAGCAGCCCGAATCCGCAACAGCTTGCTCGCCCTCCAGTTTTGTGTGACCATAAACGCTCAATGGATTTGGCAGATCCGTCTCCACATATGGGCTGTCCTTGGTGCCGTCGAAGACGTAATCCGTCGAGTAATGCACCAGGACTGCATTGACCTTTTTTGCCTCTTCTGCCAAAATTCCAGGACCGGTTGCGTTAATTGCCCTGGCTTTTTCCGGTTCACTCTCCGCTTTATCCACGTTGGTGTAAGCCGCCGCATTGATGATGATGTCAGGTTTGACACTTCTGACAAGTTCGCGCAGACCGCTGCTGTCGGAAAGATCCACATCGGGGTAGTCCAAAGCAACTACCTCGCCAAGCGGCGCGCAGGTGCGCAACAGTTCCCAACCCAGTTGACCTTTCGTGCCGATCTGCAGAATCTTTTTCATTTAAGCTGGTCCCTCAAAAATCTTAACAAGTACTGTCCATACTCATTGCTCGCCAGAGGCTCAGCGCATCTCTGCAGGCACTCTTCGTCAATATAGCCCATGCGAAAAGCGATTTCCTCCACGCAGGAGATCATCATACCCTGCCGGTCTTCCACTGCCTGCACAAACATCGAAGCTTGCAGCAGGGACTCGTGCGTGCCGGCATCCAGCCAGGCAACGCCCCGTCCGAGCACCTTCACAGAGAGCTCGCCATCCTTCAGGTAGCGTTTGTTGATATCGGTAATCTCAATCTCACCCCGCGGTGAGGGCTCAAGTTCTTCCGCGTAGCGCACCACGCGGTTATCGTAAAAGTAAATTCCCGGTACAGCGTAATTGGAACGCGGTTTGAGCGGTTTTTCTTCCAGGCTGATGGCTTTGCCATCAGCATCAAACTCCACCACGCCGTAACGCTCAGGGTCCCTGACCGGATAAGCAAACACAACCGCGCCTGAATCCTGTTCGGCTGCACTGCGAAGGACTTGCGGCAGACCATGCCCAAAGAAGATATTATCGCCCAGGATCAGGCAGACTTTATCATCCCCAATGAATTCTTTGCCAACGAGAAAGGCGTCAGCCAGCCCGCGCGGAACCGCCTGGACGGCATATTGGAAATGCATGCCAAGCCTGCTGCCATCGCTCAACAAACGCTGATACTGATCGCTGTCTTCGGGGGTTGTAATAATCAAAACGTCCCGGATACCTGCCAGCATCAACATGGAGAGCGGGTAGTAGATCATGGGTTTGTCATAAACCGGCAGCAATTGCTTGCTAATCGCCATGGTCAACGGATAGAGCCTGGTGCCTTTACCGCCTGCGAGGATGATCCCTTTCATGTCTAGGCCTTTCTGCCCGAATAGTTTTTCTGGAGCCAGTTATCGTAATCTGACTGTTTTGTAATTGCTTCAACCCAATCGGGGTTGTCCAGATACCATTTTACCGTGTCCGCCAAGCCCTGGCGCAAGTCGTGGCTGGGCTTCCAGCCAAGTTCGTGCTCGATCTT
>JAXGNB010000018.1:0-2154 GCA_040768265.1 Anaerolineaceae bacterium
ACGCCAGGTTTACACCCGCAGCCACCTCGATTACATTGGGGAATCTGCCGCAAAATGCATGCGAGAGCCTGGAAAGATTCACGGGTTAAAGATTACCTGGGCACCAAAGGTGTTGCGGCACTTCATGGCGAAACTTGAGCCGGTAAATTAGCCTATTATGGGGCGGATGCGCGCCCTGGCAATACGCTCAGGTATAATTGAGCAGACAAAAATTAGAAAGAGGCAGTATGCGCGTACTGATAATTGGAACAGGATATGTTGGACTGAATACGGGAGTGATGCTGGCTTACCTTGGCAATGACGTGACCTGCATTGACCTCAACAAGGAAAAAGTAAAGCGACTGCAAGCGGGTGAGGTTACCATTTTTGAACCTCATCTGGACGAGCTTTTTGCGGAAGTCCACCAGAAAATGCATTTTGTGAGTGATTACGCTGACGCGGACATCCCCAACCAGGATGTGATCTTCATCGCGGTGAACACGCCTTCCCTGGCAGACGGCAATGCTGACCTGAGCTATGTGCGCATGGCGGCGGAGTCGATCGCTGAAAACCTGGGGGAGAAGTTCGTGGTGGTGGTTAACAAATCCACCGTGCCAATTGGCTCGGGCAACTGGGTTGAGTCGATCATTCGCGAACACTACTACGAGGTCCACGATGCCAAGCCAAACGGCTTGTTCAACGTAGTTTCCAGCCCTGAATTTCTGGCCCAGGGCGCAGCACTGCACGGCTCATTCTATCCCGATCGGATCATTGTTGGTTCGGAACATGAATCCAGTGTTAATCGATTGAAAGAATTATTTGGTCCGATTACCCGTCAGGATTTTGAAGCTCCAGCCTGCCTGCCAAGACCCGTTGGACTCACTGAAGTTCCGATGGTCGTTTGCGACCTGACCTCGGCGGAGATGGTCAAGTATGCAGCGAATTCGTTCCTGGCGCTCAAAATATCCTTCATTAATGAGATCGCCCACCTGGCACAAAAGGTTGGGGCGGATGTCTCGGCGATTGCCAGGGGGATTGGGCTGGATAAGCGCATTGGCGATCGGTTCCTGAATGCCGGTATCGGCTGGGGAGGTTCGTGCTTTGGCAAGGACACAGCCGCGCTGGTGGCAACGGCGAAGGATTACAACCTGGATATGCCCATCATCCGTGCCGCACGGGATGTCAATTACGCTCAGCGTGTGTGGGTGGTGGATCGCCTGCAGGAAGAACTCAAGATCCTGAAGGGCAAGCATATCGCGCTGCTTGGATTCAGCTTCAAGCCAAACACCGACGACCTGCGCGACGCGCCTTCATTGGACATCAGCAAACTGCTCGTGCAGCGTGGCGCGATTGTGCGGGCGCACGATCCGGTAGCACTAGAGAATGCGCGTAGCCAATACCCCAACATTGGCATCTCCTATTCAAGCGAACTAGAATACACACTCGACGAGGCGGACGCAATCGTTCTGGTCACAGAATGGCCTATCTACCGCGAGCTTAACTGGGAGACAATCCCACCTGTATCAGTGATCGACGGACGTAACTTCCTCGACCGGGATCGCCTTACGAAGCTGGGTTTTCATGTTGTTGGTATCGGGCGATAGCCAGGGGAGACAGACACACTCTGTTTTCTCATGTTTTTTTATTTTGGTGTATCATATATGCAGTACGTTGAATCTTCTATCTATTTAAAAAAAAGGAGTTGTAATGAAAAAGTTTAGTTTGCTACTACCCATTCTTTTAATCGCTGTATTGGTGGTCGCCGCCTGTCAGCCAGCAGCACCAGAGCTCGGAACAGAAGAAAACCCAATCAAATGGGTCTTTGTTCCCTCAGGTGAAATGGAATCTGTTTCAGCAGGTGCCGAAGCCGTTGCTGACATGATTTTCGAAGAGACTGGCCTGGTGGTTGAAACCTTTGTGGCCACTGACTACACCGCGGCTATTGAAGCGGAATGCTCCGGGCAGGCCAACATGGGCTCCCTGGCAACCTTCGCTGCCATCACCGCCGCGGATCGAGACTGCGCCTATCCAGCGCTTGTCGCCACACGCTATGGCAGCCCGACCTACACCGGGCAAATCATCGCCCATGTTGACAGTGGCATCACCTCCGTAGCAGATCTTGCAGGCAAAGTTTTCTGCGCCACCGATGAGACCAGCACCAGCGGCTGGATCATC
>JAXGNB010000019.1:0-1511 GCA_040768265.1 Anaerolineaceae bacterium
ATTGCCTTGACATCAAGTGAGAATCGGGGAATCAGCATGCTAATCACCAGAATTTTACCTATAATCTGATAAGTAACAAAACCCGGCGTTACGCCGGGTTTTGTGTTTCATCAAAATTCTAGTGTTCGTGCTGGAATTCGGGGGGATAGTTCTTCTCAAGTTCTTCAGCCTCTTGCTTGGTATGGCCAACCGTGCCATGCGGATGGTTCGCCGGAGAGTAGATGGTGTACATCGAGAGACGTTCTGTCGCGGAGGTGTTGATGATGTTGTGGACAGTTCCTGCGGGAATAATCACCACATCGCCGTCTTTGACAGTCATTTCATCGTCCTTGGTAACGATTTTGCCTTCGCCAGCTTCAAATCTGAAGAATTGGTCAACGTCATCATGCACTTCCTGACCGATATCTTCCTTGGGTTCAAGTGACATCAAAACCAACTGCAATTTACCGGTATAAAGTACGCGCCGGAAGTCAGTGTTTTCGATAGTGTCTTTTTCAATGTTCGTGTAATAAGGTTTCATGGTTCTCTCTTTCTTTTTATCATTATTTTAACGATACCAGGTCTCTATAAGATTCTTATAAGACGGGCCTCTCCAAACCACCTTTCTTACACGAGTCTAATACTTCGAGCAACAATCTGCCTCAACCCGGGAAAATGACCTTTGGCAGGCGCTCCGCCAGACCCTCAAACTGAGCAGCCGGCACCTGGCCATTGGTCATCCCGTTATGCAAATACTGATCATAAGCGCTAAGATCCAGCATGCCATGCCCGGAAAGATTGAAGAGAATCACACGCTTTTCGCCTTTCTCACGCGCCTCAAGGGCTTCATCAATGGCAGTACGGATGGCGTGCGCAGACTCAGGCGCCGGCACAATACCTTCAGCACGCGCGAATTGAATCGCGGCTTCAAACACAGCCCGCTGTTCCACCGCCACTGCTTCAACCAGCCCGGCGTTATAAAGCCCGCTCAAGATGGGTGACATGCCGTGATACCTGAGACCGCCGGCATGGATGGGGTCGGGAATAAAATCGCTGCCCAAAGTGTACATCTTGAGGATTGGCACAATCCCGGCGCTGTCGCCGTAATCGAAACCGTAGGTGCCCCTGGTCAGGCTGGGCGTGGCAGTTGGCTCAACCGCCAGCAGCCTGGTACGCTGACCATCTTTCAGGTTTTCCCGCAAAAATGGAAAAGCCAAACCTGAAAAGTTAGATCCACCGCCAACGCAACCAACGACAACATCCGGATATTCACCTGCCAAATCCATCTGCTTGAGCGCTTCTTCGCCAATAACGGTTTGGTGCAGCATGACATGGTTGAGCACCGACCCCAAGCCATACTTCTTTTTGCCGCCGGATTCTGCCGCCACCTCCACAGCTTCTGAAATGGCAATACCCAGCGATCCGGGGTGGTCAGGGCGGTTTTCGAGGTAACTTCGACCAGTCTTGGTGTGCGGGGAAGGACTGGCAAAGACCTGCGCCCCAAAAGTCTCCATGATCACGCGGCGGTAGGG
>JAXGNB010000020.1:0-3754 GCA_040768265.1 Anaerolineaceae bacterium
CCGGAGGTCAGTGGTTCGAATCCACTCCCCGCTACTAACGAGAACCGTAGTCCCTGGGGCTACGGTTTTTTGATAGGCCTGAGGGTCGATGGTTACGAAAAATCACTTTTAGGAGGATTTTTCGATGAACCGTAATCCCTCAGGCCTGTTATTTTCTCTTTGTATTGACGGCTTCGTCAAATACAAAACCGCCGAAGGCTTAAGCCAACGGACGGTCGATTCGTATGAGTGGGTGCTGCGTAAGTGGATGGAAAAGATAGGCGATCAACCGGTCGGTAAGATCACCTCTGCCGATGTGCTCGATTACATGACCTATCTGCGTACCGAGTATGTTCCCCACACTTTCGCCAAACCGAATCCTGCGCATGAGGCACCAACGCGCAAACTCTCCCCCAAGACACTGCGAAACCATTGGATCACGTTCAAAGCATTCTTCGGTTGGGCGGTTGCAGAGTTTAAAATCAAGAACCCCATGGAAGGCATCCCGGGACCACGTTATAAAGAAGCACCGGTGGCTGCCTTTACTCAGGAAGATCTTGCGGCACTGCTTAAAGCCTGCGTCTATTCCCGTGAGTACAATCCAATCAATCGCCATAATTTTGTCACCCGACGACCATCTGCCAAACGAGATGAAGCCATGATCATGTTCATGTTGGATACCGGTTTGCGCGCTTCCGAGCTTTGCAGTTTGAAAATCGGCGAACTGGATTTGCGCACCGGTAAAGTTGTCATCAAGCATGGAGACGAAGGTGGGGCAAAAGGCGGCAAAGGGCGCACGGTGTTCATCGGAAAGAGCACCCGCCGGGCTGTATGGCGCTATCTGGCTGACCGCGAAGATCGCGACGACCCAGAATCGCCAGTATTTATTAACCGTGGCAATCATCCGTTTAACTCCAACAGCCTGCGACATTTGATCGTGCGCCTGGCTGATAAAGCGGGTGTCAAAGGGGCTCATCCACATAAATTCCGGCATACTTTTGCAATCACTTACCTCCGTTCAGGTGGGGATGTTTTTACCCTGCAAGCCCTGCTAGGTCACAGCTCGTTGGATATGGTCCGTCATTATGCTCAAATCGCTGAAATGGACATCGAGCGTGTTCACCGCAAAGCCAGCCCAGTTGATAACTTGAGGTTCTAAAAACGATCATTTTCTCTTTGCTCCAGAGCTGGAGGAAGGTTTTATTGGATCCCTTCCTCCAGCCATTCAGGTTATTTCCGTTTTTGGGCTTGGCAGGGAAGTTTGCACGTTGGCCGGAGCGACGGCGAATCGCAGCATTCCTTGCGCACCAAAATAATTGAACCATTTGCCATGACTTCATAATCCAGGCAGTCACCAGGTTGTAAATCCAACAGGTTACGAACCTTTTTGGGGATTGTGATGGCGTTGGTCGTGGTAATGATAATCGGTCGTTTTTTCAAATAATCACCTCACTTGAGTAGTTCAGGAATAACTTAACCTTGAGGTAGTTCTGGCGATCCAGCATTCCAGATCCCGCGGTTGACAATACTGCCGCAGTTGGGGCATTTGCCTTTCAAATGGCTCAGGCGGCCTTTGACAGGGCGAATTTCCGCATCTTGGATGGTGACGATCGTATTGCAACGCATGCAAAAGTCCTCCCCAGCTTGAAGCGGATGGGTTGGTTTCTTTCTAGCATTTCGTTGACTGTCAACCCAGGCGGCAAATTCCCTGCCGTCGATCCAGATATGGTTGGATTCATCCCGACTGTGTGGCGCGCCATGATTGAGCCAATCTCGCAAGGTGGTTTCAGGAATGTCCAGGTCTTCAGCAATCTCACGCGGTGTGTAAAGCATGGGCAGCAAGCCGGGTGCCTTGATCAAGACATTCCTGGAAATGCGGCAATTTGAAGTGTTTTGGTTTTCTGACATTCTTCTCCTTTGTTATTTTAGACTTTGCATCGAACAAACATACGCCAGCCATGCCAACCCCTTAAGGGAATGGCGTGGCTGGCGTATCCTCTTCCCATTGATAGGTGTTGAAAGATCCTCGTTTTGTAACTCTGATTCGCGGATCCTTATTGAGTTTTGAAAATGCCCGGTCTATCGTCCTGGCGCTGCTATTGATTTGGAGTGCTGAGATGAGCTCATTCTTCTTGAATTCCTGCGCCGGTACACTTTGCAGATATTCCAGGATATCTGCAAAGATCAATTCCGCCTGACCAGGCACGCGCACCAGTTCAGAAGCATTCGTTTCAGAAAATCGGAGCGAGATGCTCTCTTCGGTCGATTCAATTTGAAACTGCAACTGCGCGGGTGGCAGGGATTCACGCACCTTTTGTGGAATGATCGTTCGCATCGAGTGTGCCGAATGCTGGTTTTCGTGTGTAACCACAATGGCGGTATCGACAGACCCTAAAATATCGGAGGAACCCCGGACGCGATAGGAAAGATCGGGGTTTCCACCCTTATTGAGGTGATGAATCAGAATGAAAGTCGTACCGGTCTGGTTGGCAATTTCACGCAGGGTGTTCATCATCGGGGAAATTTCTGCGACTGAATTTTCATCAGCGCCAGGCATAAACTTGGCCATGACATCAAAAATGACGACAGAGGCATCCAATCGATGAATGCGCTGGCGTAATGCCAGCACTTCCGAAGTGACTTTCAGGTTAAGCGGAGAAAAGTCGAAAATCAGGTTCGCAGGCGGTTGAATGCCCCGTGCATGGCACAGTTTGAGAACCCGCGAGCGCATACCCCGGTAGCTGCCATCCAGGAAGTGATACAGCACTTTGCCCTGGGTTACCGGTTGGTTATCCCACGCCAGTCCAGAAGAAGCCATGCCAATCGCCAGGTCCAGAGCAAGAAAACTCTTTCCGGCTGCCGGCATTCCGGCGATCAAGTTGATCCCCCCGGCCATAATCCAGTCTTTGAGAATCCAGGTCAATTCACCCATCTCCGACAAACACAATTTCTCTGCGGTCATGACCATTCGCTCCGTGACTCCCGACAAGGCGGATGAGCTGACAAAGAATTCTTCCATTTGCTGCAGAGCTTCAGAAAGCGGTTTATCTTGAATAGCATTTTGCGCAAGGTTTGTAGCGACCTCCAACGCTTTTCGCTTAAATGCTTTTTCACGCACGATCTTCGCGTAAGACTCGGCGTGCATGGAAGTCGGAGTTGCATTGAGCAAGCCCATGATGTATGCCGGCCCACCAATTTCCTTTAGTTTTCCGCTGGTATTCAAAGCATTACACAAAGTGACATGATCGATCTGTTGCTCAGATTCCAACAGGTGATTCATTGCATCCCAAATCCAGCCGTGTGAGTTGCGATAAAAATATTCCGCTTTCACGATGGTGACCAAATCCTCAAATAAATAAGGTGCAATCATGATTGAACCGAGCAAGGCCTGTTCGGCATCGATATCTCTGGGCGGAATGGGATCTGGCATCAAAGGCTCCAAATGGTTTGATATTTACTCTTTACTTCAATAAGAAGGTCGCCAGAGAAAACGAAAAGCGACCGGCATAACAAAGTTCTTTGTTATGCGGCCGCTCCTACGATTTGATGGATGTCCAAGGAGATCAGCGACCCGAAACGTTTACATTTTTATTCTACAAATAAATCAGGCATGATCCAAGGTGGCGATGATTCAACATCGAAATTTAGGTTAACTGACCTGAGGGTTAAATGACCTAAAAATCCGGATGACGTATCCTATTGTTTGGCTGATGATATCAAAGTCCGGGAAAAAACAAAATTAAAATATCGACAAAAAAGCATGGTCTGCGTCCTC
>JAXGNB010000021.1:0-8734 GCA_040768265.1 Anaerolineaceae bacterium
GATCGGTTTTTTATAATTCCACGCGGTTCTTTAAAGAAATTACGGGCAGACCGGAGCCGCGCCGGGTGCCCGAAAAAATTTTCTGATATCTTCCGGAAGAAGGGTCATTCTTTCCTCAAGATCCTGCTTTTAATGTAACGCAATAAAAGTAGCGCGTCAAGCACAGCGCTCCCAGTCTCACGCGCGGTGTCGTTTCAGGAAGGCTTGCATGCGTTCCAGCGCGATTTCAATGCAGTGGTACTCCGTGGCATACGAACAGCGCACAAACCCGATGCCGGAATCCCCGAAAGAACGCCCGGGTACCACGGCCACGTGCTCTTCATAGAGCAGCTTTTCGGCAAACTCCTCGTCGTCCATCCCGCTGGAACTAACATCCGGGAACACGTAGAAGGCTCCGCCCGGTTTGCTCGTTTTCAGCCCCATTGCGTTCAGGCCGCTGCAGATCAACTGGCGTCGGCGGTTGTATTCCTCGCGCATTTCCTGCACGTAAGGCTCGCATACGCGCAGCGCTTCCAAAGCGGCGTACTGTGAGATGGTCGGCGCGGACATGACCGAGTACTGGTGGATGCGCACCAGACCTGCCGAGATTTCGGCGGGCGCCGCCACGTAACCGATGCGCCAGCCTGTCATGGCATAGGCTTTGGAGAATCCGCCCAAGAGGATGGTGCGCGCCCACATACCCGGCAGCGCCGCAAAGCATACATGCTCCTGTTCGTAAACCAGACGGTCATAAATCTCATCCGAGACGACCATCAGGTCATGTTTTTCAGCCAATTGCGCAATCTTCAGGAGCGTCTCGCGCGTGGCCACCGCGCCGGTAGGGTTATTGGGGTAACCGATGAAAATTGCCTTGGTGCGCGGGGTGATAGCTTTTTCAATCAGGTCCGGACGCGGTTCAAAGTTATCCGCCATGTAGGTTGGAATCTCCACTGCCACGCCGCCTGCCAGCTGCACTTCCGCCTGATAGGACACAAAACAGGGTGTGGGAATGATGACCTCATCCCCAGGGTCCAGCAGCGCTGTGAAGGTCAGGTATAGCGCTTCGGATACGCCTACAGTGAGGATAATTTCCTCATTTGGGTTGTACGTGACGCCGTATAAATTGTTCAGGTGCCTGGCGACGGCCTCGCGCAGCGGCAGGATGCCGTGGTTGGACGTGTAGTGGGTGTCTCCGCGCTCCAAAGAGGCAATCCCGGCGCGGATAATCGGCGCCGGCGTGGTAAAGTCGGGTTCGCCAATGCCCAGTGAGATGACATCCTGCATAGTGGCAGCGATGTCAAAGAATTTGCGAATCCCCGAGGGTTTGAGCTCAACTACCCGCCTGGCAAGTACGGATTTCGTCATGAATTCTCCTTTTTTTTGCCTGATTACCAGCTCACCCAGGAATTATCTCCCAGGTTAAACTTACCCATCATGCCCGTGATGACCACATCGTGCCCCAGAATGGAACCTTCCAGGTGAGTGTTGGTGATATGCACACCGGGGCTGAGGATGGAATCACGGATGCTGCTGTTCTGGATGACCGCTCCCGCGCCTATGGAAGCAAAGGGACCTATGATTGAGGTGCTTAGGCGTGCGTCGGGATGGATGAAAACCGGCGGCAGCACTACGCAGTCGTCCTGATAGATGGTCTGTTGGACGTTCGCGCGGCCGTGTTCCAGCAAATAGCGGTTGGTATCCAACAGCGCTTCGGAGGTACCTGCGTCCAACCAGACGCTGACCTGCTCGGTGCGCATCACGGAGCCTTTTTCAAGGTAGATATTCAGCGCGTCCGCCAGGTAATATTCCCCTTTTAGCGAAATGTTGCGACGGAACTGTTCCTCAACTGCCTCAAGCAGCGTTTCGCCTTCCTTGAAGTAATAGCAGCCGACTACCGCTAAATTGTTGTTCATGTCGTTTGGCTTTTCAATCAGGCGCCGCACCAGCCCCAGCGCGCCGGTTTCCGCCACGCCAAAACGGCGCGGGTCAGGAACTGCCTTCACCCAGGCGACGGAATCGAGCTTTTCGCTGCTGAGGAACGCGAAGGAGTTTTCAATCAGCGTATCCGAAAAAACTACCAGCAGCGGACCCTTCAGATACTCGCGGGCATGCCAGAGCGCGTCGGATTGGCCCTTCTTTTCGGGCTGCTCCACGTAGTGGACCTGTTTGCGCGGATGGAATTTTTGCATATGGGCGTGGATAAGCTCGCGCTGCCCCGGCGACATAATAAACACATACTCCACATTCTCGGCATCCGGAACCGTCTTGAACATACCGAGCATATGGTCCAACACTGTGCTGCCTGCCAGCGCGATTAGCGGTTTGGGCCTGCTCCAGGTGAGCGGACGCAGACGGCTGCCCAAGCCTGCCATGGGAATAATGATTTTTAGTGTTTCAGGCATAGGGGAATCTCCGAAAAGAGCGATAACGTCCTGCCAGTAAGCGCTTGATGCATCTCAAAAACCAACCTCATTCCAGTATTCAGTCCGCGCGCAGTTTTGCCGCGCCGAACTGCTTGAGCCCTGCAGGCTTGACTTGATTATACCTGCAAGCCGGGCAAACGGGGGGTTTAAGGCTGGGTGACGCGCAGCCCGGTAACATTAAAGGTGGCTGCCTGTTCCCCCGAGGCAGACGCAAAGACCCCTAATGCGCCGCTCAGTCCTTTTCGCCCCTCCGCGCTGAATTGGAAGGTATCGTTCACGAAAAAGTAGAGTGTGCCCTGATCCGCCCAGATGCCCAGACGGTTTAACGCGGGCGCGTTGGGTTGATAACGCCGCAGCGCTGTCCAATTTTGCAGGACGGAGACCCCGTCAAAAATCGCGCGTTCCAGGCGCGCCTGGCCGTCGCAGCGGTAGATCATGCGGTAGGTGCCCAGCTCGCTGAATCTCCAGAAAAGTATCCCAAAGCTGTCATTTGCCCCACAGAGCGCCGACTCCAGGGTCAGCTCCAGATAGAACGTGTCGGGCAGCGTGATTTTGCTCAGGCTGCTGATTTCGGCCTTTTTGCCTGCAAGCGCCAGTGAGAGCGTGCCGCCGCCGTAGGTCACATTACCATCCGCTCCGGAGCTTTCTTCCCACTGCTTCTCGCGCTTGAAGTCTTCTTCATACAAGACCTGTGCGTATTGCGGGGGTGCCAATCCTTCCAGCGGATTGGGGGTAACTTCGTAAACCCGGGGTGTGGGCGTGGGGGTATCCGGGAACCAGTCGATGGTCGGGCTGGGCAGCGGGGATTGGGTCGCAAACGGAGTAGGCGTGGACGTTGGGGATGCCTGTTGGGGCAGGCAGGCGCTCAGCAGCAAGGCCGCCGCAAAAAGGCTTAGAAGGCACGCGCGCAAAGTTCTCATTGGTAGTATTTTACCCAATCCTGCCCAGCTTTGGATTGCACACAGCTAACGCTCAGTTTTTTATCTCTTCGGATATCTGGGTATAATGGTAATAACCGAATGAGAGGTGAAAATGAACAGTTTGAAAAAGTTTCTCGTTCCCTTTGTCGTCATGGTCCTTGCGCTCGTTTCCGGCGTTCTGCTGTGGAGCGCTGCCAATTCCCAGCCTGCCAGCGCGCAAGCCGTTTACCAGACGCCCACGCCGGACGCCGAAGGACGCATTTATTACATCGTGGAGGAAGGCGATACCTGCACCCGTATTTTTTTGCTGACCAACGTCTCCATTGACGAAATCATCCGACTGAATGGGTTGACCGAAGATTGCAGCCTGATCACGGGAACCAAGATTTTGCTTGGAACGGTAGCAGCCCCGGCATTGACCCAAACGGCCATGCCCTCGCCCACCATTGCTCCGGAATTAATTACACCCACACCAACCCCCGAACCGGGTTTTGCCAAGGTCTGCATCGTGCTCTTTAACGATCTGGACGGGACTGGTATGCGCACGGAAGGCGAAACTTACCTTTACGGCGGCGTGGTGAGCATCAACGACCGTCTTGGTCAGGTTTCCCTGACCGGCACCACGGTTGCCGGAAACCCGGATGAGGTGGATCCGCTGTGCTTTGAGAACATCCCGGAAGGAAGTTACAACATTACCGTAGCCATCCCGGACGGATTCAATGCGACCACGATTACCAACTACCCGTTGGAAGTGAAAGCCGGCGAGCAGGCCACCATCGATTTTGGAGCCCAGGTTGCCACCGCCGCGCCCGGGGAGCAGGCGGCGGCCGCCAGCGGCAGGTCCCCAATTCTTGGGATTGTTGGCGCTGTGGTGCTGGCAGCCGGGATTGGTCTCGGCTTCGTGATGTGGCGCCAGCGCAAGGTGTAGCTCCCTGTTTGTACATGATTTAAGGCCGGCTGTTTACACGGCCGGCGTTTCTTTAATTAAACGCTTTAGCTCCATTCTAAAAAGTTCGCGATGACGACAGATTCACCATTACGACTGCTTGCGTGTGGAGCAGATGGAAGGTGGATTGATTTATGAATGAAGAAAGCCTAAAAGTCCCCACAAACGATTAGAGAGCGTGGTGATATAAACATCGGACCGATTCAGAAAGGATGTTTATGTCCAAAAGATTGAAATAAGCGCTCAATGGACATGTTACTTTTCAGGCAAATTGATTTTGTATTCCAATATTAAATTAAGGTTTGTAAGATTTTTTTCTGAACGTATTGAACAAGGTCTAAATTTAAATAATTTTGAATCTCATTAAATATTCAAAATAAAGCTCTGTCGCTACCAACTCGCACTTGCCAGATCATCAATAATGCACGCAAAGCAGATATCAAGACAATTTTCGGGGAGGTCATTTGTTGTCGTCTTTTTGCTGATGGTGCATGATCAATTCGGGATCGGTTTCCAGGATCCCCTTTAGCCCCTCTGACATCGCCGCTCCGTGCCGATATTGAAATGGCCACATGCTGCGAAGATCAAAAAATGAAATCCGGTCACCATCCAAAAGAACCTGGTCAAGATCGGGTTGTAAATCAGGCAAAGCGCTTAAGTTGCCATTGACAAAAGTAATACCTCTCTTCTCGGTCGGCATTTCAAGTGTTTGCAGTAAACCTTCAATTGTGGTGCCTTCTCGCACTTCAAGACTAAGGCTGGCGAAACCTTTTTTCGCTTTTCCCTCTGCAAACTGAGATAACTCGCCATATAACCAAACTTCAATTTTCATTTTTTATCCTCCACCTACAGGTGAAAAGATTCCTACCTCATCTTCATCCGACAACACATGAGTGCGTTCGCAATAAAGGCCATTGACCAGAGTTATCTTTATTTGCTCCTCAGGGATTCTCAAATGTTCATAGAGTTGGGCAATAGTTGATCCTGAATCCAAGGTCACATTAAAGCTCTCTCCCAAAGGTACTTCGGGGTAATATTTCCTTAAGGTTGCAAATAACTTTACTTTCACAATCATAATTACCTCAGGGGCAGCGTACTATATCCTGCGCCCAGAGACAATCCGCGCAAGAGGGGTTTGGTCCCCAACAACCCTGGTTCTCCTGGCGGAGGTCACATGTTTCCCGAAGATCACAATCCGGACAGGATGGAAAGTGAAACGCGCGAACATTGCTGCGAAAGCGGGTATATTCTTCGCTCATCCAGATTTCATCCAAAAGTTGTTCGTTGACATTGCCCAATGTGTATTGTTTAACGTTTTTTAATACACCGTCAATTGCATAGTATTGATAGCTGTGAGAATAGGCATAGCAAGGCGATACATTACCATCCCATCTGACCACCAGCGATTTTTCCTGTACAAATCGGCAGCGTCTTTCTGCCCCCCAAAACATTCTTGGGGTCTCAATCACACCCCAACGAATCCACGCATCAGATTTGATCGGCCACACACCTGTGATGAGAGGTTCCTTTGGACCATAACCATACAATTTTTCTTCATTCAGGTCTTTGGTATATGGCAAAACATTCGAGACAACCAAACGGGTTGCGTTCAAGTCGGAAGTCAAATGAAGAACTTCCTTCAACTCGTCCAGGTTACTGCGCATGGCAACAAACTCCACCGCCAAAGTGGGTTTAATAGCTCCTAATTCGGCTTTGACCTGGTTAAATGTTTCAAGGTTTCTTATGATGATCGAAAGTTGTGTGCCTCTGATACCTTCATAAGTTGTAGGTTTTCCCCCATCAATGGACACTACCAATTGATCAACTCCCAACCGAATTAACTCACGACTGACCAGCTCAGTAAGCAGCACTCCATTAGATCCAAGGGTAACTTCTAAACCCAGGTTGCGAACAGCCTCTATCATCGAAAAAAGTTTTGGATTAACCATGGGTTCTCCAAAACTAGTAAAAATCACGCGTTCCAGTACTGGGAGTTTCTTAATGCTCTCAAGAATACGATTAAAAGTTGCATCATCCATGTGAGCGTTTGGGTCTGCCCATGAGTTTCGAATGCAGGTCTGACAGCTCAGGTTACAAGCTGTTGTCGCTTCAATATATAATTTGCGGGCATCAGGTAACCTTGGATAAAGAATGAGGTCACCTTCACGTTCATCAAGCCAGAATTGTGTCTGTGGATCTAAATTCCTGCGTTTTAAAAAATCATCAGGAATCAGAATCTCTCCTTTAATGTTTGGTGTAACATCTGTCATATTTGTATCAAATCAGCACTTATCATTTACAACTTCAACGCCAGTAGCTAACAGTACCAGCAACTACCATGATGGGATGACTTTTTCGGTATTTCCTGAAAAAGTCATCCCATTGTAATTATTTTTTACGATCAGTTTTCCTAAAGATCTTCAAATACCGAGTCAAGTGCAGCATCCGGAATATCAAAGACCTGGTTGTGGGGATAAAGCGGTTCTGTTTTCATGAACTCAGGGATGCGGTCGGCTTCCTTGGAAAGACCAGCGGCTTCATTAAAAGCTCTTTCCACCTTTAAGGTCTGGGATCCATAGGCGACGATCGCGTCTGCATCCCAATTTGTTCCCAGGATGCCATTACATTCCTGGATCATGCCCTCAAAACCACTGGCAATATCCAGAATGGGGAAGGCAATAAACAGGCAGTGCCCGCTAGAGTCAATGAAGGCGGTTGTGGCCTGGAAGGCACGACTCAAGGCTGCTTTGCCTTCTGGGCTCAGGGGATCTAATTTTCCGCTAACACCTAGAATTTCAGGGCAAATGGTATATCCGGCTGTGTGATCAGCTCCCATGGGTGAAGTCGCGTAGGTAATACCGATGCCTTTTACAGCGCGTGGTTCATAAGCTGGCATGCCCTGTCCTTTGACAGCCGGAACACGCCTTACCCCATAAATCTTTCCGGTAGTGCCAACACCGCCGCTTAAAGTACGTCCAAGGGGCGTGCCCTTGCCCATCTCGTGAATTAACTGGATGGCACCCTTGCTATCGCCAAATTGGAGCAAACCTGCTTCCATGGCTACCCCCAGTGATCCTCCAGTTTCAATGGTGTCAAGACCATAGCCATTGCACAGCTGGTTCATTATAGCGATGTCATCCAGATTATCGATCCCCAGGTTAGCTCCCAAAGACCAAGTGGATTCGTATTCGATACAAGATGTGGCTTCGGTACCATCCGGATTGTAATAAGTGTTAGAACACTGGATGATACAGCCTGGCGAGCATGGGTGATTGTAGATTTCTTTGCCCATGCGTTCTTTATTCGTTTCAAAGATTGCTTCACCAGATGTTTTGGCAGCTCCTTCAAAACGACCTGCGGAGAAGTTGCGGGTCGGTAAACCGCCAGCTTCATTCAGAATATTGACCAAAACAGCAGTGCCGTAGCTATTTAAGCCGCCTTTTGGCTTGGAAATCGGGTGGCTACGGATGGCATCAATCAACTTCTTACGGCCTTCGTCAAAGAGGGCTCTGTCCACCATTTCGACTCCAGGTGCACCAATTGCATCCAGAATAACGAATTTCATTCGTTTGGATGCCAGAACTGCACCAAGGCCACCGCGTCCGGCATAGCGGCTGGGTCGATTATGCATGTCATTGAATACAATACCCGAGTTGCTGTAACCCATCTCACTTACTACGCCCATACTGGCAATGGAAACTTTGGGTCCCCACCTCTCAAACAAACTAGGATAGATATCGTAAACGTCTTTTCCAGTGTACTCAGTCGCATCAAAGAATTCAACGACTGGTTTTTCACCATCCCATTTAATCAAAGCCCCTGCATACGTCTTTGTATCCAATGGCTGACCTTCAAGGACTAATGCCCGAATGCGCAATTTTGCCAAATCCGGTCCCCAGGCTGTACCCGCGTTGGCTTCTTTAATACCTCCGGTTAGTGGTGATTTTCCACCAACAGAGATTCTGGCAGAGGTTGGTGAAACTGTACCGGTGACCATACCAGCAGAGAAAATCAACTTGTTGTTAGGTCCCAGAGGATGACAGAGTGGTGGAACTTCATCGTAAACCATTTGAGAGGTTAACGCCCGTCCATAAAGTAATTTGTACTTTTCGGGTACTTCTTCCAGCTCATAACTTAAGTTCGATGTGTTAATGCGTAGAATCCACATAATTTTCTCCTTTTTATAGTATGACCTCGCAAGGTTTGGATTTCAGTTAATTTTTTGTTTAGGGAACTCCTCTCACCAGTACACTCTAGTCGCGCAAAAGTGGATTATCCGCTGTTGGGATAATTCACCTCCTTTGCGCACTGGCGGGCAAAAGAAATTGCTCTCTTTGCCGTATCGTTCGTTTATCCAGGATGGAATCAACGAATCGGAGGATTTTACATTACACGGCTTTAAAAATTATGTGCCGAATATAATTATTATAAGGCGTTCTGCTTATATGTCAACTAATATTCACATT